>JARGPL010000037.1 GCA_029210175.1 Minwuia sp. | reverse complement strand
CGGCCTTCCATCATGCGGCCCGTGAACTCATCGATGATCACGACCTTGTCGTTCTGCACGATGTAGTCGGTATCGCGCTGGAACACCTTGTGGGCGCGGACCGCCTGATTGATGTGGTGAACGATGGCCACGTTCTCCATGTCGTACAGACTGGGTGAATGCAGCATCTCCAGCTCTGTCAGGCGCGTCTCCATGTACTCCTGACCTTCGTCGGTCAGGGAAGCGCTCCGGGTCTTCTCATCCACCTCCACATGCTCGTCCTGCAATTCGGCGATCAGCGGGTTGATGGAAATGTAGAGGTCGGATGACCCCTCCGCCGGGCCGGAAATGATCAGCGGTGTGCGCGCTTCATCGACCAGGATGGAGTCAACTTCGTCGACGATGGCGAAATTGAAGGGCCGGTGCACCATCTCACCGCGCGTGAACTTCATGTTGTCGCGCAGGTAATCGAAGCCCAGTTCGTTGTTGGTGGCATAGGTCACGTCGGCCAGATAGGAGGCCCGACGCTCCAGGTCCGACATGCCGTGCACGATGCAGCCAACCGTCAGTCCGAGGAAGTTGTAGATCTCCCCCATCCAGGCGCTGTCACGCTGCGCCAGATAGTCGTTCACCGTGACCACGTGCACGCCCTTGCCCGACAGTGCGTTCAGCACCACCGGCAGCGTGGCGACCATGGTCTTGCCCTCGCCGGTCTTCATCTCGGCGATATTGCCCTCATGCAGGACCATGCCGCCGACCATCTGCACATCATAATGGCGCTGACCCAGGGTGCGCTTCGCGGCTTCCCGCACGATGGCGAAGGTTTCGTTGAGCACTTCGTCCAGCGTCTTGCCTGCGGCCACTTCCGCCTTCAGTTCGGTGATCCGTTCCCGCAACTGGTCATCGCTCCTGGCACTGACCTCAGGCTCCAGCGCGTTGATGGGACCAACACGCGCAAGATAGGTCTTCACCAGACGGTCGTTCGGGGTGCCGAATATCTTTCGGGCCAGGGCGCCAATCATGCGCTGGTTCCTCATGCGAGAGAGCGTCCACGCGCCCGATACAAGCGTTGCGAAAGCCCGGGCAGCAGACAGGGAATTACCCGGGTGACATAGGCGGGGCGCGGGGCAGTGTCAACGCGGGGCGGGGCGGCCATGCGTCGGTGCGCGCATCCGTCCGCCGACTGCCCCCGCGCGCATGACGCCCTTACCGCTTTCGCCTGCACGGCTTTGTGCGCCCGAACGTGATCCAATCACCTTGTAGCGACCGGCCTGCGCCTTTATGTCAGGGGCACGAATTCTGACTGGTCAGTGGCTGACAGGCCCGATCGAACGCCATCCATCCGAAAGGAACGCTTTCATGCTGAACCCCTTCCGCCACGGCCTGGCCCTGGCGCTTGGTCTGGCGCTCGTCGCCCCGACCGCTTTCGCGCAGACCACTTCCTCCACACCGGCACCTGCAGCAACGGCAGAACCAACTGCCCAGGACATTGCGGACCAGAACCCGATCGTGGCGCGGGTCAAGGGCAAGGATATCCGCCTGGAGTCGGTGATGGCCATGATCCAGGACCTGCCGGAACAGTATCAGCAGGTGCCGATTTCAGCGCTGTATCCGATGCTGGTGAAGCGTGCGGTCAACCACGCGCTGCTGCTGGATGCCGCCAAGGCCGCCGGCATGGCCGATGACAAGGGCCTGCAGGCCGAGGTCGAGGAGTTTCGCGAGAACAAGATGCGGGAATATCTGCTGCTGGGCCGCCTGGAGCAGGAAATCACCGAAGAAGCACTGCGCAGCAATTATGCCCGTTTCCTTGTCGACAATCCGGCTGAGCAGGAATTGCGCGCCCGCCACATCCTGCTGAAGACGGAAGACGAGGCCAGGGCCGTCATCGCCGAACTGCAGGGTGGTGCCGACTTTGCCGAGGTCGCCAAGGCGAAATCGCAGGGTCCGTCTGCGCCGACCGGAGGTGATCTGGGGTTCTTCTCAGCCGAGAAGATGGTGAAGCCGTTCGCCGATGCCGCCTTCAAGATGGCGGAGCAGGAAATCAGCGCAGAGCCGGTGCAGACCCGCTTTGGCTGGCATGTCATCAAGGTGGAGGAACGCCGCGATCAGCCGCGTCCGACGTTCGAGGAAAAGCGCCAGGAACTGGAGCAGGAAATGACTGGCAAGATCATCAGTGACATGATCACCAGCCTGCGCGATGGCGTCGAGATCGAGGAACTGAACATCGACGGCTCGCCGCTGGCGGACAATGCCGCCCCGGCAGAAACCAAGGAATAAGTGCAACAGGAGGTCGCTGTCAGTGCAGCAACTGCCAGCCCCCTCCGGACGAACATGACGGCGCGCCTGACACAAGGCGCGCCGTTATTGATTCAGGTCCGTTTCAGGTGGAAAAGGCCGACATCGATCAAGCCATCCCGGAAGCCTTCGGCGCAGAACAGAAGGTAATAGCGCCACATGCGCCGGAACCGCTCATCGAAGGCGGACATCTGGCTGATCTCCGGCCAGGCGTTCTCGAACGCTTCCTGCCAGATGCGCAACGTCCGCTCGTAACTGCGACCGAAGAACTTCTCGCCCTTCAGGGTGAGGCCTGCCGAACGGGCCGCATCACGGAACGCCGTGGCCGACGGCAACATGCCGCCGGGAAAGATGTAGCGCTGAATGAAATCGGCGCGCTTGCGATAGAGGGGAAACGCCTTTTCGTCGATCGTGATCACCTGGATGACCGCCTCGCCGCCTGACCGCAACCTGTCGTGGACCGTCTTGAAATAGGCAGGCCAGTTCTCTTCCCCTACCGCCTCGAACATCTCGATCGAGACAATGCGGTCGTAGGTATCGCTGGTATCGCGATAGTCGGTCAGTTCGAAGCGCGCGCTGTCCGCATGCCCCGCCCCGTGCAGGCGCTGTTCGGCAAAGGCCAGCTGCTCGCGCGACAGGGTGATACCGGTGACGTCTGCACCGCGCTCCGCCACCGCCGTTTCCGCGAAACCGCCCCAGCCGCACCCGACTTCCAGAACCCGGTCACCCTGCCTGATGTCGGCCATCTCCAGGATCGTGCGGTACTTGCGCAACTGCGCGTCCCTCAGGCTCTCGGACCAGGTATCCTCCGCAAAGATCGCCGATGAGTAGGTCATGCTCGGGTCCAGCCAGCGGCTGTAGAAATCGTTGCCCATATCATAGTGGTAGGCAATGTTGCGCTGGCTGCCTGCGCGGGTGTTGGCATGCCGCCGGTGAAACAGGAAATCCAGCGACCGGCGAACGGCAAGGCCCTGCGCCATTTCCGACAGGCGCGCCCGATTGGTCTGGACCAGACGGAAGAACGCGGCGAGATCCGGGGTCGACCAGTCGCCATCCAGATAGGCTTCGGCAAAACCAAGCTCGCCGCCGGTGAACAGACGCCGCAACGCACGCCAGCGATGCAGGACGACCACCGCGACCGGCGCGCCCGCAGCCTCCGCTTCGGTCGTTGCCATGCCGGCGACCAGGGTTCCGCCATCCGGGCGATGGAACGTGATCTGCCCATGTCGGACAGCAGTGCGCAGGCCATTCAGCAGCGGGGCCCAGAGCAGGGCACCTGCGCGCCGGGTTACAGCCGTGCCGTGGCGGGTACCCAGCTCTTCGAGCATGGCTTCCACGGCTTCGCTGCCGCTTGTCTCGCGACGGCCCTCGACAGGGTCAATCGTGGTCATGGATACTCCCTGAACATCCAGCGGGTAGACACGGATCAGGCGCGCCAGGAACTGGCGGGCCGACCAAGAAACGGAATGCCTTTCAGCCAGAGCCGGGCCGCTTCCCAATGAATCCCGAATGTGACTTTGTGGGTCATCAGCGGGTGGCGCAAGACCGTAGCGAGGATCTGGCGGTCGGTCAGCGGGTGCCGGGTGCCGGTGAAACTCGCGTCCAGCAATGGCCCCTCAGCGGTGCTGTGGCGGATGACAACGGCGACATCATCCTCTGGCGGGCGCACGCGGAACCGGTAATTGCCCTCATTCTCGATAAACGGCGAGACGAAGAAACGCTTCTCCGCCTGCTGCATCACCAGGCTTTCGGTCTCTCCCGGCTGAACGGGAATGGCGTAGGCATGGCGGTCGCCAAACGTATTGTGAACTTCATAGACAATTGCGTGCAGCAACCGGTCAGCGTCGCGGCAGAAATAGACCGTCAGAGGATTGAACACATAGCCGAACAGACGCGGGTAGGTGAGCATCTCGATCGTCACCGGCGCGTCCAGGCCAATATCGCGCAACAGCCCCTCCACCCAGGGACGCAGGCCAGTTCCACCATCCTTCGGACCATGATCTGCAGCCCGCAACGAAAGCACCGCCGCCCTTTCGTTGCCGAACAGGCGCAAGTCGCGATCCAGTTCGTCGAGCCGGTCGATGTCGAGACCCAGCGTGAAGACCCGATAGCTGAGGCGATGGCGCTTCGGGCGGTGGCGCACATGCACCACGTGCCCGGCATAGATGCTGCCCGCCGGTCGCTCTTCCGCTGTCGGGACGAGGGTCATGCGGCCTGCCTTGGGGCATTCATCAGTTCCGGCCAGCCGTTCGGCAGATGCAGACGACCTGATTCCCGCGGCACGTCCCAGGGGCGCCGGACACCGCCAAGCGCCTCGGCCACCGCCAGGCCCGCCTGGACACCGTCCTCATGAAACCCGTCTCCCAGATAGCTGCCGCAGAACCAGGTGCGACGGTGCCCCTGGATATTCCACATCAGCCTGCGCATGCGAATTGCGGCGGCATCGAACACCGGATGATCATAGGGCACGGAACGCAGGATCGTGCCTTCCGCAGGCTGCTCCATCGGGTTCAGCGTGACGAACAGATCGTGCCGGGTGTCCAGCGGCTGCAACCGGTTCATCCAGTAACTGACACATAGCTGCTGCGCATCGCCATTGGCTGATGCGGGCCGGGCAAGGTAGTTCCAGCTCGCCCAGACGCGCCGTCGACGGGGCATCAGGGCACGGTCGGTATGCAGCATCGCGACATTCTTCTGATAGCGGAAAGCACCGAGCATGCGCTGTTCGGCACCGTCCGAATCCTTCAGCAGCGCCAGTGCCTCGTCGGCGTGACAGGCGAAAACGACCTCATCGAATTCTTCCACGCCACCCTGCCGATCCTCGACCCTGACGCCAAGCGGCAGGCGGGTCACGGCCTCGACCGCCGTGTTCAGGCGGATGCGGTCCCGAAAGCCGGCCGTCAGGCGCTGTACATATTCACGACTGCCGCCCCGCACCGTGGACCACTGCGGGCGATTGCTCAGGCCCAGCAGACCGTGATTGTCAAGGAACCGAAGCAGGCTCTGAGCCGGGTAGTCCAGCATGTGCTCTGCCGGGGTCGACCAGATGGCCGCAGTCATGGGCAGCAGGTGATCACTGACGAATGCGCGACCGAGCCGATGTCGCCCCAGGTATTCCCGCAACGTCATCTGCTCCGGCACGTCCTCGAACGATGCACTGGCTTCCGCATAGAAGCGCCGGATATCCAGCAGCATACGCCAGAAATCAGGGCGCAGGAGATTGCGTCGCTGACCGAAAAGCAGGGAAAGGGAGGCACCGCCATACTCGAACCGTCCATTGTCGGACGATACCGAAAATGACATGTCCGACTCGGCTACAGGCACATCCAGATGCGCGAAAAGGGCATTCAGGTTCGGGTAGTTCCTGTCGTTGAAGACGATGAACCCCGTATCAACCGGAATGGTGCCGTCGCCCGGATCCACATCGACCGTGTTCGCGTGACCGCCGATGTGTTCGGCGCGATCATAAATCGTCACCCGATGCTTCTGGGACAGCAGCCACGCGGCAGACATGCCGGCGATGCCGGATCCGATGACCGCAATGTTTCGCCCGCTCATTCCGTGAGATCGCATTGAAATCCTGCTACCGCAATGGTTGTCTGCCGCCAGCTGTCCGCTTGCCGAACAGTGGTCATTCACCTTACGCTACGCCAGCAGGGACCCGGTGGATCACAGCTCGGGACTGATCCATGCCGAGGGGTATCACGATCCCTGGGACACATCCGACAGGCGGACATTGACAGACAGCGGATTTCGACATCGCGCATCACTGGCCTGTGCCGGTGATCCGATCAAAACCATCGCACGTAGTGATGTTCATGAGGGCAAACTTGGCAAAATCTTCTGATATTGGAATGGTGCAGTCTGCAGCGCTGTCGATCAGTGAGCTCAACGACCTTCTGGCGCGTGTCGCCGGGTCACAGAGCCGGGTCGCGTTTCGCGAGCTGTTCAGCCATTTCGCACCGCGCATCAAGGGCTTCATGATCAAGTCGGGGGCCAATGAGGAACTGGCCGAGGAGATCGTGCAGGAAACCATGGTGACTGTCTGGACCAAGGCTGGCCAGTTCAATCCGGCCAAGGCCGGCGCATCCACCTGGATATTCACGATAGCCCGCAACAAGCGGATCGACATCATGCGCAGGATCAACCGTCCGGCACCTGATCCGGAAGACCCCATGTTTCAGCCGGATCCGCCGATCAGTGGTGAGGATTTCACGCAGGCGAACGAAGATCAGGTGCGCGTGCGCGCTGCCCTGAAGCACCTGCCGCCGGAACAGGCCGAGATCATCAGGCTGTCGTTCTTCGACAGCATGACCCATTCGGAAATCGCGGCGCAACTCGCCCTGCCGCTGGGCACCGTGAAGTCGCGGTTGAGGCTGTCATTCCGCAAGATACGTTCAGCTCTGGGAGATGAGAGATGATGATACGTCATCACCCGAACGAGGCGACCCTGTTGACCTATGCGTCAGGCGGGCTGTCCACCGCACTTTCGACAATCGTGGCGACCCACCTTGGTCTCTGCCCCTCGTGCCGCGCCCGGACGGAGAATGCCGAGAAGATCGGCGGCGCGCTGTTGAGCGACGTGGAACAGGTGGCAATGAGTGCGTCGGCGCTGGACCTTGTCCTGGCGCGGATCGACAATGCCATACCGGTACAGCCGGAGAAGACTGTTCGGCACTGCGGCCACCACGGCCTGCCCGCGCCGCTGGGTGACCTGCTGCCGGAGAATATCGACAGCCTGCGCTGGTGGCCTGTCGGTCCTGGTATCCGCCAGGCCCGTCTGGGTGAGGGCGAGGAGGCCGTGCGACTGCTGCGGATCTCCCCCGGTCGCGCAGTGCCCCATCACAGCCATGGCGGCCATGAGATGACGATGATCGTCTCCGGCTCCTACACCGATGAAATCGGACGCTTCATGCCCGGTGACGTCGCAGACCTGGACCCGGAAGTGTCGCATCAGCCCGTGTCGGATGCCGCGACGGACTGCATCTGTGTCATTGCCACCGATGCGCCGCTCAATTTCACCGGCTGGGTACCACGCCTGATGCAGTCGCTGGTTCGAATCTGATGATGTGATAACGATCAGCGGTTGCCCCTGTCCCTCGCCTTGCCTGGTGGAGCCATCCGCATGACCGATCCAATCCTTACCGACACCCCGGCTGCCCCGGTCGCTGCGTTGCGACCGCGCGCCCTGACAGCGCATGGCGACACCCGCGAAGATCCCTGGTACTGGCTGCGCGACGAGAACTGGCGCGAAGTCATGCGCGATCCTGCGGTTCTCGACCCGGACATTCGCGCCTATCTCGAGGCCGAAAATGCCTATGCCGACGCCCAGCTGGCTGATGTCAGCGATCTGCGCGCAACCCTGTTCGGAGAACTGAAGGGGCGTTTGAAGCAGGACGATTCCAGTGTCCCGGCGCCGGATGGCCCCTTCGCGTACTACATGCGCTACCAGCCCGGGGCGGAACATCCGCAGTATTGCCGGATGCCAAGGGCCGGCGGCGAAACCGAGGTCCTGCTGGATGGTGACAGCATGGCAGAAGGGCACGCATTCTTTCGCCTGGGGGCGTTGCGACCCTCACCCGACCACAAGCTGCTTGCCGTTTCCTGCGATACAAAAGGCTCGGAGCTCTACGGCATGCAGATCATCGACATCGCGTCCGGTGACATCGTGGAAACCGGACCGGCTGGCACCAGTGGCGAAGTGGTCTGGGCCGCGGACAGCACGCACTATTTCTACACGAGGCTGAATGACGACCTGCGCCCTGACAGCGCGTTCTGCCATCGCCTGGGCAGCCCGGTGGACAGCGATGACCTGATCTATCGGGAACCGGACAGCGGCTACTATCTGGGTATCGACAATGGGGAGAGCCGCCGGTTCCTCTACATCACATCCAGCGCATCCGAGATGACGGAGGTCCGGGTCCTGCCCACCGACCTGTCAACGATGGAGCCGCGCCTGATCGCAGCCCGTCGTGACGGCCATGACTATGACGTCACCGACCAGGCTGACCGCTTCATCATCCGCACCAACCGTGAAGGCGCCATCGACTACAAGCTGATGACCACGCCAATTGATCAGGCTGATGAGGCGCACTGGACAGATATCGTCCCGGCCCGGGATGGTCGGCTGCTGCGGGCCGTGCGCGCGTTCAGCAACTGGCTTGTCCACCTGGAAACCGTGAACGCCCTGCCTCGCATTGTCGTGACCGACACGGCCAGTGGCGAACAGCACAGCATCGCGTTCGATGAGGAAGCCTACAGCATCGGTATCGCCGGGGGTGAATATGTCTCCGACACCGTTCGCTTTTCTTATTCCTCTCCCACCACGCCGGAACAGACCTTCGACTACAACATGCGCACGCGCCAGAGAGTGCTGGTGAAAACGCAGGAGATCCCGTCGGGCCATGACGCGGCCGATTATGTCGTACGCCGTTTGCAGGCTGTCGCGGATGATGGCATGGAGATTCCGCTGACCCTGCTGCACCACAGGCAAACCCCGCCGGGCGCGGACACACCGTTGCTGCTGTATGGCTACGGGTCCTATGGCATGTCGATGCCAGCAAGCTTCAGCCCGCACCGCCTGAGCCTGGTGAACCGGGGCTTCACCTATGTCATCGCCCATATCCGCGGTGGCATGGAAAAGGGTTATCACTGGTACACCGACGGCAAGTTGCTGAACAAGCGCAACACCTTCACGGATTTCGTCGCGGCCGGTCGATCGCTGGTGGATCAGGGCCTTGCCGGTTCTGGCAACATCGCCATCCATGGCGGCAGTGCGGGCGGAATGCTGGTCGGGGCCGCCGCCAACATGGCGCCGGATCTCTGGCGCGCCGTCGTGGCAGAAGTTCCGTTCGTCGATTGCCTGACCACGATCCTGGACGACAGCCTGCCCCTCACTCCACCTGAGTGGACGGAATGGGGCAATCCGGTAACAAACCGCGACATCTACGACCTGATGAAGTCCTACAGCCCCTATGACAACGTCGCGGCCATCGCCTATCCGGCCATGCTGATCACCGGTGGGCTGACGGATCCGCGCGTGACCTATTGGGAGCCTGCCAAGTGGGCTGCAAAGCTGCGCGCGACGCGCGCCAACGACAGCCTTCTGCTGCTGCAGATCAACATGGACTCAGGTCATGGCGGCGCGGCGGGACGTTTCGACAAGCTGCACGAGATTGCGCGCAATCACGCATTCCTGCTGAAAGTCTTCGGCAAGGTCCAGGAAGGCTGACTGTCGTTTCGCAAATGACGGAAACGCGCGACCGTCAGGGTTTCGATCAGTTGCTCTGGGCGCGGGGGAAGCGGACGGCCACGTCCTTCTGCAATTCCAGATCTCGGTAGAGATCGTCAAGCGGCGCAGGCGCACCATTGCGGATCTGGTATTCGCGATTCTGGAAATGCAGCGTGCGGATCGATGCGTAGAGGTCGATCGACGTCGCTTCCAGCGATTCAGATGCTTCGATCGTTTCCGATCGATTGTCGATGATCCCGGCACCTGTCCGCGACAGTGCAGGCACGAAGCCGAATACCAGACCGAAAGGATCCGTCACGATATCGACCACCTTGCCCGCCGTATCGCGCACACTCGAAGGCCCGAAAAGCGGCAGCATGATGTAGGAGCCGGAATCGGTCCCCCAGACAGCCAGTGTCTGGCCGAAATCTTCCTTGCGGCGTTCGAAATTGCCCGCTGTGGTGATGTCGAACAGCCCGCCCAGGCCGACCGTCGTGTTGATCATGAACCGGACGAAGGTGTTCCACCCCGCCTCGGCATCGCCTTGCAGGATATTGTTGAACAGGGTCTGCGGCTCGGTCAGGTTTTCGAGCGCATTCGACAGGCCGTCACGAAACGGCTTCGGGGCAACGGTGCGATAGCCGCGCGACACCGGGCGGATCAGCCCGCGGTCCAGACCCAGATTGAACTGGAAGATTTCCCGGTTGGTTTCCTCGTAGGGATCGCGAATGTCCTGCGCCGCGACAGGAGCAACCGCCATGACCGTGGCACTGGCCAGTGTTGCAGCCAAAAGGACCGAACGGAATCCGTTTCTCGCAATCATCCGCAAAATCTCCCCGCCGTGCCCGCGTCTCTTTCCGGTCCGAATCATGCCGCCCGGAAACCTGCAGCCGAATACTATCTGACCTCAACCAACGGAGGATACAAGCAGACAGTTATGGAAGTGTGACCGCCACCATCAACCACAGATACGGCAACGCTGGCCATTCATGCAAGCGCCCGGCATGGACAAGACCCGCCCTATCGCGGACAGTTGCAGGCAAATCACATCCGGCTGGGGAGTATCGGGCGACCATGGGATATCGATCAATTTACAGGACCGGTCTGTTCGACGGGCAGACGATCATCGTGACCGGCGGCGGGTCCGGTATCGGACGCTGCACCGCGCATGAACTGGCCTCGCTCGGGGCAACGGTGGCCCTCATCGGCCGACGGATCGAAAAGCTGGACGCGGTCGCGGCCGAGATCGCGGAAGATGGTGGCACCGCCATCACTCACGCCTGCGATCTGCGCGAGGAGGACGCGGTGACCGCCATGGTGGCCGACGTCATCGCGCGCACCGGGCGCGTCGACGGGCTGGTCAACAATGCTGGCGGCCAGTTCACCAGCCCGGCAGCGGAAATGAGCCAGAAGGGTTTCGAGACCGTCGTCCGCAACAATCTGGTGTCCGGCTTCTCCGCCGCGCGCCAGTGCTACATCCAGTGGATGCGCGATCACGGCGGCGCCATCGTCAACATCGTGGCCGACCCGACCAGCGGCACCCCCGCCATGGTGCACACCGGCGCCGCCCGGTCAGGCATGATGAGCGTGACAGAGACCCTCGCGGTGGAATGGGCGCCGTCAGGTGTGCGGATCAATTCGGTCGTGCCCGGCTACATCGCCTCATCAGGCATGGATACCTACAACCCGGCCATGCAGGAAAAATTCCGCCAGAACATGAAGAAGATGCCGATGAAGCGCATGGGCACGGAATCCGAGGTGTCGTCGGTCATCTGCTTCCTGCTGTCGGAGGGGGCGTCCTATGTCACCGGCACCAGCTACTATGTGCATGGCGCGAGCCTGTCGATCCGGCAGGACTGGACCATACCGGATCATGACCGGTCAACGCCGTACCAGGGTTTCCATCGCTACAGCGCGCCAAAGATGCTCACGGGCGAGGCGTAGGGGCCGCAACGCCCCAGGGACTGAGGAATGGCGCGCGCCAACGCGCGTCTCTTGGGGCGGGTGACGACGCAGTGGACAGGCTGCTGCTCCGTTCATCGCGGCCCAGTAATCAATGGAGGGGACCATGATGAAGGTCTATTTCGCCCCGAACTCCCGCGCCGTTCGCACGGTCTGGCTGCTGGAGGAGATCGGCCAGCCCTATGAGCTGGAACGTTTCACGCTGGGCCAGAAGGAAATGCGTGGCCCCGAATATGCCAGAATCAACCCGAACGGTCGTGTGCCGACCCTGATCGACGGCGACGTCACGATTTCGGAGAGCACGGCAATCGCGCAGTACATCGGTGCCCGGTACGCGCCCGAACTGACGCCAGGTCCTGAGGCCGCAAACTTCGCCATGTACCTGCAGTGGCTGCATTACGCCGAGGGCATGATCATGCCGCCGATCAACAACTATGTGGTCGAGACCATCCTGCTGCCGCCGGACCGCCGCAACGAAGACAATGCGAAGCGCGCCCTGAAGCTGCTCAACCGCACCCTCGGTGCAGCTGAGGCCCACATGGAAGGGCGCGATTTCATGGCGGGTGATTTCACGGTTGCCGATACCATCACCGGACATGCCGTCATGATGTCGCGACGCCTGGGCGCGGACTTCGGCAACTGCCCCAACCTGACGGCCTATGCCGACCGGCTCGAGGCACGCCCCGCATTCAAGGCTGCGGAGTCCGCCTGATGGGACGGGCGGTTGATACGGGTACGGAACAACTTCTCTGCGACGTGCAGGATCACGTCGCGACCGTGTCATTCAACCGCCCGGAACGGCGCAACGCGCTGGGCGACATTGTCACCCCGGCATTGCGTGCCATCCTGCTGACGCTGGAGGCGGACGCGGATGTGCGGGTCATTGTCCTGACCGGCATCGGCAAGGCGTTCTGCGCCGGCGGCGACGTCAAGGGCATGGGAACGGGTCGTGCATCCACAGACCAGTCCGTCGATGACCGCATCCGGGAACTGCAGCATCGCCAGCAGACCCTGACCCTCCGACTTTTCGAAATGCCCAAACCCACAATCGCGGCCCTGCCTGGCGCAGCCGCAGGCGCTGGCATGTCGATCGCCCTCGCCTGCGACATGCGGATCGCGGCAGAGAGCGCGTTCTTCGCGCCGGGCTTTGGTGCCATCGGCCTGTCTGGTGACTACGGCGGGTCCTGGCAACTGACCCAGCTTGTCGGCCCGGCGAAGACCAAGGAGATCTATTTCAGTGGCCGTCGCGTGCAAGCGGCGGAGGCGCTGGCGCTGGGTATGCTGAACGAGGTTGTTGCCGATGACGATCTGCAAGACCGCACCCGGGATTTCGCCTGCCAGATCGCCAACGGCCCACCACTTGCCATCCGTTACATGAAACAGAACATCAATCGCGCCACGCAGGCTGATTTCCGGACCTGCCTGGATTGGGAAGCCGACCGCCTGGTGCGGGTCGCCCAGACCGAGGATCATCGCGAAGCGGTCAAGGCCTTTGTCGAGAAGCGACCGCCCGTTTTCAGGGGAAAGTGAATGACCGGGAAACCCGTCTGCCTGATCATCGGTGCTGGTGACTACATCGGCGCCGCGATTGCCAAACGCTTCGCAAAAGGGGGCTTCCATGTGGTCATGGGCCGTCGTCGTGGCGAGATGTTTGCCCCGCTGGTTGCCGAGATCGAAGCCGAAGGCGGCTCCGCCCAGGGCTTCAGTTGGGATGCCAGGAAGGAAGAAACCGCGACCGAGATGTTCGCCATGGTGGAACGCGACATTGGCCCTATCGAAATCTGCATCTTCAACGTCGGCGGCAACGTGCGATTCCCAATTCTGGAAACGACCGAGCGCGTGTTCCGCAAGGTCTGGGAAATGTGTGCCTACGGCGCTTTCCTGTCAGGACGGGAAGCGGCAAAGTACATGGTCGGGCGCCAGTCCGGCTCGATCTTCTTCACCGGTGCCACGGCATCCATGAAGGGCAGTGCGGGCTTTGCTGCCTTCGCGTCCGGCAAGTTCGCCCTGCGCGGTCTGGCCCAGTCCATGGCGCGCGAACTGGGGCCGCAGAACATCCACGTGGCACATCTGGTCATCGACGCTGGCGTGGATACGGAATTCGTCCGGGACCGTCAGCGCCAGGCCGGTGTCGACCCGGACACCCTGCCCGCCGATACGCTGATGAACCCCGACAGCATCGGTGAGGCGTACTGGTACCTCCACCGGCAGACACGCGATGCCTGGACCCATGAACTGGACGTCAGGCCCTACGCCGAGAAATGGTGAGGCAGGAAGCGGTGCGGACCGCCTGCAGCAGCACCTCAGTTGAGGGGACTGCCATCCGCATCAAGACCGGCCTGCAAACGGCGGGCGAAGGCGCGCCAGTCACCCTTGGGTGAGGAACACAGGCGGTCCCGCCCGGCCATGGCCATCAGGGCCACGGTGCCGGAGCGCCAGAGATTGTCGAATATCTCCACATTTCCCAGCGCCACTTCATGCAGGATCCGACCTTGCAACGGGCGCACATAGCGCCGCCCGGCAAGTACCAGCACGAGCAGCAGGGCGAAGAAGCTGACCGACCCGGCTGACATCTCGGAACCTGCGACAGGTACCATGATCGCGTTCAGATCCAGCGCCTCCGCGATACCGAACCAGACCAGCAGCAGCGCGAAGGAGCCGTAGAGGAAGAAATCGCGGATACGCACCGCATTGGCCCCGACCCGATTGACCAGCGCCAGATGGAAATCGCGGTTGCGCCGCGCCTTGCGGTAATTGACATGCAGCCGCATGCCGCCGGTCCGCAGCGCGTCACGCATCCAGTTCAGCAGTTCGGCATCACTGTCGACTGTCATCAGCGTTCGCCAGCCGTCCAGCGGTCGATGAAGGTGCGCCCCTCAGGTGCGGGCATGTCGCGCCCCCGGGTCCAGCCGGATGCCAGCGGCAGACTTTCGAAACGCCCGCCCCGCACACTGCCGGCGCGGCCGAGTACCCGCATCGCCAGACGGGTGGCAAGACGATAGAGACGCGGTCGCCGGGCAAAGAAGGCCCAGGCACGGATGCCCAGACGCTCCGGCGTTGCGCCGACCTTTTTCTCGAAGGCTTCTTCGCGCCAGTGCCGCATGATTTCCGGCAGCGGAATGCGCATCGGGCAGACTTCCTGACAGCGTCCGCAGAACGTGGATGCGCCAGGCAGGTGATGCGCTTCCTCGATCCCCAGGAAATGGGGATCAAGCGCTGCCCCGATCGGGCCGGGATAGACCCAGCCATAGGTATGACCGCCAACGGCCAGATAGACCGGGCAATGGTTCATGCAGGCGCCACAGCGGATGCAGCGCAGCATGTCCTGCTTGTTGGTGCCCAGCAGGTCGGATCGACCATTGTCCAGCAGCACCACGTGAAATTCGCCGGGGCCATCCAGATCCCCGTCGCGTTTCGGCCCCGTGGAAAGCGTCGTGTAGGCCGACATCTCCTGCCCCGTGGCGGACCGGGCCAGCACCCGCAGGATCGTAGAGACGTCTTCCAGTGTCGGCACGACCTTGTCGATGGACGAGATGACGACATGCGCCGGGGTCAGCATCTGGGTCAGGTCACCGTTGCCTTCATTGGTGACGATGATCGTCGATCCGGTCTCTGCAATCAGGAAATTCGCTCCGGTGATCCCGACGTCGGCGTCGAAATACTTCTGGCGCAGGATCTCCCGCGCCTCGTTCACCAGATCCTCCGGCTCCGTCAGCCGCTCGGTCTTGCCGTACTTGCCATGGTGTTCATGGAACAGATCCGACACCTGATCCTTTGTCTTGTGCACCGCCGGGCCGATGATGTGGCTCGGCGGTTCCTCCGCCAGCTGGATTATGTACTCCCCCAGATCCGTCTCGATGGGGTCGATGCCATTGGCTTCCAGGAACGGATTGAGTGCGATTTCCTCCGCCACCATCGACTTGCCCTTGGTGACGGTCTTCGCACCATTGGCACGACAGAGGTCAAGAATGGTCTGGCGCGCTTCCTCAGCCGTGGCGCAGAAATGCACGGTGCCACCCTGTGCGACCACCCGCTCCTCGAACCGGGCGAGGTAGTAATCCAGATTGGCCAGGATGTGGTTCTTCAGCTCCACCGCCGCGTCACGCATGGCCTCGAATTCATCCAGCCCCGCCGCTGCCCGTGCTCGCGCCGCGACAAAGCCGGTTTCCAGATTGCCCAGCGCCTGCTGCAGGTTCACGTCAGCGATCGCGCCCTTGGCCGCGGTCTTGAAGTTGTGTGCCTCCGACTGCATCAGTTCTGCTCCGCTTCGCCGATTGACGGGCGACCAGTCATGCCTGCCAGGACCTCGGCCACGTGCCGCACCTCGATCTCCGACCCTTCCCGCTTCAACCGTCCCGCCATGTTCAGCAGGCAGCCCATGTCTCCCGCAAGCAACATGTCCGCGTCGGTTCCGCGAATATCCTCGGCCTTGCGTGTCACCATCTCGACAGAGACATCTGCGTACTTGATGCAGAACGTGCCGCCGAAACCGCAACAGGTCTCCGCCGTCGGCAGTTCGGTCAGGGTCAGCCCCTCGACCGCACTCAGCAGGCGACGAGGCTGTTCCTTGACCTTCAGTTCCCGCAGGCCCGAACAGCTGTCGTGGTAGGTCACCTTGCCGTCCCATGACACATCAACGTTCGTGACACCTGCCACGTCCGTCAGGAACGACAGCAGTTCGTGGGTACGGGCGGCCAGGTCCTTGGCGCGCAATTCCCAATCCGCATCGCCCTCGAACAATTTCGGATAGTGATGTTTCAGCATGGCCGCGCAGGAACCGGACGGCGCGACGACGTAATCGAAGTCCTGAAACGCCGCGATCGTGTTGCGGGCAATGGCCTTGGTATCGGCCCGATCCCCTGAACTATAGGCCGGCTGACCACAGCAGGTCTGGCTTTCAGGCACTTCGACCGTGCATCCGGCATCCAGCAGCAACTTCACGGCGGCAAAACCAACCGTCGGCCGATACAGATCGACCAGGCAGGTCACGAAAAGGCCGACGCGGGCCCGGTTGTTCGAATTTGTGTTCATAAAGAACGTTATAGCCGCCTTCCACGGCGGCGCAAATCTTCCCCTCTCGATCTTCAGCCGTCAAAACGCCGGAACCAGACGGTGTGACGGTCGTTTCACCTTTGTGTGTGCCCTCAAATGGCCCCAATTGCACCCCTTGGCGGGCGGTTGGGCCATCCACATATCAGGTGTCAGGGACGGGCAGTCCCGACGCAACCGCGCATATGGCGTCCCCCTCCGCCAGTGGTTGACGAAAGACTGCCCCGAACCGGCCACTCAAGGCCTCATGCGTTCCGGCGGGACCCTCACTCCCTCCTGCGACCCGATCTCGCCGGGACCATGATCAGCCTGGCCGGTTTGACACCCCCCGGCCCGCTGTCAAGGACGTGCCCCCTCACGCTCCGGACAGCGGGCCATTTTCTTCTTCGATTGACGAATTATGATGCCGTTCCATTGTGTCGAGCCTTTCTGTCTGCCTGGTACATTCGTCCAAGGCAGGTACAAGGCAAGATTACACAGCACAGGATTTGGGGTCATCATCGCCTGTGCATTCTTACCCTGTTTGCCATTGCCTATCAAAACCCCGGCAGCCTAGGTTCGGGGACGTTCCTGGGGAGGGGTTTGAGCCATGGTTGAACTGTCATTCGGAGCCAACCTGGCGCGTTGGGCGGCTGAGGAGCCGGATGCGCCGCTGGTCACACACAACGATCGGCACTGGACGGCGTCCGAATTCAACCGCTGGACCAACCGGCTGGCGCGGACCTATGTCGATCTGGGCGTGAAGCGCAATGACATGGTGACGATTGCGCTGCCGAACGGGGCCGAGTTCCTTGCCGCCGCCTTCGCGATCTGGAAAGCGGGCGGCATTCCGCAACCCGTGTCCAACCGCCTGCCGAAGATCGAACGCGATGCCATCATCGACCTGGCGCAATCTGCGCTGGTCGTCGGCACCAGTGATCCCGCGCCGAATGGTGCCGCGACCCTGCCCGCCGGCTTCATGCCCGATGACAGCATCGACGCCAGCGATCTGCCGGACGTGGTGGCCGACCACTGGAAGGCACCGACTTCCGGCGGCAGCACAGGTCGGCCAAAGCTGATCGTTGCCGCCGCCCCGCCGCTCTGGGACCATGAAACCGGGCTGCTGGCGGGCGGCGACAACAGCTGGGTACTGCAGCAGAACCACGACAATCACCTGGTGGTCGGGCCGCTGTACCACAACGCGCCGTTCATCTTTGCCGTCCAGGCCCTGCTGAAGCGGGCGCATGTGGTGGTGACCGACCGCTTCGATGCCGAGCAGACGCTGGCCCTGATCGAACAGTACCGCATCCACTGGATGATGATGGTACCGACCATGATGCAGCGGATCTGGCGGCTGGATGAGACCGTGCGCACCCGCTACGACCTGTCCAGCCTGCGGGTGCTGCTGCATCTGGCTGCCCCCTGCCCGGTCTGGCTGAAGGATGCGTTCATCGAATGGCTGGGACCCGACCGCATCTATGAACTGATGGGCGGCACGGAAAGCACCGGGGTGACCTGGATCACCGGCCATGAATCGATGCAGCGTAAGGGTTCCGTCGGGCGCTTGCGTGAGGGGTCATCCATGCGTGTCGTCCGCGAAGACGGCACCGACTGCGACCCGGGGGAAGTGGGCGAAGTCTTCCTGCGCCCGGATACAGGGCGCGGCAGCACGTATCACTATCTCGGTGCGGAGAGCAAAGCCATCGACGGTGGTTGGGAGAGCCTGGGCGACATGGGATATGTCGATGCCGACGGCTACCTGTATCTGACCGACCGGCGCAAGGACATGATCCTGTCCGGTGGTGCCAACATCTACCCGGCAGAAGTCGAAGCGGCGATCGATCAGTTCCCCGGCGTGCGGTCATCCGTGGTGATCGGCCTGCCGGACGAGGATCTCGGCAGCCGTATCCACGCGATCGTCGATGCACCGGGCGGCTGCGGACAGGATGCCCTGGTGGTGTTCCTGGCCGAGCGACTGGTCCGCTACAAGATCCCGCGCAGTTTCGAATTCGTTGACGAACCGCTGCGTGATGATGCCGGCAAGGTCCGCCGCAGCGAGATGCAGCAGGCGCGCGTGACTGGCAACGAAGCAGGAGAGCGCGCTTGAAACCAGTCATCGCCGTGGATGGTCCGACCGCATCCGGCAAGGGCACACTGGCCCGCCGTCTGGCCGCTGAACTGGGCTTTGCCTATCTCGATACCGGCGGGCTCTATCGCGCGACCGCGCTGCGTCTGATCCGGTCCGGCAGCGATGGCGAGGACGTGACTGCAGCCGTGGCCGCAGCAGGCGGGATCACGGCGACCGACCTGAAAGACCCCGGCCTGCGTGAAGAGGCAACCGGCAACATGGCGTCGAAGGTGGCCGCCTTGCAACCTGTCCGCGACGCCCTTTTCGCGTTCCAGCAGGCATTCGCCGCCGACCCGCCGGGCGATGCACCGGGTGCCGTGCTGGACGGGCGCGACATCGGCACTGTGGTCTGCCCGAAGGCCACGGCGAAGCTGTTCATCACCGCCACGACCGCGGCCCGGGGCGCGCGACGTCATGCCGAACTGCTGGCGCGCGGTGAGGACATTGCGCTGGAAACCGTACTGGAGGATCTGCGCGCCAGGGACCATCGCGACAGCCACCGCGCGGCAGCGCCTTTGAAGCCCGCTGCAGATGCGGACTTGCTCGATACCACCGAATTGGATATAGAGGCCGCGTTCTTCGCAGCCCGTAAGTTGGTTACGGCGCGGTTGGCGCGTCAGGCGTAAAGCCTGCTCGATCTTGCCGCAGAGTGCGAACGGCCCACTCGTAGCCAGGCAACTGGCAAATCCAAACGACGGGCCGCGAGAAAGGAAATCACTGAATGAGCGACGTATCCGTCGGGGCTGTTGAGCAGTTCCCGGGCCGGGAGGACTTTGCCGCCCTCCTGGATGAAACCTATGGCTCCGAGGGCAACCTCGAAGGTTCCGTTGTACGCGGAACAATTCTGGCAGTTGAACACGACTTTGTTGTGGTCGACGTTGGCCTGAAGACCGAAGGCCGGATTCCGATGAAGGAATTCCAGGTCGGTGGCCGCGCGGCCGAGGTCAAGGTCGGCGACGAAGTCGAAGTCTACCTGGAGCGGATCGAGAACGGCCTGCATGAGGCCGTGATCAGCCGCGACAAGGCACGCCGCGAGGAAGCCTGGGCCAAGCTGGAGAAATCCTACGAGGTCAATGAACGCGTCGAAGGCATGATCTTCGGTCGCGTCAAGGGTGGCTTCACGGTGGATCTGTCCGGTGCCGTGGCCTTCCTGCCCGGCAGCCAGGTCGACATTCGCCCGATCCGCGACGTCACGCCCCTGATGGGCACGCCGCAGCCGTTCCAGATCCTGAAGATGGACCGCCGCCGTGGCAACATCGTGGTGTCCCGTCGTGCAGTTCTCGAAGAGACCCGCGCCGAAGCCCGCAGCGAGCTCATCCAGCGCCTTGAAGAAGGCATGGTCTGCGACGGTGTGGTCAAGAACATCACCGATTATGGTGCGTTCGTTGACCTGGGCGGTATCGACGGTCTGCTGCATGTCACCGACATTTCCTGGCGCCGCGTCAACCACCCGAGTGAGGTGCTGACGATCGGTGAGACCATCAAGGTCCAGGTCATCAAGGTGAACAAGGAAACCCAGCGTATCAGCCTTGGCATGAAGCAGTTGCAGGCGGATCCGTGGGATGGTGTTGCGGCGAAGTATCCGGTCAGCGTCCGTTTCGACGGTCGTGTCACGAACATCACCGACTATGGTGCGTTCGTGGAGCTGGAGCCGGGTGTCGAAGGTCTGATCCACATCTCCGAGATGTCCTGGACCAAGAAGAACATCCATCCGGGCAAGATCGTTTCCACCAGCCAGGAAGTTTCCGTGCAGGTGCTGGAAGTCGATCCGGACAAGCGCCGTATCAGCCTTGGCCTGAAGCAGACCATGGACAATCCGTGGGATGCCTTCGCAGCCAGCCATCCGAAGGGCACGATCGTCGAGGGCGAGATCAAGAACAAGACCGAATTCGGTCTGTTCGTTGGTCTGGAAGAAGACATCGACGGTATGGTCCACATGTCCGACCTTTCCTGGGACATCCCGGGCGAGCAGGCCATGAACGACTACGACAAGGGCGACATGGTCCGTGCCGTGGTTCTGGATGTGGATATCGACAAGGAACGCATCAGCCTGGGCGTCAAGCAGATCGACAATGATCCGTTTGCCGATGCCAAGGCGATGAAGCGTGGCGAAACCGTCACCTGTTCCGTCGTGCGGGTCATGGAAGCCGGGCTGGAGGTCGAAACCTCGACCGGTCTGCCAGGCTTCATCCGCAAGAACGACCTCAGCCGTGATCGCTCCGAGCAGCGTCCCGACCGTTATGCGGTTGGCGACAAGATCGATGCGAACATCATCAGTGTCGACAACAAGACCCGCCGGGTGAACCTGTCGGTGAAGGCACTGGAGTTTGCGGAAGAGAAGGAAGCCGTTGCCAACTTCGGCTCCTCCGATTCCGGCGCGAGCCTCGGCGACATCCTCGGTGCGGCCCTCAAGGCCCGCATGGAAGGTGGCGAAAAGGTGGAAGAAGCAGAAGAAGAGAAGGACTCGTAAGGGTTACCCCTTCGATCCTTTCTTCGATGACGATCCCGGTGCAACAGCATCGGACAAGCGCCGGGGCCAGCCATGCTGGTTCCGGCGTTTCCTTTCCTGCGGGTGGCGGTGATGGACCTGAGTGATCTCGAGACCTGGGTGGTGACGGATGGCAAGCCAGGCATGCAGAACCAGTGTGTCGGCCTGGCTGAAGCCCTGGGCACCACGCCATCAATCCGGCACCTGGTGATCCGTCAGCCCTGGCGCAGCCTGCCGCCACACCTCTGGTTCGCGCCCCTGTCCGCGCTTGGTCCCGGCTCTGATGCGCTCGCCCCGCCCTGGCCCGACCTGCTGATCGCCACCGGTCGCCAGGCCGTGGCCCCGGCCATGGCGATCCGCCGGCTGTCAGGCGGCAGGACATTCTGCGTGCAGATCCAGAATCCGAAAGTCTCCGTCAGTCGCTTCGACCTGATTGCCGCGCCGCTGCATGACCGGTTGACCGGCCCCAACGTCGTCGAGACGCATGGTGCGCTCGGTCGTGTCAGTCCTGCGAAACTGGCTGAGGAGGCCGAACGGTTTCGCGCGTCTGTCGATGCCCTGCCGCAGCCCCGAATCATGGTTTCCCTGGGCGGCGACAACAGTGTCTTCCGCATGACCGAAACCGTCATCGATCGACTGGGTGGCCAGCTGCGCCAGATCGCCGCTGACAACGGTGCGGCACTGCTGATCACACCATCACGCCGCACGGACCCTGCCCTGGGGGAGCGGCTGCGCGGGTTGCTGAGCGGGCTGCCGTACCTCTGGCACGATGGCACGGGGGCAAACCCCTATCTTGGCTGGTTGGGCCTTGCAGACGCCGTGGTCGTGACCGGTGATTCCGTCAACATGGTGTCGGAAGCCTGCGCCACCGGCAAACCGGTATTCGTCGTCGATCTGGAAGGCGGGAATGCGAAATTCACCCGGTTCCATACCGCGCTCAGGCGCGACGGACTGACCCGCCCCTTCATTGGCAGGCTGGAACACTGGACTTACCCCCCACTGGATGATACCGCCAAGGTAGCTGACGCGGTGCGGGAACGGCTCGCCACCCGGTTGGCTTGAGCCAGGAGGATGCGGTCCGATGATCCGGGTCGACATGGACAGGCTGCGTGAAACACCGCTGAAGACTGATCCCTACGATTATCTCACGGTCGAGAACTTTGTCCCCGTGGACACGCTCGAAGCCATTGCCGAAGACTTCCCGGACCTTGAACTTCCGGGATCCTTCCCCGTTGAAGAACTGACCTATGGCCAGCGCTTCGAGTCATTGCTGGCGCGACTGGCGCAAGATGACTTCCGTGATGCGATTGCTGAGAAGTTCGACATCGACCTGACGGACCGGCCCATGACCTGCACCGTGCGCGGCGCGGCACAGCGCAAGGACGGCCAGATACATACTGATTCCACGACCAAGCTGATCACCGTGCTGGTCTATCTGAACCCGCCCTGGCAGGCGGAAGGTGGCAGGTTGCGGGTGCTCCGGTCCGGCACCGACCTGAACGACTTCGCGGAGGAGATCGAGCCTTCGTCCGGCAACCTGCTGATCTTTCGCCGGGCCGAGAACTCCTGGCACGGGCATGAACCGTTCGAGGGCATTCGCCGGTCGATACAGATCAACTGGGTGACCAGTCAGGCTGTCGCCGACAAGGAAAAGGCCCGCCACCGCGTCTCTGCCAGGCTGAAGCGGATGAATCCGTTCTCCGGCCGCAAGAACAGCACCAGCTCACGATAGGCATCGCCATGACCCTGAATATCCAGACGTTCCGCAATGCGGACCACCGGGCGGGCTGGCGTCCGGGCAACAACTCGGGCGGACTGACCCTGTTCAAGGCGCTGGGCCATCCGATCACTGCCGACCTGGCCAAGACCTGGCGCGCGTCGCTGGCCAACGCCGGGCGCATCGCGATCTATGACCCGCTGGGCGACGCAGAGACCGTGGATGTGTTCCATGACCTGACCGGGCTGGCACCCGTCGCCTACCTGGTACAGCAGGTGGAACACGTGGGGCGTGAAGCCTTCGGCCTGACCGCGCGGCCAGTGACGGAAATCGGGGAGGATTTCGACACGTTGCTGATCACCGCCTTCGATGGCGCCGGATTCCTGCAGCATCTGCAGCACATCATGCCGTCGGGCAAGCGGGTCGAGAGCCTGGACCCGTTGCGCCTGCCGGAGCGGATGCTGTCGCAACCGAAGAAGTACGTCGATGCGCTGAACTTCGCGACCAACTTCGGCTTCCTGCGGGACGGCGACGGGCTGCATACGCGCATCGTCACCGCCAATTACTGGTCCGGTTACGGCGCCAAGGATCCGGCGCTCTGGTGTCGGCTGATCGCAGGCGACGGGACCACCCTGGCTGAGTGGGAAGAGCCGCTGACGCGCCCGTTCGAGACCATCACCATCGACAGTGCCGAGATCCGCCAGCGCTTCGGTCTGAAGGACTTTGCGGGCACGATTTTCATGCATGCCGTCCGCATCAAGGGCCATGAGATCGTCAAGTATGCGCTGGACGTCTATGGCGATGCTGCGGAACAGCTGAGCTGCACCCACGACGCCAACGCCTGGCCGGCCGACCTCTATGCCGGGGTGCCGGCACCGGACGAGAACGAGGACCTGATCCTCTGGGTACAGAACAGTCACCCAATCGAAATTCCGGCAGGGGCCATCGGCTTTAACCTGATGGGTGGCCAGGACGTGACAAGCTATGACCACAGCGTGCCGCCATTCGGCACGGTTGCGGTGAATGTCGGTGCCCTGCTGCCCGACGCGCGGTTTCCGGAACAGATCGAACTGCAGGCCGGGCGATATTTCGTGCGCCCGCGCTATGAGGTCATCCAGCGCAAGTCCGGTCGACGCCGCATCGCCCACGCGAACGTGGAACGGGTGGACCTGAAGCCGGATCCGGAAATCAGGACCAGCGCACCGCTGTTCGGCAAGGGCTACATCATGCCGCTGCCCGTGCTGCCGGTGGATGATTTCCAGACGTTCTGCCTGCCGACACCGATGGCCGATACGCAGATGGAGATGCCGATACGCATCGAACTGATCGACGCCAACGGCACCTGTCAGGCAGAGAAGTTCCTGGGCCGTGTCGGGCGACGGGATTCCATTGCCATCGATGTGGATGCATGGATGCGTGAGGCAGCGGTGAGCCTGCCGTCCGGCACCGGACATGTGGAATTCCTCTATGATTTCCGTGACGGTGGCGAGGCGGATGGCTGGCTGCATGCGCTGGCCCGGATCGAACAGCGTGCCAGCGGGCATCGTGCCGAGACCATCTTCGGCGCACACATGTTCAACATGCCGCTGATCTTTCGCGACGAACCGCAGTCCTATTCAGGCCGCCCGCCGGGGCTTTCAACACGCCTGTTCCTGCGTCTGGGTGGCGACACGGCAGATGCCATGTGCCATCTGCTCTATCCTGCATCGATGCCCTGGGCACCGACGTCCAGCACCGACCTGAACCTGTTCAGCGGCGGTGGTGAGCAGATCGCCACGACCCGCGTCGCCATTCCCTGTGGCGGGTCCCGCCACTGGCGGGTGTCGGAGACATTCTCAGCGGCTGAGCTGAAGACTGCCGGGCCGGACGCCTATGTCCAGATCCGCGACACCACCTGTCGCCTGTTCGGATTCCACGGGCTGCTGCGCCCCGGCGTCGCCTTCAGCCTGGACCACATGTTCGGATACTGACGGCAATACCAGCAAGCACAGGCGTCAGAGTTTCGCCCGCACCTCGTTGGCGAAGCGATTCATGGTGTCGACGGCGTTATCCGCCGTCTCCGGCACGATGTCGAAGCACAACTCCGTCGCGCCTGCGTCCTCGAACCGCCGAATGGCATCGATGATGTCTTGCGGGCGGCCATGGGTTGGCGGCTCGCCATCGCCTGCCGGGCCGTCCTGAAACACGATGGTCACCTTCGGCGCGATGGGAAAGTCCTTCGCCTCCCGCCCCTGCTGGCCGAGCAGCGTTTCAAGTTTCGGGCGCAGGGTCGCAACGTCGTCCGGGGAGACCTTGAACGGGTGCCAGACATCACCGAACCGTGCGGTCCGGCGCAGCGCCGCAGGTGAATGACCGCCGATATAGATGGGCGGGTGCGGCCGTTGCACCGGGCCAGGACCCAGGCGCGCGCCCTTGAAACTGTAGGCATCCCCGTCGTAGTCCGTCGGTTCGCCACGCCAGAGGCGAATGGCAATGTCCAGCCCCTCGTCACAGCGCTTCCCGCGTTTGCGGAACGGATAGCCAAGCGCGTCATATTCCTCCTGAAACCAGCCGACACCGACGCCGAAATTGGCACGACCACCGCTGACCTGATCCAGTTCCGCGACCTGTGCCGCTGCTTCCATCGGGTTGCGCATGGGCAGGACAAGGACGCTGGTTCCCAGACGCACCTTCGTCGTCCGTCCGGCAAGATAGTTCAGCACGCTGAAGGGCTGGAAATACCGCCGCTTCCAGCTCTCCGGCATCTGGCCATCGGCGGTGCCGGGATACTTCGAGACGATGGTCGGCATCATCAGCAGGTGATCGCTGGACCACAGGCTTTCGAGACCGGTCGCCTCCGCTGTCTCCGCCATCCGGTCAAAGGTCGCCGGCGTGGCCTCGTCGCCACGCACGATGATCGACATGCCAAATTTCATCAGACTTCTCCCCTCGCAATTTCAGCGCCTCACCGGACAATCGTGTCTGTCGTGATCCGCTCCCCGTCTCATGATAGCCGTCAATCGCCTGCTTGACAGGTTCATTGGGCGGGTATCCCGTGACCGGCGCATTCATTGGGGATCGAAATGACAGTCATCGCGGCATCGGACCGTCCGGCAGCAGGGATATTCTTCGTCATGCTCGGCATGGCGTCGATCTCCGTGCAGGATGTGCTGATCAAGGGCCTCAGCGACGGCTACCCGCTGCACCAGATCGTCTTCGCGCGCAGCCTGATCGGTCTCTGCTTCACGCTGGTCCTGGTCCAGATCGAAGGCGGCTGGCGCATCCTGCGGACGCCGCACTGGCGCATTCATCTGGCGCGCGGCGGTCTGGTCATCTGCGCCAACATGCTCTACTTCACCGCGCTGGCCAGCATGACCCTGGCGGAGGCGACGGCGCTCTACTTCGTCGCGCCGCTTTTCATCACCATCCTGTCCGTGCTGATCCTGAAGGAAAGCGTCGGCCTGCACCGGGTCACCGGCATCGCCATCGGTTTCATCGGCGTACTTGTGGTGGTGCGCCCGGGCAGCGGCATCTTCGGCCTGATTGCGATCCTGCCCATGCTGGCCGCCTTCAGCTACGCGATGATGAGCGTGCTGACACGCAAGATCGGCGTCGCCGACAAGGCGTCGTGCATGGCGTTCTACATCCAGTTCGTGTTCCTGATCTTCAGCATCGCCTTCGGCCTGGCCTTCGGCGACGGGCGCTTTGGCCGCAGCGGCGACCCGAGCATCGATTTCCTGCTGCGCGCCTGGGTCTGGCCACCAAGGGACGATGCCATCCTGCTGGGCATCTGTGGCGTGACCGTGGCCATCACCGGTTACTGCCTGTCGCAGGCCTACCGGCTGGCCCATGCCGGGCTGGTGGCCCCGTTCGAATATGTCGCCCTGCCGCTCGCCGTGATCTGGGGCATCACCTTCTTCGACGAATACCCCGACCAGTGGACCATCGCCGGTATCATCCTGATCATCACCAGCGGCATCTACATCACCTGGCGCGAGACCGTGCGGCGGCGCTGGGTGGCCGCTCAGGTCCCTGTCCGGCGCGAGTAGGTCCATGAGCGGAGAGCCAATGACACGGTCCATCACCGAACAGGCAGACATGGCTATCGTGCTGGCGGACGGGTGTCGTCTGTCGGCCCGCGTCTGGATGCCTGAGAACGCCAGCGGCGCCCCCCTGCCAGCCATCCTGGAGTATCTGCCCTACCGCAAGCGCGACGGAACGGTCGCCCGCCGGACCCGGAGATCGTAGGGGCACGATGGCGGCAGATGTGGCTCGACCGGCTGGAGAACGAACCGTTCCTGCCAGCCACATGGCTGCGCCATCAGCATCGTGACGCCTACTGGCAGCATGGCTCGGGCTGTGAGGATTTCAGTCGCATCAAGGCCGCGACCCTGGCCATCGGCGGCTGGGGTGACGCATACAAGAACGCCGTGCCATGGAAACCTGAAGAACTGCGCCCGCCACGGCATGTCCGCCGGGTGGAGCAGGACCTGCAGGCAGGGACCACGACGCTGGTGATCGAGGATGACTTCGGTGCCTTCCGGGACACCGGCCATGGCCTGATTACCGGCTCTGTCGCCCGTGAACGCTGGACCATCCAGCCCGATGATCCCCTGTCCGCCCGTGGCGAAACCCACTGGACCCAGACCCTGGCCCGCGACGGCTGGTCAATCCGCACTGAAACCTTTGCCGACATGTGGTCCGACGCCACCACCTTCCACTTGCGTGGCCGGATTGAGGCCTACGAGAGCGGTCGCCGCGTGTTCGAGCGGGATTTCACGGACGCGATACCGCGTGATCACTTATAGATCGAACTTCTTGGTCAGTACTGTCCGCACGCTTTCCGGCAGGGGGCTGGACTTGCCCTCAACGATATAGACCATCACGGTTTCCGACGTTGCGATGCAGGTGTCGTCGATGAACACGCCATGACCCAGGGTGACGGATGTCTTTCCCAGCTTTGCCACCCGCGTCCCGATGCGCACATCGGCTGGCCAGAATGCCTGGGCGCGAAAGCGGATCGACAGGTTGCCGACCACGAACCGCTGCCGATCGTCATAGGCCGGCAGATAATCCGCGCGCATGAAGGGCACGCGCCCGGTTTCGACATAGCGGGCAAATGACACGTTGTTCACGTGCCCGGTTGAATCCATATCCCCGAAGCGGACGATGTCGTGCGCCCAGAATTCGAAACTTGCGGGGTCGGTCAGATCGTGGCTTTTCTCTGTCATGGGCCGACTTATGCCGCAACATGATCCAAGGGAACAGGTCTTCAGATGAACGCACTCGATCCCCTGCGCCGGGAACTGGACCTCTGGGGCGAAGCGGGTGAGACCGCAACGCTGTGGTGGCGTGATGATGACGCGGATGCGCCCACCGCCCCGATCCTGCGGATGCTGGCGCTTTCCGACGCCACGGGCGCGCCTGTGTTCATCGCCGTTGTACCGGACAAGGCCGTCGATGAGATCGCGCAGCCATTGCTGGCCTGCGCAGGTGCCATTCCGCTGCAACATGGCTTTGCCCACGCCGACCACTCCCCCGCCGACGTGAAGGGCAAGTGGGAACTGGGCCTGCATCGCCCCCTGGACAATATTCTGGGGGAACTGCGCGCAGGCTCGCTGCGGATGACGGACCTGTTCGGTGATCGGGTCTGTCCGATGCTGGCCCCGCCATGGAACCGCATCGCACCGGAGATCTTCCCGCATCTGCCGGACCTTGGCTTTGACGTCGTCAGCGTCTTCGCCCCCAGGGTGACAGCCGATGTCGCCCCCGGCCTGACAATGATCAACGGTCATTGCGACCTGATCGCCTGGAAACGCGGGCGCACCTTCATCGGTGCAGAGAAGACCGCCAACCGACTGGTCGAACACCTGACCGCGAGGCGCACGGGCGACGTCGATACGGCGGAGCCAACCGGGCTGCTGACCCATGTCTGGGCGCAGGACGAAGACTGCTGGGTGGCGCTGGAGGCCGTTCTGCGGCTGGTCAACGACCACCCTGCCGCATGCTGGCTCGATCATGCCAGACTGATGCCGACATGGGCAGCGCAATGACCCCGGCGATCATCCGTCCCGGCTCCGATACGGACATTCCGCAGGTTGCCGATCTGCTGCATCAGCACATGAACAGGAACGTCTCGCCGGAGGTCTTTGCCCGCCTGATGAACTATGGCTGGGCCGGAGAGAAACCGCACATCGGCATGGTGTCGGAGGCGGATGGCAAGATCGTCGGGTTCCACGGCAACGTCTATTCCATGCGGGTGATCGACGGGCGGGAGCGCATCTTCGGCAGCTTCACGTCGATCTACGTGCTGCGCGACTGGCGCGGTGAGGATCTGGGTGTACGGATGATGCGCACCTATGAGGAACGCCCGGACATCACCTACACGGTGTTCGACCCCAGCAAGCGGGTCCACGCCATCCTGGAAAGCTGCGGCTTCCGCGACCTCGATCATTACCGCTTCGTGTGGGAGCCGGACCAGACCGCCGCGAACGCTGGTGTGGACGCGATCACCGACCACGGCACCATCCGTCCCCTGGTGGGCGCAGAGGAACAGCGTTATCTGGATGACCATCGCGACCTGACTGCTCACCCGGTGCTGTTGCGCGATCGCGAAGGGCAGGTGCTGTGTTTCTTCCTGCAGCAGGACCGGGGTGACAAGGGATTCTGCCACGACCTGATCTATACCGGCGACCCGGTGGCACTGGCCCGGATGATCGACGGCGCGGCTGGTGCGATCATGGGCAACGACCCGCGCGCCAGACTGATCGTCGACGAACGGTTCCTGGACGACAATCCCGTGGGCGGCACCCGCGTGCCGCTGCCCTATCGCCGTATGGTCCGCCGCGCCAACCCGCCCCTGCCCGACTGGCGCGTGGATCATCTGTACACGGAAACGGTGCTGATCGACCTGAAGCTGGGGTAAACCCTGCACCGAACCGAGTTAACCCGCAATTGGGTGCTCGCTCAACGGCTCACTAATTCACAGTCTTTCTCGACACTCTTTTCATCACAGAATATTGTGCTAAAATTAACGCTCCCCTAGTACGCGCTTGCATGATTTCCAAAGATTGCGGAAGGACGAAGATAGATATGCAACCCATGACGATAGTAGCAGCGTTTTCTTTGATAATCCTCCTGTACTTTGTTTACGTTGGAATAAATTCATACGTAAAAATTCAAACACAACGTGACTTTTTTTTGCTCGGCAAGCATTTGAATAAAAAACAATTCTCGGGTTCATTTGCAGCAAGCTCGACATCCTTGGCCACCGCGTTGATTTTTTTTGTTACTTTGGGTTCTTTTTTTGGCATTCCTATACTTCTTGCGCCACTTACGTATTTTCTAGGAGCTCTTCTGTTTGCCAAATTCATCAACAAACGCGGCATAACAGACACCTTAGAAAGCGGCACCAGTCTTTTCCAGTTTTTGTCAAAAACCACAAGAAGTTCGAACACTTCATTTATGATTTGTCTCGTCCCCGCTTTAGGCGTTCTCAGCATTTTGCTAATTGAACTATATGTTGGAGTGTCAATATTTTCAGTTTTCGCCGCGCCTGGAACAGTGAATTTGCAACTTAGCTTGGCCTTCGTATCGGCAATAATTCTGCTTTATACAGCTATAGGTGGGTTTCCCGCGGTAGTACGAACCGATTTGATTCAGTGGTCTCTTATCTGGCTTGGCGCCCTTACAACACTAGGCATTTGCCTCTATTTGGTCATTACCAGATTAACAGAAACGGCATCAATACCGAAGATAGATTGGTTTCCCAACCCAATGTTTGGAGATGGATTTGTTATTTTGCCAATTGCCATCACTGCGAATGTCATAGTTGTAAATATTTTTCTGCAGTTTACCCAATTGCGGACTTGGCAAATGGTTGCCGCTTCTGAGAGTATTCAGGTATTGAGAGTTGGAATCGTAAATGGTGCGTTCTCGACGGCTCTCTTGTGGTCATTTTTTGCTATCGTTGGAATAGTATCCGGCCCGCTACTCGGTCTGGATACACAAACAATTGATGCCTTTTTGCGATCAATGGCTCGTTCAGAATCGCCATTGATCGCGTATATTGCGCTCCCGATCTTTTTTGTTGCCTGTCTATCTGCTCTAATTAGTACAGCAGACAGCGCGTTGCTTCCACTATCGCAATTTGTTTGTGAAAAATCTGGCATCGACCAGAGCAACCTTCTCCTACCTAGAATTTGGATAGCGATATTCTTGCTTATTGCGAACGGTATGTACTATGTCATATTCACACTTTTGGGCTACAATTTCCTCCAACTTCTGTTTACAATATTTGGACTTGTTATAGTAACAGGGCCGGTTGTCATAACAGCCCTTTTCGCTCCGGAAGTAATGCGTTTGCCAATTGTTCAGAAAACTGCGGTCTTATCTGTGTATGCGGGAGCTACGGCTATCGTTCTGGTTAGCTACTTTTCATCACCAATGAATGTAGCGTTTGGCGCGCCTGTAGGCTTCTTATTAACGGCAGCTGTCATGAGTGTTATTGTTTACATGAACCGCAACAGTCAGATTTAGTCTTTTTGCTAGGACACAAGATTCAGATGAGTGATCTTTTTGTGCTTTTCATACCCACATTTGGCTTTCATGCGTTGGCTTTGTGTTTTTCCGGTTTTTTGAAAAATTCAGGTCAACTTTTTGATTACGGAGATATTTGCATTGAACTTCAATTTCAAATTGATAATGAGAACATACCTCCGAAAGTCGGGTTGAGAAAACTTCTGAAGGCAAATATTTCCGATTCTCCAGAAATTTCTGTGGGAGATTTATTACGCAATCAAATATGGTTTGTTCCATTATTACGGTTTACCGCAGTGTCACCTGCGGTTTTATACGCAATAGCGATTGCAATTCTTTTTGCTCAAACTGCAGGTGTTGACTTAAGCTCATGGGATCATGGATTTATACAAATTTCTTGCCTTTTTTTGGCAGTCCTGTTTCAAATTTCTCATGTTGCAATCAAAATTTTTTCGGGTTTTTTTGAACACTTAATTGAATTGCACCCCAAGTATATGGAAGACAGTATTTTTTCAGTGCTCATTGATTTAACTCTGGCGAAAAAGAGATGAGAAAAGCCTTTATCCCAATCAGTTTATCCAACCCTTTTTACACTAAGGATTCTCTGAGATACCTTTTCAAGGTATATTTGAAAGAATACTCATCCACTTTGATTGTGCCGTGCGATACGCTGCGCTACTTAGCTTATGAAGGCAAAGAAGAATTACACCCAAAGAGATTAGTTGAGCAGCAAGTATTAGATCTCACCCGATTAATCCAAAATACATACAGAGATACACTGGCCGATGGAATTGACATTAGTTACGAAATTCGTCTTTTTTCGGAAATAGAGAAAAATATGGCGTACCAGAATTTTGTATTCAAGCTGAACGACTCGATCAGGAAAGATATTGACGTATTGTCAAAATTTGAAGAATACAAGAATTACTGGTGCAATCGTATTTACGGACAAGCAACTGAAAAATTGCTGTCTATACAAAACAAATACATACTGGATGAAACGGCATTGGCCATTTATTGCGCTGAAATTCTTGGATACAATGACGAATTCTACGCCAAAGGCCGTTGGATATTTGCGAATTGGATTTATAATTCGAGAATTGATGTCATAGAAGGTATTTTGGATCATCGCGAACCTTGCAGGCGATTCTTTGAAATACTGCCAGAGACACCCTTTAAGTGACTTCGGATTTGAGATCGTTGTTTATCCTGATCCGCAGCCTCGCTCGCTGAAACCTCCGCCATCCTTGGCCCCACCCAGGCCGCGATCTCGTCCAGCGGGGCGAGCCAGATGTCGCCGCGGGCTTCCACGTGGTCCAGCAGCCGGTCGAGGATGTTCATGCGGTGGTGGCGGCCGATGACCGACGGGTGGCAGGTCAGGGTGAAGACGCCGCCCTCCCCCACAATACCGTCCAGTTCGGCCTGCCAGATGCGCAGCACTTCATCCGGGTCATGGAACTGCGCCATCAGGTGCGGCGGCATGAACCACATGTAATAGGTGGCGTCATCCAGCGACCAGTCGATGGGGAATTCCAGCAGGTCGGGCTGATCGGGATAGGCGTCCGACAGCAGGTAAGGCGCTTCCTCCGCGAACAGGCTGGAATCATAGGTGATCCCCTCCTCCATCAGGATGCGGCCCGAATGCAGGTTCATGTCCCACGCGGGGGAGCGATAGCCGGTCGGGCGACGCCCCAGATGCTTCTCGAAGGCGGCGATGCAGGTCTTCAGGATCAGCGCCTCCCCCGCCGGGTCGTCCTTGTAGAGCGACAGGTTCTCATGCTCGTGGCCGTGCGCACCGACCTCATGCCCCGCGTCGACAATACGGCGGAAATCGTCCGGCCAGCGCTCCACATTCGCGCCGGGCAGGTAGAACGATCCGCGCACGTTGCGCCGGTCCAGCAGGTCGAGCACACGCGGCAGGCCGACATTCAGGCCATAGAGGCCACGGCTGTAGCCCTGCAGGCGCTTTGGCTGCTTTTCGAACAGTGCCGCACCGGTGCGCGGACCATCCGGGCCGGGGCGTGCAGGCGCATAGGCATAGGTGACGTCGCAGTCAAAGGTCAGCGCCATTGCACCGGTCCTGCCATCCGGCCAGGGTCCCCGAAACGTCCGCATGCTGCCTCTCCCCGCATTTCAGGCTGGCCCCGTCATCAGGCCGGTTTGACTTGATCCGTCGCCCATAGTGCCGCACAAGGCGGCATTGGTGAAACATCGTTCCCGGAACCCGACCATGACCGCCACGCTGACCGTCTGCGAGACCTGCAACTTCGCCCCCGAAACCAAGCGGGGACCGGACGGGCAGACCGGCGGCGAGATGCTGTGCGGGCTGGTGGAACAGGTTGCCGACGGGGTATCGGGCGTCGCGACCCGCCGTCATGCCTGTCTGATGGGCTGCGACCACCATTGCAATGTCGGCCTGTCCGCACCGGGCAAGATCACCTACGTCATGGGATCGTTCGCGCCCGAGGCTGCGTCGGCGGCGGCGCTGGTGGCGTTCGCGGAACTGTATGATGCATCGGAGACCGGCCAGGTCCCTTACAAGCAGTGGCCCCAGGGCGTGAAGGGGCATTTCGTGTCCCGCGTGCCGCCGCTGCCTGCCGACGAGACCTGACAGTTCCGGGTCCACGCACTACATTCAGGGCATGAGCGACTCGCCCGGCGAACCTGAAACCGACATCCCCGAAACCACTCCGGAATCCGACGTTCCGGAACCGGATGGCTTTGCCATTCTCACAGCCAAGCTGAGTACCCTGCCCAGCAGCCCCGGCGTATACCGGATGCTGAACGCAGCCGGTGACGTTCTGTATGTCGGCAAGGCGCGAAACCTGAAGAACCGCGTCACCAGCTATACCCGCGCCCGCAGTCTTTCCATGCGCATCCTTCGCATGGTGCAGATGACCCGCGATCTGGAGGTGATCTCGACCCACACGGAGGTCGACGCGCTGCTGCTGGAAGCCAACCTGATCAAGCGGCTGAAGCCCCGGTTCAACATCATCCTGCGCGATGACAAGTCGTTCCCCTATATCGAGGTCAATCTGGATCACGCCTATCCCATGCTGGTGAAGCATCGGGGCAAGCGGGAGAAGGACCGGGAATACTTTGGCCCCTTTGCCTCCGCCACCGCTGTCAACCACACGCTGACCGCGCTGCAGCGCGCGTTTCCCCTGCGCAGCTGTTCCGACAATGACTTCGACAGCCGTCAGCGCCCCTGCCTGCAGTTCCAGATCAAGCGCTGCCTGGCCCCCTGCGTCGGGGAAATCGATCAGGCGGCCTATGCGGAGATGGTGCAGGAAGCGCGCGATTTCCTGTCCGGCCGCAGCCAGAACCTGCGCGACGAACTGGGAGAGAAGATGCAGCGCGCATCGGACACGCTGGCGTTCGAGGATGCCGCCATGTACCGCAACCGCATCTGGGCCCTGTCGCAGATCCAGCAGAAACAGGGCGTCAATGTGGAGGGGCTGGAGGAAGCCGACGTGATCGCCGCCTATTCCGCCGGCGGCCAGACCTGTGTGCAGGTATTCTTCTTCCGCGCCGGGCAGAACTTCGGCAACCGCGCCTATTACCCCAGCCACGCCAAGGATGATGAAACAGGGGAGGTTCTGGCGGCCTTCATCGGCCAGTTCTACGATGATCGCCCGGCCCCGAAGCAGATCCTGATCAGCCATGACGTGCCGTCCGACGGTCTGATCGCGGAGGCGCTGGGGATTCGCGCAGGTCACAAGGTGCACCTGTTGCGCCCGCAACGCGGCGGCAAGCGGGAACTTGTGGATCAGGCAATCCTGAACGCGCAGGAAGCGCTGGGCCGCCGTCAGGCCGAAAGTGCGGCCCAGACAAAGTTGCTGCAGGGTGTGGCCGACCTGTTCCAGCTGCCCGCACCGCCGAACCGGATAGAGGTCTATGACAACAGCCACATCCAGGGCACCAACGCGGTCGGCGGCATGATCGTCGCCGGACCGGAAGGGATGCGAAAGGCGGCGTACCGGACGTTCAACATCAAGTCGACCGACATCACACCGGGTGATGACTTCGGCATGATGCGCGAAGTCCTGACCCGCCGTTTCCAGCGCCTGAAGAAGGATGATCAGGCCGAGGCGACCGGTGCAGGCGAATGGCCTGATCTGGTCATCATCGACGGTGGGCTGGGTCAGCTTGGCATTGTCGAGAAGGTCTTTGCCGAACTGGGCGTGGAAGGCGTCGGTCTGGTATCCATCGCCAAGGGGCCGGACCGCAACGCGGGGCGGGAGCGATTCTTCCTGCCCGGCAAGCCACAGTTCGACCTGCCGGAGCGCGACCCGGTGCTCTATTATCTGCAACGATTGCGCGACGAGGCACATCGGTTCGCCATCGGCACCCACCGCAACCGCCGCTCCAAGCAGATCGGCCAGTCGCCGCTGGACGAAATCCCCGGTATCGGCCCGCGCCGCAAGAAGGCCCTGCTGCTGAAATTCGGCTCTGCCAAGCAGATCGCCCGCGCCGGGCTTGCCGATCTGGAAAAGGTCGATGGCATCAGCGGCCAGATGGCGCAGCAGATCTATGACTTCTTCAATTCGGGCGGGTGATCTCGCCGACGGCACGGTGCGCCAGGTCCGGAATCGGAGAAGAGTTTCGACCTATGACCGGCTGCTGCGCCGCCTGACCGGGGAACCATTGCTGCACAGGATTGTTTACCTGCTGAACCCGCTCCGGCCCTGACCAAGGACAGACAGATGGCAACGCAATCGAATACCACGGCAAAAACAGGTTCCAGCACTTCCGACAAGGACAAGGTTTCGCCGGACGACCTGCGGGATGATTTCGACAAGCTCCGCGCCGACATGGCGGCTCTGGTGCATCAGGTCGCGGAACTGTCCGGCGACAAGGTTCGCGACACGACAAAGGCCGCGTCCGACACCGCGCGGCAGAAGGCATCCGACGTCAGGGAGCAGGCGAACGAGACCTATGCTGCCGGTCGCAACTGGTTGACCACGCAGGCGACAGACCGACCGTTGGCAACCATCGCTGTTGCCGCAGCGATCGGGGTCGTCATCGGTCGCATGATGCGGAAATAGCCGCTGATGATCTCCACAGGGCTGATCGATGACCTGATCGCCGTTGTCCAGGCAGAGGCCGGTCGGGCGCGTATCGCGGCACGTGGCACGGCGATCCGCGCCGTCTCCATAGGCCTGGCCAGCCTGTTGCTGGTCCTGGCGCTGGTGTTCCTTTCAGTTGGCACCTACAGCACACTTTCCATTGCTTACGGCACGCTTGTCGCGGGCGCGCTTGTCGGTGGCGGACTGAGCATCGTCGCACTCATGATCATCCTGTTTGCGATGTTGCTGGCCAATCGCAAGGCGCGGCGCAAGGCGGAAGCCCAGGCAACGTTGGCACGTGCCGCCCTGTCCGGTGACATGGCGCGCGTGATGTGCGGTGTTCGCGCACTGGATCTTTCACCTGTGGCCATCGGTCTCGCCGCACTGGCCGCTGGCGTCGTCGCTGGTCTGGCGTCCGCCCAGACTACCGACCAACCAGAGACCGCAGACAATACGCAGCCGCAGCCCGGTTCGTCCGGCTGATCAACGCCGTGCCGAAGCCGCTTCTGCGACCAGTTCGTCAACCACCTGCGCGACCGACTTGCGTTCGTTGAAGTAGGCGATGGACTGTCCGGCGGGGAAATGCATCAGGGCTTCGACCTCATGCTCGTCAATCGCGCCGAGCAGATCACCGACCAGAATGTCCTGATAAGGCATCTTCAGCGCAGCCGGCGCATTGGGTGACGCCCATTCCTCCGACCAGGCGGTGCGGATCTGGCGCAAGGTCTTGCCGGAATCCGCGCGGCTGATCACCGTGTCCTCGCTGCCCGCCGCCAGAAGTTTCTTGACGATCAGTTCATGCAGGGCGTGTTCGTAGGTTGTCAGCCATGATGTGCCCAGCCAGACCCCCTGCGCGCCCAACGCAAACGACGCCGCGATGTGGCGGCCCGTGGCCACGCCACCGGCAGCCAGCACCGGAATGTCACCGCAGGCATCCACGACCTGCGGCACCAGCGAGAACGTGCCGATCTGGCCGGTGTGTGCGCCCGCGTCGAACCCCTGGGCGACGATGACTTCCGCACCATTGCGGATCGCGGCCTCCGCATGGCGCGGGCTGCCGACCAGCGCCATGGTGCCCTTGCCGTCGGCCTTGGCACGGGACACCGCCTCTGCCGGGGCGCCGATGCCGCAGGCAAAGACATTCACGTCCGACGCCAGAACTGCGGCGATCTGAGCATCCGCCACCTCATCGGAGCGCAGGAAGCGGGATCGCATGCCTGGTTTGGTTGGCTTGGGGATATTGTATCTGGCGTAGATGTCCTGAACGAAGGCCGTGTGCTCTTCGGGCAATTCCGCCTCGATCGCTGCCTTGTTGGCGGTCTTCGGCATGCCCCTGGGCAGCACCAGATCGATGCCGAAAGGGCGGTCACCGACCCGGCGCCGGATTTCCTTCAGACCCGCCTCGATCTCTTCCGGCGTTTCCCGCGTGGCACCCCAGACGCCCATGCAACCGGCCTCTGCCAGGGCACAGATGACGTCGATGGAATGGGCGAAGCCGAATATCGGATGCTTCAGACCCATCCGGCGTCCCAGTTCCGTCTGTATCGGACTCTGTTCAGTCATGACCGTCGCTCCCCTTCATCTCGACAACCGCATCCAGCGCCATCGCCCCCTGCCCCTTTGGCAACACGACGAACGGATTGAGATCGACCGACAGCAACCTGTCGCGATGCGCCACGGCAAAGCGCGACAGGGCAGCCAGCGCCTCTGCCAGCGCCGGAATGTCGGCTGCGGGTGCCCCGCGCACGCCGTCCAGCATGGGTCGCCCCCTGATCTCGTCAATCATGCGCAGCGCTTCGTCAGTATCGAACGGGGCCATGCGGAAGGTCACGTCCTGCAGTACTTCCACGAAGATGCCGCCCAGCCCGAACATGACCGCAGGGCCGAACACCGGGTCCACGTGGACGCCCAGGATCGTCTCCACACCGCCGCTGATCATCGGTGCCAGCAGCACGCCGTCGATCTGCGCATCGGGCACCCGTGCCGCCACACTGGCCAGCATGTCCTCCGCCGCCTGTTGCACGGCATCGGAACTGGCGAGGCTGAGGCGAACGCCACCGACGTCCGTCTTGTGGACGATGTCGGGGGACAGGATCTTCATCACAACCGGAAAGCCGAGTTCTTCGGCTGCCGCTGCCGCTTCTTCAGGCGTATGGGCGATCCGGTGCGGCATGGTTGGCACACCGGCGGCACCCAGCAGATCGAGCGCCGCTGACTCAGTGAACGGGCCGGTTCCGGGGTCCGCGGCGGCAGGCGCATCCGGTGCCCAGGTGAACCCGCGCCGGAAGACGCGTTTGAAATGAGCTCCGGCGGCGGCGGCGCGCGTTGCATGGGTTGGTTCGCGGAAGGCGGGAATACCCTGCGCCTCGAAAAGCTGCTGCACGTCCTGTGGCATCAGGCTGGCAATGGCGAAACGCTTGCTCGGGTATGCGACCCGCAGGGCATCCCACATCTCCAGACTGGGCTGCACGGCGCCCGGCTGGGTCAGGGCCGCGCCCTGAAAACCGACGACGGTGTCATAGCTGCCTTCTTCCAGAACCAGCCGCATGGCCTTCTCGAACAGATCCGGTTCATTGATGATCTGACCTGTCACATCCAGCGGGTTGTTGACCCCGGCGTAGGGTACCAGCTTCTTGAACTTGGCCTGGGTGGCAGCCGGCAGCGGCGTGACCTTCAGGCCGCGCGCGTCCGCATCATCCGCCATCAGAACACCGACCCCACCGGACACGGTGACCAGCGCCACCTCATCCCCTTCGGGCAAGCCACCAACGGCGATCGACGCACCGAGGTCGAAGAATTCCTCGATCGCATTTACCCGGTGAACGCCGAACTGGCTGAATACGGCGTCATAGATGCGGTCCGCGCCGGCAAGGGCGGAGGTGTGGGACGCAGCAGCCTTGGCACCGGCCTCTGTCCGCCCCAGCTTCACCGCCACGACGGGCTTGCCTGCCTGGCGTGCGCGGGCCAGGGCATCCAGCAGCGCCGGGCCGTCGCGCACCCCTTCGATATAGAGCAGGATGACCTCCGTTCCGGCGTCAGCAACCAGATAATCCAGGCAATCCGCAACGCCGATATCGCTCTCGTTGCCCGTTGTCAGCACGTGTCGGAATCCAACACACCGGTCCACGGCCATCATCGCGGACAGACCACCGAACGCCCCGGACTGGCTGACCAGACCGATCTTGCCCTCCGGCATGTCACGCGCGAAGGCCGGATGGAAGCTGGCGGTCATCTTGTTGGCGAAATTGGCAAAACCCATGCAGTTGGGGCCATTCAGGCGCATGCCCGTTTCCCGCGCGATGGCGCTCAGGCGGGCCTGCTGGGTCGCCCCTTCATCACTGACTTCCGCAAAACCACCGGCGAATATCACGGTGCCCGCAACACCCTTGTCAGCACACTGGCGCACGACATCTTCCACCAGCTGCCCGGGTACCGCACAGATGGCGAGGTCAACAGATCCCGGCACGGCAGCGATGTTCGGATAGGCCTTCAGGCCCTGGATTTCTTCGCGCTTCGGGTTGACCGGATAGATCTCGCCCGTGTAGCCCTTGTCGCGCAGCATGGCGACCGGTCGACCGCCAATCCGTGTCGCGTCGGCAGAAGCACCGATCACCGCGACGGAGCGGGCCTCGAACATGCGTTTCAGATTGGCGTCGAGCATCGCATCCCTCCCCGGGAGTTCGCCTGTTTCGTCCTTGAATGGTCGGTCCATGGCGGAACTGACGGATCGTTGTCGGTTGGCGCAGAAACAGAAAGGGCGCGGCGAACCGGCCACGCCCCTTCCCGTTGCAACGACAGAAGCCTACTTCGCCTCGGGCGGTACCAGGTGGGCCGGAATGTCCCAACCGAGTTCCTTGTAGTAACGATAGGCACCGATATGCAGCGGGATGTTCATCTCCAGCAGCGCAGTTTCGCGATTGATGACCTTCATCCAGTCAGCGGTCTGATGAACCTCGTCCAGATGCTCCCAGAACACCTTCATCATGTTGTAGGCGAGCTCCTCATCCATGTCCTTGTTGGTACCGAGACCAACCCATGAGCCGACAGTACGGACAGGAGCCTCATTGACCTGATTGTCATAAATTCCATTCGGGATATCGACGATCGTGCGCCCAGGATAGGACAGGGCCTTCCTGACCGGTTCCGACTTGAAAGCCTCTTCACTGATGCCGAGAATCCGGATCGGGGACACCAGTGCAAATTGCTGAATGGACGGACTCGGCACCGTGGTCGGGCCGATGTAGACATCCATCTGGCGGTCAATGAACGCCGTCTCGGCAGACTTCCAGTCGAACTTCACGACATCGAAATCATCACCCGGCACCAGACCGGATGCGCCGGCCACAAGCTGTGTTGCAACCGTTGTCGCGGCACCCGCGGGTGGGCCCAGAAAGACCTTCTTGCCCTTGAAGTCGGCGATCGACCTGATGCCGGAGTCTTCATAGACAACGATGTGGTACGGGCCGAGCGGATAGTTGATGAAACCACGCAGATTCTTGTTCAGTTCCGGCGCGGCATTGACCTTCTTGAACATCGCCGTCTGGGTCTGCATGAACTGGTTGATCGTGGGTGCGCTGAGGAACAGGTCGACCTTGCCCTGCGCCGCATCAAGTGCCGATTTCGTGGCGGGCTTGCCGACGGACACCTGAATTTCCACGGGCAGATGCTTCTGCACCATCTGCGTGAAGGCAATGCCGAACTGCCCCGGGGTCGTGCCGGCGGGGAAGCCGTCCATGGTCAGGAATGACTTGTCCTGTGCCATGACACCGGTGGTAAGGCCGACTGCCAGCGCGATGGCTGCCGCCCCCTTCATGACTGTTCTGCGGTTCATACTGTTTAGTCCTCCCAAATTTTGATTCTCACTCAGTTCAGGCCATCCGCCTGAACGGATGGCAATTCTGCCGCCAGCCGACGGTTCCTGATTCTCTCCAGCACGATCAGCGCAATGCCGAGCGCGACGGAGGCAACCTGCAATTCCCAGAAAACGACAAGCATCGCGACGCCGGACAGCAGGCGCAGTGCCCGCGACCAGACAGGCAACCTGTTCATCTCGAACCCGCTCATCGCCGTCGTCAGCAACCAGATGCCCAGGCAGAGCCGGAACAGGATCCAGACAAAATCAGGCAGGCTGAAATCATCGTAGACCAGCAGCAGGCTCGGCTCATAGACAAAGACAAAGGGGATGATGAAACCGACCATGGACAGCCGCAAGGCGGTGATGCCGGTGCGAATCGGTTCCCCCCCGGCGATGGGGGCGGCTGCAACCGCCGCCAGGGCGACAGGGGGCGTGATGGCCGACAGCACACCGAAGTAGAACACGAACAGATGCACCGACAGGTCCGGCAGCCCGAGCTTCTTCATCGCCAGGCCCAGCACCAGGACAACGATCAGATAGGCCGGCAATGTGGGCATGCCCATGCCCAGCACCAGACAGGATGCAGCGGCGAGCAGCAGCGCGACGAACAGCGTCTGGTCCCCCAGCAGCGCCACCTGCGTGGCAAATTTCAGGCCGACACCGGTCAGTTCGAACACGCCGATCATGACGCCGATGGACCCGACCGCCATCATGATCCGCGCACCCGCAACCCCGCCCTTGGCCAATGCGACAATCAACTGCTTCGGGTCACGACGCAACGCCGGGTTCAGGACGAAGGCCGTGATGATGGTGACAACCACAGCCCAGAACCCGGCCATGCTGGGGGAACGCCCCATGGCCAGGGTGGCGATGATGGCAAACAGCGGCAGGAAGAACATCAGCGATTTCAGGCCGTCACTCGGTTCCAGTTTCGGGCGTTCGTTCTTCGGGAACGGTTTCAGGCCGATGCGGCGGGCTTCCTGTCCGGTGGCAACGAAAAGGCTGCCGTAGTACAGCAGCGCGGGAACCAGCGCGGCAATGCAGATGGTCTGATAGGACTCACCCGAAAGCTGCGTCATCAGGAATGCCGCCGCCCCCATGACCGGCGGCATGATCTGCCCACCTGTCGATGCTGCGGCTTCCACAGCGCCGGCGAATTCCGGTCTGAAACCACGTTTCTTGATCAGTGGAATCGTGATGGCCCCCGTCCCCACCACATTGGCAGTCACGCTGCCCGATGACATGCCGAATATCGACGATGCAATGATGGCGGAATGTGCCGGTCCTCCCCGGCTGCGGCTGGTCGCGGCCAGCGCCATGCGGATCATCACCCCACCTGCCCCCGTACCTTCCAGCAAGGCGCCGAAGACGATGAAGATGAAGACGAGCAGGACAACGATACCGGTGGGAAAGCCAAAGACCCCCTGCAACCCGAACCAGATGATCTCCATCGTCAGTTCCAGACTGAAACCGGAATGGCGGAAGAACCACGGCAGGTCCTGGCCGAACAGGCAATAGAGCAGACTGAGGCCGCCGACCGCAGCCAGGATGAAACCGAATGTCCTGCGGGTGAACTCCAGCAGCGCGACAATCGCCATCAGCGCCGTCCACTGATCCAGCGTGCTGAAATCGACGATCAGGTTCTCGATATCGTCGATCTTGTTCAGGAAGTTCAGGCAGGCGTACCCAAGGTTGGCGGCCAGGGCGAAATCCACTGCCCATGCAAGCGTGCCGGCCACCGGCCCTTTCCAGCGGATTTCATGGGCGAGCGGGGACGTGAACACGACGACAACCGCACAGAGGAACAGGGCACCTGCCCGGATCATTTCCGGATTCACGTACTGTCCGTAATAGGCGATGAAGATCGAATGTACCGCCAGGCCGACCGCGATGATCAGACCGCACCACTTCAGGGTCCGGGCGAACGCGTTGCCGGTGACAGGCACCTCACCGTCTTCCGGCGAAGGTCCCGGAAGGGTCTGATCCGCATTGCTCATGAATGCGCCCTCAAACCGGCTTGTCGCCGTTGACGGTCACGCGATGCATCTCGCGCGTCGCATCGCCGTAATCGGCAATCGCGTAGTGCTGCGTGCATCTGTTGTCCCAGAACGCCACCGACCCCTTTTCCCACCGAAACCGACAGGTGAACTCGGGCCGTTTCAGGTGATCGAACAGGTAGCCAAGCACCGCCTTGGATTCCATGCTGGACACGCCTTCAAGCTTTTGCGTGAAGATGGAATTCACGTACAGCGCCTTCCGACCGGTCACCGGATGGGTACGGACGACCGGGTGCGCGACGGGTGCGAGGGAACTGCGTTCAGCGCGGATACCGCCCTTGTCGCCATCGGAAATTTCCTTGTCATAGGCTTTCTCGAAGGCGGCCTTGCCGGGTGAATTCAACGCGGTCATCCCTTCCAGGTACCGCTTCATTGATGCCGACAGCGCCTCGTACGCCAGGTACATGTTGGCCCACATGGTATCGCCACCATTTTCCGGCACCTGCCGCGCCAGCAGGATGGAGCCGAGCGGCGGTTCTTCCTGAAACGTGACATCCGAATGCCAGGCGCTGGCCGAAGATCGGTTTTCCCGGGAACTCTTGAGGATCAGCACTTCCGGATGACCCTCAAGGCTCGGCGCATAGGGGTGGATGTGCAGGGTGCCGAACTGCCGTGCAAAGGCGACATGTTCCGCAGGCGTCACGTTCTGGTCGCGGAAGAAGATCACCTGATGCGCCATCAGCGCGTCATGCACTTCCTGAAAGACCTGGTTGCCCATCGGCTCCGCCATGCTGACGCCGCTGATTTCCGCCCCCAGCGCCCCGGCTATCGGCTTTACCTCGATTCGCTCATATCCCATCGTCGCGTCTCCTCCCCAGGATGCCCGATTGTCGTCGCGGCGCTTACGCGGCCACGCGCCCGGACTTGTCCGTTGCTCTTTCACTTTGCGGTGCGGTGATACCGCCCACCCACATGTCGATCAGTGTCTCGATCGCGCGTTCCAGATCGAAGGGTCGCCCCGCAGCTTCGGTTCTGGCGCGATGCGTGTCGATATCCGCCAGGGCGAATGTACCGGCCCGCGTCATCATCACGAACCGCTGGCGCACCACCTGCTCCGGCACGTCGGGCAGAAGCCCCTGCAGGATACCGTAAACCTTGCGCAGACCGTTGTCGTAGCGCCCCCGCACGAAGTCATCGATGTTGATGTCTGGGGACAGGAACACCTCCGTCAGGAACCGGATGTAGTTCGCGGACCCGTCCTTCCGCCACAGGAAGGCGGCAACAGGCATGGCGACAGCTTCTGCAACACCGCGAACATGCGACATGCGCCCATCCGCCTCCATATCCGCGATCAGGCGCATGCGTTCTTCATCGATCAGGCGCATGCGCTTGTCGAAGATCGCCTCGATCAGGCCGTCGCGTGATCCGAAATGATAATGCAGGGCTGACGCGTTGCGTTGCCCCGCCACCCGCGTGATCTCCCGCAAGGACACGCCGTTGATGCCACGTTCACCCAGCAGCTTTTCCGCCGTCAGCAGCAGGTGTTCACGGGTATCCAACAGATATGCCTCCACTACGCCAACATGAGGGTGCCCAAGGTCTGCAGGAACGCTAATACAGGTGCATTAGATAATCAAGCCCCTGAACGTGCTGGTGGTTCGGCGGCAGGATCGATTGACCACCACAGACTGATTAATCTAGCTTCATTAATTCCAACCAGAAAACATTGGTCTTTCGGGAGGCTGCCTTGGACTTCGATCACGCACCGCGCACGCAGGCGATCGCCGCCCAGGTGGAGGACATCTTCCAGAACGACATCCTGCCGCGAAACCGGGAATACATGGTTGCGGCGGAGCGGGACCACGACCTGACACCCGCGCTGCTGACCGACCTGAAGAAGAAGGCATTCGGGCTTGGACTATGGAACATGGCCCTGCCGCAACTGGGCGACGACGACCCTGGCACGCGCCTGAGCAATCTGGAATTCGCTGCAGTTGCCGAGATCCTGGGCCGCGTCGGCTGGGCATCCGAAGTCTTCAATTGCCATGCGCCCGATACGCCGAACATGGAGATCCTGCAGATGTTCGGGACGGAAGCGCAGAAGGCCGAATGGCTGGCGCCCATGCTGGTGGGGGGAATCCGGTCATCCTTCGCCATGACGGAGCCGGATGTCGCATCATCCGATGCCAACAACATCGCCACCCGGATCGAACGGCGCGGTGACAGCTATGTCATCAATGGCCGCAAGTGGTTCGCAACCGGTGCAGGCAATCCGAACTGCAGGTTCCTGATCGTCGTCGGTGTCACCAATCCGGACGCGCCGCGTGGTCGCCAGCAATCCATGGTGATCGTGCCGACCGACACCCCCGGCCTGACAATCGTGCGTAACCTTTCGGTGCTGCATCATGTGGATCACCGCACACCACATACCGAACTGCTGTTCGAGGATGTGGAGGTGCCGGTCAGCAACCGTCTGGGCGAGGAAGGTGGCGGTTTCCTGATTGGTCAGGCGCGGCTGGGTCCGGCGCGGGTGCACCACTGCATGCGCGCCATCGGACGCTGTGAGGTCCTGATCCGCCTGATGGTGGAACGGGCGTCACGCCGCAGCACCTTCGGCAAGGCAATCCGCGAATACAGCTCCGTCCAGGCGGCAATCTCGGAATCCCGTGTGGCCCTGGAACAGGCGCGTCTGCTGGTCCAGCGAACGGCCTGGCGGCTGGACAACGAAGGCAACAAGGCCGCCCGCAAGGACGTGTCGCTGATCAAGGTCGCCGTTGCCCGCGCCTACCACGACATCTGCAACCATGGCATCCAGATCTTCGGTGCGATGGGCGTCACGGAGGACGCGCCGTTCGCAGAGGCCTTGGCAACGGCGCGCGCGTTCCGCATCTACGACGGCCCCGACGAGGTCCATCTGCAGACCATATTCCGGCTGGAGGAAAAGCAAGGCGAAGGCCAGGACCTGCTCAGCGCCTATACGGGTCGATACTGAGCACTGCCCTGGGCGGACCTGCCACGGGCGGCGCATGGACCTGGAACGGCTTTTCGTGTTGCGCCAACATGACCTGTTTGAATGACTGCGCTGAACCGCCATTCTGTCATGCAGCGACAGATCGCGGTGAGGTGAGCATTTTCGGCGAAAAATCGATGCGGAATGCTTGACCCGACCTGTCGCTCGCGTATGTTCCGCGCCAATTTGACGGGTCTCTGACAGGGACTTCGGATTGATTTCAGGGAGGATGAAACGATGCTCGGGCTGATCCAGGAAAAGCAGCTTCTGATCCACACGCTGATCGACTATGCCGCCGACTATCATGGCCGCACGGAAATCGTGACCCGCACGGTGGAAGGACCGATCCATCGCTACACCTACGCCGATGCCCGCCAGCGTTCAAAGCAACTCGCCAATGCCTTGACCCGTCTTGGCGTGAAACTGGGAGACCGCATCGGCACCCTGGCCTGGAACACGCACCGTCATCTGGAATGCTACTATGGTGTGTCGGGCCTGGGTGCAGTTCTGCACACGCTCAACCCGCGCCTGTTTCCAGAACAAATCGTCTACATCGCGAACCACGCCGAAGACAGCTACATCTTCGTCGATCTGACCTTCGTGCCTTTGCTGGAAAAGGTGCAGGACGAACTGAAGAGCGTGAAGGGCATCGTTGTCATGACGGACAGCGCCCACATGCCCCAGACGACCCTCAAGAACGTGCACTGCTACGAAGATCTGCTGGCCGCGGAGAGCACCGAATTCGAATGGCCGGAGTTCGACGAGAAGACCGCATCCAGCCTTTGTTACACGTCCGGCACCACCGGCAATCCCAAGGGCGTGCTTTACCAGCATCGCTCCACCGTTCTGCACAGCTTCGCCGCCTGTATGGGCGACTGCCTGGGCCTGACATCGCGTGATGCCGTGCTGCCCGTGGTGCCGATGTTCCATGCCAACGCCTGGGGCCTGGCCTATGCCGCGCCGATGTGCGGTGCCAAGCTGGTGCTGCCCGGCAAGGACCTGGACGGCAAGTCGGTCTATGACCTGATGGCCGACGAGAAGGTCACCATGTCCGCAGGTGTGCCGACGGTCTGGCTGATGCTGCTGAATTACATGGAAGAACATGGCCTGGGCCTGCCAGACATGAGCCGCACGGTCATTGGCGGCTCCGCCGCACCGGCATCCATGATCCGCACGTTCGAGACCAAGTACGACGTCACCGTCATCCACGCCTGGGGCATGACGGAAATGAGCCCGCTCGGCACCTCCGGCGTGATGACAAAGGCCATCGAGCAGTTGCCGTTCGAGGAGCAGCTTCCCTACAAGGCCAAGCAGGGCCGCGTGATTTATGGCGTGGAGCTGAAGATCACCGACGACGAGGACAATGAACTGCCCCGTGATGGCGTGGCGTTCGGCAACCTGCTCACCCGTGGCTACTGGATCACCAACGGCTACTTCAAGGGCGAGGGCGGCAATGTCCTGGACAACGGAAACTGGTTCAATACCGGTGATGTCGCGACCCTGGACGAAGATGGGTTCATGACCATCACCGACCGCGCCAAGGACGTGATCAAGTCCGGCGGTGAATGGATCAGTTCCATCGACCTGGAGAACGCCGCCATGGGTCATCCGGCGGTGGCCGAAGCAGCCGTGATCGGCATATTCCACCCGAAATGGGATGAGCGCCCGCTGCTCTGTATCGTCACGAAGGCGGGCAAGGACGTATCCAAGGATGACATCATGGCCTTCCTGGATGGCAAGATCGCCAAATGGTGGATGCCCGACGATGTGCAGTTCGTCGATGAGATCCCGCACACGGCCACGGGCAAGATCCAGAAGACGACCCTGAGGGAGCAGTTCAAGGACTACACCCTCCCGACCGCACAGACCGCGGCGGATTAAGGGGCATGGGTGCGTATGATGACGTCTACAATGGCTGGAAAGCTGATCCTGAAGGTTTCTGGGCGGAAGCGGCGAAGGGCATCGACTGGTACAAGCCCTTCGATCAGGTTCTCGACGACAGCAATGCACCCTTCGTCCACTGGTTTCCCGGCGGCGAACTGAACACCTGCCACAACTGCCTCGACCGGCATGTGGCGGGGGGTCGGGCCGATCAGTTGGCGCTGATCCATGACAGCCCGATCACCGGCACGGTTCAGAAATTCACCTACAAGGAATTGCTGAACCGCGTCGCCCACTTCGCCGGCGCACTGCAGGCTCGTGGTGTCGACAAGGGTGACCGGGTCATCATCTACATGCCAATGATCCCCGAAGCTGCCATCGCCATGCTGGCTTGCACCCGCATCGGTGCCGTGCACTCGGTGGTGTTCGGTGGCTTTGCCCCGAACGAGCTGGCCACACGTATCGACGATTCAACGCCGAAACTGATCGTGACCGCCAGCTGCGGGCTGGAGCCGGGTCGGGTGATCGAATACATGCCGCTGGTGCATGCAGCCATCGACATGGCCAGGCACAAGCCGGACGGCTGCGTCATCTTTCCGCGTGAGCAGGTGGCGGACTTCGATGTGCGCGACGGCGACGTGCTCTGGGCCGACGCCCTGCTGGGGGCATCGCCCGCCGATTGCGTGTCGGTCAAGGCAACGGACCCGCTCTACATCCTCTATACGTCCGGCACCACCGGTCAGCCGAAGGGCGTGATCCGCGACAACGGCGGGCACGCCGTGGCCCTGAAATGGTCCATGAAGAACCTCTATGACGCCAACCCGGGCGAAGCCTTCTGGGCCGCGTCGGATGTGGGTTGGGTCGTCGGCCATTCCTACATCGTCTATGCGCCGCTGCTGCATGGTGCCACGACGATCCTGTTCGAGGGCAAGCCGGTCGGCACCCCCGACCCCGGCACGTTCTGGCGGGTCATCGCCGACCATGACGTGCGGGTCATGTTCACCGCCCCCACCGCGTTCCGCGCCATCAAGCAGCAGGATCCGGATGGCAGCTTCATCGGCAAGTACGACCTGTCGAAGTTCCGCATCCTGTTCCTGGCCGGGGAGCGCGCCGACTCTGACACCATCCAGTGGGCCGAGAACCAGTTGAAGGTGCCGGTGATCGATCACTGGTGGCAGACCGAGACCGGCTGGCCGATGGCGATGAATCCGATGGGGATCGAGCCTCTGCCCGTGAAATACGGTAGCCCCACACGTCCCGTTCCAGGCTACGAGATCCATGCCCTGGACGAAGGCGGACACCAGGTTCCGGCGGGTCAGATGGGTGCCATTGCGGTGAAACTGCCGCTGCCGCCAAGCTCCCTGCCGACCCTCTGGAATGCCGATGCGCGCTTCAAGTCGGCTTATCTGGAGGCCTTCCCCGGATACTACAACACTGGCGATGCGGGCATGATCGACGAAGACGGTTACGTCTATATCCTGTCGCGCACCGATGACGTCATCAATGTGGCGGGTCATCGGCTGTCGACCGGTGCGATGGAAGAAGTGCTGTCGCAGCATCCGGATGTGGCCGAATGCGCGGTCTTCGGTATCGAGGACAAGCTGAAGGGCCAGCTGCCCCTGGGTGTGGTGGTGCTGAAATCCGGCGCCGAACGGGCGGTCGCGGATATCGAGAAGGACTGCATCACCATGGTCCGCCAGCAGATCGGTGCGGTGGCCGCTTTCAAGCTGATCACCGCTGTGAAGCGTCTGCCCAAGACCCGGTCAGGCAAGGTGCTGCGCGCCACCATGCAAAAGATCGCCGACGGTGTGGAGTTCAAGGCTCCAGCCACCATCGACGATCCTGCAATCCTGGACGAAATCCGCGAGTCGCTCAGCACCCTGGGCTACCCCAGAGGCTGAGGGGCTTCCACATTGCACTTTCTGTTGTCCCGAACGTGATCCGGGCACCCGGCGTCGAACGCATGGGCACCAGGATCAGTCAGGGAAGTCTGGACTTCGGTGTCAGCCCTTGCGGTGATCGTCGCGATCATGATCGTCGCGATCATGGTCGTCGTCGTCGTCGTAGCGGCCATGGCGGCGATGGGTCAGACGCTCCAGCGTGGCTTTCTGATCCTCATCCAGCACGGTGTAGAGCGGGTCGAACGATGTGCGGATCTGCTTCAGCGCGCCCAGCGCCTTTTCCATGATCACTTCCATCTCCGCCAGGCGTTCCGGTGCATTGCCACCGCGCATGACGTCCATGCTGTCACAGGCACTCAACAGGTCCTGACCACCGGCGCGGACGGAAGCTGCAAAACTGTCCCACGTGGCCTGCTGGTCATCGCGGATGCCGAGGCGAATGTCAGCGAACGTGATCACGTCGTCCAGCCGCTCGCTGCCGTTCTCGCAGACGTACTTCATGCCGCCATGGTGTCCACCCATCCGGGCGTCGTGTTTCCAGCCGTCACCGGACTGGGCGTGCAGCACGGCGGCACCGCCGGTGATGCCCATGGCAGCGACGACACCGATCAGCATTATCTTGAGGCGACGGTTCATGTGAATTCTCCTTGGTTGGGCCGAACATCGACCGGAAGAGCCTGGCCAGATGATCCTCATCGGCGATCATCCCGGCGCCTCCTGAACATGGGCTTGTGGTTCGGGCGCTGCGACCCGTCGGGTGCAACGGTCGGTAACGGCGCGTAACGGGGCCTGCGATGGTTACAAGCGGTTACGAAATGCTGCCCGACCTGCCGGCTTCAGGCATATATTCAGGGGCATGCAACGGACACCACATCTGCTGATCATCGATGACGACCGGGAAATACGCGACCTGCTGGCGCGGTTTCTGGTGCGTCACGAATTGCGCGTCGACACCGCCCGCGATGGGCGTGACATGGACGCGAAACTCGCCAGCGGCCGCTTCGACCTGCTGGTGCTGGACCTGATGATGCCGGGGGAAGACGGACTTGCGATCTGCCGCCGATTGCGCGGCAGCGGTGTGAAGACACCCATCATCATGCTGACGGCCCTGGGGGAGGAAGCCGACCGTATCGTGGGCCTGGAGGTCGGTGCGGACGACTATCTGCCGAAACCGTTCAACCCCCGCGAACTGCTGGCGCGCATCCGCGCGGTGCTGCGCCGGTCGGCAGACATGGGCGAACCGGATGGCGCGGCACAGGACCGCCCGCGTGTACTGACGTTCGAGGGCTGGCAGATCGACCTCGCCGCCCGTGAACTGCGTGACCCCGAGGGCACGCTTGTCACCCTGACATCGGGCGAATTCGACATGCTGGAAGCCTTTGCCGAACGCCCGCAGCAGATCCTCAGTCGTGACCAGCTGGCGGACCTGACCACAGGCCGGTCGCTGGGCCCATTCGATCGCTCCATCGATGTCGCCCTCAGCCGCCTGCGCCGCAAGCTGGGTGAAGACCCGAAGAACCCGCGCATGTTCAAGACCGTTCGCCATGGGGGGTATTACTTCGCATGCGACGTCACCGCTTCCTGAACCGGCTGCATGTCGGCGGCATCGCGGGCCGTCTGGCGCTGATCCTGATGCTGCTGCTGGCCATCGCGCTGGCGGGCACCATCGGCTGGTATGCCAAGGACAGGACCGAGACGGCGCGGCAGTTGCTCGACCACACCGCGCGCCGGACGGAACAGATCGTTGTCCTGCTGGACCGGACGCCAATGGCGGAGCGGCGAGAACTGGCACGGGTGATCTCCGGCCCGACACTCGGCGTGCGAATCCGCAGTCACCCGCCACGCCAGGCCCACGACCATGAACACGACCACCATGAAGATCTGCAGCGCGGCATCCGTCGTTTCGTGGACCGCAACCTGCCAGCCCTGCGTGGCCGTCCCATGGTCATCGTACCGCTGGATGATGATGACGACGATGAAGGCAAGCGGGGGCGGGTCCTGCACCCGGGCGGGCCACCGGAACCGGACCTGACGCCGAGCCGGCGAAAGCTGATCGTCGCCACCACCCTGACCGACGGCACCTGGGTGCATTTCCTGGTCTCGACCGACCGTCTGGCGTTTCGATGGGCGTTCCGTGGCCTGTTCTGGATTGTCAGCACGGGGCTGCTGATCATCATCTTCGCCATCTGGGCGGCGCGGCGCGCGACCCGTCCCCTGCGTGAACTGGCGATGGCGGCTGACCGGCTGGGTCTGGATGTGGATGCCCCGCCGCTGGATGAGCAGGGACCGAGAGAACTGCGCAAGACCGCGACGGCATTCAATCGCATGCAGACCCGCATCAAGCGCCTGATCGACGATCGCACCCTGATGCTTGCGGCCTTGAGCCATGATCTGAAGACCATCCTGACCCGTCTGCGGTTGCGCGCGGAATTCATCGAGGACCCGGACCAGCAGCAGCGCGCCATCGGCGACATCGAAGACATGCAGCAGATGGTCGATCAGGCGCTTGGGTTCATCCGCGGCGATCAGGCGACGGAGGCAATCACCCGGATCGATCTGGCCGGACTGCTGCGTGACCTGGCCGAAGACTGCGCCACACGCGGCCAGGACGTGGCCTTTGACGGGCCGGAGCGGTTCCCTGTCGATGGGCGTCCCGTGGCGCTGAAACGCGCGGTTGGCAATCTGGTGGAGAACGCGCTGCGCTATGGCGGTGGCGAGGTGCGGCTGTTGCTGGTCAAGGGGGGAGGTCGCGCGACGCTGACCGTCGCCGACAATGGTCCCGGCCTGCCGGAGGACGAACTGGACAAGGTGTTTCAGCCGTTCTATCGCGTCGAGACGTCCCGCAATCGGGAAACCGGGGGATCAGGTCTGGGCCTGGCCCTCGCCCGCGACGTGTTCCGGCGCCTGGGCGGTGATCTGGCCCTGGCCAACCGTGACACAGGCGGACTTGCGGCGACTGCATGGCTGCCCGAGAACAGCAGTTAGAACGTTGGGCTCTGCCATCGGTTCTGTATGATGCGGCGATGGTATCAGCCCTTGGGGAAGGGGCTGGTCGCGCATGGGGACGAACAGAACGATGACGGATCCGATCAGGCTTCTCGGCCAGAATGGCTCACCCTATTCGGTGAAGATGCGGGCGATCATGCGCTACCGGCGACTGCCCTACATCTGGGAACAGCGGACCATGGAACGGCGTGCCGATACCGCCCACGTGAAGCCGCAGGTCATCCCCATGGTGCAGTTCGCCGATGACGTCGCCTGGCGCGTCGATTCCACGCCCATCGCGATGGAACTGGAACAGCGGTTCAAGGAGCGTTCCATCCTGCCGACAGATCCGGTCCACGCGTTCCTGTCTCACCTGATCGAGGACATGGGCGACGAATGGCTGACCAAGGCCATGTTCCATTATCGGTGGTTCTATGCCGCCGACCGTGATTTCGCGTCCTGGTGGATAACCACCGACCATTTCCCGGGCTCCGCCCCATTGGAGGAACGCCGCGCCTTCGCCAGGGAAATCTGTGACCGCCAGGTCAGCCGCATGGCCATGGTTGGCTGCACGGAAGAAAACCGTGGCGTGATCGAAGAGAGTTTTGCCCGCACTGTCGATGCGCTGGAAACCCACGTTGGTCTGGGCAGTTACCTGTTCGGCACCCGCCCGTCGCTGGGGGATTTCGGCCTGTTCGGGCAGCTTCGCACCCTGGCCGATGATCCGACATCAATGACCGAGATGCGACGCCGTGCGCCAACCCTTGTCCACTGGATCCGGCAGACCGATGACCTGTCCGGCTGCGATGGCGAATGGGCGGCGACCGATGCCGACCTGCCCGAGGCGCTGCACGCGCTGCTGCACATATGCGGGGAAGCCTATCTGCCATTCCTGGCGGCGAACGCGGCAAGCGTCGAGAACGATGATGAAGAAGTCCGCATGACGATCTTCGACCGTCCCTATGCCCAGGCACCGTTCCGCTATCAGGTGAAATGCCTCAGCCGCCTGCGCAGCCTATACGGTCACCTGAAGGGCGACCACAAGGCCCGCGCCGACGCCACCCTCGCCCCCACGGGCTGCCTGGACGTTCTGGCCGGCTGAACAGGCGCCGATCCCCGCTGACAGAGACCGGGGAAATGTTGATGGGCCGCCCGAACGCTGCAGGGCTGGGCACGCGGATCAAGTCCGCGTGCGCCGTGGGTTTGAGGCAAGCGGGCGGATCAAGTCCGCGTGCGCCGTGGGTTTGAGGCAAGCGGGCGGATCAAGTCCGCGTGCGCCGTGGGTTTGAGGCAAGCGGGCGGATCACCACACCCGATTGCCATCCCGGGCACGCGCAGCGCCGACCCGGGACCCTAGAAGTTCAGCACCTTGCCCGGGTTCATGATGCCGTTGGGGTCCAGCGTGTGCTTGATGCCGCGCATGATCCCCAGTTCCACGGGTGACTTGTAGCGTTCGATCTCATCGCGTTTCAGCCGACCCAGACCATGCTCTGCGCTGATGGACCCGCCCATGCTGTGCACGATGTCATGCACCACCACGGCCACGTCCTGCCAGCGGTCGAGGAATGCCTGCTTGTCTGCCCCTTCCGGCTGCAGCGGGTTGTAATGGACATTGCCGTCCCCGATGTGGCCGAACGCGACGGACCGGAACCCAGGCACCACGTCCTGCAGGGCCGCATCGGCGGCGGCGATGAAGTCCGGCATCAACGGCACGGGAACCGAGACATCATGCTTGATGGAGCCGCCGCCAAGTTTCTGCGCTTCCGACAGACCTTCGCGCAAGGCCCAGAGTGCATCCGTCTGGCTGGCGGATTCGGCAATCACGGCATCCAGCACCAGTTCCTTCTCGAAGCCGCGTTCCAGCGTCCGCTCCAGCGCGGCGCGCAGGGCACCGTCACCCTCCCCCGATGACATCTCGACCAGCACGTACCAGGGGTGCTTGTCATTCATGGAGTCACGCGCGTCCGGCAGCAGTTGCAGCACGAGGTCCAGGCCCAGACGCGGCATGATCTCGAACCCCGTCACCTGCCCACCCGAGATCGACTTGGCCAGCGACAGCAAGGCCACCGCCGCTTTCGGATCCGGCAGCGCGGCAAAGGCCACCTGGCGATCCGCCGGCTTCGGAAACAGTTTCAGGACCGCTGCGGTGATCACCCCCAGCGTGCCCTCGGCGCCGACGAACAGGTGTTTCAGGTCATAACCCGTGTTGTCCTTGCGCAGGCCACGCAACCCTTCCCAGAGTGAGCCGTCGGGCAACACCACCTCCAACCCCAGCACCAGGTCGCGCATGTTGCCGTAGCGCAGCACGGCCGTGCCGCCCGCGTTCGTGGAAAGATTGCCACCGATCTGGCACGTGCCCTCCGACGCGATGCGCATCGGAAACAGCCGATCCACGGCGTCCGCTGCCTGCTGCACATCCTGCAGCACGCAACCGGCCTCCACCGTGATCGTGTCATTCATGGCATCGACACCGCGAATAGCCTTCAGGCGGTTGAGCGACAGGATCACTTCATCCCCGTGGCCGAAGGGTATGGAGCCCCCCACCAGCCCGGTATTGCCGCCCTGCGGCACCACCGGCGTCCGGGTTTCGTTGCAGATCGCCATGACCTGCTGCACCTCGGCCACCGACCCTGGCCGGACCACCAGGGGCGAGACACCCTGCCACTTGTCGCGGTGTTCCACCGTATAGGGCAGCATGTCGTCGGGCTGATCGATGAAGCCCCGCGAGCCCACAACGCCCTTCAGCCGATCCAGAACGCTGGGTGCAAGATCATTCACGCGGCAGTCTCCTGGCCAAAGCGTTCACACCACAGTCCCCCCAACCCCAAACTCTGTCCCTGTTCCCGGCGCGAACATGCTATGAAACCGACCCTCGCGCAGGAGAACACTACCATGATCATAGACAACATCCCGGTCGGCAAGAACGCTCCCTGGGACATCAATGTCATCATCGAGATTCCGATTGGCGGCGTGCCCGTGAAGTACGAGATCGACAAGGCGTCCGGGGCCATGGTCGTGGACCGGTTCCTGCACACGTCGATGTTCTATCCCTGCAACTATGGCTTCATCCCGCACACGCTGGCCGATGACGGCGATCCGGTGGACGTGCTGGTCGCGGGCAACGTGCCCGTGGTGCCAGGCGCGGTGTTGCGGTCGCGCCCTATCGGTGTGCTGATCATGGAAGATGAGGCCGGGCTGGATGAGAAGCTGCTGGCCGTGCCGCATGATTCCCTGCATCCGTACTACAGCAACGTCGAAAGCTACCGCGCCCTGCCCCAGATCCTGCTGGACCAGATCGCCCACTTCTTTGAGCATTACAAGGATCTGGAGAGTGGCAAGTGGGTGAAGGTTCAGCGCTGGGGTGAAGCGGGAGAGGCCTGCAAGCTGATCGAAAAGGCCATGAAAGCCGCACAGTCTGCGTAATTCGAGATCGGGCGTCGGGCGTCCTGCCGGTCAGGCGACATCCGGCTCGGTCATGGTGCCCAGGCTCGCGAACACCATGGCATCGGGGAAATGCAGGGTGACGGTTGTGCCCTGACCCACGGCGCTCTCCAGGCGCAGCTGGCCACCATGCGAGTCCATCAATTCGCGCGTCAGCGCCAGCCCCAGCCCGATGCCATTGTCCCCGGTGCCGACATTGCTGCCGCGCTGAAACGGACGCAGGACGATGTCGATCTCATCGACCGCGATACCTGAACCGGTGTCGCGCACCAGCAATGTCGAGACCGGCGTCGGATGCCTGGCATTCAAGCCGGATCGTCCCGTTGGCAGTCGTATGTCGCAGGCTGTTGGCCACCAGACTGATCAACATCTGATTGAGCGCGCGCTGATCGACCCGGATCGAGATCTCGTCATCTTCCGCCATGTCGATGATCAGTTGCACGTCCTGTTCCGCCGCCTTCGCAGCAAACATGCGCCGCACGCGTTCCAGATTCTCGCGTACAGGCACATCGGTCAGGCAGATCCTGTACTGGCCAGTCTCCGCACTGCTCAGATCCAGGATGTCGTTGATGATCGCACTCAGGTGGCGGCTGGAGAAGACGATATCGCTCAGGTACTGCGCCTGCCTGGTTTCCCCCAATGCACGCCCGACATCCGTCAGCAGAAATTCAGCAAGACCAACGATGGCATTCAGCGGTCATGGCAGTTCATGGCTCATGCTGGTCAGGAAGATGCCCTTTTTCGCACGATTGTCCGCGCTTTCCTTGCGCAGGGCATTCTCAGCCTGGAGTCGCAGCACCGCATCCGCCAACCCGCTGTCGGTCTGTTCATCGATCGCCGACGTCGGTGGCAATTCAGCCATGCCCAGTTTCCGCCTGAATACAGCGCCCCCCAAGCACATCTGTGAAATTGCCAAAATGCGATCGTTGGCACAAGTCCTGTTGGACACAAGCTCCCGGATATCTCACGAGGGTCGTCGGCTATTCCACGGTGACTGACTTGGCGAGGTTCCTCGGCTGGTCCACATCTGTCCCCTTCAGCACCGCCACATGATAGGCGAGCAACTGCACAGGGATGGAATAGAGAATCGGCGCCACGAACGGGTCAGCTATCGGCAATTCCACCGTGGCCCAGGCATCATCACCCACCTCGTCCAGGCCCACCTTGTCGGACAGGAAGATCACCCGTCCGCCACGGGCCATGACTTCGCGCATGTTGGAAATCGTCTTGTCGAACCACTTGTCACTCGGCGCAATGACGATCACCGGCACCAGTTCATCGATCAGGGCGATGGGGCCATGCTTCATCTCGCCGGAGGCGTAGCCTTCGGCGTGGATGTATGAAATTTCCTTCAGTTTCAGCGCACCTTCCAGCGCGATCGGATAACCGGGTCCGCGCCCCAGATACAGCACGTCGCGCGCTTCGAAGATGTTGTGTGCCAACGCGCGGATCCTGTCGTCATGGTTCAGTACCTCGGCGGCCATGGCCGGCACATGGGCGATGGCGGCGGACAGGCGGTCTTCCTCCGCCTCGTCGATCGCGCCCCTGGCGCGGGCAGTGGCAATCACCAGACAGGCCAGCGTGGCCAGCTGGCAGGTGAACGCCTTGGTGGAGGCAACACCGATCTCTGGGCCGGCAAGCGTCGGCAGCACCAGATCGGCTTCGCGCGCGATGGAGCTTTCGGGCACGTTCACGATTGCCGCGATATGCTGGCCGTTGGCCTTCGCGTACTGCAGGGCCGCCAGCGTGTCCGCCGTCTCCCCGGACTGGGAGATGAAGATGGCAAGTCCCCCCGCCGGCAGCGGTGCCTCGCGATAGCGGAATTCGGAGGCCACATCGACCTCGACCGCCAGCCGTGCCACGCTCTCGAACCAGTATTTCGCCACCATCGCCGCATAGAACGACGTGCCGCAGGCGATGATCGTCACCTTGGTTACCTTGGCCATGTCGAACGGCATCGGCGGCATGTGAATCTCGCCCGTCGCCGGGTTGAGATAGCTGTGCAGCGTGTCACCGATGACGGCAGGCTGTTCGAATATCTCCTTCAGCATGAAGTGGCGGTGATTGCCCTTGCCGATCATGGCACCGGAGATCGCGGACTGCTTGACCTCCCGCACGACCTCATTGTCATCGGCGTCGTAGAAGGTGCCGCCGTCCTTGCCCAGAACGACATAGTCCCCTTCTTCCAGGTAGCTGATGCGGTTGGTCATGGGGGCCAGCGCCATGGCGTCGGAGCCCAGGAACATCTCCCCGTCGCCATAACCCACGGCCAGCGGGCTGCCACGGCGGGCACCGATCATCATGCCGTCATGACCGGCGAAGATGATGGCCAGGGCGAAAGCGCCTTCCAGCCGTTTCAGGGCGCGGGCCACGGCCTGTTGCGGCGTGTCACCGTCATTGATGTTGCGGGTGATCAGGTGCGCAACGATCTCGGTATCGGTTTCGGAGGCGAAAACCGCCCCGGCTGCGGACAGTTCGGCAGCCAGTTCGCGGTAGTTCTCGATGATGCCGTTGTGGACCAGCGCCACCTTGTCGGTCGCATGCGGGTGTGCGTTGGTCTGGTTCGGTACACCATGGGTGGCCCAGCGGGTATGGCCGATGCCGATGATGCCGTCCAGCGGCTGCTCGCGCACCACGTTCTCCAGATTGATCAGCTTGCCCTCGGCCCGGCGGCGGTCGATGCCGCCGTCGACCAGGGTCGCGATCCCGGCGGAATCATAGCCGCGATATTCCAGCCGTCGCAGCCCCTCGACCAGGCGGGCCGCAACCGTATCGTTCCCGATGACACCGACAATTCCACACATGGCTCAGTTCCTCAGATCGCTTGTTGATTGGCGCCTGCATCGGCCCTCGCCCCCACCCGGCCATCCAATCAGGATACGGGCGCAGGCAGTCGGGTGGGGGCGAGGGCCGATGCAGGCTTCTGCCGTCAGAGAGACGGCGGTTCTATCTTTTCTTCTGCGCAGCCTTGGCGGCGGCTTGCCGGACGCGGAAATCCGCTGCCCAGCCGTCCTTTGCAACAGGCCTGGCGCGGGTCACGACCAGCGCATTTTCGGGTACATCCTTGGCAATGGTCGAACCGGCACCAACGATGGCACCGGCGCCGATGGTCACCGGTGCCACCAGCGCGCTGTTGGACCCGATGAAGGCCCCGGCACCGATATTGGTCTGATACTTCAGGAAACCGTCGTAGTTGCAGGTGATTGTACCGGCACCGATGTTCGCCCCTGCCCCGACATGCGCGTCACCGATGTAGCTGAGGTGATTGACCTTCGCGCCCTCTTCGATCACCGCCTTCTTCACCTCGACGAAGTTGCCGATCTTTGCCCCTTCGCGCACATCCGCGCCGGGGCGCAGGCGGGCGTAGGGTCCGATGTCGGCCTTGGTCGCCAGGGTCGCCCCTTCCAGATGACTGAACGACTTGATGCGCACATTGTCGGCCACAGTCACGCCCGGGCCGAAGACCACATGCGGTTCGATCACCACATCGCGGCCCAGCGCGGTGTCAGTGGAAAACCAGATGGTTTCCGGCGCGATCAGGGTTGCCCCGTTGGCCATCGCCGCCGCCCGCAGGCGACGCTGGGCCACGGCTTCCGCCTCCGCCAGCTTCAGCCGGCTGTCGACGCCCATGACCTCTTCCTCATCGCCTTCGACGACGACGCAGGCGCGCCCGTCACTGCGGGCGATGGCCACCACATCGGTCAGGTAGAATTCGTTCTGCGCATTGTTGCTGTCGATCCGTTCCAGCAGCGACAGCGCCACCCGGCCGTCCAGCCCCATGATCCCGGCATTGCAGAGCGTGATCTGCTTCTGCGCGTCGGAACAGTCCTTGAATTCGACAATGGCTTCCAGCTGCCCCTCACCCGATGTCACCAGCCGACCATAGGCCGCCGGATCTTCGGGGCGGAACCCCAGCACGGCGACCGCCGGATCTTCCGACCCGTCCATGGCATCGACCATCGCGGTGATGGTGGCGGTGGTCAGCAGCGGCGTATCACCGAACAGTACCAGCACGGTGCCGTCGAAATCCGTCAGGGTCTCCCGCGCCGCCAGCACCGCGTCACCGGTGCCGCGTGCAGGGCTCTGGATCGCGGTCTCGGCAGGGGCAACGGCGGCGGCCACATCGTCATAGCCCGGGGCCACGACCGCCGTCGTGCGCGCGGGTTGCAGCGGTGCCAGCGCATCCAGAATGTGGTTGATCATCGGCTTGCCGGCGACCCGGTGCAGCACCTTCGGCAAGTCCGATTTCATCCGCGTGCCCTTGCCTGCGGCCAGCACGACGGCTGCCAGTGCCCTTGATCCACCCGGCTTCGAACCCATACCCGACCCCTTCCAGAAATCTGCCTCGCACCCCGACGCGGGGCGACAGTTGCACAGTCCCATGTTGCACAACAATTCAAACGATGTTTCAGAGGGTTGCAGACACCGTGCCATTCCTGCTGTAAACCGCGCCTCTTGGAGAATGTACTTCACATGGGCGGGCCGACATGATCGCGAACACCATCGTATTCGATCTCGACGGCACCCTGATCGACACCGCCCCCGACCTCTATGGCACGGTGCGCTGGCTGCTGCGGCACGAAGGCCGGGCGGATGTGTCCTACGCGCGGGTGAAGGACCTGATCGGCGACGGGGCCGGACCGATGATCCAGGGCAGTTTCCGCGATACCGGTGACCTGCCGGAAGGCGCAGCCTACGACCGCCTGATGGGCCTGTTTCTGGAACATTACCGCGCCCATCTGGCCGACCGGAGCGAACCCTTTCCCGGTGCCATCGCCGCCGTGCTGCGCTGGAAGGCGCGCGGCGCCAGGGTCGCCATATGCACCAACAAGCGCTTCGACTTCACCGACCGGATGCTGGACCTGCTGGGCCTGCACCACCACTTCGACGCGGTGGTCGGGTCGGACACCTTCGCGTTCCGCAAACCGGACGGCCGCCACCTGCTGGAAACCATCCGGCTGGCCGGCGGTGACGCGGAACGGGCCATCATGGTGGGTGATTCCGCGACCGATGTCGGCGCCGCCCGCAACGCCGGTGTTCCCGTGGTCGCCGTCAGCTTCGGCTATGGCCGGGGTTCAGCCCACGATCTGGGCGCGGACGCGGTGATCGACCATTTCGACCAGCTCGACGCCGCCATCGCGCGGATCACCTGACGGAAACAGGTTGCCGATCCCGTCGCCATGCCTATCTGAACGGGAGTTCAGGCGACAGGAATGCAGGACTGATGCTTAGACGATTGGCCACAAGCGGCGCGGCGCTGCTCGCCCTGCTGCCCCTGCTTGCCGGGGTTTCTGCCCAGGCACAGAAGGTGCTCGATCCCTACCAGATCAAGCGCACGGTGCTGTCGAGCGACGGACGCTACATGGCGTTCGATTTCTATCAACTCAGCGCGGATGAGAGGCGGCGGACGATGTATTCGGTTGCCGTCTACGACACGCAGACAGAGAGCATCGAATTGCATATCGCGCCACCACCGCGCGAGTTTCATTCCGCCAGCTTTTCCCCCGACAACCGCCCCGGCTGGCCGGACAGGGATGGCATGCCGTGAGCACGATCTGAACGGGAAAGCGCATTTCATGTCGAGAGGCTGGATGCACGCACGAGGTCCGGGATCGCCCTGGAAGGGCTGTGTGTGCAGATGACACCCCACTCACTTGTCACCCCGCACCTGATGCGGGGGCCACTCTTCTTGCCAGCCACGATGGCTGCAAGGCGGGGATACCGGCTCAAGGCCGGTATGACAGCCGCACAGGCGCAGATGCCCGTCCGCCACCGGTACGTGATCAGCGGGCGACGGTTTCCACTTCGACTTCTTCCGGCGTGTCACTGGCCTTTTCGGCGGCTGCCGTATCCAGCAGCAGCACGGAGTCCGACGACGGCTTCACCGTCTGCCAGTTCAGGCTGTCGAAGGTGCTGCAGCGCGGGCAGCGCGGGTGCCAGTCCGGCGGAGTCTCGCCGCATTCGGTGCACTGCCAGTGGGCCGGGGCCGGGGCGTCGGCGAGACGCATCAGCCACTCGCGGGCCTTTTCCGCCCCGTCGTTGGAGCGTTCCGCCAGGCTGACCATCAGGCGACAGTGGCGCTGATCAACGATGTCCGCCTTGTCGATGGCACGCTGCGCGGCCTCGTTCGCCTGCATCATCTCGTCGGCTTCCAGCGCCAGGCGGGCGAGCACCAGCAGACTCTCCCCATCGCCCGGCGTGGACTTGTGCAGCCCTTCGAACCGGGCCAGACGTGCCGCCGGGCTTTCCCCCGGCTTCAGGGCCAGGAAGGCTTCGGCAATGGCCGGATGGCGGGTCTGCTGCCAGGCGGATGTCAGATGGCGCACGGCCTTCCGTTCCTTGCCCGACGCGGCCAGCAACCGCGCCTCCAGCACCGCCGCAGGCACATGCGACGGGTTCTGCTTGATGGCGTCGGCCGCATGGGTCAGGGCTTCATGCCGCTGGCCCGCCGCTTCCTTGGCCAGGGCATCAGCCGTGTAGAGCACCGCCAGCTTGTGGGACGCGTTTTCCCTGGTATAGACACCGGCGCGCTGTCCACCGGCAACGGTCTGGGACGCTGCGGTCCAGTCCTCAGCCGAGACCTGCAGGTCGAACAGGGAGCGGACGGCCCATCCGGCCCCGGGGCGCAGGTTGCGCGCCCTGGCCGCCAGCGCCAGCGCCTGTTCATGATCACCCAGCCGCCCGGCCTGGATCAGCAGGCCGCGCAGGGCCACCAGTTGGGTTTCCTTGGTGTCCAGCATGGCACGAAAGTACTTCTCCGCCGTCTTGTCATCTCCGGCCAGTTGCGCCGCCTGTGCACGCAGCAACTGCGCCATCGGCGTGCCGTTCAACAGCTTCTCGGCCTGTTCCGCCGCGCGGGACGCCACATGCGCCTCCCCCGCCGCAATCGCCGCCATGCCTTCGGTCAACGCCTTGTAGCCGCGTTCCTTCCGGTTGCCGCGCAGAACGGAGCCTATGCGTCCCGGGCTGCCCAGGACCCACAGCCAGATGCGATAGAGCACCGCCGAAAGCCCCATCACCACCAGCAGGAACAGCACCAGCACGGGGATCGAGGTCTCGATGCGCCATCCGGCCCAGGACAGCGCCATGCTGCCCGGATGATCGGCCAGCCACGCGGCACCGACAGCGACAAGGACGACGATGGCGAACAGGATGATGAAGCGGATCACGATCAGTCTTCCTGTGCCATGTTCTGGAAGATGCCCTGCTGCAGGGCGCGGATCGACTGCTCAAGCTCCAGCCGGGCCTCAGCAGTGCTGCGCCATGACGCAACAGCCTCCGCCGGTGGTCCGCTCAGGCCATCCAGTTCGGCCAGTGCCCCCTCCAGATTGCCTTCCTGCAGGCGATATTCAGCGCGGGTCACGATGGCCTCGACGCTGGTCCCTTCCACATCGCCGACCCGGCGCACGCTGACCAGATTGCCGAGCCGCTGGAACGCGGCCCCGTACCAGGTCTCGTCGCCACCGATGCGCTCTGCCGTCAGTGCGGCGTTCGCCACACCGGCGAAGCGCTGGCGCAGGTCATCCACAGTGGCAATGCCATGCTGCGCCGCGTCCGCGATGGCCGCATGGGCGGCGGGATCAACACCGAGTTCAACGACGGAGTTCCAGGCACCGGGGAAGGCTGCGCTGGTGGCAGCCACATCCCGCAGCCGCCCGAGCGCCAGCACAAGTGCCGCCTTCTGTGCCGATTCCGCATCGGCCTGGGTCTGGCGTCCTTCGGCGGCTTCCGCCACCGCATCCACACGCTCCGACAGGGAATCCGCTTCGCTGGCGAGCGCGGTCATGCGATCGCGCAGGTCCGCCACGCTGTTGCGCAGGTCACCGGCTGCCGCGCCGGCATCACCGGTATTGCGTTCAATGGCAGCCAGCCGATCCTCAAGCCCGTTCAGCTCATTCATCAGGGCTTCATTCGCCGCGCCTGAGGCAGCATCGGTGGATGGCGCGACATTCACGGTCGCCCCGCTCGGCCCAGCCGCAGCCACGGCAGCAATCTCCGCCCGCAGCGCTTCGATATCGGCGCGGCTGGGGGCATCCGCAGCCATCGCAGGCACCTGATCAGCGGCCTGCGCACCGCTCTCCAGCGCCGCCAGCCTGTCCTGCAAGCCGGAAACCTCCGCCGCCGGGCGGGCTTCCAGGGCGGCAAGCCGCGCCTCGATCTCCGAAAGGTCGACGGGGGCCGCCTGAGCGACCGTTCCCCCGCCCTCCACCTGCTGCTGCAGGGCGCGGTTGCGGGCTGTCAGCGTGTCGATATCCGACTGCAATCGGGCAATGCGATCAGCAGATCCACCCTGCACCTGCGGCAGGATCGTCGTCGCACCCACGGCCAGGGCCAGCAGGATGGCGACGAAGGCCAGAAAACGGGCACCCCTGTCGGCCCGGCGCGGCGCTGCGGCCTGGGCCGGGGGCGGGGGCGGGGGCGGGGGCGGGGGCGGGGGCGGGGGCGGCGTAGCCTCGTCTTCGGATGGTTTCGGGTCTTCGGAAGGGTCTGTCCCAGCAGTGGCATCCTTGTCCGATGCCGGGGATTCAACGCTGTCAGGGTCATCGGATTTCGCGCCACCAGAGGTTTCGCCCCCGTCAGCGTCCTTGTCCGACCCATCGGCCTTGCTGTCAGCGTCATCCGTTTCGACCACCGTTACCGGCACGGCAGTCTGACCGACCACGACCTCCACGACTTCCTGGTCGCTTGTGGCAGAGCCTTCCTTCGCGGCGTCATCAGCGGCATTCTTCGCCACCTCATCCGGCTTCGGCTTCTTGTCGTCCTTGTCCGTCATGGATGAAATCCCGTCATCTACAATACGCATTGTTCCAGCAGGGCCAGCAGGGCCGACTGTTTGGGTCGCGGCGCAGGCAGCACAAGCCGAAAGGGAACTCCCTTCAGGGCTGCCGCAGCGCGCTCACTCATGCAGCATGCCGCGATTGCCCGGCATTCGTCCAGCGTTCCCGATGCCGCAATCAGATCTGCGAAACCCGCAGCGGAACGCGGCGAGTAGAACAGGGCAGCATCCACGGCGCCTGCATGAAGGGCACCCAGCGTCGAAGGCCGCAGTTGCCGGGCCATGACCGCTTCATAAAGCACCTGCCGCTGCACCGTATAGCCACTGGCCCGCAGCCGGCCCGCCAGATCACCAGCCACCTCGGATCCGGCGGCGTGAAACAGCGCCCCGTCAGCCGGGTCCAGCGTCGCGTTTGCCAGCCGGGCCAGATCGTCGACGTCACCATCCGCATCCCGGACATCGCCGAACCCCGCCTGTCGTGCCAGTTCTGCAGTGCTGCCGCCAACGGCCAGCAGCGGAAGACGCCTGTCTGCACCGCATCGGGCCAGTGCGCGGACGCCATTGCGGCTGGTCGCCAGCCAGGCCTGAACATCGGTTGCATCCAGCTGAAACCCATCGTGGAACCGGATGTCCAGAACCGGGTCGATCAGCACCTCATGCCCCATGGCACGCAGCAGCGTTTCGGTTTCAGCCGCATCTGCCTCCGGTCTGGTGACCAGGACCCGCATCAGATCGCGGCGAGGAACTCCGGCCCCGCCAGCGCCTTCAATTCCTCACCCGCATCCCGTCCCAGCGCAACCGAATCGCTCCATGCCCCCCGGCGCTCCGTCACATGGCGGCGGCTGCCGTCGGGCATCACGATCTCTGCCCGGAACCACATGCCATCGCCGTTCGGGTCATCCAGCGCCAGGCCTGCGATCGGGGTCCGGCATGATCCATCGAGCGCGGCCAGCATGGCCCGCTCCGCCCCCAGTGCCGCTTCCGTCCGCGCATCGTGCAGCGCGGTCAGCCGGCCCCGGGTCGCGTCGTCGTTGCTGCGGATCTCGATCCCGATGGCCCCCTGCGCCACTGCGGGCAGCATGTCCTCCGGCTCGATCAGGGCCGTGATGCGATCCGTCATACCCAGCCGCGTCAGCCCGGCATTGGCCAGGAACGTCGCCGCCGCCTCGCCCGCTTCCAGTTTCGCCAGCCGGGTCTGCACATTGCCTCGGAACGTGATGACCTTCAGATCCGGCCGGCGGAACAGCAACTGCGACTGCCGACGCAGGCTGGCGGTGCCGACCACCGCGCCTTCCGGCAATTCATCGATGGAGTTCGCGACAAGACTGATGAAGGCGTCGCGCGGATCCTCGCGCGGCAGCAGGCAACTGATCTCCATCCCGTCGGGCAGCGTCGTCGGCATGTCCTTCATGGAATGCACGGCCAGATCGATACTGCCATCATGCAGCGATTCCTCGATCTCCTTCGTGAACAGGCCCTTGCCGCCAGCCGCCGCCAGCGCCCGGTCGAGAATGCGGTCGCCCGTGGTCGTGATGACGACAATCTCCACCGCCGCGTCGTCCAGGTCCGGATGCGCCGCGTGCAGCAACCGCTTCACCTCCTGCGCCTGCCAGAGAGCCAGAGGACTGCCACGCGTTCCGATCCGCAAAGGGTGTTTCACTGTCTTCGCCACCTTGTCCGTTGATGGGCATGGTGTTACCCGGAGGTCTGGCGCTTGACCAGCACGATTGTGATGCTGGCCTGCACGAAGACCGGGGAGCCATATCGCGTGAGCATCGTTCTGGGCATCGAGACGAGTTGTGACGAGACCGCCGCCGCGATTGTCACGTCGGGTCGTCACATCCTTGCCAACGTGGTGCACAGCCAGACCGACGCGCATCGCCCCTTCGCCGGGGTAGTGCCGGAGATCGCGGCCCGCGCCCATGTCGAAAAGCTGGATGGCATCATCGAACGCTGTCTGGAAGAGGCCGCGACCGACCTGCGCGATGTGGATGCCATCGCCGCGACCGCAGGCCCCGGCCTGATCGGCGGCGTGATCGTCGGGTTGACCACCGCCAAGGCTCTTGCCATGGCAACGGGCAAGCCCCTGATCGCCGTCAATCATCTGGAAGCGCACGCGCTCACCGTGCGGCTGACCGCCGACGTGGCGTTCCCTTTCCTGCTGCTGCTGGTATCCGGCGGGCATTGCCAGATCCTGCTTGTCGAAGGGGTTGGCAGCTATCGCCGGCTGGGGTCCACCATCGATGACGCGGTGGGTGAAGCCTTCGACAAGACAGCCAAGCTGCTCGACCTGGGTTTCCCTGGCGGCCCGGCCGTGGAGAAGACGGCGGCTGGCGGCGACCCGACCCGATTTGATCTGCCCCGTCCCATGCGTGGACGCGACAACATGGACTTTTCCTTCTCCGGCCTGAAGACCGCCGTCCGGCAGGCTGCATCCGGCCTGTCCCAGCCGCCTTCGGCGCGGGACCTCTCCGACCTCTGTGCCGGGTTTCACGCGGCTGTCGCCGACGTGCTGCACGACCGTGTCAGCCGGGCCATCAACCATTGTCGCACCAACCCCACAGCACCGACTGCGCTGGTCATTGCAGGCGGCGTTGCAGCCAATCAGATGCTGCGAGATCGCCTGACCCGGACCGCGCGGGACAGTGATCTGCCGATGATCGCGCCGCCGCCCGCGCTCTGCACAGATAATGGCGCCATGGTCGCCTGGGCCGGAGTTGAGCGGCTGCAGGCCGGACAAACCGATCCGCTGGACATCCCGGCCCGCGCACGCTGGCCGCTGGACCCTGGCGCAGAACCCCTGCCCTTCGCGGGCGTCAAGGCATAAGGCCCGCATGATGTTGACTGAACGATTGCAGGACATGGCCGACCGGATCAGGGATGGGCAGCGCCGGTCACTGGCCCGCGCGATCACGCTGATCGAATCCAGCCGCCAGGACCACAGGGAACAGGCCAAGACCCTGCTCGAAGAGCTGGTCAGCGCCACCGGCGGGGCCATCCGCGTCGGCATCTCCGGCACCCCCGGCGTCGGCAAGTCGACATTCATCGAAGCCTTTGGCCAGCACCTGACGGAACAGGGACTGAAAGTCGCCGTGCTGGCCGTCGATCCATCGTCGAAACGCACCGGCGGATCGATCCTGGGTGACAAGACCCGGATGGAGTTCCTGGCCCGCGACCCGAACGCCTTCATCCGCCCCTCCCCCTCTGGCGGAACCCTTGGCGGTGTTGCCCGGCGCACGCGGGAAACCATGCTGCTGACGGAGGCTGCGGGTTTCGACGTCGTGCTGGTGGAAACGGTCGGTGTCGGTCAGTCGGAGACGACGGTGGCGGAGATGGTGGATATATTCTGCCTGCTGCTTGCGCCCGGCGGGGGCGATGAATTGCAGGGCATCAAGCGCGGCGTCATGGAACTGGCCGATCTGGTCATCATCAACAAGGCCGATGGCGACCTGCTGCCCGCCGCCCGCCGGGCGGCCACGGAATATCGCGGGGCGCTGGGCCTGATGCGCCCGAAAACACCGCACTGGACCCCGCGTGTGCGCATGGCCTCCGCCGTGAAGGGCACGGGAATCTCCGAAGTCTGGCGCGACATCACCAGGTTCCGCGAGGACATGACCGCGGCGGGTGCCCTGGACACCCTGCGTTCCGAACAGGCGCGGTCCTGGATGTGGCAGGAACTGACAGACACCCTGATCCATGCCCTGACCCGCGACCCGAACGTGGCCAAGGCCCTGCCCGACTGGGAACGCCAGGTGATGGCCGGAACCGCCACACCCGGCGCCGCTGCCGACGCCCTGCGGGAGATGTTCATGGGCAGGGTGGACGGTTCAGCCACCCAGGACTGACGGTTCGGGTCTCAGCCCGCCAGGGCCTGTGCCAGATCGGCCTTCAGATCTTCCGGGTTTTCCAGGCCGACGGACAGACGCAACAACCCCTCGTCGATACCGATGCGGGCGCGGTCTTCGGCTGACATGGCGCGGTGGGTCGTGGTGGTCGGGTGGGTGATCAGGCTCTTTGAATCGCCCAGATTGTTGGAGATGTCGATGATCCGCAGCCGGTCAAGGAATCGGAACGCCGGTGCCTTGCCACCCGCAACCTCGAACGCGATCAGGGTCCCGCCACCGGACATCTGGCGTTCCCGCAGCGCCTTCTGAGGGAAATCGTCCGCGCCGGGCCAGATGACCCGCGCCACGCCCGGCTGCCCTGACAACAGGGCGGCGACCTTGGCCGTGTTCTCCACCATGCGTTCCACCCGCAGCGTCAGGGTCTCAAGCCCCTTCAGCATCACCCAGGCGTTGAAGGGGCTGAGGGCCGGGCCAGTGTGGCGCAGGAACGGCATCAAGGTGTTATCGACGAAATCCTTGCTCGACAGCACGACGCCGCCCAGCACGCGCCCCTGACCATCAATGTGCTTGGTGGCCGAATAGACAACGATATCAACGCCATGTTCCATCGGGCGCTGCAGCACCGGGGTGGCAAAGACGTTATCGACGATCACCTTCGCGCCCGCCGCATGGGCCAGGTCGGACACCGCGCGCAAGTCGATCAGTTCCAGGGTCGGGTTCGCCGGGGTTTCGAGGAACACCACCGCCGCGCCGGGCTTCAGCGCCTCCGCCCACTGGTCGAGATCGGTGCCGTCCACGAGCACGGTCTCGATGGCATAGCGCGGCAGGATCTGGGTCAGGATGTGGTGGCAACTGCCGAACAGCGCGCGGGAGGCCACGACGCGGTCGCCGGCCTTCAACTGGCTCATGAGGGCAGCAAAGACCGCAGCCATGCCGGACCCGGTGGCGAAACAGGCCTCGGCCCCTTCCAGCAGGCGCATCCGTTCCTCGAACATCGCAACCGTGGGGTTGCCATAGCGGGAATAGACGAAACCATCCTGTTCGCCCTTGAAACGTGCCTCCGCATCCGCCGCCGTCTCGTAGACGAAGCCGGAATTCAGAAACAGTGCTTCGCTGGTCTCACCATGGCCGGACCGCTCGATACCGCCGCGCACCATGCGGGTTTCCAGCGCCCATTCAGACGCTGGATCGGCAGGCTTGCCGGTCATTGCTGCCGCCAGGGCAGGCCGGCATGCTTCCAGCCGCCCACCTTGCCGCGATGACCATCCGCATCGGCATTGCCCTCGAAACCTTCGAGGATGTTGTAACAGGCCTTGAAACCGGCAGCGGTCAGCGCCTTTGCGGCGGCCTTGGAGCGGACCCCCGACCGGCACAGCAGGAACACGGTCTGATCCGGCGTCACGCCCTTGGCCGTCACAGCCTCCACGAAACCGGCGTTGATCTTCATTTCGGGATAGGCCTGCCATTCGACGAACAGCGCTTCCTTTGCAAGATCCGCCAGGTCCGGCACGCCCACGAACTGCCATTCCGGCACCGTGCGTACATCAACCAGCACCGCATCCGCATCGGCCTTCAAGGTCGCAAAAGTGTCCCCGGGGCTTTTGTCGCCCGCATATCCATCACTCATGATGTCTGTTCCCAACTTGGATTTCGTCTTCAGATGCCGTCACCGGCGACGCCTTCATGGATGCCGCATTCGGTCTTGGCCTGCCCGCGCCAGCGCCCGGCACGCGGGTCTTCGCCCGGGGCCACGCGAACCGTGCATGGCATGCAGCCGACAGAAAGGAAACCGTCAGCCTCCAGCGGGTGGCGCGGCAAATTGTGGCGCGTGAACCAGTCTGTGACGGCCTGCGGTGCCCAGGTGGCAAGGGGGTTGAACTTGACCCTGCCGCCCGCAGCCTCGACCGCAGGCATGAAACGCCGGGTCTCCGCCTGATAGGCCTTGCGGCCCGTGATCCAGGCATCGAAGCCGTTCAGGGCACGTTCCAGCGGTTCCACCTTGCGGATATGGCAGCAGAGGTTGCTGTCGCGGTCGAACAGCATCTGATCGTCATCAAGCTGTTTCACCCGGCGTGGATCCGGCGCCACGGTCCGCACATCCATCAGGCCCAGCCGCGATGCCAGCTGATCGCGATAGCGCAATGTTTCACCGAACAGCCTGCGGGTATCGACGAAGGTCACGGTGATCGACGGATCCACTTCCGCCACCATGTGCAGCAGCACAGCCGCCTCGGTACCGAACGATGATACGAGCGTCAGCCGGTCGCCAAAGGCATCCCTTGCGGCCGCGATCAGGTCCATGCCCTGCATCTCGCCACAGGACGCGGTCAGTTCATGGGCGCGATTGGACGATCGGATCAGGCGTTCGACGTCCGGGAATGGCTGCGGGGTCTGCTGCGACATGGTCAGGTATTCCTCAAGGCAATCGCATCAGGATGCGATGGCAGTCTGTATGCCCAAATGACGACGGCGATAGGCCGGGATGCGGTCGTCAGCGGCCGGCTGATAGACTGTCGAGAACCGGCGCGCGTTGTGCGACCAGGTCTCCACATTCGTGTCATCCGGCACTTCGACGGCATCGACGCCACAGCGCAGCAGGTACAGGTACTGGTCCGCGATGACGGGGCCACGTGCCCGGATCTCGCCATCGAAGCCAAAGCGTTCACGGATCAGGCGCGCCTGGCTGAACGCCCGCCCATCCACCATCGACGGGAAGGTCAGCACAATGGCCGCAATACGCTCGTAGTCGTCAGCCAGGGCCGACAGATCGGCGTCGTTCGGCAGGATGACGCCGACGGCACTCTTGCCACGCAGGGTCTCGCGCTCCGCCAGCCAGAGATCGAGGGGGACCAGAACACCACCAGGTTTCAGGGCGTCGGTGAGGGTGTCGACAGTGGTCCAGCGGTCCTGGATGAGGCGACCGTTCTTAAGCAGTGCCATAGAGTTTCTCCTTGAAGGGGGTCTGGCCGAGGCGGTTCAGGGTGGCGATGAAGGCCTCGCCGTCCTGCCGCACCGACAGATAGGTTTCGATGATGGTCTCGATGGCGCCGACAATCTCGTCGGCGGGAAAGCCGGGGCCGATGATGCGACCGATGGCGGCATTCTCGTCAGCCTGTCCGCCAAGGGTGATCTGGTAGAATTCCTCACCCTTCTTGTCGACGCCGAGGATGCCGATATTGCCCACGTGATGATGCCCACAGGCATTGATGCAGCCGGAGATGTTCAGGCTGACCGAGCCGATGTCGTGCAACCGGTCCAGATCGGCGAACCGTTCCGAGATCTGCTGCGCCACGGGAATGGAGCGCGCGGTGGCCAGGCTGCAATAGTCCATGCCCGGGCAGGCGATGATGTCGCCGATGGTGCCGATGTTGGGTGTGTCCAGTTCAACGGAACCAAGCGCCAGCCAGAGGTCGTAGAGATCATCCTGGCGAACATGAGGCAGCACCAGATTCTGCTCATGCGCCACCCGGATTTCACCGAATGACCAGCGGTCGGCATAGCCAGCCACCGCATCCATCTGCTCTGCCGTTGCATCCCCGGGAATGCCGCCGACAGGCTTCAGCGAGATATTGGCGATGGCATAGCCCGGCGCCTTGTGACGACGGACGTTGGTGGCGACCCAGCGGGCAAACGCGCGGTCTTCGAACTTCCGCGCCTCGAACCCGGTTGATGACACCGGCAATGCCGCGAACGCCGGCGGGGCGAAGGCATCCCGGATACGCCGGATTTCCTGATCGGGCAGCGCCAGGGCGCCGTGGCGGATGTCGGCCCATTCCGCCTCGACAGCGTCCCGATAGGTGTCGGCCCCGATCTCGTGCACCAGGATCTTGATGCGCGCCTTGTACTTGTTGTCGCGGCGGCCGAAGCGGTTGTAGACCCGCAGCATCGCCTCCAGATAGCTCAGCAGGTCGGCGGCAGGCAGGAAGTCACGGATCTTCTTCGCGATCATCGGTGTCCGTCCCAGACCACCACCGGCCCAGATCTCGAAACCGGTCTCCCCCGTTTCGCCCTGCACCAGCACGATTCCGATGTCGTGCACCTTGATGGCGGCCCGATCGCTGACGGCCCCTGTCACCGCGATCTTGAACTTGCGCGGCAGGAAGGTGAACTCCGGGTGGAACGTGGACCACTGCCGGATGATCTCGCACCAGATGCGCGGGTCTTCCAGTTCATCGGCGGCTGCACCGGCAAACTGGTCCGCCGTGGTGTTGCGGATGCAGTTGCCGGATGTCTGGATGGCGTGCATCTCCACCTCTGCCAGTTCCGCCAGCAGGTCGGGCGTTTCCTCCAGCTTCGGCCAGTTGAACTGGATGTTCTGGCGTGTGGTGAAGTGGCCATAGCCCCGGTCATAGACCCGCGCGATCCGTGCCAGCTTCCGCATCTGCACCGAAGACAGCACGCCGTACGGCACCGCCACACGCAGCATGTAGGCATGCAGTTGCAGATAGAGGCCGTTCATCAGGCGCAGGGGGCGGAACTGCTCCTCCGTCAGCTCACCGGAAATCCGGCGGCGGACCTGATCGCGAAACTCCTCGACGCGGTCTTCGACCAGCCCGCGATCCAGTTCGTCATAGACATACATGTCCGATACTCCCGATTGCTGCGCTCAGGCAGCCTGATAACCTAGGTCGGTGCGCACGGAAGGACCTCTGGTCCGCAGCGCCTCGCGATATTTCTGGGCGTGCAGGGACCCGTCAGCCTGCCGCGTCACGGCAACGGCATAGGGGCCAACGACATTCCCGGCATCCGCCTCCGCCCGGGCCAGCAACACCGCCGTCGCGTCCTTCGTTTCGGACACCTCCGCTGCATTGATGTTGGCCGACCAGCCCGTGGTGGTCAGGAAGATCACCAGACCATCGCCAAGGCGGTTCGCCGTGATGATTTCCGTCGTTGTCGTCTGCGTCGCTTTGCTTGGCATGGGGTCTGTCCGTTCGTTCAATGGGCCAGCGCGCGGCGATCCTGCGCCACCGCCGTATCGATTGTCTCGCCAGTGACGTCGCCGATCACCAGCAGGGCCGGGGTGGTCACCCGTTCGGATCGCACCAGGGCCGGCAGTGCATCCAGCCGCCCCCTCAAGACCCGCTGTGTCGGCAGGGTCCCGTTCTCGATCACCGCAACGGGCGTCGCCGGGCTGCGCCCGTGGGCGATCAGTTCCCGTGCCGAAACCTCGGCGGTGTCGATGCCCATGTAGATGGCCAGTGTGTGGTTGGACTGGCCCAGCGCCTGCCAGTCCAGGTCCGGTGCACCGTCCCTGCCCTGACCGGACAGGAATGTCACGGCACTGGCCTTGCCACGATGGGTCAGCGGGAAGCCGGCGGCTGCCGCACACCCGGCGGCTGCGGTGATGCCGGGCACGACCTCGACTTCGACGTCATGGGCGTGCAGGAACGCAACCTCCTCGCCGCCGCGACCGAAGATGAACGGGTCACCGCCCTTCAGCCGGACCACCAGATGACCCGCCTGCGCCTCCGCCACCAGCAGGGCATTGATCTCGTCCTGGGTGCGATGGTGATTGCCGCGCGACTTGCCGACATAGACCAGTCGGGCATCACGGCGGGCGAGTTCCAGCACACCGGCACCGACCAGCTTGTCATGGACAATGACATCGGCCTGCTTCAGCAGCCGGTGCGCCTTCAGGGTCAGCAGTTCGGCATCGCCCGGACCTGCGCCGACGATGGCAACACGACCCGTGGTGATCGACCTGTCGTCCTGATTGACCAGCGTCAGCATGTCCTGCCGGGCGGTTTCCTCTTCCCCGTCCAGCACCTTGCGGGCGACCGGGCCGGACAGGAACGCGTCCCAGAACTTGCGGCGTGCCTTCGGCGTCGCGCGTCCTGCGGCGACGGCGCTGCGGAAACTGTCGATGAAACCAGCGAGCGCGCCAAGCCGGGCGGGCAACGCCGCTTCAACAGCCCCGCGCACCTGCCGCGCCAGCGCCGGGGCGGCGCCGCCCGTGGAAATTGCCACCGTCACCGGTGACCGGTCGACAATGGCGGGCATCGTGAAATCCGAGAGCGCCGGACGGTCGACCACATTCACCGTGACACCCGCCGCACGGGCGACCGCTGCGAACGACCTGTCGGTGTCCTCGTCCTCGGTTCCGATAATGGCGAATATCACATTTTCCAGGTGTTCATTGATGGTCTCGGATCGAAAGAGCTGCACCTGCACGCCATCCACCTGATCGGCAACGCAAGGCTCGGGATCCGTTGCGACCACCCGCACGGATGCACCGGCGGCGCGCAGCAGGCGCAGTTTCGCGGCGGCGGCATCGCCCCCGCCAGCCAGCAGGACTGGGCGTCCGTCGAGCTTCAGGAATATCGGAAACGCCTGCATGATCAGGCTCCTCCCTCATGCGGAGTGAACCTGACAACAGGCGAAAACAGCCGGAAAACCAGCACATACGAAAACAGACGTGACTGCGTGGGAAACATTGTCCCGAACTCCGTGCCATACGAGGGCCCACGGAGTTCGCTCCGTGGCGCTTTAGCATTTGATGACGCGGGTGCAAGCTGCCCAATCAAATTCCGCGGGCCCGAATGGTCGGTAGGCCAGTCCGTTTCGTGCAACAGAAGATCACCCGTCAGGTGTGATCCGCGACACGCCGGAAGTTCGTTTCGAATTTCGCGTGCCACTGTTTGCATGAGGATGAAATCATCCCCTCGGCATGCAAGTCAATATAATTATCTTACGTCGACGGCAAATAATTATTTATACAAATAAAATATGTATTATCTGCTTGCCGCTTCCTTCATCATCGTTGCACCGGCAAAACTGAAGCCGAGGAGTATCTTGTCGATGCGTCCGCCGATCACCAGCGGGAAGCCATTGAGCCGGACAGTGCCGAAGGATGCATTGTTCCCGAAGTACGGCACCTCCGCCGCGCGGGGCGCCAGGTTGGCTGCGATGGCGCTCAGGAAGACCCAGAAGGGTGAACCTTGCTCGGTGCCCGCACAGTCCTGCAGGTCCTCACCTGTCGGATCGTAGGCCAGTTGCTGCACCACCCGGGTGCCGACCAGCCGATAGCTGAAGGCACCGCTGTCCGGATCCACGTCGATCAACGCGATATGTGCCAGCAAGCGTCGGATTTCCGCAGGGTCGATGTCGCGACGGGTCGGCAGGGAACTGGCGACACATTTGCTCCGCCAATAGCTTTCCAGAAGATTCAGAATGTCGTCGGACATCGTTTCGCTCCCCTTGACCCTTACGTTACTTGCCCTGGCAATAGGCAAGGGGAGTGCCAGACTCGCGGCCTGCGCGGCGGAGTCTGTGCAGTGTGATGCCAATCACGTTCGAACGCGGCCCACGCAGCAGACGCCTGATCACTTCAGACGGCTGATCCAGTCCTCGATCCGCGCACGATTGACCCCGAAATCGCGGACGCCGTAGCGTGCGCGGGAATAGATCGCCAGCGTTGCGCCGCCATCTTCATGCGGTTGCGCGCTGATATCGATAATATCGGGGAACCGGAAGACCTTGGACCTTGCGACATATGTCGCGGACAGTCCGTCGGGTGCCTTTTTCGCCGCACTGACGCGATCCTCACCCCGGGCGAGCGCGTCGACCCGCTGCATCAGTTCAGCCGGGGTCATGGGGAACACAGGGCTGTCGGCATGGGGCTGGGCCATCTGGCACAGACCCGGTGGCGCCATCAGGAACTGGTTCGGTTTCCGGCTGAGTTTGAGATTTGCGAAGTCCATATGCTGGCCCTTTCGAGTCTCATTCCGACACGCTGGTCACGATTTCTGTCTCAATCAGCACGCGGACGGTTTCGACAGTCAATACCCGTTCCGCGCGCGCATAGGGCACGGGCTTGCCAATACCCCAGATCGGCCCCGGCCAGGCCGGATCACCGATCTGGCGGGCGATGACGTGCACATGCATCTGGGCCACCATGTTGCCCAGCGTTGCCACGTTGGTCTTGTCGCACGGACCCACGGCGGTGACAGCGCGTGCCACCGCCGCAGTTTCCTCCATCAACCGGCCACGGTCGGCCTGGTTCAGTTCGAAGATCTCCGTCACCCCCGGCCTGCGCGGGATCAGCAACAACCACGGCCAGCGACTGTCATCGACCAGCCGAACGGCGCACAATGGCAGGTCCATGACCTGGACACTGTCCGCAACCAGCCGCGGGTCAACTTCGAACTCAGCCATGCCGCCGCCTATTCCGCAGCATCTGCGAGAGGCACATCCGGCACCCAGCGCAACACGGGCTTCCGCGCGGCCAGGGTTTCATCCAGACGGCGACGCGGTGTCATGGTCGGGGCCTCCTTGAAGTATTCGGCCTCCCCGGCCTTGGCCTGCTCGACAAGCCCGCGCATGACGGCAATGAAATCATCCAGCGTCTGCCGGGTTTCGGTTTCCGTCGGCTCGATCAGCATCGCGCCATGCACGATCAGCGGGAAATAGACGGTCATCGGGTGATACCCCTCATCGATCAGAGCCTTTGCCAGGTCCATCGTTTCGATACCGGTACCATCCAGCCCCTTGTCGGACACCAGCACTTCATGCATGCACGGTCCCGGAAAGGCCGGCGGCAGCAGGTCCTGCAGTTTCGCCATGACATAGTTCGCATTCAGCACGGCATCTTCGGCCACCTGCTTCAGACCGTCACGGCCATGGCTCTGCATGTAGGCGAGCGCCCGCACGAACATACCGAACTGACCGTGGAAACCCTTCATGCGGCCGACACGCGGACCATCTTCCTGTTCCACCAGCTCGAAGGCGCCATTGCGCTCGATGACCTTCGGCAAGGGGGCATAGGGCGCCAGCGCTTCAGAGAACACGACCGGCCCGGAACCCGGTCCGCCACCACCATGCGGCGTGGAGAAGGTCTTGTGCAGGTTGATGTGCATCGCATCGATGCCCAGGTCGCCGGGGCGTACCTTGCCGACGATGGCGTTGAAGTTCGCGCCATCGCAGTAGAAGTAGCCACCGATACCGTGGATCAGCTCGGCAATGCGGATGATGTCACGCTCGAACAATCCGCAGGTGTTCGGATTGGTCAGCATCAGGCCCGCCACATCGGGACCGAGCTTGGCCTCGAACGCTGCCATGTCGACGCGCCCGTCCGCGGTGGATGGAATGCTGTCCACCTCATAGCCACAGATCGCTGCGGTTGCCGGGTTGGTGCCATGGGCAGATTCCGGCACCAGCACACGCTTGCGTGGCTCGCCGCGTGCCTCATGCGCTGCACGGATCGCCATCATGCCGCACATCTCCCCCTGCGCACCGGCGCCTGGCGTCATTGCAACCGTGGCCATGCCGGTCAGTTCGGTCAGCCAGTGGGCCAGTTCCGACATCAGGCGCAACACGCCCTGGGTCGTGGACTGCGGCTGCATCGGATGCACGTCGCCGATGCCCGGCAGACGCGCCAGCCGCTCGTTCAGGCGCGGATTGTGCTTCATCGTGCAGGACCCGAGCGGGTAGAGCCCGTAATCGATGGCGTAGTTCATCCGGCTCAGGCGCACGAAGTGGCGCACCACCTGCGGCTCGGCCAGACCGGGAAGGCCGATGGCATCCTTGCGGCGCAGATCACCGAGGCGATCCGGCGCATCCGGTACGGGCGGCAGGTCGACGCCGGAACGTCCCGGTGAATCCTGCTCGAAACTCAAGGCCTCATCACGATCGAGGCCTCGCGCCCCGGAAATGGTCTCGCGTTCGCGGCTCATGCCGACACCTCCTGCATCGCGGTGACCAGCCGATCGATATCCGCGACAGTCACCGTCTCCGTTGCCGCAACCAGCAACACGTTCTCCAGCGATGGCTCACCCGGGAACAGACGTGACGCTGGCACCCCACCCAGAATGCCAAGCGCAGCCAGCGCCTCGACCACCGGTTCGGCAGGTCGGCCGATATCCAGCGCGAATTCATTGAAGAACCGCCTGGTCAACAGCTTCACGTCCGGCAGGGCCGTCAGCCGGTCAGCCAGCAGCGACGCCGTGCGGTGATTGACTTCAGCCAATCCCGTAATCCCCGCTTCCCCCAGCAGGGTCACATGAATGCAGAACGCCAGCGCACACAGCCCGGCGTTGGTGCAGATGTTGCTCGTCGCCTTCTCGCGGCGGATGTGCTGTTCGCGCGCATTCAGCGTCAGCACGTACCCGCGCTTGCCATCGGCATCCAGCGTTTCACCTGCCAGCCGCCCGGGCATCTGGCGCACGTACTTCTGGCGACAGGCGAACAGGCCGACATGCGGGCCACCGAACGACAGGGGCACGCCGAGGCTCTGCCCTTCTGCCGTGACGATATCCGCGCCCATCGCACCCGGCGGCGTCACGAGGCCCAGCGACACGACTTCCGTCACCGCAACGATCAGCAGCGCACCCTGCGCATGGCATGCTTCGGCCAGCGCCGTCAGGTCCTTGAACTCACCAAAGACGTCCGGGTTCTGGACCACGACACAGGCCGTGTCCTTGTCGATCGCCTCCTCAAGTCCTCCCTGACCGCCGATGACAGGGTCACGGACTTCCAGATCATAGGGCGTGAAACGCAGCAGGGTCTCCGTCGTCTCGCGGTAGTGCGGGTGCAGACGCCCGGAAATGATCGACTTCTTCCGCTTGGTGATGCGGTGGGCCATCAGCACGGCCTCCGACGTGGCCGTCGCGCCGTCGTACATGGACGCATTGGCCACATCCATGCCGGTCAACATCGCCACCTGAGTCTGGAACTCGAACAGGTACTGCAGCGTGCCCTGGCTGATCTCCGGCTGATACGGTGTGTAGGATGTCAGGAACTCGGACCGCTGAATCAGATGATCCACGGTTGCCGGAATGTGATGATGATAGGCACCGGCACCGATGAAGCACGGCGCACTGGCAGGGCTGAGATTCTGCCGCGCGAAGCCTTGGAAATAGCGCTCCACCGCCATTTCGCCCTGATGGTCGGGCAGACTGTCGATCGGTGCATTCAGAACAGCAGAAGGTACATCGCTGAACAGATCATCAATGCTGGCGACGCCAATCGCCGACAGCATTGCGGCCCGGTCATCGGGCGTCTGGGGCAGGTAGCGCATCAGTCGAGTGTCTCCAGGAACTTGGCATAGGCGTCCGCGTCCATCAGGTCGTCCAGCTGCGACGGATCGGACAGCTTCATGCGATAGAACCAGCCATCGCCTTCCGCGCTTTCGTTGACCAGCGCCGGATTGTCGTCCAGCGCATCGTTGCGTGCCGTGACCTCGCCACTGGCCGGGGCATAGACCTCACTAGCCGCCTTGACGGATTCGATGACTGCCGCTTCCGCGCCCTTCTCGACTTCCCGTCCGACGTCCGGCAGATCGACGTAGACGACATCGCCGAGCTGGTCCTGTGCATAGTCACTGATCCCGATGGTCGCCTCCGACCCGGAAACCTCGATCCACTCATGTTCCTTGGTGTACTTGCGGTCCGACATGGTGCCCTCCTGCGCGGCTAGCCTGTTCTGTGTTCAGCGTTTGTAGTTGTGGGGTGCAAATGGCATGGCCACGACCTGCATCGGCAGTGACTTGCCCCGTTGTTCTGCAAAAAGCGCCGTGCCTGGCTCAGCCAGGGCAGACGCGACGTAGCCCATGGCCACCGGCGCACCGACGCTGGGACCAAAGCCGCCAGACGTGATCCGACCGACATTCTGGCCGTCTCCGTCCAGGATGGCCGCGCCCTCGCGAATCGGCGCCCGGCCCTCCGGCTTCAACCCGACACGGCGACGGGACGGCCCGCTGGCGATCTCTGCCAGAATGCGCCTGCCCCCCGGGAAATCGCCTGCTTCGCGCCGACGCTTCTGCATGGCCCAGACCAGATTGGCCTCGACGGGTGAGGTGGTCGTGTCGATGTCGTGTCCGTAGAGGCAGAGGCCCGCCTCCAGCCGCAGCGAGTCACGTGCGCCGAGGCCGATGGGTTTCACCCGGTCGTCGGCCAGCAGGGCCTCGGCGAAGGCGGCAACCCTGCCCTCCGGCACCGAAATCTCGCAGCCGTCCTCCCCCGTGTAGCCGGAACGCGAGATCCAGAGATCCGCGCCGTCCCACGTGAAGCCGCCGGCTGTCATGAAGGTCAGGTCATCGACACCGGGGATCAGGCCAGCCAGCACCGCGACCGCCTGCGGCCCCTGCAGGGCGATCAGCGCCCGTTCCGGCATGGGAACCACCGCCACATCGGCGGGCATCGCCGCCTGCAGGTGAGCGATATCGGCATCCTTGCAGGCTGCGTTGACCACCAGCAGCAGGTCGTCGTCGCGCCGCGTGATCATCAGGTCATCCAGAATGCCACCGGCATCGTTCAGGAACATGCTGTAGCGCTGCTTGCCGGATTTCAGCTCCCGCATGTTGCTGGGGATCAAACTCTCCAGCGCCGCATCGGCGTTGGCCCCGACCAGCCGCACCTGCCCCATATGCGAGACATCGAAAAGCCCGGCCGAGGCACGGGTATGGGTGTGCTCCGCCATGATGCCGTCGAACTGCACCGGCATGTCGTAGCCGGCAAACGGCACCATGCGGCCACCCAGGGCGCGGTGCAGGTCGTTCAACGGTGTCTTCTGGACTGTCTCGTCGGTCTCGGCACTCATATCAGGCTCCTTCAGACATGGACACGCACCTTGCCAAAGCCCGCAAGAGCTCCGACCAGCACGCCCCCTCTGTCGTGGAACCTGAGAGACTGGAACAGACCGCGCAGTGGTCTGATCGTACCCCTTCGGTGTGACGCGCCCCTTTCAGGACGCCCCCGCTTTCCAGAGTGCCGTCACCCAACGGTCCGTTTGCCTGAGAGTTTCCGGGGCGGTTGCTCCTTCGGCGTCCTTCCACGACCTGTCACCAGATCGCGGAATGATCTCTCCCGCTGGGTTCATTCGGACACCGTCAATGTAGGGGTCGAACAGAATCGGCACAACCGGAATCCCGATCCTTGACCGGATGCGCCCCGACCTTCAGTTTCGTGATCTGTCGGTTTCAATGATTTCGAACACTGGCAACGAACCAGAAAACCGGAGCAGACAGATGACGACACGGGCAGCCCGCGCGGCGGAACTTCTGATGAACGCGCGCGCCACGCGCCAACGCCTGCCCGTCCTGCCACCCGATGCCTATCCTGAAGACATCGAAGAAGCCTACGCCGTGCAGCCCGCTGTGCGAAAGGCGATCGGTGCAGCAGGCGGTGGCCGTCAGATCGGCTGGAAGATCGGCTGCACCAACGAAACCGCACAGCGCCAGATCGGTGTGCATGAGCCCTTTTACGGCGGCCTGTTTGCCAATACCTCACGACCATCCCCCGCCACGTTCGACACCAGTGAATTCTTCATGACGGTGATCGAGGCGGAAGTGGGATTCGAGATGGCATCCGACCTGCCCGCCGCTGCCGCGCCCTATGATCCCGGATCCGTTTCCGAGGCCGTGGGCAGCGCGTTCCCGGCCATCGAGATCGTCGACAGCCGGTTCCGGGACTGGACCACCATCGGCCCGATGCAGATCATCGCTGACAACGGCAGCCACGGTGCCTGGGTGCACGGCACGCCGGTCAGCGACTGGCACGACATCGATCTGGCAGACATGGCCGTGACCCTGCACGCCAACGGCGAACTGGTCCGCGAGGGCCAGGGTTTCAACGTGATGGGGCATCCGATCAACGCGCTGACATGGCTCGCCAACGTGCGTGCGGTCTATGCCCGTGACGGGTTGCGTGCGGGCGACAGGGTTTCCACAGGCACGACGATCGTCGTCTATGACGCCGCCAGGGGTGATCATCTCGTGGCCGATTTCGGCGCCCTGGGGCGCATCGAGTTGACGCTGACATAACATTCGCTTGAATTGCGGAATCAGGGCCTGATCCCAGCTATTGTGCAAGTCAGCATGCTTGCAGGAGGTCCAGAATGCTTATTCGCAAAACCCGTGGCTGGGAGCTTCCCGAAAGCGCCGCCACACCGGAGCACGTGTTCCTGAACCGCCGCAGCCTGCTGAAGGGCATGGGGCTGGGCGCCATCGGCGTTTCCGCACTGGGGCTTTCCGGGCAGGCACAGGCAGAAGACGAACTGATCCCCACCGCCGACATGTACCCGGCTGCCCCGAACCTGCGCTATCGCGTGGATCGCGACATCACCGAAGAAGACATCAATCTCACCTACAACAATTTCTACGAGTTCGGCTCCCACAAGCGGATCTACCGGGATGCTCAGGACCTGAAGGTGCGGCCCTGGACCGTGACCATTGACGGCATGGTGAAGCAGGAAAAGACCTGGGACATCGACGCCCTGGTGCGCAAGATGGGTGTCGAGGAACGCGTCTACCGGCACCGTTGCGTCGAAGCCTGGTCAATGGTTGCGCCCTGGAGCGGGTTTTCGCTGCAGAAGCTGGTGGCCCTGGCCGAACCGACCAGCGATGCCCGCTATGTCCGCTTCGAGACCTTTCTGGACAAGGATGTCGCCAGCGGTCAGCGGCAGCGCTGGTACCCCTGGCCGTATATCGAATCCGTGACGCTGGAAGAGGCGAAGAACGAATTGCCGTTCATGGTGACGGGCGCCTATGGCAAGTCCCTGCCGAAACAGATGGGGGCACCATTGCGCCTCGCCCTGCCATGGAAGTATGGCTTCAAGTCGATCAAGTCGATTGTCCGCATCACCTTCACCGACAAGCAACCAACCAGTTTCTGGGAGGAGATCCAGCCCCGTGAGTATGGCTTCTGGGCCAACGTGAACCCGGAAGTCGACCACCCGCGCTGGAGCCAGGCGACCGAAGAGGTTCTGGGCACCGGTGGCAAGCGTGTCCCGACGCAGCTGTTCAACGGGTATGGCGAGTTCGTGGCCGACCTCTACAAGGGCATGGAAGGCCAGCGGTCCCTGTACATGTGACGCAGTGCAGGCGATCCGGCTGTTCCGGGTCGCCGCATGGCGCGCACCATCAGTCGACGGGATTGTCGTCGATTTCCAGCACGGGTTCGGCGGGCAGGAAGATCGTGACGATGGTGCCCTCGCCGTAGGTGCTTGTCAGTGCCAGACGCCCGCCATGCAGCTCTGCCAGTTGCCGGGTCAGGGGCAGGCCCAGACCGGTGCCAGGGGTCACGTCCAGATCACCGCCGCGTCCGAACGGTTCCATGACCTTCTCGATCTCGTCCGCCTGAATGCCGCGGCCACTGTCCTGAACCGTGATCATGTAGTCACCGGCATCATCGCGTGCGGCCTGCAGCACGACACGATTGCCGCGGCCACTGAACTTGATGGCGTTGCTGAGCAGGTTCATGACCATCTGGCGCAAGGCGCGGCGGTCTGCATGCAGTGGCGGTTGCAAATCCGCAGCCACAACGAGTTCGAAATCGCGTTCCTGCAGATCCTGGCGGAAAAGATCGGCGAGACTGCGCAGTTCAGCCTTCAGATCGATCTGTTCAGGATCGATGTCCATCCGATTGGCTTCGACGCGGGAAATGTCGAGTACATCGTTGACCAGGCTCAGCAGATGTTCACCACTGGCGGCGATGTCGCCGACATAGCCCAGGTACTTCGCGTTCTGCATCGGACCGAGCAGTTCGCTCTTCATCACTGTCGAAAATCCGATGATCGCGTTGAGGGGCGTGCGCAGTTCGTGGCTCATGTTGGCCACGAATGCCGACTTCGCGCGATTGGCATCCTCAGCGTGACGCAGGGCCTCGACGGCTTGCTCGCGGGCCTCCACCATCTCCGTGATGTCGCGACCGACACCGCGATAGCCGACAAAGGTCCCGTCACTGTCAATCATCGGGGCCGCTGAAATCTCCACGTCCTTCCTGATCTTGCCGATCAGGAGCGGCACTTGCACACGCTGCACCGGTCGCCGGGCGACAAGGTCATCCATGACACCCAGCCAGGCAATGCGGGCTGCGGGCAATTGCGCCGGGCGGCCCATGCCAACGATCTCGGCCCATTCCCGACCAATGACAAACTCGCCACTGAGGCCGAACAGCAGTTCGCAGCGATCCGAGATATAGGTGAAACGCATGTCGGCATCGATCTCGAAGTACCAGTCGGACGCCAGTTCCGCGAAGCCGCGAAAGCGCGCCTCGCTGTCCTCATGACGCAGCATGGCAATCTTCTGCTCGGTGACGTCGACAATGACACTGTCATGGTAGACCTCGCCAAACCTGTCGCGCGTTGTCCAGCCCTCCTCCCGCGCCCAGTGGTGTTCCCTTGTCACCGGATTGGTCCAGCCGAACTCAATCAGGTAGGGCTCCAGGGTCCGGCGATGTTCCTCCATCATGTCGATGTATGGCTGCCTGCAACCTTCATCGAAGGTATGGAACCAGTCCTCAGGCCTTATCCTGTGGCTCGTGCTGGACTGGTCGGGGCCCATGAAGCGCGCGAGCCGTCCCCAGACCTGGACATGCTCGCTGCCCTGTCGGCGACGGCAGAACAGGATGCCATCGACATTCGACATGTAGGTCTTCAATTGCTCTTCACGATGCTTGAAGTCGGAAACATCACCCATCACATGCAGGCGACCGCCATTCGGCAACATGCAGGTCACGGATATCGACCAGAGGCCGGATGCGGTCCTGTCGACCAGGGGTTTTTCCGGGTTGTCGAAGCCGCGCAGCAGGTTCTCTCTCAGCACATGCTCGTACCCTGCCGCCCCGGGGATCAGGTCATGCTTCAGAATGTTGTCGATCTGGTCTTCAATGGTCCCGTTGGGGACCGGGAACAGGTCCTTGTCGGGAAAGAACGCATGCATCCCGGGGGTCCAGGCCTTGATCCTGCGATCAGGACCGAAATACATCAGAGCGATATTCTCTGCCGACGCTTCGGACAGAAGATCGATGATCACCTGCTCGGTCCGGATTTCATCGCGCGTGCACTGCCAGAGTGTTGCGTTATCTCGCAGAGCCTTGCCGGCCACGGTCCAGCCTTCGACCCCGCGCAGGGGCCTGGAAGACAGATCGGAAAGCGGGCCGATGGTGTCGAGAGGCTCGACACCATCGGCGACGAGCGCATCGAATGCCTTGCTGCTGGCAATGATCGGCGATGAAACACCGGGCGCGTCGCGCGTCACCACCACGGGTGCATCCAGTCGCGCGAATGCGTCGACCAGCACCTGATCGATCACGTCAGACCCGGTCTGCGCTGATTTGATCGAAAGCACATCACCCATACGATACGCAATACCGCCACCAAATCTGAGACTTCATGAACGCACACGTTCCCGAGCGCTATTCGATCCGTGCCGGGGCCTGGGGAACCGTTGCCCAGAATTCAGGGTCATGGCCATAGAAGATGCGCGCGCCGCGTTGCTGCAGCATTTTCAGGCTGCGCAGGCTGCGACGCATCTCTTCGGCGTCATGCAGGATCATCGGCAATCGCATTTCCTCAAGCGTCTGGCGCAGGTAGCAGGCGTCGCCGGTCAGCACCACATCGCCCGAATCCAGCCGAACCTTCAGGGACTGGTGTCCCGGAGTATGGCCATAGGTGGGCAGGCACACCACGCTGCCGTCGCCGAAGATGTCATGCTCGCCGTCGACAAGCAGCCGGTCATGCCCGTGATCGAAATCCTGACGCATGAAACCGTTCTTGACTGCCATATCGTCATCGGTGGCGGCGTCCCACTCCCGCCGTTGCACCACCATCTGACAGTTGGGAATGGCGTCATTCCCGCCCGCGTGATCGAAATGCAGGTGCGAATTGATCAGGTAGTCAATGTCATCGACATCAAGGCCAAGTGTATTCAGACGGGCCGCAATGTCCTCGCCTGCTTCGAAAAAGATATCGTAGTATCGCGCGATCTTGCCCAGCCGGGCCGCTGGATCCGTCTGCAATTGACGGTTCAGGCCACTGTCAAACAGCACACGCCCCTTCGGATGTTCCACCAGGAAACAGGGAACGGGAATCTTGATCTTCCCCTCTGCCCCGTCCAGCATCGCCTTCAGGTTCATGGTCAGCCAGCCACAGGTCATGGCGTAGAGACGGATGGTCATGTCACTCTCCCTAGTCAGGTTTCCCTATCAGCCGAGACAGATACGTCCCGTAGTCATTGCCCTTCATCGCGTCGGCCAGCGACTGCAGGCGGGCATCGTCGATCCATCCGGACCGCCAGGCAATCTCTTCCGGTGCTGAGATCTTCAGCCCCTGACGCTTGTCCACGGCATGAATGAACTCGGCCGCATCCAGCAGGCTGCCCGGCGTACCGGTGTCGAGCCAGGCGAAACCTCGCCCCAATGTCTCCACGCGCAGCTTACCACGTTCCAGGTAATGGCGATTGACGTCCGTGATCTCCAGCTCTCCGCGGGGTGACGGCTTGATTGCGCGGGCGACATCGGCTGCATGACGGTCGTAGAAATAAAGGCCGGTTACGGCAAAGGAGGACGGCGGGTTCTTCGGCTTTTCCAGAATGTCGATTGCCCGATTGTCCTTGTCGAAACTGACAACGCCATACCGTTCCGGATCCACCACCTGATAGGCAAAGACGACCGCGCCATCTTCAAAGGTCGCCGCATCCCGCAGCATCCCGGAAAATCCGCGCCCGTAAAAGATATTGTCCCCCAGCACGAGGGCCGAACGGTCACCACCCACGAAATCCTCGGCAATGATCAATGCCTCGGCAATGCCCTTCGGCGCCGCCTGTTCGGCATAGTGCAGGTTCAGCCCCCAGTCGCGACCATCACCCAGCAGGTTCTCGAAGCGGGGCAGGTCTTCCGGGGTCGAGATCAGTATGATGTCGCGGATACCCGCCAGCATGAGCGTCGAGAGCGGGTAATAGACCATGGGCTTGTCATAGACCGGCAAGAGCTGTTTCGAGACCACCCGGGTCATGGGATGCAGCCGCGTACCTGCCCCACCCGCGAGCACGATTCCCTTCATGAAATACCCTTTCCATCTTTCGAGACTGTCTCACCGAGATCACGCAAGAGCTGAGCCAGATATGGGGCCCAGTCTGGTTGGGCGATGCCGAACGCTGCACGAATGCGCGCGCAATCCAGCACCGAATTGGCCGGTCGGGGTGCCGGGCGCGGGAAGGCTTCCGTCGTGCAGGGCGCGATCTTCATGTCCGGATAGTGAGCCAGAATGGCTTGCGCAAAGCCGAACCAGGAGACGGTCGGTGCGCCGCCGAAGTGATATGTGCCCCATGGAATGATGTCTGCCTGCGCGACATGGGCCGCAATATCCAGACAGGCATCGGCGATGGCATCCGCTGGCGTCGGGCCACCCACCTGATCATCGACCACTTTCAGATCGGACTGTCCTGACGCGGCAAGCCGCAGCATGGTCTTGACGAAATTGCCCCCCATTGCGCCGAAGACCCAGGCCGTCCGCAGGATGATGTGCTTGCCCCAGGCGTCGAAGACTGCCTTTTCTCCGGCAAGCTTGGTGACGCCATAGACACTCGTGGGAGCTGTCGGGTCATCTTCCCGGTAAGCCCCCTGCCCTGTCCCGTCGAAGACATAGTCCGTGGAAAGGTGGATCAGCGGCACCGCAGCAAGGGCGCAGGCATGGGCCACATGACCTGCGCCGGACCCGTTGATCGCCATCGCCAGCTCTGGCTCATCCTCCGCCTTGTCGACGGCCGTATAGGCCGCGCAATTGATGACAATCTCAGGCCTCAGATCGGCAATGGCATGGCGCACGGCGGCGGCATCGGTGATGTCCAGTTCGCTGCGGTTCAGACCGATGATGCCCTGCCCCCGAGCCAGCGCCCGCCAGCGCAGCGATGCGCCAACCTGCCCGCCGGCGCCGAGGACGAGGATGGTCACGCCCCGTCACCCAGCCTGCCGCGATCATGCACACGGGCCAGCCACGCGCGGCGGGACATGTACCAGCGGATCGTGTCTTCCAGCCCATCGGCAAAGCTCATCGTCGGTGCCCAGCCGATTTCCTGCTCCATGCGGGTCGGATCAATGGCATAGCGCTGGTCATGTCCGGGCCTGTCCTTCACCCGGGTGACCAGGTTCCAGTGCGGCGCATGCGGTGAGTCCGGTATCAGGGCGTCGAGGCGGGCACAGAGATGCTGCACCACATCCAGATTCTGCTGTTCCCCACGGGCACCCACCAGATAGGTCTGCCCCGGTCGCCCCCGCTCCAGCACGGCAATCAGCGCAGCGACATGATCATCCACATGGATCCAGTCGCGCACGTTGTCGCCCTTGCCATAAATCGGCAGCGCCCGGCCATCCAGTGCGTTGAGGATCATCAGCGGGATGAGTTTTTCGGGAAACTGGAATGGCCCGTAATTGTTGCCGCAGTTGGTGATCAGCACAGGCATGCCGTAGGTCACGCCGAAGGACCGCACCAGATGGTCGGAACCGGCCTTTGACGCGGCATAGGGGGAATTCGGTCTGTAGGCATCACCTTCGCGGAAGTAGGCACCCTCCGCCAGGCTGCCATAAACCTCGTCAGTGGATACATGCAGGAACCGGAAACCGTCGCGGGCAGAGCCTTCCAGCCCGCGCCAGTACGCCAGTGCAGCTTCCAGCAGGACACCCGTGCCGGTCACATTGGTACGAATGAAAGCGGCAGGACCATCGATCGAACGGTCGACATGGCTTTCCGCTGCCAGATGCATCACCGCATCAGGGCGGAATGACCGGAATGCATCATTCATTGCCTCCACGTCACAGATGTCGGCCTGCAGGAAACGATAATTGGCCTGGCCCGACACATCCTCGACATTCTCGGGGCGCCCCGCATAGGTCAGACAGTCGATGTTCAGAACGTCGGTTCCGGCGCGCACCAGCCGCCGCACAAGGGCGGAGCCGATGAAGCCGCAGCCCCCGGTCACCAGAATTCGCATGTTTCAGACGCCTCCGAACTCGGCCAGGGCTGGCTGTTCGCGATCCTTGTCCGACAACAATGCGGATTGCCTGTCGACCGGCCAGTCTATGCCCAGCGCGGGGTCATCGAAAGCCAGCCCACGCTCTGCGGTCGGATCATAGGGGGCGGTCACCTTGTAGATGACTTCCGCGCCATCAGTCAGCGTGCAATATCCATGGGCAAAGCCGGGCGGAACCCAGAGCTGGTTCCATTCCTGTGCCGAAAGCTCGACCGCCACATGCCTGCCGAATGTCGGCGATCCCCGGCGCACATCGACCGCAACATCCAGGATCGCACCATTCAGACAGCGGATCAGCTTGCCCTGTGCATTGGGCGCGATCTGCAGGTGCAGCCCCCGCAGGGTGCCGCGGGGGCCATTGCGCACATGATTGTCCTGCACGAATCGCCAGTCATGGCCGGCCACTTCCAGTGCAGCACTGTTCCATGTCTCGGAAAAGAAACCCCGGTCATCGTCATGACGCACCGGCCATACCTGTATGATCTCGGGGAATACTGCTGTTTGCTCGATCCGCATGGGAATGGGCCGTGCCCTCAATCCACCACATGGTCGGCGACGCCATCAGGCTGGTGTGCCGGACCCGGCTTGCGGAACCGCGCGAGATAGCCAGGCGCAATGGCTTCCACCGGCTCCAGTTCGGTGATGCCAAGTTCGGCAAAACCCGCAGCACCGTCCGACACCACGTTGTCTTCCTCCAGCAGGCGTACCTGGTCTAGCGTAAGTGGTGGCACGGGAAGCAACTGCATGATGGCCCCCATCGTTTTCGCCACCCCGAAAGGCAGCGGCAGCAAGAGAGCGAAACGACCGGTCTCGGCAAGCACGAATTCGAGAATCTCGCGGAACGTCATCACGCGGGGACCGCCGAGTTCGAAGGTACGGCCCGCCGCATCATCACTGTTGATCGCGGCGACAATGGCGTCGGCCACATCGCCCACATAGACCGGCTGGAACCGTGTTCCACCACCACCGACCAGCGGCAGCGCCGGTGCGATACGCGACATGGCGCCAAATCGGTTGAGGAAGTCATCCTCCGGTCCGAAGACAACGGACGGCCGCAGGATGACTGCGGTCGGCACGGCGTCCAGCGCCGCAGCTTCGCCCGCTGCCTTGGTCTTGGCATAGGACGCCTGGGACCCCGCAGATGCGCCAAGGGCGGACATCTGGATCAGTTTCGTGATCCCCGCCTCGGCCACCGCCTGGGCCACATTGCGTGCACCGGCGGCATGCGCCGCCGAAAAACTCTGATCACCCTGATGCAGCACCCCGACCAGATTGACCACTGCGTCCGCACCGGCGACGGCGCGCGCAACGGTCGCTGGCTTGCTGATGTTGGCATAGACCGGTATGACCTGCCCGACATCGCCCATCGGCTTCAGGAACTGGGCGCCTTCCGTGTATCGGACGGCAACCGTGACAGTCGCACCTGCCCGGGCAAGACGACGTACCAGGTGACGTCCGATGAAACCGGAACCACCGAAGACCGTGACACGCATGCCATGCATCCGAAAAACCTCCCGAACCGCCGGAAACAACCTGATACCGACCTCGTTGCAACCTCTATCGCGCTGTCGCGCCGAAGGCAACGATGCGATACGTCGCGTACTGCCACTTGGTGGCGCTGGCACACACATGATATGCGACGTTCACCGCCGCGACAGGCTATCAAGCCGGAAGGAACCAGCAGATGAGCATCGAATTGCATCGCGACGACCTGCCCGCCAGTGTTGACCTGGGCAAGGTCGTGGCCATCGATACGGAAACGATGGGCCTGAACCCGCATCGCGACCGGCTCTGCCTGGTGCAGCTTTCGTCAGGTGACGGCAACGCGCATCTGGTGCAGATCCGCCCGGGTGGTGCGCCTGCCACGAACCTGGCGCGGATGCTTGAGGATCCGACGGTCCTGAAACTGTTCCACTTTGCCCGTTTCGACATCGCGGCACTGAGGAATGGCCTGGGCGCGAAGACCGCACCCGTCTACTGCACCAAGATCGCCAGTCGCCTGTGCCGCACCTTCACGGATCGCCACAGCCTGAAGCACCTCTGCAACGAACTGGTGGGCGTCGACATTTCGAAGCAACAGCAGTCATCCGACTGGGGGGCGGACGACCTGACGGACGCCCAGATGGCCTATGCCGCATCGGATGTCCTGTACCTGCATGCGATCCGCGAAAAGCTGGACGTCATGATCGCGCGGGAGGGGCGCAGCCACATGGCCCAGGCCTGTTTCGATTTCCTGCCGATGCGGGCGGAGCTGGATCTGGTCGGCTGGCCCGAAACCGATATCTTCGCCCACTCGTGACCCGGCGTCGGCTTCGAAGCGACTGGCCAGCGACAGACATGCCAGGTGCCAACGCCGGATTTCGTAAAGCCTTTCTGCACGATTGAGTGCTCTGATGTTGCGTGGGCAGGACACATCACCCATATTGGCACGAATCTTGTTATGCCTTGCCTGCAAGCAGCGGGTCGGCAGCAACCCAACGAGAAAGAGGCCGTGACGGACAATGGCTGACGACGCCAGCAGATCGACGCACCGGAATGCAGCAGATGAAGCTATCGCTGAAGATATCATCATCGGTCGGCAGGTCATCGATATGGAAGCCAAGGCACTGACCGCGCTCGCTGCCGGTCTGGATGAAAGCTTCGTGGCCGCCGTCGACTGCCTGGTTCGGGTAAAGGGCCGGGTCATCCTGACCGGCATGGGCAAGAGTGGCCATATCGCCCGCAAGATTGCTGCGACCATGGCGTCCACCGGCACGCCCGCCTATTTCGTGCATCCGGGGGAAGCGAGCCACGGCGATCTCGGCATGATCACCGACAATGATGCGCTGATCGGGCTGAGTAATTCCGGCGAAACCCATGAACTGGGTGATATCGTCGAATTCGCCCGCCGCAACATGGTGCCCGTCATCGCCATGGTCGGACGCACCCCGTCGACACTGGGCGATGCAGCCGACGTCTGCCTCGTCACCCCTGACGCACCAGAGGCCTGTCCCCACGTGCTGGCCCCGACCACGTCGACAACCATGATGCTCGCCCTGGGTGATGCGCTGGCCGTTGCGCTGCTCGAAAGACGCAATTTCACGGCGCGTGATTTCGGGCGGCTGCATCCGGGCGGCAAGCTCGGACGTCGGCTGATCACTGTTGCCGACATCATGCATTCCGGGGACGAATTGCCCCGCGTACCGACAGGTACCGCCATGTCGGACGCACTGATCGAGATGACGGCGAAGAGCCTTGGTTGCCTGGCGGTCACTGACGATCAGGGCAGACTCGCCGGCATCATGACGGACGGAGACCTGCGTCGTGGCATGAAATTGCCGGACCTGCTGACCCGCGCCGTGGATGAAGCAATGACGCGCAACCCCCACACCATCCGCGCCACAGCGCTGGCATCCGAAGGCGTGGGGATCATGCACGAGAACAAGGTGACGAGCCTGTTCGTACTGGACGATGACCGGCGGCCCGTCGGGTTGCTGCATATCCACGACTGCCTGCGCGCGGGTGTTGCATGACCGCCGGGGACAAAGGCGAGACGGGCCAGACCGACGGGCCAGTACGCGACGGGCCAGTACGCGACGGAACAGTACGCGACGGAACAGTACACGACGCCCCTGTGCAGGACGGGTCAGCCGCCGTGGCGTCGGCATCGACGCCCACCAGAGCGGCGGGCAACGAGACGGAGCGCCGTTGGAACGCCCAGCCAAAGGCCCGCATGATCTCCACCGGGGACGCGCGACGCAATCCCCTGGTCAACCGGATCAAGTTCGGTCTGATCGGTGTTTCGGCCTTGCTGATCGTCGCCCTGCTGGCCTGGCCGCAGTTCACCGAAAGACGCGACGGTCTGCCGATCGACTTTGCGGACATCGACGTCGGCGCACCAACATCGACCATGGCGAAGGCCCGGTTCATCAGCGGTGGTGCACACACCATCAACATCACTGCCGATCAGGTGGTGCAGGATGCTGACTCACCGGAACTGGTGCACCTGTCCAACATCTCCGGCGATACGACGATGGAAGATGGGGCATGGATGTCGCTGTCCGCCGATAGCGGGAATTATGATCGCGAGGCGCAGCGCCTGATCCTGAACGGGGAAGTGGCGCTGTTCACCGACAGCGGTAACGAGATTCACAGCAGCAACGCAACATTCGAACTTGGTGCCGGGCGGATTACCGGCGGTGACCCCGTCAGCGGTCATGGGCCGTTCGGGCGGATCACGGCAAAGCGTTTCGAGGTTGCGGGCAATGGCGACACCATCCGTTTCATCGGCGATGTGAAGCTGGTCATCGAATCCGGAAGGGGAGATCTCTGATGCCGTTCGCCAAACCCTGCATCCCGACCCTGGCGCTGGCGGCCCTGATGCTGGCCATGTTGATCCTTGCACCGGTCTCGTCTGCCGATGCACAGGGCGCGCTCGCCGGTGATCCGGACGCACCGATCGAGATCCAGGCAGATAACCTGGAGGTCTTCCGTGATCAGCAGGTCGCAGTCTTCATCGGCAATGTCGATGCCCAGCAGGGACGGATGAACCTGCGCACGGACCAGTTGCGCGTCACCTACCGTGAAGGGGATGACGGGAAGGGCGAAGGCGCGGCGGTCGGCGGGCGCATTTCGAAGCTTGAAGCCGTCGGCAACGTGCAGGTCTCGACGGAAAAGGAACGCGCCACCGGTGAACGGGGCGTCTACGACATCGACAGCGCCACGATCGTGCTGGAAGGTGGCGTGAGGCTGTTTCAGGACCGCAATGTGCTGACCGGCCAGCGTCTGGTGATGAACCTGGAAACCGGCATAACGCGCCTCGACGGCGCGGCTGGCGCAGGCGGACGTGTCAAGGGCATCTTCCAGCCCCAGCGATCAGGCCAGACCCAATGACCGACAGTCCCGATACAACTGATACGACCGCGCCGCGCCTGGTGCATGAGAATACCGGGCTGTCGGCGCAGAAGCTCGGCAAGCGCTACAAGAAGCGCCCCGTCCTGCGCGACGTTTCCCTGTCAGTGCAGCGCGGAGAAGCCGTGGGCCTGCTGGGCCCTAACGGAGCGGGCAAGACGACCTGTTTCTATATCATTACAGGGCTGATCAAGGCGGATTTCGGCCAGATCATGCTGGACGGTCACGACATCACCAGTCTGCCGATGTATCGCCGGGCGCGACTGGGTGTCGGCTACCTGCCGCAGGAAGCCTCCATCTTCCGCGGCATGACCGTCGAACAGAACATTCGTGCCGTGCTGGAAGTGGCGGAGAGTGAGCGCGAAGTGCGCGAACAGATGCTTGAAGACCTGCTGGCGGAATTCTCGCTGACCCATCTGCGCCGGGCATCCGCCATGGCGCTGTCGGGCGGGGAACGGCGGCGGGTGGAAATTGCCCGGGCGCTGGCGTCGCGTCCGTCCTTCATGCTGCTGGACGAACCGCTTGCCGGCATCGACCCGATTGCCGTGGGCGAGATCCGTGACCTTGTGTTCCACCTGAAGGATCGTGGTCTGGGTGTCTTGATCACTGACCATAACGTGCGCGAGACGCTCGACCTCATCGACCGGGCCTACATCCTGCACGACGGGCGCGTACTGATGGAGGGCACGCCCGAAGACATCGTGAATCATGACGACGTACGCCGGGTGTATCTCGGCGAACGTTTCCGGATGTAGGGGCGCCGCAGCATGGCCATCGGACCCCGCCTGGAGATACGACAGAGCCAGAGCCTCGTCATGACGCCGCAACTGCAGCAGGCCATCAAGCTGCTGCAGTTGAACAACATCGAACTCACGTCCTTCGTCGAACAGGAACTGGAGCGTAATCCGCTGCTGGAGCCGCGAGAGGCTGAAGGAGCACCGGACACGCCGGAGCCGGAAGCCGCGCCGGACACATCAGGCGACGGGTTTGGCGACGAAACGGTCCCTGAAATGTCCATCACCGCGGAAAACGGCGGCGGGGCAGAGGCCGAACAGGCATTCGATGCCGACCGCGCTGCCAGCAGCGAGGACAGCAGTGCCGACCGCATGGGCGAAGTCGCGCCCTCAACCGGCGATTCCGGCGATACCGGCGGCAGCCTCGGGCAGATGGGATCCGGCGGATCATCGCGGTTCGAAGACATGGACCTCAGCCTGGAGAACACGCTGGGCGAAGACATCAGCATGCGGGAATCGCTGATGACGCAGCTGGGTCTGGCAGTCGTTGACGACGTGCAGCGCATGGTCGGGTCGGCCATCATCGATTCCCTCGACCCGGACGGGTATTTCCGCGACGATCTGGCAGAAGTGGCCGAGCGGTTGGGATGCGAGACCGATCTGGTGGAGGATGTCCTGCAGATCGTGCAGGGGTTCGAGCCCACGGGCATTGGCGCGCGCAACCTGTCCGAATGCCTGGCGCTGCAACTCATCGAACAGGACCGCTACGACCCCGCGATGCAGCGCATGGTGGCGCGCCTGGAACTGCTGGGCCGGCAGGATTATCCGGCACTGATGCGCGAATGCGAAGTCGATGAGGAAGACCTGGCCGAAATGGTGTCGGAAATCCGCCGTCTCGACCCGCGACCGGGCAGCTGTTTCGAAACAGAAGAAGCCCAGACCGCAATTCCCGACGTCCTGCTGCGCCAGAAACCGGATGGCAGCTGGTCAATCGAGCTGAACAGCGAGACGCTGCCCCGCGTGCTGGTCAACAACCGCTATTACACCGAGGTCAGCCGCACGACGAAGAAGGCCGAGGACAAGACCTACCTCAGCGAGTGCCTCAACACCGCCAACTGGCTGGTGAAGTCGCTGGATCAGCGCGCCAACACGATCATGAAGGTCGCCACCGAACTGGTACGCCAGCAGGACGGATTCTTCGCTCTGGGCGTCCAGTATCTGCGGCCACTCAACCTGAAGACCATCGCAGACGCCATCGGCATGCACGAGAGCACGGTCAGCCGCGTGACCGCCAACAAGTACATGGGCACACCGCGCGGCATCTTCGAGATGAAGTATTTCTTCACGGCAGCAATCCCGTCGAACCGGGGAGGCGATTCGCATTCGGCGGAGTCGGTAAGACAGCGGATCCGTGATCTGATTGATGAGGAAGATCCCAAGAAGGTTCTTTCCGACGACAGGATCGTGGAGATCCTGAAGGAAGAAGGGATCGACATTGCACGACGGACGGTAGCGAAATACCGTGAGGCCCTGCGTATCCCGTCCTCCGTGCAGCGCAGACGGCAGAAGCGTCTGCAGATGTCACTGGTCCGATAGAAGGGCGCGGAAATCCGGGCGCTGAGCGTTCGGTCAGGGTGGCGGTCTCGGCGGGTTGACTTGGCAGAACGGGCTACCTATGGTCCGCGCCGCGTTGCAGCACCGCCCGGCAAACACGCATTTTTTGGCGGTACAGAAGAGGCAACATGAAAATCACGATTGAAGGCAAGCAGATCGATCTGGGTGATGCGCTGAGGCAGCGCGTCGAGGACCGCATCAATGACGCCGTCGAGAAGTATTTCGGCGACGGCATCGACGGTTCAGTCACCTTTTCACGCAATGGTCAGATGATCCGGGTGGACTGCGCTGTCCATATCGGCCACGACATCTTCCTGAAGAGCCAGGGCAGCGATGGTGAGGCCCACGGCGCCTTCGATCAGGCCGCCGAGCGCATGGAAAAGCAGCTGCGGCGCTACAAGCGCAGGCTGAAGGACCACCACTCGCGCCAGAAGCAGCAAGGTATTGCGAACATGATGGCGCAGGATTATGTCCTCGCCAGTGACGAAGCGGAGATCGAGGAAACGGAACCTGCGGAAACGCATCCGGTGATCATTGCCGAAACGACGGCCAGCGTGCCGTCCTGCACGGTCAGCGATGCCGTCATGCGGCTGGATCTTGCGGATCAGTCCGCACTGATGTTCCGGAACCTCGGCAGTGACAGATTGAACGTGGTCTATCGGCGCAGCGATGGCCATATCGGCTGGATCGATCCCGCCGAAGCCTGACGCAGCAGCGCACCCGGCGATGACCGGGCTGGCGCAGGCGATCAGGTGGCGGAAACAGAACAGGTGTAGTGTGGAAATTCAGGACCTCCTGAGACCCAAATCAGTGATCTTTGGTCTCAAGGCCGGCAGCAAGAAGCAGATTTTGCAGGAACTGGCCCGCGTCGCCGCGGAACAGGTCGGACTGCATGATCGGGTTGTCTTCGATGTCCTGCTGGAGCGGGAGCGGCTGGGCAGCACCGGCGTGGGTGAGGGTGTCGCCATCCCCCATGGGCGGATCGCCGACCTGAACGGGTTGAGCGGTGTCTTTGCCCTGCTGAAACAGCCAGTCGACTTCGATGCCCTGGACGGCAAGCCCGTCGATCTTGTGTTCCTGCTGCTGGCGCCGCAGTCCGCCGGGGCGGATCACCTGAAGGCGCTGTCGCGCATTTCGCGGCTGTTGCGTGACCGCAATGTCCGCGACAAGCTGCGCGGAGCGCGCAGTGACGATGCCCTCTACGCCCTGCTGACATCCGGCACGGCCTCGGAGGCTGCCTGAATCGTATCGGGGACGGCACGCAAAGTCCCCCGACGCGCATGAGACGGAACTGACGCAAGGGGAAACGCTGACATGCTGCGCTGGGCCCTTGTCGCAATGATCGCCGTGCTGCTTTCCATCACGGTCTACATGTTCGTGGAACGGTTCAGTGATGATCCAGAACCCGTTGTCGCGAACATCTCGGACACAAGCGTGGCAGCAGAAGCCGCCGTGCCCGGCACCGCGCAACCAATGCCCGTGGAGGCACCTGCTGCTGTGCGTGCACCTGCCACGCCGCAACCATCCACGCCCACCGTTGAAGCGGCAGCAGCAACGATATTCCCCCCTCAGGCGACCACGGGCACATCCCGACCGACGAGTTCATTTGCAGCCGAGGCCGCAGCAACCGCCCGAATTGCGTCGTATGCGCATCATCCCGCCCCCCCCGACGGGTTCAGCCTTGATGTACCGATCGACTGCACGCTGGGTCAGGATTGTTTCATCCAGCAGTTCGTCGATATCGATCCCGGTCCCGACGCGCTGGATTTCACCTGCGGGCCATTGAGCTACCAGACGCACAAGGGCACCGACTTCCGTATCCGTAACCTGCAGGCCCTGCGTGATGGCGTCACCGTGCTCGCCGCGCGCAACGGCCGCGTGCGCGCCATTCGCGACGGGATGGACGACATCAACATCAAGAAATTGCCCGCAGGCGCAGTCGAGGGCCGCGAATGCGGCAACGCGGTGGTGATCGTGCATGAGGATGGCTGGGAAACCCAGTACTGCCACATGCGCAAGGGGTCGGTCATTGCAACCAGGGGACAGACTGTTCTGGCTGGTGACCCTCTGGGTATGGTCGGCATGTCCGGCAGTGCCGAGTTCCCGCACCTGCACCTTTCGGTGCGGAAGGATGGTGAGGTCGTCGACCCCTATCGTGGCCTGAGTCCGGTTGCCGCCTGCGGTGGCGAATATCAGACGCTCTGGTCGGCTGCCGCCATCGATCAGGTTGCCTATCGCCCGGGCGCGATCCTGGACGCCGGGTTCCTGGACCGACAGCTTTCTTTCGATGAGGCGATCGAAGGTGCCGCCGCCCCCGCAACCGTGGCCCGCGACGGCCAGGGTCTCGTGGTCTGGTACATCATCTTCGGCATTCGCCAGGGGGATGAAGTCAGCGTCAGCATCACCGGCCCGGACGGCAACCGCGTCTTCGACCAGACACTACCGCCCCACCCGAAGCATCAGGCACAGCGGTTCGCATATTCGGGTCGGCGCACTCCGCCTGAAGGATTCGCACCCGGTCTTTATCGCGGTGAGGTGAGGATCGTGCGGGATGGGGCACTTTACGACAGCCGGGACGTCAGCGTCACGCTGCGCTGACCCGCGATGGCACCAGGATCACAAGTCCACCGGCCAGCACGGCGACAGCCAGGCAGGCGAAAGCGATCTGGTAGCCATAGAGCGACAGCAGCAGGCTGAAGACCGCCGGGCCGATGACCAGACCGAAATAGGTGAAGAACACCGTTGCCGCCGTTGCGGCGGCGATCTGCTGCTCCGGCACCTGGCGCGCGACCTCAGCCAGATAGACGCCGTTCCAGCCAGCCGCCCCAGCCCCGCAGGCGGCGGACAAGAGCAGGATCAGACCCTCGGAAGCCGACGCATCGATGCGTGCCAGCAGGGTCACGGAAATGGCTGTCACCACGCCAAATGACGCCAGGATCAGGCGCGAACGGCCCAGCCTGTCGTTCAGCCAGCCCGCAACCATGCGCACGCCGAAACTGCTCATCTGCATGGCGGAGAACGCGGCCCCTGCCGCGAGCAGGGTCAGCCCGGCATTCTCGGTCAGGAAGATCACCAGATAGGTGCCCATGATCATCTGCCCGGCACCATAGGTGAACGACATGATGGCGATCCTGGTCAGCATCGGGTTGGCCCGAATGACGCCAAAGGGCACCACGTCGGCCAGGCGCATGGGCGGCCCCTTGATATCGCTGCGCATCACGTCACGGTCCATCCGGTCGCGCCAGGGCTGCACCAGCACCACCGTGGCGATGCCGATCAGCATGATCGTGCCGATCGCGGCCTGCCAGCCATGTGACGCCTCCACCAGCGGTACGATGATGCCGACCATCGCCCCGCCCGCAGGCACTCCCGATTGCTTGATGGAAAAGATCAGGCTGCGCCGTTCCGGGCGCGTGTGGCGCGACAGCAGAAACGACCCGCCCGGCGCGTTCGGGCCATAGCCGATGCCGATCAGAACGGCGGCGGTGAAGGCAATCGCAGGCAACCCGGTGAAGAGGCCGGTCAGGGCCAGCGCGGACAGCAGGATGCCCACCTGTATCAGACGCACTGGTCCGTACTGCGGCAACAGGAACGCCGCAATCGATGTCCCGAACATCGCCCCGGCGAAGGTCAGCGCGCCGAAGATGCCCAGCCCGGCCTCATCCAGATGCAGTCCCGGCGGCAGGACCGGAGCCACCACGGCGGTCGCGCTGAACATCGCCGCCGCCACGATCTGCAGGACCAGTGTGGAGCCAAGGGCTGTGCCGGGATAACGCCTTGCAGGTGCGGCGGCGCCGTCAGTCACGCACGATCACTCATGCGGCATCCCGCTGGCGCACGATCTCTTCCTCGAAATCACGCAGGCGGTCCTTGCCGAAGTACATCTCGTCACCTGCAAAGAACGTCGGGCTGCCGAAATTCCCCCGGTCCGCAGACGCCTTGGTATTCGCCATGAGCTGGTCCTTGATCGCCTGATCCTGGGTTCCGGCAAGGATCGCGGCACCGTCCATGCCCGCCTTGTCCAGCGCACCGGTCATGACTTCGGGATCATCCATCTTCAACCCGTCTTCCCACATCGCCTGGAAGACGGTGTTGATGTAGTCGGTGGCGAACCCGTCGCGGCCCGCGACCAGCGCGCCGCGCATCAGGGCAACCGTGTTCATCGGGAAATGCGGGTTCATGACAAAGCGGTCGAGCTTGTGGCGGGCGATGAAGCGACCCATCTCCAGCCTGCCGTACTCGCTCTTGTTGAGCACGCCCGCGTTCTGCTCCATCGGTGACTTGTTGTTGGTCAGGCGGAACAGACCGCCGAGCAGGACGGGCACATAGTCGATCTGCACACCGGTGCGCGCCGCGATCTGCGGTACGACACAGTGGGACATGTACGAATTCGGGCTGGCAAAATCGAAGTGAAACTCGGCTTTCGACATGGTCGTTCTTCTCCCCCGGGGCTGCTGGCTGCGCGATCATGGCATGCGCAGTTGCGGGCACAATCGCCCGCAGGTTCGCCATGCGTCAATCGCAAGCCCATGCATGGCAGTCCCATTCTTGCGCCAGATGGGGCGGTAAAGGCACGATTTGGCTGTGGTTCATCTGGAAATTGCCGCATTCGCCCTCTATGTTCCGCCAATGCTCAGGAACAACATCATGTGCGCGGCCTTGCTGGCCGCAGTTGTCGCGCTCACCGGCGTCTGGTCCGGGGCGGCACAAGCTCAGGCCGCACCGCAGAAGATCGGTGATCACCGGGACTGGTCGGCGTGGATCTATCGCGACGGGGGACAGCAGATCTGCTTCGTCACCTCCTCGCCGAAGAAGTCGCTGCCGGCAGGGGTTCAGCGCGGCGCGATCCGGTTCAACGTCGCCCATCGTCCGCCGGACGGTGTGGAGAACGAGATCAGCATGGTTTCCGGCTATCCCTTTGCGCCAAAGCGGGAAGCGCTGGTGAAGATCGGCGCGACGCAGGTCGGGCTGCAGACCGATGGCGAACGCGCCTGGTCGCTGGACCCGCGCGATGACGCCCGTCTGGTGCAGACCATGAAAGCCGGGCTGGAGATGGTGATCACCGGTTTCTCCAAGCGTGGCACCAAGACAGTCGACACCTATTCCCTGCTGGGCTTTACGGCCGCGATGAATGCCATCGACAAGGCCTGCCCGTGACCGAAAGTATGAATGACCCCATGTTGGAACCACAGGCGGTCACCGCGATCCAGCCGGACGTACGCGCCACGGACCGGCCCTTTGCCGCCGGTTTCGACGGGCGCACCAACCTGATCGGTCTCGACCGGACGGAGATGGCGGACGCGCTGCTGGATGCCGGGGAACGGCCGGACAAGGTGAAGATGCGCGCCGGGCAGCTGTTCCACTGGATCTATGAGCGCGGCGCACGTGACTTCGACGCCATGACCTCCATCTCCAAGGCCTGGCGGGCGGACCTGTCAGACCGCTTCATCGTCGGTCGCCCGGACATCACGGTCTGCCAGCAGTCCAGCGATGGCACCCGCAAATGGCTGATGCGCTTCCCCGATGGGCATGAGGCGGAGGCGGTGCACATTCCGGAAACGGATCGTGGCGCACTGTGCGTGTCCAGCCAGGTCGGCTGCACCCTGACCTGCAGCTTCTGCCATACCGGCACACAGAAGCTGGTGCGCAACCTGACCCCGGGGGAGATCGTGGCACAGGTGATGATCGCCCGCGACACCATCGGCGAATGGCCAAGCCCGCAGAACGGCAACCGCCAGCTTTCCAACATCGTCATGATGGGCATGGGGGAGCCGCTGCTGAACTATGAAAATGTGGCCAAGGCCCTGCGGATCGTCATGGACGGGCGCGGCATTGCCATCTCGAAACGGCGCATCACCCTGTCCACATCCGGTGTCGTGCCGATGATGGAACGCTGCGGGTCGGAACTGCAGGTCAACCTCGCCGTCTCCCTGCACGCCGTGAACGATGAACTGCGCGACGTGCTGGTGCCGATCAACCGCAAGCATCCGCTGAAGGAACTCATTCAGGCCTGCCGCGACTATCCGGCGGCCAACAATGCCCGGCGGATCACGTTCGAATACGTCATGCTGGACGGCATCAACGACAGCCCGGCCGAAGCCCGGGAGCTGGTGCGGCTGATCAAGGACATCCCGGCAAAGGTCAACCTGATCCCCTTCAACCCCTGGCCTGGCGTCGCCTACAAGTGCTCCAGCCAAAAGGCCATTCGCAAGTTTGCCGAGATCGTCAACGGCGCGGGCTATTCCAGCCCGGTCCGCATGCCGCGCGGTCGTGACATCATGGCCGCCTGCGGACAGCTGAAGACCGCCAGCGAACGCGGGCGCCGGGAAAAGACCGGCGTCGCCGCGGACGCGTGAACCGGCAATGACGGGAAATGCCGATCAGCCGGACCCGTCCGTTCAGGCAGCACTTGACGCCCTGCCCGACCATCTGCGCCCGACCCTGCTGGCCCTGCGCCACCTGATCCTGGAATCGGTCGCCGACCTGCCCCAGACTCACCCGGTGCAGGAAACCCTGAAATGGGGACAGCCGTCGTATCTGCCGCAACGCCCGCGTGTCGGATCAACCATTCGTCTGGGGGCAACGAAGGACGGCAGGCAGGCTGCCCTGTTCTTCCACTGCCAGACCAGCATCATCTCCGACTTCAGGGCCGGGCCAGGTGCGGACGCCGACCTGAGCTATGACGGCAATCGCGCCATCCTGCTGGACCCCGCGACAGACCTGCCACGCGACCTGCTGCGCCTGCCCATCCGGCACGCGCTGACGTATCATTTGAAGCGCGGGCGAAAGGGTGTGCGTTCCTGATCCTTGCACCACACAGCCAGTTCATGGCCGTCCGGGTCGAGGAACTGGAACCGCTGACCGCCGGGAAAACCGAATGCCGGCTTCGAGATACGTCCCCCCGCATCCGTCACCCGTCCTGCCGCTGCCGCCAGGTCGTCGGCATGGAGCACGATCAACGGCCCGCCGTTCACCACCGGAATGCTGATTTCGAACCCGCCCGACATGGTGCCATCGCTGAAGGCGCAATAACTGTCACCATAGTCGGTGAAGGTCGACCCGGCAGCCGCCGCGCAGAACGCCTTGGTCCGCGCCATGTCCGACACCGCGAACTCGATGTAGTTGATCGGTACTGTGTCCTGATCCGGAACGGCTCTTCCCCCTTCATACCTCGGCTTTCGATATCGAACAGATATATGAACATTCCGGCTGGGCCAGCAAGAAGGCTTGTCGCCCCGCCTGCTGCAGGGCGAGGATGGGGACAGGAACCTGAAACCTGTTGATCGGACGCAGAATGACATTCGTCACCCATCTGGAATGCAGCGCCACCGGCGACCGGTTTGACGCTGACGCCGTGCACAACCTGTCCCCCACAGGCAAGCCCCTGCTGGTGCGCTATGACCTTGACCGGATGAAGCGGGAACTCGACCGCGATGCGCTGGCACAACAGCCACCGGGCCTCTGGCGCTACGCCGAGATGCTGCCGGTCGCCGATCCCCGGCACCGCGTCACGCTGGGGGAGGTGGAGACGCCCCTGCTTCCCCTGCACCGCACCGGTGCGCGTCTGAAAGCCGACCGGCTGTGGACCAAGGATGAGGGCCGATTGCCCACCGGATCGTTCAAGGCGCGTGGCATGGCGCTGGCCGTTTCCATGGCGAAGCGGTTCGGGCTGACCCGCCTCGCCATCCCGACGAACGGCAACGCCGGGGCCGCGATGGCCGCCTATGGCCGGGCGGCGGGGATGGAGGTCTATGTCTTCTGCCCGGAAGAGACGCCGGACGTGAACGTGCGGGAAATCGCCCTGCAGGGCGCCAGGGTCTGGCGCGTCAATGGCCAGATCGACCAGTGCGGTGCCATCGTGCGGGAAGGCAAGGAACGGATGGGCTGGTTCGATGTCTCCACCCTGAAGGAGCCCTATCGGATCGAAGGCAAGAAGACCATGGGCCTGGAGCTGGCGGAACAGCTCGGCTGGACCCTGCCGGACGCCATTCTCTACCCGACCGGCGGCGGTACCGGGCTGATCGGCATGTGGAAAGCCTTCGACGAACTGGAAGCCCTGGGCTGGATCGGCCCGAAACGCCCGAAGATGATCGCGGTCCAGGCCACCGGCTGTGCGCCCATCGTGCGCGCGTTCGACGAAGGCGTGGAACATGCCACCCGCTGGGAAAACGCCGCGACGGTGGCCAGCGGCATCCGCGTGCCGCAGGCGGTGGGCGATTTCCTGATCCTGCGCGCGGTGCGCAACAGCGGCGGCTTCGCCATTGCCGTGGATGATGGCGCCATCATGGCCGCCCAGGCCGATGCCGCGCGCGATGATGGCGTGCTGCTGGGGCCGGAGGGCGCGGCGACGCTGGCCGCATGGCGCGTGGCTGTCGATGACGGCAGGCTGGACCGACGGGCGCACACCATTCTGTTCAACTGCGGCACCCCGCTGAAATATCCGATGCCGCCGGTCAACCGGGCCCTGAAACTGGACGCCATCGACTGGGAAGACGTCGAGAGCGCCTGATCATTCGGTACATGCAACTAATGACATACCGGTTTGCGCACAGGCGGGCTAAGATGGTGTGCTGATGGGGACCGATGGGGAGAGACGACCGAGATGGATCTGGCGCTGAAGGGAAAGACCGTGTTGATCACGGGCGGTTCGCGGGGCATTGGCTTCGCGTGTGCGGAAGTCTTCGCGCAAGAGGGCGCGAATGTTCATCTGGTATCGGTTGATCCGGGACGGCTGAAACATGCCGCCGACATTCTGACCCAGACCTATCACTGCACGGTCACCACGACTGCGGCCGACCTGTCGGAGAGCGCATCCGTCGCCCGGGTGGCCGCCGACTGCCCTGAGCCGGACATCCTGGTCAACAATGCCGGGGCCATTCCCGGCGGCGACCTGCAGGCAGTTACGGAAGAACGCTGGCGCGAGGCCTGGGACCTGAAGGTCTATGGCTTCATCAACATGACCCGCGACTACTATGCCCGGTTCAAGGCGCGCGGCTTTGGCACCATCGTCAATGTCGTCGGCATGGCGGGGGAAAAGATGGACGCGGTCTACGTCGCCGGGTCCACCGGCAATGCTGCCCTGATGGCGTTCACCAAGACCATGGGCGGGGCAAGCGCGGCAGACAATATCCGCGTTGTCGGCGTCAACCCGGGCGCCATCCTGACCGACCGCATCATCGCCCGCTTCCGCGACACCGCAGAGGCCAAGCTGGGCGACCCGGAACGCTGGGAAGAACTGATGAAGAACCTGCCGCTTGGCCGTGCAGGACACCCGCGCGAAGTGGCCAACACCGTCGCCTTCCTCGCCTCTGACCGTGCCGCCTATATCAGCGGCACAATCGTCACCGTCGATTGCGGGCATGCGAACCGCAATACCCTTTTCTGATCCGGAGTACATGACATGAAGTTTGGCGTTGGCTCACGTGCCCTCAGAACCGAAGATCAGGACCTGCTGCGCGGCCTTGGCAGCTATACCGATGATGCGGAAGTCACCGGCGCGCTGCGCGGGTTCGTCTTCCGCTCCGCCGCGGCGCACGGGACGATCACCAGCCTGAACGTGGATGCCGCCCGGCAGTCCCCAGGCGTGGTGGAGATCCTGACCCGCGATGAACTGGCCGCGGACAAGGTGGGCAACCTGCTCTGCCTGACCGGCATCAAGAATGAGGATGGCAGCGACCATCCGCGCCCGCCACGCACCATTCTGGCCACGGAAAAGGTGCGCCATGTGGGTGAACCGGTCGCCTTCATCGTGGCCGAGACATTGGCACAGGCACGCGACGCAGCCGACCTGATCGAACTGGAAATCGACGACCTGCCGGTTGCCACCGACACCTTCGAGGCTGCGCAGCCTGGTGCGAACCCGGTCTGGGACGACATTCCCGACAATGTCGTTTTCCGCTATGGCAAGGGCGACAGGTCCGCCGTGGATGCCGCCTTCGATACCGCAGATCGGGTGACAAGCATCCGCGTGGTCAACAACCGCCTGGTCTCCAACCCCATGGAACCCCGCGCAGCAGCCGTCGATTACAGCCCGGAGACGGAACGTTTCACGGTCTTCATCCCGACGCAGGGACCGGCGATGCACCTGCAGATGCTGGCTGGCATGCTGTCGATCCCGATGGAAAAGCTGCGCATGCTTACCGGCAATGTCGGTGGCGGCTTCGGCACCCGCGCGTTCCTGTACCCGGAAGCCTGTCTGACGCTGTGGGCCGCCAAGCGGCTGAAGCGCCCTGTGCGCTGGACCGGCGAACGGTCCGAGATATTCCTGTCCGACAGTCATGGTCGCGACAACGTCACCATTGCCGAGCTTGCGATGGATGCGGAGGGGCATTTCAAGGCAATCCGGGCCACGACCTATGCGGCCATGGGTGCCTATCTCGCCAATTTCGGTCCCTTCATCCCCACAGATGCCTGCGCGGGCATGTACACCGGCCTCTACAAGATTCCGCTCTGCCATGTTTCTGTGCTGGGCGTCATGACCAACACCGTCCCGACCGATGCCTATCGCGGTGCCGGTCGTCCTGAGGCCGCCTACATGATCGAGCGGCTGGTGGACCGGGTTGCCACCGAGATGGGTCTGACTCCGGACGAGATCCGCCGGCGCAACTTCCCCACCCCCGAAGAGATGCCACACACCATGGGCCTCGGCGATGTCATCGATTCAGGTGAATTCACCGCCTGCATGGAAGACGCCATGAAGGCGGCGGACTGGAACGGCTTCGATGCACGCCGCAAGCAGTCGGAGGCCAGTGGCAAGCTGCGCGGCATCGGCCTCGCCACCTATGTGGAACGGTGCGGTGGCGGCGGCGGCATTCCCGCCAAGCTGCAGTTCGATGATGCAACCGGCAAGGTCCGCATCCTGACGGGTGCCATGGACAGCGGCCAGGGTCATCGCATTTCCTACATGCAGATCCTGTCGGAGAAATTCGGCATCGATGTCGAGAACATCGAAGTGCTGCAGGGCGACACCGACCTGACGCCGCCGGGCTTCACCGGCGGATCGAAGTCGATCCCCGTGGGTGGTGCGTCCATCCTGGGGGCTGCCGACAAGACACTGGAAAAGGGCCGCAAGATCGCTGCCCAGATCCTCGAGACGGCAGAGGTTGATATCGAATTCGCCGATGGCCGCTTCACGGTTGCGGGCACAGACAAGGGCATCGACCTGTTCGAGCTTTCGCGCCAGTCCCGCGATCCGGCGAACCTGCCGGAAGGCGAGGAACCCGGTATCGACAGCGAGAACGATCACACCAACGATTCACCGACGTTCCCCAACGGCTGCCATGTCTGCGAACTGGAAGTGGATGCCGCAACCGGCACCGTCGAGATCGTCAACTACACCGTGGTCGACGATTTCGGCGTCACCCTGAACCCGATGCTGCTGGAGGGCCAGGTCCACGGCGGCATCGTGCAGGGGCTGGGACAGGCATGGACCGAACATACCGTGTTCGATCCCGAGTCCGGGCAGCTGCTTTCCGGCAGTCTGATGGACTATCAGATGCCTCGCGCTGCCGAGATGCCGAACGTCAACTTCATCACCCGCAACGTCCGCTGCACCACCAACCCGCTGGGCGTGAAAGGGGCTGGCGAAGCCGGGGCCATCGGTGCGCCGCCGGCCTTCGTCAACGCGGTGCTGAATGCGGTGCGCTCGTCGCGACCGGAAGTGGAAACACTGGACATGCCACTGACGCCGCTGCGTGTCTGGCACGCCCTGAACGACTGACGACCATGGGCAAATGGATCGAGACCTACAGGGGGTCCATCTTCCCCTGGCACTGTGACCACATGGGCCACATGAATGTCATGTACTACACCCACTTCTTCGATCAGGCGGCGGGGCATCTGCTCTCCGCCTGTGGCTACAAGTGGATGCAAATGGGCGAACAGCGGCTCGGGTTCGTCGATGTGAAACATGTCGTGGAATACAAGGCGGAACAGACGGTCGGCAGCCCGATCATCGTCGAGAGTGCGATCCTGAAACGGGGTCGCACCTCGATGGTCTGCGTCCACCGGATGGTGAACCCGGAGACCGGGGAACTGGCCGCAACCAGCGAAGTGACGACGATCCACTTCGACCTGGAAGCCCGTAAATCCCTGCCACTGCGCGAAGACACCTGGCCCCTGATCGACGCCCTGGTCGTCGAAGACTGAAGCCGATGGGTCTTGCCTGTACGACCAGGCAATCCAGCGCCTGATCTGTCATGCCGGACAAGCGCGGTGCCGATCCGGCATCCACGTTTCACGGCGTCCGGAGACGGATCAACGTGTGGCCCCCAGGTCTCGCGCCCGTGGTGGACAGCGCATGTCTGTTGCGGCTCACAAACGAAAACGGCGCCCCCGATCCGTACCGGGGACGCCGCAAATTCGCAGAAACGTGGAAGCGGAAGCTTACTTGCCGCTGATCAGTTCGGACTGCTTGACCAGTGCTTCGGCCTGCTTGATGGAGGCGATGTCGATCAGGCGACCGTCAAGGGCAACCGCGCCGCGGCCTTCCTTCTGCGCCTGCTCCATGGCTTCCAGAATGCGCTTGGCCTTGGTGACGTCCTTCTCCGACGGCGTGAAGACTTCGTTGGCCGTCTTGATCTGGCTCGGGTGGATGGCCCACTTGCCTTCGCAACCGAGAATGGCGGAACGGCTGGCCTGAGCGCGGTAGCCATCGGGATCGGAGAAATCACCGAACGGGCCATCGATCGGGCGCAGGCCGTTGGCGCGGGCGGCAACAACCATGCGCGACACCGCGTAGTGCCACATGTCACCCCAATGGTAATCGCGGGCACCACCGTCTTCCGCCGGATCGGTCAGAACACCGTACAGCGGATGGGGTCCACCAATGACCGTCGTGCGGGCCTTGGTGGAAGCCGCATAGTCGGCAACGCCAAAGTGCAGCGACTCGTTACGCGGGCTGGCGGCAGCGATCTCGTCCACGTTGGACATGCCAAGCGCGGTTTCGATGATCATCTCGAAGCCGATCCGCTTCTTGCGATCGGTTGCGGCCTCGATCTGCGTCACCAGCATGTCGACGGCATAAATATCGGACGCGGTGCCCGCCTTCGGAATCATGATCAGGTCGAGACGCTCACCACCCTGTTCCAGCACATCCACCACATCGCGGTACATGTAATGGGTGTCCAGACCATTGATGCGCAGCGACATGGTCTTGTCGCCCCAGTCGATGTCATTCAGCGCCTGGATGATGTTCTTGCGGGCTGCGGCCTTGTCGTCGGGTGCCACGGCATCTTCGAGGTCGAGAAAGATCACATCGGCATCGGACTTGGCTGCCTTTTCGAACATCTGCGGCGAAGAGCCGGGCACGGCGAGTTCGCAACGGTTGAGGCGCGGTGTGGTCTGTTCAACGATCTTGAAGGACATGGTCGAGATTACCCCCGGGGTTCATGAAATAATTTTCTCTGCCGGGTTTCTTACAGACCGGTGCACAACCGCACAAGCCGACTCGGGTCGGCCTGGTCCACGGCGCGTCAGCCTTTCCGCCCCTGGCGGGCCAGCGGATGCGATGTCTCCACCAGGGCCGCCAGCCGCGCTTCCTGCACATGGGTATAGATCTGGGTGGTGGAAATATCCGCATGACCCAGCATCTTCTGCAGGCTGCGCAGGTCCGCCCCCCCGGCCAGCAGATGACTGGCAAAGGCGTGCCGCAGGACATGCGGGGACACCCGCGACTGGTCGATGCCGGCATCCATCGCCAGCTTCTTGAGCGCGATGCTGAACGCCTGCCGGGTCAGATGGCCATCGCCGCCACGCGACGGAAACAGCCAGGGCGACGGCTTGCCCTTCACCAGAAACCGGGCACGCACATCAAGGTATCTCGACAGTGCTTCCAGCGCTTCCACGCTCATCGGAGCCAGACGGTCCCGCCCACCCTTGCCGCGCACCTGCAGGAAACGCGGGTCGCTGCCCAGCGGCGGATGCGGCAGGGTCAGCAGCTCACTGACCCGCAGACCGGACGCATAGATGATTTCCAGCAGGCAGGCCATCCGGACGGCCTTGTGATCCGCACCGGTCCTGACCTGCTGCAACAGGGCGGTCACGTCTTCAACGGTCAGCACCTTCGGCAAGAGCCGCGAAAGGCGGGGCGAATCCAGCGCCTGCGACGGATCATCCTGGCGCAGGGCATCCTGCACCAGAAAGCGATAGAACGTGCGAATGGTCGACAGCTTTCTCGCCTGCGTCGACGGCGCGAGTCCGGCCCTGACCATCGCCGCCAGACAGCCGCGCAGGTCATCGGCACTGGCGGTGAACAGCGTCACCTTGGCCGGCAGGCTGTCGACCACGCCATCGAGATCACGACGATAGGCGGCAAGCGTATTGGCAGCCGCCCCCCGCTCCGCCGCCAGCATGTCGATGAAGAGATCGATCAGTCGGCGGTCCTGCAAGGATCAGTCACCGGCAGACAGGCCGGCCCCCGCTGCGTTCTCGGTCGCGATCAATGCCTCGACCGCCAATCGCCTGGCCGTTGCCGCCTGACCTGCACGCCGCAGGGATCCGACCACCGTGGCAAGCGTCACGGGATCCAGTGCGCCCGGCCCTGCACTGCCCACAAGTGCCAGTGCAGCCTGCGCCGCCTCCCCCGTTCGACCGGCACCACTGGCCATGACCAGCTGACGCCAGAGTGCGGCGTCCGCGATACGGGGCGCGTCCGGTCCCGTTTCGGGTGCTGCTTTCAGGGCATCGGTCCAGAGGGTCTCGCTCACCGGGCTGCCAACCGCGTCCATCAGCAGCAGGATCCTGCGCCATTGCCGGTCAGCCACCGCCCCGTCCGGGTTGGCGGCACGCCAGTTGCCCAGACGGCGGTCGTTGACAGGGTCCAGCGCCGAGACCTGCGCCAGCGGCAGGGCCGCGATCTGGGCGCGGATCGCGCCGCCTTCGCCAGCCGTCGCGCGTCGACGCAACAACTCGAGCCAGCCAAGCGCACGTTCATCAGCGCCATTCAACAGGTGCATGCGGAACGCGACCGGGGCCAGGAAACCGATATCGGCAGATGGAATCATGTTCGCCAGCGCCGGGGCGGCCATCGCGGCGGCCAGTGACGCATCCCCCTGTGCCACCGCCGCATCCCACAGCACCAGCAGAGCCTCTGCCCGCTCTGCGATGCCGCTGGCGTTCGACACACTGACAGCCGCCTTGCGCAATGGCCCAGCAGAAAGATCAGCGTCCGGCGCGCCAAGGATCAGGCTGACCGCTGCAGTGGGCAAGGTTCCGGCGCGGTTGGCAATCTCCCCCGCATCCAGCCTTTGCGGCGTGGTCAGGCGGGGCAAGGTGGCGAGCTGAGCCGCCACTGCCGGTGCCGGCCTGCCAATTTCCTTCAGTGCCGCCTTTGGTGCCGCGCGGAACATGGCCAGTTCCAGCGGCCCGAAGGCGCTGGCGTTGTCGAGTGTGACCGAGATCCCGTCGGCAACCGCATCCGCGAGTTCATCGAACAGCGCCGTGCTGCGCCCGGTTTCATTCAGGATCGTGCGGGTCAGGTCGGCGTCCGGGCGACGTCCGGCCTGCAAGTCACAGAACACCGATGCGCGTTGCCAGAAATCGCGACTGCCACCCCGCACCTGCACCGAAACCTGATCGCAGGCACGCGCAACGTCACCGTTCAGCAACAGTGCATCCACAAGCGGTCGGCTGAATGCAGGATCGCCGATATCCCCCGACGCCGCCGCAAGGGCAATGGCCGACCCCACTTCGCCCATTGTCACCAGATGCGTCATCCGCTGGCCCAGCAGGGCCGCGCCATCGCTGCCCGCAGGGGGCGTGCCGACAGAAAGCAGCACCCGGCGCGCCAGATCGCGGGCGGCGGGAGATGTGTATGTGTCCGGCATCCGGCCATAGAGCGCATGAACCACACCAGCCTGGGATCCACGCCAGAGATCAACGCCCAGACCACCGGAAGAGGCAACCAGCAGACCAGCCGCTGATTCTCCGGGCGCATCAAGTTGCCGGATCAGAATGCCGCCACTTGTCCCTTCCCCCGCCGAACGATCCGGGCGCGGGGCGGCGTTCGCCCCGACACCCGGCGGCAGCAGGGATCGCGGTCCGGTGGACTGCGGTGCAGCGGAACCGGTTTGCGCCATGGATACCAGAGGTGACACCAGCAGCAGACCGGCGACGACGATGGTCGTCAGTCGGCAAACCGGGGACTTAACGCGGAAAACGCTCATCAGGGACTACCTTGCGAACTTCGCTCGTGGGGGGCGGAATGTCCCAGGTGGCGACAAACACGGCACCACCGGCGCCGAGGACAACGACCAGCAGGAACAGGAACAGAAACAGACGTCGCATGGGGCCGTTGTGTACTCCGGTGGAGGTGAGATGACAGTATCGGGCGAGTCACCCGTCATCCTATAGAGCTTGACGGACGGTGTCGGCAGTGTATCGACGGGGTAACAGGCTTTCAATTGGCTGCGACCGAAATGCGGGCGCGGCCTGCGGCAGAAAAGGCACGGAGACCGATGTCACGGGAGACGACGCGCAGCGTCACGGCACAAGGCGGTGAGGGAAGAACTGATGAACGGTCAGATGCAATTCCCTCTGTGAGCCATTCTCCAAGGCATCAGAACCCTGGAAATCAGCCAGACACTGGCCGTTCGCTTGTGCTTGTCGGCCTGATGGGTGCGGGCAAGAGCACTGTTGGCCGTCGATTGGCCCATCGCCTGCGCCTTCGTTTCATCGACGCGGATGACGAGATCGAGGCCGCGGCAGGCATGCGGATTCCGGAGATCTTCGAGATCTACGGCGAAGCCCACTTTCGTGACGGGGAACGGCGGGTCCTGCAGCGGCTGCTCGCTGAACCACGCCAGGTGATTGCCACCGGCGGCGGGGCATTCATGAACGGTGAGACCCGTCGCCTGATTTCGGCAGAGGCCACATCGATCTGGCTCAAGGCCGATCTGGATACGCTGGTCCGCCGATGCGCCAAGCGAACGGACAGGCCGCTGCTGCAGGGCGGCACACCGCGCGACATCCTCGCCACGCTGATGACAGAGCGATATCCGGTATATGCCGAGGCTGATCTGGCCGTGGAAAGCGGGGGCGACACCCATGATGTGGTTGTCGACCGCATCATCGATGCGCTGGGCGCGCCGGATCAAGCGACGGAGGCTGCGGCCCGCTCATGACACGCACCGTCACCGTCGCCCTCGCCGACCGGTCCTACGACATCCTGATCGGCACCGGATTGCTCGAACGCGCCGGGGCACACGTCGCTGCACTGCTGCGCCGTCCCCGGCTTGCGGTCGTGACGGATGAACATGTCGCTGCGGCCCAGCTGCCGGCGTTTCTGGCAGCCTGCAAGCAGGAAGGCATCGCCTGCGAGACGCTGATCCTTCCGCCCGGGGAGGCGACGAAGAACTTTACCCAGCTGGAACGGTTGAGCCGCTGGCTGATCGGGCAACAGGTGGGGCGCGATGACATGGTCGTCGCCCTCGGCGGTGGCGTGATCGGCGACCTGACCGGGTTTGCTGCCGCCATCCTGCGGCGGGGAACCGGTTTCATCCAGGTTCCGACAACCCTGCTGGCGCAGGTCGACAGTTCCGTTGGCGGCAAGACGGCAATCAACACGCCCGAAGGCAAGAACCTGATTGGTGCCTTCCATCAGCCAGCGCTTGTCCTGGCAGATACCGACACGCTGGATACCCTGCCCCCGCGCGAAGTGCTGGCTGGCTACGCGGAGATCGTGAAATACGGCCTGCTGGGCGACCGGCCCTTCTTCGAATGGCTGGAACAGCATGGCGAAAAGGTCATTGCCGGCGATGACGCGGCAAGGGCAGAGGCCGTGGCCCGCAGTTGCCAGGCAAAGGCGGATATCGTTGCCGCGGATGAACGCGAGAACGACCAGCGCGCCCTGCTGAATCTGGGCCACACCTTTGGCCACGCACTCGAGGCAGAGGGGGGCTATGATGGTCGCCTGCTGCATGGGGAAGCTGTGGCCATCGGCATGGTGCAGGCACTGGAGTTCTCGGTCCGTCTCGGCCTGTGTCCGGGTCAGGATGCGGTACGGGCGCGCCGCCACCTGGCACGGGTCGGGTTGCCCGTCGATCCGGCGGACCGTGGCCTTGGCGACGTACCCGCAGACCGCCTTGTCGCCCACATGGCCCAGGACAAGAAAGTCCGCGACGGCCGCCTGACATTCGTGCTCGCCCGGGGAATCGGGGATGCCTTCATCACCCGCGATGTTGCCGCCAGCGAGCTTGTTTCATTCTTGAAGACGGAACGCACCTGATGCAAAGCGCCAGCGCTGAGATCGCCACCTTTGACTGGAGCCTGATCCTTTCCATCGCAGCCATCGTGCTGCTGCTCTTCATGTCCGCATTCTTTTCCGGTTCCGAGACAGCGCTGACCGCTGCGTCCCGTGCCCGCATGCATCACATGGAACGACTGGGCAACAAGAAGGCGCATCTGGTCAACCGGCTGACGGAAGACAAGGAACGGCTGATCGGATCCATCCTGCTCGGCAACAATCTGGTGAATATCCTGGCATCGGCCCTGGCCACCAGTGTGTTGATAGCCCTGGTCGGCGATGCGGCGGTCGCCATCGCCACGGTCATGATGACCCTGCTGGTGCTGATCTTTGCCGAGGTGCTGCCGAAGACCTATGCCATCCGAAATCCGGATCGCTTTGCTCTGACTGTTTCGCCGGTCATCGGCTTCCTGGTACGCGCGCTGTCACCTGCCGTGATCGCTGTGGAAGCCATCGTGCGCCTCGCCCTGCGCATTCTGGGGGCAGGCCGCAGCGCGGACGACACCATGGATGTTGCAGATGAACTGCGCGGGCAGATCGAACTGCATCACCGCGAGGGCGGCGTGCGGAAGACTGCGAAGGACATGCTTGGGTCCATCCTGGAACTGGATGACGTGTTCGTTTCGGAAATCATGATGCACCGGCGCCGGATCAAGACGCTGAACATCGACGAGCCGGCGGAGGCGATCGTCGGGGCCGCGCTGGACAGCAATTTCACCCGTATCCCGCTCTGGCGCGATGAACAGGAAAACATCGTCGGCGTGCTGCATGCCAAGGATCTGGCACGCGCACTGTCGAAGAACAATGGCGATGCTGCGACGCTGGACATCACTGCCGTTGCTCGCGAACCCTGGTTCGTGCCGGAAACAACGTCCCTGCGGGAGCAATTGAATGCGTTCCGCCGCCGCCACGCCCATTTCGCGCTTGTGGTCGACGAATATGGGGCGCTGAAGGGTATCGTGACCCTGGAAGACATTCTGGAAGAGATCGTTGGCGACATCTCCGATGAGCATGACGCCGTTACCGCCGGTGTCCGGCCCCTGCCCGATGGCAACTTCGAAGTGGAGGGATCGGTGACGATCCGTGATCTGAACCGGCGTTTCGACTGGAACCTGCCGGACGAAGAGGCGTCGACCGTCGCCGGTCTGGTGATCTACGAAGCCCAGGTCCTGCCCGAAGTCGGACAGGTTTTCCGCTTTCACGATTTCACTTTCGAAGTGCTGGAACGCCGCCGCCACCGCATCAATCGCCTGAAGATCACACCCCCGGAATGACCGGTCGGCCCGAATGAAACCGACGATCCCTTCAGCCGGCTACCGTCCGGAGATCGACGGGCTGCGCGCGCTGGCCGTGTTGCCGGTGATCCTGTTTCATGCGGGCATGCCCGGGTTCGATGGCGGGTTTGTTGGTGTCGACATCTTCTTCGTCATCAGCGGGTTTCTGATCACCACGATCATCCTGAACGAAAAGGATCTGGGCCGGTTCACCCTCTCGGGGTTCTACGCCCGGCGCATTCGTCGCCTGTTGCCCGCCCTGTTCACGGTCATGCTGGTCTGTCTGCCTTTCGCCTGGGTCTGGATGACACCGCCAAAGCTTGAATTCTTCGGGCGCAGCATTGTCGCCGTGCTGCTGTTTCTGTCGAACGTCCTGTTCTGGCGTGAAAGTGGCTACTTCGCCGATGCGGCGGAGGAGAATGTGCTTTTGCACACCTGGAGTCTGGCGGTGGAGGAGCAGTACTACATGCTCTTTCCGCTGTTCATGGTGGCTGTCTGGCGCTTCGGACTGCGCGGGTTGCTGTTCCTGCTGATTGCGGGCCTCGTCGTCAGTCTCGGCCTGTCTGAATGGGCGTGGCGCTATCAGCCAGCAGCGAATTTCTACCTCGCCCCGACCCGCGCATTCGAACTTCTGGCCGGTGCTGTCGGCGCGGTATGGACATGGCGTTCGGGTCCGCGCGCCAGCAATGCGCTGGCATTCATCGGAATCGCGATGCTGGCAGTCTCGATCGCCTGGCTCGACAAGGACGATCCGTTTCCATCCATGCTGGCCCTGATACCCGTCCTCGGCACGCTGCTGGTCCTGATGAACGCAACAGGCGGCACCATGGCCGGTCGCATACTGGGCAACCGACTGCTGGTCGGTGTCGGATTGATCAGCTACAGCGCCTACCTGTGGCATCAACCCGTCTTTGCCTTCGCGCGGATACGGTTTGGTGAGGATGCCGACCTTTTGGTGCTGATGATGCTGGTGCCGCCCGTTCTCATGCTGTCGTGGCTGACCTGGTGGTTCATAGAGGTACCGTTCAGACGGTCGGAGCGAATGAGGTTCAGCCGCGTTGCTGGCAGCCTGGTAGCGGCGTTTCTGGTGCTGGGCGCATTCGGAGTACTCAGCGCGACATCCGGCGGATTCCCGGCACGTTTCAACCTGCCGGACTCCGTTGCCAGCACCTTCACCATGTCCGACCGCGAAGAAGCTTGTTTCGCCAAGGCCGGTGCGCACAGCACAGACGATTGGGGATGCCATCTGGGTCCAACGACCAGTCCCCCGGACTGGATGGTCTTCGGTGACAGCCACGCCCTGGCCATGCTACCTGCCATGACGAGCATCGCGGAGCGGCTGAACCGCCCCGCTTTCTTCAGCGGCGCCAGCGGTTGCCTGCCCGTCCTCGGCATCCATTCCATCCGGTCGGACCAGCGCCAGACCAATTGCCATGCGCTGAACCAGCGCGTTCTGGAACATGCGGTGGCGCAGGACATGAAGCTGGTCGTGCTGATTGGCCGATGGACCTACTACACGGACGGTGGTTATGACGGGTCGGAGTTTTCCTATGTTGCCATGGCTGAAGGGCAACCCAAGGACAGGGCAATGTCACGCGCAGCGTTTCGTGCGGGCGTTGCCGCGACCGCCGCGGCATACCGTGACGCAGGAATTGCGCTGTTGCTCATCGAACAGGTGCCCCAGCAACGCCGCCAACCGCAGGACATCTATTACCGGGCCTTCGAAGACCCGGATGTTGCTGGCGCGCTGCACGATCTATCCGTCTCCCGATCCGACCATGCAACGCTGCAGCAATTCGTCCAGAGCGTGCTTGCAGAACACCTGACCACAGATCAGCGGCTGGACCTGGCCCCCGTTCTGTGCGGCGACCGTTGCCCGGTCGGCGACACCCGAGCCTCATGGTATTCCGATGACGACCACTTGTCAGTGACCGGTGCCCGGCGCGTGAGCATGGCCATCCAGGATCAGGTCGCCAGATTGCTGGGCCCGCAGGGCGAATAGCTCGATGGGATGCTCCCTTGCCGCTTCGACACCATGGATGGGAAGCATCAACAGCAGGTTCAGGCGACGCGCAGCTTGTCCGGGGTCACGCCCACGCGGGTCGTGCGACCGAGGATGTCGAGCAGGACCCATACCCGCTGATCCGCATCCACATGCTCGACCCGGCCGATGAACTCGGCAAACGCACCGCCGGTCATGACCACCTCGTCACCTGTCTTGACCGTGACTTCCGGCAGCAGTCGACCCGATGAGTCACATCGGGCCATGAGCGCTTCGACGAGGTCCCCGGGCACGGTTGACGGACGACTGCCGAAACTGACCAGACGCGTTACACCCTGAGTGCCGTTGATGGCGGTCCATCCGCCATCCCTGGCGTCCACGGCGACGAACAGATAACCCGGAAACAGCGGCTGGATACGGTGCGCGAACCGCGTCTCCCGACGCACGGTCTCCTGCTGCAGGGGTTGAAAGGTGCGGAAGCCCTGCCGTTCAAGGTTGCGCACCGCGATCCGCGCGCAATTGGGCTTCAGCTGCGCCAGAAACCAGATTTCGGTTGTTTCAGAATCCGCCATTGGATCGCTCGCTTTCCGATCATGTCGCTCAAAATTGAACATGGCACTTCGCACCAGCGTTGTGTAGTGCGCAATCTCACGAAAGCTGCGGCATCAACGCACGTGATGCAGCGCAGCATTTGCGACTGCCACGGCTTGCAACATGCTGATTGCTCAATTATGAACACGCCCATGGTCAGCATTGATTCGCAGACCCTGGACCAACCTTGGTCAACGGCACCACAGGCGCACCGCAGTGCGGTCTGGTGCGGTAGCCGTGGCGAAACCTGCCTGACGGTCAGAGGCTGCACCGGGACCTGATGGCCGGTTCCCGCAAGAGGACGCAGGAAGACGTGCATTTCAGGGTGCTGCGCCTGCTTCAGGAAAATCCGGAGATGAGCCAGCGCGACCTGGCAAGGGCCGTCGGGATCAGTGTCGGCGGCGCGCACTACTGCCTCAATGCACTGGTGGAAAAGGGCCTGATCAAGATCGGCAATTTCTCTGCCGCGGCAGACAAGCGCCGCTACGCCTACATGCTGACGCCAAAGGGCATTGCGGAAAAGTCGGCCCTCACGGGACGGTTCCTGAAACGCAAGATGGCCGAGTACGAGGCGTTGAAGGCCGAGATCGAGACCCTGCAGGTGGAACTGAACCCGGCCCACGAACAGCAGGAGGCACAGCGCAAGTGAGTACGGTACTGGTTACAGGCGGTGCCGGTTACATCGGCGCGCATACCTGCAAGGCCCTGGCCGCCGCAGGCCATGTGCCTGTGGTCTATGACAACCTGATCTATGGCCATCGCGAAGCGGTGCGCTGGGGGCCTTTCGAAGCTGGAGACATTCAGGATCGCACAAGACTCGATCAGGTGATCGCCACACATGCGCCGACGGCCCTGATCCACTTTGCGGCCTATGCCTATGTCGGTGAATCGATGACCGACCCGGGGAAATATTATCGCAACAATGCGGCGGGCAGCCTGAACCTGCTTGAAACGATCCGCGACCACGGCATTCGCCACATGGTATTTTCCAGCACCTGTGCGACCTACGGCGTGCCGGACGTCATTCCCATTGTCGAAGACGCACCGCAACGCCCGATCAACGCGTATGGCCAGTCCAAGCTGATGGTCGAGCAGATGATGGCCGATTTCGAACGCGCGCACGGCCTGGCCTGGATCGCCCTGCGGTATTTCAATGCCGCCGGCGCCGACCCGGACGGCGAAGCCGGCGAAGATCACGACCCCGAAACCCATCTGATCCCCCTGATCCTGGATGCTGCTTCCGGGCGACGGTCGGCGATCACGGTTTTCGGAACGGACTACGACACGCCGGACGGCAGCTGTATCCGCGACTACGTTCACGTCACCGATCTGGCCGACGCGCACGTTCGCGCGCTCGGCGGGCTGGAACGCGGCTTGCCCTCAGGCCCGTTCAACCTTGGCAACGGCACAGGATATTCGGTGTCGGAGGTCATTGCGGCGGTGGAACGTGTAACCGGCCTGAAGGTCCCCGTCGAATATGGGCCGCGCCGCGTCGGAGACCCCGCAAGACTGGTCGGCAGTGCCGCACGCGCGCATGAAATACTCGGCTGGCGCCCACAGTTCGCCGATCTGGATGACATCATCCGCACCGCCTGGGCCTGGCACCAGAGGGCGAACGTCACCTGATGCGGATCTACGCGCTGATCACGGATGCCTATGGCAGGCATGGCGGAATTGCAGCCTACAACAAGGACTTGCTGACGGCGTTTCTGCAGCTTCCTGAAGTGACGGATGTCACCGCGGCACCACGCCTCATTTCGCACGCACTGGAAACGATGCCGGTTGGCCTGACCTACAGAACGAAAGCCGCAAGCGGCGTTGCGGGTTTCCTCAAGACAATCGCGCGTGATCTTGGCCGGATAGCGCGCTGCGACATGATCTATTGCGGCCACCTGAACCTCGCACCACTGGCCTGGGCGCTGGGGCGCATGTTCCGCCTGCCGGTTCTCGGCGCGCTGTATGGCATCGAGGCATGGCAGCCATCGCAACGCCGAATGACCGCCTGGGCCAGCAAGCGGCTGGACCATTATTACGCCATCAGCGATTTTACCCGCGACCGCTTCATCGGCTGGTCTGGTGTCGCGCAGGAGCGCATCACCCTTTTGCCCAATGCCATTCACCTGCAGGATTACGCACCGGGCGAGAAATCAGAGGCGATGGCGCAACGCTATGGCCTGCAGGGCCGCAAGGTCCTGCTGACCTTCGGCCGCCTGGTGTCGCAACAGCGTGCCAAGGGCTTTGACGAGGTGCTGAACATCCTGCCGACCCTGATCGAGCGCGACCCGAAGATCGCCTACGTCATTGCCGGCGATGGCGATGATCGCAGCCGACTGAAGGCGCGGGTGACCGCGCTGGGCGTCGACGGGCATGTGGTGTTCACCGGCTTTGTCGATGAGGCGGAGAAGGCTGATCTTTACCGCCTGGCGGACCTCTACGTCATGCCAAGTCGCGGTGAAGGTTTCGGCTTCGTGTTCCTGGAGGCGATGGCCAGCGGTGTGCCTGTCGTCGCCAGTTCCACCGATGGCAGCCGCGACGCGGTGCGCGACGGGGCATTAGGCCAGATGGTTGACCCCGATGACCCGCATGCTCTGCTGGACGCCGTGGCCAAAGGCCTGGCCGCGCCACGCGGCGTACCGGACGGCCTGGACTACTTCGCCTTCGGTCGGTTTGTGGAGCGGGTCGGGAGCATCGTGGACAAGGTGGTGAAGCGATGACGGCAAGAACAGCACTGATCTGCGGTGTGTCCGGGCAGGATGGTGCCTATCTGGCCGAGCTTCTGCTCGACAAGGGCTATCGGGTGGTCGGCACATCGCGCGATGCGACGACACATGCATTCGGCAATCTGTACCGCCTCGGCATCGCGGACCGCGTCGAGACCGCATCGATGGTGCTGACCGATTTCCGCAGCGTGCTGCAGGCGCTCACCCGGTATCAGCCAGACGAGATCTACAACCTCGCTGGCCAGAGTTCCGTGGGGCTTTCGTTCGAACAACCCGTCGAGACACTGGAGAGCATTGCAGTCGGCACCACGAACCTGCTGGAGGCCGTGCGTTTCATGGGTCGTCCGACACGCATCTACAACGCAGGGTCAAGCGAGTGCTTCGGCGACACCGCTGGCAAGGCGGCAAACGAGGAAACCGCCTTCCATCCGCGCAGCCCCTACGCCACGGCCAAGGCCACCGCGCACTGGGCGGTGGCGAACTACAGGGAGGCATATGGCCTGCACGCCTGCACAGGCATCCTGTTCAACCATGAATCTCCCCTCAGGCCGGCCCGCTTCGTGACCCGCAAGATCATCAGCGGCGCAGTGCAGATTGCGCGTGAAGGTGGTGGGGTCCTGAAATTGGGGAACCTTGCGGTCAGCCGCGACTGGGGGTGGGCACCGGAGTATGTCGATGCCATGTGGCGCATGCTGCAGACCGACATCCCGACAGACTACGTGATCGCCACCGGAACCAGCCATACCTTGCAGGCATTCTGCGATGCGGCGTTTGCCGAACTTGGTCTTGATGCTGCCCGCCATATTGAAACGGACGCTGCTTTCAAGCGTCCTTCCGATATCGACTTCGGTCAGGGCGACGCCCGCCGGGCAGCGCAGGATCTCGGCTGGCGCGCCACCCTTCATATGCCCGACGTGGTCAAGGCGATGGTCGCGGCGGAACTTGCCCTGAATGATGGATAGCAATGACTGACACCAAAGATCAGGCCAAACCAATGTCGGCGACACCAGATAACATGCGCTGGACGCGGGTTATCGAACCGCAGCGCGGCTTGCTTTCCGTGCCACTGGGCGAGATCTGGCAGTATCGCGACCTGCTGTTGTTGCTGGTGCGGCGGGATTTCGTGGCATTGTACAAGCAGACGATCCTGGGCCCGATATGGTTCGTGATCCAGCCGGTCCTGATGATGATCGTCTTCACCATCGTGTTCGGCAACATCGCCAACATCTCCACCGACGGCATGCCGCACGCCGTGTTCTATCTGGCAGGGATCACGATGTGGACGTTCTTCGCCGAGGCCTTCACCAAGACCTCGGAAACGTTCATCACCAACGCAGCCATCTTTGGCAAAGTCTACTTCCCGCGCGTGATCGTACCGCTTTCGGTGGTGCTGTCCGGGCTGCTGAAGTTCGCGGTGCAGTTCACGATCCTGCTCTGCTTCGTGGCCTACTTCGTCGCCACGACGGAAATCGTGCGCCCCAACTGGGCGGTCCTGCTGCTGCCCCTGTTGCTGCTGATGATGGGCGTTCTGGGCCTCAGCCTGGGCATGATCATCTCCGCCATGACGACCAAGTATCGTGACCTGCGGTTCCTGATGCAGTTCGGTGTCCAGCTGCTGATGTATGCAACGCCCATCATCTATCCGGTTTCGTCGCTGCCAGACGCCTACAGGCCATTCATTCTGGCCAACCCCATCACGCCGATTGTTGAGACCTTCCGCTTTGCCTTCATCGGTCGTGGCGACTTCGATCCGATGCATCTGGCCTACAGCGGCGGCGTCATCGTAACCTTGCTGATCATCGCCACGGTGATCTTCAACCAGATCGAGAAAAACTTCATGGATACGGTCTGATGAGCACCCCGGCACTGCGCGTCGAGGATGTATCGAAAATGTACCGGCTGGGAGAAGTCGGCACAGGGTCGCTGTCGCACGACCTGAACAGGGCCTGGGCGCGGCTGCGTGGCAGGCCCGACCCTTTCGCCAAGGTCGGGGTGGTGAACGACAGAACCGCAGAAGGTTCTGGAAACTTCGTCTGGGCGCTTCGCGATATAAACTTTCAGGTCAATGAAGGGGACATCGTCGGCATCGTCGGGCGCAACGGTGCCGGAAAGTCCACCCTGCTGAAACTGCTGTCACGGGTGACCGCACCGACCGAAGGGCGGATCTTCGTCAACGGTCGGATCGCCAGCCTGCTGGAAGTCGGCACCGGCTTTCATCCTGATCTGACGGGGCGGGAGAATATCTTCCTCAACGGCGCGATCCTGGGCATGAGCAAGCAGGAAATCCGCGCCCGGTTCGACGAGATCGTCGAGTTTTCCGGCTGTGCCAAATACATCGACACACCGGTGAAACGCTATTCGTCAGGCATGCACGTCCGGCTCGCCTTCGCCGTCGCGGCGCATCTTGAAACCGACATCCTGATCGTGGACGAAGTTCTGGCCGTTGGCGACGCGGAATTCCAGCAGCGGTGCCTGGGCAAGATGCAGGATCTCAGCCGGTCCTCCCGGCGGACGGTCCTGTTCGTCAGCCACAACATGGCAGCGGTTCGGCAACTCTGCCCCAACTCCATCCTGATGGACCAGGGAACAGTCGTGAACCGCGGCGAGACCGGCAGAATCATCGAACAATATATGGACTCAGGCATTCGAAATAGCAAAAGTAGGGTAATATTTTCAGAAAAATCGGCCACCAGTCAAGCAAAAATGACAGAGGCATCAGTTTATTCTGGAAATTCGAACACTCATGCCGTACGATCTACTGACCAAGAAATAAATATTGTCACAAAATATGAAATTCGAAAGCCAATAAGAAATAAGAGACTCAATATTTCGCTTTTCGATGCCTTGGGAAACCTGCTATTTACAACAAGTGACTTCCACGAATCGAAAAAAATCGAATATCGGATGGGATTATATGAATCATTATTGACCATACCGGCTCATTTATTAAATACTGGAAAATATAAACTAACTTTTTGCCTAGATATTCCAAATGAATTAGTTCTTCATTTGGCTGAAGAGGCTCTATTTTTTGAAATATCAGACTTTGCTTTTGATCAAACCGGCATAACCCTCAACGCGATGGGCGAAATTACCTCTCCATTCGGCCTAATTCACCCAAAATTAAAATGGAACGTGAGAGGGTTGATATAAATGTGTGGTGTCGTTGGAATTATCAGTTTTGGTGGACGGCGCATTGAAGAAGAAGAGGTCGCTAACTTGACCGCAACCTTGAATCACAGAGGACCTGACGGCTCAGGCACCTTCATCAACGCTGCGGGAAATGTGGCGCTGGGGCATACTCGGCTTGCAATTCTGGATATCTCGAATGATGCCTCCCAACCAATGACAGACCAAAGAGAAAATTTGACCATCTCTTTCAATGGTGAAATTTATAATTTTTTGGAACTCAAGAATGAACTAATGTCTCTCGGACATGTGTTCACTAACATGAGCGACACAGAAGTAATTCTTTGCGGCTTTATTGAATGGAAAGAGGACCTGTTTTTGAAAATGAACGGGATGTGGTCTATAATTATTTGGGATGAAGAAAATAAAACTCTATATTCATGCCGTGATAGATTTGGCGTTAAACCTCTATACTACCTAAAAATGCAAAATCGAATCATTTTTTCATCGGAAACACAATCATTCCAGATCATTTCCCCTAGTCGTTCAATAAATAGGAAGGTTCTTTCGGACACATTGCACAATGTATATCACACTGAAGGCACCAGTTCGACGATATACGAAGATTGTTTTTCGCTACCTCCCGGAACATTGATGAGAATAGATTCGAATGGAAAGATCGAACATCGAAAGTGGTGGTCAATTGAGGATCATATAGATGAACTTGATGTTGGTCGCATTACTGATCACGTTGAAGAATTTCGCGAGCTGTTCTCTGATGCGTGCAGGCTCCGGATGCGGTCGGATGCGCATATTAGCACCGCCCTAAGCGGCGGACTTGATTCCTCGGTCGTTTTCGCGCAATGCATGGAGATCGCTCTCAACGATCCGATGCCGAGAAGCAGCAGGCAGAAGCCTGTATCTACTCCCCACACAATCAGTCTGCCTGGCTCCGAGTGGGACGAAACAAGATACGCCATAGCCATCGCTGACATGTACGGCACTGGAATTCACAAAATCGAACCGAACATGGCGGAGTTTTTCGAAAACCTAGTGGCGAAAACCAAACATTTCGACAATATACGGTATCTACCAGATATAACGCATCAAGCCTACGAGAGAATGCGTTCGAATGGCTTTAAGATATCGATCGACGGCCATGGAGCCGACGAGATATTTTTTGGATACCCTGACATGATCGATACTTACAACAGTAAAATCGATCTACGGGGTTTTACCCAACCACCATCTTTCCGCGACTCGCTGAAGACCCGTTTGCGCCAAATGAGAGCAAAGGCAGATCTTAAATCGAGTTTCTTCCTGCGAAGAAATGCCAATAGCCGACCATGGATCTATCGCGCGCCAACCTGGCCGAGATGCTATTCGGGAAGGCCCCTAAATCGCGATCAAGAAATTTCTATCAACGAAATCTATCACTATCGACTACCCACTATACTTCGGAATTTTGATCAGGGCTCCATGCTTCATGGCATTGAAATCCGGTCACCCTTCCTCGATTGGCGTCTAGTAACCAAAGGCATTTCACTTGCTTCAGGGGAGAAATTTGATTCCCACAATAACAAGAAAATAGTTCGACAAGCTTTTGAGGGAAGAATACCGGACTGCATTTTGAACCGAAAGGATAAGATTGGCATCAACTCGCCTCTAGAGACCTGGATGCTCGAATCACCCTCGATGTTTCTTGATATTTTGCATGATAGAAAATTCTTAGAATCGGATATTTGGGATGGTCGTGTAATACGGGACTACTTTTGCGATATTATTTCCAAGAAAGTTGTGGACAGACACACTGCATCTCGTATCTGGCCGATCATAAACGCTCATATTTTGATGAATTAGCATGCCTTCACTTGTCTCCATCCTCACCCCGAGTTTCAACCGCGAGGACCTGGTTGCGGAAACACTCGACTCGGTGCTGGCGCAGACCTGGCCGCATTGGGAAATGCTGGTCGTCGATGATGGATCAACGGATCGCACGAAGGAGATCGTGGCCGAGTACGCGGCGCGCGACAGCCGTATCCGTCTCTACGACCGCACCTGGCAACCGAAAGGTGCCTGCACCTGCCGCAACGAAGGCGTTGCCATGTGCGATGGGGACTACGTCATGTTCCTCGACACCGACGACATCATCGAACCCTTCTGCCTCGAAAACCGGGTCAGAGCCATGGATGGCGAACCGGATCTGGATTTCGCAATCTTTCCCGGGCTGATGTTCGAGCATGCGCCACACGATCTGGGACTCTGGTGGAATATCGACAAGGCAGAAGACGAACTCACCCGACAGTTCCGTCAGGATGCGATCGCACAGGGGACAGGCGTGCTCTGGCGCAAGGAATCATTCGTCAGGATCGGCATGTGGGACCTGGACCTGATGCTGTGGCAGGACATCGAACTGTTCTTCCGGGCCTACATCCAGGGCTACCGCTATCGCAAGTTCTTCGACCTGCCGCCGGATCTGCACAATCGGGTCAACCCGGCAAGTCTCAGTCGCAGTCAGTTCTTTGCCCCGGCAAAGCAATGGAGCCGTGTCCAGGTGGTAAAGCAGACTGCGGCGTTGTTGCGGGCGAACGGGCAGACGAATCGATTGCCCGAACTGCGCTTCATGGTCGTGGAGATCGCGACTGGCGCATCCCGATCCGGGCAGATGCGGCTGGCGACGTCGCTCCTGCACTGGGCATTACGCGAGGGCGTGGTCCAGCCAGGCGAGGCCTTGCGGATTGCTGTGGTGCTGGGTCTTCATCAGAGCCGCCTGACCAGATTCGGGCCAGCACAACGACTGGTCTCCGCCCTGCTGAGTTCCTTCTCGTGTCAAAGCACCATCGGGCAGATTCCGATCACCACGCCGGTAACATCAGAGGTACGCACAAACCCATGACCAGATCCGTCACCGCCATCGTCCCGGCTGCTGGTCGGGGTTCCCGGCTGAAGCCGTTTCCCTGTCCCAAGGAACTGTTCCCGGTCGGATACCAGGATATCGAGATCAATGGCGTGGTGGAGAAACGCCCGAAGGTCGTCAGCCAGTACCTGCTGGAACACCTTGTGTCGGCGGGTGCCCAGCGGGTGTTTGTCGTTCTTGGCGAAGGCAAGTCCGACATCATGCAGTATTACGGCAACGGCACCCGCTTTCAGACCAATGTCAGTTACCTGTTTCAGGAGGAACTGAATGGCATGCCCTATGCCATCGATCTGGCGCGGCCCTGGTTGACCGATCAGACGGTGCTGTTCGGCATGCCGGATACGATCATTGAGCCGAGCGACTGCTTCAGCCAGCTTCTGGCCTTCCATGAAGCACATCAGGCCGACCTGACGCTCGCGCTGTTCCCGACGGACAATCCGAGCAAGTTCGGCATGGTCGACATGGACCAGAACAACAACGTCATCTGGACCTACGACAAGCCCGAGACATCGGACTTGCCCGGCCTGTGGGGCGCGTGCTGCTGGTCACCGGCGTTCACGGCCCTGCTCGGTGCGTATCTGGACAAGCTGACACCAGGCGCGCAGGAGGTCGTGCTGGGTGACGTCTTCAACCATGCGATCGAACAGAAGATGCGGGTGAAGGCCCTGACGTTCAAGGGCGCGAAGTACATCGATATCGGCACCACAGCGGAGCTCAACATCGCGCTGCAGCAGTTCAACCTGTGAATGCCATGACCGGACACCTACCCCGCATTTCCGTCGTCATCCCGGTAAAGAACGAAGCCGTGGGAATGGCTGCCTGTCTGGACGGCATTCTTGGCCAGACCGTTGCTGTGGACGAAATCCTGATTATTGATTCCGGCTCCACGGACGGAACACAGGACATCGTGAGGCAGTATCCGAAAGTCCGCCTTCTCGAGATAGCACCGTCCGAATTCAACCATGGCGACACGCGCAATCTGGGTGTCAGGGAAACCAGCGGTGACCTCGTTCTTTTTACCGTCGGCGATGCGCGCCCCATGGACGAAACCTGGATCGAGCGCATGCAGGCCGGCTTCGTCGCCGACGATGTTGCCGCTGTCAGCGGCATTCAGGTCGTGGCGCATGACCCCCGGAACAATCCGCTCGAATGGTTCAGGCCGGTATCGGAACCGGTTCGCTCGATCCACAGGTTCGGCAGTGCCGAAGCCTTCGATGCCGCTGACAAGGCCGAACGGCGAAGCGCCTGCGTCATCGATGACGTGACGTCGATGTATCGCCGGAGCTTTCTGGAGCAGGTCCCGTTCCGCCGCGCTGTCTATGGGGAGGACATGCTGATCGCCATCGACGCGCTGCGTGCAGGGTACGCGCTGGTGCGGGACCCGGCTGCACGCGTGTACCACTACCACCAGATGAACTATCACACGACGTTGCAGCGTACCGTGGTGGTCTGCCTCCTCGGCAAGGAACTTTTCGACCTGATGCCAGGCAGACAAGTAAAGCGCCCGCTCAGAGAAGCCGTCAGGCTGCTCCGCGAACCGACACTGTCTTTGCGTGAGAAACTGTACTGGTGGCGGAACCAGCGCGAATGCATCCGCGGTGTGATGGACGGCATTTCAATTTTCGAGAAAGCAGCGGCGAAAGGCCCCCAGGCATTGGCCAAGCTGCACGCGGAGTACCTCGGCACGCCGCCAATTCCTGTGAAAAGTGGGGCGACAAGTGCCGCAGCCAGAGAAAATGCGGGCTGACGGGCAGTTCTGATGACCAATCCGATGGTTACAGTCATAACGACGTCATACAATTCCGAGGCGCATATCGGGACTGCAATAGAGAGCGTGCTGAATCAGACCTTCGAGGATTTCGAGTATCTGGTAGTGGACGACGCATCAGATGATGAAACCATGCAGATTGCCCGAAACTGTGCAGGCAAGGACCGACGGATACGGTTGCTTCGGAATGAAACCAATCTTGGCGATTATCCGAACCGTCACCGCGCCGTTGCCGAGGCACAGGGGCGCTACATCAAGTTCCTGGACAGTGACAATGTCCTTTACCCCCATGCACTGGATGTTCATGTGCGGTACATGGAGGCCTATCCGGAGGCCGGACTGGGATTGTGCAAGGTGAACGATGAGTCCCGGCCACTGCCCTATGATCTGGCTCCGGAGACCGTTTATCAGAAGCACTACCTTGGCGGTGGTTTTCTGACCAATGCACCAACGTCAGCGATTTTCCGCCGCAGCGCATACGAGGCTGTAGGTGGTTTTCGGTCCATCCGGCATCGCGGTGATCTTGATCTCTGGTTGCGGCTTTCAGCCCGCTTCCCTGTCGTCGCAATTCCGGCATTTCTGGACCGGGACTTCCGGCGTCCCGGACAGGAAAGCGAGGGCAATCTCGCGCGCAAGAGGAACATCACGTACAGGGTATCGGTGGAAGCGTTGAGTGACCCGGCCTGCCCGCTGCCGGAAGCGGATTGCATGCGGACCCTCAGGAAATACCGCAAGAACTTCGTGCGCGGAACACTTCTGGCGTGGCGCCGGGGCGAGTTCGGTTTGAGAAACGCAACGCGCATCTTCTCGGAGACAGGTACCCGCCTGAAGGACGCCCTTGGCTGAGAGAATTGCCTATTTGAGAACCGCCCTCCACGTAGGTTCTGGAGACATGATTGGACAGCCCGATGCGGTCGGTCAGACGTTCAGGGCAGTACAGTCTGGGACCGTGCCGATACCTGAAAATCGCAGGACCGAGGAACACAGATGAACCAGGCGACACCCCCCACCGTCAGCGTGCTCATGACCGCCTATAATCGCGCCGACTATATTGCGGATGGCATGGGCAGCGTTCTGGCGTCGGATTTCGATGATCTGGAACTGATCGTCGTCGATGACGGGTCCAGCGACAACACTGTCGAAATCGCCAGGTCCATTGCTGAGCGCGACAGCCGGGTACGCGTCTATCAGAACCCGCAGAACCTGGGCGATTACCCCAATCGCAACCATGCCGCCAGCCTCGCCAGGGGCAAGTACCTGAAGTATGTCGATTCGGATGACATGATCTATCCTTGGGGCCTGGGGGCCATCGTGCGCTGCATGGAACAGTTCCCCGACGCCGGCTTTGGTCTTTCGGCCAGATCGGAATTGGACCGGCCGCACCCTGTTCTGTTCAGTCCCAAGCAAGCCTACCTCGAAGAATTTTGCGGTCGCGAGTTGTTCGGCCGCGCACCCGGATCAAGCATGATACTTCGATCCGCGTTCGAGACAGTTGGTGGTTTCTCGGGAATGCGCCAGCTCGGGGATATGGAGTTCTGGCTGAAGATCGGTGCGCGATACCCGCTGGTAACACTGCCCCAGGCCCTTGTTTGGGACCGGGTGCATGAAGGTCAGGAGCAGAACGCAAACACCGGACTGGAAAAGACCGCAATGCAGGTTCAGGTCGCGCTGAAGGCTCTGGCCGAAGCCAACTGCCCACTGACTGACGCCGAACGAACCACGGCCATTCAGTCATTCGTCAAGCGAAAGAAGCAGGCTTTCTGGCGGCACTATGTCATGCGCGGACAGCTCACGCAGGCACTCGTTTACTACAGGGATGTCCTGAACCCGATTGCCAAGCACACCAGGAACGGATTGCACAGGTCATGAAATTCGCTGCATCTTTCGTCTGTCGGCGTGCGGACTGAGAGCAGATAGCAGTGAGCACGCATATCCTGATCCTGCCGACCGAGGAATTCCTGCCGGAGCGCAACCCGCTCGCCGGCATCTTCCAGGGCCATCAGCTCGATGCCCTGCGCAGTACGGAGTCGGAGCGGTTCGGCGTACTGTCCGTCCGCCTGCGTTATTCCGTGCCCATGTTCCTGAAGAACATGCTGCGCCGGATGGCCTTGCGGCCAAGCGACCCCAGCCTGCCGGTGAGCAGCTTTGCGGCGCTTGGACGGGAACTGCTGCGACGCTGGACCCGCCCCGAGACGACACTGGTGATCGATGACTGGAAAGGGATACCCGTCCTGAGGATCGAAGCGCTCTATGGTACTGCGCCGTCCGCCCGCCACGACCCGATCTGGTGGCAGCGGGCAGGCATGGCGGCATACCGCGCCTATTGCGAACGCTTCGGCACGCCCGACCTGATCCATGCGCACAACAGCCTGCCCGCCGGGCTGCTGGCCGCGCGCATCGCCCGACGTGACGGCGTGCCTTACGTGCTGACCGAACACAGCAGCGCCTTTCATCTTGGTCAGGTGCCCGCCAGCTGGTTTCCCGCCATTCGCCTCGCCATCACGGAGGCGCGTGCGTTCCTGCCGGTCAGCCACGCCGTGCATGCAACGCTGGAACGCGCGCTTGGGCCACTGCCGGTGCAGCCCACGGTGATCGGCAATGTACTGCCTCCGGCTTTCGCCGATGCAGCACGTCCAGACAGGAACGATGCGTCAGTCCGCTTTCTCACTGTCGGCAGCCTGTTGCCGGTGAAGAACCAGAAACTGCTGATCGATGCGTTCCGGGCGGTTGCGGATGACCGACCGGACTCGCGGCTGGTCTTTGTCGGCGACGGCCCCCTGCGGTCCACGCTGGAAGACCAGGCGCGCGACAGCGGTGTCGGTGACCGGATCGATTTTCTGGGGGAATTGCGCCCCGACGGGGTTCGGGCCGAGATGCTGCGCTCAGACGTGTTTGTCTTCCCCAGTCATTTCGAGACCTTTGGCGTGGTGATCATCGAAGCGATGGCCTGCGGCATGCCGGTCATCGCCATGGCGTCCGGCGGCCCCGAGGAAATACTGACCCCGGCGACAGGCAGACTGGTAGTACCCGACGACCGGGCCGCTCTGATTGCCGCGATGCTGGAAATGTCCGCATCCGGCACGTCCGTTGATTCCCAAGCAATCCAGAACCACGCGCGACAGAATTGGGGTGGGGAAACATTTTGCCATCGCCTGCGCGCGGTCTATGCAAGCGCCACCGGTTCGCCCCGTGCTGCCTGAGAGTGAAACCAACATGCCGCTGATCCCGAACTACCGCCAGTGCAGCATCGGTGTGCTGGACACGCGTGACGACCCGGACATGCGCTTCGATGATGAGGGCCGGTCGCACTATTACCACGACTACAGGAAAGCCGAAGCCGAGCTGGTTCACAACGGACCAGAAGGCGAGGCCATGCTTCAGGCCCTCGCCGAACAGATCAAGCGGGACGGAAAGGGCAAGCCCTACGACTGCATCATGGGGCTGAGCGGTGGTGTCGACAGTACATTCGTGGCGATTCAGGCGCGACGTCTGGGTCTGCGTCCGCTGGCCGTGCATCTCGACAACGGCTGGAACGCGGAACTGGCGGTCCAGAACATCGAACAGATCGTCAGTCGCCTGGACATCGATCTGCATACCCATGTCATAGACTGGAGCGAGTTCCGCGACCTGCAGCGGGCGCACCTGAAGGCGTCCGTCATCGATATCGAGGTCGTGTCGGATCACGCCGTCTTTGCCCTGCTGTATCGGCTGGCAGCGAAGCATGGCATCAGGCACATCCTCAGCGGCACGAACGTGGTGACCGAATTCGTCATGCCCCCGCACTGGAACTACGCCAAGAACGACCACGTGAACATCAAGGCCATTCACGCGGCGTTCGGCGAGGTGCCGCTGAAGACCTATCCCTTCATGTCGCTGAAGCTGAAGAAGTGGGATCAGATGTTCCGGGGACTGCAATCCCACTCGATCCTGAACCTGCTGCCCTATGACAAGGCCGAGGTGAAACAGCGCATTCAGGATGAACTTGGCTGGCGCGACTATGGCGGCAAGCACCATGAATCGATCTTCACCCGCTTTTACCAAGGCTACATCCTGCCCCGCAAATTCGGCGTGGACAAGCGCAAGGCGCACCTGACCAACCTGATCTACGCCGGTCAGATGACCAAGGAAGCGGCGCTGGCCGAACTGGATGAGCCGCCCTACGACCCCGAGCAGATGGAAGAAGACCGCATTTTCGTCTCCAAGAAACTGGGTTTCACGCTCGACGAATTCGACGCGATCATGAAGGCGGAACCGCGCCCGCATACCGATTACGCCGTGGAACGGTCCGTCTATGAAACCTATCCGTTGCTGAAGCCGCTGCGCGGTGCGTTCAACCTGGCAAAGCGGGTCGTGCGGTGACCGGCCCTGTAACCATCGTCGATTATGGCTGCGGCAACCCCGCATCCATTCGCAACATGCTGAAGAAGCTGGGGATCAGGTCGACCATCACGTCGGAGGCCGAGGAGATCCTGACTGCAGGCCGGATCGTCTTCCCCGGCGTCGGCGCCTTCGATTACGGGGCAGAGAGCATAAGGACCAAGGGCATTGCGGAGGCACTGGACCAGCGCGTCCGGCGCGATGGCGTGCCAATCCTGGGTATCTGCGTCGGCATGCAATTGTTCGCGCGGCGCAGTGACGAGGGCCAACTGCCCGGTCTCGGCTGGATCGATGCTGATGTCCTGGCTTTCGACCGCTCCCGGCTGTCCCCCACCGATCGGGTACCCCACATGGGCTGGAGCAATCTGGACGTGAAACAGCCGCAAACCGCCCTGCATGGCTTCCACGAAGATCCTCCGCGGTTCTACTTCGTGCATTCATTTCACATGGTCTGTGATGATCCTGCGGACGTGGCCGCAACGGCCCACCATGGCTATGATTTCTGCGCCGCCGTCACGCACCAGAACATGCTGGGCGTGCAGTTTCACCCGGAAAAGAGCCACCGCTTCGGCATGACCCTGCTGCGGAACTTCGCCGAAGGAAAGGCAGGCGTGGAATGAAGCGCGTCCGCGTCATTCCCACGCTGCTGATCGAACAGGGACGCCTGGTGAAGACCATCAAGTTCGGCAAGCGCACCTACGTCGGCGACCCTGTCAACACGGTGAAGATCTTCAGCGACAAGGAAGTCGATGAACTGATGCTGCTCGACATCGGAGTCGCAAAATCAGGCAAGGCCCCGGATTTCGGGATGTTGCGGGAAATCGCCAGCGAATGCTTCATCCCGTTCGGCTATGGCGGGGGCATCCGCACCCTGGACCACGCCAGGCAGGCGTTTGACGCCGGGGTCGAGAAGGTCGTGCTGAACACGGCCCTGTTCGAGACCCCTGACCTGCCTGCTCAGATCGGGCGCATCTATGGCGCACAGGCCGTGGTTGCCAGCCTGGATGTCAAGAAGGGCATGTTCGGGGGCCCAAGGGTCGTCACGCAGTGCGGCACGAAGAAGGTCCCCGGATCGGTGCTCGACGTGGCCAGGCGCGTGGTTGCGGCGGGGGTGGGTGAGATCCTGCTGACCGCCGTGGACCGCGACGGCACCTTCGACGGATATGATCTTGACCTGATCCGGCAGATCGCGGAAACGGTCGAGGTGCCAGTCATTGCCAGCGGCGGCGCACGTGATATTCCAGACTTCCTGAACGCGATCCGCGATTCAGGCGCCTCGGCCGTTGCGGCTGGCGCGCAATTTGTCTTCAAGGGCCCGCACCGCGCGGTTCTGGTCAACTACCCCAGCCAGACCGTCCTGCGTGAAGGCCTGTTCAACCACCTCGGGCCGACCGACGGCGCGCCCTGAATGCCATCCCTTTCCGAAACAGCAGTCTGAAAAACAACATGCAGCAGGTATCCCCCAACAGCACCGGTTTCGCCATCGTCGGCTGCGGTCGTATCGGCCAGCGCCATGCCGGCCACGCCCCCAGGTTCGGGCGCCTGACGGCGGTCTGCGATGTGGTGGAGGAAAAGGCACGAAGCGCTGCAGAGGAAAGCGGCGCAGAAGTCTTCACGGACTTCGATGCCATGCTGAAAGGCATGCGCGGGAAGAGCGACGTGGTGGCTATCTGCACCCCGAACGGCATGCATGCGGAACACACGATCAAGGCATTCGAGGCCGGGTATCACGTGCTGTGCGAGAAGCCGATGGCCCTGACCGTTCATGAGTGCGGAGAGATGATCAAGGCAGGCGAGAAGGCCAACCGTCGCCTCTTCCTGGTGAAGCAGAACCGCTACAACCCGCCCGTCGAACACCTGAAGAACCTGCTGGACCAGGGCGCGCTGGGGCGGATCTACAGCGTGCATCTGAACTGCTTCTGGAACCGCAACGACGCCTATTACGCCGACAGCTGGAAGGGGTCCCTGGCGATGGACGGCGGCACCCTCTACACCCAGTTCAGCCACTTCATCGATCTGCTCTACTGGCTTGCCGGTGACGTGCAGGATGTGGCCAGTTTCATGGACAACTACTGCCACGGCGACTCGGTCGAGTTCGAGGATGCGGGCGTCGCCATCCTGCGCTTCTACAGCGGTGCGATCGGCAGCGTCAGCTTCACCATCAACAGCTTTGGACGGAACATGGAGGGGTCGCTGACCCTGTTCTGCGAGAAGGGCACGATCAAGATCGGTGGCCAGTACCTGAACGAGATCGAATACGAGAACATCCAGGGCATGGATGCATCACAGTTGAGGCAAGGACGCCCGGCCAACGAATACGGCGCCTATCAGGGCTCCATGTCAAACCATGAGGATGTGTACGAGAACATCCAGAAGGTGCTGACGGCGGAAGGCTCCATCGGCACCATCGGGTTCGAGGGGCTGAAGACCGTCGAGATCATCGACAAGATCTATCGGGCGGCAAAGCATGGCACCTGACCTGAAGTCGGTTGGCATCCGCGATGTGACCTGTGGCGAGGGCGTGACGATTGTCGAACCCGCCAATGTCTATGGCTGCACCCTGGGCAATGGCTGCTTTGTCGGCCCGTTCGTGGAAATTCAGGCCGGGGCGGTCATCGGTGACCGCACGCGCGTCCAGTCCCATGCGTTCATCTGCGAACTGGTCACCATCGGTGCGGACTGTTTCGTCTCCCATGGGGCCATGTTCATCAATGACAGCTTCTCCGCTGGCGGCCCGGCACGCGGCGACCGGACGAAGTGGGGCCATACACGCATTGGCGATCGGGTATCCATCGGGACCAACGCCACGATCATGCCGGTGAGCATCTGCGACGACGTCGTCATCGGCGCTGGCGCGGTGGTCACGAAGGATATTTCCGAACCGGGTTTCTATGTCGGCAATCCTGCGCGCCTGATGGGGGGAGAGAAATAGATGCAGTTCGTGGACCTGAAGGCGCTGCACGACAGTCTGCAGCCCAGGCTGAATGCCGAGATCGCCCGCGTCATCGATACCTCCGCCTTCATTCGCGGGGCGGATGTGGACGGGTTCGAGCGGAATTTCGCCGAACTGACCAGGGCGAAGCACTGCGTGTCCTGCGCCAATGGCACGGATGCGCTGTACATCTCGCTTCGCGCGCTGGGTGCCGGGCCGGGTGATGAGGTCATCACCACTGCCCACAGCTGGATCGCCACCAGTGAAACCATCACCCAGACTGGCGCGCGCGTCGTCTTTGCCGATACCGAAGACGCCTACTTCTGCCTCGACCCGGCACAGGTGGAGGCGAAGATCACCGACCGCACCAGGGGCGTGGTCGCTGTCCATCTGTATGGCCAGCCTGCAGCCATCGCGGCATTGCGCGAAATCTGCGACCGGCATGGGCTCTGGTTGATCGAGGACAGTGCCCAGGCGCATCTGGCAGAACTGGACGGGCAGCAGGTCGGGCGCTTCGGTGATGTCGCCACATTCTCCTTCTATCCCGGCAAGAACCTCGGCGCGATGGGCGACGCGGGTTGCCTGATCACCGAACGCGGTGACATCGCCGAATTCGCTGCCCTGTTCGCCCGGCATGGCGGCAAGAACAACCATGTCATGGAAGGAATCTGCAGCCGCATGGACGGGCTGCAGGCCGCCGTCCTGAACGTCAAGATTCCGCATCTGCAGGACTGGAACACAGCCCGTCGCGCCGTGGCCGAACGTTATGACGAGATGCTGGCGGGCATCGGTGACCTGATCCTGCCGCAGCAGCGACCCGGCGCGCGCCACGTCTATCACCTCTATGTCGTCCGCACGGCCCATCGGGATGCGCTGCAGACACACCTGTCACAGGCCGGCGTGCCGACGGTGATCAACTACCCGCGTGCCCTCCCCTTCTATTCGGCTTACGACTATCTGGGCCACAGTCCGGCGGATTTCCCCGTGGCGCATGCCCATGCGGCCGAGATCCTGTCGCTGCCGCTGCATCCGTTCCTGGGAGAGGCTGATCAGGCGACGGTCGTTGACGCGGTCGCGGATTTCTTCAAGACCCAGCCTGTCGGGCGCTGAAGCCATCATCGATCATGGACAGTCCGGTCATCGTGGTTCCTGGCTGGCGGGCAAGCAGATCCTGCTGATCTCTCCGCAGCCGTGGGACCACATGCCGATTTCGAAACATCACTATGCGGAAGCCCTTGGATCATCAAACAGCGTCTGGTTCCTCGACCCTCCGGACTGGTCCCTTTCCCCCGGCACCATCCGACAGCAGGACACCGGCATTCCGGGGGTCGTGCGCGTGACCTGGCGACCTCGGGTGCTGCGCGCGCTGCGGTTCCATGCCCATGGGCTCTATCGGTACTGGATCGGTCTGGAAGCGCGACGGCTGGTGCGCCGCCTGGGAACGCAGTTCGACCTGGTCTGGTGCTTCGATTTCAACACTTTCCCTGATCTGCGTGCCTTTGGTGCCGGGCGCGCCATCTTTCACCCGGTCGATCCGCTGACCACGCCGCGCCAATACGCCATCGGTCGCACGGCCGACCTGATCCTGTCGGTGTCGCAGCAGATCCTGTCGTCTGCAACATCTGTTTCACCGGGTGTGGCGAACGCCGTCATCAACCATGGAATCGGCCCGGATTTCGCTGCTCTGGCGGCAAGACCGGTACAGGATCATGTGCCAGGTGAAACAATCCGATGCGGCTATTTCGGGAACCTGGACCGGGGAACCATCAATGTGGCGCTGATTGCGGAAACAGTGGCCCGCTGCCCGAATATCTCGTTTCATTTCTGGGGACCGTTCAGCCCGGACTCACCCTTGCCTTCCGCACTGCGGGAGTCTGCCAACTGCGTATTTCACGGGGCAATGGGGAAACCGGCGCTGGTCGAGGCGGTATCGGAAATGGATTGCTTCATCCTTGCCTATCTGGATCATGCGGCCGAGTCGGACCGGTCGAATGCCCACAAGATCCTCGAATATTTCGCGACGGGCAGAGCCGTCATCAGCACCCGGATGAACATCTACGCCGACGATGCCGACCTGATGGTCATGGCCCAGGCGGCGGATGATGCGGATTTTCCTGACCGGTTCCTGGAGGTCATCAGCGATCTGCCCCTGCACAACAGCCGGGAGCGCCAGATGCGGCGGCGTGCGCTGGCTCTCGAACATACATACCCTCGCAATATCGCCAGGATCGATGCCATGCTTTCAGTACCTGGATCGGCCTGGCCTGCGGAAAAGGAAATGACGCAATGAGCCTCAAACGGATGCTGATCAGCAGTGTCAACCTGCTGCCCTGGGGAATTCGAGACAATATCCGCAAGATTCCCGTGGTCGCCGGATTGCAGCGGTGGCTGGTTCGGAACGCGATGAGCGGCGAAACGTTTGAACATCGCATCAATGCCGGGCCCGCAAGCGGTCTGAAGATGCTGCTGACGCTGCCTGAGGACAAGGCATACTGGACAGGTACGTGCGAGCTCGATGTCACGACATGTCTGGTCGGGGAAATGCAGAAAGGTGCTGTCTGCTACGACATCGGCAGTCACCGGGGATTCATCGCGGGCGTCATGGCCATCAACGGTGCGTCAGAGGTCTTCTGTTTCGAGCCCAACCCCGACAATATCGAGAGCATCGGACAGCTGACCCGGCTCAATCCCGATCTGACGCTGACGGTCAAGCAGATGGCCGTCGGCGCGGAGGACGGCAATGCAACGTTCGAGATCATGCCGGAGACCAGCATGGGCAAATTGTCCACTTCTACCTTCCAGGATGGGGTCGGCGGGCAGCGCACGATCGATGTGCAGATCGTGTCGCTGGACAGCATGCTCTCACGCCAGGAGATCTCGCCACCGTCCATGATGAAGATCGATATCGAAGGGGCGGAGTTTGATGCGCTATGCGGCGCTGACAAGCTGATCAGCGAACACAAGCCCAAGCTGTTGATCGAAATTCACTCATTCGATCTTCTGACTCGTTGCCAGGCGTGGCTGGTCGAGCGGGGCTACCGCCTCAGCGTCATCCAGACCGATATCGACGGCATCACGGCAACAAATTTCAGGGTGTGTCACCTGCTTGCACGACCTGCCGGATGAGGCGAAGGATAGTCATCGTTTCCGGCTTTCAGGTCATCAATAACCCGCGTGTGGTCAAGGAAGCGGATGCGCTGTCGGAACTTGGGCATGACGTGACCGTGCTGGCAGCGATCAACAACCTGGCTGACCTGCCGCGCATAATGCAGATCACGGGCAACAAGCCATGGCACCACATTCCCGTGCTGGACCTCTCTGACCGACGGCCGGTGAACCTGTTCCGCCACTTCATGATGCGGCTGAAGGCCCGTGCCGCGCGTGAGGCACTGGTAAAGTTCGGTTTCGAACACCCACTCCAGCTGGGCCATGATACCGGCGCGCTGCTGCGCGCTGCGCGTTCGATCGATGCCGATCTCTACAGCCTGCATCTCGAGAAATCGCTTTGGGTCGGGCAGCAGTTGCTCGCGGACGGTCGCAAGATCCGGGTGGATGTCGAGGACTGGTACACAGAGGACGGCCTGCCAACCGACCGGACAAGGCGTCCCGTGAAACTGATGCGGCGCGCGGAAGCAGAATTGCTGAACAATGCCGTCCATAGCACTGCAACATCGCAGGCGATGGCTGATGCACTTGTGGCTGCCTATGGCTGCCCCATGCCTGAGGTCATCCACAACAGCTTTCCGACCGGAGATCGTGACCATATCGACGGCAGGAATCTGGACCGGAACAACAGGACCCTGCCGTCGATATGCTGGTTCTCCCAGACAATCGGGCCTGGAAGAGGACTGGAAACGCTGGTCGCGGCGCTGCCGCTCCTGCCCTCCAAGGTCGAAGTCCACCTGCGCGGCACGCCGCGCGCCGGATTCATCGAGCACCTGGTCGCCGATCTGCCTGCCGCCATCAAGAATTTGATCTACGTCCACCCTCAGGTTCCCCAATCGGAACTGCTTTCCCGCCTGAGCGAACACGACATCGGATACTGTGGCGAACTTTCTGACTGCATCAGCCGCGACGTGACCATCACGAACAAGGTTTTCGAGTACATGCGCGCAGGTCAGGCGATCGTGGCCAGCAATACGCTGGGCCAGACAGAAGTTGCCACGATCGCGCCTGATGCCGTCCGGATTTTCGCCCAGGGGAACGCCCAATCGCTGGCTGCTGCACTTGGTCCCCTGGTCGAGAATCCTGCCGCAAGGCAGGCCGCCAGCAAGGCGTCTGTCGATGCACTGTTGCACCACTTCTCATGGGAAATCTCGAAGGACCGCCTGCAACGCCAGGTCACTGGCTATCTTGAAAGTCTGGCCTGAGGGTGGCGCATGAGAAGGGTCCTGTTCATCTCCCCTCATTTCCCGCCGATTAACGCCCCGGACATGCACCGATTGCGACAATGTCTGCCCTATTTTCGCCAGAACGGCTGGGATCCTGTTGTCTTTGCCATTGATCCTGACAGGGTCGAGGGGTCACTTGATCCCCTGCTTTCAGAGACAGTTCCCGCCGATGTACCCGTCCACCACGTGGACGCATTCAGCCCGCGTCTCACTCGTTTGGCGGGACTTGGGAATCTGGGGTTCCGTTCATGGTTCCAGCTGCGCCGCGCTGTCGACAACTATCTGGCCAGCAATCCGGTCGACCTGATCTGCTTCACGACCACTGTCTTCACGGCGATCGCACACGGTCCCCACTGGCAACGAAAGTTTGGCGTGCCCTTCGTGGTCGACCTGCAGGACCCATGGCGCAACGACTATTATCTGTCCCTGCCGAACAAGGAACGCCCGCGGAAATTCCGCTTCGATCATTGGCAGAAATCACGCCTGGAAGCGGCGACCATGCCGAATGCCGCTGGTGTCATGGCGGTGTCACGCCAATACATCGACACGGTTCAGTCACGCTATCCTGCACTGAAGGATCGTCCCACGCTGGCATTGCCCTTTGCGGCATCCCCTGGGGACATCGAAGTTGCGTTGCAGATGCCTGTCAGCAAGCCGATCAGACCCGGCAAGATATCGCTGCGGTATGTTGGCGCGCGGGGCCCCGACATGACAACAGCGTTGCGCATCTTGTTCCGTGCGGCAAGGCGTGGCCTCTCCGAGCACCCGGATCTGTTCGAACGCCTGTCGCTGGAATTCATTGGAACCAGCTATGCCGCTGCCGGACGGGGTAACGAAACCGTCATGCCCATCGCAAGGGAGGAGGGCGTTTCGGAAATCGTGACCGAATGGACAGACCGCCAGCCCTATTTCGGTGCTCTGCGCCTGCTGCTGGATGCCGATGTCCTGATGATCATTGGTGCAGACAGCCCCGCCTATTCAGCGTCGAAGGCTTACGGGTATATCATGGCCCGGCGACCTCTCGTCGCTATCCTGCGCAAGGACAGCAATACGGCCGCATTGCTGGAAGCCACCCAGACAGGCCAGATCTGTTCCTTTGAAGAACTTGATGACCTCAGCGAGCCAGTGGAGGTCATGACCCGAATGCTTGTGACTGCACTGCTGGCTCCTTCACCGCCGACCACCGACTGGACAGCCTTTCAGGCGCATACCGCCGCATTCCATACATCCGTCATCGCGCACTTCTTTGACCAGATCACCGGCAACCGTGGCGATGCGGAGGCCGCTCGCCCGGCGGAGACCCCATGAAGCTTGCCATTCTTTCCAGCCATCCTATCCAGTACAACGCGCCACTCTTCCGCACGCTTGCGTCAGAAACGGACCTGGATATCCAGGTCTTCTATTGCTGGGAAGGCACGGCGAACAGTCTGGATCACGAGTTCAACCGGACAGTCACACTCGATATCCCATTGCTTGACGGGTACGACTGGCAAATGGTGGAAAACATATCGGATGACCCCGGGACGCATCATTTCAGGGGCATCGATAATCCGGCGATGATTGAACGGATTACTGATTGGGCGCCAGACGCCATTCTGGTTTATGGCTGGGCTTGGCGGACGAACCTTGCGGTCATGCGTCACTTTCATGGTCGCATTCCAGTGCTTTTCCGGGGTGACTCGACCCTGATCTCATCACAACAGGCTGCCTGGAAGAGATGGCTGCGGCGTCCGCTGTTGACCTGGGTCTATCGGCATATCGACCTGGCTTTGTCGCCAGGTATCCGCAACAGGGAATACCTGCGCACCATGGGTGTCCCCGACAGACGGATCATGACCATGCCGCACGCGATCGATATCGACCGATTTGCAAGCACCGACACAGCGGCCAGGGAACGCGCCCGGCATGCGCGGCAGGCGCTCGGCATCGATGACACGGCAATTGTCTTCCTGTTTGCTGGCAAATTCGTCTACCGAAAACAGGTCGATGTCCTGATCACCGCGTTCGCCAGGGCCCAGGAATCAGCGAAGGATATCCACCTGGTGCTCGCCGGCGACGGGCCGGACCGGGCGGCTTTGATGCAACAATCCGCAGAATTGCCCAACATTCACTTCCTTGGCTTCCGCAATCAGAGCGAAATGCCAGAGACATACATGATGGCAGATGTATATGTTCTGCCGTCGGTGTTCGAAACGTGGGGCCTTGGCGTGAATGAGGCACTGAGCGCGGGATGTCTGGCGATCGCCAGCGACATGACAGGCTGTGCGCCCGATCTGCTGGACGGCAAGCCTTATGGCCGTGTATTCCGTTGCGGCGATGCGGACCGACTCGCGGATGCCATGCTCGACCTGATCAGGGACAGATCGCGAATGGAAGCACTTGGCGCAATGGCTGCATCAGCCAGCGAAGAATGGTCGATACAGGCTGCAAGCGCTGCCACACAGCAGGCCGTCCGGTCGATCGCGATGGAAAGGGGTGTTGACGGCAAATGACCTACGAAACGACGCACTCCGTGGCCTATCGTCCACACCAGGATGATGCAATTGCGTCTGAGATCCTGCCCCTTCTTGCCGGATTGCTTGTGACCACCGCCCTCGCGGCTTCCGGGACGGGTATCCTGTCCGCGATGGGTGTCGGGCTGTTTGCCTATTCGCTGGTCTGGTACATCGACTCGCTTGGCAAGGAATTGGCCATCTTGCCAGCGATTGCGACAATCGCATCCGGCCAGTGGCTGCTTGGTGCCTACTTTGCATATTACCACGACGCCGTGACGTACAAGTACCGCATGTATGTCGATGAAACGTCGTATTTTTCCTTCGTCTTGCCGGGAACTCTTGCATTCATCTTTGCGATGAAATTCTTGGCTCCGCGCATATCTCTTGGACAGGTCCGGAAATATATTGAAAGTGTGCCGCCAATAGACAAGTCGGTCATATATTATGTAATCATTTTCAGCATTATGACCACCGTTCTTGGTGGTTCGATTCGAGGGCCTCTGGCATTTTTTGTCTATTTGATCAGCCAGTTCGGCTTTATCGCCGTGATTTACATGATCATGCTGAAAATGCAATATCGATGGATCGCACTGATTGTGACTTTCGGAATTCTGGCATCTAGTTCGATCAACCAGAGCCTGTTTCACACACTCCTGCTTTGGAGCGCATTGCTCGCATCCTTCATATGCGCCGAGCTGCGGCTCGGGTTCTTGAGGAAGGCGCTGCTGCTTGCCTTGGGGATTCTGCTCATCGTGCAGTTGCAGGCCGCCAAATCGGACTATCGAGATCGCATCCGAAAGAATCCTGAGCAGTCCGGCGTTGTGGCCCTCTACGAGACCATGACGGAGAACTCGATCTTCGAGGAGAGTGAGGGCTATTCCGCCGTGAATGAGACGGGAAAGCTGAACGCGCGACTGAACCAGGGCTGGATCATCAGCTCGGTGATGGCCTATGTCCCTGCCGCACATCCATTCGAGGAAGGACAGACAATCCTGAGGGCGATTCAGGACAGCTTCGTGCCCAGAATCCTGATCGAGAAACGCGAAGTCAGTGTGTCCGATGGTTTTCGTGACTACACAGGCCTTTATGTGAACCGCGAGACTTCCTTTGGCATCAGTGTCCTGGGTGAGGCGTGGGTCAATTTCGGTTACTATGGCATCATCATGATGGCGGCGGTGGGGGCCTTCTTCGGATTGATCCTGAGAGGGATCATGAAGGCATCAACCCGTTATCCTACGGTCATTCTCTGGACACCCTTGCTGTTCCTGCAGGCGGCAAAGGCGGAGACAGAGCTGGTCGTCGTGCTCAACCATCTCGCCAAGACCGGGATGCTGATCGTGGTGATGTACATCTTTGCCTACAAGTTCCTGAAGTGGCGCATCTGATCGGGCGCAAGCCGTCCGTTTCCCGATGAAACTCCTCCTGGCATCAGCAAGCTTTGAACGCGCATACGGTGGCCCGGCCTATTCGGTGTCCGGTCTGGCGAAGGCCCTGGCGCTTGCCGGCGCGGAGGTCGGTATCTGGGCGCCTGACGGATCGGCTGTCAGTTCCGACCTGTTGCGAGAACAGGGCACAATGCCCGGGATCGTGCCCCTGGCTGGCGATCTGCGGTCGGCCGTTGTCGCGTTCGGCACGCCCGACCTGTTCCACGACAGCGGTATCTGGCTGCCTCACAATCAGGCCGTAACACGGATGGCGACCCACCTTGACCGGCCCCGTGTGGTATCCACCCGGGGCATGCTTGCGCCGTGGGCCCTTCGCCACAAATGGCTGAAGAAGCGGGTCGCCTGGTTGCTTTACCAGAGGCGCAACCTGGCCACTGCCGCAGCCCTGCATGCCACCTCGGACGCGGAGGCTGCGGATGTGGCGGCCTGTCACCTGGGCGTGACGGTTGCCAACATCCCCAACGGCATCGACATGCCGGTGGCCCAGCCCGCGCCCCAAAATGCAACGGGCGGGATCCGAACCGCGGTATTCGTCGGTCGCCTGCACCCCGTTAAGGGGCTGCCCACCGCACTGCAGGCATGGGCAGACACCCGGCCGGAGGGCTGGGAACTGCTGCTGGCAGGGCCGGACGAAGCGGGCTACCGCGCGGTTCTGGAAAAGGAAATCACGCGCCTTGATCTCGGCGGGTCCGTCAGGCTGCTGGGCGCGGTCGACGGGCAGGCCAAGGCTGACCTGCTGAATTCCGCAAGCCTGTTCGTGCTGCCCAGCCATTCGGAGAGTTTCGGCATGGTGGTGGCGGAGGCCCTGTCGTTCGGGGTGCCCGTGCTGACGACCCGGGGCGTGCCCTGGCCGGATCTGGAACGCATCGACTGCGGTTGGCGGGTGCCGGTCAACGATGCCCCTGCCCTGGCAGCCGCGTTGGACAAGGCAACATCCCTGCCCGTCGCCACCCGCACGGCCATGGGCCAGCGGGGACGTGACCTGGTTCGCAGTCAGTTCAGCTGGGATTCAGTGGCGGAACAGTTTCTCACCCTATATGCATCGCTCAACTCCGGTTCGATCAGGAAAGCCCGCTCATGATCATTGTTGGTGTAAACGCGTTTCATGGCGACAGTTCTGCCTGTCTTGTCCGGGACGGTGTGCTTGTGGCCGCAGTGGAGGAAGAACGGTTCCGCCGCATCAAGCACTGGGCCGGTTTCCCGTCCCAGTCCATCCGCTACTGCCTGGAAGAGGCCGGTGTGGGGCTGGGCGACGTGGACGTGCTGGCCATCAATCAGGACAGCAAGGTCAGCCTGCCGCGCAAGATCGGCTATGTGCTCAGCAAGCGCCCGGACCTGAAACTGGTCCTCGACCGCATCCGCAATCGCCACAAGCGCCAGGGATTGCCGGAACTGATCGCGCAATCGTTCCCCGGCGAGACCTTCCGGGGCGAGATCCGCAACATCGAACACCACATGGCGCATCTGTCGTCCGCATTTCATGTATCTCCGTTCGAGGAAGCAACTGTTGTTTCCGTCGACGGATTCGGTGATTTCTCCAGCGGCGCCTGGGGCATTGGCCGGGGTACTGACATCGACATGCAGGGGAAGGTCTATTTCCCCCACTCGCTCGGCATCTTCTATCAGGCGCTGACCCAGTATCTCGGCTTCCGCCATTATGGCGACGAATACAAGGTCATGGGTCTCGCCCCCTACGGCCAGCCCAGCCTGATGGATGAAATGCGCGAGATCGTGCGGCTTGACAGTGACGGAGGCTACCAGCTGAACCTGAAGTACTTCCGCCACCACAAGGAAGGTGTGCAGTACGAATGGAAGGATGGCATTCCGGAGGTCGGGCAGCTGTTCTCCGACGCCTTGACCGACCTGCTCGGCCCCTTGCGCGATACCTCGCTGCCGCTGGAACAGCGCCACCATGACATCGCCCGTTCCGTACAGGCGATGTACGAGGAAGCCTTCTTCAACCTGCTCAACACGCTGCAGCCGAAGCATGGCCTGAAACGTCTCTGCCTCGCGGGCGGCTGCGCCATGAACTCGGTCGCCAATGGCAAGGTGCGCCGCCAGACGGCCTATGAGGAAGTCTACATCCAGTCCGCTGCGGGCGACGCTGGTGGTGCCATCGGTGCCGCCTATGCCGCCTGGCACGCCAGCGGTGCACCCCGCGGTTTTGTCATGGATCATGCCTACTGGGGTCCGGCATATGGCGCGGACGAAGTCGCGACCCTGCTCGACAGCGGCAAGCAGGAAATTGCCGACGCCGGCTGCACCGTCACCACGTTCGATGATGAGGCCGCACTCTGCGCCCACACTGCCGACGCGATCGCCGCGGGCAATGTCATCGGCTGGTTCCAGGGTCGCCTGGAATGGGGGCCGCGTGCCCTCGGTAACCGGTCCATCCTCTGTGATCCAAGGCGTGGCGACATGAAGGCCGTGCTGAATGCCAAGATCAAGAAGCGGGAAAGCTTTCGCCCCTTCGCGCCGTCCATCATGGCGGAACATGTGCCGGACTGGTTCGAGGAGGACGACAATGTCCCCTTCATGATGCAGGTGTTCCAGATTCGCGAGGAACGCCGCGCCCGGATACCCGCCGTCACCCACGTCGATGGCTCCGGGCGCCTGCAGACGGTGCACAAGGCAACCAACGCCCGCTACCACGCCCTGATCTCTGCCTTCGAGAAACAGACTGGCGTGCCCATGCTGCTCAACACGTCATTCAACGAAAACGAACCCGTCGTCTGCCGCCCGAAGGAGGCTCTGGACTGCTTCCTGCGCACCGACATGGATGTGCTCGTTCTGGGCGACACCGTGATCCAGCGGGTGCGCGACACGGCGTGAGTTGGTGTGGCTACATATCCCGGGGCGCGGAGTGCGATGTGTATAGTCCCGCAGTGTGATGGTGTATTCTCAACAGGTTGTACCGTTTGGTTATGCGGCGCCGGACCGGCTCACAGCAGTCCTTGGCCCCATCGGTGTGCTTGCCTGGTTGTCGGCTGCGAAGCCCGTGATCGGCTCCCTGTTGGAATCTCCTCCATGACACCGCTGGCCCGACTGTACACACGCTATCTGCCGGCCCGCCTTGTCTGCCCTGCGGTCACCCTGACCTATGCATCTGCTCTGTTGCTCCTGTTGCTCTTCGGCCAGGCAGCGGGAAACGATATCGTTTATATCGACCTGGAATGAACGCACCCGACCGGACGTGCAGAACGATGCGCGCAGTGCACGCCGATGACACTGCCACCAATGGTGAGACAGTCGTTCCCCCCCGGACAAGGTGATCCGTTGCTGTCGTACCCGGGCAATGTCCCTGCCCACTGGGGCCGGGTCATGATCCTGGCCGTGGTCAAGGAGATTGATGTGGCACAACTGGCTGCCAGGGAGCAGAACGCTCCGACAAGTGATCCTATCCATCACGAAGCAGGAAACACCAACAATTTCAATGGGAAATGGCGGAGGGAGCGGAAGATAGTTCGAACTCTCCAACAGGCCGCGACCGCGGCCCGGCGACCGTTCGCCGCCCCTTCGGAGCGGGCGAGCGCAGCGAGTTGAGCGTGAGACAGAAAATCGTGGCGGGCCACGTAGTCCATTGCGAACGTCTCTCCGGGTACTGCGTCCCTGTTTACAGGAAAGAACAAGGAATTTTCGGTATTTTCGAGTATAGAATGGCGCTTCCGGTTACCGTAACACCATGAATTTCAGTCTCTTTCCGCCCAAATTTCCTGTGACCAATAACAAGGAATTCGAATCCTGGAACAGGGTGCAGAAAGCAGCCAGCAGGGAATTCAAATCCACTTGCAGGGAACCCTGCTGCGAAGAGCAGCGAACCCCCAGGGAACTGGCACCGGCCCATGATTCCAGGGCGCCTCGGATCGTTGCTATCGGCAACGCCATGCACGCCCGGCCCGCAGCAACACCGGCTTCCACGGACCTTGCAACTGCGCACTCGGCAGGTCGGGTCCGGGCTCACCTCGCATGAAGGCATCAGACGCAGCGCACCGGAATGGGCAGCTATCAAACATGGTCGGACAGACGCCGAGGGCTTTGCAATGCGGGACGGGACGCGCCTGAAGCCGGACGATAGTGGGATGGTTCGAGGGTAAACCAGGACGGGTTCGCACCTTACCGGGACGATGATGGGACAAGGAGGTGCCGAAGCGGGATGGCGACCGAGGGACGCGGGATGGAATGGCCGCATTGTGGGACAGACTCGGGACGGCCTGGTGGAGCGGCACGCAAGGCCTTCCGCAACCGGCGTACGGCGGTTCTGTGCTACGAGCCTCACCCTGGGATCCCTGCAGGCACTCGACCGTCCGTGACGCTCGATATGGACCTGCTGCAATCGCAAGGAAGCGCAGGATGCTCGCTCTGCTGCGAGAGGTGTTGAATGTCTCTCGGCCAAATGCACAAACGTGGGACATGGAGCGCAAACCGGGCCGGATATGGCACCCAGCCCGTCAATCGCACCCGACATCGATGTTCCCGTGAGAGGGACTCGTTCGGCTGATTTGCCAATTCCGATCCTGGTGCCAACATTTCGTTGGCGATATTGGCCCCGATTTCGGCCTCAATCATCCCCACCTCATCATTCAGGAAACCGCGCGTGGGCACACCCCGAAGGATCTCATCCGGGAGCGCAAGTGCCTCCGATGCGAAATCAAGTTCCAGAGCGAGGGGTTCGGTGAACGGATCTGTCGCCGGTGCAAGGGATCGAACGCATGGCGGAACGCAGCCCCCGGCGGGCAGTTATCGTCACGCCGCCGCTGACATCCGCATTACCCGGGTTTGGCCACCGCACGAACGACCGTAGCTGGACACCCGCATTAACCCGCAATTTTGATACGTCCTGAATTTCGCGCAGAGGCTTGATGACTTGGGGCAAGGGTTTTGCGGCCTTCCTGCCCATTTCAAGGCTTCAGGCAATGGTTTTCTGCAAACCGGACGGATTCATCCCGTCGCGTTTCTCCGCTCATGGAACACCAGACGGTCCATGTTG
>JARGPL010000031.1 GCA_029210175.1 Minwuia sp. | reverse complement strand
GCCATATGGCACCACTCCGCCCTGCGCTTCCGGAACGCGATCGACCTTACTTGTAGGTCGACGGAGCGGGCAGCATGCCACCGACCTGACCGGTCAGATCCATCTGCTCGCTGTAGATCTTCGCAACCAGAGCGCGGGCATTCGCCTCGCTCGGGTCCGCGATCAGCGCCTCGGCTTCCGGCAGGCCGGTTGCCTTGAGGGCCGCCTTGGCCTTCTCGGCACGTTCCTGCTGCACACCGACGTACTTGGCGTGATCGGTCTTGCTCATCGCATTGTTGGCCTGAACCAGCGACGCGGCCTGACCGGTGACGAACCAGCGGGACTTCTCGGCCTCGCTCATTTCCTCATTGTCGGTCACGCTGTTGTAGAAGCGATGGCGCACGGTGCCCTGGCTGTACTGCACCAGCTCGAACGAGGCCTTCAGCGGATGACCGGCATCCAGCATCTTGCCAGCCGTGTCACCATCCAGCGATTCGCGTGCCATGCCATGACAGGCAAAGCAGTTGGCAGCGACATCGAAGTTGATGTCAGCCGGCATCGCCGGAATGTCCTGACGCCAGCGCGGCCAGCGCATGCCGGCGTCACGTGACTTCTGGAAACGCTCGTTCTTGTGCGCGTCCGACTCATCCGACTTCTTCGTGCCCTTGGGCCCGTAGGCATTATGGATGCTGATGAATTCCGACCCCGGACCGTGGCAGCTCTCGCACGACGGACCAAAGTTGTTGCCGACACGGCCACCGGCCTTCTTGGGTGCCTGGGTATAATGACACTGACCACAGGTCTCGGAGCGCTTCATGCTCCGCTCACCGATGGCATCCGTCACCTTGTCAGCAAGATCGGTCTTGTGAACGGTCTTGTAGGATTTCGCATGCGGCGTTCCTTCCCAGACCTTGTGTTCTGATGCATGACAATCCTTGCAGGCATCAGGCCCGACATTGGTCGGCTGTGCATTTGCTGCAGCGCCAACCACCATGAGACCCGCTGCTGCGAACAGCGCCAGGCCGAATTTTCTTAGTCCAGACATACGCACGCCTGCCACCCCTTGAATCTGTTTACCACCACAGTTCACCATCTCGCCCGCACCACTTCGTCTTCTGGCCCGGTTGTTACAGGGCATTGTCGCCGGGTGCGGTTAACGAGTGATTGCACTCTATCAGTCCTCACGTGCGATGAAAGTATTGATTCATCACGATGTGTCGTCGATATGACCGTTGTCGCACAATTCATTCAACGGGCGGAACGACATGCGCAACACAATGCCAGGCACAGCACGCAGCCCCGGCGCCGGTCGCTGGCTCATCCTGATCGCCGCCATCGTGGCGGCGCTGACCGCCGCCTATGGCTATAACCTCGCTGCACCCGATACTGACCGGATCGCCGACAGGGTGAATACGTCCGATGTGGCGGCACTTGATCGTGCGACGCAGCAGAATCCGGAGAATGTGCGGCTCTGGAAACAGCTGGCGCAGGCACAGCGGCGCGCAGGCAACACGACGGCGGCGATCACTGCCCTGGTCCGGGCAGCAAGGCTTGATCCCGATGATGTGGAGATTAGTGCGGCCTTGCGTGACCTTTCGCAGACCAATCGCTGAACGGCGGTGCCTGCCTGAATCAGGTCACGACCGCCCATCCACTTCAGACAACCCCCGGCCTCGCCGGAGATCCAACCGGTGCCGAGCGGATCAACCGAGCCCTTGATCTGCGCCATTGCGATCCAACGACAGGACAGGGCGGGTGGAATCCCGTGGCCTGGATATATGTTGCGTTCAGGCAACAGCCGCCCCTGAATTGGGCGCAAACGAGGCATCCGACGCCCTGAAACACAGCCTCTTTTTCATTTTTTTCCTTTTATTTTCAATAGTTTGTTCTGCTTATAACACCCGTCATGCGGAATTGCGGCTCTGTTAACACCTGGTGTCGAGATGCTTGCGTGATCGGGATTGCTGTCGTAACAGACAGTCAAGTCGCAAATCGCTGAGGAAGGGCCTCGACGAATGCGACGGAGGAAGTGCGTATTTCCTTTTGGAGGGCAATTAAGTGAACCATAAGCACCTGCTCGCTGGTGTTGCAGCTACTGCGCTGCTGACATCCGGCTCCGCGTTTGCTGCGTCGCATAGCGGCGACCAGCTCCAGGCTCAGGCCGCCATGATCGACGCTCTGTCGAAGAAGGTGGAACAGCTGAGTGCCAACCAGAGTGGCGGCGTTGTCAACGGCGTCAAGGGCGCGACCGTGAAGATTTCTGGTCACGTGAACCGTGCCGTGCTGGTCGGTAGCGACGACGCCGACAACACGTTCTTCCAGTTCGTTGACAATGATGCGTCCTCGACCCGATTTACGTTTGACGTCGAAACCCCGATCAATGCCAGCACCGTTGCCGGTATGCGCCTCGAAGCGCAGGTCGAGTCCAACTCGTCGATCGCAGTGAATGCACCGGGCCCGCAGAATGCTGACGGCGCAACCAACTCCTTGCGTCACGCCTATGTCTTCGTGCGCGGCGGCTTTGGTGCTCTGGTCATTGGCCAGCAGTCCGATGCCTCTGACGGTATCACGCAGCAGGGCTTCAACTACGCAACCCTGGCGGACATCAACCCGGAACACACTGCTGGTCAGAATCTGGCCGGTGCCGGTATCGGTTCGTTCGGTGATGGTAGCCGTAGGGACTCCGTCCGTTACGACACCCCGTCCGTTGGTGGCTTCAAGGCCTCCATCAGTGCAGAAGACACCGGGCAGATTCATGTCGGTGGTATCTACGGCGGTAAGCTCGGTGGCATCGGCGTCCGTGCCGGTCTGGCCTATCTGGGTGAAGAAGCAAACGCTGTGAAAGTCAATCAGGCTGCTCTCGTAAGCGGCTCTCTGGGCTTCGACTTTGGTCCGATCGCATTGAACACGGCGTTTTCGACGTCGGTGGATGATGAAGTTGACGGTTCTGATCGCTTCTTCTGGTCCGCCCAGCTGGCGCATCGCGGCAATTACGTGGACCTCGGCTCCACCAGTATTGCCATCGATTACCAGTCTGTTCGTGGTGTTCAGGACGGCGGAGCCGCAGCCCGGTTCGCGACTGACGGTTATACCGTTGGTGTCGGCCTGGTCCAGGGCCTGGCCCCGGGTGTTGATGCCTATGCGATGGCGCGTTACTACGATCAGCAGGGCGGTGGTGAAGCCACTGTCGGCATGGCCGGTATGCGGGTTCGCTTCTGATGCATCTGACGCTTCGTGTGTTCATGACGTTGGTGGCAGCTGCCCTTCTGGTCAGCTGCGCCCACCAGCCTCTCGAGAACGAGCCCGAGAAATATGACGCTTCCGGATACGGACCCGGCGTTTTGAGTGGTCCTGACGGAAGCTTCACGATCCTGGGCGGCACGAAGAAAAAGAAGCGCTATTGATTGATCCTTCTGGATCGGTTCCGGAAAGGGCGGCTCGCAGGAGCCGCCCTTTTTTGGTTTCTGTGATCCCGAGCGAATCCATTCCGAGATCAACCGCTCCTGCATAGGACGTCAGGGGTGGGCCTGGGCTGATCGCGGCGTGCACGGCATGTGGCGTGAAGCACGAATGCCCAATTGCGCCAGGCGGGCAGCCGTTTCGGAATGCTGTTCGTGAGCGACAACCTGTCCAGCGGTCGCGGTGGCAGCCGTGCCGGCTCAGTCACTTCGCGGGCATGATGTCGAAAGCGACACTGACCCGCTTGCAGTCAGCTGCAAACGGCAAGGTGCGGTGACCGATATAGGACGGAAACAGCACAATCATCCCGGGCACGGGCCGCAGCAACCTGACCGGCGGCGTGTCCTTGCTGTTCAGCATGTAGTAACTGCGCCCGAACTCGATCCATCCGTCATGACTGTGCTCACCATCCCCGATCTCGGGCGGGACATCGGGATAGTAGACACCACTCAACCAGCCAGGCGGATGAAAGTGGACATCATGAAATCCACCCTGATCCATGATGTTCGCCCAACAGCCCGTACGTGTTCGTCGGGGTCTCTGGGCGAGCCACGGATGGGCAGAATCGACGGGAGTTCGTTGACGCCAGCGCTCCACCGCCAAATCGACCACCCCTTGAACTCGGCAATCGCACCTGACGGCGCATCGAACAGTTCGCCCGTGCTGCGCCCGCTGGTCAGGGACCGGTTCAGCGCGGAATAGGCGAGCGACGGGTGGCCTTCGATCTCGGCGATCAGACGCGCGTTGAAGTCATCAATCGTTGCATGATCCGGCGGTGGCGCAACGATCTCCCACGACACAAGCCTCTCAAGTGCCAGGATTTCTGCAGCAGCGGCCCGGTTGCCAAGCTCGTTGAAGGCCATGGCCTTGTAGGCGATGGCCGCGGTCCGGCCCGGTTCACGCAGCAGGATCCTGTCGCTTCGCGCGATGCACGCTGCCGGGTCACCTTTGCGAAAGGACGCGAATGCCGCCAGCTCTTCCAGATCGATCGGTGCCTTGCCCGCATTGATCAAAGGGTCAAGAAGGTCCAGCGCCTGGTCCGGACGATCGGAACTGGCCATCGCATGGGCCAGATCGTACATCACCGACAGGTCACCGGGGGACAGATTCAATGCCTGCCTGTTGATGGACACGGCCGCCTCGAACCGGCCGGTCCTGGTCAGCAGATTGCCCAACTGTCGATAGGCCCGCGCATTTGTCGGTTGCGCGGACACTGCCTGACGGTATGCACGCTCGGCGCCAGCCAGATCACCGGACATGGAACGGGTGATCCCCAGTTCGACGGCAGCTTCGCCATCGCGACTGTTGCTGGCCACGGCCCGCTCGAAATGGCTGATGGCGGCGGCCAGATCCCCGTCCAGGCGACAGGCCATGCCGCACAGCCGCAACAGGTTGGCATCACCGCCACCAGACAGGGTCAAGGCCTGATCCAGACTGGCGCGCGCCGATCCGATATCTCCGGCTCGGAGCTGGCAGTGGCCAAGGTGCGCCAGTGTGGTCGGGTCATCCGGTTGCAGGCGGCTGGCCCTTGCCAGGTGCCCGATGGCTTCCCGGTTGTCACCCTTCTCAGCCAGCATGATGCCAAGGTTCAGGGCAATCGCGACCGCATCCGGCGCGGCGCGAGCAGCCCGGCGAAGCTTGGTGATCCCCTTCAGGACATGCCCGGAGGCATGTTCTGCAAGACCCGCCGCAAAGAGCAGCCCCGCATCTCCGGGCGCGCGCTTCAGGCCCCGCCTGGCCCGGCGGGATACCTCGTCCGTCTTCCCCTGCTGCAGCAAGGTGAGCAGGGTCTCGAGATCATGATCCGTCGCCGGGCCAGCCATCGGTTCACCTGTTGCCGGACATGAGGTTATTCGCCCACGAAGGTCGGATCGCGCTTTTCGAAGAACGCTTCCACGGCCTCCCCATGATCCCTGGTCTGGTGCGCCAGCGCCTGGAAGGCCGCAGACAGTTCCAGCACGCCCTTCAGGTCGTTCTTCTGCCCTTCACGCAGCAACCGTTTCGACATGCGCAACACCTCCGGCGGGTTGCTGGCGATCCGGGCGGCGAGCGCCCGCGCTTCATCGAGCAACGCCTCCGCCGGCACGCACTTGCTCGCCAGTCCCCATTCAGCGGCCTGCGGTCCATAGACCCGGTCACCAGTGAAGGTCATCTCCGCCGCGCGGCTCATCCCCACCGCGCGGGGCAGCAGGAAAGCGCCGCCGTCACCAGGGATGATTCCCAGCTTCACGAAGGACTCGGCGAAGAACGCCTTTTCCGACACCAGACGAATGTCGCACATGCAGGCAAGGTCGCACCCCGCACCCACGGCGGGGCCATTCACCGCCGCAATGGTGGGAACTTCCAGTTCATACATGGCCAGCGGAATCTTCTGGATTCCATTGCGATAGCTTTCGCGCGTCTTCATGCCGCCGGTGCCAAAGATCCCTGCGCGCTCACGCATCTGCTTGACGTTGCCGCCGGCGGAGAACGCGCGCCCGCTGCCGGTCAGGATCACGCAACGCACCGTCAGATCATTCTGGATGCGATCCGCAGCGGCCACAAAGGCCTCGAATGTCTCCTGATACGACAGGGCATTCATCTGTTCCGGGCGGTTCATGGTCAGGGTGACCACATGGCCGTCCTGTTCATACAGCAGTTCGTCACTCATCGGATCATCCTCCCCAGCGGTCCAGTCCTGACCTGACACTATCCCCCTGTCCGGACGATGAAAAGCTGCGAACAGAGGTTGGCGGGCTGCAGGCCGCGATTGCCGCTTCGACGGGCGCGGCCTAGTCTGGCTGCAACAACAGGTGTGAAACACGCCGACACATGGGGGAGTGTTGCGGGATGAGCGACGACAAGAAGAAATATCGCAGTGCGGAATGGTTTGGCGCGGGTGCGAAGGATGGCTTCAACCACCGCGCCTGGATGAAGAACCAGGGCACGCCGCATGACGCCTTCGACGGACGTCCCGTGATCGGGATCTGCAATTCCTGGTCGGAGCTGACGCCCTGCAACGCCCATCTGCGCGACGTGGCGGAGCGGGTGAAACGCGGCGTCTGGGAAGCGGGAGGCTTTCCGCTGGAGTTCCCGGTGATGTCGCTGGGGGAAACCCTGATGCGCCCGACGACCATGCTGTTCCGCAACCTGATGGCCATGGATGTGGAGGAATCGATCCGCGCCAACCCGCTGGATGGCGTGGTTCTGCTGTCGGGCTGCGACAAGACCCAGCCTGCCATGATGATGGGCGCGGCCAGTTGCGACCTGCCCACCGTGGTGATCACCGGTGGCCCGATGCTGAACGGCAAGTTCCAGGGCAAGGACATCGGGTCCGGCACGGACGTCTGGCGGTTTTCCGAGGATCTGCGCGCGGGCAAGATGACCCTGGCAGACTTCATGGAGGCGGAAAACTGCATGTCCCGCTCCAACGGGCACTGCATGACCATGGGCACCGCATCGACCATGGCGTCGATGACCGAATCACTTGGCCTGACCATGCCCGGTGCGTCTGCCGTGCCGGCCGTCGATGCCAACCGCTATCGCATCGCGCATCTGATCGGGCGGCGCATCGTCGACATGGTCAAGGAAGACCTGCGCTTTTCCAAGGTCGTGACGCGCAAGGCGTTCGAGAATGCCGTGCGGGTCAATGCCGCAATCGGCGGGTCGACCAACGCCATCATTCACCTGATTGCACTGGCCGGGCGGCTGGGTGTCGAACTGACCATCGATGATTTCGACAGGCTGGCGCGCGACGTGCCCCTGCTGGTCAACCTGATGCCCAACGGCAAGTACCTGATGGAGGACTATTATTACGCTGGCGGGCTGCCGGTCGTGGTGCGGTCCCTGTCCGAAGCCGGGCTGCTGAACGACGACGTGGTCACCATCAACGGGGCATCCCTGACCGAGAATTCGGCTGAGGCCCGCAACTGGAACGACGACGTCATCCGCACCTTCGACAATCCGCTGAACAAGAATGTCGGGCTTGCGGTACTACGCGGCAACCTGGCCCCCGACGGCGCGGTCATCAAGCCATCCGCCGCCACGCCTTCACTGCTGACCCATCGCGGGCGCGCCGTGGTGTTCGAAAGCATCGAGGAACTGCGCACGCAGGTCGACGACGATGATCTGGGTATCGACGAGACCTGCGTCATGGTCCTGAAAGGCGCGGGGCCGAAGGGCTATCCCGGCATGCCGGAGGTGGGCAACTTCCCCCTGCCCGCCAAGATCCTGCGCAAGGGCATCACCGACATGGTGCGCATCTCCGACGCCCGCATGTCGGGCACTGCCTATGGCGCTGTCGTGCTGCATGTCAGCCCCGAATCCGCTGCAGGCGGCCCGCTGGCGCTGGTGCAGACCGGGGACATGATCGAACTGGATGTGCCCAACCGTCGCCTGCACCTGGACGTCAGTGACGCGGAGCTGGCGAAGCGGAAAGAGGCCTGGATGCCGCCGCCGACGCCGATGGAGCGCGGCTATGTGCGCCTGTACCACGACCATGTGATGCAGGCGCATGAGGGCTGTGACCTCGACTTCCTGGTCGGCGGTTCCGGCGCACCGATCCCGCGCGAGAGCCACTGAGATGGCCGCGTCCGAACTGGGGGACTGGCGCACCCTGCTGCTGTCCGGCTTCACGGCGACGGCGGGGGAGATGCAGGAAGCCGTGTTGCGCAATCGCGGCAACCGCAAGCTGGGCGCGATCAACTTCCGGCCCGATGCAAAGACCCAGGCGATTGTCGATGGCTGGCCGTCCGGTACCAGGGGTGCCCGCGCCGAAGCACTGGGCATCCACACCGACGCGTCCATCGACGAGATCGTGCGGCACTTCATCGAAGATGATCTGGACGATCAGATTCAGGGGAAGTTCTGACGCCTCCCCACTTCCCACGGCGCACACGGACCCGATCCGCGTGCCCGGCCTTCTGGCGTTCGCGCGACACCCTGGGTACCCGGGTCAAGCCCGGGCACGCTGTCTGTGGTTCGGAAGTCTGGTCGAGAAGCGCCTGCAACTGTCACCCCGGGCGCAAGACCCGGGGTCCACGCTTGTCCGAGGTGACCGGCTCTCCTGAACGTGGGTCCCGGGTCTGCGCTGTGCTTGCCCGGGATGACAGGCAGTGCTGGTGACACGCTTCGTTCCCCACCCCACAACGCACGCCGCCTGCAGGGTCTGACACCCGAACCTGTCATGCCGGACAAGCGAAGCGCCGATCCGGCATCCACGCTTAGATCCATTCATCAAATGATGGAATCGCACCAGTGGAACGATCCAGCAGCACGTCGATCTGGAAAATCGCGTCGAAGCGGGACGTAACCGGCAGCCGGTGGGGCTGGCCGACCTGGCCAACCCCACCAACCAACCAGTACCCTTACGCCGCGTTGTGGCCCAGGATGGCCTTGATCTCGAGGTATTCCTCAAGACCGTACTCACCCCATTCGCGGCCGTTGCCGGACTGCTTGTAGCCACCGAACGGGGCCAGCACGTCGGCCATGGCACCGTTGACATGAACGTTGCCGGTGCGCAGCTGCCTGGCGATGGCCTGGGCATGTTCCGGCGCGCCGGAGACATAGCCCGACAGGCCATAGGGCGTGTCGTTGGCGATGGCGACCGCGTCGGCATCATCCTTGTAGCCAAGGATCGACAGCACCGGGCCGAAGATTTCCTCGGCCGCGATGGTCATGTCGTTGGTGACGTTGGTGAAGACCGTCGGGCGGGCGTAGTAGCCCTTGTTGACGCCTTCCGGCAGACCGGTGCCACCGGCGACCGGGGTCGCGCCTTCATCGATGCCCTTCTGGATCAGGCCCTGAACCTTGTCCCACTGAGCCTGGGAGACCAGCGGACCCATCGTCGTGTTCTCGTCGTTCGGGTCACCGACACGCACCTTGGCGGCAGCCGCCTTGGCGATCTCACCGGCTTCTTCCATGCGGTCCATCGGCACCAGCATGCGGGTCGGTGCGTTGCAGGACTGGCCGGTATTGCCAAAGCACTGCATCGTGCCGCCGAACACGGCCTTCTGGAAATCGGCGTCGTCGAGGATGATGTTGGCGGACTTGCCACCCAGTTCCTGCGACACGCGCTTGACGGTCGGCGCGGCATTCTGGGCCACGGCAACGCCGGCGCGGGTGGACCCGGTGAAGGACACCATGTCCACGTCCGGATGGGAGCTGATGGCAGAACCGACGCCCGGGCCGTCGCCGTTGACCAGGTTGAAGACACCCTTCGGCACACCGGCTTCATGCAGGATCTCTGCGAAGACGATACCGCTCATCGGCGCGATCTCGGACGGCTTCAGCACCATGGTGCAGCCTGCGGCCAGTGCCGGGGCGACCTTGGCAGCAATCTGGTTCACCGGCCAGTTCCACGGGGTGATCATGCCACAGACACCGATCGGCTCCTTGCTGAGCCGCGTGGTGCCACGGTCCTCATCGAATTCGAAATTGGCCAGCAGCTTCGACATGGTCTTGAAGTGGCCCAGGCCGGTCGCGGCCTGCACCTTCTGCGCGAAGGTTGCCGGGGCACCCATTTCCTTGGAAATGGCATCGGCCATCGCTGCGTAATGGTTCTTGTAGGCGGCCATGATGGCGTCGAACAGTTCCAGACGCTCCTGCTTGGTGGTCTGCGACCAGCTGGGGAACGCGGCCTTGGCGGCGGCGACAGCCCGGTCGACATCCGCTGCTGAACCGATGGAGATCTGCGCAAAGGCCTCTTCCGTTGCCGGGTTGATGACATCAAGCGGCTTCGGCGTGGCCGGATCGACCCAGGCACCGTCGATATAGAACTTCATGCTGTTGGACATCGTCTGCTTCTCCTCACACTGGTTCCGGTGGTGGGGCATCCTCCCCCGAAAAGCCCCGGAATCCATACATTCACGCCAAATGGCGCGCTTGGCCGCAATAAACACGAAGTTGCCCCCCGAGAACAAGGGCAACGACGCTGGCAGGCCATTCCCTGTTCGCCTCATATCGCTTCTGCACAACCAGTCCGGTAATCGGCAAATCAGCCAGAGGTTGCTGTTCCCCGGATTTGAGGGTTCAATTGCAGTTCGGTTTCAAGGGAGAGCGCTCTATGTCGTCGTTGAGTCGAATAATGGCATCGGCGACGGTGCGAACGCTATCCCTCAACGACCGGGGGATCACCAGTGATCGAATGCAAGGCCTCCACGCGCGTCATGAAGGGCGTGTTCAAGATATGGCCAGACAAGGGCGCAGCAGTGCGCCCATATCGCACTCGGGCAGAAGCGATCCGAAGTCTGGTGCAGTCCCTGGCAAGGGAGGCGATGATCGAAGTCTTCTATTGCGGTCGCGCGGCCAACTCGTGCGCGCTGATCGAATTGCCGAAACCGGAGCAATCGACCTGAATCTGACCCGCATCACTCTTTTCCATAACGGTCGAACGGGCATTCCCGCCGGAAGCATGTAATGATGGTGCGCCAGCAGAACCCTTGGGCAACGTGGTTACAATGACAGACATCGGCACAGATCTGCCCGCCGACAAGCCCCTCAAAGGGGCCAAAGCCGTGGCAGGCGAGCCGCTGCAAGAAGTGAGGTCACGACGTAACGCAGGAGATGAACGGCGACGAGACCGGAAGCCGCCCTCACGCGGGGCCCGGCTGCGGACCGTGCTCTTCATCGGCTTCACGCTGATCGCCGTGATTCCCGTTGGCCTGCTGGCCGCATGGCAACAGCACTCCGCCTTTCAGAAGGAACTGGCGGAAGTCAGCGAACGGCACCTGCTGATTGCCCGCAACCTGTCGCAGGCGCTTGACCGCTACAGCCATGACGCGCAGGCCGCCTTCGAGCTGGCGGTGATGGAAATGCAGTCGCCTCGCCCGGCAAGCGAAGGCATCGGCAGGCTGCTCGGGGCGATGGGGTTCCGCCACGCCTGCATCGTCAACACGGACGGTCGGGTCGAGACCGGTATCGACGGGAACCAGCCGGGCGCGCCGGTTGGCACCGTCATTCACGACTTCACCAGTTTGCAGGCCATGGCACCGGCGGTGGAGGCCGGGACCCGGTTTACCGGCGTCCTCGGTGACAATGCCGGAATGCCAGCGCTCTATCTGGTCCGGCGGCTGCCGGATGGTCGCCTGGCGCTCGGAACGCTGGGCACCGAGTATATCGCCGACGTGCAGAAGGCGATCGCCTTCGGTGAACGGGGCCATTCGGCCATCGTTGATCAGCACGGGCGGGTCCTCGCCCACCCCAACGCCGACTGGCAGCGGGACATGAAGGACATATCGGCGATTTCCGCCGTTTCCCTGATGATCCAGGGTAAGACGGGGGTCGACACCTTCTACTCGCCCGCCATGGATGCGGAGATGATCGCCGGGTACACCAGCATGCCACACACCGGCTGGGGCGTGATGGTGCCGCAGCCACTGTCAGAACTGTCGGCCCATGCCCGAAACGTGCAGACCGCATCGCTGCTGATCGGCGGGCTGGGTCTGCTGGTCGCCATCATCCTTTCCTGGATCATCGCCCGCCACCTTGCCCGCCCGATCGAGCAGGTGGCAGGTGTCGCACGGTCCGTCAGTGCCGGCGAGTTCAGCGCCCGCGTGCGGGGCCTGCCATCAGGAACGCCGATGGAGATCCGGGCCATGGCCGGATCAGTCAATCAGATGCTTTCCGACCTTTCCCGCGCCGGTAAACGGCTGCAGGTCGCCGCCGCCCGCGCCGAGGCGGCGAACCTGGCCAAGGGCCGGTTCCTGGCCAACATGAGCCATGAATTCCGCACACCGCTGAATGCCATTCTCGGCTTTTCCGAGGTCATGCGGGATTCCGATCCAAGGCCGGAAGCTGTCGCGCAGTATCAGTCCTATTCGGATGATATCCATCAGGCAGGCAGGCACATGCTGTCCATGGTGGAGAATATCCTGGAGGTGACACGGGCGGGAACAGGACGCCTGGAACTGCGCCTGACCGATCTGAACCTTCAGGACGCCGCCGGGCTGGCGCTTTCACTGGTCCGCCAGGATGCGGTCAGCAAGCGCATCACCCTCAGCATGACCGCGGAGGAAGGGATGGCGAACATCCATACCGACGCAGGCAAGGTGCAGCAGATCATTGTCAACCTGCTGTCGAATGCCGTGAAGTTCACCGACAGCGGTGGTGCGGTGGCGGTTGCCCTGAGCGCCGAGGACGGCTGGCCGACCGTGATCAGCGTCACCGACAATGGCATCGGCATTGCGCCCGAAGACATGACGATGGTCATGGCCCCCTTCGGGCAGGTGGCGGAGGCACTGACCCGCAACCACGGCGGCACGGGTCTCGGCCTGACCTTGACGCAGGAACTGGTTGACCTGCTGAAGGGCGAGATGGACCTGCAGTCAACCCCCGGTAAGGGCACGACCGTGACCGTGCGGCTGCCGAACCTGACGGCGCAGGGCGTGCCGGAAGAACCGGATCAGGCCGGTTCCGATGAGGATGACGACGAGATCAGGACAGCGGTCTGAAGCTGCGGTCTGAAGCTGCGGTCGGGCGCGGTCCGGGGGCGCGAGCCGGTCTATTGCATCGGGCAGCTGGCAACCGCGGCACGGTTGCGCCAGTGATCCATCAGCTTGTCGAACTCCACCTTCGGGAAGCCCTGCGGCGGGCTGGATTCGAGGATCCGCAGGATCATGGCGCAGCCCTGCTTGCGTTCCTCCAGCCAGAAATGCACGTCCGCCAGATACATCATCGCCCAGGCATTGCCGGGTTCCAGTTCCAGCGCCCGGATCAGCACGGGGCGGGCTTCCTCATGGCGGCGGTTGGCCACCATGTAGCGGCCATAGTCGGCGAAACGGCCCGGGCGACCCTGAGTCTTGCTTACCGCCTGCGCGAACCAGTAATCGATGACCTCCGTCGGCTGGCCCAGCTCGCTCATGGTCACGGCGATGCCGTGATAGACGTCGCCGTCATCGGGCGCAAACCGCCAGGCAAGGTTGAAACGGTTGATGGCTGACCCGGGCTGGCGCTGGCCGATCCACTTCCAGCCCAGCCGGACCAACGCCCCCGCCCTGGAGAAATTGTCCGGCGCGCTGTCGGCCAGGCCTTCGATGAACTGTTCATCCGCATCGCCACGCGCACCTGTGCGCGCCGCACAGCCAAACAGGGGTCGCGCACTTTCCGGCAGACGGGCATCACCGAACGCAAATTCCGGATGACCCTGTGACAGACAGAGATCGCGCAGCGCGTCAGCCTGCACCGGGGCAGCCACGGCCGCGAACATCGCCACGCAGAACGCCAGGCCCAGCACCCTGATCATGCGATCCAGGCGTGCCCTCAAAGCCCCAGCACCGCCTTGGCGATGACGTTCTTCTGCACTTCATTGGTGCCGCCATAGATCGTCGAGGCGCGTTTCAGCAGGTGTTCGGGCATGATGCCATTGGCGTGGCCGGGGCCGACCGGGGCGACATTGCCCTGCCAGTTCAGCGCCGTATGCACATAGGGCGCCGCGTAATAGCCGATGGCTTCCACCATGGTCTCGTTGATCGACTGCTCGATCTCGGTGCCGCGGATCTTCAGCATGGAAGATTCGGCACCCGGCGGGCGGCCTGCGGCGGCTTCGGCCAGATTACGCAGATTGGTGACTTCCAGCGCGGACAATTCGGCCTCGATCTCCGCAACCTTGCGGGCGAAGGCCGGGTCCTCGATCAGGCGGCCGCCACCATCGGCTTCCGCGCCTGCCATTTCCTTCAGCTGCACCAGCCGGCCCTTGGACCGGCCGATGCCGGCGATGCCCGTCCGTTCATTGCCCAGCAGGAACTTGGCGCAGGTCCAGCCCTTGCCCTCTTCCCCGATCAGGCAATCCACCGGCACCCGCACTTCATCCAGAAACACCTCGTTCAGATAGTGGTATCCGTCCATGGACACGATGGGTTTCACGGTGACCCCCGGTGTCTTCATGTCGATCAGCAGGAAGGAAATTCCCTGCTGTGGCTTGGGTGAATCCGGGTCGGTGCGAACCAGCGTGAACATCCAGTTGGCCCGATGCGCGCCGGAGGTCCAGATCTTGTGGCCGTTGACCACATAGTGGTCGCCGTCGCGCCGGGCCTTGGTCGCCACCTGCGCCAGGTCGGACCCGGCACCGCGCTCCGAATAGCCCTGACACCACCAGTCCTCGGTCGACAGGATGCGGGGCAGGAACCGTTCCTTCTGCTCCGACGTGCCGAACGTGTAGATCACCGGCCCCACCATGGTGACACCGAAGGGGATGATGCGCGGGCAATCGGCGCGGGCACATTCCTCATCAAAGATGAAGCGCTGTGCGGCGTTCCAGCCCGGCCCGCCATATTCCACCGGCCAGTTCGGTGCAATCCAGCCCCGGTCGAACAGGATCTTCTGCCAGCGCAGGTAATCGTCCTTCGGCAGGTACGACCAGCCGATGCGCGCCCGTTCGCGAATGTCGCCCGGCACCTTCTCGCGCAGGAACGTGCGCACCTCTTCACGGAACGCGATTTCCTCGGCGTTGAATGACAGATCCATCTTGAACGACCCTCCCCGACCATCAGACTTCTGGCAGCAGCCACTTGAATACAGCAGTCAGTCATAGCGCAAACGGGGGCGTCGCGAAATGCCCTCGATCGTGCCGCAGGGCCTGTTCCAGACGCGCCACCGCATCCTGGATCTGCGCATCGCTGAAACCGGCAAAGCCGAGGATCAGCCCCTGTGATGGCGGGGCCGCGACATAGAAGGGGCTGAGTGCCCGCACCGTGACCCCGGCATCCGCCACCAGCGCCGCAGCGGTGACGTCGTCCATCCGCGCCAGCAGACCGGGCGTCGCCCAGGCCACCGCGTGCATGCCGCTGTCGACATCCTGCAAGGTCAGCAGATCGGCCAGCGGCTGCATCGCCACCCGCAGGGTCTGGAACCGCTGGCCATAGAGCCGCCGCATCCGGCGCAGATGCGTGGCAAAGCCGCCGGTATCGATGAAACTCGCCAGCGCCGGTTGCGGCACGATCGACGCGGTGGGGGAGCGGAACTGCAGGGTTTGCCGGAACAGGGTCACGGTCGATGCGGGCACCACCAGGTAACTGATGCGGAGCGACCGGAAGAGCACCTTGGAAAAACTGCCGAGGTAGACCACCCGCCCGTCCCGATCCAGATTGGCCAGCGCCTCCAGCGGGCTGCCGCGATAGCGGTATTCGCTGTCGAAATCATCCTCGATGACAAAGCGATCCCCCGCGCTGGCCCACTGCAGCAGGGTGAGACGACGCGCCAGGGTCATCGACACACCGAGCGGGAATTGCCGCGACGGGGTGACAATGACGCCGCGCACCGCCGGATCGACGGGCAGCAGATCGGTGCGCAGCCCCTCCCCATCCACCGCAACGTGGGCGGCGTCCATGCCAGCCTCCACCAGGACAGCACGCATGTCCTGATAGCCCGGATCCTCCATCGCCACGGTTGCCGTGTCAGGCAACAGGGCGGCCAGGACAAGTCGCAGCGATTCCGCCGAACTGGCGGTGACGACAATCCGATCCGGCGTGACATCCAGCCCGCGCCAGGCCTTCAGGTGCGCCGCGATGGCCCGGCGCAGGTCCGGCAGGCCGAACAGGTCGCCCCGCTCCAGATGCACCGGGTCCAGGTTCTGGAACCCGCGTTGCAGCAACCGCCCCCATTCACGCCGGGTGATGGCGTCCAGGTCCGGCACCATGTGGGTCAGCGGTCCCGGGCGTGCCGGCATCGGCTGTCGCGGGAACGGGACGGGCGGGTCCGCCGCAACTGTCGCCGCACTGGTCAGCAGATCGGGCACGATATCGGCGACGAACGCGCCGGAACCGCGCCGCTGTTCCAGATACCCCTCACTCTGCAGCTGATCATAGGCCGCGACCACCGTCGTACGGGAAACCCCAAGCTCCCCCGCCAGATCACGGCTGGAGGGCAGGCGGTTTCCCGCCCCCAGCCGTCCGCGCAGGATCAGGTCGCGCACCTGATCGTAGAGCTGCATGAAGGCCGGTCGCGCCAGGGTGCGGTCGACGGCAACGGTGAGCATGGCAGACGGCAGGATCGAAGGCATGAATTGGCCTGCTTCAATTGTGCATAATTGGCACTTTCTACCATGCCAATTTCCCTCTATCCAGCATCACGAACGGCACGAAACCTGATGATGGAGAAAACCCGATGGCACGTGAAACCAAGGCCCCCACCGAACGCACCCGTGTGAAGCGCGTCAACCAGCGCGCTGTCTATGATCGGGAGGGGATCGACGCCATCCTCGACGCCCAGCCGCTTTGCCATATCGGCTATCTGCGCGACGGGCATCCCTTTGTCACGCCGACGTTCCAATGGCGCGAAGGGGACCGGGTATACTTCCACGGGTCCGCCGCCAGCCAGGCGCTGCGGGCAGCCACCGGGACGGACATCTGCCTGACCGTGTCCTGCCTGGATGGCTATGTGCTGGCGCGATCCGGGTTCCATCATTCGGTCAACTACCGTTCCGTGATGATCCTGGGCAAGGCCGAGATCGTGACCGACACTGACGAGAAGAACACGCTGGTGAACAACTTCGTCGAAGGCCTGTTCCCCGGTCGTGTCGCCACGCTGCGCCCCAACAATGCGCAGGAACTGAAGGCAACCACCGTTCTGTCCCTGCCGATCAGTGAAGCATCGGCCAAGGTCCGCAACGGTGGCCCGGTGGACGATGACGAAGACTATGAACTGCCGATCTGGGCCGGTGTCATTCCGCTGCGGACCGTGATGGACGAACCCTATGACGACGGTCGTGTGCTTGATGGGGTCGAGGTCCCTGACCACGTGCGGAACTTCAACAAGTTCTGAGGTTTGCGGACGATAACGTCCCCCGCCGCCTGATGCCCGCACCCAACCCGGTTCCGGCGTCGGGCGGCGGCGCGTTCGACACAGGCCCCGGCGCATGATACGACGATTGGGAAAGCCGTAAGGTGTCAAGCAAATGGCCGAGGAAACAGTGGACGGGCTGCCGATCCAGAATGGCCAGCTGAAGCAGCTGTATCGTTATTGTCTGGAAATGCGCGGCGCACGGCAGATGCCACCCCGGTCCGCCTTCGACCCCACCACGGTGCCGCGGCTGCTGCCCAACCTGATCCTGCTGGATATCCACCCGGACACGGGACGATTGCTGGTGCGCCTGCTCGGCACCCGGGTCGCGACCATCTATGGCGCAGACTACACCGGTCGCCATCTGGACGAGATCGACTTCGGATCAGGAACCGACCGGGTTCTGGAGGATTACGGCACCTGCGCCCGTGAAGGCCGCCCGGTGCTCGGGCAGCGTGATTTTCACAACGTGCGCAATGTCGCCTATCGCATGGAGCGGCTGATCCTGCCATTCTCGAATGACGGGCAGGTGCCGGACAAGCTGTTGTCGTGCCTGCATTTCATCGAACTGAGCTGAACCAGGGACAGACCACATGCCAGCCGACCAGCCGATCGAGATCGTCACCACGAGGGGTGGCCTGGTGGAAAGCGTGCATCGTGTGCACGCCGTTGTCGCCGGCCCTGACGGCATCGCGACCCATGTGTTCGGTGAGCAGGATCGCATGATCTTCCCCCGTTCGGCCATCAAGGCGCTGCAGGCCCTGCCGTTGGTGGAAAGCGGTGCCGCCGCCGCCCATGGCCTGTCGTCGGCAGAACTGGCGCTGTCCTGCGCTTCCCACGAAGGCGAACGGTTTCACACTGCGGCTGTCACCACCTGGCTCGACCGGATCGGCCTGACGGAGGCGGCACTGGCCTGCGGACCACAATGGCCGCGACGGCTGAGCGATCAGAACGATCTTGTCCGGGCGGCGGAGGAACCTGTCCGTCGCCACAACAATTGTTCCGGCAAGCACAGCGGCATGCTGACCACGGCGCTGCATCTGGGCGACGCCCTGCACGGCTATCAGGACCGCCGCCACCCCGTGCAACAGCGCATCTTTGCCGCCATGGGCGACATGGCAGGCGTCGACCTGGGCAATGCGCCGTTCGGCATCGACGGCTGTTCCGCGCCCAACCCGAGCCTGCCGCTGCTGGCCGTTGCAACCGCCGCTGCCAGGGTCGCGGAGGCCGGGACCGATCGCCTTGGCACCGTCCGGGCCGATGCCTGCAGGACGCTGCGCCAGGCGATGATTGCGCACCCCGAGATGATCGGCGGCACTGACCGGGTCGATACCGACATGATCCGCGCATCGGACGGGCGCATCCTTTCCAAGACCGGTGCCGAAGGTGTCTATGTCGCCTACCTGCCGGAGCAGCACATGGGGCTGGCGCTGAAGACCGAAGACGGCGCATCACGCGCCGCGGCTGCCGCGCTGTGGTCGGTACTTGAAACGCTGGGGCTCCTCGACGGGGCAATCCGCAGCGCCATGACGGAACATTGCCGCCCGCCAATCCGCAATTGGGACGGCCAAGTCACTGGCCAGATCGTGGATGTACGGGAATACTGATCGACGCAACAGACCTGGGGAGGTTGATATGGCACACGAAAGCCGGTTCGGATTCAGCGAACAGGAACTGATCGACACACCACTGGCTTTCCGCGACGGCCTGTTCGATGGCCGCACGGTGCTGGTATCCGGCGCAGGCAGCGGCTTCGGCAAGGCGATGGCCGTGGTCTTTGCCCGCCTGGGGGCCAATCTGTTCATCTGCGGGCGCAAGCAGGAAAAGCTGGATCGTACGGCAGAACTGATCCAGGGCCTGGGCCGGCAGGTGGAAACCGCCGCCCTGACGATCCGCGATCCCGAAGCCGTGGATGCAATGGTCGGCGCGGCGTTCGACCGTTTCGGCGGGCTGGACCTGCAGATCAACAATGCGGGCGGTCAGTTCGCGCAGGACGCCATCGATTTTTCCGTGAAGGGCTGGAACGCCGTCATCGATACCAACCTGAACGGCACCTGGTACATGATGCAGGCAGCGGCGAAGCGCTGGAAGGAAACCGGCACGCCCGGCAGCATCGTCAACATCACCGCCAGCGTCACCCGTGGCATTCCGCAGATGGCACACACGGCGGCCGCGCGGTCGGGGGTCATCACCCTGTCGAAGTCGGTTGCCGTCGAATGGGCACCGCTGAACATCCGGATCAATTGTCTCGGCATTGGCACCATCGCCAGCAGCGGCTTCGAGAACTACACCGACGAGGGGCGGGAAAGCTTCTATGGCTCCAACCCCATGCGCCGGGTCGGCGATCTGTGGGATGTGGCGGAGGGCGCTGTCTACATGGGTGGCGGCACGGGCAAGTTCATCACCGGCGAGACCCTGAACATCGACGGCGGACAACAGATGTGGGGCGACCACTGGGGCGCGGGACGGCCTGAGTATTTCAAACGCTAGGGCTGGTCGGGCACCATGGGGAATGGGGACAAGGCTGAAGCCGCTTTCCGCATTCTGTCATGCCGGACAGGCGCAGCGCCGATCCGGCATCCACGCCTTGCAGCACTGGCCAGCACAGAGAACCGTGGACCCCGGATCTGACGCCCGGGGTGACAGCCATGTGTGCGGGCTTCCGAAGAACCCGTCACACGCGACGGCGTACGTCGCGGGACCTCGGGAACGCCCGCAGTGCCAGCGCGCCGCCCGGCAGGAACAGGGTCCCTGGGGGCAGCCGCGCGGGGCAGTCGCGCCGGAATGCGGGGGCGTCAGGTCAGCGCGGTGCGATCACCATGACCATCTGACGGCCTTCGGTCTTGGGATGCTGTTCGACCTTGGCGGTTTCCTTCATCTCCTCCTGCACGCGGATCATCACGTCCAGGCCGAGATTCTGATGCGCCATCTCGCGACCGCGGAAGCGCATGGTGACCTTCACCTTGTCGCCTTCATCAATGAACTCGACGACCTTCTTCATCTTGGTCTCGTAGTCGTGGTCATCGATGTTCGGGCGCATCTTGATTTCCTTCACCTCCTGCGTCTTCTGCTTCTTGCGGGCGGCGTTGGCTTTCTTCTGCGCTTCGTACTTGAACTTGCCGAGGTCCATCAGCTTGCAGACCGGCGGGCGCATGTTCGGTGAAACCTCGACAAGGTCCAGCCCGATGGTGCGCGCAGCCTTAAGCGCGTCGACCGTCGCGACGACCCCGTGATTGTTCCCCTCGTGATCGATCAGTCGGATTTCCCGGACTTCGATACGTTCGTTGGCGCGCGGTCCGTCCCGGACGGGCGCGGCATTCATTGGCGGACGGGCTATGGGTTTCCCCTTTCAGTCAGATTTCAATAATTCACAGGCATTGGACCCGCACTGTGCGGGCCAGGAGGTGGCGTCGAACCGGGATAGAACGGCCCGAAGCGGCATGACAGTTACACCGTACTGCAGGGCATCACCGCCTCCGCCTTAAGGATAGCAAGCGCGTCTTCAAGGGCAAGGACTTGTTGGTGCTTGTCACCCAGACGGCGGATGGACACCGTGCCCTGCTCCGCCTCGTTCTTGCCCACGACCAGCATCACCGGAACCTTGGCAAGGCTGTGTTCGCGGACCTTGTAGTTGATCTTTTCATTGCGCAGGTCGCTTTCCACCCGCAGCCCGGCCTGTTTCGCCGCCGCCACGACGTCCGCCGCATAGGCATCCGCATCCTGCGTGATGGTGGCGACCATGGCCTGCACCGGCGACAGCCAGAGCGGGAACCGGCCCGCGAAATTCTCGATCAGGATCCCGGCGAAGCGCTCGAACGAACCAAGGATCGCGCGGTGCAGCATGACCGGGCGATGGCGGTCACCATCTTCCCCGATGTAGCTGGCGTCCAGCCGTTCCGGCAGCACGAAATCCACCTGCAGGGTGCCGCACTGCCAGTCACGCCCGATGGCGTCGCGCAGCACGAACTCCAGCTTCGGGCCATAGAAGGCGCCTTCGCCGGGGTTCATCTCGTAGGGCAGGCCCACTTGCTCGATGGCTTCGCGCAGCGCCGCTTCCGCCTTGTCCCAGGTCTCGTCGGACCCGGCGCGGACTTCCGGCCGGTCGGAGAATTTCACCCGCACGTCCTCGAACCCGAAATCGCGATAGATCGTGGTCAGCAGGTCGCAGAAGATCGCGCTCTCGCTGTTGATCTGGTCCTCGGCGCAGAAGATGTGGGCATCGTCCTGCGTGAAGTTGCGCACCCGCATCAGCCCGTGCAGCGCACCCGACGGTTCGTAGCGGTGGCAGCAGCCGAACTCCGCCATGCGCATCGGCAGGTCGCGATAGCTCTTCAGGCCCTGGCGGAAGATCTGCACGTGACCGGGGCAGTTCATCGGCTTCAGGGCGTAGTTCCGCTCATCCGCGTCGGACGTGAACATGTGCTCGCGGAATTTCTCCCAGTGGCCGGACGCCTCCCACAGTTTCCGGTCCACCAGCTGCGGCGTCTTCACTTCCCGGTATCCGGCGGCGTCGAGGCGCTGGCGCATGTAGCGTTCCAGCGCCAGATAGAAGGTCCAGCCCTTCGGGTGCCAGAACGCCATGCCCGGCGCCTCTTCCTGCATGTGGAACAGCGACATCTCCCGCCCCAGGCGGCGGTGATCGCGTTTTTCCGCCTCCTCCAGCATGGTGAGATACGCCTTCAGTTCCTTCTCCGTCCGCCAGCAGGTGCCATAGACGCGCTGCAGCATCGGGTTGCGGGAATCGCCGCGCCAGTAGGCCCCGGCCAGCTTGGTCAGCTTGAACGCGTGCCCCAGCCGCGACGTGCTGGCCAGATGCGGGCCGATGCACAGGTCCATCCAGTCACCCTGGGCATAGATGGAAATCGGCTCATCCACCGGCAGATCCTCGATGATCTCCGCCTTGTAGTGTTCGCCCTGGTCGCGGAAGTGCCGGATCGCGTCATCGCGCGCCCAGACGGAGCGTTCGATGGGCAGGTCGCGGTCCACGATCTCGTGCATCCGCTGCTCCATCGCCTCCACATCCTCGGGCGTGAAGGGTTCGTCGCGGGCAAAGTCGTAATAGAAGCCGTTCTCGATCGCCGGGCCGATGGTGACCTGGGTGTCGGGGAACAGTTCCTGCGCCGCCTGCGCCAGCACATGCGCTGCGTCATGGCGCAACAGCGGCAGCACTACATCGTCGGGGGATTTCGCGGTGACGATCTCGATCTCCGCGTCCTGATCGATGGGCCGTTTCAGATCGCGCAGTTCGCCGTCGATCTTCACGGCCAGCGCCGCCTTGGCCAGGCCCGGCCCGATGGCAGCCGCCACGTCCAGACCGGTCGGCGTCCGCGCGAACGTCAGGGCATTGCCGTCGGGCAAGGTGACGTTGATCGCGGCCTGGGCCTGGGTGGTCATCGGCTCTCTCCTTCAGACAAAGAGCGGTTCAGTGTTGAACAGGCTCTTTTAGAGTGGAGCCGCCAAAGGTCAAGCGGACAGGGGAGCCCAGCATGCGGCAGGCGCGCAATCATGCAGGTTACCCGCAAGTATTTGCTGCGCCGGGCGCGCGGCTGGATTACGCTTCCGCCCCATGAAGCGCGTCCAGATACCCCTGCGGCATTTCTTTGCCACACCGCCCACGCCCTGCCCGTACCTGCCCGAGCGCATGGAACGGAAGGTCGTGACGCTGTTGTCGGGGGAGGAACCGGACCAGCTGCACAGCGTGCTGTCGGCCGCCGGGTTCCGGCGCAGCCAGGATCTGGCCTATCGCCCCGCCTGCGACAACTGCAATTCCTGCATTCCGGTGCGTGTGCCGGTGGACCGGTTTCGCCCGAACCGCACGCAGCGGCGCAACTGGCGACGCAACCAGGATATGACCGCCCGCATCGTGCCGGCGCTGGCCACCCGCGAACACTACATGCTGTTCCGCCAGTATCTGACCAGCCGCCACGCGGAAGGCGGCATGGCGGACATGCGGTTCGGCGATTATCGGGCGATGGTGGAAGATACCCCGGTGGATACCTTTCTGGTCGAATTCCGCGACGCGGACCTGACCCTGCACGCGGTCTGCCTGACTGACCGGATGCAGGACGGCTTTTCCCTGGTCTACAGCTTCTTCCGCTCTGCTGAGGAACGGCGCAGCCTGGGCGTCTATGTGCTGCAGTGGCATATCCGGCACGCGGTGTCGGAAGGGTTGACCAACGTCTACCTGGGGTACTGGATCCCCGGCAGCCGCAAGATGGCCTACAAGTCATCGTTCCGCCCGCTGGAACAATTGTCGGGCGAAGGCTGGGTCGACCTGCCGGAAGCCGGCGACGGGGAAGGTCCCGACGACCACCTTGTTGCGGTCCTCGGGGGTGACAAGGGCAGAACGTGATGGCTGCCGGGTTGTCGTGGACCCTGTCCGTCACCACACTGCTGCATCAGATATAGCCTGTTTGTGGGAGGCCCCAGCAATGCTTCGCCCTGCGTTCATCACCGCGTTCGCGCTCGCCGTTTCGACGGCCCTGACCCTGCTTGCCGTCGTTTCGACCGCACAGGCCCAGTCCACCACGCCGGCGCAGACCGAAGCCGTGCAGACCGACGAATTCCTGGAAGGCCGGATCTTCGTCGATCGCCGGGTGCGTCTGCCCCAGGGCGGCGCGGCGGCCCGCATCCCGGTCAACATGGAACTGTCGAACACCGGCACGGAAGACATCGTGATCACGGCGCCGAGCATCTGCCAGGTCCACAATTACAACATCGTCTATCCGAACAATGACCTGATCGCTGCCAAGGGCGACGGCAACTGCACGGGCGAGGCCGTTACCCTGACCATCAAGGCCGGGGAAACGATGTATGCCTCCAACAGCCTGATGCTGAATCGCGGACTGCTGGAGACCGGGCGGCGGTACTATGTGATCTACGAATTCTGGGGTGTCCGCATGCGTGCGCCGTTCGTCATCCTGGAACATGAATAGGCCACAGGTCACGCCACCTTGAAAGCGGCCATGAATCAGCCGCATTGGTGATCTATCCCCGTCATTCGGTCTGCTGTGGATAAAGTGGTCCACATGTTTGTGGCGGGCGGCGGCGCGGCGGTCATGCGCCACCGGTCGCGCAGTGATAGGGTCACGAAATCATGGCTGACATCATTGACGCACGCATGCTGGAACCGGTCCCGTCCTCCGTTCAGGAGGATGCGCCGAAGGAACTGCCGCACAATCTGGAAGCGGAGCAGCAACTGCTCGGCGCCCTGCTCTACAACAATGACGCCGCATCGCGGCTGCTTGATTTCCTGCGCGCCGACCACTTCTTCCAGCCGCTGCACGGGCGCATCTATGACGCGATCCTGACCCTGATCGACCGTGGGGAACTGGCCAATCCCGTCACGCTGAAGGCCCGTTTCGCGCAGGATGAGGCGATCCAGGGGCTGGGCGGGGCCGGGTATCTGGTCGACCTGACCGCCCGCGCGGTGAACGCCATCCGGGCCGAGGAATATGCCCGCATCCTCTATGACCTCTACCTGCGCCGCCAGATCATCCTGCTTTCTGACGAGATGGCGGAACGCAGCCGCGACGCCGACCTTTCCGACACGGCGGAAAAACAGATCGAAGCGGCGGAGGCCAGCCTGTTCTCCCTGGCTGAGGCGGGGGAAGCGCAGAACGATCTGCGGCCCTTCAAGCAGGCCATCCTGGAAAGTCTGGAGAGCATTCAGGCGGCCCACAACCGGGTCGGACAGCTGGTCGGCGTGACCACCGGGCTGCGTGACCTGGACAACTGGCTGGGAGGTCTGCACAAGACGGACATGCTGGTGCTGGCCGCCCGACCGGGCATGGGAAAGACATCGCTGGCCGTCACCATCGGGCTGAACGCCGCCCGCGCCTATCGGGAAATCCGCGATGACACCGGCCATGTGGTGGATACGGAAGGCGCGGTGATCGGTTTCTTCAGCCTGGAAATGTCGCGCGAGCAGCTGGCGACCCGTGTCGTGTCGGAACAGACCCGCATCCGCTCCAACGACCTGCGCAAGGGCACCATCGACCGCGACACCTACCTGAACAAGGTGGTGCCCGCGACGCAGCAGCTCGTGGATCTGCCGTTCTTCATCGATGACACGCCCGCGATTTCCATCGCCCAGTTGCGGTCCCGCGCCCGGCGGCTGAAGCGCCAGCACGGCCTGGGCATGATCATCATCGACTACATCCAGCTGATGCGGCCATCTGGGACGAAGCGGTCGGAAAACCGGGTGCAGGAAATCACCGAGATCACCCAGGGGCTGAAGGCGATCGCCAAGGAGCTGGCCGTTCCGGTGGTGGCACTGTCGCAGCTTTCCCGCGCGGTGGAACAGCGCGACGACAAGCGTCCGCAGCTGTCGGACCTGCGTGAATCGGGATCGATCGAACAGGACGCCGACGTGGTGATGTTCATCTATCGCGAATCCTACTACGAACAGAAGAACAAGCCCGATGAGACCGATCAGGTGGCCATGGAGGAATGGCAGGAGAAGATGAGCCGGATCTACAACAAGACCGAGGTCATCATCAGCAAGCAGCGCCACGGCCCCACCGGCACCATCGAACTGTTCTTCGAACCCGAGTACACGACGTTCAAGGATTATGACCGTATCCACGACCCCAGCGACGTTCACTGACGACAGCGCCATGTCGGATGCGCCCACCGCGCCGGATGCCACACCCGTGGCGGCACCCGCGAGCGCATTCGCAGCGGCGCGCCTGCTGATCGACCTGGACGCGCTGGCTGCGAACTGGCGCACCATCGACAGCCTGGCACCGCAGGCGGAAACCGCGGGCGTGGTCAAGGCCGACGCCTATGGCATCGGGCTGGAACCGGCGGTGCGCGCGCTGCACGCCGCGGGCTGCCGCACCTTCTTCTGCGCCACCATCGATGAAGGCATCCGCCTGCGCCTGACCCTGCCGGACGTCCGCATCCTGGTGCTGAACGGTCTGCTGCCCGGCAGCGAAACGGCGTTCACCGCGCACGGGCTGATTCCGGTGCTGAACGATCTGGCCGACATCGCCCGCTGGCGTGACTGGGCCCGGGCGCGCGACCGTCTGCTGCCCTGCGCCGTGCAGCTGGATACCGGCATGACCCGTCTGGGGCTGAAAGGCCCTGACACGGAACGGCTGGCCGCCGAACCGGAACGGCTGCACGGACTGGACCTGCAGCTCTGGATCACGCATCCGGCCTGTGCGGACGTGCCGACGCATCCGCTGAACCGGACCCAGCTGGACCGGTTCCGGGACCGTCTCGCCATCCTGCCGTCCGCCCCCGCATCCTTCTGCAACTCCCCTGCCGTGCATCTCGGGCCGGAATGGCATTTTGATCTGATCCGCCCCGGTGTCGCCCTCTATGGCGCAAATCCGACCCCGGCCACCAGCATCAGAATGCAGGAAGTCGTTCATTTGAAAGCGAAAATTCTGCAAATCCACCGCGTTGACACCCCTCGGACCGTTGGCTACGGTGCGACCCATCCTGTGGACGGCCCGGCACGCATCGCGACCGTCGGTGTCGGCTATGGTGATGGGTACCCACGGTCGCTCAGCGGCCGGGCAGAGGGTCGGATCGGCGACCACGTGGTGCCTCTGGTGGGACGCGTTTCAATGGATCTGACGACATTCGATGTCTCCGCGGTTCCGGAGGTGCTGGCACAGCCGGGGGCGGAGATCTCGCTGATCGGTGGCGGTGTCGATATCGACCAGCTGGCCCATGCGGGTGGCACCATCGCCTATGAATTGCTGACCGGCCTCGGACGCCGCTACAGCCGTGTCTATGCCGGGGGCGTGTCCGACCCCGCCGGGACAGCCTGAATGATGCGCTTCAATTTTCTCGCCATGATCGGCTCGGTCATCCTGCAGTTCCTCGGCGCTGTGGGCCGGTTGACCCTGTTTACCGCACAGGGCCTGCGCCATTGCGTGACGCCGAAGTTCTATTTCCGCATTCTCGGACGGCAGATGCTGCAGATCGGCTATTTCTCGCTGCCGGTGATCGGGCTGACCGCCTTCTTCACCGGCGCGGTGCTGGCGCTGCAGATCTACGTCGGCGGTGCGCGGTTCAATGCCGAAAGCCTGGTGTCGTCCATCGTGGTGCTGGGCATCACCCGGGAACTGGGGCCGGTCATCGGCGGTCTGATGGTGGCGGGCCGTGTCTCTGCGGCGATGGCGGCGGAAATCGGGACCATGCGGGTCACCGAACAGATCGACGCGCTGACCACCCTGTCCACCAACCCCTACAAGTACCTCGTCGCGCCGCGCCTGATCGCGGGTGCCACCATGCTGCCGCTGCTGGTGCTGGTGGCGGACATCATCGGTGTCTTCGGCGGTTTCGTCGTCGGCACGCAGAAACTGGGGTTCAATGCCGGAACCTATGTGCAGAACACGATCGACTTCCTGCACGCCGATGACGTGATTTCCGGCCTGGTCAAGGCGTCCATCTTCGGCTTCCTGATCTCGCTGATGGGCTGCTACCACGGCTTCATGAGCAAGGGCGGCGCCCAGGGCGTCGGCCGGGCGACCACCAATGCCGTGGTCTCGGCCTCCATCATGATCCTCTGCGCCAATTACCTGATCACCGAAATGTTCTTCGCCCAATGATCGATCAGCCCAAAATCAGCCTCAGCGGCGTGCAGAAGCACTTCGGCCCGAAACATGTCCTGCGTGGCATCGATCTGGACGTGCCGCGCGGCCAGTCGCTTGTGGTCATCGGCGGGTCCGGCACCGGCAAGTCGGTCATGCTGAAATGCATCCTCGGCCTGATCCGGCCCGACAGCGGCCAGATCAATATCGACGGCCAGGACATCACCGGCCTGTCCAACCGGGACCGCGAAGCGGTGATGGGCCGCATGGGCATGCTGTTCCAGGGCGGCGCGCTGTTCGACAGCCTGCAGGTCTGGGAAAATGTCGCCTTCGGGCTGATCCAGGGCAAGAGCATGCAGCGCGAAAAGGCCCGGGAGGTCGCCATGGCGAAACTGGCCCAGGTCGGCCTCAACGCCGCGGTGGGTGAGCTTTCGCCGTCGGAACTTTCCGGCGGCATGCAGAAACGGGTGGGCCTGGCCCGCGCCATCGCCACGGACCCGGAAATCATCTTCTTCGATGAACCGACCACCGGGCTGGACCCCATCATGGCCGACGTGATCAACGACCTGATCGTGAAATGCGTCAGGGAGCTTGGTGCCACCACCATCTCCATCACCCATGACATGGCATCGGCCCGCAAGATCGCGGATCGCGTGGCCATGATCTACGAGGGGCAGATCCTCTGGCACGGTCCGGCCAGTGAGATTGACCGGTCCGGCAATGACCATGTGGACCAGTTCATCAACGGTCGCGCTGACGGTCCGATCCAGATGCAGGTCCGCAAGCTGTGAGCGGGCGCGCGGGCCGGGGCAGACCTTTCACGCAGATCCCCCACTAGATGGCAAAGGCCAGCATCAGATACGTCTGCCGCGACTGCGGCGCCAGTTATCCGAAATGGCGGGGTATCTGCGATGCCTGCGGCACCGCGTCGTCCGTTGAGGAAGAAGCCGTCACCCCGCGTCCGCGCGCCTTCGGCGCTGTCGCGGCCAGCCGTTCACGCCCTGCTGTCCTGACCGATCTGTCGATCCAGACCCTGGACGAGCCCCGGCGCGGCAGCGGTATCGGTGAACTGGACCGGGTGCTGGGCGGCGGGCTGGTGCGCGGGTCTGCCATCCTGATCGGCGGGGAGCCGGGAATCGGCAAGTCCACCCTGTTGCTGCAGACTGCCACCGCCATGGCGCAGACCGGGGCCAAGGTGATCTATGTATCGGGGGAAGAAGCCACGACCCAGATCGCCATGCGGGCGCGCAGGCTGGGGGTCGATGGCGCACCGGTGCAGGTGACCAACGCCAACGGACTGGGGGAGATCATCGCCACCCTGCAGGAACATGGCGACACCGACCTGGTGATCATCGATTCGATCCAGACCGTGTTCTCCGAACAGCTGGAAAGCGCCCCGGGCACCGTGGCCCAGGTCCGCGCCTCGGCCCATGAACTGATCCAGTATGCCAAGAAATCCGGCACCTCCGTCGTGCTGGTCGGCCATGTCACCAAGGACGGCCAGATCGCCGGGCCAAGGGTGCTGGAGCACATGGTGGACACGGTGCTGTATTTCGAAGGCGATCGCAGCCACCAGTTCCGCATCCTGCGCGCGGTGAAGAACCGCTTTGGCGCGGCTGACGAGATCGGCGTCTTCGAAATGGCGGAGGCCGGGCTGATCGAGACCCCCAATCCGTCCGCCCTGTTCCTGGGGGAACGCGAGGAACCGGTGGCCGGTGCCGCCGTGTTCGCGGGCATGGAAGGCAGCCGCCCGATCCTGGTGGAGATCCAGGCGCTGGTCGCGCCGTCGCCGCTGGCCACCCCGCGGCGTGCGGTCGTCGGCTGGGACGCCGGGCGACTGGCGATGATCCTGGCTGTGCTGGATACACGGCTTGGCCTTTCGCTGGGCCAGAACGAGGTCTATCTGAATGTGGCAGGGGGCCTGCGGATCAACGAACCGGCGGCGGACCTGGCCGTGGCTGCCGCCCTGTTGTCGTCGCTGTCCGACGACCCGGTGCGCGCCGCGACCGTGGTGTTTGGAGAAATCGGCCTGTCCGGTGAAGTCCGGCGTGTCGCCCGGGCCGAAGCCCGCATGAAGGAAGCATCCAAACTGGGGTTTCGCCACGCCATCGCCCCCGCCGGGTCGGAAGGGCGCGATCAGCTGAAGGTCACGGAGATTGACCGGCTGGACGCACTCGCCGCACTGTTCCCGCTGGATGAGGGGCACTGACATGAGCCTGACCTTCGCGGACCTGATCATTCTGGGCATCATCGCCCTGTCGGCGATCTTCGGCCTGATGCGTGGTTTCACGCGTGAGGTGCTGTCGCTCGGCAGCTGGATCGGGGCCGGAATCGCCGCCTGGTACGGCCAGCCGTACCTGCGCCCGCTGGTGCTGGAACAGGTGGGCGACGCGACTGCCGCCGACATCATTTCCGCCGTGGCCATCTTCCTGGTCGTGCTGGTGATCCTGATCATCATCACCCATTCCATCGCCAGCCGGGTGCGCGAAAGCCGCGCCATGGGGGCACTGGACCGGTCATTGGGCCTGCTGTTCGGGATCGCCCGCGGCGGCCTTGTCATCATTGCCGCCTGGCTGGTGATCGACTACCTGATGCCCGACAACCCGCCATCGACGGTACGCGACGCCCGGTCCCTGCCCTATGTGAAGCTGGCCACCGACTATGTCACTTCGGTCATACCGCGCCGCGTGCAGGAAACCACGCGGGGCCGGGCGGACGACGCCCGGGGCAAGGCGGAACAGGCCGGGAAGGCCGCCCGCGTGCTGCGTCCGCTGCTGGAAGATGACGCGAATGGCAGCCGCGACGGGGAAGCACAGGACGCCAGCCCCGAGAAGGGCTATACGAAGCAACAGAACCGAGATCTGGACCGTTTGATGGATTCCGTGACGGAGCGCGAATGAGCACCCAAGTTTCCGGGACGACCCTCCCTTTCGACGACGACCATTTCCATGAGGAATGTGCCGTCTTTGGTGTCTGGGGCGCGGATGGCGCCGCCGGACTGACCGCCCTTGGGCTGCATGCCCTGCAGCACCGCGGGCAGGAAGCCTGTGGCATCGTTGCCTTCGACAGGGGCCAGTTCTACGTCCATCGGGCGCTGGGTCTGGTGGGTGACGTGTTCGGCAAGGGCGCCGCTGATGGTGATTCCGGCAGCCCGACCGCCCGCCTGACCGGGGAAGCCGCGATCGGCCACACCCGCTATGCCACGTCCGGCAAGACCATGATCCGCAATATCCAGCCGCTCTGGACCGATCTGGATGAATCCGGCGGCTTCGCCCTGGCCCACAATGGCAATCTGACCAATGCCCGGCAGCTGAAGCAGGAGTTGCGGGCGGAGGGGCGCCGGTTCCAGTCGACCACCGATACCGAGGTCATCCTGGACCTGGTGGCACGCAGCAATGAACGCCAGCTGGTGAAGCGGCTGATCCACGCCATGGAACGGATCGTCGGCGCCTATTCACTGGTCGCCCTGTCGAAGAAGAAACTCATCGCCGCCCGTGACCCCGCCGGGGTCCGCCCGCTGGTGCTGGGTCGGCTGGACGATGCCTGGGTGGTATCGTCGGAGACCTGCGGCCTGGACATCATCGGCGCGGATTTCGTGCGCGACGTGCAGCCCGGGGAAATGATCGTCATCGACGAGAACGGGATGACGAGCGACTTTCCGCTGCAGAAGTCGAAGCCGCATTTCTGCATCTTCGAATATGTCTACTTCGCCCGCCCCGATTCCAAGGTGAACGGCAAGGACGTCTATTCGATCCGCCGCAACATCGGTCGCGAACTGGCGCGCGAGGAAGTGGTGGAGGCTGACATGGTGGTGCCGGTGCCCGATTCCGGCACGCCGTCCGCCCTGGGCTATGCCGAGGTGCTGAACATCCCGTTCGAGCTTGCGATCACCCGCAACCATTACGTGGGCCGCAGTTTCATCGAACCGGACCAGCTGCACCGCGATCTGGCGGTACTGCGGAAACTCAACGCCAACCGCGCCCTGCTGCGCGGCAAGCGGGTCGTGCTGGTGGATGATTCCATCGTCCGTGGCACCACGTCGAAGCGCATCGTCGAGATGGTGCGGGATGCGGGCGCGACGGAGGTGCATCTGCGCATCGCCAGCCCGCCAACGGTCAGCCCCTGTTTCTATGGCGTCGATACGCCGTCGCGGGCTGAGCTGATCTACAACCAGTTCGAAACGCTGGATCAGGTGCGCAGCGCCATCAAGGTCGACAGCCTTGCCTATTTGTCCATCGATGGCCTGTATCGGGCGGTCGGTGAAGCGAAACGCAGCATGGATGCGGGCTATTGCGATGCCTGCTTCAGCGGCGACTACGCGATCCCGCTGCTGGACGAGACCGACAAGGGTGTGGCGTCCGACCAGGGCAGCCTGTTCGATGAGGGCCAGCGATGAGCCTGAAGCGGCTGGAGGGCCGCATCACGCTGGTGACCGGCGCGTCGAAAGGCATCGGTCGCGCCATTGCGCGGGCCTATGCGGCGGAGGGCGCGCATGTCATCGCCATCGCCCGCGACACCGCCAGCCTCGAAAGTCTGGATGACGAGATCAATGGCCTCGGCGGCTCTGCCACCCTGGTCCCGATGGACCTGACCGACTGGGCCGCGATCGACGGGCTGGCCGCGCCCCTGCTGGAACGCTATGGCCGCCTCGATGCGCTGGTCGGCAATGCGGCCGTGCTGGGCCAGTTGTCTCCGATGGGGCATTTTCCGCCCGATGTCTGGGAAAAGACCTTCAAGCTGAACGTCCACGCCAACTGGCGGCTGATCCGGGCGCTGGACCCGCTGCTGCGCGCGTCCGACGCCGGTCGGGTGCTGTTCGTGACCAGCGGCATCACCCGCGTCGCCTCCCCGTTCTGGGGCGTCTATGGCGCATCCAAGGCGGCGCTGGAAAAGATGGCGGAGACCTACGCGGCAGAGATGAAACAGACGTCCGTCCGCGTCAATGTCATCAACCCGGGTCCGACCCGTACCGCCATGCGCGCAGCCGCCTTCCCCGGCGAAGACCCGATGACCCTGCCCGCCCCGGACGAGATCATGGAAGGTTTCATCCAGGCCGTGCTGCCGGCGTTCGACGGCAACGGCCTCTGGATCGCCGCCGACGAACTGGCGAAGGCAGGGCGCACGGTCAACTGAGCTGATCTGTTCCCCCGAAGGAACCAGCGGCACCCAGGGATACACTTCATATGGACTTGATAAACGGTGCATATGAACTAAAATGCCGTGCTTTATGGTATGAGGGGAGCCGGTGGTGGAATCTGCCGTGCAACATCGTGCAGCATCCGACAGGCAGGCAGTGGCACTGAAAGCCTATGCGCGGATCGCGGAGGCCTGGAAGCTGTCCGTCCGTGAGGCAGCGGCCCTCGCCGACATGTCGGAGTCAACCTGGAAGCGCGCCAGACGACCAGGCTACGCTGGGGAACTCACGCAGGATCAGATGTTGCGCCTCAGTGCGCTGGTCGGGCTTTACAAGTCGCTTGAGCTTTTTTTCAACCCGCCGATCTCTCGCGAATGGATCACCCTGCCGAACAAGGGCCCGGTATTCGATGGCGTTCGCCCGATCGATCGCATGATCGCGGGCGGGCTGCCGACCATCCTGCGTGTGCGTACCCATGCCGACGCACTGCGCGGTGGCATGTGAAGATCACGCCGGTCAATGATCGCGCCCTGGTTCGGTTGGTCCCTGAAACCCATCACAAACCGCCCGTGTTACGGGGCCTGGTCGACACCGAGGATGAAGCGGCCATACTCGCGGAGATCGAAGGCGAGACCAGCGCCCGTCTGATCGCGGAACGAGAGGCCAGTGATGCGATCGACCGCCGCGAACTGGCCTTTGCCCGGCGCGCAGGCGATCTGGCACTCTATGGCCAAAGCCACATCAACGCCGCGTTCACCTATACACGGTCGACCGGAAATCGCTTCAACGACGGGGGCCGTGGCGCCTGGTACTGCGCCTGGGACATGCTGACCAGCGCACAGGAAGTCGGGTTCCACCGCACGCGAGAGCTGGGCTACATTGGTCGGTACGAAGACAAGGCTCGTTATGTCGAATTGCTGGCGGACTTCATCGGCGACTTCCCGGATCTGCATGGGGCGGACCCGGATACGGCTCTCGACCCGGATCCGGGCGTGGGTTATCCGGCGGGTCAGTTGCTGGCTGGCGATTTGCGCCGGGCCGGGCACAGGGGCCTTGTCTACCCCTCCGTGCGACGGGCGGGTGGCCGTTGTTTCGTGGCCTTCGACCCTGGAATCATCCAGAATGTCCGACCTGGCGCACATTGGAATCTGGTGTGGGATGGTGCTCCGGAATTCAGCGTGGAGGGCGTGTGAACCCTGACCACTGATCCATTGGGACGACGCCAGGCCATTCCAATCCCCCCGCGCTGCATTATCTGGACCCAATCAGAAAACACAGAGGGAACTCCCACATGACCGATACCAACCGCCGCGTGATCTTTGCCAAACGGCCCGAGGGCTGGGTGACGCCCGACTGCTTCCGTGTCGAGGATGCGCCGATCCCCGACCTGGCCGATGGGGACGTGCTGACCCGCAATATCGTGATGTCCGTTGACCCCTACATGCGCGGTCGCATGTCGGACCGGAAATCCTATGCCGCCGGCTTCGAGCTGGGCGAGACCATGAATGCCGGTGCGGTGGGCGAGGTCATTGCGTCGAAGAACAAGAACGTGCCGGTGGGCACCGTGGTCAACGGCATGCTGGGCTGGGAGACGCACACGCTGGTCAAGGGTGGCGCAGGCCTGATGCCTGTCGATGCCAGGGCGGCACCGCTGTCCTATTATCTGGGCATCCTCGGCATGCCGGGCTTCACCGGCTACTACGGGCTGCTGAACATCGGCGAACCGAAGCCGGGAGAGACGGTCTATGTCTCCGCGGCATCCGGTGCCGTCGGTCAGGTCGTCGGTCAGATCGCCAGGATCAAGGGCTGCCGTGTCGTCGGTTCCGCCGGCGATGACGAGAAATGCGCCTGGGCCATGGAGTCCTGCGGCTACGACGTCTGCTTCAACTACAAGAAGGTCGATTCCTACGCCAAGGCCCTGCGGGAGCATTGCCCGGACGGCATCGACGTCTATTTCGAAAACGTCGGCGGCGAGATGCTGGATGCGGTCCTGGCCAACATCAATCCGTACGCGCGGATCGCGCTCTGCGGCATGATCAGCCAGTACAACCTGGTGAAGCCCGAAGGCATCAGCAACATCCAGTCCCTGCTGATCAACCGGGCCATGATCCGCGGCTTCATCATTTCCGAACATTTCGACGGTCTGCCCGGCTTCATTGCCGACATGACCGGCTGGATGAAGGAAGGCAAGCTGAAGTACCGCGAGACCGTTGCCGAAGGCATCGACAGCGCACCCGCCGCCTTCATCGGCATGCTGAAGGGCGAGAACTTCGGCAAGCAGATCATCCGCGTCGGTGCCGACCCGGCCTGAGGCTGAACCGACCCGCTGACTGCCATCCCGGACCAGCGGAGCGCCGGGCCGGGATGGCAGAGACTGGCTGCGGCATTGACCTCCGGCAGGCGGCGGCGTAAGCCCTGCGCGTCAGGTGGCTGGATGACCGCTGTCGTGCCGCAAGGCGCGAGGGAGGAAAGTCCGGGCTCCACGGAGAAACGGTGCCGGGTAACGCCCGGCGGGGGCGACCCCAGGGACAGTGCCACAGAGAACAGACCGCCTGCGCCTTGTGCGCGGGCAAGGGTGAAACGGTGCGGTAAGAGCGCACCGCGGCGGCGGTAACGTCGCTGGCAGGGTAAACCCCACCGGGAGCAAGACCGAATAGGGACGGCTGGTTGCGATGCCTCCGGGCATTGACAACAGGGCGCTTCGGGCCGCCGTCCGGGTTGGTTGCAGGAGGCATCCGGCAACGGGTGTCCCAGATGAATGGTCATCCAGTTTCCGGCAACGGGAATGGACAGAACCCGGCTTACAGGCCACCTGACATTTCTTCCTTCGGTCATCCGGGATCTCTTTCGGTGACCGCGATGATGGAACGAGGCAGTGCCGCGAAGACCGGCTCCGCCGTTCACCCCCATCCCGACCTTCCCCTATCGAGAGGGAAGGGGAAGAAGGAGCGAGGCGGTCCGGTCAGAGCTGGATGCTTTTTCGCAGGTCGCGGGCGATGCTGTTCAACCGCTCTTCCGGCAGGTCGCCGATGACCATCAGGCCATAGCCGCCGATGATCCAGTGCACGATGCCGAGACCGTTGCGCTGCTCGTATTGCGTGCCCGCTTCGGGTTTGTTGGAGGCGATGATGCAGAAGGCCACGGGCACGCCGTCATCGCCCAGGTAAGCCAGCTGGACCAGAGGCTTGCTGTTGAATGCCAGCACTTGCGCGCGACGGAACTCAAGACCGGCCGCCGCACGGGTGGCGGGGTCGAGATTCAGGCCCACCTGGGACGACGCCAGCGCCAGTGCGCCGTCGCCACCCTGATCGGGGGTCAGCGAATCCGTGGTGAACAGGACCTGATAGTCCGCCACCGCCTGTCGCCAGCCCTTGACGGTGGCAACCGGGGCCGCGTCTGCAGCAGCCTCCGCCTCTTCCAGTTCAGCCTCCAGCGCATCCAGCTCCGCCAGCAGGGCGGTGTCGCCCATGTCGGATCGGGTACCGAAACCAACCGCGAAACCAATGCCGATCGCCAGCAGCAGCATGGCCGCGATGCCCAGCGAGCGCCAGTCATTGGCCGGTATCGGCGGTGTCTGTGTGGTGCTGATGACGCTGGCGGAGATGGTCGGGTCGGGCAGGGCCGCGCGCATCCGCTCCAGCGGTGCCGCGTCCAGCAACAGGTCGAAGGATTCCCGGAACGGACGGTCGCCGCCCCTGAGGACCTCAAGCCGGGCGCGCAGGTCAGCCGAATCCGACAGGGCCTGGTCCAGCGCCTGACGGTCTGCGAGCGCAAGCTCCCCGTCGAGGTAGGCTACCAGGTCCTCGTCTCTCGGATGATCTGCCATTCCGGCTGATACCATCAGTTCTTCCCGACTTCATCAGCGCGGGTTTTTCGCGCGTTGGTTGCGCTTGAGTCAAGTCCGGCCAGTTTGCCCCGCGCGGCAGACAGCCTGCTCATGATAGTGCCGATAGGAACTTCCAGAATGTGCGCCGCCTCACGATAGGTAAATTCTTCCACGTAGACGAGTATCACGGCCTGTCTCTGGGCCTCTGGCAATTCCGACACTTCGCTCAACACCCGCCGCAGCAAATTATTCGTTTCCATCGACGCGGCGCCATCGAAGACAAGCTCGGTTTCCGGGTCGGCAAAGCCGCCGCCGGTGCGCACCTTCTCGGCACGCAGCTGGTTCTTCCAGATGGACGAGAGGATGGTGAACAACCAGGCCCGAAGGTTCGTGCCGGTGCGGAACTGGGACTGCCGTTCGAGCGCACGCAGGCACGTCGCCTGCACCAGTTCCTCCGCAACCGACGGGTTCCGGCTGAGCGACAGGCCGTAGCGCCAGAGCCGCGGCAGATGCGTCTCCAGCCCAGATCTCACAGTTTCGTGATCAGCTTCTGTCATGGCAGTACGAATAAGCACCCGGTGCGATGTGTTGTTTGGACGAGTCTAGCGAAGAGCGCCCTGTGGCACGACCGAAATCACCTTAAGTGCGGCATCCTGATACCGCACGGGTTTTCTGCCGCGACGCACATCGCCGGGCCATGAAGCGAGAACTATTGCCAGGACCCGGCGTCCCTTCGCCGGTGTCGACATGACCCGGACCGGGCCTGGACAGAGACCGCCCGCACCGCGTCCTCCTGCGCGGTGCAGGCGAAAGAGGCGTCGCCACCTGGTGGGGTCGGGGACGTTCGGAGCTGTACATGGCCGCCCTGAGCCATGGCAGGTCCGAAACTGCGAACGGGCCGTCAATCGGCCGGGCCAAGCCAAGTGCCCGTTCAGCGGTCGGGGGGTCACGAAAAAGGTTCCGCGTGACCCCCTGATTGCCGCTGTCCGCGGCCTGCCGGCCAGTCGCAGTCCTTGAAGGACCATCAAATCTGCGCACCAGACCTGCATGCCGGGGCCGCGAGGTGTCTTGGCAGGCAGTTGCCGTAGCGTCATCATTGGTTCCGATGCACGATCGAAAATGCGGGAGGATGGATCATGAGCGGCATGCGTTTCGAGCCTCTGGACGGCGTCTGCTTCGGCGCGCGGGTATCCAATGTGAAGCTGGCGAATCTGGATGAGGATGGCTTTCAGCGGCTGTATGATCACTGGCTGGAAGCCGGCCTGCTGATCGTCGGCGACCAGTTCCTGGACCACAGCCAGCAGGTCGGATTCGCCCAGCGCTTCGGCGATCTGGAGTTCAATCTGGCGGAAATCGGCAACATGCGCAAAGACGGCAGCCTGCGCCCCGACGATGGCTCCGACGACATGATGAAGATCAACCACGGCAACATGGGCTGGCACCATGACAGCACCTACATGGCGGTGCAGGCCAAGGGTGCCGTGTTCACGGCGGAGATCGTGCCCCAGGTCGGCGGCGCGACCGGTTTCGCCGATATGCGCGCGGCCTATGACGCGCTGGATGATACCATGAAGGCCCGGATTGCCGACCTGCGCGCGCACCACTCGCTGTACCATTCCCAGGCCAAGGTCGGGCATGACGCCAAGCCGGAGAAGGACGGTACCGTCACCTCCGACGATGCGTCCGGCAAGAGCTATGGCGGCTATGGTTTCCACGACGGGCCGGTGTCGATCCGGCCGCTGGTCAAGGAACATCCCGAAACCGGGCGGAAGAACCTGATCATCGGGCGCCATGCCTATGACATCATCGGCATGGACCCGGACGAATCAGCGGCTCTGCTGCAGGAACTGGTGGACTTCGCCTGTCAGCCGCCGCGGGTCTGCCATCACCAGTGGGAAGCCGGTGACGTGGTGATCTGGGACAACCGCCGCCTGATGCATCAGGCGACACCCTGGCCCTTCACCCAGGCCCGACGCATGTGGCACAGCCGCATTGCCGGCGATCCGGAGACGGAGGCGGCACTCGCGGCCTGATGCTTCGCTTTGGCGCGCGTGCTGGCAATTGCCGCTCCCTCATTTGACGCTATCCTTGCGTGACGGTGCCGCGACCCGTCAACGGGTGGCGACGCATGTCCTTTGGGGGGAAGCCTGATGTCCGAACTTGCCTGGAAATCCGCCAGTGAACTGGCGGCACTGATCCGCGCCCGCCGCATTGGCGCGCGGGAAATGCTGGACCACTACATCGACCGGATCGAACGCCATGACAACCGGGTCAATGCGGTGGTGGTGCGTGATTTCGACCGCGCCCGGACAGCAGCGGATGCAGCGGACGCGGCCACGGCACGCGGCGAATCCACCGGGCCCCTGCACGGCGTGCCGATGACGGTGAAGGAAAGCTTCGATCTGGCCGGATTGCCCACCACCTGGGGCGTGCCGGAGATGAAGGGCAACATCCCGAGCCGCGACGGCGTGGTACCGCAACGGCTGAAGGATGCGGGGGCCGTGATCTTCGGCAAGACCAACGTGCCGCTGATGCTGTCCGACTTCCAGAGCTATAACGACGTCTATGGCACCACCCACAACCCGCATGCCCACGGTCACACCCCCGGCGGGTCGTCCGGCGGCGGTGCGGCGGCGCTGGCAGCGGGCTTCACGGCCCTCGAATATGGCTCCGACATCGGCGGGTCGATCCGCAATCCGGCGCACTATTCCGGGGTCTGCGGCCACAAGTCGACCTGGGGCATTGTCCCCATGCGCGGCCATGCGCTGACCGGCGGACTGACACCGCCCGACATTTCCGTGATCGGGCCGCTGGCCCGCCGTGTCGATGATCTGGAACTGGCGCTGGACCTGACCGCCGGGTCCGACCGGCTGGCCGACCCGGGCTGGCGGCTGGACCTGCCACCGTCCGGTGTTGACGGGGCGGAGGGGCTGCGGGTCGCCCTGTGGCTCGACGACCCGATCGCGCCGGTGGATGACAGCGTCAAGAAGGTGATTCAAGGCGCCGCGGACGCGCTGGCCGACGCCGGGGCGATCATCGACCCGGACGCCCGGCCTGACTTCACGCCGCAGCACTGCATGGATACCTTCCTGGGGCTGCTGCATGCCGCCCTGGCCGCACGCATGCCCGAAGACATGTACCAGGAGAACGTGAAGCGGGCGGGTGACCTGGCCGCTGACGACGATTCCCCGGGTGCCGTCACCTTGCGCGCCCAGACCATGCGCTATCGCGAATGGGCCGCGGTGAACGAGGCACGGACCCGGATGCGCTACGTCTGGGCGGATTTCTTTGATTCATACGATGTGCTGCTGTGCCCCGTGGCCGCCGTAGCCGCCTTCCCGCACGATGAATCCGTTGACCTCGGCGCCCGCACCCTGACGGTGAATGGCAGGAGTGTACCCTATTTCCAGCATCTGTTCTGGGCCGGGATGACCGGTGTCAGCTATCTGCCCAGCACCGTCGTGCCCGGCGGCATGACCGACGGGAACCTGCCGGTCGGCGTCCAGATCGTCGGGCCGGAAATGGGTGATCGCCGGACCCTGGGTGTGGCGCGCGTGCTCGAGGCCCTGACCGGCGGCTTCCAGCCCCCGGCCGGGTTCGACTGACCGGATCCGGAGAGGACATGATGGACAAGGACGCCGACTACTTCGAGGCCAAGCGCAATCCCGGTGAACGCTATCGGGTGTTCGACCCGAAGGACCCGCATGAGACCAACACCGGCCCGTTCTACTGGCGCATGCGCGACGACCAGCTGCGGTTCGCCTTCAAGGCGGAGGAAAAGCACTGCAATTCGGGTGGCATTGTCCACGGCGGGCTGCTGATGACCTTCGCCGACCTGATGATGTGCGCTGGTGGCACTGTGGGCACCACCGACCGCGGCGTCTTCACCGTGTCCTTCAATGCGGAATTCATGGCCAGCGGCAATCGCGACGAGATCATCAAGGCCCGGTCGGTGGTGATCCGCCGTACCGGGCAGATGGTGTTCATGCGCGGCGAGATCTATACCGATGAGCGGGTGATCCTGAACTGTTCCGCCGTGCTGCGCCGGATGCGCCAGAGCTGAGGGCCCGAGTTGAGGGCCCGAGTTGTAGGCCTGGGCTGAGGGCCCGAGTTGTAGGCCTGAGCCGATTCGCATGACACCAGACACCACCTTTCGTGCCAAACCTTAGGAAATGCCATGATCACCCCCAGAACCACTTTCCTGCCGTTCGTGCTCCTGCTCGTGGCGGTACTGAATCCCGCCGCCGCGCGCGAGACGAAGGTGGGTGACCTGACCCTGATCCACCCCCATGCCTTCGCCACCATCGGCAGGGCGGGCACGGGTGCCGTGTTCCTGACCATCCGCAACAGCGGCGTGGAAGACCGGTTGATCGGTGTGGAATCCAGCGACGCAGTGCGGGCCGAACTGCATACCCACATCCACGACAACGGCCGCATGATGATGCGCGAAGTGGAAGGCATCACGATTCCCGCAAAGGGGGAAGCGGCGCTGCAGCCCGGGGGGGACCACATCATGCTGATGGGCCTGAAGGGCCCGTTGGTGGTGGACCATGTCCACGACCTCGTCCTGATCTTCCGTGACGCAGGCCGGGCGCCGGTCGAATTCGTCATCGAGAAACGATAGGGACATTGCCCTGTCGCCTCATCCTTTCTTCTCCTCCCTCGACGGGGAAGGTCGGGTGGGGGAGCGGGCTGGTGATTCAATCAAAATGCGGCCCGCGCTAGGCGGCGTCGGCTTCCTGCTGGGCCTGTTCCAGGGCTTCTTCTGCGGCCATCCAGGCGGCTTCGGCATCGGCCAGAGCGCGTTCGCCATCGGCCTTCACCCGGGTCAGGCGGGCGACTTCGTCCTGGGCACCCTGATAGATTTCCGGATCGCGCAGGCGGGCTTCGATCTTTGCCAGCATGGCCGAGATCCGTTCCATCTCCACTTCCGCCGACTTGATCGCCTTGCGGTAGGGCACCAGCCGCTTGCGGGCGGAGGCGGCGGCCTTGCGGGCTTCCTTGCGATCGGTCTTGGAATCCAGCACGGCAGACCCGTCGCTCTTGCGCGACTTGCGTTCTTCTGCCGCGTCACCCAGCGCCTTGCGGCGATAGTCCGCCATGTCACCGTCGAACGGGGTGACGGTACCATCCCCCACCAGCCACAGCCGATCGGCCACAGCCTCCACCAGATGTGCATCATGGCTGACCAGGATCACGGCCCCCGGGAAATCGTTCAGCGATTGCACCAGCGCCTCGCGGCTGTCGATGTCCAGATGGTTGGTCGGCTCATCCAGGATCAGCATGTGCGGTTCGCTCTGCGCCATCAGGCACAGCGCCAGGCGTGATTTCTCTCCGCCGGAGAGTTCCCCCGCCGGGGTATCCACCCGCTTCACGTCCAGCCCGAAACCGTCGAGGCGGGTCCGCAACCGCTGCTCAGGCTCATGCGGGCGCACGTCGCGCAGGTGCGCCAGAGCCGAGCGGTCCGGCGACAGATCCTCGATCTGATGCTGCGCGAAGAAGCCGATCTTCAGCTTCGACGACCGCCGCACTTCCCCCTTCTCCGCCTTCAACCGTCCGGCGATCAGCTTCGACAGGGTGGACTTGCCATTGCCATTGGCGCCCAGCAGGCCGATCCGGTCATCCTCATCAATGCGCAGACCCAGACGACGCAGCACCGGCTTGCCCGGGTCATAGCCCACCTCCGCCCCGTCCATGTGCACCACCGGCGGTGAAAGCCTGGCCGGTTCGGCAAAGGGGAACCGGGGCGCGCGGTTTTCCATCATCGCAGCCACGGGCTGCATCTTCGCCAGCATCTTCAAACGGCTCTGCGCCTGGCGGGCCTTGGACGCCTTGTAGCGGAAGCGGTCGACAAACGCCTGAATGCGTTCGCGTTCCGCCGACTGCCGGTTGGCCAGCAGCACCTGATGGCGCTGCGTCATGCGACGGCGTTCCTCGAACGTGTCATAGCCACCGGGATAGAGCGTCAGCTTCTGTTCATCCAGATGCAGGATGTCGGTGACGGCCCGGTTCAGCAGGTCCCGGTCATGGCTGACGATGACGATCGTGTGGGGATAGGTGGCCAGAAACCCCTCCAGCCACAGCGCCGCCTCCAGATCCAGATGGTTCGTCGGCTCATCAAGCAGCAGGATCTCCGGCTCGGAGAACAGTGCCGCCGCCAGCGCGACGCGCATCCGCCAGCCACCGGAGAACGAATTGCAGGGCAGGTTCTGGCGATCTTCGAAGATGCCGAGGCCAGCCAGGATGGTCGCCGCCTTCGCGGGGGCGGCATAGGCACCGATATCGGCCAGCCGGGTCTGGATCTCGGCGATCCGTTCCCCATCCGTCGCCGTCTCGGACTCCCGCAGCAGGTTGTGGCGTTCCCTGTCTGCCGCCAGCACCGCCTCGATCGCGGGCAGGTGGCCCCCCGGGGCTTCCTGCGCCACGGACCCGATGCGGGATCCGCGCGGGGTCTCGATGGCACCGCCCTCCAGCCCGATTTCCCCCAGCACGGCGCGCAACAGGGTGGTCTTGCCGGTACCGTTCGGCCCCACCAGCCCGACACGATGCCCTGTCGGCAGGCGCACGCTGGCATTTTCCAGCAGCGTCCGCCCGGCAATGCGGATGGTGATGTCATCAAGGATCAGCATGGATGGGGTCCGACAGATGGGGACGGCAGGGGTCCGGGAATTGAAACTGAACCCGCGTTATACGGACTCAGCCCCGCCGTGCAAGACGGTGCGCGACAATGGGTGCCAGACATGACCATTGCAGTATGCCGTACCCCAAGCTATGCAGCGGCCAAACAACCACCCTGAATCCGGCGCAGTCCCTGCGCCCCAAGCCCCAGCGAAGGACAATCCCCATGGCTCTGGAACGCACATTCTCCATCATCAAGCCCGACGCGACCCGCCGCAATCTGACCGGCAAGGTCAATGCGATGATCGAAGCCGCAGGCCTGCGCATCGTCGCCCAGCGCCGCATGCACCTGACCCGCGCCCAGGCCGAAGGCTTCTACGCCGTGCATGCCGAACGCCCGTTCTTCGGCTCGCTCTGTGAATTCATGACCTCGGGCCCTGTCGTCGTGCAGGTGCTGGAAGGCGAGAACGCTATCGCCGCCTATCGCGAAGTCATGGGTGCGACCAATCCCGCAGACGCCGCCGCCGGCACCATCCGCAAGGAATTCGCCGAGTCCATCGAAGCCAATTCCGCCCATGGCTCCGACAGCCCGGAGAACGCCGCGATCGAGATCGCCTACTTCTTTTCCGAACTCGACATCGTCGGCTGATGGTGGTTTGTCGCTGGCTGGCCATCATGCCAGCCGGTGCAGCCGAACCACACAGGAGATCATCATCTTGGTCAAACCTGTCGAATATCAGGATGCCGGTCCGGAAGTCCGCGCGGTCTATGACGAAATCATGGCCCTGCGCGGGGTCGCCGACGTCAACAACTTCTGGAAATACCTGGCGCACGACCCGGCGGAACTGCGCTCTGTCTGGGATACGCTTCGTGCGGTGATGGGCGACGGTGCCCTCAGCCCCGAGATGAAGGAGCTGATCTACGTCGCCGTCTCCATCGCCAACGGCTGTGACTATTGCGTCGCCAGCCATGGCGCGGCGGCCAGCGCCAAGGGTGCGACGCCCGAGATGATGAACGAGATGCGTCGCGTCGTTGCCATGGCATCGCGCACCAACGCCCTCGCCACCGCTCTGCGCGTGCCTGTCGATCCCCAGTTCGAGGACTGACCCCCGCGGCACTGCCCGTGCGGGATTCGGAATGATTGCTGTCACCCCGGGCACGAGACCCGGGGTCCACGCTTCTTTGAGGTGACCGGCTCGCCAAAGCGTGGGTCCCGGGTCGGCGCTGCGCTTGCCCGGGATGACAGGTGGGGGTGCTGACCCGCTTCGCTTCCCCCGAACCACGGTGCCCAGCTTTTCAGCGTTTGAGCGGCACCCTGGGTACCCGGGTCAAGCCCGGGCACGCCGTCTGAGAAGTGGTTCATCAATTGGATCAAGCACTTCACTGTCACCCCGGGCACGAGACCCGGGGTCCACGCTTCTCTGAGGTGACCGGCTCGTCAAAACGTGGGTCCCGGGTCGGCGCTGCGCTTGCCCGGGATGA
>JARGPL010000025.1 GCA_029210175.1 Minwuia sp. | reverse complement strand
ACCAGCACGGGCGACGACATCACACTCGTCACAGCGTTCGCCCAGGCCGCGGCGGGCACGCTCACGATCGACGGGTTCGAGCGTATCAACATGACCGGGTCCAACGATGCTGAGCGGCTTGTCGGTGGCCTGCTGTCGGATACCCTGCTGGGCATTGACGGCAACGACACGATTGTCGGTACCGTGCTGGACTCGCTGGATGGCGGTGCAGGGACCGATCTGCTGCTGATCGACCTCTCGGCCAAGTCGGAAGACATCGTCTACACCGGTGGTGGCACGATCACGCTGGCCGACGGTACGTTCATCAGTTCGTTCGAACGGCTGATCACGACGCTCGGATCGGGCAATGACTCCATCAGTCTCACTGGTGCCAATGCCGACACCATCGACGGCGGTGCAGGTGACGATACAATCAGCGCCGGACGCGGCACGGACAGCCTGTCAGGCGGCGACGGCACCGACCTTCTTGTGGTCGATTTCTCCGCCAGCGGCAATGCTGTAGGCATGACGCGAACAGGCGATGTACTGGATCAGGTTACCGAACTGACGCAGTCCGCCAACGGCACGATCACGATCGACGGTTTCGAGCGTGCGTTCTTCACCGGTGCCTCAGGCAACGATGTGCTGATCGGCGGCACCGGGGATGACACGCTGATCGGCAATGACGGCAACGACACACTGATTGCCAATGACGGTGCCGACAGCCTCTCCGGCGGCATAGGTGCGGACTTCATCAACGCCGGTGCAGGCAGTGACGACATTTCCGGCGGCAGTGGCAATGACACCATCGATGGCGGCGACGGCGACGACATCCTGGTGGGCGGGGCGGGGGCAGACAGCGTCGTTGGCGGGCTGGGCAACGACGAATTCTTCCTGGGGCTGGGCAACGACACGCTGGACGGCGGCGGCGGCACGGACGTCATCGATGGCAGCACGGCAGGTGCAGCCCTCGACATCGACCTTGGCACCGGCGTCGTCACCTTCGGCAGCGAGAGCCAGACGGTCACCGGCGTGGAGAATGTCGTCGGTGGCTCGTTGAACGATACCCTGCTGGGTGATGCCGCCGCGAACGAACTTGACGGCGACGCTGGCGATGACAGCCTTGCGGGCGCAGATGGCATCGACACGCTGCTCGGCGGCAGTGGCAACGACACCCTGGACGGCGGCGACGGTGCCGACAGCATGTCCGGCGGTGATGGTGACGACGAACTGCGTGCCAGCAACGACAATGACACCCTGAATGGTGGCATCGGCCGCGACGTGGCCAGCTTTGCGGCTGTCTCCCTGGCGCTGAACATCGACCTGTTCGTTGGCTCCGCCTCCAACGCCCTGTTCACGTTCGACGTGGCGGGCATCGAAGACCTTGTGGGCACGGACGCGGACGACACGCTGGCCGGATCGGGTGATGACAACAGTTTCGTCGGCGGACTGGGGAACGACCTGCTGTCGGGCAACACTGGCGCGGATACGCTGCAGGGTGGCGACGGCGACGATACCCTGCAGGGTGATGATGGCGCGGACAGCCTGCTTGGTGGCGACGGGGCAGATACCGCCGACTTCACCAACGATACCGATCTTGATGGCATCACCATCAATCTCGGGCTGGGCACCGCAATCACCAACTCCGGCACCGACACGCTCAGCGGCATCGAGAATATTCTCGCCAACGCTGGCAATGACACCATCACAGGTGACGCCTTCGACAACCTGCTGGAAGGCGCGGATGGCAACGACAGCATCAGCGGTGCGGCAGGCAACGACACCCTGCTGGGTGGCGATGGCGATGACACATTGCTGGGCGACAGCGGGGATGACTCACTGGAAGGCGGCGCCGGTGCCGACAGCCTGGACGCCGGCGCGGACGAAGACACGCTGATCGGCGGTGCAGGTAATGACAGTCTGTCAGGTGGTGCAGGTGATGATCTGCTGGCAGGCAACGACGGTGATGACACCCTGAATGGCGACGCGGGCAATGACACGGTGGACTACAGCGCCAGCACCGGGGCGGTGGTGGTGGATATCGCGTCCGGCAGCGCGACCGACGATACGGGCGGCACCGACACGCTGATCGGCATTACCAATGTGATCGGGGGATCCGGAGCCGACGACCTCATCGGCAATGCCGGGGCCAATACCCTGACCGGCGGACTTGGCGACGATACCCTGGACGGTGGCGACGGGGCTGACACCCTGGACGGCGGCGACGGTACCGATACGGCAGACTTCACCACCGATACGGACGTCGATGGCATCACGATCAACCTTTCGGCCGGTACGGCTATCACCAATTCGGGCACGGACACGTTGATCGGGATCGAGAATGTTCTGACCAACAGCGGCAATGACACGATCAGCGGCGACGCAGGCGACAACGTCCTGGACGGCGCCGACGGTGATGACCAGATCAGCGGCAACAGCGGCAACGATCAGCTGGTGGGCGACAACGGCAACGACTCGATGTTCGGCGGTATCGGCAATGACTCGCTGTTTGGCGGTGAAGGTGCTGACTTCCTGACGGCAGGCGATGGCTCGGATATCGTCGATGCCGGCAACGGCAACGACAGTATCTTCCTCGGCCTTGGTACCGACACGATCAATGGTGGCGGTGACACCGACGCCGTGTTCGCCAGCACGGCGGGCGCGGCTGTCGATATCGATCTGCAGTTGGGGACGATTGCCTTCGGCGCGGAGAACCAGACCATCTTCAATGTCGAGAATGCCTTTGGTGACGCATTCAATGACACCCTGACGGGAAGTTTCGTGGCAAACCTGCTGCAGGGTGGCGGCGCGGATGACATCCTCAGCGGCGCTGGTGGTACGGATACGCTGTCAGGCGGATCGGGCGACGATACCCTGCGGGGCGGCGATGGCGGGGACAGCCTGAATGGCGGTCAGGACATTGATACCGCAGACTACAGCGACAATACCGGCGCGATCACCGTCGATCTGGCAAACACCTTTGTCGTCGACGACTCGGGCAGCACCGACACACTGACCGCGATCGAGAACGTGACCGGCGGCGCTGGCGCTGACGACATCATCGGCGATTCAGCGGCCAATACATTGTCCGGCGGCGGGGCGAACGACACGCTGAGCGGCGCCGCGGGTGCGGACAGCCTGAGCGGCGGTGACGGCGCCGACAGCATTGCAGGCGGCGATGACAACGACACGCTGCAAGGTAGCGCAGGCAATGATGCGCTAAACGGCGAACTGGGCACCGACCTGCTGGTGGGCGACGTCGGCGGTCTGGTGACCTTCACGCCGGAGAACGCCCGTTTCACCTATGCCAGCGGAACAAACCTCTTCATCGATACCGGCAACGGCATCTTCCATGCGGCCGATGTCTCGAGCGACGACGTTTCGGCCCTTGTGATCACCGTGGCGCGGGATGGTGATCTCTCGGTACTGAACTCTGGCGAGATCATCAGTTTCTCGTTTGTCGATGAAAACGACGATCCGGTGACCGTCAGCAGCGCAGTGATCGGTCAGTCGGCCTTTGCCGCGAACCCTGACGAAGGTGTACTTACCGCAACAGGGATCGCCAGCGGTGGCGTGGCAGACGGCAGTGAAATCGCGTTGCTGCTTGCGTTGCAGGTTCCGTTTGGTGGATCGCCGTTCCAGCCGGGCGATCAGTTCATTGCCGACGACGCCGCTGCAGACATCGCGGCCGGCTTCGAAAGTTCGGTCCGTTTCTCCTCACTTGAGGATTCCGACACCCTGAATGGTGGCGACGACAACGACACGCTGCTTGGCGGTAACGACAACGACAATCTGAACGGGGGCAACAATGACGACTCCCTCGATGGCGGTACCGGCGACGACACCCTGTTTGGTGGCGCAGGCAACGACACGATAACCGGCGGCGACGGCAACGACAGTCTGAATGGTGTTTCCGGTGTTGATGTCGTCGATGGCGGGGCGGGTGACGACACCATCTCCATCAGTGGGGGCAACGACACGATAACCGGCGGCGATGGGACGGATCTGTTCAATCTCTCCACGGGCGGTCAGGCAGCAGCGGTTGATCTGGACGCCGGGACGGTCTCTTCAGGCGGCTTCACCATGTCCATTGCGACGGTGGAGAACATCGCCGGGTCGGAATTCAACGACACGCTGACCGGCGATGGCCTGGGCAACGACATTTCAGGCAGCCTCGGCAATGACGCGATTGTCGGGCTGGCTGGCAACGACACCCTGGATGGTGGCGCAGGCAACGACACGCTGGAAGGCGGCGCGGGCACGGACAGCGTTATTGGTGGCACAGGTGCGGACAGCATTCTGGGTGACGACGGCAACGACACCCTGGATGGTGGCGCAGGCAACGACACGCTGGATGGCGGCGCAGGCACGGACAGTGTGGTTGGTGGCGATGGTGCGGACAGCATTCTGGGCGGTGTTGACAATGACACCCTGGACGGCGGTACGAACGACGACACCCTGGATGGCGGCGCGGGTGCGGACAGCATGGTCGGCGGCGATGGTGAGGATGAATTCATCATCTCCGACGACAATGATACCGTCGATGGCAATGGTGGTCTGGATCACGTGAACTTTGCCGGTGTCACGGCTGCCGTGGCGCTGGACCTCAATACGACTTCCGCGACATCGGGCGTCAACACAATGCTGATCCAGAGCGTCGGCCAGGTCACCGGCTCGGCCCTGAATGACACGCTGGATGCCGACAACCAGAACAACATCATCGACGCAGGCGCAGGCAACGACATCATTGATGGGCGCGAGGGCGATGACACCCTGCAGGGCGGTGGCGGCGACGACACACTTGTCGGCGGTGACAATGATGACAGCCTGGATGGCGGCAGCGGTAACGACACGGCCGATTACAGCAGCGCAGCCGTGGCTCTCAACCTCGACCTCGGGGCGGGAACCGTCTCCGACGGCAACAATGGTACGGACACGCTGACCAGCATCGAGAACCTGGTTGGCAGCGGGTTCGATGACACCCTTCAGGGCGACAGCGGAGGGAACACGCTGGAGGGTGGTCTGGGCGCCGACTCACTGCTTGGCAACCTGGGTGACGACAGCCTGATCGGCGGCGGCGGCAATGACACGCTCGCCGGCAATGAGGGCAATGACACCATTGAAGGTGGTGACGGGGCCGATTCCGTATCCGGTGGCCAGGAAGACGACAGCATCAGCGGTGGCGATGGCAATGACACGCTGGAAGGTCGCCAGGGTGATGACACGATCAAGGGCGGCCAGGGCAATGACTCACTTGCCGCCGGTGATCTGTCGGAAATCAACGGCGATGTGGTCAGCTATGCAGATGATCCGACTGGCGTGGCCGTCGACCTGACCAACTCCACGGCCACGGATGGCTTCGGCGACACGGACACGGTTCTACTCTTCGAACACATCATCGGCAGCAATTCCAATGACACCCTCAGAGGGGATGCTGATGCCAACATCATCCAGGGCGGTCTTGGTGCCGACAGCATGAATGGCGAGGCCGGCGCCGACACGCTGGAAGGTGCAGACGGTGATGACACCCTGATCGGTGGCGACGACAACGATACCCTGACAGGCGGCAACGGCCTGGACTTCATCCAGGGTGATCTCGGAGACGATGACCTTCGCGGCGAAGGAGGCAACGATTCCATGATCGGTGGCGCAGGCAACGATGCCCTGTTTGGCGGCGCTGGTGACGATACGCAGGATGGTGGTGCCGGCCTCGATTTCCTGGGTGGCGGCGATGATGCTGACAGCCTGTCCGGTGGCGCAGGCGACGATACGCTGCAGGGCGACGCGGGCAACGACACGCTGATCGGCGGCGCAGGGGCGGATACGCTGGCTGGCGAAGGCGGCATCGACACGGCTGACTATTCGGCCGTAGGCGCCGCAATCAACGCCAATCTGTCGACCAATCTTGTCATTGATGGAGAGGGCAGCACGGATACCCTGAACTCTGTGGAAGTGGTCATCGGGACGAACCAGGCAGATGTTCTGACTGCCGGGGCGACGGACGCGACCTTCTTCGGTCGTGACGGCAACGACAGCATCACAGGTCAGGCGGGCGATGACACCCTCTCCGGCGGCAATGGCAACGACGTCATCACAGGCGGCGCTGGTGTGGATGACATCACGACCGGTACAGGGTCCGATATCATCGACTACAACAGCTCTGGGGAGTTGCAGAACGTAGCCAGCAACATCACTGTTGCAGCATCCGGCATCGCCGTGGACCTGGTAACGGATTTCACATCAGCAAGCGACAGCTTCCTGTTCGACGAGCCAGGGTTCGGCTTCCCGGTCACGAACCTTGTGGACATTATCGGCACGCCGTATGACGGCACCAATTCCGGCGAAACCTTTGGGGCTCACTTCATCTTCGACGGCACCCACCTGATCTTCGATGACAACGTCACGACCCCTGGCTACTCGGTAATTGCTGAGGTGCAGGGTGATGATGTTGTCCAAGCCGACATGACGTTCAATGGAAGCGCATGAGTGCGCCAGTGCATGACTTGACGGACCAGCCCCCACGCCTGGTGCTGGATCATCTGGCCATAACCGCACGCACGCTGGATGAAGGGGTCGCGCATGTTCGCGAAACCCTGGGCATCGACATGCCGCCCGGCGGCGCGCATCCCCGCATGGGCACGCACAACCGGCTCCTGAGCCTGGGGCAGGATGTGTTTCTGGAAGTCATTGCCGTCGATCCGGCAGCAGCAACTCCCGCCTGTGGACGCTGGTACGGCCTCGACCATTTCGATGACGCACCGCGCATCGGCACCTGGATTCTCGGTACCCCGGACATTGAACGCAGCCTGGCCCGCGCCCATGCCGACAGCGGACCGGCAATCGAGGCCGTTCGTGGCGATCTCGAATGGCTGATCTCCGTCCCCGCTGACGGCTCCATGCCGATGCAGGGGGCGTATCCCACCCTGATCCAGTGGCCTGAAGGTCCCCTGCCCGTGACGCGGATGGCAGGCCGGGGCTGCGCTCTGATCGGACTTGAGATCAGCCACCCGGACGCTGAGCGGATCGCCACCATGCTGGCAGGCCAGTTCGATGACCCGAGGGTGAGTTACGTTGCAGGCGCTTTGGGGTTCGCGGCAACGTTCGATACCCCATCCGGCGTCCGCACCCTGCGATAGAGCGGGCCACTGTTTGATTGCATCACCGGCCCGCGCCTGTCATCTGATGGATCGCTCTGGCGGCCAGCCGGGATCAGAAGGACCGGCGTGCCCCTGACCCGGCCTTGAGGCGGAACGCCGCTCCGGCGGCCAGGGTCTCGATCCGCCCGGGCAGTTCATCGGGGAAGGCCGCGATCAGGATCTCGATCAGCGCGGACAGATCACGATCGTCCGTGTCCACGTTGATCAGCGTGAAATAGCGGAACAGGTTGGCCAGTGAATCCTCGATCTGCTGGACCCGGTCAAACGTGCCGGTACCGACCCGGGTCAGCGATGTGTGCAGCATCAGCACTTCCACATGCTCCGCATGCAGCTCACTCTCCACCACCACCCGGCGCAGATCATCGGAAAGGGTCTTCGGCGCGGGGGCAACACCCCCCTTCAGGAACAGCTTCAGTTGATGCAGGTTGCCGATGACGTGGTCGTGCCAACGGTCGACAGCCTGCAATGCATGTTCAAGCTCACCGTCACGGAACCTGCCACGCCCGCTGGATGCCACCCAGCAGCAGAACATCAGCACGTTGACGTCGAGGCCGTGGCGATCCTGCATCGCAAGGCAGGCTTCCTGCGCGCGACCACGTCCATATACACGCGTCGCATAATCCCAGAGTTCGTTGGGCGGAAAGATGCCGGACGAGAAAACCGCCATGAAAAAACCCTGTCGAGTGCCTGTTGCGTAGTGCGCAATGCCAGCAGGCCGTGATACTGATCCAATGCCATGCTACCCTTGGCTGGGTACATGGTTAACGCGTGCCCTGACTATGGCACGGCAGGTGTTTCGGGCAAAGGAGAGACAGCGAATATGGTCGTTGCGGAAGGGGAAGCACGCGTGCATGTGGAGGCGCGGCTGGCGGAATGCCGGATCACGCATCAGGACCTGGATGCGGCGATTTCGGCCCTGACGGAAAAGGGCACACATGACCAGTTGCAGCTGCAGCGTCTGAAACGACAGAAACTGAAGCTGAAAGACGAAATTCTGCGGCTCGAGGGCCTGCTTCGGCCCGATATCATCGCCTGATTGCCTGAAATTCGACCATCCTTGCCCCAGCGAACGGACACACCACGCAGAAGTCTTGACCTGAGACGGTCTGACGCCTTTATTCACGGCCAATCCGCACCATCTCGTGCGTGAAGACAACGAAAAGTGCGGGCGGGCAACGCAGTTCACAGCACCGCACGTACCACGATCACCGACCGGAGCACATCATGATGCTGCGGTCAGACGACCAACGGAACAGACGGAGAAAACCACATGGCATTCGAACTTCCCCCCCTGCCCTACGCCGACAACGCGCTGGAGCCGCATTACTCCGCCAACACCTTCAGCTTCCACCACAAGAAGCATCACAATGCCTATGTGACGAAGGCCAACGAACTGGTCGCAGGCACCGATCTGGACAAGGCCAGTGTCGAGGAAGCCATTGCCGAAGCCCACAAGGCTGGCAACCAGGGTCTGTTCAATCAGGTCGCGCAGATCTGGAACCACACGTTCTTCTGGAACTCCATGGCCCCGAACGGCGGCGGCGAAGCGTCCGGTGACATCGCCGATGCGATCAAGGCGGACTTCGATTCGACCGAGGAACTGATCGCCGCCTTCAAGGCGTCTGCCGTTGGCAATTTCGGTTCCGGCTGGACCTGGCTGGTCCACGACGGTGGCAAGCTGAAGATCGTCAACACATCCAACGCCGGCACGCCGCTGACCGACGGACAGAAGCCGATCCTGACCGTCGACGTCTGGGAGCATGCCTACTACCTCGACTACCAGAACCGTCGCCCGGATTTCGTGCAGTCGTTCTGGGACAATCTGGTCAACTGGGACTTCGCCAACGCCAATCTGAAGGGCTGAAGTCGCAATGCCATCTGCCTGAATGGCAGATGCGGATCGGCTGATTGACCAAGGCTATCAAAGGCCGTCAGACATTTCTGTCTGGCGGCCTTTTTCGTTGTATTTCCCCGCATTGCTTGTTGCGGCAATTTGGCACGCAGGGTATGTCTCGGTTCTGAAATCCGGCCATCAAAAGGCCGGGGCACGCCAAACAGGCGGTGCCAGAAAACAGGGAGAGAACGCGTGGCAGAACATCCTTGGCTGAAGTCGTTTCCGGCTGGTGTCGATTGGCACGCCCACATCGATACCTACCCTGTCTACAAGATACTGGACGATGCCGTGGCGCGCTGGCCTTCGCAGCCCGCGACCGATTTCATGGGCAAGATACTCACCTATTCGGAAATCGATGAGCTCGTTTCCCGTGCGGCCAAGGGCTTTCAGGCCCTGGGTGTCGGGCCGGGCGTGCATGTGGGTCTGTTTCTGCCCAATACCCCGCATTACATCATCTGCTTCTATGCAATCCTGAAGGCTGGCGGGACAGTGGTGAATTATTCCCCGCTGGACGCCGCAAAGGTGCTGGAACACAAGATCGAGGACAGCCAGACCGACATCATGGTCACGCTGGATCTGACCGCCCTGTACCCGCAGATGGCGGAGATGCTGGGCAAGACCCGGCTGAAGAAGATCGTCGTCGGCGGCCTGCCCGATGTATTGCCGTTCCCGAAGAACCTGCTGTTCCCGCTGGTGAAGTCGAAGGAGATCGCCAAGGTCCCCAACGACATGCACCACGTCCGCTTCAAGAAGCTGATCGCGAACGACGGCAAGTACAATCCCGTTGCGGTCAACGACCCGGCGGAGACCATTGCGGTGTTGCAGTATACCGGCGGCACGACAGGCCTGCCGAAGGGCGCGATGCTGACCCACGCCAACCTGACCGCCGCGACCAGCATGTATGCTGTGAGCAACACGGGCGACACCCCGACGTTGGTGGAGGGCAAGGAGAGGATCCTGGCCGTGCTGCCGCTGTTCCATATCTATGCGCTGCAGATCAACATGCTGCTGGCCATGCGCTTCGGCGCGGAGATCATCCTGCATCCGCGTTTCGAGCTGGAAGCGGTGATCAAGGACCTTTCGGCCAAGAAGCCGACCATGTTCGCCGGTGTGCCAACCATGTTCACGGCCATCATCAATTTCCCCGGCATCAAGGACGTCGACCTGTCGTCCCTGAACTTCTGCGCCTCCGGCGGCGCCCCGTTGCCTTTCGAGGTGGCGGAGAAATTCGAAGCCCTGACCGGCTGCAAGCTGGCCGAAGGCTGGGGCATGACCGAAACCTGCCCCGCCGGCGTCTCGACCCCGATACATGGTGTGGCGAAGCCCGGTTCCTGCGGCATTCCGATGGCTGGTATCGAGATCAAGTTCATCGATGTCGATGACGCGACGAAGACCCTGCCCATGGGCGAACGCGGCGAGATCTGCATCCGCGGCGCCAACGTGATGAAGGGATACTGGAACAAGCCGGAGGCCACTGCCGAAAGCTTTACCGAAGACGGATACTTCCGCACCGGCGATGTCGGGTACATGGACGAGGATGGATACATGTACATCGTCGACCGGACCAAGGACATGATCCTGTGCGGCGGCTTCAACGTCTATCCGCGCAATATCGAGGAAGCGATCTACAAGCATCAGTCCGTGGAGGAAGTGTCGGTGATCGGTATCCACGACGAATATCGCGGCCAGGCCCCGAAGGCATTCATCAAGCTGAAAGCCGGTGCGGACGGCTTCACGCTGGACGAGATGAAGGCGTTCCTGAAGGACAAGGTGGGCAAGCACGAGATGATCTCGGAGATCGACATTCGTGCCGAACTGCCGAAGACGCTGGTCGGCAAGCTGTCAAAGAAGGAACTCTACGAAGAGGAAGAGAAGCGCCGCGCCAAGGCAGCCTGACGCTGCTTCTTCGCAATCATCGCGCAACGAAAAACGGCGTGTCGGGAAACCCCGGCACGCCGTTCGTCGTTCAGGTGCAGTGCCGTCGGCGTCAGGTCAGGGCGGCGCAGGCCTTCTGGATGCGGCTGCAGGCTTCTGTCAGCGCCTCGGTGGATGTCGCATAGGAAATCCGGAAATGCGGGGCCAGACCAAAGGCCTCCCCCTGCACACAGGCCACGCCGACGCTTTCCAGCAGGTAGGTCACGAAGTCCGTGTCGGTCTCGATCACCTTGCCGTCAGGCGTCTTCTTCCCGATGCAGCCCGCGCAGGACGGATAGACGTAGAACGCGCCTTCCGGTGTGGGGCAGTGCAGGCCGTCCGCCGCATTCAGCATCTCGACCACCAGGTTACGACGCTCCTGAAACACCTTCCGGCGTTCCTCGATGAAATCCTGCGGGCCATTCAGCGCCTCGACCGCTGCCGCCTGGCTGACAGAGGACGGGTTGGACGTGGACTGGGACTGGATCTTGCCCATGGCCTTGATCAGCTCCACAGGACCGGCGGCATAGCCAATGCGCCAGCCGGTCATCGCATAGGCCTTCGACACACCATTGACCGTCAGGGTGCGGTCCTTCAGTTCCGGCACCACTTCAGCGATGGTCGTGAATTCGAAGTCGTCATAGACGAGGTGTTCATACATGTCGTCGGTCATGACCCAGACATGCGGATGCCGCTTCAGCACATCGCCCAGGGCCGCCAGTTCCGCGCGGGTATAACCAGCGCCGGACGGGTTGGACGGGCTGTTCATGATCACCCACTTGGTTTTCGGCGTGATGGCCGCTTCCAGTACTTCGGGGCGCAGCTTGAAGCCCTCATTGGCGCCGGCAGAGGCAAATGTCGGCTCACCACCGGCCAGCAGCACCATGTCCGGATAGGACACCCAGTACGGCGCCGGGATCAGAACTTCATCGCCTTCATTCATCGTCGCCATCAGCGCGTTGTAGAGGATCTGCTTGCCGCCGGTGCCGACCGTGATCTGACTGGTTTCGTAGTCCAGGCCGTTCTCGCGCTTGAACTTGGCCACGATGGCCTTCTTCAGCGCAGGCGTCCCGTCGACATCGGTGTACTTCGTCTCCCCATTGCGGATGGCGGCAATGGCAGCTTCCTTGATGTTGTCGGGCGTATCGAAATCCGGCTCCCCGGCACCCAGCCCGATGACGTCCTTGCCCGCCGCTTTCAGCTCACGGGCCTTGGCGGTGACCGCGATGGTCGGCGATGGCTTGATGCGGCTGAGGGAAGAGGCGAGGATGGACATGATCATGCTCCATGGTCCGTGGGTCGCGCAGGCGCGAAGGCTTGCCGATGCGCGGCGCGGTGTTTCCACGCGGCGCGGACCCTACGCCCGTGTGATGCAGCATTCAAGCGCGCAGCGTCACGCGATGCGCCATGCCAGACCGTCGGCGGGGAGGCCACGCAATGACTTTGAAACTCGGATTGATGACCGGATACTGGGGTTCGGAGCCGCCGGAAGACATCATCGGCACTGCGAAGAAGGCGGAGGAAATGGGCTACTGGGGTTTCTTCACCGCAGAAGCCTATGGCTCCGATGCCCTGACGCCCCTGGCCTGGGTGGGCGCGCATACCAGTCGCATCAAGCTCGGCACGGCCATCGTGCAGATATCCGCGCGCACCCCCACCGCCACCGCCATGCATGCGCTGACCCTGGACCACTTGAGCCAGGGGCGATTGATCCTGGGTCTCGGCGTTTCCGGCCCGCAGGTGGTGGAAGGCTGGTACGGCCAGCCCTTCGCCAAGCCCCTCGCCCGCACCCGTGAATATATCTCGATCATCCGCCAGGTGATGGCGCGGGAGCAGCCGGTTTCAGGCCCCGGCCCGCATTACCCGCTGCCCTATCCGGAAGATGCCCCGGGCAGTTGGGGACTGGGCAAGCCATTGACGCCGATCACCCACCCGCTGCGTTCCAGGATACCGATCTTTCTCGGGGCCGAGGGACCGAAGAACGTCACAATGGCGGCAGAAATCTGCGACGGCTGGTATCCGCTCTACTACTCCCCCTACCGTCAGGAGGTCTATGCGGAGAACATCGCCAACCGCCCCGAAGGCTTCGAGATCATGTATCCGATGAAGATGCATGTGACCGACGATCTGGAGGCCGGGCGACTGGAAGTGAAGAAGAGTCTGGCGCTCTATATCGGTGGCATGGGGACGAAGGACCGCAACTTCCACAATGAACTCATCGTTCGCATGGGTTACCCGGATGCGGCGAAAAAGATCCAGGACCTGTTCCTGGATGGCAAGAAGAAGGAAGCGGTTGCCGCCGTACCTGATGAACTGGTCGACGAAATCGCCCTCGTCGGTTCAAAGGATCGCATTCGCCAGCAACTCGCCGCCTGGGACGACAGTCCCGTCACCGGCCTGCTCGTCTGGCCGAACGCCAAGGGCGACCTCGAAACCTTCGCTGAGCTGCTGTTCGACCGGTAAAGCAGCAGCGGCAAACCCACGCGACCCCCACGACGCGCGCAATCCACGTGTACACCCATGTTGGGGGGGTGGCTCAGACCCCCGCGCCAGAACCACAGGCTGTCACATCGGGGGCCAGACCCAGTGGCCACGCTTTCATGAGCCGACATGCGCTGCAAAGTGTGGATGCCGGATCGGCGCTGCGCTTGTCCGGCATGACAGTTCTGGGAGGGCTGCAAGCGCGCACACCAAATTCCCCGACGCACGCGGACTTGATCCGCATGTCCAGGCGTTCGGTTTACAGGCGTTTGGATACCGCATCACCTGCAGCCAAGCCGCCAGAGGCCGGGAAACCTCAGGCGGAGGTGTCGATACCCGCCGCAGGGGCCGGTGTGCCCTTTGCGACAACGACCCGGGCGGGGCGCAGCAACCGACCGTTGAGGGTGTACCCCTCTTCAATGACGTCGATGCAGGTGCCGGGCGTGGCGCCGGGAATCTCGATCTCCGTCATGGCCTCGTGCAGGTTCGGATCGAACTTCTGGTCCCGCGCATCGATCTGCTTGACGCCATGCCGTTCGAATATCTGCGACAGGGCAGCCTGCGTGACCTGCACGCCTTCCATCAGCGCCGTCAGGTTCTCGTCCGCCGCATCTGCCGGAACAGACCCGATTGCGCGGCGCAGGTTGTCGGCGACCTCGCACATGTCGCGCGCAAACTTGGATGCACCGAACTTCAGCGCATCCTGGCGATCACGTTCCCCGCGTTTGCGGGTGTTCTCCAGGTCGGCGAGCGTACGCACCAGCCGGTCCTTCAGTGCCGCGACCTCATTGGTCAGTTCGGCAACCTGGTCACCTTCCGGATCACCAATCTCGATATCGACGTTACGGACTTCGCCGTCCGCGCCGATGTCCAGCGCCTCAACGGGCGCACCCTCCGGCGCCGCAGCGTCGTCGTTGGCGGTTTCGGGGCCGTTGTCGGCATTCGGATCGTTCTTGTTCTCGTCAGTCATCAGTTCGCCCTGATCGCGTTGTGGGTGGTTTGTCTTGCTTGTTGCTGATGGCAGGTGGCGTTTTCCGGGACACGCGTCAACCCATCAACCGTCCGATCACCTTTGCCGTGTAATCAACCATGGGAATGATGCGGGCGTAATTCAAGCGTGTCGGCCCGATGACGCCAATGGAACCGATAATGCGCTGCTGGCTGTCGGTGAATGGCGCAACGATGACGGATGAACCTGTCAGGCTGAACAGGCTGTTCTCGGCACCGACAAAGATGCGCACGCCTTCACCATCCTGCGCCAGATCGAGGATGCTCAGCAGATCGCCCTTGGTTTCCAGATCATTGAACAGACGCCGCAGCCTTTCCAGGTCCTGAATTGCCGTCACATCGTCCAGCAACCGCGACCGGCCCCGGATGATCAGGCGGCTTGGCGCGTTCTCGCTGCCTGCCCAGTCCGCCAGCCCGGCCTCGACGACATTCGCCGCCAGGTGATCCAGCTTGGCCTGGTGATCCTCGATCTCCTTCAGGATGGCTTCCCGCGCCTCCCGGATCGTGCGGCCCCGCAGGCGGTCATTGAGGTAGTTTCCGGCCTCCACCAGCGCAGAGGGCGTCAGGCCTGGCGTAACGCTGATCAGACGGTTCTCCACCACCCCGTTCACAGTCACCATGACCACCAGTGCCTGATCCGGTGACAGGCTGACGATTTCCAGGTGCTTCAGCGGCTGATCGTTCTTCGGCACGGTAACCAGACCGGCATAGCCCGACAGGTTGGACAGCAATTCGGATGCTTCCGTCAGCACGTCGGTGTAATTGCGGCCCAGGGACACGCAGCGGCCTTCGATGGAGGCCCGCTCATCATCCGTCAGATCACCGATCTCCAGCAAACCGTCGATGAACAGACGCAGCCCGAGATCGGTGGGCAGCCGCCCGGCGGAGGTATGCGGCGCGTAAAGCAGGCCGGCTTCCTCCAGATCCGACATGACGTTGCGGATCGATGCAGGCGACAGGGGGGATATCAGCTTGCGCGAGATGGTGCGCGATCCCACAGGCGTGCCCGTCTCCAGAAAATCCTCCACGATGTAGCGGAAGATCTCCCGGCTGCGCTCGTTCAGGGATTGAATGGTGTTGTTCTCGCTCATGCCCCTGAACTTAAGCAGTGCCCGGGCCATATGGAAGACGTGCGGCGCACCGAACTGCGCCACGGGTTGAAGATGGGGGTGGCTAAGGATAGAACGCGCCATCCGTTCATGCCCCACTGCCGCAGGAGCTTTCATGTCCCGTCCTTCCGGTCGCGCCGCCGACCAAATGCGTACCGTCAGCCTCGAACCCGGTTTCTCCCGCCATGCGGAGGGATCGTGCCTCGTCCGCTTCGGCGACACGCATGTGCTCTGTGCGGCAACGGTGGAAGAGAAAGTGCCCGGCTGGCTGCGCAATTCCGGCCGTGGCTGGGTCACCGCCGAATACGGCATGCTGCCCAGGTCGACCCACACCCGTACCGACCGCGAGGCCGCGCGCGGCAAGCAGTCGGGCCGGACACAGGAAATCCAGCGCCTGATCGGCCGCTCCCTGCGCGCCGTCACCAACATGGAAGGCTTTGGCGAACGCCAGATCCGCGTCGATTGCGACGTGCTGCAGGCCGATGGCGGAACGCGCACCGCCGCGATTACCGGCAGCTGGGTCGCCCTGCATATCGCCATGGAAGGTCTGGTGAAGAAGGGCGCGATCAAGGCCATTCCACTGGTCGGCAAGGTCGCGGCCATTTCCTGCGGCATCTATCAGGGTCAGCCCGTCCTGGACCTGGATTATGATGAGGACTCGAACGCCGAGACCGACAGCAACTTCGTCATCACCGATGGCGGCACGCTGGTGGAGATCCAGGCAACGGCGGAGGGTACGCCGTTCACAGATGCGGAATTCATGGAACTGCTTCGGCTGGCACGCAAGGGCGCGTCGGAACTGACCGCGCTGCAGCAGGCCGCGATCGAGGGTTGAGCGCATGGCCCGCAGGCTGACCGAGAAAAAGATCGTCGTGGCCAGCCACAACGCGGGCAAGGTGCGAGAGATCAACGACCTGCTGCGCCCCTTCGGATTGCAGGCCGTATCCGCCAGCGAGCTGGACCTGCCCGAACCCGATGAAACCGAAGACAGCTTCATCGGCAACGCCCTGCTGAAGGCCCGCGCCGCAGCAGTTGCATCCGGACTGCCCGCCCTGTCAGACGATTCCGGGCTGGCCGTGGACGCGCTGGACGGTGCCCCGGGCATTCATTCCGCGCGCTATGCGGGGCCAGACAGGGACTTCCGGTTCGGCATGGAAAGGCTGAACCGCGAAATGGGGGAGAGTGGGCGGCCGGAACGCTCGGCCCGTTTCATCTGTGCCCTCGCGCTCGTCTGGCCCGATGGCACGGAAGCGGCGTTCGAAGGCCGCGTGGAAGGCGAGATCGTCTGGCCGCCAAGGGGAACCCGCGGCTTTGGTTATGATCCGGTGTTCCGGCCTGCAGGCCATGCCATCACGTTCGGGGAAATGGACCCGGACGCAAAGCATGGCATGAGCCATCGCGCCGACGCGTTCCGCCAGTTGATCGCTGCCTGTCTGACGGACTGATCTTGGCACGACATGAACGGTGTGCATGGCTCGCCGCCATGCTTACCCGCCGGGCTGAATGAATGGCAGGGCCGTGACCTCCGCATCGCGCGGCCCGTCCGGGGTCTGGACAACCAGCCGTGTGCCGACCGCGGCATGCGCGATATCCATCAGCGCTATGGCGATGTTGCGTTCCAGCCGGATGGATGGCACGGCGATGGATACAGTGCCCGCCGCCGCGCCGGATGGATCGTGCACAGGCCAGTTGTCTTCCGACGGGCTCAGGCTCGGCGGATCAATGAACAGACCGACCCGGCGGCGCTTCGGCCCCTCCTCGCGGATCCGGCGCAGGGCGGCCTTGCCAATGAAGTCCGGGGCCATGTCCAGATGAACGTAGGCTTCCATGCCCAGTTCGAAGACGTTGGCATCGGGCCGCGTGTCAGCGCCCCAGGACAGCAGATCGCCCTCCGTCCGTTCCACCACGTTCGGCGCGCCCGGACCAATGCCGTGCGGCAACCCCGCAGACATGACGCGGTCCCACAGGTCGCTGCCCCGGCTGCCGTCCATCAGATAGAGCTCGAACCCTGCCTGCTTGCTCCATCCCGACCGGGCGACCATCAGCGGGATACCATCCAGGTCTGTCTGGCGGAAGGCGAAGTACTTCAGATCGCGGATCCAGTCCCCGAACAGGTCGGCCACGACGTCCGGCGCATTCGGCCCCTGTATCGCCAGCGGCGACACATCCGGTTCCGAGACCTCGACGTCCAGCCCCAGCGCGGCAGCGACGCCCGCCACCCAGTATTCCATGTCCGAATCCGCGATGGAAAACCAGTAACGGTCATCCGCCACCTTCAGCAGCACCGGGTCATTGATCAGCCGTCCGTTCGCGTCGTTCAGCAAGGCATAGCGCCCCTGCCCGACCTTCATCTTCGAGACATCGCGCGGCACCAGCATCTGCACCAGCCGCACGGCATCCGGTCCGGCAACCTGGATCTGGCGTTCCGCCGCCACATCCCACACCGCCACGGTCTCGATCAGCCGACGGTATTCCACGCCAAAATCACCGAAACCTGTAGGCATGTACATGTGGTTGTAGACGGTGACGTCCGTCATGCCCGCCGCAACGGTCGCATCGAAATAGGGCGACTTGCGAATGCGCGGTCCTGGTGTGATGCCGAATGTCATGACGCACTTCCCCGCCCGTTGTTCTTGTTTTTTCGTGCATACCGCCGCTGAAGAGAAACCGGTTATCGCGAACGCGGCATGTTGTGTCGGGTTCGGGCTTCCCTGATCGCAATCGCGTGCATAATGCTGTCCGCACGGCATTGCCCTGGGGGAGACCGGCATGAATTTCGAAGCTTTCATCACCTGTGCTGTCACCGGCTCCGGCGCCACGACGGACAAGTCACCGCACGTACCGGTCACGCCGGAACAGATCGCCGACAGCGCCATCGAGGCTGCGCGCGCGGGTGCGGCCATCGCCCACATCCATGTGCGCGACCCGGAAACGGGCACGGGCAGCCGGGACACGGCGCTGTATCGCGAGGTGGTGGAACGGGTTCGGGATTCGGATGTGGATGTGGTCATCAACCTGACCGCAGGCATGGGTGGAGACATGGTCTTTGGTGCCGGGGAGAATCCGCTGCCCCTCGACCCCGACGGCACAGACATGGCTGGACCGCTGGAGCGGCTGAAACATGTCGAGGAACTGCTGCCGGAAATCTGCACGCTGGACTGCGGTACGATGAATTTCGCCGAATCCGATTACGTCATGACCAACACTCCGGGTGCCCTGCGCACCATGGCAATGCGGGTCAGGGAACTGGGCGTCAGGCCGGAGCTGGAGATCTTTGACACCGGCCATCTGGTGTTCGTCAACGAGATGGTGCGCGAGGGATATCTGGACGCCCCGCTGATGATCCAGCTCTGCATGGGCATTCCCTATGGCGCGCCGGATGATCCCCAGACCCTGATGGCCATGGTCAGCCGCCTGCCCGCCGGGGCAACCTGGTCCGGGTTCTCCATCGGTCGCATGCAGATCCCGTTTGTCGCCATGGCCGTGCTGGCCGGGGGTAACGTCCGGGTCGGGCTGGAAGACAATCTCTGGCTCGAAAAAGGTGTCATGGCCACGAACGGCAACCTGGTGGAACGTGCCGTGACCCTGCTGAATGCCATGAATGTCCGCGTCATGGGACCGGCAGAGGTGCGCGAGCGGCTGCAACTGGTGAAGCGATGACCCCCGCGCGGCCCGCCAGGGTTGGCCTGATCGGGGGCGGTGTCATCGGTGGCGGCTGGGCCGCGCGGTTCTGTCTGGCCGGATCGGACGTCACGGTTTTCGATCCGGACCCGGAGGCGGTGCGAAAGCTCGACGCTGTCTTCGCCAACGCCCGCCGCGCGCTGAACGGGCTGCATCCTGATGGCCGCCCGGCCGAGGGCCGCCTGCGGGTCGTCGTTGGCCTGGCGGAGGCGCTGGACGGGGCCGACTTCGTGCAGGAAAGCCTGCCGGAACGCGAGGACCTGAAGATCGGCATGCTGGCGGAAGCTGATGCACTGCTGTCCGCCGACATCATCATCGGCTCCTCCACTTCCGGCCTGCTGCCGAGCCGCCTGCAGTCGGGGATGAAACATCCCGAGCGGCTGACCGTCGGGCACCCGTTCAATCCGGTCTATCTGCTGCCGCTGGTGGAGCTTTGTGGCGGGGAGAAGACAGCGCCTGAAACAATCACCCGGGCCAGCGCGATCTATGAGTCCGTCGGGATGCATCCGCTGCACGTGCGCAAGGAAATCGATGGCTTCATCGCAGACCGGCTGCTGGAAGCGGTCTGGCGCGAAGCCCTGCACATGATCAATGACGGGATCGCCACGGTGGATGAGATCGACCGCGCCATCAGCATGGGACCGGGCCTGCGCTGGTCCCTGATGGGCACCTTCATGATCTATCGGGTGGCCGGTGGTGAGGCGGGGATGCGGCATTTCATGTGCCAGTTCGGCCCGGCGCTGAAACTGCCATGGACCAAACTGGAAGCGCCGGACCTGACCGACGAACTGCTGGAACGCATCGTCAGCCAGTCGGACGACCAGGCGGGTGACACATCGATCCGCGATCTGGAACGGCTGCGCGACGACGGTCTGGTGGCCATCCTGAACGCCCTGCGGACGATGGATCACGGCGCCGGGCGGTTCCTGCCACCGGGGCGCTGAGGGATCGGCGAAGCCGATCCTTGTTGCAGCGTTTGGGCCATGCAACCTGCGGCTGCTACCCCCCCCTTGACCGCTGCGCGACCACTTACCCCTCAAGGGGGGAAGGCCGGGTAGGGCGTGAACGGCGCAGCCGGTCCCTGCCTGTCCAGGTACATGCGCACCAGATGATCGATGTCGGCAATCGCCCCTTACGACCCACCGCCGCCGATCTGTGACTGATTGTAGTTCTGCAGACCGACCTTCTCGATCAGGCCAAGCTGGGTTTCCAGCCAGTCCACATGTTCCTCTTCCGATTCCAGGATGCTTTCCATGACCGCGCGGCTGACGTAGTCACCTGCCGCCTCGGCAACGACAATTCCGGCACGCAGGTCGGGAATGGCGTCCATTTCCAGTGCCAGGTCGCATTCCAGCACCTCCTTCGTGTCGGTGCCGATCCGCAGGCGACCCAGGTCCTGCAGGTTCGGCAGGCCTTCGAGGAAAAGGATGCGTTCGATCAGCTGGTCCGCATGCTTCATCTCATCGATGGACTCGTCATATTCATGCTTGCCGAGGTGCGCCAGACCCCAGTCCTTCAGCATCCGCGCGTGCAGGAAGTACTGATTGATGGCCACCAGTTCGTTGTAGAGTACCTTGTTCAGGCAGGCGATGACGTCCGGATTACCCTTCATCGGGATGGTTCTCTCTTGTTCTGATTCCTGGAGGTCCGGTTGCGGCCTTATTCCGCAGCCAGAGCATGCTCGCTGGTCTGGGTGTTCTGGGTTGCTGCCATCATGTCCGCGATGGTGGTCAGGCACTTGCCGCAACGGGTGGTGCAACCGAGGCTGGGGTGAACCGCCAGGGCATCACGCTCCCCCGCGACGATCACTTCATTGACCTGACGGTCCGTCAAGGCATTGCAGATACAGACATACATTGCGCACACCCCAGAATTGCTTGCTCCATTTGTCAGGCAAGTTAATGCTAATGCGAATGATTGTCAATTGCGACAGACCTGTTTTTCCGTGCAAGGCTCCCATGTCGCACATCCGATCAGACTTGCCCTCCCCGGGGTGCAGAGGCATATCTGAGAGCAACAGACACAAACATGTGGGAGAGAAACCATGGCTGAAGCCTATATCGTCGAAGCAGTACGTACCGCTGGTGGCCGTCGGGGCGGACGCCTGAAGGAGTATCATCCGGCCGATCTGGGCGGTGCCGTGCTGGATGCGCTGGTGGACCGCAGCGGCATTGACCCGGCAGCCATCGAGGACGTGGTCATGGGCTGCGTCGGCATGGCCGGGGAACAGTCATTCCACATCGGGCGCAACTGCGTGCTGGCATCCAAGCTGCCGGAAAGCGTGCCTGCCGTATCCATCGACCGCCAGTGCGGCTCGTCCCAGCAGTCGATCCAGTTCGCGGCGCAGGCTGTCATGTCCGGCACCATGGACATCGTCATCGCCGCCGGTGTCGAAAGCATGACCCGTGTCCCCATGGGCAGCCCGACCCGCCTGGCCGCCGAAGCCGGCCTCGGCACGCCGATGAGCCCGAAGATGCAGGCCCGCTATCCCGGCGCACAGTTCAGCCAGTTCATCGGTGCCGAGATGATCGTGAAGAAGCATGGCTTCAACCGCGAACAGCTGGACGCCTTCGCACTGGAAAGCCACAAGCGGGCCATCCGCGCGACCGAGGAAGGTGCGTTCAAGAAGGAGATACTGGCGCTGGAAGTCGAAGGCGAGAACGGGCGCGAAATGCACACCGTCGATGAAGGCATCCGTTTCGATGCAACGCCGGAATCCATCGCGTCGGTGAAACTGCTGCAGGAAGGCGGTGCGATCACCGCCGCCAATGCCAGCCAGATCTGCGACGGCTCAGCCGGTGTGCTGGTGGTCAACGAACGCGCGCTGAAGGAACACAATCTGACGCCGCTGGCCCGCATCCACAATCTGACGGTCACCGGCGGTGATCCGGTGATCATGCTGGAAGAGCCGATTGCCGCCACCCGCAAGGCCCTGTCCCGCGCAGGCATGAAGATCGAGGACATCGACCTCTACGAGGTGAACGAAGCCTTCGCACCCGTGCCGCTGGCATGGCTGAAGGACATTGGCGCCGACCATGACCGGTTGAACGTCAATGGCGGCGCGATCTCGCTCGGCCATCCACTCGGCGCATCCGGTGCCAAGCTGATGACCACGCTGATCAACGCCCTGCACAGCCGTGGCAAGCGCTATGGCCTGCAGACCATGTGTGAAGGCGGCGGCATCGCCAACGTCACGATCATCGAAGCCCTTTGATCCGGTCCGGTGACGGGCGCTGAACCTGAACGGGTTCCTGCGTCCGTCGCCACCGATCGTGCACACCTGCCAAATGCAGGGAGACATCCGTCATGAATGACCGCGTCACGATTTCCATTGCAGACGGTATCGCCGATGTGCGGCTGAACCGGGCCGACAAGATGAATGCCCTCGACCCGGCCATGTTCGACGGGATCATCGGCAGCATCGCCGAGCTTGCGGCCAACAAGGCGGTGCGTGTGGTGGTGCTGTCGGGTGAAGGCCGGGCGTTCTGTGCCGGCCTCGACTTTGCCAGCTTCGCCGCGATGGACAAGGGCAACGCCCGCGAACCCGGACGCCTGACCACCCGCACCCATGGCGATGCCAATCGCGCCCAGCAGACCGCCTGGGGCTGGCGCAACCTGCCCGTCCCGGTAATTGCCGCCGTGCATGGCGTGGCGCTGGGTGGCGGACTGCAGATCTGCCTTGGTGCCGACATCCGCATCGTCACACCGGATGCCCGCCTGTCGGTGCTGGAAATCAAGTGGGGGCTGGTGCCGGACCTCGCCGGTCTGCCGCTGATGCGGGAACTGGCGCGCGACGACGTGGTGCGCGAACTGACCTTCACGGGGCGTCAGTTCTCCGGCGAGGAAGCGGTCAGGCTCGGCTTCGCCACCCGCACCGCCGCCGACCCACACGCGGAAGCCATGGCCCTGGCGCGGGAAATCGCGGGCAAGAGCCCCGATGCCATCCGCGCTGCCAAGCGCCTGCTCAACAAACGCGGTGACAGCAACGAACCGGATCTGCTGATGGCGGAATCACTGGAACAGGAACGCCTGATCGGCAGCCCCAACCAGCTGGAAGCCGTCCGCGCCGGCATGGAAAAACGCGCCCCGAAGTTCAGCGAAGCGGGCTGATCGCGAACACGTCTGCGAGAAGGAGCAACCGACATGACCCTGCGTTTCATCTTTCTGGCAGACCCCATGTGTTCCTGGTGCTGGGGATTTGCGCCGACGGTTGACCGCATTCGCGAACGGTTTCCGGGCATTCCCGTGCGCCTGGTCATGGGCGGTCTTTATCCAGGTGTCACCAGGCCGATGAAGCCACATGTGAAGGATGATGTGCGCAAGCACTGGCAGCACGTGAACGAGGCATCGGGACAGCCGTTCGACTATGGGTTCTTTGATCGGGACGGGTTCGTCTATGACACCGAACCGCCGAGCCGGGCCGTGGTCGCGGCCAAGAAACTCGGCACCGACAAGCCGCTGGAGTTCCTGGAAGTTCTGCAGGGCGCGTTCTATCGCGACAACCGTGATGTGACGGATACCGAAACCCTGGCCGACATCGCTGCCGATTTCGGACTGGATCGTGCAGCCTTTCTGGAGACGTTCGGCGACGAGAACACGCGTCAGCTGACGGAGCGGGACTTCGCCTTCAGCCGCCAGCTCGGGGTGCATGGATTTCCCACATTGCTGGGCTATGACGAAGAACGCTACCGGCTGCTCGCCATGGGCTATCAGGACTGGGACTGGCTGGAAAAGGTCATCGAACGCTGGGTTGACAAGGCGTCAGCCGCGCAGACACCGCAGACAGTTCACTGACGCCGCGGCGTGAGGATGCGACGGGACAACCCGTCCGCATCCTCCCAATTGTCAAGCCGGACAAGCGCAGCGCCGTTCCGGCATCCACGCCTTGCCGCGCTCATCATCACCTGAAAGAGTGGACACCGGGTCGTCGCCCGGCGTGACAATGGGTGTCTGCCTGGCCGGACAGAAGAATACCGCCGCATCTCTGGAATGTGGTCCGCGCGCGCGGTTCACCCCTTGCCGAACTGGTCCCGCGCAATCTGGGCGGCGGACAGGTTGGCACCCAACCAGCTCTGGTCGAAGTCGGCGTAGCTGCTGGCGTGGTTCAGGGCGTTCGCGGTGGCGTTCACTGCTTCCTTGACCATGCGCACGGCGGTCGGCGGCATGGATGCGGCGATCTCTGCCAGTTCCATGGCCCGTTCTGCGGCCTTGCCGTCATCGGCCACTTCATCCACCAGACCCCAATCGAGAGCCTGCGCCGCACCCATCTTCTCGCACAGGATGATGATCCGTTTGGCGCGGGCCGGACCGACGAGCCGGGTCAGGCGCGGTTGCGCACCCCACTGCAGGTTCAGGCCGATCTTGATCTCCGGCACGTAGAGATAGGCGGAGCGCCCGAGCACCCGCCAGTCCATCGCCAGCGGCAGGGCAAAGCCGGCACCGACGGCCATGCGTTCCATTGCTGCAACAGTGATCTGGGGCATCTTTTCCCAGGCTTCGCAAAGGCGCCCGCCCATGCGGAACCGGTCGCGGATGTCGAGTTCGCTCAACCCCTCGGTCCGCCACATCTCGGCATCTGTCAGGTCCGCGCCGGACGAGAAGTAGTTCTTGTTGCCCGCCAGCACGACCGCATGGGTCTCACGATCATCGTGGAACGACAGCGCCACCTCGGTCATTTCCCGCATCAGGGTCGGGTTGAAGGCGTTCAGTTTCTCGCCGCGATCCATGGTGACCAGTGCGACGGTTCCCTTGCGCTCGACAGTGACATTTTTCCAGCTCATGACAGTTCCTCCCCAGGACCGGCATCCATTGTGGGTCAATTGAGGCGGCGTGTCAGCCGTTCACGCGCGGTGTGCAGCAGCTGTGCAGTGTCTGCAGGACCCAGGCGGTTCAGCCCCTCGTCCAATATGTCCTGTGCTGCCATCAGGTTGCCGGACCTTGCGGCAAGGTCCGCCCGGTCGAGCCAGACCCCGGGCTCCTTCGGCGCAAACAGGGAAATGCGACGCAGGATCTCCGCCGCGCGCGCCATGTCCCGCGCCTGCTCTGCCCGGATGCGGATGTTGTTCTGCAACCGCATCAGCACATGGCGCACGGGCACGGTCACCATGTGCTGCGCCTCCAGCTTCGCGTCCTCTCGCCCGGTCAGACGTTGCAGCAGGGCCTGAAGGTCAGGAATGTCCCGGGTCTTGCCTGCATTGAAGGGATCGATGATCTCGACCCCTTCCGCCACGGTGAGCCGCAACAGAAAGTGACCGGGGAAGTTCAAACCCGAAATGGTCCACCCCTGTGCCCGCGCGACGTGGATATAAAGGATGCCCAGCGCAACCGGCAGCCCCCGCCGACGGTTGATCACCGCCATCATGTCGGCGTTGCGCATGTCGTCATAGGTCTGGCCGTCGCCGCGATAGTCGAACCCGCCCGCCAATCGCTCCGACAGCCAGCGGGCCGACGGCGCTGCGACAGGTGGTGTGGCAGCGAGCTCGGCGAGATGGCGGCGATAGGGTTCCGGGTCCCGTTCCGGATGGTCGGCGATCGACAGGGCGAGGGCGACGGCTGCAACATCCAGATCGGCGTCACTCAATGCGCCAGCCTGGCGCAGCGTGCGTTCCCAGGCAGGATCGGTCATCGGCCCCTCAGCCGCGCGACGGGTCGGTCTTGAGGCGCACGTAGCTTTCGACCTTGCGCACCCCTTCGATATTGCGGGCATGGCGGATCACCCGATTGAGTTCCGCTTCATCCTGGGCAATGCCGATCAGGTAGATGGTGCCGTTCACGGTCTCCAGCGAGTAGTTGATGCCGTTGATCTCCGCATCGCTGATGATCTTGCCGCGCAGTTCCGTCGAGATGCGAACATCGCGGGCAAAGTTCTGGAACCCGCCTTCCGTGGTCACCTGGATGGCGTTGGCGACTTCCTTCACGCCTGCGATCTTCCATGCCAGCTCTTCCGCTTTCAGGCGGCTCTCCGTCTTCTCCACCTTGCCGGTCAGCAGCACACGGCCCTCGACCACTTCATGGTCAACATCGCGGAACAGCTGAAAGCTGTCATCCAGCAGGCTCGCACTCAGCTTCGTCGAGATGCTTGCGTCATCAATGGCGTCACCGATCGAGCGTTCCTGCGCCAGACTGACACCGGCGGTCGCACCCGCACCAACGACTGCACTGGCGCAACCGCTCAAGGCGACTGCCGCCCCCAGCAGCAAGCCAGCCGTGGCTGCGGCCGAAGAACCTGTCTGTCGTGCCATGAATCAAGTCTCCTGTTCCTGCGGCCCGTGCCAGATCAGCAAGCCCGCGAATCACGCGCCTGATGATGACACATATCCCGTGTCACAGACATCTGGGTGCCCGGATGTGGTCATTTCAAGGCCGCCACATATCGGGCATGTGGGTGGGCCATCCCCTGGGCGACACCGCGATCAGGTCAAAGCGATAGCCTTCGACCTGACCCCCCAACCGTTTCGAAGCACGCAGATACTCGGCTGCGCGGGAAATCCGCCGCTGCTGATCGCGGCTGACGGCACGGCGCGCCGCGTCCCTGTCATTGCGCCGTTTCACCTCCACAAAGGCCACAAGATTGCCACGGCGGGCGACAATATCCACCTCCCCCACCGGCGTGCGCATGTTGCGTCCGACGATGCGATAGCCTTTCAGGCGCAACATGCAGGCAGCAATGGTCTCGGCGTGGCGGCCAGACACAACGGCCCGTCGCCGGGCATCGCCAGAGCGGTGGGCCATCATGTCAAGACGTTCCCCCGGACGACCCGAGAGCCAGCGCGCGGCGATAGACATCGCGCCGGGGCAGGCCGGTTTCCGCCACCACGGCATCAACCGCATCGCGCGTGCGCAATCTGGACAGGTGTTCGCGCAGCAGATCATCCAGGTCGGTGTCGTCCACTGCATCCTGACTGTCAGGCGGACCGATGACCAGAACGATCTCGCCCTTCGGCTGCCCCGCCTCGTGGTAGTGATCAACAAGTTCGGGCAGGCTGCCGCGGCGCACTTCCTCGAACATCTTGGTCAGTTCCCGGGCGACTGCAGCCTGCCGCCCCCCAAGAACCAGGGCCATGTCGGCAAGCACGGCCTGCAGGCGGTTGGCCGTCTCATAGAACACCAGCGTCGCCTGAATGAGGGCAAATTCCTGCAGAACGGTGCGCCGTGCGGCAGACTTTGGCGGCAGGAACCCCGCGAACAGGAACCGGTCGCTTGGCAAGCCCGCAACCGACAGCGCCGTGATGACTGCCGACGGACCAGGCACGGCATGCACGGCCACGCCAGCCTGCCGCGCGGCGTCCACCAGCTTGTAGCCGGGGTCGGAGATCAGCGGCGTCCCGGCATCACTCGTCAGGGCCAGCGCCGCGCCGTTCCTCAGCATCTCGATCAGTCCGGGCCTCACTTTCGCCCCATTGTGATCGTTGTAGATATCCAGATATGTGGTGGCACCAAAGCTCTGCAGCAGGCGACGTGCAACGCGGGTATCTTCCGCCAGCACACGGTCGGCGTGGCTCAGCACATGCTGTGCACGCGGGCTCAGATCGTCGAGATTGCCGATCGGGGTGGCCACGACGTAGAGTCCCGGCGAAAGGCCACTCTTGCCGGTTTTTCTGGGTGTGGAGGGTCTGGCCATGGCCGCAGGTTACGCCGATTCTATGGGGATTGCAGGTATGTCAGGACGCGCAAGTATCACATCGGTCCGCCGCCTGCCCGTGATTGGCCTGCTGGCGCTCGGAATGTTCATCCTCGCAGGCTGCAGCGATCCTGCGGACGCTCCGCCTGCGACCACTCCGGCACCTGCCGAGGTCAAGCCACGCGCGGCGGCACCAGTGGCCCCGCAACCTCCGGCGGAGCCAACCCTGCCCGGTGGACTTGCCGGCAGTTTTGGCGCGATCGAAACCAGGTCGGGGGACGGCTTCCGTATCCAGCAGACCCTGCTCAACCGTCCTGAACTTGATGGGCGGCGACCGGTGCATGTGGCAGTCCTTGTCCCCTTGACCGGCAATGCGGCGGCGGTGGGCCAGCGCCTGCTGGACGCCGCCATGCTTGCCCTGTTCGATCAGCGCCAGCCACGCCTGACCCTGATTCCGAAGGACACCCAGGGCACCCGTGAAGGGGCAGAGGCAGCAGCGCGAATTGCCATCGCCGAAGGCGCGGAGATGATTGTCGGCCCGCTGTTCGGCGATCACGTGCAGATCGTGCGCGCGGTCGCTGCCCCCGCCGGGGTGCCGGTCCTCGCCTTTTCCAATGACAGTGCCGTGGCGGGCAACGGTGCGCACATCCTGGGCATCACGCCCGCGAACGAGGTCCGTTCCATAATCAACTTTGCCCTGGCCCGCGGGCACAGCCGCATTGCCGCGTTCCTGCCCGATTCGGTCTATGGCCGCCGGGTGCATGAGGCCTTGGTCGACACCATGAGCACATCGGTTGGCGAACTGGTGCGCGTCACCTATTACCCTGCAGGGGCGGAGGCAGACGACGAACTGCTGCTGCAGTACGCGCGGGAATTCGCCGACTACGACCTGCGGCGACAGGCGCTGGAGCGGGAGAAGGCGAAACTTGCCAGTCGCAGCGACCGCATCTCCAAATCCGCGCTGCAACGGCTTGAAGTGCTGGATACGCTCGGCGATCCGCCGTTCGATGCCGTATTGCTGGCCGAACCCGCCAACCGTCTGCCCACCATTGCACCACTGCTGGCGTTCTATGACGTGGATCCGATCGTTGTGCGGTATCTGGGCCTCGGCGGCTGGTTCGCCGATGACCTTCAGTCGGAACCAACCCTGATCGGCAGCTGGTTCCCCGGCCCCGATCCGGCATTCTTCAACAGTTTTGCCGAACGGTTCCAGGCCGCATTCGGCAAGCCGGCAGACCGGGTCGCGATGCTGGGGTACGACGCTGTGGCCATGGCCGGGGCGCTGGTCCGTGATCAGGCCCCTGATGCGCAGCTGTTCAGCACGGAAGTCCTGTTGAACGATCAGGGCTTTGCCGCCTACTACGGTGCCTTTCGCCTGCGCCCGTCCGGCCTGAGTGAGCGGCTGCTGCCGATCCTGGAGGTCACGCGAGAGGGGCTGCGGGTTGTCGGCACCCCGCGCGACGGCTTTGCACCGCTGCTGAACTGAACGATTTGCCGCTGTGGCGACCCTTCGCCGGTGCAGGTTTCATCCCGTGATGAACTGTTCTAGCATTCCGGCGGATACACGCTGAGCGTTGCTGGATTTGAAGGGGCATTCGATATGGACGTAAGGGCAGCACTGGCCGTCGAGGCAGGCAAGCCGCTGGAAGTGACCACGGTACAGCTGGAAGGGCCGAAGGCTGGTGAAGTGATGGTGGAGGTGAAGGCAACCGGCATCTGCCACACCGACGAATTCACCCTGTCCGGCGCTGATCCCGAAGGCATCTTCCCGTCGATCCTGGGCCATGAGGGCGCTGGTGTGGTGGTCGAAGTCGGCCCCGGCGTCACATCCGTGAGGCCCGGCGATCATGTGATCCCGCTCTACACACCCGAATGCCGCCAGTGCAAGTTCTGCCTGTCGGGCAAGACCAACCTCTGCCAGGCCGTCCGGGCCACGCAGGGCCAGGGATTGATGCCCGACGGCACCAGCCGGTTCAGCCTGAACGGATCACCCGTCTATCACTACATGGGCACATCCACGTTCGCCAACTACACGGTCCTGCCCGAGATTGCCGTGGCGAAGATTCGCCAGGATGCACCGTTCGAGAAGGTCTGTTACATCGGCTGTGGCGTCACCACCGGCCTGGGTGCCGTGATGAATACCGCCAAGGTGGAGGTCGGATCCACCGCCGCCGTCTTCGGTCTGGGCGGCATCGGCCTGAACGTGCTGCAGGGCCTGCGCATGGTCGGCTGCGACAGGATCATCGGTGTCGATCTGAACAACGACCGTATCGAACTGGCGCGGAAGTTCGGCATGACCGACTTCATCAACCCCAACGAAGTCGGCAACGACAAGGTGGTGGAGGCCATCGTCGATCTGACAGACGGTGGTGTCGATTACTCGTTCGAATGCATCGGGAATGTGAACGTGATGCGCCAGGCACTGGAGTGCTGCCACAAGGGCTGGGGCGAGAGCATCATCATCGGTGTCGCCGGGGCAGGTCAGGAAATCGCCACGCGTCCGTTCCAGCTGGTGACTGGACGGGTCTGGAAAGGCACTGCGTTCGGCGGTGCCAAGGGGCGCACGGATGTGCCGCGGATCGTCGACTGGTACATGGATGGCAAGATCAACATCGACGACCTGATCACCCACGTGCTGCCGTTCGAGGACATCAACAAGGGTTTCGACCTGATGCACGCCGGTGAATCGATCCGCACCGTCGTCACCTACTGACAGCATCAGGTCGGGATCAGGCCATGAGCGGGAAGCGTTTTCTCGGCGACGCCTATGCCGACACCAGCGCGGACGAGACCCGCGCGCTGTATGATGCCTGGTCGGAGGTCTATGACACCGAACTGGTGACAGAGAACGCCTACGCGCAGCCGCAACGCTGTGCCGCCGCGCTGGCAGCCGCCGCGCCCAACCACGATGTGGCAGTGCTGGACATCGGCTGCGGCACCGGCCTTTCCGGGCTGGCGTTGCGGGCAGCGGGGTTCTCGGTGCTGGCAGGATGCGATCTGTCGCCGGGCATGATGCTGCGCGCCATGGCGACAGGGGTCTATTCGCGGCTGTTCGAGACCGATCTGAATGCCCCGCCGATGCCAGTGGCCGACGGGTCCTTTGGCGCAGCAACGGCGGTGGGCGTTTTCACATTCGGGCATGTGCGGGCCGATGCACTGGACGAGATCCTGCGCGTCCTGCGTCCGGGCGCGCCACTGATCATCGGCCTCAACGAGAAATATTACGCCGAGGGCAGCCTGACGCGAAGAATGGCGGCCCTTTCAGAGGCAGGCCAGCTGGACATCCTGTCTAGGGAAAAGGGTGAGCACATACCCGGCACAGGTGTCGAAGGCTGGGTGCTGACCATGCGCAAGTCCTGGCAGATCACATGACCTGCGTCCGGGGAGGGACAATGGAATACCGAATGGTGAAACAACGACCGAAGATGCCGAACAAGGAAGCCTGAAGGACCTCGGCACCAGGCTGGACGCCCGTCGCCAGAAGATCCACACCGACATGGGCGGTCAGGACAAGATCGACCGGATCCACGCAAAGGGGCGATACACCATTCGGGAACGGATCGACCGGCTGGTCGATGATGGCAGCTTTCAGGAAGTGGGCACATTCGCCGTCTCCGAACGGGTCGAGGACCGCGACGTCACGCCGGGCGACGGCAAGATCGGCGGTTTTGGAATGGTCTCGGGCCGGTCCATGGCGGTGGCGGGCGACGACATCACGGTCAAGCGTGGATCGAGTTCGTTCATCGGCAGCAAGAAGCTGCATCGGATTTTCGGCACGGCCTGGGCGGATGGTACGCCGTGCGTCTATTTCGGAGAGACAGGTGGCGCACGCATCCCCGACACGCTGGGGTCGGAAGGTTTCGTGAAGGTGCCGTTCGATATCGCCAATGCCCGACGCAGGCGGCGGTCCCCGATGGTTTCGGTCATCTGCGGCGAGAGCTTCGGCGGTTCATCCTTCCAGTCGGCGTTTTCCGACGTCGTCATCCAGATCGAAGGCACCTGTCTGGCCGTGACCAGCCCGCGCGTGATCGAAATCGCCACAGGCGAGAAGATCAGCTTCGAGGAGCTGGGCGGCACGTCCGTCCATGACCGCCATACCGGACAGATCGACCGGGTGGCGAAGGACGAGGATGACGCCATCGCACAGGTGCAGACCGTGCTTGGTTTCCTGCCGCAGAACTGCTGGGAGGAACCGCCGCGCACCCCCTGGGACCCGAACGTCGGGCGCGATGAGGTGATCTACGATCTGGTGCCCATGAAGCGCACCCGCGCCTATGACATGCGCCGGGTGCTGAAGCGCATGACGGACGATGGCACGATCTTCGAACTGAAGCCGAATTTCGGGCGCAGCCTGATCACGGCGTTCGGGCGCGTGGCCGGGCGCACGGTGGGTTTCGTCGCCTCGCAGCCGATCATCTATGCCGGCGCATTGTCGCCAGACGCCTGCGACAAGGGCACGAATTTTCTCAGCATCTGCGACGCCAACAACATCCCGCTGATCTTCATGCAGGACACGCCGGGCTTCATGGTGGGCCGTCAGGTGGAGCATGACAATCTGCTGGCCCGCGCCATCCGGTTTGCCGAGGCGCTGGCGCTGGTGGAGGTCCCGCGCCTGACCGTCGTGATGCGCAAGGCCTTTGGACTGGCCTATTTCTCCCTCTCCGGCAGCAGCATGGGCGATCGCGCGGTCGCCGCCTGGCCATCGGCGGAGATCAGCTTCATGGATCCGGCGGTCGGGGTGAACGTGGTCCATGCCGACAAGCTGGCACAGATGGACCCGGACGCGCATGCGGCAGAACATGCAAGGCTGATGGGTGACGTCACACGCGATACCGGGCCGGACGCGGCAGCGGGCGCGATGGAGGTGGATGAGATCATCGACCCCGGCGACACGCGCGCCTGGCTGGTGCAGCATGTCAGCCGGATGCAGATCGACCTGCCACCGCGCGGCACGGTGCGTCCCCTGGCGAACTGGCCGACCTGTTACTGACCGAAAAACAGGCAAGCGCTGGATTCTTGCGCATCCCGACAGGCGCATGATCACGCCAACCCCTTGATCTGCCACAAATCGCGGCAGGTTCGGAACTTGCGAGGTCGGGCGGTGATCAAGTCAGGGAGGTTTGTAATGGCAGACAGCACCAGCAGCCGCGATGCACGGCGTCGCCTGGGCGTATCGGACAGTTTTCACTGGCAGGTGGATGCGGACACCGTCGACATGTCGATGCCCACACCCGGGCCCCGACGCGCGCAGGTCACGGCGGAGCCTCAGTCGGTTGTCTGTGATCTCAACCGTACCGCCATTGTCGTCATCGACATGCAGAACGACTTCTGCACGGAAGGCGGTTGGGTCGACCACCTGGGTCTCGACTACACGCCTGACCGGAAGCCCATCGAACCGCTCAGGAAACTGCTGCCGGAACTGCGCAAGGCTGACGTGCCGGTGATCTGGGTCAACTGGGGCAACCGGCCGGACCTGACCAACATGCCCCCCAACCAGATTCATCTCTACAAGCCGGACGGCGAAGGCATTGGTCTGGGCGAACCCTTGCCCGGCAGTGGCGCGCATGTACTGGAAAAGGACAGCTGGGCAGCGGCCATCGTCGATGAACTGGAACCACAGCCGGAAGACATCTACGTCGACAAGCACCGCATCAGCGGGTTCTGGGATACACCATTGGACAGTATCCTGCGCAACCTCGACATCCGCACCATCCTGTTCGCCGGGGTGAACACCGATCAGTGCGTCATGTGTTCCCTGACCGATGCAAACTTCCTGGGCTACGGCTGTGTCCTGCTGGAGGATTGCTGCGCCACGACATCTCCGGATTTCTGCACTGAATCGACGATCTGGAACGTGAAGAAATGCTTTGGTTTCGTGACCGGATCCGAACAGATGATCGCCGCACTGAAGAGTGCAGGCAGCTGAATGGTCGGGAGTGGCAATCCTGAGACTTCGAGGGCACTCTGCAAGCGTACCGAAGCAGATGACAGGAAACACCGGTTGGCCAGGAACACCACATCGAGAGCGGCACGCACGACGCGGGTAGAGCACCTGACCCAGGGGCTGGCTGACGAGATCCTGTCCGGTATCCTGTTGCCGGGTACCAAGCTGGATGAGCAATCGCTGGCGGACCGCTTCGGTGTGTCGCGCACGCCGGTCCGGGAAGCGATCGGGCAGCTGGTGGCCATGGGCATGCTGGAAAAGCGGCCGCATGTGGGCGCTGTGGTGAAGACCGTAACCGTCGAACGCCTGAGCCAGATGTTCGAGGTGATGGCCGAACTGGAAGCCATTTGCGCACGCATCGCCGCCGAGCGCATGACAACGGCGGAACGCAAGGCCCTGTCGCGCCTGCATGCAGACACGGTCGCGGCCGTGCAGGCGCAGGATGCAGTTGCCTATGAACAACTGAACCGCCGGTTCCACAACAGCATCTACAAGGGCACCCACAATGAGATCCTGGTGGACACGACGCTGGAAGCGCGGCGCCGCGTTGCCCCCTACCGCAAGGCGCAGTTCAATGTCCCGGGCCGGATCGGCGCGTCCCACACCGAACATGGATCAGTGGTCGAAGCCATTGTGGATGGCGAGGACGAGAAGGCCTATCGCAGCATGCGTGCTCACATCCTGACGGTGAAGGACGCCTCCATCGCCTACGTGGTGCAGCAGCTGAAACTGGATTTCAGCACCAAGTAAGCTCATTGCATGCAATTTTCAGAATCTGGAATTGATTTAATATTAATAAAAGCAATATCTTATCGTTATTGCATACAACATGCTGAATTTGCAGCCAGTCTGCGAGTGAAACAGGCAGCCACGGATTGATGAGCGACCGCCGCTTGTCTTGACGGCTCAACACATTGAAATTGAAAGATTCTTGACGAGAGTCGACAGACGCCTCGGGCAGGGTTGCAGGCCCCCACCATGTTCAACATGCTGACAGATCGGGCATGAGTGGGGTTTCCAGCCAACAGAAAACTTCTAACCCATTGTTCTAATTATCTATTTTTTCTGGCCCACCCTTTGCGATGCCACGTTCAGACATCCGTGCAGTTGCAGCAAAGGGATACAGGGATCATGACCATCGACAGACGCGATTTCCTTCGACTGACCGCCGTGGGCGCCGGGGCCGCGGCCCTGCCCATGCTGGTGCCGTTCGGCGAAAGCCGTGCCGCAGGCCGGGCCGACACGTTGCTCGTCGTGGTGGGCAGCACCGTCAACAGCATGGACATCCACCGCGCAGGCACCAACCGCCCGAGTTATGCCATCGCCGTAAACCTGTATGACCGCCTGGTCGGCTTTGGCACCAAGACCCTGTCCGATGGCACGGAGATGTATGACTATCAGACCCTGCAGCCGGAGATCGCCGAGAGCTGGGAACTGGCACCCGACGGCAATTCCGTCACCTTCAAGCTGCGTGAAGGCGCGACCTTCTGGGATGGCAAGCCGATCACCGCAGCGGATGTGAAGTGGTCATTCGACCGGGCGGTTTCCGTGGGCGGATTTCCGTCAACACAGATGCGCGCCGGATCGCTGGAAAAGCCGGAACAGTTCACTGCCGTGGATGATCTGACCTTCCGCATCGATTTCCTGCGGCCGTCAAAACTGACCATGCCCGATCTGGCGGTGCCGGTGCCGATCATCTTCAACTCCAAGGTCGCAATGGCCAATGCCACCAAGGAAGATCCGTGGGCGACCGAGTACCTGCACCGCAACCCCGCAGGCAGCGGCGCATTCATGCTGGAACGCTGGGATCCGGGCCAGCAGGTTGTCTACAAGCGCTTCGACAACTGGAAATCCGGGCCGCTGCCAGGTGTGCAGCGCGTCATCATGCGCGAGATCCCCTCCGCCTCCACCCGCCGAGCGTTGCTGGAGCGTGGTGATGCGGATGTTTCCCTCGACCTGCCACCGAAGGATTTCGCCGAACTGCAGGCGTCCGGCAAGTACACGGTGGCAGCGGCGCCGATCGAGAATTCGATGATCGCCATCGGCCTCGACACCACCTACGGTCCGTTCAAGGACAAGCGTGTCCGCCAGGCCGTTGCCTATGCCATTCCCTACAGGCAGATCTTCGAACAGGCGGCGTTCAAGCGCGGCATTCCGATGTGGGGCGGCAAGTCCTTCGATCCCGCAACCATCGAATGGCCGCAGCCGTTCCCCTATGACACCGATTACGGGAAAGCCAGTGCATTGCTGGCCGAGGCCGGATACGCCGACGGTTTCGAAGTGCCGTTCGCCTTCAACCTGGGCTTTGCCCAGTGGTCCGAACCGATGGCCCTGCTGGTGCAGGAAGGTCTGGCCAGGGTCGGCATCCGCACACAGGTGGAGAAGGTTCCCGGTGCCAACTGGCGCACCCAGGTGCTGATCGAAAAGAAGTGGCCGATGCACATCAAGAACTTCGGCGGCTGGCTGAACTATCCCGACTATTACTCCTATTGGGTCTATCAGGACGGGCGGCTGTTCAACTCCATGAACTACCGCAACGAGACGGTGGAAACCGTTACCGACGAAGCCCTGCACATGCCCGTCGATCACCCGGAGTACGAAGCCAGGATCAAGACACTGATCTCGACCTTCTTCGACGAAGTGCCCTTGATCCCGGTCTATCAGCCGTATCTGGACGTCGCGATGCAGAAGAACGTCACCGGCTACAAGTACTACTTCCACCGCCAGCTCGACACGCGTGCCTTCAACAAGGCCGCGAGTTGACATGACCCTGCAAAAACGGTCGGACACAGGCTGATCAATGGCAAACCGTTCGACCCTGGCGCTGATCGGGGGGCGGGTCCTTCAGGCCATCCCCTCGATCGCGGGCGTCATCATCGTCACCTTCGTGCTGACCCGCGCCCTGCCCGGTGATCCGGCGGTCTACTTCGCCGGACCCGCGGCCGATGCGGCTTCGATCGAGCAGGTGCGTCAGGCGCTGGGGCTGGATCGCACCCTGCCCGAACAGTTCCTGATCTATCTGGGCGATCTGGCCCGTGGCGACCTGGGCCAGTCGATCAGTACCGGGCGACCGGTGGTGGAGGAACTGCTGCGACGCATGCCTGCGTCCATGGAGCTTACCCTGCTGGCGCTGCTGTTCTCGCTCTCGGTATCGCTGCCGCTCGGCATTCTGGCGGCCACCCGCCCGAACAGCTGGATCGATCATCTCTGTCGGGTGATCGTCACGGCGGGCGTGTCCCTGCCGGTCTTCTTCACCGGCCTGTTCCTTGTCTACATCTTCTATTTCATTCTCGGCATCGCGCCCTCACCGTTGGGGCGGATCGACATCTTCTATCTGGACCCGCCGAAGATAACGGGTTTCTTCACCATTGATGCCCTGCTGGATGGGGATCTGGACACGTTTGGCGCTGCCTTGTCGCAGCTTGTGCTTCCCGCCATCACGCTGGGGCTGTTCACTCTGGCACCGCTGGCCCGCATGACCCGTGGTGCCATGCTGGCTGTGCTGTCCAGCGACTATATCCGCACCGCGCGGGCATCCGGCCTGTCGCGGTCAACGGTGCTCTACACCTACGCCCTGCGCAACGCGATGCTGCCGATCCTGACGACGCTCGGCATGGTGTTCTCCTTCATGCTCGGGTCGAATGTGCTGGTGGAGAAGGTCTTTGCCTGGCCGGGTATCGGGTCCTTTGCCATCGAGGCACTGATTGTCTCGGACTATGCCGCCGTGCAGGGGTTCGTGCTCGCCATGGCATTCCTCTATGTCGCGCTGAACCTGATCATCGACATCCTCTACACCATGGTCGATCCCCGCATCGGGCTGGAGGGTTGAGGCCATGAAGGCGTTCCTGAAACACCTGCGCTACGTGCTGACCGAGAACCCGGTGACCCTGGTCGCGGGCAGCATGTTCCTGATGCTGATCCTGCTCGGCCTCTTCGGGCCGTGGATCGTGCCCTACGACCCGCTGGCCAGTTCACCGGCCGCGCTGCAGCCCCCCAGCGCGCAGCACTGGTTCGGCACCGATCAGCTGGGCCGGGACGTGTTCAGCCGGGTGATCGTCGCCACGCGCCTGGATCTGACCATCGCCATCGTCGCCGTGGCGCTCTCGTTCGTGGCGGGCAGCGTGTTCGGGTCCATTGCCGGCTTTTACGGTGGCTGGGCGGACCGGATCGTCGGGCGGGTGACCGACACGATCATGGCGTTCCCGCTTTTCGTGCTCGCCATGGGCATCGTCGCGGCGCTGGGCAACACGGTGGAGAACATCGTCTACGCCACTGCCATCATCAACTTCCCCTTCTACGCCCGTGTGGCGCGGGCGGAGGTCAATGTCCGGCGCGGCGCCGGTTTCGTGCAGGCCGCCCGTCTCGCCGGCAACAGCGACCTGCGCCTGCTCGCCACGCAGATCTATCCCAACGTGCTGCCGCCGATGATGGTGCAGGTGTCGCTGAACATGGGCTGGGCGATCCTGAACGCCGCGGGCCTGTCCTTCATCGGACTGGGTGTCCGCCCGCCAACCCCGGAATGGGGTATCATGGTGGCGGAGGGCGCGACCTATATCGTGTCCGGTGAATGGTGGCTGGCCCTGTTCCCCGGCCTGGCCCTGATGCTTGCCGTGTTCTGTTTCAACCTGCTGGGCGACGGCCTGCGTGACCTGATCGATCCGAGGCAGCGCACATGACCGACACCACCATGACCCCGACCGAGGGGGCGATTCCGATCCTGTCGATTGACGGGCTGAACGTCGATTTCCGTACCCGGGGCGGCGTGGTGCACGCCGTGCGCGGTCTCGGGTTCGATGTGCATCGTGGCGAAATGGTCGGCGTCGTCGGGGAAAGCGGCTCCGGCAAGTCGGTTACCGCCTTCAACATCATGGGCATTCTCGACAGCGCCGGGCAGGTGACGGGCGGCAAGGTGATGTTTCGGGGCCTCGACCTGATCAATGCGCCCGAGAGCGCCTTGCGTCAGATCAGGGGGCGGGAAGCGTCCATGATATTCCAGAACCCGCGCGTTGCCCTGAACCCGATCCGAACGGTCGGTGACCAGATCGAGGACGTCTTGCGCCGCCATACCACGATCCTGCGGCGCGACATGAAACAGGCCGCCATTGCGGCACTGGATGCTGTCCGCATTCGCGACCCGGAAGACCGCTACAACGCCTATCCGTTCGAGCTGTCGGGCGGCATGTGCCAGCGGGTGATGATCGCGCTGGCACTGGCCTGTGATCCGGACCTGCTGATCGCCGATGAACCGACAACCGGTCTGGATGTCACCACCCAGAAGACCATCATGGATCTGATCCAGGATCTGGGACGGGAACGGAACCTGGCGACCGTGCTGATCACCCATGACCTGGGTCTGGCCAGCCGCTATTGCCAGCGTCTGGTGGTCATGCAGTCCGGAGAGGTGGTGGAATCTGCCGCGACGATGACGCTGTTCACCGCGCCCAGGCATCCCTACACGCAGAAGCTCATCCGCGCGACACCGCGGCTGGACAGCCGGCTTGCCGACCTTACCGGTGAAGCCAGAGCGGCTGGGTCTGTCTCCGCAGAGCGCGCGACAACCAGCGCCGAGCCGCTGCTGTCTGTCCGGAACCTGGTGAAGGAATTCGACTCCGGCGCATCCACCGGCTGGTTTGCACGGCTGCGGGGCAAGGGCACGGATGCCACGCCCTTCCGCGCCGTCGATGGCATCAGCCTGGATGTGATGGCCGGGGAAAGCGTCGGCCTGGTGGGTGAATCCGGTTGTGGCAAATCCACCACTTCCAGCATCGTCACCCGCCTGCTTGATCCGACCGAGGGTCAGGTGCTGTTCGACGGTCAGGACCTGGCCCTGATCCCAGCCGCCGGATTTGCCCTCCGCCCCGAACGCAAGCAGATCCAGATGGTGTTCCAGGACCCGACCGAAAGCCTGAACCCTCGCTTCACCGCCCGGCGTTGCATTGCCGATCCGCTGCTGCGGCTGGCCGGCATGTCCGACGCAGCGGCGCGCGAGGAGAGGGTTGTCGAACTGGCGGACATGGTCGGTCTGCCGGTGGATCTGCTGGGCCGCTTCCCGCATCAGCTTTCCGGCGGTCAGAAGGCCCGTGTCGGCATCGCCCGCGCCATCTCGGTTTCACCGCGCCTGTTGATTCTGGACGAACCGACGTCGGCGCTGGATGTTTCCGTGCAGGCCATCGTGCTCAATCTGCTGGCTGATCTGCGGGAGAAACTCGGCATGAGCTACCTGTTTGTCAGCCATGATCTGAATGTGGTGCGCCTGCTCTGCAGCCGCGTGATCGTGATGCAGGCGGGACGCATCGTGGAGGAAGGCCCGGCTTCGGAGATCCTTTCCAACCCCAGAGACCCGTATACTCGGGCGCTGATCGATGCCGTGCCGCATCTTGACATGGATGCGGCAAACCGGTTGGCCAAAGCGGAGGAACCGGCATGACAAAGGCATCGGCATGAGCGCACTTGGAGATCAGGCCCTCAGCATTGCGGCATTGCGCAATGACGTGCTCAGCGGGCGTCTGACACCAACGGATATCGCGATGGAGGTCCTGTTGCGGTGTGACCGGGTTGACCCGAACATCTGGATCACCCGCCGGGGATCGGACGACTTGCTGGCAGAGGCCGCTCGACTGGATACCCTGGATCCCGCAACTCATCCCCTGCTCGGCATCCCCTTCGCCGTGAAGGACAACATCGATGTTGCAGGTCTGCCGACAACCGCGGCCTGCCCGACCTACGCCCACCAGCCGGAAGCGGATGCCTTCGTCGTTGCCCGCCTGAGAGCGGCGGGGGCACTGGTCATCGGCAAGACCAATCTGGACCAGTTTGCCACCGGCCTGGTTGGCGTCCGATCCCCCTACGGCGTGCCCGCGAACAGCTTCAATCCCGACTATGTGCCGGGCGGGTCCAGTTCCGGTTCCGCCGTTGCAGTCGCCAAGGGTCTGGTTGCCTTCTCGCTCGGCACCGACACGGCGGGGTCAGGGCGGGTGCCTGCTGCTTTCAACAACCTCATCGGATGGAAGCCGACCAAGGGCATCTTGAGCACATCCGGCGTGGTCCCGGCGTGCCGCTCACTCGATTGCGTTTCGATCTTCACCCTGACTGCTGACGACGCCGCAATGGTGTCCGATGTTGCCACCGCCTATGACGCCGCCGATGCCTTCGCCAGACCCATGGCCAGTCCCTCAGCGGGCATGCCAATGCACTGGAAAGGGCTGAGGGTTGGCGTGCCCTTGCCGGAGAACCTGGAATTCTTTGGTGACCGGGATGCCGCCGCCCTGTTCGGGAAAGCGGTCAGCGCCGCAGGTGACCTGGGTGCAGAGCTGCTGCCCACCGATATCTCCCCGTTCCTCAACGCCGCGCGCCTGCTCTATGAGGGTCCGTGGGTGGCGGAGCGCTATCTGGCGATCGAGGCGCTGATCGAATGCCAGCCGGAAGCGCTGCACCCGGTCACGCGCGAGATCACGCTGGGCGGTGCCACGCCGCGGGCCACGGACCTGTTTCGGGCAGAATACAGGCTGGCGGCCCTGCGCCGCCAGGCCGACACCGCGATGGCCGACCTCGACATCCTGCTGCTGCCGACCACGGGCACGATACCGACCGTTCAGGCGGTACTGGATGAACCCATCAAGGTGAACAGCGATCTCGGTCGCTACACGAATTTCATGAACCTGCTGGACCTTTCCGCGGTTGCCGTGCCGGGCGGCTTCCGTGCCGATGGCATGCCGTTGGGTGTCACCCTGGCGGCCCCGGCGTTCCATGACCGGCAACTGCTCGCCCTCGCGGGTCAACTGCATGTCCGGACCGGCAAGGGACTGGGTATCAGCGGCGCAACCATTCCAGAGGCACGGCTGAATACAGCAACGCCAGTGGCGCCGGAGACCCTGCGGATTGCAGTCTGCGGTGCACACATGTCCGGGCTGCCGCTGAACGGTCAGCTTCGAAATCTCGGCGCGACATTCGAGGCTGAGGTCACGACGGCTGAGGGATACGGGTTCTATGCCCTGGCAGGGCCGGAACCGAAACGTCCCGGGCTGCTGCGGCGGGCCAATGGCGACGGTGGTGCCATCAGCATGGAAGTCTGGCAGGTGCCTGTTGCCGCCGTTGGGCATTTGCTGGCGGCCATTCCTGCCCCGCTGGGGCTTGGCACGATCAGCCTGAGCGACGGCAGCAGCGTCAAGGGCTTCCTCTGTGAGGCGGCGGCCACGTCGGATGCACGCGACATCACCGCGTTCGGTGGCTGGCGCGCCTATATCGCCAGTACCTGAAACCAGTTGGAGGGCAGGCACGTGAACATGCGCCAGATCAATGCCACGCCGGGGCCAACGACCTTCGATCCGGCCCGCACCGCCCTGATCATCATCGACATGCAGCGGGACTTCCTGGAACCAGGCGGCTTCGGGGAGGCCCTGGGCAATGACGTATCCAGTCTGGCGACGGCTGTCGCGCCCTGCCGACGCATGCTGGATCTGGCCCGTGCCCATGACATGCTGGTGATCCATACCCGCGAAGGGCACAGGCCCGACCTCGCTGATGCACCACCGGCAAAGGTCGAACGCGGCGCGCCGTCCATGCGAATTGGTGACGCCGGGCCGATGGGCCGCATTCTCGTGCGCGGCCAAGACGGCCACGGCATCATCGCAGCACTGGCACCGGACGCCGGTGAGCCAGTGATCGACAAGCCGGGCAAGGGCGCTTTCTATCAGACCGATCTGGAGATCATGCTGCACAACCGCCGGATCGAGAGCCTGCTGGTCTGCGGCGTGACAACGGAAGTCTGTGTCCACACGACCGTTCGCGAAGCCAACGACCGGGGGTTCCGCTGCATCGTCATCGGGGACGCCTGTGGATCATACTTCCCGGAGTTCCATCGGGTCGGGCTGGAAATGATTGCCGCGCAGGGTGGCATCTTCGGCTGGGTCGCCACATCCGCCGACGCGGTCGCCAGTTTCGATGATGGGGGGCACACCACATGAGCGACGACACCACCTTTGATGCCGAGGGTCACATGGATGCGATGGCTGCGACGCTCGGCCTGTCGATCACCGATGCGCAGCGCCCTGGCGTCATCGGCTTCCTGCAGCTTGCCGCACGCATGAACGGCATTCTCGAAGACGTCCCGGTTCCCGTCGACACACTGGAACTGGCAACGGTGTACAACGTGCCGGAACGGGCACCAGCGGGGGATGACGCATGACGCTGCAGCCCTATGCCGCCGCCTGGGAGATTGCCCGCGGTATCCGTGGTGGCGACCTGCTGGCCAGCGATGTTGTTGACGCCCATCTGGCGCGCATCACGGCCATCAACCCGCAATTGAACGCATTCACCGATGTCCTGCGGGAACGCGCCCGGTCGCGGGCAGCGGTCATTGACAGCCAACGGCACGCAGGGACCGACCCGGGTCCCCTGGCAGGCGTTCCGTTTGCCGTGAAGAACCTGTTCGACGTCGCAGGTCAGGTGACGCGCGCCGGATCGAAGATCAATAGGGAAAACGCGCCTGCCACGGACGATGCCGAGCTGGTGCAACGGCTGGAAGCCGCCGGCGCGATCCTGATCGGTGCCCTGAACATGGGCGAGTACGCCTATGACTTCACCGGGGAGAACGCGCATGACGGGGCCTGCCGCAACCCGCATGACCTGTCACGCATGGCGGGCGGATCGTCATCGGGCAGCGGATCGGCGACAGCGGCAGGCCTCGCGCCGCTGTCGCTCGGGTCGGACACCAACGGTTCCATCCGCGTGCCGTCGTCGCTGTGTGGCATCTTCGGCCTGAAGCCGACATTCGGGCGGCTGACCCGGCACGGCACGTTCCCGTTTGTCGACAGTCTGGACCACCTGGGTCCGTTCGCGCGCAACGTCAGCGATCTGGCGACCGCCTTTGACGCGATGCAGGGGCCGGACAGCCGCGACCCGACCGTCGCCGACCGCCCGTTCAATACCGTATCGGCGAAGGCCGATCGTGGCATTGACGGTCTGCGCATCGCGGTCGCGGGTGGATATTTCGACACCGACGGGCTGCCCGATGCTGCCGCGGCGGTGACCGCCGCCGCAGCCGCCCTCAACGTCCATCAGGTGCTGGATGTGCCCGGTGCTGCCGCTGGACGGGCCGCCGCCTTCATCATCACCAACGCCGAAAGTGCAGCCCTGCACCAGGGGCGCCTGCGGGTTCGGCCAGACGATTTCGACCCGGACACGCGTGACCGTTTCCTCGCCGGGTCGATGCTGCCGGCAGGCTGGCTGGTGCGCGCCCAGCAGGTTCGGCGCTGGTATCTGGAACAGGTGATGGCGCTGTTCCGCAATGTCGATGTGCTTATTGCGCCTGCCACCCCCTTTTCCGCCCCCGCCATCGGCCAGAAGACCATGCTGCTGCGTGGAGAAGAAATGGCCGTGCGCCCCAATCTGGGACTGTTCACACAGCCGATTTCCTGCATCGGCCTGCCGGTCGTGGCTGCCCCGATGGAAACCGGCAGTGCCATGCCGATCGGGGTGCAGATCATTGCCCCGCCATGGCGCGAAGACATTGCCCTGCGTGTTGCCCGCCACCTGGAACGCACCGGCGCGGCCAAGGTGCGCGTACCCGACCTGCTGCCCGCCTGAGACGATTGCGCGAACGCCCCTCAGCGCGGCCAGTAGGGCTGGGCCAGCGTCTTCGGCGCACTCTGGCGCCCCACCAGCCCGGATACGGCGATGAAGGCCAGCAGATAGGGCATCATGATCAGCAACGCATTGGGTGCATTGATACCCAGCGCCGGCAGCTGGAACTGAAGGGCAGTCGCAGCGCCGAAGACAAGGCAGGCGATGATCGTCTGCCCCAGCCGCCAGTTGCCGAAGATCACCGCCGCGATCGCCAGATAGCCTGCACCGTTCGTCATCCCTTCCGTGAAGGTATGGATGTCGCCAATCGACAGGAAGATACCGCCCAGCGCGGCCAGCAGGCCCGTCACCAGGGTGACGCCATATCGGATCAGCGTCACCGACAGACCGGAATTCTGCACGGTGCGCGGGGCCGCCCCGGCTGCCTTGATTGCCACCCCAAGCCCGGTGCGGGTCAGCACGTACCAGGCGAGCAACGCCACGGGTAGCGTCAGATAGACCAGCCATACCTGTTCGAAGATCGTTTCCCCCACCACCGGAATGTCACCAAGCAGCGGCGGGTCCCACTTGTCGAAACCGGGGATGACTTCGCGGGACCGCGCGCCGAACAGTTCGCGGTATCCCAGCGTGGTGCCGCCGAGGACGAGGATATTGATGCCCAGCCCGGTCACGATCTGGTTCGCGCGCAGGGTGTTGGTCAGAAACGCCTGCAGCAGCGACAGCGGGATCACGGCAACCATGCCGCAGACAAGCCCGATCATCGGGCTGCCACTGAGCGCTGCACCGGTGGCCGCCGCAAAGGCACCGGTCAGCATCATGCCCTCGATGCTCATGTTCAGGACACCGGCCTTCTCGCTCAACAGTTCGCCGATGGCGGCCAGCAGCAACGGCGTTGCAAGCCGGATCGTGGATGCGATGAAGACAGCGAACAGTTCCTCGGTCATCAGCCGGGCCTCCGATCCATCCAGTAGGCGGCACCCGCGATGGCGACAACGATCAGGCCCTGAACCACCTGGACCAGCGCGGTCGGCACACCAGCCGCCATCTCCATGGTGATGCCGCCAGACCGAAGGAAGCCGAACAGCAAGGCACCCGCGATAACGCCGGAGATGCGCCCCCGCGCCAGCAGCCCGACAACCAGACCGTCGAAGCCATAGCCTGACGAAAACCCGGTCTTCAGCGAATGCTGTTCGCCCAGCAGCATGGCCGCACCTGCAAGCCCGCCCAGCGCACCAGCCAGAAACAGCGCCAGGATCGTCATGCGCTCTACCGGAATTCCGGCACGCGCGGCAGCAACGGGGTTGAGGCCGACAAAGCGCAGGTCGAAACCAAACGTGGAGCGGCTGAGCACGACAGCGGCGACAAGCGCCAGGACCACCGCGATGACGACCCCGACCGTGACCGGCGACGCGTAGGATCCGGTCAACAGCGGCAACATGGTGGATTCAGGAACCGTGGAGGATTCGGGCAAGGTCGTGCCGCTGCTCATCGGCTGCCGCAACAGGTCGACGGACTGCACGCACCAATAGACCAGCCAGATGGCGATGAAGGACAGCAGCAGGGTTGAAATGACCTCGTTGGTACCTGCCCTGACCTTCAGGAAACCGGCCAGGCCGCCCCAGAGACCACCGGCCAGACATGCGGCCAGAACCGGGATGATCACGGCAAGACCCAGCGGCAGATCGGCGATCCCGGGCTGAAGCGCGACGGCGGTTGCCGCGATGCCACCCATGGCGATCTGACCTTCCCCCCCGACATTCGTCAGACCTGCCCGCGCCGACAGCACGAAGCCGATGCCGACCAGCGCATAGACAGTTGCGCGATTCAGCGAAACCGAGATCGCATAGGATGACCCGAAGGCCCCCTGACTGAAGGCAGAGAGCGCCTGGCCGAGGGACGCCCCGGTGGCCACGATCAGCAGCAGCCCGACCGCGAAAGCCGCCAGCACGGCCAGCAGCGGAATCAGGGCGGACATGTGCGCCCCGGGCATTTTCAGACTGCGCGCGGTCATGGCTTCTGCCCTGCCATCATGGCGCCGATGGCTTCCTTGTGTGCCGGATCGGCCGGGCGTTCATTGACAATGCCACCGCGGTAGATCACCAGCACCCGGTCGGCGACGGCCAGGATCTCATCCAGCTCGGAGGAGATCAGCAACACCCCGGCCCCTTGCGTGCAGGCATCCCGGATCAGGCCATAGACAGCGGCGACAGCCCCGACATCCAGCCCGCGTGTCGGCTGCGCCGCCAGCAGGAACCGCAGCCCCGGCATGGTCAGTTCCCGTGCCAGAACAGCCTTCTGCTGATTCCCGCCCGACAGGCTGCCGAAACGCACGTCGGAACCGGCTGTACGGATATCGAAACGGTCGATCAATCCTTCCGCTTCACGCGTCACCGACCGGCGGTCGATCAGGCCGAAGCGGGCATGCAGGCGCATGCGGTTGTTCAGAATTGTTTCGGCCAGGGTCATGTCGTCGGCTGCGGCCACCAGATGCCGGTCCTCCGGCACGATGCCGACACCGGCGGCCGTGATCTGTTTCGGACTGGCCTGCGTCAACTCGCTGTTGCCCGCGAACCAGCGCCCGGCAGACGGCCGCGCCAGCCCGGCCAGGATGGCACCAAGTTCGCTCTGGCCATTGCCCTCAACTCCGGCGATGCCGACGATTTCCCCCGGGCGAACGGTCAGCGTGACATTGTCCAGTCGTTTTGCACCCGTTGCATCGGCAAAGGACACCCCGTCAACCATCAGGGCCAGATCGCCAGTGGCCTGCGCGGCAGCGCGTGATTTCGCCGACTGTCGCGGGGCAGCGCTCAGGCCCGGTATGGCCTCCCCTTCAGCCAGGGCATCGCGCCCGATCATGGCACCGACCAGCCTGTCGATATCGTCAGCTGCATTGTCGGATGTGGTGACGATCCGCCCGGCGCGCAGCACCGACACGCGATGCGCCACCTGCTTGATCTCGGCCAGCTTGTGCGTCACCAGCACAACCGCCGTACCCTGCGCCGCGACCCGGCTGCAGGTCTCCATCAGGGCCTTGATCTCATCGGGCAGCAGGACCGCCGTCGGCTCATCCAGGATCAGCAGCGTCGGTTCCAGCATCAGGCACTTGACGATCTCCACCCGCTGCCGCTCTCCGATCGAGAGATCACCGACGGTCCGGTAGGGTTCCAGCGCCAGCCCGTAGAGTTCCGAGAGCTCTGCCATGCGCGCGGCATAGGCGGTTCGATCAACACGCCCCAGCGTGCGGCCAAGCAACAGGTTGTCGACCACCGTCAATTCATTCACCAGGCTGAAATGCTGATGAACCATGGCGATGCCCTGTTCCAGCGCATCACGCGGCCCGTCGGGTGCATAGGCTGCGCCCTCCAGCTGCATGCTGCCTGCCGACGGGCGATGCACGCCAAAGATCATGTTGCAGAGTGTCGACTTGCCCGCACCGTTCTCCCCCAGCAGGCAGTGCACCTCCCCGCCATGAAAGGCGATGCTGACGTCGGCAAGCGCGTCGAACGAACCGAAACGCTTGCCGACGCCCTGCATCGCGAAGCGCGCTCCGACAGACATGTCCCCCTCGGGCGCACGGCCCCCGGTCATGCCTGCCGGCGCAGCGGCTTCAGGTGCGATTCCGACAGTCATCAGAGGTCACCCTGGCGGGTGTGATGGTTGTTGCGGACGCCAGGCGATCGCATCGATCAGCCCTCCAGGACCTTGATCTTGCCCGACAGGATGTCGGCCTTGATCGCTTCCAGCTTCTTCATGTCGACACCCTTGCTTTCGCAGATGGCGATGTCGGAAGCGCTGGGGCCCATGGCCAGACCGAACGGCTTGTACCCAGCCTTCCAGTTACCGGCGACCAGGGCATCGATGGCGTACTCGACCTGATAACCGACACCCGTGATCGAATAGGCGGGGTAGAGCGGATCGGAACCACAATAGTCCGTGTAGCTGCCGATGATGTGCGTGGCCTTCTCGCGGGCGGCCTGTTCCATGCCGCGCAGGCCCAGGTTCAGGATGTGGTAGTGCACGTCCGCGCCCTGCGCGATGGCGGCGAGGGTGGCTTCCTTGGACTTGGCGACATCGTCGAAGTCACCGGTGTAGTTCTCGAAGTACTTGATATCGGGATTGATGTAGCGGGCACCATTGCCGAACTCCTTGCCGGCATTGACGATCGACGGAATTTCCATGCCTCCGACGTAGCTGACCGCACCATTTTCCGACAGCATCGCCGCCGCCGCACCGGCGACAAAGGCAATCTCCGCCTGCTTCACGTCATACCCCGCAACATTGGTCGGGGCCGGGCCATCGTTGCCACCGACGATGGAGAACTTGGTATCGGGGAAACGCTTGGCGATCTTGATGACGGCGGCCTGGGTCTGCCCCCCGACGCCGATCACCAGTTCGTTGCCGATGGCAAGCTGGGTGATTGCCTGTTCCATGTCGGCGTAGTTGATGTTCTCGATCATCTGGACTTCCAGCTTGTCGCCATACTTCTTCTGGGCGGCAACAAGGCCGTTGTAGCCGGACTCCATCCAGCCCTTGTCCGACTTCGAACCCGGGATCAGGATCCCGACCTTCTTGGCATCATCTGCAATGACCGGTGTGGCCGTCAGCATGGCGACTGCCACTGCGGCGACGAATAGGCGACGTGAAATTCCCATCACGGGGCTCCCTTCATGTTCCTGACGCGGCACCTTTGGCCCTGCCGACCGCAAACGCGACGCATCGATGAAACATGCTTAGCAAGAGCCAAGCCGGTCCTTATTCCTTTGAAAAACAACACATTTACATAAATCGCATCACAAGAATGCGGAATATTGCATACAATATGCGCATATCTTTCGGCCACCTTTCCAACTTGCCTGTTTTTTGGCCATCTCATGATCACATGCCCACAGCAGATGCTTGTGAATGACAATGGTCAGCCGAGGGAACTGGCATCAGACTGCCGTTTCGATGCCACATCAGGCAGGGAGGTCACGATGATTCAGCTGTTCGAGTACCCGCTTTCGCCATACGCGCAGAAGATGAAGATCACCCTGCGCACCAAGCAGATCCCGTTTGACCTGGCCCGGCCACCCGGTCTCGGATCCTGCCAGGCCGACGGTGCGTTCGCCGAGGGCAATCCGCGCAGGGAGGTGCCGTTCCTGATTGACGGTGACCTGCGCATCTTCGATTCCACCATCATGCTCGACTATCTGGATGAAAGATGGCCAACGCCACCGATGATGCCCGATGATCCGGCCAGGCGAGCCGGGGTGCGGATGATCGAGGCGGAACACGGCATCGCGGCGGGCCATGCGGCAGACGCCACCGATGAAGCCGCCTGCGCGGAAATGGTCAGGGCGACCGTGGACAGCTTCGGACGGCTGGACGGACTGGTGAACAATGTCGGCATCGGCAGTCGCGGCAGCGTCGTGGCATCCAGCCAGGCGGACTGGCAACGGGTGATGCGGATCAATGTGGAGACCATGTTCCTGGCGTCGATTTCCGCCATCCGGCCCCGGGGCCTGACCGCCTATTCCACATCCAAGGGCGCGGTGATCGCCCTGACCCGCGCCATGGCGGTGGATCACGGACCAGAGGGCATTCGCGTCAACTGCGTCGCACCCGGCCCGGTATACACGCCGATGGTGCACGCGGGCGGGATGAGTGATGCGGCCCGCGAACTGCGCCGCAATGCCTCCGTCCTGAAGGTCGAGGGCACGGGCTGGGATGTGGGATGACCGTCCGCTATCTGCTGTCGAACCAGTCCCGTTACGTCACCGGCCAGACCATCGTTGTCGATGGCGGCGTCAGCCTGACCGGGCCATTGCGGGATTCCGCAGGCTGAATGACGATAGAGTGAAATACATCAGGGGAGAATGACCATGGCACGTGTCCGATATCTGACGAAGGACGATCTGGCAGACGCCGACAAGTCGCTGCTGGACCGCGACATCAACCTGTTCCGTGCCTTCGCACACAACCCGAAGGCAGCGCGGGCGTTCAGTCACCTGGGTGGCCATATCCGGTTCGGCAGCGATCTTGACGGGCGGTTGCGGGAACTCGCCATCCTGCAGGTCGGATACCTGGCCCGCTCGGCCTCTACGAACAGGCCATCGGCCATTTCCACCGCAACCTGACGGCGCATGTGGAGATGCTCTGAGAGCGACATTGGAGCCGGCCCCATGAATGCACCTGTCCCACCTGATGGCATGACACGGTTCCTGGAAACCAGCGCCGCGCAGATGCTGGACGCCTGCACGTCCTGCGGGGCGTGCGTGGAGATCTGTCCGATCCTGCCTCAGGCCGGACTGACCGATACACCGGCAGAGGAGGTGATGAGCGGCATCCTGGCGACCCTGCGCACCGGTGACGCCATCGAAGGCCCGGCGCAGGCCTGGGCAGCGCAATGCGATGGCTGCGACAGGTGCGTTCCGGCGTGTCCGGAGGGGATCAACCCGCGCAGCATGCTGCTGGTCGCCAACAGCCTCAGCGCCCGGACCCGCCCGGCCACGCCGGAACTGTTCCGCAAGATGTCCCGCGCCATCAAGATGATGGCCGCCATGCAGATGCCCCCCGACGACGTGGCAAGGCTGATGCGCCACAAGGCCAGCCGGGATGCGCCGGTGGTGTTCTATGTCGGCTGCAACGCCGTCCGCACGCCGCACCTGCTGTTCAACACCATGTATGTGCTGGACGCCCTGCAGGTGGATTACGAAGTGTCGGGCGGCCCGGCATCCTGCTGCGGCATCATCCACACCAAGTGGGAAGGCAAGCTCGGCACGGCGGAGCGGGTGACCGACGGCTCCATCGACAGCTTCGAGGACTACAAGCCGGAGAAGGTGCTGAGCTGGTGCCCGTCCTGCCAGATGCACCTGGGGGAGGATCTGAGCGGGTTCCGTGAAACCACCTACGAATTCGATCATGTGACCAAGTACATGCTGCAGCGCGGTGCCGAACTGCAGGCGCTGATGACCAATCCGGTGAACATGAACGTGCTGGTCCACGCGCACGAAGGCATGTCCGACCTGGGCCACAACGTCGTCGCCCTGCTGAACCGCGTGCCCGGCCTCAACATCGTCGATGTTGCCTGGGAAGCCGGTTACACCTGCAGCGGCGCCAACCCCGACCTGCCCCCGGGCCGGAAGGCCGACACCCGCGCCGCCACCATGGAACGGGCGAGGCAGCCGGACATCGATGCACTGGTGACGCTCTACCACGGCTGTCACGGGCAGCTGACGGCGGCCTGCACGCGTGAAGGCATCCCGACCGTCAACTTCACCGACCTGCTGGTCCGCGCCCTGGGTGGCGAACCGCGCCAGGACGCCCTGGCCGCCGTCCGCGCTCTCGGCGATTTCCGCGCCATGGCAGAGGCGGTGATGCCGAACCTGAAAGCCAACCGCATCGATGTGGACCCGGACTGGCTCGCCGACCTGATGCCCGAACTGCTGACCAGCGCCTAGTTCAAGGGCGGCCTGAAGGCGTTCGGATCGGGGAAGGGTTGAGGGGCGGCGTCAGTTGACGCACGCATCCTGCGCACTGATTGATTGAGAAGCAGACAACTTGCTCGCCCTTGAACCTTGATCGGGGCGCAGGTTCCGCTGAGTATGCGGCGTCACAACATTGGCTGTTGAATGGGCATCGCAGGGGAACATGGGCGTCGGCAACACGGAAATCGATGCCTTCATCGCGCGCTGGACAGCGTCCGGCGCGGGCGAACGGGCCAACTTCCAGACGTTCGCGCGAGAGCTCTGTGATCTGATCGGCGCGCCGGTCGATTTCGTCGCCAGCGACACACCTGACACCGACAGCTACCGATTCGAGATGCCGGTGCCCATGGACAACGGCGACGGGTCCGTGACGACGAAGTTCGCAGACCTGTTCCGGCGCGGCTGTTTCGTCTGTGAAGCCAAGCAGGGCAGCGACAGCGCCGGGCAGAAGGATATGTTCGCCAGCGGCGGCAAGCGGAGCAAGGGGACAGCCGTTCGCGGCACCGGCGCCTGGGACCGCGCCATGATCGCCGCCCGCAACCAGGCGGATCGCTATGCGCGATTCCTGGGCTGGCCACCGTTCCTGATCCTGGTCGATGTGGGCCACGTGATCGAACTCTATGCCGACTTTTCCGGCAGCGGACAGAACGGCTACACCCCTTTTCCCGATCCGCGCAGCCATCGCATCACCATGGACGACCTGCGCCGGCCAGAGATCAGGCAACGCCTTGCCGCCGTCTGGACCGATCCGCTGTCGCTGGATCCGTCACGGCATGCCGCGAAGGTCACGCGGGACGTTGCGGCAAAGCTGGCTGAACTGGCCCGCAGTCTGGAAGGCGAAGGCCGGGCACCCGGGTCGGTGGCGGAGTTCCTGATGCGCTGCCTCTTCACCATGTTTGCCGAGGACGTGGACCTGATCCCCAGGGGCAGGTTCACCGAACTGTTGCAGGAAACGCGCGACTATCCGGCGGGCTTCACCACGGCAATGGAACACCTGTGGGCCGTCATGGACAAGGGTGGCCCCTTTCCGCAGTTCAAGGCCGACCTGCGCCAGTTCAACGGCGCGCTGTACAGAAACGCCACGGCCATCGCCCTGTCGGAGGGCCAGATCAACCTGCTGATCCAGGCGGCGGAGGCCGATTGGTCCCACGTGGAGCCAGCGATATTCGGCACCCTGCTGGAACGCGCGCTGGACCCGCAGGAACGCCACAAGCTGGGCGCGCACTATACCCCGCGCGCCTATGTCGAGCGGCTGGTGATGCCGACGATCATCGAACCGTTGCGCCGCGAATGGGCGTCCGTGCAGGCATCCGCCATGCAGCAGCAGATGAACGGCGATGACGCGGATGCGCTGACCACATTGCGGGATTTCCATCGCCACCTGGCCGCGGTCAGGGTGCTGGACCCCGCCTGCGGTTCCGGCAATTTCCTCTATGTCACCATGGAACACATGAAACGGCTGGAGGGGGAGGTGATCGCCGTACTGGCCGATCTGGACCCCGAAGCGGCGCGGCTTGAACTGGCCGGCCATACGGTGACCCCGGAACAGTTCCTGGGGATCGAGATCAATGAACGCGCCGCCGTCATTGCCGAGATGGTGCTGTGGATCGGTTTCCTGCAATGGCATTTCCGCACCAATCGACGGGCGGAGGTGCCAAGGCCCGTGCTGCGCAACTACGGCAATATCGTCCATGCAGATGCGGTGCTGACCTGGAAGGAGCGGCGTCTGCGCACGGATGCGGATGGCCGCCCCGTGACCCATTGGGATGGGCGCACGACGAAACCCCACCCCGTGACCGGGCGCGAAGTCCCCGACGAGACCGCGCAGGTGGAAGATTACGACTATATCGAACCCCGCGCGGCAGCCTGGCCCAGGGCGGACTATGTCGTCGGCAACCCGCCCTTCATAGGCACGTCGCGGATGCGCAGCGATCTGGGCGACGGCTATACCGAGGCCGTGCGGGCAACGATCCGCACCGTGCCGGAATCGGCGGATTTCGTCATGTACTGGTGGGATCATGCGGCGCGCCTGCTGCGCGCTGGCGAGATCCGGCGGTTCGGCCTGATCACCACCAACAGCCTGCGTCAGACCTTCAACCGCCGGGTGCTGCAACCGCACATGCAGGCCAGGGACCGCCTCAGCCTGACCTTCGCCATCCCCGATCACCCCTGGGTGGATACCGGTGACGGCGCGGCGGTACGTGTCGCCATGACGGTGGCGGAGAAGGGCGAGAAGCCCGGTGACCTGTTCACCGTCACCGCGGAACGCGAGGTTCCTGATGAGCGGCAGCACCGCATCGTCGATCTGGCCAAACGTTCCGGCCCGATCCATGCCAATCTGCGCATCGGCGTCGACCTGACCACGACCGTACCGTTGCAGGCGAACGCGAACCTTGCAGCAATGGGCGTGAAATTGCACGGAGCTGGTTTCATTGTAGACGCATCTGAAGCGAAGGCTTTGGGGCTCGGCAATATCCCGGATTTAGAGCAGCATATTCGTCCATTTATCAACGGTCGAGATCTGGCGCAGAGACCAAGAGGCTTCTCAGTTATTGACCTGTTTGGACTGACCGAGTCCCAAGTTAGGCAGCGTTTTCCCGAAGTATATCAGCGAATCCTCGAACGGGTAAAACCCGAACGAGATCAAAATAACCGTATTACGTATCGCAAGTTTTGGTGGATATTTGGAGAGCCAAGAGCAGAATTAAGGCCTTCGCTTTCACAATTGGGCCGATATATTGGAACAACACGAACCGCGCGCCACCGCATTTTTCATTTTATTGAAAAACAAGTTATTTGCGAAAGTAAGGTGGTTGTAATATCCCTCGAAACTGGGATCAGTATTGCAGTACTTTCGTCGCGGTCTCACGAAATATTTTCACTCGCGGCTGGTGGATGGCTGGGTGCAGGCAACGACCCGACATATAATCACTCAGATTGCTTCAATAAATTTCCATTCCCGGATGTCACCGGCCCGCTGCGGGACCGGATCGCGGCGCTGGGGGAGGAACTGGATGCCCATCGCAAGGCCCGTCAGGCGGCGCATCCGAAACTGACCATGACCCAGATGTACAATGTGCTGGCGGCCCTGCGCGACGGGCGGCCACTGACCGAAGCGGAGAAGGACATTCACGCCAGGGGGCTGGTTTCGGTGCTGCGCGACATCCACGACCGGCTGGACGCAGCGGTGATTGACGCCTACGGCTGGCCCGCGGACATTTCCGATGACGCGATACTGGAACGGCTGGTCGCGCTGAACCGCGAACGGGCGGCGGAGGAGGCGCAGGGCCACATCCGCTGGCTGCGCCCCGATTACCAGAACCCGACAGGCGCCGCACCCGAAGTGCAGGGCGACATGGCCATCGACATCGCCGCCATCGTGCCGCTGGCCGCCAAGGCGAAGTGGCCTGTCGCCCTGCCCGACCAGATGCGCCAGGTGAAAGCCGTCCTCGACAGCGCACCCCAGGCCCTGTCTGCCGAACAGGTCGCCACCGCCTTCAGGGGCGCGCGACGCAAGACCGTGCAGGAACTGCTGTCCACCCTCGTTGTCGTCGGCCAGGCCCGGGAAGCCGGTGGCGACAGGTTCGCCGCGCGATAGTCGTGATCGCGCTTCCGGGACCCGCCGGTGAGCCATGAACCGGATTCCGCGCCTGCCCGCCACAAGCCGGACTCACTTTCTGCTGGCGTTGTCGCCGCCCCGATCTATCGTGCCGCGCGGCAATACCATCAACAGCGCCGCCGCCTGGTCGGGCGCGACGCAGCACTGGATATCGGGGGAGACCACCATGAAGCTCTTGCACGCGCAGAATTCGCCTTACGCCCGCCGCGCCCGCCTCGCCGCGCGCTTTTCCGGCCTGAAGATCGAGGAACTGGATGTCTCGAAGGACCCGGCGACCCGCAAGGTGCTGGACGGTGCCGGCCCCAGCGCCAAGATCCCCGGGCTGCTGCTGGATGATGGCACCTGCCTGTGCGAGACCCTGATCATCGGTCGCTACATCGACGCCCAGAGCCCGAACAGCCTGATGGACTACGCGCCGAAATCGCTGGAGCTGGAAGGCATTGCCTCCGTGCTGATGGACGCGACCTACAAGCGCATCAAGGAACGGCTGGCCGAGGACGGCGCACCCTCCCCCACCGTGCTGAAGACCGAAACAGATCGCATCACCCGCTGCTATGACGCGCTGGATGCCCGGCTGTCGGGCCAGTCGGCCAGCTTCAACCTGGCCACCATCGCCGCCGTTTCGGCCCTGGGATATGCCGACTGGCGCGGCGCCGACGACAACTGGCGCGAAGGCCGCGACGGCCTCACCGCCTGGTACGACGCCATGATGGAAAACAAGGACATCGCCGAGACCGCACCGATCTTCTAGCGCTGGTCGAGGCTGGGGCCAGAAGTGCCCCAGCCCGCCACGCCAGGATATCCGACCACCGCACGGTTCAACCAAATCCATGAGCCACGACGCAGGATCGACCCAATTTCCTGGAGGAAATGGTGGTCCAGGAGAGAGAACGAAAGTCTGAACACCCAAACAGACAGCGACAGCAGTCCGGCAACCATTCGCCGCCCCGCCGGAGCGAGTGAGCGCAGCTAACCGATCACCAAGACAGAAAATGGTGGGCGCGGCTGGGATTGAACCAGCGACCCCTACGATGTCAACGTAGTGGTAAGAAGATTGATCAAGGTGCCCTGGGCTTGATTGTGTTTGCTAATATACTGTTATTCCGACATTTTGCTCTTCCACGAGCGTAGCAGTCAATTTCTGGAAATTGCCGTACAGGGTGCCCTATGGGTGCCCCGGGGTGCCCCAGAGGTGCCCCGGACAATGACGGAGCGATTGCGTTCGCATCAGCATGGGAGAGCCTCAAATGTCCGGATTGTCGAAACGAGCTATCGAGGCCGGATCGAGAACGGCCATGACCGAGAACAGGGAGATCCGACTCTGGCATGACAGTCCGCGGGGACTCGGCGTGCGCATCAAGCCGACCGGTGTCGCGACGTTCTTTGTTCAGTACCTGAGCCCAGAAACAGGGCGGAAGACACGGCTTTCAATCGGTCAGTTCGGGCGCATCACTGTTGAGGAAGCAGTCCGCGAGGCAAGGAAGGTCTTCGCCGGGGTAGTCGGCAACGAGGATCCGGCACGTGTCAGGCGAAGAGCCCTAGCCGAGGCCAGGCTCAAGGCGAGAACCATTCGGGAGCTTTGTGATCAGTACATGAAGGATGCAGATGCTGGATTGGTCACATACAGGGGACGGGCCAAGAAGGCCTCCACGCTCGCGATCGACCGCGGACGGATCAAGCGGCACATTCTGCCCCTGTTGGGTGACCGGCTGGTGCAGGACATCATGACGAGGGACGTAGATGCATTCTTCCACGCGGTCAGGCGTGGCGAGACTGCCACGACCGAAAGGACCGGCCCGAGAGGCGTGGCGCGTGTGACCGGCGGCGCCACAACTGCCTCCCGCACTGTCGACCTGCTGGGGTCACTCTTCAGCTATGCAATCCGCCATGAACTGCGGCCGAACAATCCAGTCTCGAGATTCGAACGACCTGTTGCAACCCGACGCGATCGCGCTCTGACACCCGACGAGTACAGACGGCTGGGCCTGGCATTCGGCGCGATGAAGGGCGAGGGAGCCAACCGTGTCGCGATAGCCGCATTCGAGGCACTGGCCCTGACAGGGTGTCGCCGCAACGAGATCCTTCGGCTGCAAATGGATCAGGTTGACACCCATCGTCAGGTACTGAGGCTTGCGGACACGAAGACAGGTCGCCAGTTGCGACCTGTTGGAAAGGCAGCCTTGGTATGCATAGCAGAAGCCATGGACGGTTTCGCCGAGCAGCGCCAACAAGGCCAGGACATCAAACAACCGGACCCCGGTTTCGTATTTCCCGGCAACAAGGCGAACAGCCCGCTCGTCGGAGTGAAGCTGTTCGGACAAGCCACACGACGGGCCCAGTTATCGGATGTCTCCCTCCACACGTTGCGCCACAGTTTCGCGAGTGTCGCACTCGAGCTCGGCTATTCAGAGCTCACCATCGGCGGCATTCTGGGTCACAAGCTGCATTCGGTGACAAGCAGGTATGCACATCACGTCGATCACGCACTCGTATCAGCAGCCAATACTATTGCCGCACGGGTATCCAGCCTGATGACGGGCACTGATGAATCGGCTGAAATATTGGAAATGCGCATCACGGAGCGCCGAAATTGAAACAGCGAACAATCGCCAGTGTTGCGATTACCATAGAGGTCGCCGAAGCGCTTACAGGTCTTTGCTGCGGTCGAACTGTGGGCAGGACGTCACTTAAGCGCTGGCGAAGGGCCAATGGCGGAACCGTGCCAGCGCCAATCAGGAACGGCCTGGATGAAGTCGGCAAGGCACTGCTGATCCATATCGCAGAAGGTCGCGTGCGCGCGCGTGGCGTACCATGGCCAGGCGGCAACACTGCGGAAAACCTATCACACGATCTGCTGATGGATGGCTGTTTCATGGACCCGTTCGTCGACGTGGCGGTTCGGCTCGACTGGGACATCGAAAGGAACTTCGGCCTGGAAGACCGAGGTTACAGTGACGTCCAGTTGAACCTGTCGGACCTTGAGCGGGAGTTCCAGTTCAGTGCGGTCTTGAGGACCGGCGAACCAAACAGGCTCCTGCAACCCAGCGAGCCGCTGAGGGGTCACAGAAGTACCGAGAGCGTCAAATATTCCCGGGCGACGCTTCGTACCTGGTACCGCGAGGTTTACGTACCGGCGAACACCGCAAGGCTCGTGCCCCCAAATCGCGATGATGACGTGATCGCGGCACGTCAGTATTTCGAAAGAAAAATCCCGATCAGAGCGATCCGCGAAATGCGACGTGATCACGCTCCGCAATTCTGGACCGCGCACGGCCGACGTCCAACTTCGAGTTAAACTGGACAGGTTCTCGCTGGCGTCCAGTTTTCCAGTTTATGTGTGTAACCGCGCCTCCTGCTACTTCCATTTCCGAGACGTACTGTCGATATCCGGAAAGGAACAGGAAATGACCGCACGCCCCCTCCGCCGCGCCGAGGCTTCAAAATACCTCCACGAGACGCACGGCATCGACAGGAAACCGGCAACACTTGCCAAGCTGGCATGCATCGGCGGCGGCCCGGAATTTCGCCGGGCCGGCCGCGTACCGCTCTACAGCACGACCGATCTCGATGACTGGGCAGCCACACTCCTGACACCACCAGCCACGACCACAACGGCTCATGATGTTTGGGAGCAGAAGCAGCGAACTAAAGAAATTGGTGCCAGAACGAGCCCCGATGGGTCGAATGAGACAACAGTCAGATGACCGCCGCTCAGCTCGCCCACTCACTTCAAGGGCATCGAACCGGAACAGGGTGGGTCGCACTCTGTCCCGCTCACGACGACCATGACCCCAGCTTGTCCATCGGCGAGTCCGATGGGCGGGTCCTGGTGCGTTGCCATGCAGGTTGCAGTCAACGGGATGTGATTGCGGCATTGGCCGACCTTGGGCGAGAGCGTGAAGCGGCTTGTCGGAGATGCGGCACCCGCTGACGAAAATCACACCATGTAGCTTTCTTCTTCGACCCGGTGTCGCGGCGATGGCCCGCCCTTCTTTCGCGTCGGCGGCAGGATCTACTATCGCAGATCCGAGTACCGCGCCTGGCTCGATGGGCACCGCCATACCAGCACCAGCGCTTACTGAACCTCGACCGAGTTCCCGTATTCTGATCATGAATGGAGTTAGCCCGATGAGTTTCGAAATACACCTGCCGTTCCGAAGCCTTCACGAATTGCCTGGAATGATGTCGCTGAAGGAGGTCTCGGACCTTGTTGGCCGATCCGAAAGCTGGCTTCGCCGGTCCAGCAAGAGTGGAAAAGGACCAGCCTTCCACCGCATTCGTGGCCGCGTTCTCTATCGGCGCACCGAAGTAGACAAGTGGTTGCAATCAGACCGGCAAGGCTAGCACCGGCGCAACGAAGCATCAGCACGAGGGGAAAAGGCTGAATTGAAGCAAGCGCCGGTCCAAGTCCGACACCAGCGTCCCCAGCGCATGATGGAAAGCAGGAAACTGCCCCGGCGCGGCTGCCACCGCGACCGGGGCGACACCTATCCCCAAACCCGTTGAAAAATCCGGAGCAAGCGATTGTGAGACTACACCAACTTTCATTCGACTTCATCATTTCTCAGCAGCCGCGCGCGCATGTCCCACCAAGGCCCGGCTGGCAGGTGGCGACCCTTCAACGACGGTTCGGGCTTCCGCCCGCCCAAGCGGCCTTCTACGCCGAGCAAATGGGCTTTGCTGTCCGGGGGGTGCGATCATGAAGGTACTATTCCTCGTCGAGAACGGCGCGAGTGAAATCAGCCTTCTTGAGTTGAGAGGGTGCGATGCCTGGGCACCAAATGAACTGGTCGATGCTGGGGCCGCAGGCTTTGCGCCTGTCACGCGTCCCGGGCCGCGCTGGAGTAACTACGTTGACCGGCTGAGGCACCAGCGCGGGGCTGGCGCCGCCGAGACAGTCCACGAAGCGCCCAAGGGGCCGTGCCGGGGCACTCACGCACGCTACGTGCTTCGGGCAAATGTGCTCGTCTTGTCAGCCGGGAGCGAGGCCGCGTGATGGCGGTATTCGCCATAGAGAATGCGGAGGCCCCTATGCGGGGTCCCCGTCCATCCGTGCCGAGTATTGTGCGCGGGAGGGCTGTTGATGAGTAAGGTTAACCGGAACGGACGCAGCAAGTCAGAGCCTTTCATTCGGTTGCATCGCGGCGTCACCGGAAGCGCGGCCTGGAAGTCTCTGTCCTGCGAAGCGAGAGCCTTGTTGCTGCTGGTCTGGGAACGTCACAACGGCATCAACAATGGTGCGATACCCCTGTCTCATCGCGAAGCCCGTGACGCCCTGCGGATCGGCAATGACAAGCTTCAGAAGGCATTCATTGAATTGCAGAAGAAAGGTTTTCTGATTGCCAGGCAGAAAGGCAGCTTCGACTGGAAGGTCGCCTCGGGTGCAGGGCGTGCGACCGAATGGGAAATCACGACGGAACGGTGCGGCGGCAATCCGCCAGACGGCAGTTACAGGAACTGGGGCCGAAATCAGAACGCGGTTCCTGGCCCGGGAGCGAATGGTGCCCGGGTCCGGAACAATCAAAGCCAGGGTGAGCAGCCATAGCAGGCGCATGGTTCCTGCTTCGGGAGCCGATACCGGAATTTGCTGTTGTTTCTGGTTCCCAAGGCGGGAACACTTCTAAGCTACCAAAGGGGGTGAGGCGGTTGTTGGGTTGGCATCTTCAGGGCATATGCCGAACAGGTGCTGGCACCCGAACTCAGGCCCGGGGATGTGGTGGTGATGGACAACCTTCCATCTCACAAGGTCAGCGGTATCCGCGAGGCCATCGAGGGAGCCGGTGCAAGGCTGCTGTTCCTGCCGCCCTACAGCCCCGACTTCAACCCCATCGAGATGGCCTTCTCAAAGCTCAAGGCCCTGCTGAGGAAAGCTGCAGCACGAACCATCGACGAGCTTTGGGACACCATCGCCAACTGCATCAAGGCCTTCTCACCCGACGAGTGCAGAAACTACTTCCAGGCCGCAGGATATGAACCCGAGTAAACCGAATCTGCTCTAGGAGAGCAACATGCCCAGATCGATGCCAACCAGGGCGGCCTATGAGCGGGCACTTCTGGAATGCCTATGGGCCTATGCCGACGCGCATCTGGCCGGTCACCTCGACGGAGGACGGCGAGAGGGCCGGCCGCCGGTGCTGGCGAAGGGCCGGGAGGCGCTGAATGTCATCGTCTCCGACGAGGCCGAGACGGAGGCAATCAGGGCGCTGATGCCGACAAGAGAGCGGCATCGGCACTATGGCAGTCTGAAGAGCTCTCAGGCGCTCGCCCAGAGCGTCTTCGGTCTGCCGTTCATACGTGACCGTCTGGACCTCCTGGCGGACCTGGAGGCCGAATGTGGCCGTCCAGCGTTCTTCACTGATGCCGGAGGCTGGACGGGACGCCTGGAGCATGAGGTCACAGTCCTGAATGAACGCCGACCAACCAGCGTTGATGTCTGGCTGCAAGGACCCAAGGGAGCTCGCGTCGCCGTCGAGTGCAAGTTCACGGAGAACGAGTTCGGCCGCTGTTCCAGACCCCGGTTGCGCCCGGGCGACATCGGCTACCCCGATCAGTTGTGCGACGGCTCCTACAGCGTCCAGCGGGATCGAATGGCGCGCTGCAGCCTTTCCGAGATCGACATTCTCTATTGGGAGTATCTGCCGACGCTCTTCGACTGGCCCGCAGGTGTCGATCATACGCCCTGCCCGTTCGGCGAAACCTATCAGATCGGGCGCAACGCCCTTGCTGCCACGGTCGGAGGTGAAGGGGCAATCGACCCCACCCGCGGCCATGTCCTGATCGTCTATGACGCCCGTAATCCGGCATTCGCCGACAACGGTCTTGCGGGCAGGCAATGGCGTATGGCGCTCGACGCTTGCCGGGTGCCGGGCCTGCTGCGGCGCGTGACCTGGCAGCACATCCTCGGGGCGCTGGCGACTGACGCTTCGATGAAGCCGCTCCTTGCCGCACTGGAGGCCAAGTACGGGCTGTGCCCGGACCAGGTATGAGGGGGGATTGATGACGTCACGGCATCTCTGCCGCTCGCCTGATTGGATGGTCGCAAGACCTCGAATTGCCGACACGAAAGTGACAGCGGTGCAATGCCAGGGTTGGCTGGACATGACCTGCTCAGCTGCTGCGCCATCCTGGAACCTGGTGAGGAGACCATGTGCGGTTGTCACATTGCCGAGACGTGTGCGAAATCCGGACACGATGTAACAAGACACTTCCCGTTGCATGACACTGATGCACACCCGAGCCAATGAAGCAGGGTTCAGCCTCGACTCGTCGCGGTGGTTCAGCTGTCATGAAGTTCAACGACCTTGCCAGATCAGGTCTCGTGGACGTCCTGCACCTGTCTCACTCGGCTTTCTGTCGATCAGTGGCCTGCACCGAACTCGCCGGCCGACCCTTCGTAAGCGTCCGGTCTGGCCGCACTGCCTCTCATGGTGTGTGATTGATAGTGTCCACTTTGGATAGCGGACACTATGGGGCAGAGAATGGCGCGTCGGACGAAGCGGCTTTGGACGGATGAGGAGAAGCGGTCGATCTGCT
>JARGPL010000020.1 GCA_029210175.1 Minwuia sp. | reverse complement strand
AGCAGATCGACCGCTTCTCCTCATCCGTCCAAAGCCGCTTCGTCCGACGCGCCATTCTCTGCCCCATAGTGTCCGCTATCCAAAGTGGACACTATCAATCACACACCATGAGAGGCAGTGCGGCCAGACCGGACGCTTACGCACTTGTCGGAGATGAAATCGGCGGATTGTTTCTTCTGCCGGAAATGCATGGGCGTGGCCTGGGCAGGGTTCTGACCGATCACGCCGTTGGCCTGCATGGTCCGCTGCGCGTTGAAGCCTTCGCGAAAAACCACATGGGAAGACGTTTCTATGACCGGTACGGCTTCGTTGAAACCGACCGCTATCTTCATGAGCCTTCGGGCGAGATGACGATCAGGATGGCGATGCCAGCGGTATAGACCTGCGGTTCAGGCCGAGGGTGGAGGGCGCAAGTCACCAGCGCCTTCCACCAATCGTAGCGGTTCCCGAACAGATCGAAAGCCTAGAAACTGACGCTCAATCCCTCGGCGGGGGCGGAACAGCGCACGCTGGACCCGCGGTCCGTCAGCATCTGCTTGGCAGTGCGCAGCTTTTCATCAATATCTGAATCATCCTGCGACGGGTCGTGGTGGTAGAGGCAAAGCTCCTTGACCTCCGCCCGACAGGCCAGATCGACGACCTGGCTGAGGCAACTGTGGCCCCATCCGACTTTCGATTCATACTCGGCATCGGTGTAGGTGGTATCGGTCACCAGCATGTCCGTGCCACGCACGAAATCCGCCAGCTGATCCATGTAGGCCGGCGCATGGTATTCGGAGTCCGGCAGGAAAAGCTCGTTGTCGGTGATGTAGCAGAAGCTCCGGTCGCCATATTCGACCCTGTATCCCAGGCAATAGCCCGGGTGAGACAACAGCATGGTCTTCACCTTGACGCCAGCCACGTCATAAGCCCCTTCCCGCAGGTCGCGGAAGGTCACGCGGGCGCCGAATTCCCTCACCGTGATGGGGAAATAGGCACCGTCCATCTGGGCCGAGACCAGGTCGCCGATCCCCATGGACCCGTGCGACGGGCCAAGAATTTCATAGTCGTTTCCAGGCACGTACAGGGGCGCGAAGAATGGCAGCGCGTTGATATGATCCCAATGGGGGTGGGAAATGAAGATCTTGCCCTCTGTCCGGGTCCGGCCAGATTTCATCAGGTGGTCGCCCACGTCGCGAATGCCGCTGCCGGCATCGAAAATGAAGAACTGGCCGCGCGAAAAGGCGAGCGTGATGCAGTTCGTCTGCCCGCCGTAGCGCAGGCTGTCCGGCCCGGGCTTCGGCAGGGTGCCACGCACGCCCCAGAACCGCGCCACGATGCTGTCGTTCAGAATGCGGTCCACGGTTTCAAGGAAGATGTCAGCCTTGATCGGCTTCTGGATGAAGGCATCCGCCCCCATTTCCAGCGCCTGTCGGCGGTCATAGTCAAACGCCTTGCCGGAAAAGACGAAGATGCGGGTGTCCTGATGTGCCGGGTCGGCGCGCAGGCGCCGGGTCAGCTCCAGCCCGTCCAGGTCCGGCATCATGATGTCTGTCACCACAGCATCCGGCTTCTCGGTGCGAATGGCATCCAGACCTTCAAGGCTCGACTGGAAAACCTGCACGCTGTGACCGGCGCGTTTCAGCACCGCTGCCGCATGGCCTGCGGCAACCCGGTCATCATCCACTATGATGAAACGACGGCCTGCCTTGCCGTCTGCACCATCTGTCACCGCGTTCCCCCCTAGCGTATTCACGCCCCCAGGCCAGAGTATGAAACGAAACGACGTCCCTGACAGCCCTTCAAATGTGGCGCGAGGCGGATATCGGTCAGTTGGCAAAGGCCTTCTGCAGCAACTCGGTCGTCCGTTTGGCGGGATTGGCGCGGATGGCCGCTTCCTCCACCGCAAGATAATGGAAGATCCCGTCAAGGCCGAGATCGAGCACGTGCGTGGTCAGGTCTGCCCGCAGATCCGGCACCAGCGGCATGTCGCCGAACTGGCCCACCGCGTTCTCATAGGTCCGGATGGCACCAACTTCGGCCAGGCTGCTGTCCACCACCGGCTTCATTTCAGCCAGCAGTCCCGGTGTCATGCGCCCCCGAAAGTATTGCGTCGCGGCATCCTTCGGCCCGTTCAGGATGTTCATCGCGTCGTCGATGGTCATCTCGTCAACTGCCGTGACGAACAGGTCACGTGCCTTGACCGATGCAGTCTCTGCGGCCCGGTTCAGACGCGTTTCCAGTTCGTCGAGCTGGTTCGACATGCCCATGCGGTTCAACACGTTCTGCGCCCGCGCCAGATTTTCCGGCAATGGAATATGGATCACGCTGTCGCCTTCGAAGCCGCCGAGCGCACTGACCTGATCAATCACGCGGGCGCTGCCGATACGCAGTGCCTCCTTCAGACCGCGGCCAACTTCGTCTGCGCCCAGGGCGGAACCGGCTGACGATGAACCGCCCAGTGAAGGCAGGGTATTCGTCGCACCGCCCAGCAGATCCTTGGCCTTGCCAAACAGGCCATCCGCCGATGCCGGCAGGGCAAGAAGAACAACCGAAAGTGTAAGGGCCGTGAAACGCATGCGAATTCTCCTCAAGGCGGCACCTGAGCCTAAGCCAGACCGATCATCCCTATCATCGCAGTGCAAGGGAAGCGAAGGCTTAACAGAATGGGGAATAAGTACCACAACGGCCCGAACAGCAGGATTGGGGGGTCGGGGATCCTGAATGCTGTCCGGGCCGTCGGGAGCCTTGCGGCTGATCTGTCAACAGCAAACAACAGGCCAGATCTGGACAATGGCGCAGGATATACATCAGTTAACCAATGGATGGCACCGCATTGCCGCGGGATTCGGAAGCGTCACCACGGCGTTAGCGGGTGTTGCATTCCAGCGCGACAAGACAAGAACTGATAGACGGAAAGCATGATTAACTGTTCGCTGGATACCTTCAGGCTCTCAAAACAGAACAGCGCCTTGCATTTCGACGTGATCGGAAGTCAGAAAGGAAAAGGCCGGTGCAATTTGGGACAAATCGCTTGAACCATTTGAGACTTGACCGCAGGAGGGCGCTGGCACTGCTGGGCGTTTCCTGCATCCTGCCGCCGATCTTGATGGCGGACGCTGATGCGAAAGATGACAAGCAGTCCATGATGGGTTCGGATTTCACGATGCCTGATGAGGCCGAACCGCATGCCCGGACCTTCATGCAGTGGCCTGTCAGCCGGGCGGTGCACCCCGATCCGGTCTTTCTGGCGATGTTGCAGCAGTCGATTGCTGACGTCGCGAATGCCATCGCGGCATTCGAGCCGGTGGTCATTCTGATGGACCAACGCTTCGCAACCGCAGCCCGCCGATTGCTGCGTGCGGATGTCGAGATCTGGGACATTCCGACCGACGACCTCTGGTGTCGGGATGCCGGGCCGGTGTTCCTGCGCGGCCGGGGCGGAGAGCTGGCCGCGCTGACGTTCAACTTCAATGGCTGGGGCAACCGCCAGACCCACGCAAATGATGGCCAGGTTGCCCGGCGGCTGGCGGCGATGCTGGGGATTCCGTTGATCGACAGCCATCTGGTCGGAGAGGGTGGCGGTGTCGAGACCGACGGTCATGGAACGCTTCTGGCCCACGCCAGCTGCTGGGCACATGCCAACAGGAATGCAGAGCCACTGGAAGTCATCGAGCAGCGGCTGCTGGATGCACTCGGCGCAGAGAAGATGATCTGGGCGCCCGGCGTGAAGAACCTGGACATCACGGACTATCACATCGATGCGCTGGCGCGCTTTGTCGGTCAGGGAAGGGTCCTGATACAGCTGCCGGAACGGCCCGATCCGAATGACCCGATGTCCATGGCCGCGTTCCAGACGCATGACATTCTGCGCCAGGCAACGGATGCCTGCGGCCAGCCGCTGGAGATCACCGTCATCCCCGACCCATGGAACACACGTGTCAGATCGCATGATTTCGTTGCATCCTACGTGAACTACTACGTCTGCAACGGGGCAGTCATCGCGGCACAGTTCGGCGACAGCGACACGGACGCGGAGGCGCTGGGAACGCTGCAAAGTCTCTATCCGGATCGCGAGGTCATTGCCCTGAACGTCGACCCGATCGGTGAAACCGGCGGCGGTATCCATTGCGCCACCCAGCAGCAGCCGGTGGTCTGACATGTGGTCATGGCTGCTGCAGCCGCAACCCGACGCTCAGAACACCAGTTCCGGTGAGCATCGTCCGCTCAGTTCTTCTTGCGAAAAGCATCCAGGGAGACGACTTCACCGGCCTTTTCCGGCTCCGGCGCGGCGTCGTCAGCAGTACCTTCCTTGCCATCGCCGGACGGCATGTCATTCAACGAAGGCATCGGTGCGATGGCCTGTCCGCCAACCGGCGCATGGGCGTCGTCCATTGCATCGATCTGTGGCTCGAACTGCAGGCCGAACTGAACGCTCGGGTCTGCGAAGGATGTGACGGCGGTATAAGGCACATGGATGCGCGTCGGCAGCTTGTTGAAACTCAGCGAGACCTCGAAATAGGTCTCCTCCACCTTCAGATCCCAATACTGATGCTGCAGCACGATGGTCATGTCGTGCTCGTAACGCTCCAGCAGATGATCAGGCAGTTCCACACCCGGAAACCGTGTCAGGAACGTGATGTAGAAATGGTGATTGCCATGCAGGCCGTCGGTAAAGGCGACCTTCAGCGCGCGACGCACGACGCTTCGCAGGGCGTCCTCGACCATCTCAGCATATTTCATCGTTCCCTCCGATGACGAACCGTTCCCGACAGGCATTCGGCCCGACGCCGACCTGATATGGGCATGCAACACCGGGGATGTAACACGGTTCCGGTGCAGCCCCACCCCATTTCACGGCATGGCAGCTTGGAATTGGTGGGGGGCTTCTGTTGCCCGGCGCCCCCCGAGCCGCGCTTGCCTAAGAAAACTTAAGCAGCGAGGGCCATTTCATTATCATTGGCACCTGTAAATTTGGTCCGATACGGTGGTACCATGCCGGGCGAAAACCACACCTTTACCACGCACGTCGATCCTGTTTCGCCCCCATCGGGTCTCTACTGACCATTCACCCGGCCAGAGGAGTTGGTGGAGGCGCCGGGCACTGCCCCCGGGTCCGTCACGCTTATTTCGTGAAGCGTTTATCGCCATAGTCGGTAAACCGACACCCCTTATATGGGCCATTTCACGATCATTTCCTAGGGGGTGCGTGCAGGATTTCGGAATCTCCGAATCGCTGCTTTGCCCCTATCATCGCGCACCCACCCGACCGGAGACCTGCAGATGCCGCTTACCCAGGACCAGATTGACGAGATCGAGCGGACGCGCGCCGACACGCAGCCGACCCGCCGGGTGGTGTCAGCGGCATTGGAAGACCGGCTCTACAGTGCGGTGCCGATCCTGGATCACGGCTTCGTCAGGGTCATCGACTACATGGGCGACGACAACGCGGTCGTGCAGGCGGCGCGGGTGTCCTATGGGCGGGGCACCAGAAAGGTCAGTCAGGACGCGGGCCTGATCCGGTATCTGATGCGGCATCGCCATACGACGCCGTTCGAGATGTGCGAGATCAAGTTCCACATCAAGCTGCCGATCTTTGTGGCGCGGCAGTGGATCCGGCATCGGACAGCCAATGTGAACGAATATTCCGCGCGCTATTCGATCCTGGATCGGGAGTTCTACATCCCCGACCAGGCGCAGCTCGCCTCGCAATCCACTGCCAATCATCAGGGTCGCGGCGCGGTGCTGGAGGGGGCGGAAGCCCAGCAGGTGCTGGATATCCTGCGCAGTGACTCGACCCAGGTCTACGATCACTACGCACACATGCTGAATGAAGACGCCGAGGGCAATCCTGTCGATGCGGATCGCAGTGGCCTGGCGCGGGAACTGGCCCGCATGAACCTGTCCCTGAACTTCTATACGCAATGGTACTGGAAGACGAACCTGCACAACCTCATGCATTTCCTGTCGCTGCGCGCCGATCCTCACGCGCAGTACGAGATCCGGGTCTATGCCGACGCGATGATCGACATGATGCGCGCCTGGGTGCCCCTGACCACGGACGCGTTCGAGGAGTACCGGCTGGGCGGGGTCCACCTGTCGCGAACCGCGCTGGGCATCGTGCAGCGCATGCTGGCCGGGGAACAGGTCACGCAGGAAAACAGCGGGCTGTCAGCCCGCGAATGGCGCGAAATGATGGCTGCCCTGGGTCGGGACTGAATGCCAATGGCGCGCCCTGCCGTCTGCGCCGGTCATTCAGCGCCGATACTTGCTGCTTGCGGTACGGTTCTTGCTGTCCCTAGTGTTCAACGTAGAACCAGGCCGATCGCGTGACTGACCGCCGTCGGGAATCGAGAACAAGGGGATGCTGGACAGTGATTCGAGAGATGGCACCATGACCGAAACCAGCGGTAATTTTGAAGTTGGCGGCCGGGCCCCATCCATGCAGGACGTCTTTGACAAGTGGCTGCAGGCTTTTGGTGGCGCCTGGCAGGCAGAGAATGCGGAAGACATCGTCGGGCTTTTCGATGAGGACGGATCCTGGTTCGAAACCCCGTTCGGCCCGCCGGTCAAGGGCGCGGCAGCCATTCGCGACCACTGGGTCCAGGCGCTTCAGGGTCAGAATGACATTGTCTTCATGTACCGCATCCTGGCCACCAACGGTGACATGGGCGTGGCCCGCTGGGCGGCGCAGTTCGATCTGTCAGAGACCGGGGTCAGGGTGGAATGCGACGGCATCATCGAATGCCGTTTGATGGGAAGCGGCCGGGCGCGCGTGGCGCGGTTGTGGTGGCACAATCGCGAAGCACCAAAGCGCAAGACTGCCTGACTTTTCGGATTTCGGGTCTGTGCTTTCGCAAATTGCAGAGCATCCGGCTGCCTTAACAGCTTGCACTTCATCCTTTCCGACGCGAAAACACTCCAAACGGGGAGGAACGAAAATGACGATCAAGGTTTATGACTGGCTGGCCCACCACGCCGTGTTCCGCGGTGATCACCTCGCGCTCGTGGATCTGGCGAGCGACAGGCGCTTTACCTACATCCAGGCGAACGAGCGCGCTGGTCGTCTGGCGACATTTCTTTCCCGCGAACTGGGTGTGCAGAAGGGCGATCGCGTCGCCGTGCTTGCCCCCAACACCACCGACGTTGTCGAGATCCAGTTCGCCTGCGCCAAGCTCGGCGCGGTGATGGTGCCCCTGAACTGGCGTCTGACGGTGTCGGAACTCAGCTTCATCACATCTGACTCCACGCCAAACGTCATAATCCACGGCAGCGAATTCGCGGAAACGGCGATCGAAGTCGCGCAGAAGGTGAAGATCCCGCACGTGGTCGAAACCACCTGCGACGGCGCCGACAGCGCCTATGAGCGCGGGATTGCGGCGCATCCGGACATGACCCCGATGGTCGATCTGGTGCACGATGACCTCTGGACCGTCATGTACACGTCCGGCACCACCGGCCTGCCGAAAGGCGCGATGATCACTCACGGCATGACGTTCTGGAATGTGGTCAACCTGGGTACGCCCCACAGGATCTCGCCGGATGCCGTGCAGCTGACCGCCCTGCCGCTTTTCCATACCGGGGGACTGAACTGCTACACCAATCCTGTGCTGCATGCGGGTGGCACGGTGCTGATCATGCGCGCGTTCGATCCCCAGAGCGGTCTGGCATTGCTCGGCAACCCGGAGTTCGGCATCACCCATTTCTTTGGCGTTCCGGCGAACTACCAGTTCATGGCTCAGCAGCCGGAGTTCGATGACACCGATCTGTCGCGGATGGTCATGGCAGGCGTTGGCGGGGCCCCGGTCTCGGTGTCCTTGCTGGAAATATGGGCGCGGCGTGGTCTCGGGCTGGCTCAGGGCTTTGGCATGACTGAAACCAGCCCGACTGTCCTGGTGCTTGACGCCAGCGAAGCCATGACCCGGCCCGGTTCGGCTGGCAAGCCGGCGCTGCACAATCAGGTCCGGATCGTCGATGAGAACGGCGATGACGTGAAGGTCGGCGAAATCGGCGAGCTCTGGTGCAAGGGCCCCAACATCACCCCCGGCTACTGGAACCGCCCCGAGGCCACGGAAGCCACCATCAAGGATGGCTGGCTCAATACCGGCGACGCATCGCGCTGCGACGAGGATGGTTTCTATTTCATCGTCGACCGCACCAAGGACATGTACATCTCCGGCGGTGAGAACGTCTATCCGGCAGAGGTGGAGAACGTGATCTACCGCCTCGACCAGATCGCTGAAGCCGCGGTCATCGGTCTGGCCGACGACAAGTGGGGGGAAATCGGCTGTGCGGTGATCGTCCTCAAGAAGGGCGCCAGCCTGTCAGCGGACGAGCTGACCGGGTTTTGCCGCCAGCACCTGGCGACCTTCAAGGTACCCAAGCGGGTGGAATTCGTGCCTGTACTGCCCCGCAACGCCACCGGCAAGGTGCTGAAGCGGACGCTGAGGGACGACTTCGCCACCGCCTGATACCGACCGCACTACACCTTTTGCTGATATGGTTTGACCGCGATCGAATTATGCATACACTTCGCCGCTCATCGAAGTGTGGAGAGTGATGATGCGGGCGATAGTGATGGCGGCGACGGCTCTGATTGCAGGACAGGTCCTGTTGGCATCGACCCCGGGTGTTGCGCAAGACGCCAGACTGCGTGTCAGCGCTTCCATCCTTCCCGTGCATGATCTGGTGCGCGCCGTCATGCATGACCCTGCCCGGCCAGATGCGGTCCCGGGCCTGATCCTGCCTGCGGGCGCATCACCGCATTCCTATGCCCTGAAGCCGTCGGAAGCGCGCGCGCTGTCGGAGGCTGCGGTCGTCTTCAGGATCGGCCCTGATCTGGAGGCCTTTCTTGATCGCCCCCTGGCCAATCTGGCCAGCGACGCCATCAAGGTCGACCTGGTCGAGACCCCTGGTCTGATCCACCTGCCGATCCGCGATGATGCCGATTTCGAGCGCCATGATCACGGGAAGCATGAGGGCCATGGTGACGAAGGAAAAGAGCACGCGGAACATGATCACGACAAGCATGATCATGAAGCTGAGAACCACGCAGAACATGGCGACCCGCACATCTGGCTACATCCGGCGAACGCCATTGCCATGGTCGGTGAAATCGCCCGCACCCTCAGCGAAGCCGATCCTGACCGGGCACCGCTTTATCGTGCCAATGCGCAACGGACTGTCGCCAGCCTGAAAGCTGCCATGACGCGCCTTGAAGCCGACTGGCAGATGCTGCTCAGCGCACCCGAACCAGTGACCTTTGTCGTGTTTCACGACTCCCTGCAGTATTTCGAGCGCTGGTCCGGCGTTGCCTCATCCGGGTCGATCACCCTGAACCCGGAAGTCCCGCCCGGCGCAAGGCACATGCAGGAACTGCGGCAGCGGTTGAGCGCACAGAATGTGCGTTGCGTGTTCGTGGAACCACAGCTCGACGGCCGCATTGCCCGCCAGATTGCAGAGGACGCCGGACTGTCTGTCCACGTCGTCGACCCGATTGGCAGTGCTTCAATTGCCGGAACGGCAGATCATGGTGCGGGCAGCTATATCGACCTGATCGGCGGCATCCGGGATACGCTTGGCGACTGTTATCGGAAGCATACCGGGCGTTCGCCTTTCGGCACCGACAGCCAGCCCACTGTCAAAGACTGACCTGGCGAATATCCACACCCAGGCCCGACAGCTCTGTGACATCGTGGGTAACGATCAGCGTCGTGGTCCGGTGTTCGGCCAGCAGGCGGGCGAGCAGGACACGCAGTTCGCTTGCGGTTTCCTGATCAAGCGAGGCAAAGGGTTCATCCAGCAACAGGATTGCGGGGCGTATGGCCAGTGCACGCGCCACGGCCACACGGCGCTGCATGCCGAGTGACAGTTGGCCCGGCACCTTGCCCCCCTGCCCCGACAGACCAACGGCGTCCAGCCAGCGTTCCGCCTCGGACGTGGTTATCGCGGCTGTCAGGCAGAGGTTCTCCACAACCGTCCGCCAGGGCAGCAGGCGCGGTTCCTGAAACACGTACCCGATTCCCCCACCCGGCGGATCGCAAGCAACCGCGCCGTCGAACGACCGGTCCAGGCTGGCGATGATGTTCAGCAGGGTGGTCTTGCCGATTCCGGAGCGACCGGTGATCGCCACGACTTCCCCGTCCGCGATCCGCAGCCGCACATCACGCAGCACCGTGGCATCGCCAAATCGCTTGGCCCGGATATGGACGTCCAGCGCGCTCAAGCGTGCCGCCAGCGGCTGGCGCGCCGTTCCAGCGGACGCAACACGCCCCATTCGACGATCTGCATGATGGCGATGAAGGCCAGCGCATAGGCCAGGATGGCGTCGATCTCGAACAGCTGGAAATGCAGATGCAGCTTGAAGCCGACCCCGGAGCCCCGGCCCAGAAGTTCCACCACCAGCACGATCTTCCAGATCAGCGCGATGCCGGACCGCGCTGCGGCGGCAATGAACGGGGCCATCTGCGGCATCACCACATGACGCAGGATCTGGCCGCGTGACATGCGAAACACGCGCGCCATTTCCGCCAGCCTCGGGTCCAGCGCTCGCGCACCTTCACGCACCGTCACCACCACGTTCGGGACCTTGTTGATCATGACCGCCAGAATGGCCGCCACCTCCGTCGGTCCCAGCCAGATGTAGGCCAGAATCATCACCACCAGGGCCGGCAGGTTGAGGAAGAACACAAGCCAGAGGTCGAGAAAACGGTCGACCTTCGGGCGCAGTCCCATCAACAGGCCGATCATCACCCCCAGTGACATGGCCAGCACGAAGGACAGCAGGACCCGGTACAGGGTCACACCCAGGTGGCGAAACAGCTCACCGGAGGCAGCTTCACGACCGACGACTTCCAGCACACGCAGCGGCCCCGGCAGGATCAGCGGGTCGGTCAGAGCGGCTGCCACAAGCCACACGGCCAGCAAGGTCAGCAGGGATGCCAACCAGACCAGCGGACCAGACATGATCGACGCACGCAGCGGCATCCGCTCCGCCCTCAAAAGAACGCGGCAGGATGAAATGCGGCCGTGTCCAGTTCGCGCGCCTCACCAACCAGCGCGGTGCCGCCTGCCGTCGCCAGAAGATCAAACAGCCGTCGGGCAGCCGCAACTTCCGGCGGTCCGAACGCCGCGGGCGTGCCTGCCCGAAACCTGCGCTTCAGTTCGCCAAAGGCGGCATCATCCCCGGCGCGCATCTTCGGGCGCAACCGGTGCCAGGCCTCATCATCGCGCAGCAGCAACGCCTTGGCCGCGCGGGACGCACGCAGGAAAGCGGCATCAGCTTCAGCGCGGGCACCATCGGGGTCAGGCGCGAAGACATAGCCGATCAAGGCCACATCGCGCGCGCCACCGAGCCCCTCGACCACGTCGTTCATGTCCATCAGGCGACGATGGCCTGCCGCTTCCAGCCGCGCCGCGAAATGCCAGAACGTGACCAGCGCATCCACCTGACCACGCGCGAACTGCTGCTGCAGCAAGGGCGGCGCGCCATAGGTGGGGCTGGCCGCCGTCTCCGGGTCAAACCCGTGACGCTGCTGCACCAGCGACCGCAGCAACAGCCAGGACTTGTCCAACGGGCCACCGGCAATGCCGATCTTCAGGTCATGCAGGTCCGCGATGGACTGCACGGATGATTCTGCGGGCACCATGATCGCGCCAACCGTGCTGGAGAATGGTGCGAAGCGGATCGCCCGGCCCACCGCCCGCTGGCGTGCCACCCAGACCAGATCCGTGACAATGGCATCGACCTGACCGCCCTGAAACGCGATGGCCGCTGCCTGCTTGCCCGCAAATGTGCGCACCTGAATATCGAGACCTTCCGACCTGGCCAGTCCGTAATGGTCGATCGTGTCCAGTTCCCACGCCACCGTGCCAAAGCCCAGAACCCCGAGCCGCAGCACGCGGTCCCCCGCATGGGCCGCCAGGATCGGGAGCAGGCACAAAAGAGCGAGACCGCCACACATGGACCGGAAAATCATCACATATCCCTCCCCAGCCCCTGATCTGTCGCCAGGTGACTGTTCCCGAACTATAGGGAAGCCGCTTGCCGTCTGTCAGCCGCCATGTCAGCCACGATCCTGTTCGGCGCGGTAATTGTAGGCTTCCTCGAACAGCCATTCGCGAAAGGCGCGGATCATCGGGCGCTCCGCCGTGCGCGGCAGGTGCACCAGGTAATAGGCCATGTCCGACGTCAGCGTGATCGGGAACGGGGCCACCAGGCGGCCGGCGACGATGTCGGCATAGGCCAGCACGTGCCGGGCCAGGGCAACGCCCAGCCCCTCCGCCGCCGCCTGCAGCAACATGGCCGAATTGTCGAACGTCGGACCCCGGCGCGGGTCCGCCCCCGTGACACCGGCAGCGTTCAGCCATTCCTGCCAGCCAACGGGATAATCGTCATGCAGCAGGGTGTGATGTTTCAGGTCGTCGGGACAGCGCAGCGGTGGCCCCTGCTCCAGCAATGCCGGGCTGCAGACCGGAAAGACGGCATCATCGAACAGGCGGTGGACCGTCAGGCCGGGATACTTGCCGTGACCTGAGCGGATGCCGAGGTCGAACGGTTCCACTTCCAGATCCACAAGACCTTCCGATGTGGACAGCAGGACATCGATTTCCGGATGCCGGGCGCGGAATGCACCGAGGCGCGGCACAAGCCACTTGGCGGCGAAGGACGGCATGCAGGTAATGCGCAGTTCCCGGTCATCCCCCTGCACCGTGATCCGCTGCACGGCTGTTTCAAGCTGGTCCATCGCATCGCGCACTCCGGGCAACAGCAGCTGCCCCGGCTCCGTCATCAGGATCTCGCGGTTGCGGCGCTGAAACAGCTTCGCACCAAACCAGTCCTCCAGCCCCTTCACCTGGTGACTGATGGCGGCAGGGGTGACGTTCAGTTCCGCCGCTGCCCTCGTGAAACTTAAATGACGTGCGGCAGCCTCGAACGCCCGAAGAGCGTTAAGAGGCGGTAAACGGCGGGCCATGGCAAATCTCGCTTGTGAATATTTCTAATACACTAGCTGAGAAAGCGTCGTTTGTAAGCTGGCATGGACAGGCCTATCTCAGATGCTGTCAGGACAAATCAGTCGCTGACCTTCGCTCTCGAGGAGAGAACCCATGAGCCAGACGTACACGGAAACCCAAGTCGAACAGCCTCGCCTGTCCCGTACCCCGAACATCTCGTTCTTCAGCAAGGTACTGCGCACGGTGAACCTGCTGAATGTCTGGGAGAAGCGTCTGGCCGAGCGTCAGCATCTCTCCCGGCTGGATGATCGCATGTTGCAGGACATGGGACTTGACCGGGCCGACCTGCGTCATGAAATTGAAAAGCCCTTCTGGAGAGGCTGATCATCCATGTCCACTGACGGACAGCATTCCTATACGACGACCTTGACCTGGACCGGTGCGGCAAGCGGGTTTGCCGACTACGACACGTACGACCGAACCCATGAACTTGCCGCACCGGGAAAGCCGACCCTGATCACCAGTTCCGATCCGGCTTTCCTGGGCGTTCCCGAACTCTGGAATCCCGAAGACATGCTGCTCGGCGCGCTGTCGAGCTGCCATATGCTGAGCTATCTCGCCTGCTGTGCCCGCGCGCGCATCACGGTGCTGTCCTATACCGACAACGCGAGCGGTACGATGGTGGAGAACGGCAAGGGCGGCGGGGCCTTCACGACGGCAACCCTGCGCCCGGTCGTGACCATCCGGCAGGCAGACAAGGTGGAACACGCCCATCGCCTGCATGGCACGGCGAACAAGGTCTGCTTCATCGCCAACTCAGTGAATTTTCCCGTGGCACATGAAGCCGTGATCAAGGTCGCCAGGGCGGGATGACCGGCCATCCTTGCGGAATTTGCGAGCTTCGCTAACCGCCACCGCCGCCGACAAAGCTGCGCACCAGACTTTCCGCCACCAGATTCCAGCCATCGACGATGACGAAGAAGATCAGCTTGAAAGGCAGCGAGATGATGATCGGTGGCAGCATCATCATGCCCATGGACATCAGGACACTGGCCACGACCATGTCGATGACCAGAAACGGGATGAACAGCAGGAAGCCGATCTCGAAGGCACGTTTCAGTTCCGAGATCATGAAGGCCGGAATCAGCGCCTGAATCGGTGTCTCTTCCGGCGTCAGGTTGGTAGCGTCGATCTGGCCAATGTCGATGAACAGCGCCAGATCCTTTTCGCGCACGTGTGCCAGCATGAACTGCCGAATGGGATTGATGGCATTCATCAGCCCTTCGCGCTCATCCACTTCCTCATTCAGCAGCGGCTTTATCCCGGCTTCCCATGACGCCTCGAACGTGGGCGCCATGATGAATGCGGTCAGGAACAGCGCCAGGCTGATGATCACCACGTTGGGGGGTGTTGTCTGCACACCCATGGCGGAGCGCAGCAGCGACAGAACGATGACGATGCGTGTGAACGATGTGACCACGACCAGAATGGCGGGGGCCAGACTGAGCACCGTCAGCATCAGGACAAGCTGCAGCACCCGACCGGTGAACGACCCGCCTTCGCCCAGATCGATAGACACATCCTGTGCCATGGCTGGCAGGGACAGGATCAGAAGTGCAGGCAGCATGACCGCCAGGCGATGGGGGAAGCGTGCGCTCACGACCGTCTCTCCAGATCCTGCCCGGACGATCCATTGAGGATGCCCGTCTCGACCACTGTTTCGCTGGTGGGACCAAGCACGAGCAGGTGCTCGTGATCATCGCGGCGGACCAGCACCAGCTTGCGCCGGGCATCCAGGCTCTGCACGGCAACGATGCCGATGCGCCCGTTGCCGCCGGTGACCTTGGGTGCCAGGCCAAAGCGTTTCGCCGCCCAGGCCGCGCCGCCGATCAGGCCGACGATCAGCACCAGCGCGCCGAGGAATCTCATGTAATCCAGTATGTCCAAACCTACAGGGCCTTCTGCCGCCGGAAAAATCGCATGGAACCGGGGAGGTTCTCTCCCGCGTCGGGACTTTCAGGCCAGTTTGGTTAACGTTCCGATAACGGCATTGGCTCTCTCTGGCATCCGGACCTGCGTGCCTGCGGATCGGATCGCCGAAGGTTACCTTTCATTAATCTTTCCCGTTCATGTTTGGCCGGATCAAAGAACCCGACTTCGCCCGGGAACCGTCTTCGCACCACCCTGCAAGGGAACTGCCTGATGCTGATGAAGGACATACCGGTATTTGCTGCACTGACGCGCCAGATGGACTGGTTGGGCGCGCGGCAGAAGGTACTGGGCCAGAACATCGCCAATGCAGACACTCCGGGCTATCGCGGCAAGGACCTGAAGCCGTTGTCGTTTCACGAACTGGTCAACGCACCGCATCAGACAATGCGGACCGTGAAGACGAACGCTGGCCACATCACGCCGCGCGGAGAGGCTGACGACAATTACGCCCGGGAGAAGGGCGAGAATTACGAAGCAACGCCATCGGCGAACTCGGTGGTGCTGGAGGAAGAAATCCTGAAGGTGAGTGACACGCGGATGTCTTACGACCTCGCGGCATCGCTGTACCGCAAGCACATGCAGATCATGAAGATCGCCATCGGCGGTCGCGGCGGCTGAGCAATTGGCTGATTGAACGGGTGGCGGCCTGACAGGCCGGGCCTGAGCACAGGAGAGGGACATGGACCTCGAAAAGACAATGATCACGTCCGCATCCGGCATGCGCTCCCAGAGCGCGCGCATGCGGATCATTGCGGAAAACATCGCCAACGCCCATTCGACCTCGATGACGCCGGGTGCCGATCCCTACCGTCGCAAGATCATGACGTTCGAACAGACCGTCCATGAAGCGTCCGGAGCGCCGACGGTGTCGATCGACAAGATCGGCGTGGATCAGAAACCGTTCGAGAAGCGCTACGACCCGGGTAACCCCGGTGCCGACGGCAGTGGCTACGTGAAGATGCCGAACGTCAATTCGCTGATCGAAATGGTCGACATGAAGGAAGCACAGCGGTCCTACGAGGCCAACGTCGCCGTTATCGAAAACGTCAAGGCCATGATGTCGCGCACGGTCGACTTGCTGCGTTGACCGGCCTGAGACACCCAATCGCCCTATCGCTTGAGGAGAATCCAGTATGGATGTGACGCTGCAGAATGCGGCCATGGCCTATGGCAAGGCCGTCAGCCGAGGTGGAGAAGCCGGTCCCGCAATGGAAACCGGCGCCGTCAGTGGCGGCCAGGGCGGCAGCTTTGCCGACATGGTGCGCGAAGCGGCCGAAAGTGCGACCGGTGCCCTGAAGCAATCCGAGACCGTGGCGATGGATTCCAACGTGGACAAGGCCGGACTGACGGAAGTCGTGGTCGCGGTGAACAATGCGGAGATCGCATTGCAGACCGTGGTCGCGGTGCGTGACCGGGTCATCGACGCCTATCAGCAGATCATCCGCATGCCGATCTGACGGGGACCGCACATGACCCCCGTCGAAGTTGTCGATATCGGACGCAGCGCCATCTGGGTGCTGTTGAAGACCGCCGCGCCGGTCATGGTCATTGCCCTGAGTGTCGGGCTGGTCGTGTCCCTGTTTCAGGCGCTGACCCAGATGCAGGAAATGACGCTGGCCTTTGTGCCGAAGATCATCGCGATCTTTCTCGCCGTCATCGCACTGGCCCCTTACATGATCGGTGAACTGACCGGTTTCATGGATCAGATCGCGCAACGGATAGCCGAATCCGGTCAGATTAGCGGTTAGACGCAATGCTGGCCGAGGTCCTGCCCGCCACCATCTTCTCCACGCTGCTGATCTTTGCCCGTGTCGGGGCAATGATCATGGTGCTGCCGGGATTTGGTGAGCCATATATCTCCCCGCGCGTGCGGCTGGGCATCGCCATGGGCCTGTCCATCGTGCTCCAACCGGTCTTGTTCGATGCCCTGCCCCCCATTCCGGCCCAACCGGTCAGCCTGCTGCCGCTGATCGCTGGCGAGGTGCTGATCGGGGTCTTCATCGGGGGGATGGCGCGGTTGCTGGTCACCGCCCTGCATGTCGCAGGCATCGTCATCTCTTTCCAGGCGAGCCTCGGCTTTGCCCAGTTCTTCGACCCCGCACAGGGTGCCCAGGGCGCGCTGCTCGGCAGTTTTCTGAGCATCATGGGCATGGTCATGATCTTCATGGCCGATCTGCATCACATGATGATGTACGCAGTCAGCGATTCCTACGTGCTGTTCCCGGCCGCGACGGTGCCGCCGATGGAAGATTTCGCCAAGACGGCATCGAACTGGGTCGCCAACAGCTTTCTGATCGGTGTGCAGATCTCCGCGCCCTTCATCGCCTATGCCCTGGTGCTTTATATCGGCATGGGTCTGGTCAATCGCCTGATGCCGCAGATGCAGGTGTTCTTCATCGTCATGCCGCTACAGATCATGCTCGCCTTTGTCATCATGATGATGGTGCTGGGTGCCAGCATGATGTGGTTCCTGGACCACTTCGAAGCCGGCATTGCCATGTTCCTGGTTTCATAGGGGAACGACATGGCAGGCGATGACCAGGACAAGTCGGAAAAAACCGAAGACCCGACAGAACAAAAACTGCAGGAAGCCCGCAAGAAGGGTCAGGTCGCCAAGAGCCAGGAAGTCGGACACTGGTTCATGATGATCGGCACGGCAGCATTGCTGATGTTCATGATCGGCCACATGGGTGCGACACTGTTCACCACCCTGCGAATCTTCGTTGCCGCACCCGATCAGATCATTGTCGACGTAGGTGCGATGCAGGGGCTGACGGATGATCTGGTTGGTCATGTCGCCACAGCGGTGCTGCCCTTCATGGGGGTGCTCGCCATCCTGGCCGTTGTCGGAACAGCGGTTCAGCATCCGATTCAGCTGACACCGCAGAAGATCAAGCCTGAACTATCAAAGGTATCGCCCATCGCCGGGGCGAAACGCCTGTTCTCGATGAATTCGATCATGGAGTTTCTCAAGGGCATCGCGAAACTGTTGCTTGTCGCCTTTGTCTCCTTTGCGCTGATCTGGCCGGACTTCGACAAGCTGCCGCAGCTGATCGCTGTACCCCCGCTGGGGATTCTGGAATTTGTCCGCATCGAGGCGCTGACCATGGTTGGCGGTGTCATGGCGGTCATGACCGTCATCGCCGCTGTCGACTTTGCGTACCAGAAGTGGAAGACCAAGCAGGAACTGCGCATGTCACGCCGCGATATCAAGGATGAGCAGAAGCAGTCCGACGGCGACCCGATGGTAAAACAGAAGATCCGGGCCATCCGCATGGAGCGGTCGCGCAGGCGCATGATGGCGGCTGTGCCGGAAGCCAGTGTCGTCATCGCCAACCCGACGCACTATGCCATTGCACTGAAGTACGACATGTCCGCGATGGCCGCGCCGACCTGTGTTGCCAAGGGCATTGATCAGGTCGCGCTGAACATCCGGCAGGTGGCGGAGGAAAACGACGTCCCCGTTGTCGTGAACAAACCTCTCGCCAGAGCGCTGCACGCAGTCGTCGAGCTGGATGAGGAAATTCCACCCGAGCACTACAAGGCCGTGGCCGAAGTGATAAGCTACGTCATGAACCTCAGCCAGAGTTACAGCGGCGGACGCCAGACCGCGCGGAGCAACCAGCCTTGACCGATCAGATGACTGACAAGCTGCCCGATGCCGTGTCACGGGAAAAGCCCGGGCGCATTTCCCTGCCCGCACTGGTGCTCGTGGGGGTCGGGGTCGTGCTGGGCATTGCCGTCGGCAGTGGCCAGCTTGTGCTCGGTCCGGAACTGCTTGGCGTTGTCGTCGTGGCCATGTTCGTGGCCCTGCTGCCATTCGTGGTGAAACGCCGCACGCCGATCCCGACAGCGACGGATGCGCAGGTCTCGGCGCCAGGCCTGGTTCCGGAGGTCACGGCGACCGATATTGTCGCCGCAGAAGTAGTGGACGAACCGCTCGTTGTGGCCGAACCAAGCGAGGGGGCACTGGAACAGATTGCCACGCTGCGTCTGGAACTGGACCACCTGCGCCGCAATTTCCAGCGCTTTGGCGACCACGCACCAATCGGCATACTGATCGCGGAAAAGGCTGGCACGATCATCAATGCCAATGGTGCGATTGGCCGGATGTTCGGCACGCGCGGCAAGGAGGTCGGGCGCAACTGGGTCGATCTCGTCGATGAACGTGACCGCCCCGCAGTGACGGAAAAGCATGCCGCACTGATGAACGACACGGACGTCACGAAGCCGATCGAAGTGAAACTTGCCGGCAGTGCCGCACGGGTGGCCAGGATCCACGGCACCTGGATGGACCGGGTCGACGGGCAGCGGGTCGTCATTCTCTATTTCATCGATGCCACGGAACAGCGCAGTCTGGAAGCCCAGTTCGCCCAGAGCCAGAAGATGCAGGCGGTTGGTCAGCTGGCCGGTGGCGTGGCGCATGATTTCAACAATCTGCTGACAGCCATGATCGGTTTCTCCGATCTGCTGCTCATGCGTCATCCGCCGGGCGACCCGTCCTACGCCGACATTGTCCACATCAAGCAGAATGCCAACCGGGCCGCAGCGCTTGTTCGGCAGTTGCTGGCCTTTTCCCGCCGCCAGACGCTGCGGCCCAAGGTGCTGAACCTGACCGATGTTCTGGCCGACCTGTCCGACCTGCTTCGGCGATTGATCGGGGAACACCTGAACCTGCGCATCGTGCATGACCGTGATCTGGGCCTGGTGAAGGTCGATCAGGGCCAGATCGAGCAGGTGGTGACGAACCTGGTTGTGAACGCCCGCGACGCCATGCTGTCCGGCGGCACGGTATCGATCGAGACCCGCAACCTGCGTGTCGATGTGCCGGAACCGGTGGGTGACGAGATCATGCCCGTTGGCGATTATGTGGAAATCGCGGTGATCGATACCGGGCACGGCATTTCCGACGAGAACATCGCCAAGATATTCGAACCCTTCTTCACCACCAAGGAAGTGGGCCAGGGCACGGGCCTCGGCCTGGCCACGGTCTATGGCATCGTCCGCCAGACAGGTGGCTACGTCCTGGTCGAAAGTCAGCTGGAAAAGGGCACCACGTTCCGCATCCTGCTGCCCCGTATCGATGAAGACCCCGAGGTCGTGAAGGCCAGCAGCCGACGCAGCAATGTCGATCTGACCGGCCAGGGTACGGTCCTGCTGGTCGAGGACGAGGACGCCGTGCGCCTGTTTGCCGTAAGGGCGCTGCGCAACAAGGGCTACACGGTGCTGGAGGCAGACAGCGGCGACACTGCCCTCGAAATCATCCGCAATGGCGCACACGAAATTGACCTGATGGTCAGTGACGTCGTGATGCCGAACATGGATGGGCCGACCCTGATCCGCCGCGCCCGTGAACTCCGCCCCGATATAAGGGCCGTGTTCATTTCCGGTTATGCGGAGGAAGCGTTCCGGCGCAGCCTGGGCGATGACCTCACCGATGTGGACTTTCTGGCCAAGCCATTCAGCCTGAAAGACCTCGCCGCGAAGGTGAAGGATCAGATCGGCAGCTGATTCGGCCATGCCCCGGCAGAATCATGACCCCGGTGCAGACATGACACTTTCTCCGTGAACATCACGTGTACAGATGATGTTTTCATCAATTATTACAGCATCTTGATGAAACCGCTTTGAAACAGGAACAAATTGGGTACATTGATCGCAATTGCACCAACCCAGCAGCCTGTTAAAAATCGGAGTGGAAACATGTCGCAAGCATCCATGCGTCTCGTCGAAAAGGAAGGTCGGAGCGTGTCAGACAAATCCAAGGCCCTGGACGCAGCGTTGAGCCAGATCGAGCGTGCATTTGGCAAGGGTTCGGTCATGCGGCTGGGCCAGCGCGAGGCAATGAATGTCGAATCCATCTCGACCGGTTCCCTCGGTCTCGACATGGCACTCGGCATAGGTGGTCTGCCCAAGGGCCGCGTCGTGGAAATCTACGGCCCGGAAAGCTCGGGCAAGACCACGCTGACCCTGCATGCCATTGCCGAAGCGCAGAAGAAGGGCGGGACCTGTGCATTCATCGATGCGGAACATGCCCTCGACCCTGCCTATGCCAACAAGCTGGGCGTGAACATTGACGATCTGATCATCTCCCAGCCCGACACAGGTGAGCAGGCGCTCGAGATTGCGGATACGCTGGTGCGCTCCGGTGCCGTGGACATGGTGGTCATCGATTCCGTCGCGGCCCTGGTGCCGCAGGCGGAACTGGAAGGCGAAATGGGCGATTCCCATGTTGGCCTGCAGGCGCGGCTGATGAGCCAGGCGCTGCGCAAGCTGACATCCTCCATTTCCCGCACCAACTGCATGGTCATCTTCATCAACCAGATCCGGTTGAAGATCGGTGTGATGTTCGGCAGCCCGGAAACCACATCGGGCGGCAATGCGCTGAAGTTCTATGCATCCGTGCGCCTCGACATCCGCCGCATCGGCGCCATCAAGAACCGCGACGATGTGGTTGGCAACCAGACCCGCGTGAAGGTCGTCAAGAACAAGGTCGCGCCGCCGTTCCGGGTCGTCGAGTTCGATATCATGTACGGCTCCGGCATCTCCAAGACCGGCGAACTGCTGGATCATGGCGTCAAGGCTGGTGTGGTCGACAAGGCTGGATCCTGGTTCTCGGCGGGGGATCAGCGCATCGGTCAGGGTCGGGAGGCGGCGAAGCAGTTCCTTGCCGAGAACCCCGACATTGCCGCGCGGATCGAAAAGGACATCTTCCGCCATGCCGGTCTGCTGACCGATGCCATGACCAAGGGTCCTGAAGCCGGTGACGATCTGGAACATGATGAAGACCCCGACCTCAAGGCCGGATGACGACCAGCCTGACATGATCGCCGCATGACCGCGGCGATCATGCTGCAGGGCACCGGATCCAGTGTCGGCAAGTCGATGCTGGTCGCCGGCCTCTGTCGGCTGTTCGCCGACCAGGGGCTGCGCGTCCGCCCCTTCAAGCCCCAGAACATGTCGAACAATGCCGCCGCCACTGACGACGGCGGTGAGATCGGTCGCGCGCAGGCCATGCAGGCGCTGGCGGCCCGCGTACCGACCAGCGTGCACATGAACCCGGTACTGCTGAAACCGGAGAGCGAGACCGGGTCACAGGTCGTGGTTCAGGGACAGCGCTTTGCCACTGCGAAAGCAAGGGACTATGCCCGGCTGAAACCCCAACTGCTGCATCGTGTGCTCGAAAGCTATGCCATCCTGCAGGATCAGGCCGACCTGATCATCGTTGAAGGCGCGGGCAGCACCGCAGAGGTCAATCTGCGCGCCGGGGACATCGCCAACATGGGCTTTGCCGCGGCAGCCGATGTGCCCGTGATCCTGGTCGGTGACATCGACCGCGGCGGCGTCATTGCGCAGCTAGTCGGCACCCACACCCTGATCCCGCCTGCCGAGCAGGTCCGCATCCAGGGCTTTCTGGTCAACAAGTTCAGGGGCGATCCAACGCTGTTCGATGCCGGGCGGGACCTGATCGTGGACCGCACAGGGTGGCCTGCCCTTGGGGTGATCCCATGGTTTCCCGATGCCCATCGCCTGCCCGCCGAGGACGCGACGGAACTTGGCGGCAGAGCGCGAAGGCGCGACGGCGCGTTCCGGGTCGCTGTCCCTGCCCTGTCGCGTATCGCCAACTTCGATGACCTTGACCCGCTGGCGGCCGAGACCGGTATCGATCTGCAGATCGTCGCGGCGGGAACGGCCCTGCCAGGGGACGCGGACCTGATCATCCTGCCCGGCTGCAAATCCACCACGGCCGAACTCAGATTCCTGCGCCAGCAGGGCTGGGACACAGACATCCGCGCGCACGTGCGGCGCGGCGGCCATGTACTTGGCCTGTGCGGTGGCTATCAGATGCTGGGCATGATGGTGCATGACCCGGACGGGATCGAAGGTCCACCGGGCAGCGAACCCGGGCTGGGGTTGCTTCAGGTCGAGACCCTGATGCATCCGGCGAAGCAGACCCGCGCTGTCACCGGTACACATCCGGCCTCCGGCGCAGGCATTCGCGGCTACGAGATCCATATCGGAGCGACAGACGGTCCGGATCGCGCCCGTCCCTGGCTGACAGTCCACGGCGACAGCGAAGGGGCGATGAACGCGCGGGGAACCGTCGCCGGATCCTATGTCCATGGCCTGTTCCGCGACGATGGTTTCCGCCGTGCCTATCTCGGCCAGATCGGGGCAACAGTTGATTCCGGTCTGGATTTCGATGCCAGCGTCGATGAGGCACTGAATGCCCTGGCCAGACACCTGGCGCAGCATGTGGATATCGCAGCGCTTCACCGGATCGCGGGGCTGAAGACCTGACGACAACGTGGATCGGGACGTCGGGTCAACCCGCGACACGTCCCGCGGGTCAGTCTTCGTCATCTTCCGGGCGCGCCTTTGCCAGCAGCTCGGCATGGTGCTGGCGCAGGGCATCGGCGAGTTCGGGATGGCGACGGATCAGGTCGCGGGCATCATTTGCCCCCAGCATCATCAGGTGCACATTGGATTCCGCCACGGCAGAGATGATCGGTGCGCCGGTGCGCAGCACCGCCTCCTCACCGAACAGGTCATTGTCATGCACCTCGATCCGGCCATACTCGGTCTCGGCCTGCACGGTCCCGATGGCCACGAAGAACAGTTCCTCATGCCGGTCACCGGTCTGGATGATGGTTTCATCCACCGTATAGCGCCGTGCCCGCATCATGCGCGAAATCCGGTTGATCTCCCGCTCATCCAGGTCCTCGAACAGCGGCATGCGGGCGACCATGGCGCGGGTGACAACGAAGTGGCGCTGATTGACCTCTTGCGAGAAGCCCATGGCAATGATGCCGAGCGGCAGGGCAAACATGCCCAGCCCGAACAACATGACCACACCACCGATCATCTTGCCCACCAGGGTCATGGGGACAATGTCGCCATAGCCAACCGTGGTCAGTGTCGCCAGCGCCCACCACATGGCCGCCGGGATCGATCCGAACGCCTCCGGCTGCGCGGCGCGTTCCGCGTGATAGATGGCCGTCGATGAAATGATCAGCAGCCCGAACATGATCAACAGCGACGCCATCAGCGCGCGGCGCTCGTCATAGAAAACCCGCTGCAGGGTCATCAGAGCCGACGAATAGCGCATCAGCTTCAGGAACCGCAGCAGACGCAGGACGCGCAGCACCCGCAGATCGGCGCCGAAGAACATGGCGAGGTAGAACGGCAGGAACGCGAGCAGGTCGATGATTGCGCCGAACGACAGCGCATAGCGGATACGGCCCCTGACCGGCCCATGCCGTTTCAGGGCCGGGTGTTCCGGTGCCACCCAGATCCGCAAGCCGTATTCCACGGTGAATATCAGGACGGAAATCGTTTCGAAGATCAGGAACTGGGTCTCGAAGCGCGCGTGCAGCGACGGCACCGTTTCCAGCACGACCACTGCGATGTTCAGGGTGATCAGCGTGATCAGGAACCGGTCGAACCACATGCTTGACCGATCGCCCGGGGCAGCTTCCTCCAGTACTTCGAAGAGGCGATGGCGCAGGCTGACCTTGTCATGCTGCGCCATGGTCCGGTCAGCTCCCGCTGCCCGCCAGCGCCGCCTCGACGGCGTTGATGGCGTCCTGCGCGGCGTCGCCGTTCGGGCCACCACCCTGTGCCATGTCCGGTCGGCCACCACCGCCCGTGCCGCCAATCGCGCCTACACCTGCACGGACCAGGTCGACCGCACTCAGCCGGTCCTTCAGGTCATTCGTCACCCCGACAACCAGCGCGGCCTTGCCATCGGTCACGCCGACCATCGCATAGACGCCGGAACCGGCAGACTTCATCTCGTCCACCATGCCCTTCATGTCACGCGCCGAAATGCCTTCCGCGACCTGGCCGACAAAGCGGATCCCGCCGACGTCCCTGGCCGCCGGTCCGCCGGATTCAGCACCACCGCCCATCGCCGCCTTCTTACGGGCGTCGGCGAGTTCGCGCTCAAGCTTCCTGCGTTCTTCAAGCAGTTGTGCCACACGCCCCGGAGCCTCCGCCGGGGTTGCCTTCAGCGTGCCGGCGATTTCACGCAACGCGACTTCCTGACGATCCAGGTGATCGAACGCCGCCGCACCGGTCAGCGCTTCGATCCGGCGCACACCCGCGCCCACTGCCCCCTCGGACACGATACGGAAAAGTCCGATATCACCGGTACGGCGCACATGCGTGCCCCCACAGAGTTCCGTGGACAGCGTGGCATCATCTGCCGGTCCCATGGACACGACACGCACCTCGTCGCCGTACTTTTCGCCGAACAGGGCCAGCGCACCGGCTTCGACAGCGGCATCCGGCGTCATCAGGCGCGTTGAAACATCACCATTGCCACGGATCATGTCGTTCACATCCGCCTCGACCGACGCCACTTCCGCAGGTGTCATGGGCTTGGGGTGGCTGACATCGAAACGCAGCCGTTCCGGTGCCACCAGCGAACCCTTCTGCGAGACATGGTCGCCCAGCCGATCCCGCAGCGCCTTGTGCAGCAGATGTGTTGCCGAATGGTTGGCCCGCAGCCGGTCGCGACGGTCACGGTCCACTGCAGCACGGACAACGTCTCCCACGGCCAGATTCGCGTTTGCGATGGTGCCGATATGGACATGCAGGTCACCGACCTTCTTGGCGGTATCACTGACAACGATCTGCGCCCCGCCTTCCGCCACCAGTGTTCCGATATCGCCCATCTGACCACCGGACTCACCATAGAATGGCGTCTGGTTCAGCACGATCATCGCGTCCGTGCCAACCGCTGCCTCGGACACCTCCAGGCCGTCGACGACAATAGCCTCGATACGGGCCTCAGCCACGGTTGCGTCATAACCAAGAAACTCGGTCGCGGGAATCCGGTCGCGGATGGCGAACCAGACCTTTTCGGTGGCTTCACCGCCTGACCCGGCCCAGTTCTTCCGCGCCGCTGCGCGCTGGCGTTCCATGCTTTCGTTGAACCCGTCCAGATCAACGGCACGGGACTGGCCGCGCAGGATGTCCTGCGTCAGGTCGAGCGGGAAGCCGTAGGTGTCATAAAGCCGGAAGGCCACCTCGCCGGGCAGCGACTGGCCGTCGCCCAGGTCCTCTACCGCGTCTTCCAGCAGCCGCAGACCACGGTCCAGCGTCTGCTTGAAGCGATTTTCCTCCAGCTTCAGCGTCTCGGTGATCAGCGACTCAGCGCGCTGCAGTTCCGTGAAGGTGCTGCCCATCATGCGCACCAGTTCCGGCACCAGGCGGTGCATGTGCGGGTCACGACAGCCGATCATGTGCGCATGGCGCATGCCGCGCCGCATGATCCGGCGCAGGACATAGCCGCGTCCGTCGTTGGTCGGCAGCACGCCATCGGCGATCAGGAACGACGCTGCCCGCAGATGATCGGCAATCACCCGGTGATGCACGGCGTCAGGGCCATCCGGGTCGCTGTCGGAAAGATGCGCCGACTGTTCGATCAGGTTGCGCAGCAGATCGGTGGCATAATTGTCATGCGTCCCGTTCAGGGTCGCCGTTATCCGCTCCAACCCCATGCCTGTATCGATCGACGGGCGTGGCAGGTTGTTGCGGGTCGCCGCGTCCACCTGCTCGTACTGCATGAACACCAGGTTCCAGATCTCGATGAACCGGTCACCATCCTCGTCGGGGCTGCCCGGCGGGCCGCCTGGAATATGATCGCCATGATCGAAGAAGATTTCCGAGCAGGGACCGCAGGGACCGGTATCCCCCATCGACCAGAAATTGTCGGATGTGGGGATGCGAATGATGCGATCATCGGACAGACCGGCGATCTGCTTCCAGAGCGTTGCCGCTTCCTCATCCTCGGAATAGACGGTGACCAGCAAGCGATCCCTGGCCAGCCCGTATTCGCGGGTCACCAGATTCCAGGCCAGTTCAATGGCCTGATCCTTGAAGTAGTCACCAAAGGAAAAGTTGCCCAGCATCTCGAAGAACGTGTGATGGCGTGCCGTATAGCCGACATTGTCCAGGTCGTTGTGCTTGCCGCCTGCGCGCACGCACTTCTGCGAGGTCACGGCGCGGCTGTAGTCACGCTTTTCCTGACCGGTGAAGACGTTCTTGAACTGCACCATCCCGGCATTGGTGAACATCAGGGTCGGGTCGTTGTGAGGCACCAGCGGAGACGACGGCACATGGGTGTGGCCGTTGCGCGCAAAGTAGTCGACAAAAGTCGAACGAATTTCGTTACCGCCAGTCAAGGAACCATCCGCCTCATGTCATGCGGCCATGCACGACCGCCAGGGCATCATTGTCGCCGGATAGCACGGGATGTGGCCAGACCGGTCGAAACGACGCAACAAATTTTTCTAACGCCTTGTTTTCAAGAAACAATTCATTTCCTGCAACCGGGCTAATCTGGCGAGCGCCGTTGCGGGTGTCAAGCCAGCCCCACGGTCCGGGGCCAGCACCCGTTTTAACGCAATATTAGTGCGAAGATACTACCATAGGTTCCTTACGCTCATCTCCCGACCCGGACCGGAGTGCACATGGCCAAGGCGGCCCTGAAAAATCGGATAAAGGCCTGGTGGGCCGGATACCCTGTCGATGCTGGTGGAAAGGCAGGTCTGTCCGCGCACCATCGCGATCAGGTGCGTCGCCACTGCCCCTATGGTCCTCTGGCTGACACGCTCAGTATATTGTTCGGACAGGCACATCATCAGCCCGGCGGCACCGATTTCCTTTATCGGATCATCGGCGACCATGTGCCGATCAAGGAACAGAAGGCGCTGGTGATCGGCTGCGGCATGGGCGGAAACTGCCGTGACATCGCAGAACGCTATCAGATGCGGACGGAAGGCCTGGACCCGAACCGGGAACTGTTGCGGGCCGGTAACGAGATGATTCAGGAAACCGTGCGCGGCAAGGTGGTCAGGCTGGACCCCGTAGATCTGGCCCACATGGATTTCGGTGCAGGCCGATACCACCTGATCGTCGCGCGGGAGACCATGCATGCGCAGCCGGATCGCCATTCCATCTACGAGCGGATCGAACAGTCACTGCGCCGCAACGGTCGCATGGTCTGTACCCAGCTGGTGGTCAACGATGGCACCGATGCCGACACCTTGTCGGAGCGCATGTGCACGGCACTGGAACCCAAGCCAGCCACGTTCCTGACACGGGATCAGGAAAGGCGGTGCCTGGTGGAGGTCGGGCTTGAAGTCGTGCATGAGGAAGATGTGACCGACGAAGTGCTGAAATCCACCATCGAGGTCTTTGCCAACTGGCAGCGCGCGGTCGAGACCATGGCGAGGTACATCGAACAGCCACGCATGCTGCAGGAACTGGTCCGGATCGTCGATCATTGGCAACGGCGCAGCGATGCGATGAAGAATGGCGAACTGGGGATTACCCTGTTTCACGCCGCGAAACGGTCCAACGAACTGCTCTGATCGTTCCCGGGTTCGACGACCTGTCAGGCCCGATCCGTCTTGCAAGGAACAGCATATCTCGTGGGTCGATTTTTTGTTCACGCCTGATATGGTGCCGACCCATTTGAGACTGGCCCGAATCGATGAATGACATGACCGATCTCTTTGCCGCTCCAGCACCTGCTGCAAGCGACAATGATTACTCTGCCAAGGACATCAAGGTGCTGGAGGGGCTGGAACCCGTCCGCCAGCGGCCCGGGATGTACATTGGCGGCACGGATGAACGTGCCCTGCATCATCTGGCGGCTGAAGTGCTCGACAATTCGATGGACGAGGCCGTGGCCGGTCACGCGACACGGATCGAAGTGCACCTGGGCGCGGACGGATACCTGAGCATCGACGACAACGGACGCGGCATTCCGGTCGACCCGCACCCGAAGTTCCCCGACAAGTCGGCACTGGAAGTCATCCTCACCACGCTGCATTCGGGCGGCAAGTTCGAACAGGGCGCGTACCGCACGGCAGGCGGCCTGCACGGCGTCGGTGTATCCGTGGTCAATGCCCTGTCCGATGACATGGTGATCGAGGTCGCGCGCGACAGGCAGCTGTTCCGTCAAAGCTTCAAACGGGGCTTTCCCCAAGGCAAGCTGGAACCACTGGGCGCAGTGCAGAACCGACGCGGCACCCGCATCCGGTTCCATCCCGACCCGCAGATCTTCGGTGACAAGGCTGCCCTGAAGGCGTCACGCCTGTATCGCCTCGCGCGCTCGAAGGCCTTCCTGTTCCCCGGCGTCGAGATCCGCTGGCGGGCCGATGCCTCGCTGATCCATGACGACACCCCGGCTGAGGCTGTCCTGCACTTCCCCGGCGGTCTGGCTGATTTTCTCAGCGCCAGCCTGGGCAGCCAGGATGTGGTGTCACCGGTTCCCTTTGCCGGTCGGGTGGAACTGCCGGACAACCGTGGACGGGTCGAGTGGGCGCTGCAATGGCTGGACCATGGGGACGGCTGGATCAGTTCGTACTGCAACACCATTCCGACACCGCTCGGCGGCAGTCATGAGAATGGATTCCGGTCTGCCATTTCCCGCGGGCTGAAGGCCTATGGTGAGCTGACACAGAACAAGCGCGCGGCCCAGGTCACGGCAGATGATGCACTCGCCGGGTCAACGGCCTTGCTGTCGATCTTCATCCCGGACCCGCAGTTCCAGGGCCAGACCAAGGAAAAACTGGCAACACCGGAGGCGACGCGTCTGGTGGAATCCACGCTGAAGGATCACTTCGACCATTTCCTGTCCGCCGCCCCGAAGATTGCCGAGCAGTTGCTCGAAAATGCCATCGACCGCGCTGAAGAACGGATGCGTCGGCGCAAGGAAAAGGAAGTCGGACGCAAGACCGCGACCCGCAAACTCCGCCTGCCCGGCAAGCTGGCCGACTGCAGCGCCCGGGAACGCGAAGACACCGAGATCTTCATCGTCGAGGGCGATTCGGCTGGCGGGTCCGCCAAGTCCGCCCGCAAGCGCGAGACCCAGGCCGTGCTGCCGCTGCGTGGCAAGATCCTGAACGTCATGAGTGCCGGTGCCGACAAGCTGGCACAGAACCAGGAACTGGCCGACCTCTCGCTGGCCCTTGGCTGTGGCACGGGCGCCCGCTTCAATGAGGAAGACCTGCGCTACGGCAAGGTCATCATCATGACCGACGCCGATGTGGATGGTGCACACATCGCGGCGCTGCTGATGACGTTCTTCTTTCAGGAAATGCCGGGGCTGGTGGACCACGGGCGGCTCTATCTCGCCTGCCCGCCGCTCTATCGCCTGACCCAGGGCGGCAAGACCATCTACGCCATCGATGACGCCCACCGCGAACAGGTGATGCGTGACGAATTCAACAGCCGCGGCAAGATAGAGGTCAGTCGCTTCAAGGGGCTGGGGGAAATGCCACCGCAGCAGTTGCGTGAAACCACCATGACCCCTGCCAAGCGCAAGCTGCTGCGCGTCGACATCCCACCCGACGCACGGGCCGACACCGTTGGCCTGTTCGAGCGCCTGATGGGTCGCAAGCCGGAAATGCGCCTGGAGTTCATCCAGCAGAACGCCCGGTTCGTCGAGGACGTGGATATCTGAGGTCCGACAACGCGGCACGGCCAACGACGGACCTCAGACTTACCCTCAGTTCAGGATTTCGGCCAAAGCGTCTCCCGTGGAGACGATCTCGTCGCGCTGGCTGGTCACGGTCAGGCCGCAGACGAGCCACTTGCCCTTCCGCGTCTCCCGCTTGTCCTGCACTTCGATCCGCACCTGGATCGTGTCGCCGGGATAGACCGGGCTGCGGAACCGGGTTTCCAGGCGGCGGTGATTGCCATTGTCGGGCCAGAGCCAGTCGGTCATCGACCGGACCATCAGGGAATAGGTCATCAGGCCATGGCCGATCACCGTGTCGACTTCTTGCCATTGGCGAAGGTCGTTTCGGCGATGAAGTCATCATCCCAGTGCAGCGGGTTGTTGTCGAAGGACGCCATCGCGAACTCCTTGATCATTTCCCGCGTCACATCCACCCGAACACCGTCGAAGCTGTGGCCGACCGCGATATCCGCAAGAGAGAATGTTGCTGTCATTGTGCTTTCGCCCTCAATACGGACGCATGGTCCAGCCACGGCCCGAAGAGACGACCTGGCCATGCTGGTTGGTGAATACATTGTCGTGGATCGCGAAGGTGTTGCCCTTGCGGATCACCTTGTCGAGGCAGCGCGCGGTCAGAGCCATCCCGACAGTTCGCGCCGGGTGATGGTTTCCAGCATGTCGACATGTTCGGTCGTGTCGTTGAGGCAGGGCAGCATGTGGAAGTCCCTGCCGCCGGCCGCGACAAATGTCGCGCGACCCTCGATGGAGATTTCCTCCAGCGTTTCAACGCAATCAGCGGCGAAGCCCGGGGTCATCACGGCGACACTGGTCGTGCCCGCTGCAGCCAGTTCCTCGAGGGTCTTGTCGGTATAGGGCTGCAGCCACGCTTTCGGACCAAAGCGGCTCTGAAAGCTGAGACGCAGGTCTTCCGACCCCATCCCGAGCTTCTCCCGCAGCAATCGCGCGGTCTTGTGGCAGTGACAATGGTAGGGATCGCCCTTGTCGAAATAGGCCTGAGGCAAACCGTGGAAGGACGCCAGCACGACCGTGTCACCGGTCCCTGAACCCAGTCCGGCGGCTTGGACCGATGCTGCAAGGGCATCGATGTAGGCGGGATCGTCATGATAAGGCGGCACGAAGCGCAGCGTCGGTTGCCAGCGCATTTCACGCAGGGTATCGGCAACCTTGTCGACCACCGTGGCGGTCGTTGTCGCACTGTACTGGGGATAGAGCGGGAATATCAGGATACGCTCGGCACCGGCATCCTTCAGGGCAGTCAACTGCGCCGGGATCGACGGTTGGCCATAGCGCATCGCCCAGTCGACGATCACCCGCTCCTCACCCGCGAAGCGCGCGGCCAACGCCTCCCCCTGCTGTCGGGTGTAATAGCGCAGGGGCGATTCATCGCTCTCCGTCCGCCAGATCTTGGCGTAGGCCTTGGCGGTCTTCGGCGACCGGAAGGTAACGATGAACAGGTTCAGGATGAACCACCAGATCACCTTCGGCACCTCGATGACGCGTGGATCGCTGAGGAATTCGCGCAGGTATCGTCGGATGGATGGCACATCGGTCCCGTCCGGCGTGCCCAGATTGACCAGCAGAACGCCCACCCGGCCCGTCATGACAGCGGGATGTCCCGTCGGCAGATTGCTGTTTTCCATCAGTATCCTGTCCTCTGTTTCCGGGGCCTGCACAATCAGGACGCTCACCGGTTATCGGATTATTAACGCGCACAATGCTTTCCTGCCACCCGCGCAGGAATCACGGCCTGATTCAGGACGCACACCAATCAGTACGCTTCTGGAGAGACACCGGTTTTGCGCCAGCTGCTTAATACGCTTTGGGATGATGGCCCGAACCTGACGCCGGAAATGCGCAAGGAATTCGATGTGGAACGGGTCATGCGCCTGAACCGCAATCAGTTGTTCGGCGGCGTCGCGTTCTGCATCAACCCCATCGCTGTATGCATCGGACTCTGGCAGGACCAGTTGGCGCTTATCCTGCTTCCCTGGTGCCTGATCGGTCAGCTGTTCGCATATGTCCAAATCTATGGCTGGTGGCGCAACCGCAGCAGACCCCGTCCGACTTCCGTTTCGGGACGCATTTTCAAGAAGGCAGCCGTGCTGGCGTCACTTGCCGGCGTCTATTGGGGCGCGATCATCGCGCTATGTGTGCCGCTTGTCACGCCACAGGAGTCCGTCGCGGTCGTCCTGACATCCTTCGGGACATCCATTGTCGCCGCAGCCTTGATGAACCCGGCCCCAGCAGCGGCATTCCTGTTCTTCATCGTCACCATGCTGCCTGGTCTGGTCATGCTTTCCTGGCAGTATCCGGAGATCGCGCTGGCCCTGAACTGCCTCGCCGTGCCCTATATCGCCTTCGTCTGGATGATGATCATCATCGGCCACCGCGATTTCAGGTTCCTGATCGCCAAGCAGGTCGAGAACCGGCAACTGGCGCTGGAATCCAGCAATGCCAGTGATGCGAAATCCCGCTTCATCGCCAACATGAGCCACGAACTGCGCACCCCGCTGAATGCCATCATCGGCTTTGCCGACATGATGCAGGCAGAGACCTTCGGTCCCGTTGGCCACAGGAAATACGTGGAATATGTCGGCGCGATCAGCGAAAGCGGCAATCACCTGATGGCGATCATCAACGACGTGCTGGACATTTCCCGGATCGACGCCGGGTCGGAGGAAATTCGCGAAAGCGACGTGGCGGTGGGCACACTGCTTGGCCGGTGCAAGTTGCTGTTTGCAGAGCGCGCTGCCCGCAGCGGCATCCATTTTTCCACTGAATCTGCCTTCGAACACCTGGTGGTGCATGTCGATGAACGTCTGACGATACAGATTCTGATCAATCTGTTGTCCAACGCCATGCAGCACACACCCGACGGCGGCACAGTCAGCCTGACCGTATCGCTGCGCCCGCGCGATGGCGTCATGTTCACCATACGCGACAACGGTCGCGGCATGACACCCGAGCAGCTGGCGCGGGCACGGGAACCGTTCGGGTCCATCGGCAACAGCTGGGTCAGCCGCGGCGACGGTGCCGGTCTGGGCCTGCCCATCTCGCATCGTTTCGCGTCGCTGCACGGCGGACAGCTGGAGGTCGACAGCGAATTCGGCAATGGCACCAAGTGCATTCTGCGTATTCCGATCAGCCGTGTCCGGGCTACGGTCGAGGATCATGACCTCAACGCGTTGATGGCGGCTGGCTGAATCAGGTTCGGGCGCCGGGTATCTCGCGCGCTATCCTGGCCGGAGCGGAACCCTTGATCGAAATGGACAGCAGCCTGGCGATTGCCATGGCGCTTTCAATCGCTGCCGGACTGATGCGTGGCTTTGCAGGCTTCGGGTCCGGCATGGTCATGGCCCCCGTTCTTGCCATCCTCTACAGCCCGGCAGAGGCGGTCCTGATCATCACGGTCATGGAGATCGTGGTGAGCATCCAACTCGTGCCCAGGGCCTTGCCGGATGTGCAGTGGGACTTCCTCCGACCGCTGGTGCTTGCCGCGTTCGTTGGCATGCCGATCGGCACGTGGCTGCTCACCTCCGTGGATCCGGCCCTGATCACCCGATTCATCGCCGTCCTGGTGATGATCTTCGTGATCGTGCTGGCCGTCGGCTGGCGGTATCAGGGGCCGAAGCGGCTGTTGCCCACGATCGCCATCGGCGGCGTTGCGGGAACGCTCGTGACCTCCACCAGTGTCGGCGGGCCGCCAGTCCTGCTCTACATCCTTTCGGGTCAGGACAGTGCGCGCACCAGCAGGGCAAACATCATCCTGTTCTTCGCCCTCTGCAATCTGGTCGTACCGATCTTCTTCTACCTGCAGGGTCTGCTCGCCGTCGACGTGATCGTTCGGGCACTGGTGATCTGCCCGGGCTATGTGACGGGCGCCTGGGTCGGCAGTCGCCTGTTCCGTGAATCGTCGGAGCATGTCTACCGCCGGGTCGCCCTGATTTTCCTCACCTGCATCGCGCTCTATGGACTGCTTCATTGACAGGTTCTCGGTCCCGGATGCGCAATGCGTGTTGAGCGGCCCCGGCGCACCGTCTATGGTCCGCGCCGCATCAGCAGATGGTTCAGGGAGAGATGAATATGACCGAAGCGGTCGCCGCAGATCACTTGCGGCAGTTGATTGAACGCGTGGAACGGCTTGAAGAGGAAAAAGCCGCCATGGCCGCGGACATCAAGGAGATCTACGACGAAGCCAAATCCAACGGCTTCGAGCCAAAGATCATGCGCCAGGTGATCAAGCTGCGGAAGATGGATCGCGATGACCGCCAGGAGCAGGAGGCTGTTCTGTCGCTGTATCTCGAAGCACTGGGCGAGCCAACTCCCGGCTCCGCCTGACGCCTCAATCGACCGGAGGGGATGACCATGCCCCGTGAAATCAAATCCGTTGCCGTTCTCGGTAGTGGCACCATGGGTGCCGGCATTGCTGGCATCTGCGCCCAGATGGGCTGCAAGGTCCTGCTGCTGGACATCGATATGGCCACGGCAAAGGCATCCCTGGATCGCATCATCAACGGTCGCCCGCCCGCGCTCGATGACGCAGACAAGGCCCACCTGATCACGCTTGGCACCATCGATGCCGACCTCGCGAAGATCGCCGACCATGACTGGATCTGCGAGGCGATTGTCGAGGACGTGAGCATCAAGCGTGCCTTGTTCGAACGCATGGAACCGCTGCGCCGCAAGGGATCCGTCATCTCGACCAACACGTCCGGCATTCCGCTGCGCGAAATCTGTGAAGGCCTGCCGGAAAGCGTGCGTCGCGACATTGCCGTCACCCATTTCTTCAATCCCGTGAAGGTCATGCGATTGATGGAACTGGTGCCCGGCACGGAAACGACGCCGGATGTGATCGACGCTTTTGCGGCCTTTCTGGGCGACCGGATGGGCAAGGGCGTGGTGCATGCGAAGGACACGGTCAACTTCATCGGCAATCGCATCGGCTGCTTCCTGATGCTGTCCGGGCTGCACAAGGCAAGGGCGGCCCGCGCGGACGGGCTGAGCCAGGAAACGATCGATGCCCTGATCTCGAAACCTGTCGGACTGCCGCCCACCGGCCTCTACGGCCTGATCGACCTGATCGGCCTCGACGTCATGTATCTGGTTGGCAGGAATCTGGCGGCCAACCTGCCTGACGGTGACACGGGCCATGCATTTGCGGCGTTTCCTGATGCGGAACAGCGGATGTACGACCGCAAGCAACTGGGCCGCAAGTCGGGTGGTGGCTTTTACCGCATGACCAAGGATGCGGACGGCAACCGGGCCAAGGAGGTATTTGATCTGGACGCCGAAGACTGGCGTGCCGAGAATCCAGCCAGCCTGACCGACGCCCAGATGGCCGCCGGGACCCTGATGTTCGAGGATTCAGTGGAAGGTCGCTTCGCCTGGGACCTGATGGGCGGAACCCTCTGCTACGCCGCCGATCTGGTGCCGCAGATCTCCGACGATGTAGTCAACATCGACCGCGCCATGCGCTGGGGATTTGCCTGGCGCAACGGTCCGTTCGAATTCCTCGACCAGTTGGGCCCACGCCGCGTCATCGAACGGCTGACGGCAGAGGGCAAGCCCCTGCCCGCCATGCTGCAGGTTCTCGCCGACGCCGGCGCGGACAGCTTCTATCGTGCCGACGGACAGGAATACCTGGGTCTGGACGGCAGCTGGCACACCACACCACCGGAATGATGCGGCAGGCGCGGCCCCCGGCGGTTCTTGCCAGAATAAGGTCTGAAAAGGCTCAGCCGTTGGTGAGGTCGCCACAGCTGGTGCAGTGCTTGCCTTCGGGGGTATAGGCACCGCAACTGGTACAGCGGACCAGATCGACCGCACCGTCACGCGCCGGCGGCTTGTTGTCACCACGACGCTGAACCTGGGTCCGGCGACTGCCACTGAGCGCGCGGAAGCCATAGATGACGACAGCAACTGCTGCGATCAGGATCAGGATCTTCAGCCACATCTGCTTGCTCCAATCACCATCACGCCACGCGGGGCGGTCACCGTTCCACCCGACGAACGAAGACCGTTCGACCTTCCACTACTGTTCTTACAGCATGTCCCTGCAGGGGGCGTTCATCAAAAGGTGAATTCTTGGATTTTGAGCGGAACTTCTTGCTGTCGACAATCCACGGTGCGCCCGGATCGAAGATCACCAGATCGGCCGGATGACCCGCAGCCAGAATGCCGCAGTCCAGACCCAGCAACCGCGCGGGATTGCAGGTCATGCAGGCCAGCACCGACAACAGGGGTACATCTTCGCTCATGTGCAGTTGCAGCCCCAGCGCCAGCATGGTCTCGAGCCCCACAGCGCCGAATTCCGCCTGTTCGAAAGGCTGACGCTTGGCTTCCGGATCCTCCGGCGCGTGCCCTGAAGAGATCACGTCGATGGTGCCGTCGCGAATGGCCGCCACGACTGCACGCCGGTCGTCCTCCGACCGCAGCGGCGGCGAGACCTTGGCGAATGTGCGATAGCCGTTCACTTCATTTTCGTTCAGCGCGAAATACAGCGGCGCGGTCCCGCAAGTCACCGGCAGACCATCAGCCTTCGCCCTGCGCACCGCGTCCAGTGCCTTGGCGGTCGTCAGGTGCGCCGCGTGGTAGCGCGAGCCTGTTACTTCCACCAGCCGAATGTCGCGTTCCACCATGATGGTCTCGGCAGCGGTGGGAATGCCCTTCAGCCCCAGTCGCGTGGCCAGTTCGCCTTCGTTCATGTTGCCGTTGCGGGCCAGCGACGGCTCTTCCGCATGCTGCACGATCAACGCATCGAACGCGGTGGCATAGCTCATCACCCGTCGCATCACGGTGGCATCGGCAATGGCGCGGTCGCCATCGGTGAAGGCAACGGCCCCCGCCGCCTGCAACAGACCGAATTCGGTCAGCTGCTTGCCCTCCAGACGCTGGGTCGCGGCCGCGAAGGGACGGATATGCACGTCGGAGCCTTCATTGGCACGGCGGCGGACGTATTCGACCAGGGCCACATTGTCGATCACCGGATCGGTGTTGGGCAGGGTGCACAGCGTCGTGACCCCGCCCGCCCGCGCCGCTGCCGCGGCACTCTCGAAACTTTCCTTGTGCTCCGCCCCAGGCTCACCGATGCGGGCGTGCATGTCGACCAGGCCCGGCGCCAGGCAAAGCCCGTCGAGATCGATCACCTCCATCTTGTCAGGCGTGCCCTTCGGGAAGATGTCGGGACCCACGCCCACGATCATGCCACCTTCGATCAGCACGTGCCCGACCTCGTCGCGACCACTGGCCGGGTCGAGCAGGCGGGCATTCAGATAGGCAAAGCGCTGTTGATCAGCCATGACCGGCCTTCCCGTTCCTGCGCCCGGCGACGAGCAGCCGCAGCACGGCCATGCGGACCGCAACGCCCATTTCCACCTGTTCGCGGATCACGCTGCGATGAATGTCGTCGGCGACGTCCGTATCGATCTCGACACCCCGGTTCATCGGCCCCGGATGCATGATCAACGCATCCGGCTTGGCATAAGACAGCTTTTCGTGGTCCAGGCCATAGAAGTGATAATACTCGCGGACCGACGGCAGGAACGAACCCTGCATCCGTTCGCGCTGCAGGCGCAGCATCATCACCACATCAACGTCCTTCAGCCCCTGACGCATGTCGGTGAAGGCTTCCACACCCAACCGTTCGATCCCGCTGGGCAGCAGCGTCGGCGGTGCGATGACCCGCACCCGCGCACCCATGGTGTTCAACAGGTAGATGTTGGACCGTGCAACGCGGCTGTGCATCACGTCGCCGGCGATTGCGACGGTCAGCCCCTCAAGCCGTTTCAGCCGGCGCATGATGGTCAGCGCGTCCAGCAGCGCCTGGGTCGGATGTTCATGCTGCCCGTCGCCGCCATTCACCACCGCGCAGTCAACCTTCTGCGACAGCAGCGCGACCGCGCCTGAGTCCGGGTGGCGCACGACCAGGACATCAGGGTGCATGGCGTTGAGGGTCATGGCGGTATCGATCAGCGTCTCACCCTTCTGGGTAGATGACGCCTCGACAGACATGTTGATGGTATCCGCCCCGAGGCGCTTGCCCGCCAGTTCGAACGAGGTACGCGTGCGCGTCGAATTCTCGAAGAACAGATTGATCTGGGTGCGCCCCTGCAGATCCGTGAGCTTCTTGTTGTCCTGATGGTTGAGTTCGATGAACTCCCCCGACAGATCAAGGATACGCTGGATATCGGGACGGGAAAGGTCCTGCATCCCCAAAAGGTGCTTGTGGGGGAAAGGAAGATCGATAGTTTCGCCCGGTGCTTTCATCGGCGGCGAACAATAGGGACACTGGCAGATCGTGCAAGCCCTATCCGTCACGCGCCTTGTTTTCCCCCGCGTTTCGGCCTGTCCGCCCCGGCAGGCGGGCGTTAACATGAATGACGAATCGTCAGAAACGGGGCGGCGGTCAGATGCGCGACAGAAATGCTGAACGGATTCTGCGGTCGCTGGGCCTGTCGTGCCTGATCATCGCTGCTGCGGTCTGCCTGCCATCTGGCATGCCGTCCGCGCAGGCCCAGACCAGCGATACCGCGGCGGAGGGCAGCGCCAGTCTGTCGAATGCCGAAATCCTGACCGCGTTCGACGGTGCCGCCTTCGGCCCGGCTGACCGACCAGACCCGCGCCTTTATCGCTGGCCCGCTGGCCAGTCCGTCACGGTTCGCATGATCGGCTCCTCACCCGCGGCCTACCGGACATGGGTGACCGATCACCTGGAAACGCTGTCGGGCCTGACGGGGCTGGATATCCGCACGACGGAAGCCATCGGCGCAGACGTGATCATCGCCTTCGTCCCGAGCTTTGGCGATGTTCTGGACGGACGCTACAACGACCTGCTCGATCGCTTCGTGGCGGCGGAGGACCGTCGCCAGGACCTGCTCGCCGGTTATCGCGCCGTGCGTGCCGTCTGCGCGGGACAGGTCAATGCACGGGGCAGTGACATGGCAGAGGCCATTGTCTTCGTGCCCACCGACCGCATGCCACCCGTCGCGCACGCCTGCATAGCAGCGCAGACATCACGTATTCTCGGGCTGCCTTTCGCGCTGGCGCAGGGCACGCCGTCGACGCTTGCCACGGCCAGCCCCTTCGCACACCTGACAGCACTGGATCGGACCATGCTGCTGATGCTCTACCACCCGCGCATGCGGGCCGGGATCACGCGGGCAGATGCCGGAACTGTCGCCAGGTCGATTTTGCCGGAAATCATCGCCCCGGACTGAACAAAAAAATGCCTGATGTCAGGTGCTCGGCTGATCAGGTTGCCGCCGGGCACCGGGCCCGAAGCGGCGTCCGCCGCGTTCTCGCACCAGTTTCTGGCGGGCCGCCCGGCGCCTGCGAAAATTCCCTATGAAGCGCTTCGACCAGAAATATCCCAGCCATGAGAAGCCGATGGCCCAGGGCACGGAACCGATGAACAGTGGCAGCCCCCAGATCTTGAACAGGGCCACGGTTCCAACCCACAGCGCTTCCAGAATACCGGCTTCGGTCGACACCACCGACGTCAGCCGGTCCGTGAACTGCTCCAGCCCGATACCGCCCAATTCATCGAAACGCCCCAGCATCAACTGACCGGTCTGCAGGAATACGTAGTAGATCGGGCCGATGGTGAAGATGTTGGTCACCCAGACCCAGGCAAAGGCGGAAATGGCGTGAAATCTGAACCGGGGGCCGGCGGCCTTTGCCAGCATCCAGATCAGCAGCACGGCCACAAGCTGAACCCCGACCGTCGGGGTAAAGGCCACAGCCAGCCCCACCGCGACGCCACGTGCCACATGTTCCGCAGGTGCCTGACCGCGCTGCAGAGGCACAATCAGTTTCATGCGGGTCAGGCGACCCATGTTCTGAAATAATCCGCGACGTTCGCGTAAGGGTTCCTGCACCGCTACCTTCCCCTGGGGCCAAAATCGGCCCGCAAATCTAGACACAATCCCATCAGGTTGCACCCGCTATAACTTTCCGCAGTCGTTCTGCGACGAGTCGACCGTCAGTTCCTTCTGCAAAAATGTCACGCAGACTGCGTGCACCTGCGGACTTCGACAGCTTCCGGCCATCGGCATCCGATAGCAGCTGATGGTGAAGATAGTGTGGCGTCGGCAGGTCCAGAATGCGTTGCAGCAGCACATGCACTGCTGTCTGGTGAAACAGGTCCATGCCCCGGATGATCTGCGTCACCCCCTGTGCAGCGTCATCCACGACGACGGCCAGGTGATAGCTGGTGGCGATATCGCGACGGGCAATGACCACATCGCCTACCCCGTCGCCCGCCCAGTCCTGCCAGCCGGCCCGCCTGTCCTGCCAGACGATCGCACCGGCCAGCTGCAGCGCCGTGTCGAGACGCAACCGCCAGGCGGGCACCTGGCCCGCTGCGACACGTGCCGCAACCTCATCCCTGCTCAGGTCCCGACAGGTGCCGCCATAGATCAGGCCATCCGCCCCCTGCCCCGGCGAATGCGCCGCAACCTGCCGCCGGTTACAGAAACACGGGTACGCCAGCCCCTTGTTGCGAATGTCGTCGAGCGCGGTGGCATAGAACGCACCGCGCATCGACTGCCGCCAGACCGGACCGTCCCAGGTGAGCCCCAATGCGGCCAGGTCTTCGGATATGGCGTCGACGAACGCCGGTCGGCAACGGGTGTGGTCAATGTCCTCGATCCGCAGCAGGAACGTGCCGCCTGCGGCACGCGCGGCATCGTGCGCCGTTATCGCCGACAGGGCATGGCCCGAATGCAGGTATCCGGTGGGGCTGGGCGCGAAGCGCGTGATGAATGTCATGTCCCCATTCCGACCGCAGATGAGCCACTTTGCAATCCAGAAGCACGCCAAGGCACACAACGGATATGCAGCCTTCATATCTTATTGCAAGTGGCGCTGCGGGCCGGGTCGCACTAGGCTTCCGGCAGTAGTGCTGGAAGCAGGATCGAAGCGCATGCAGGGACCGACCACCAAACGCAAGAATGACTGGGTGGTCCTGTTCGTGGCGAACAGTGACGAGGCCCAGATCGACCGGACCCTGATGGCGGCCTGGTCAGTCCGGCAGCATTTCAAGGATCTGCCGATAGCCGTCGTGACCAGCCGCCCGACGCACCGGCTGTGGCGCACATCCGTCTTCAACATCGTGCTTTCCGTGGCCGATGACCCGGATGCCAATGTCGCCACCTGCTGCCGCCGCGCCATGGAACGCGACATCGCAGCCCGCGCATTCTACATGGATTCCCATTGTCGGCTGCGATCGGACGCCGTCCAGTCGCTGATGCAGCCGATGACGTCGTCAGATGCCGACGTCGGCATCCTGCCCGGAACCGCACCGATGGCAGATGGTGTCATCGGGCTGAAGAATTCGCCCGGCGGGATGGCGTTCCTGGATCACTGGGCAGCAAGCATCGGCGAAGGCAACGGCCTGCCCGGGCCCCCTGACGGATCGGCGCATTACAAGGTCGCCGCCCTTGACCCAGCCTGGCACCCGATCGCAGTCACCGACCCCAAGGCATCGCCATTCATCGAACTGCGTCAGGGCAATACCCACAGGCTGTACGCGGAGATGCTGCTGTTCGCGCTGCATCGCCTCGTCTCAGGCGACATGAAACGTGCAGCAACGGTCTATGCCCGCGTGGCACTGCGGGCGGAGCCGGATATGGTTCAGATCGGTGCAGAAAGACTTGTTCCGCACTTGCGGAAGCGGTTTCCGGAAAAGGTCTCTGGCCTGAGCGATGACGGTTTGTCGAAGCTTGACCAGATGCTGGCCCACGCGGCGGAGGAGGACCCTGCGGGGAACCTGCTGGCCGTCGCCGCGCTGCATCTTGAAATGGATCAACCGAAGACCGCCGTCACCGTCCTGCGTTTGATCAACCGGATGCGGTTCAAGAAACCGGTTCCGTTGCCGGAGTAAGACAAGTCCCGGGAGGGACACTGCCCGCCTCAGCTCTTCGGATCGAAAAGCTCTCGCCAGTTGATGATGTTGAAATGATCGCTGGCCCACAGCGCCACGAACAAGCCGGTGGTGATGGCCGTGGTCAGCAGGAACTTGAACAGCAGGCGCGGGCGGGATGGCGCACCATCGGCCTGACCCGGCACCATGTCCTCACCCGTTTCGTATGGGTTGCGCACACCAATCGGCAGCACCGTGAACAACACGACCCACCAGACAATGATGTAGATGACGATACCGCCCGCGATGGACATGGCCTGTTCCCGATTCCCGGCTGCTTGATGCTACTGATCGCCTGCGTGCTCCACGAACTGAAGGAGCACGCCTTGGACTGAAGGACTGCCTGATTACATCAGCAGCCCACTCTGGATGTCACGCTTCAGGCTGTTCCAGCTCCACCAGCGTGCCGCAGAAATCCTTCGGATGCAGGAACAGCACAGGGTTGCCATGGGCACCGATCTTCGGCTCCCCGTCACCCAGCACGCGGGCACCTTCCGCCTTCAGCTTGTCACGCGCGGCAATGATGTCTTCCACATCGTAACAGACATGGTGCATGCCACCCGCCGGATTGGACTTCAGGAAGTTCGCGATGGGGGAACCCTCTCCCAGCGGATGCAGCAGCTCGATCTTGGTATTGCCGAGTTCGACGAACACCACTGTCACGCCGTGGTCCGGCTCCGGCTGTTGTTCGGACACCTTTGCGCCCAGGGTATCGCGATAGGTTGCGGTCGCCGCTTCCAGATCGGGTACGGCAATGGCTACGTGATTCAGACGTCCAATCATCAGACGGCCTCCTTCCACTTGTCTGCTGCGACGCGCTCACCCTCTTCCAGGCGCACGACCTCGCACTCTGTTATCGGTCGCCGGCCATTGGCCTGCCGGACGACCTTCCTCAACGCACGCACTGCGGCCTGCGCAATTGCATCATCATCTGCCGGGCGGCGCCCGTTGATCTTCCCAAGTTCGCGCTCGATCGCGCGGTCGGCACCGGCGAGCAGTTCCTTCTCTTCCGCGCCCTCGGCAATGCCGATGAGACTGATGCGCGGATCCTCGATCAGTTCACTGTCCTCATCCACCACAAGCACGATCATCGCCGCACCATTGTGGCTGAGCCGGCGGCGATCCTGAAGCATCGCGGCAGCGGTCAGAACCAGCCCTGAAGCATCCACAGCCAGACGACCAACCGGCACTTCACCAACCTTCTTCGGCGTGCCCGGCCCCAGTTGCAGCATGTCGCCATTCAGCACGACATAGGATTCCGCCACGCCACATTCCCTGACCGAAAAGTCTGCCTGTTCGATCAGATGCCGCGCCTCCCCATGCACCGGGATCACCATTTCCGGCTTCACGATGTCGTACATCCGCCGCAGTTCGTCCCGGCTCGGGTGGCCAGACACATGCACACCACGATGCTTTTCCGTCACCACATCGATCTCGTTCAGCGCCAGCCGATTGTGCAACTGGTAGAGGGTGCGGTCATTGCCCGGAATGATCTTCGACGAGAAGACCACCAGATCGCCCTTCGCCAGACTGATCTGCGGGTGATCATCATTGGCGATACGCGCCATGGCACCGCGCGGTTCACCCTGACAGCCGGTGCAGAGCAACAGCACCTTGTCGCGGGGCATTGCAGCGGCTTCCTTGTCGTTCAGCGGCTCAGCCATGTCGGCCAGATAGCCGACCTTTCGCGCCGCCTCGTAGAACTTCCAGAGCGACCGCCCGACCAGGGCAAAGTGTCGACCGGATTCCTTCGCTGCATGGGCCACACTTTCCAGGCGGGCAACATTGGATGCGAAGGTCGTGACGATCACCCGCCCGTCCTTGCGCCCTTTCACGATCTCGGTCAGCTCGTCCCGCACGTCCCCTTCAGACCCTGAAACACCGGGGCTGAAGACATTCGTGGAATCACAGATCAGTGCCCTAACACCCTTGTCCGCCCAGGCCCGCAGCGCGTCCTCATCGGACGATGGGCCGAGCATCGGCGTGGCATCGAACTTCCAGTCACCTGTATGCAGCAACGTGCCGTGCGGGGTCTCGATGGCCAGCGCCATCATCTCCAGCGTCGAATGGGTCAGGCCGATCAGCGTGACGCGGAACGGGCCGATCTGCAGCGGCCCCTCGTCGCGCACGATGCGCAGGTCGACATCATCCTCGATCCCGGCCTCCTTGAACTTGCCCATCAGCAATTCCGCCGCGAAGGGCGTTGCATAGACAGGGCAGCGGAACCGTCGCCAGAGGTGGTGCACCGCACCCAGATGGTCCTCATGACCATGCGTGATCACCAGGCCTTCGATGTCTTCGGCCTCTGCCTCTGCATAGGTCGGGTCCGGCACAACGATGTCGACGCCGGGCAGATTCTCGTCGGCGAAGGTCATGCCGCAGTCGACCATCAGCCACTTGCCCTCAACACCATACATGGTGAGGTTCATGCCGATCTCACCGCAGCCGCCCAGCGGGACCATGATCAGTCCATCGCGGTGGGGATGCGCCTTGCCCGAATGACCGGACTTGGGCTTGTCCTGTCGGGAGTTGGATTTTCGGCCCGTTTTCGCCTTGCTCACTGCAATGTCCTTGGGTTACGGCGGCTGATTTCCAGCAATCCGTGCATGGTGAGATCACGGTCAATCTCTTCAATCACATCCGTCCCGTCGGCAAACATAGGGGCCAGCCCACCGGTCGCGATCACCTGTATCCGCGCGCCATATTCTTCCCGAATGCGGCTGATCAGTCCTTCGATCAAGCCAACATAACCCCAGTATACGCCAGACAGCATGGCGGACTGTGTGTCATTGCCAATGACCCGGTCCGGACGCTCCACCGCGATGCGGGGCAGCTTGGCCGCAGCCATGTGCAGGGCCTCGAGACTGAGGTTGATACCGGGTGCGATGACGCCGCCCTGATAGTTGCCGTCGCCATCGATGATATCGAACGTCGTTGCCGTGCCGAAATCGACGATGATCGCCGGGCCGCCATACTTCATCTTGGCACCGACGGCATTGACGATACGGTCTGCGCCCACTTCACGGGACTTCTCGATCAGCACCTTGATCCCGACATCGACATCCGGATCTCCAATGACCAGCGGCTCGCAGTGAAAGTAGCGTCGGCAGAGCGTGCGCAGATTGAAAAGGGCCTGCGGCACGACCGTGGCAATGATGGAGCTGTCGATCATCTTGATGTTCACTTTGGCAAGGCCCATCAGCGTATCGAGCCAGACCCCGTATTCATCCGCGGTCCGTGCCGAGTTGGTGCTTGTCCGCCACTCGCCCACGATCTCGTCACCATCAAAGACCGCGAAGGTCGTGTTCGTGTTGCCCGCATCGATCGCCAACAGCATCCGCTTCTCCTCAACCCTTCTCAGCGGCTCGCCGGGCGGAATACATCCCCCGCCGTGACCCGTCTGATCGTGTCATCAACCTGTCGCAGCAACAGCGCGCCATCGTCATCCAGCCCGTCGAACCGGCCATGCAGTTCGCCGTCCGCCAGACGCGCGACAATCGGCGCACCCAATCCGTCCGCGATCGCCAGCCAGGCGGCCCGCACGTGCGCGAAGCCCTGCGTCTCCCATGTTTGCGTCCACGCCGTCAAGCGCAGGCTGAGCATGGCCAGAACCCGATCCACTGCAACATCCGGGTCAATGCTGCCCAGCGCTGCCGCGGCATAGGGCGTATCGACCGGCGCAGAGGCGACGTTGATGCCGATACCCATGATGACCGCATCCCGACCGGCACCGGTTCGCGCAGTCTCCAGCAGGATCCCGGACAGCTTTGCACCATCAGCCAGAACATCGTTGGGCCACTTGCAGCGGATGGTCGCGCGGGTCCCCACCAACGCTTCGGCCATCTCTGCAACGGCGACGGCGACGGCAAAGGAAAGCTCGGCGAACCGCACCAGCGGCACATTCGGGCAGAACGCGAAGGACGCATAGAGATTACCCGCAGGGCTGACCCATTCCCGGCCTCGTCTGCCGCGCCCCTTCATCTGGCGTTCGGCAGTGATGACCAAGGGGCCACCGTCCAGCTGGTCAATCCGGGCGCGGACCTCGTCATTCGTCGACCCCACATCCCCGAGCGCCAGATGACGAAACCGACCTGTATCCATCAGGTGAGCGACAGGGTCATGAAGGCACTCTCCGGGTCATCGGGGTACGTGGAAAACGGCCCGCAGAAGGTAAAACCGTGACGGACATAAAGCGCGCGCGCCGCGGCGAAACCTTCCGCCGATCCTGTTTCCAGACTGACCCGTCGATAACCGCGAGACCGTGCCACGCCGACGACATGGTCAAGCATGCGCCCGGCCAATCCCCGACCGCGCAAGGCGGCAACCGTATGCATCGACTTGATCTCACCGTGGTCCGCGGCAAGCTGCTTCAGTGCGCCGAACCCAACCAGCTCGGTTCCCTGCCACATGGTCCAGAACGTCATGCCGGGCGCAGCCAGTCCGCTGGCATCAAGGGCATAGATCTTGTCCGGGTCGGTATGGGACAGCATGTGCGCATGATGCACCTGCAACAGCGCCAGACATTCCGACCGGGTCGGATCATCTTCCTGAATGGAAATCTGCATCAGCGCCGGTGCCCCGATCAGGGGAAGAGACTGTCCGCAGCCACCGCCGCACCATCGACCAGCACGCCGGGGACAATGAAGAATGCGACGACCAGCAGGGCCGAGACCGCCATCAGGACGCCCAGTTCCTTGCCGATGGGTCGGGAAAGCGGCTCCGTCGGTTCATCGAAGTACATGATCTTGATGATCCGCAGGTAGTAGAACGCGCCCACGACACTGGCCAGCACGCCGATGACCGCCAGGTAATAGAGACCTGCGTTGATCGCCGCCATGAAGACGTAGAACTTGCCGAAGAACCCGGCCAGCGGTGGCACACCGGCAAGCGAGAACATGAAGATCGCCAGCGCCATCGCCATGCCCTTGTGGGTCTTGGCCAGCCCGCGCAGATCATCGATGCTTTCCACCATCCGGTCGCCACGGCGCATCGCCAGGATGCAGGCGAAGGTGCCGACGTTCATCACCAGATAGATTGTCAGATAGACCAGAACACCGCGTACGCCCTCGGCATTCGCGGCGGTCAGACCCACAAGTGCATAACCGACGTGACCAATCGACGAATAGGCCATCAGGCGCTTGATGTTGTTCTGTCCGATTGCGGCGAAGGCACCCAGCAGCATCGACAGGACCGAGATCAGCCAGATGATCTGACGCCAGTCGGCCTCCATACCACCGAACGGTTCCAGCATCGCGCGCAGGAACAGGGCCAGGGCAGCAACCTTCGGTGCCGTCGCGAAGAACGCCGTCACAGGTGACGGTGCGCCTTCATATACGTCCGGCGTCCACATGTGGAACGGCACGGCGGAGACCTTGAACGCCAGCCCGGCCGACAGGAAGACGATCCCGATGATCAGGCCGATGCTCGCCCGTTCCTGCCCCTGCAGGGCATTGGCGATGTCGCTGAACGTCGTGGCACCGGTAAAGCCGTAGATCATGGAACAGCCGTACAGCAGCATGCCCGACGACAGCGCGCCGAGGACAAAGTACTTCAGCCCGGCCTCTGTTGTGCGGGTCGAGTCTCGCTTGAACGCGGCCAGCACGTAGAGCGGCAGGCTCTGCAGTTCGATACCCATGTAGAGGGACATGAGATCGTTGGCCGACACCATCATCAACATGCCCAGCGTCGCGATCAGGATCAGGACCGGGTATTCGAACCGGTCCATTCCTTCACGACGGATAAAGCCCTGCGACAGGACCAGCGCAGCGGCGGAGCCGAGCAGGATCAGCACCTTGGCGAACCGGGCGAACGAGTCGACGACGAACAGGCCCGCAAAGCTGACCGTGCGCCCTTCGCCGCTCAACACCAGGATCAGCGTGACGCCAAGCGCCAGCACGCCGAGCCAGGACACGAGGTTGGAACTGGACCCGGGTTTCTGAAACACACCGACCATCAGCAGCGCCATGGAGGCGGCTGCCAGGAATATCTCGGGAAATGCTATGGCGAAATCATGCATGGTGATCGTGCCTCAATGCTTCGCCGCGTCGACGGTGCCTGCACCCGACGGCATCGCCGCAGGATCCAGCGCAAGCGCCGCGTTGTGATGATCGACCAGGTAGACGATGGACGGTTCCATGATGTCCAGGAACGACGACGGGTAAACGCCGAGCCAGATCACCGCCACCGCGATCGGGGCGAATATCAGGATCTCCCGCGGGCTCAGGTCCAGCAGCGACTTCAGGTCATCCTTCTCCAACTTGCCGAAGACAACCCGGCGGTAGAGCAGCAGCGCATAGGCTGCACCCAGGATCACGCCTGTGGTCATCAGCAGGGCAACCCACGTATTGGCTTCGAACGCGCCGACAATGACCAGGAACTCACCCACGAACCCCGCCGTGCCAGGCAGTCCGACGGAAGCCATCGTCATCAGCAGGAAGACAAAGGCAAACCGCGGCATGTTGTTGACCAGCCCGCCGTAGCGCGCGATCTCCCGCGTGTGCAACCGGTCGTAGACGACGCCCACACACAGGAACAGCGCCCCCGAAATCAGGCCATGCGCCAACATGACGAACATTGCGCCTTCCAGCCCCTGCACGTTGAAGGTGAACAGGCCGATCGTGACGAAGCCCATGTGCGCCACCGACGAATAGGCAATCAGCTTCTTCATGTCTTCCTGAACCAGGGCAACAAGCGAAGTGTAGATCACTGCAATCACGGACAGGCCGAAGATCAGGGGCGCGAAGTCCGCCGAGGCAATCGGGAACATCGGCAGGCTGAACCGGATGAAGCCATAGCCACCCATCTTCAACAGCACCCCGGCCAGGATCACGGAACCGGCGGTTGGTGCCTGAACATGCGCATCGGGCAGCCAGGTGTGAACCGGCCACATGGGCATCTTCACCGCGAAGGAGGCGAAGAAGGCGAGCCACAGCCAGCTCTGGATACTTGCCGGGATCGCATTGTCGGGGTCGATGGCATTCGCCGTCAGTGCCGGAATGCTGGTGGTACCCGCATCGAAGTAGATCCACAGGATCGCCAGCAGCATCAGCACGGAACCGAGCAGGGTATAGAGGAAGAACTTGAAGGACGCGTAGATGCGCCGGTCACCACCCCAGATCCCGATGATCAGGAACATCGGGATCAGGCCAGCCTCGAAGAACAGGTAGAACAGCAGCAGGTCCTGCGCGCAGAAAACACCGATCATCAGCGTTTCCATCAGCAGGAAGGCGATCATGTATTCCTTCACGCGGAACTTGATGGATTCCCAGCTGGCCAGAATGCACAGCGGCATCAGGAACGTGGTCAGCAGCACCAGCGGCAGGGAAATGCCATCGATGCCCATGCTGTAATTGATGCCCTCACCAATCCATTCCACGTTCTCCACCATCTGGAGCTCATGCGTGCCGTATTCGAAGCGCGCCCAGACCACCAGCGACAGCAGGAACGTGCCGATGGTCGCGAACAGGGCGCCCCAGCGGACGTTCTTCTGCGCATCGGCATCATCCCCCCGCACGAACAGCAGGATGATGAGCGCCCCGACCAGGGGCGCGAAGGTAACGATGCTCAGCAGCGGGAAAGCAAACATCTTATCCTCAGGCCCCAATCGCGTAGAAGTAGAAGGTGACCAGAACAGCGACGCCGATCAGCATGGCGAAGGCGTAATGGTAGAGAAAGCCGCTCTGCAGCAGGGTTGCGCGCCGGGCGACCTTCAGAACCGTGGCGGAAATCCCGTCCGGTCCCAGACCATCGATCAGCTTGCCGTCACCGATGCGCCAGAAGATGCGCCCCAGCCCCTTGGCCGGACGAATGAAGATCCAGTCATAGAGTTCGTCGAAGTACCACTTGTTCAGCAGGAACTGATAGAGCACCTGATGCGTCCGGGCAAAAGACGGACCGAGATCCGTGTTCTTGATGTACATCAGCCAGGCAAGGCCGATACCGGCGACCGACACGACCAGCGGCAACCACTTCACCCAGGTCGGCACGTCATGCGCCATTTCCATGGCCTTGTTGGTTTCCAGGATCAGGATCGCGTCACCCCAGAACTCATGCCAGTGATGCCCGGTCATCGGGCCATAGAAGGCAATGCCGGCAAAGACGGCACCAACGGCCAGGATGTAGAGCGGGATCATCATGATCGGCGGCGAGTCATGAATGTGCGCCATGGTCTCGCGCGGTGCCCGGGGCTTGCCGTTGAAGGTCAGGAACAGCAGGCGCCAGGAATAGAACGCCGTCATGAACGCAGCACTGATACCCATGATGAAGGCATATTCACCCAGCCCGGTGGCTGCAGCAAAGGAACTCTCCAGGATCAGGTCCTTGGAATAGAAGCCCGCAAACCCGATGATTCCCGGAATGCCGATGCCTGCAAGGGCAAGGGAGCCGATCCACATCATGAAGAAGGTCTTGCGGATGTGCGGTGCCAGTCCGCCCATCTTGCGCATGTCCTGCTCATCAGCAACGGCATGGATCACCGAACCGGCGCCGAGGAACAGCAGCGCCTTGAAGAAGGCATGCGTGAACAGGTGGAAGATGGCCACGGGATAGGCCGACAGGCCCGCAGCAAAGAACATGTACCCAAGCTGGGAGCAGGTGGAATAGGCGATCACCCGCTTGATGTCGGTCTGCACCAGCCCGACAGTCGCCGCGAAGAAGGCGGTCGTGGCACCAACGACGGTAACCACCGCCAGCGCGTCCGGTGCATATTCGAACATCGGCGAACAGCGCGCTACCAGGAACACACCAGCCGTCACCATGGTTGCCGCATGGATCAGCGCGGAAACCGGCGTCGGTCCCTCCATCGCGTCCGGCAGCCAGGTATGCAGCGGCAGCTGCGCCGACTTGCCCATCGCGCCCAGGAACAGCAGCAGGCAGATCGTCGTCAGCGTATGCACCTCGTAGCCGAGGAAGTTGAACGTATGGTCCACCATGTCCGGCGTCTGTGCGAAGACCGCTTCGAACGTCACGCTGTCATAGATCAGGAAGATACCGGCGATACCGAGGGCAAAACCGAAGTCACCCACGCGGTTGACAATGAACGCCTTCATCGCTGCCGCATTGGCAGACGGCCGGTCATGCCAGAAACCGATCAGCAGATAGGACGCCAGGCCCACGCCTTCCCAGCCGAAATACAGCTGCACGAAGTTGTCGCTGGTGACCAGCATCAGCATCGCGAAGGTGAACAGCGACAGGTAGGCAAAGAACCGCGCCTTGGACTTGTCGTGGCTCATGTAGCCAATGGAATACCAGTGGACCAGACAGGAAACGGTATTGACCACCACCAGCATCACGGCGGTCAGCGTGTCGATCTGCAGTGCCCAGTTGACCTGAAAGTCGCCGGAATGGATCCAGCTCAACAGGTTCACATGCGCCGGATTGTGGCCGAAACCGACCGTGTAGAGCGCGGCCCAGGACATGATCGCAGCAGCGGTCATCAGCAGGCTGGTGATCAGCATGGCGGCACGGTCGCCGAGCGAACGCCCGAAGAAGCCGGCCAGTATGGCGCCAAGCAGCGGCGCGAAGGTGATCAGGACATACATCATGGCGGTCTCGATCAGCCTTTCATCATGTTGATGTCTTCAACGGCGATGGAGCCGCGATTGCGGAAGTACACGACCAGAATGGCGAGCCCGATGGCCGCCTCCCCCGCCGCGACGGTCAGCACGAACATCGCGAAGACCTGGCCCACCAGATCGTTCAGATGCGTCGAGAACGCGACCAGATTGATATTCACTGCCAGCAGCATCAGCTCGATCGACATCAGGATGATGATGACGTTCTTGCGGTTCATGAAGATGCCGAAGATCCCGAGTGTGAACAGGATCGCTGCGACGGTCAGATAATGTCCGAGACCGATTTCCATGTTGTTTCCCCTCGGCCCCCCTAGACGCCCTGGCCCGGCTGGACCTTCTTGATCTCGACCGAATTCTCGCGTGTCCGGCCAATCTGATCGGAAATCTTCTGCCGCTTCACACCCGGACGCGACCGCAGTGTCAGCACGATGGCTCCGATCATGGCGACCAGCAGGATCATGCCCGCTGCCTGGAACAGGAACACATAGCGGGTATAGACCAGGTCGCCGATGGCCGCGACATTGCTGCGCACCGCCGGATCCGGTGTCGGTGCTGCGGCCACGGCGGCTGCTTCGGGTGAGATCACCCACGCACCAACCACCATCAGGATCTCGACCAGCAGGATGAACGACACCAGCAGACCGATCGGCAGGTACTGCAGGAAGCCCTGGCGCAGCTCGACGAAATTGATGTCCAGCATCATGACGACGAACATGAACAGCACCGCAACCGCGCCCACATAGACAATGACCAGGATCATCGCCAGGAACTCTGCGCCGAGCAGCACGAAAAGCCCGGCCGAATTGAAGAAGGCAAGGATCAGGAACAGCACCGAATGCACCGGATTGCGCGACGCGATAACCATCACGCCGCAGGCAACGGTGATCGTTGCGAACAGATAGAATGCCAACGCTGGCAGGATCACGTGTCCATTCCCTTCATTCCTGTCGCCCCTCCAGGGCTTTCAGAAGCCCTTGCCCTGACACAGTCCCTCACCGCGTCAGCGCCCCTCGGATCGTCAGCCCTACCGGATTACCGGTACGGTGCATCGGCAGCCAGATTGGCTGCAATCTCGCGTTCCCACCGGTCGCCGTTGGCGAGCAGCTTGTCCTTGTCATAGAACAGCTCTTCCCGGGTCTCGGTGGCAAATTCGTAGTTCGGCCCCTCTACGATCGCATCAACCGGGCAGGCTTCCTGACAGAAGCCGCAATAGATGCACTTGGTCATGTCAATGTCGTAGCGGGTGGTCCGGCGGCTGCCGTCTTCGCGCGGCTCCGCCTCGATCGTTATCGCCAGCGCCGGGCAGATCGCCTCGCACAGCTTGCAGGCAATGCAGCGTTCCTCGCCATTGGCATAACGGCGCAGCGCGTGTTCACCCCGGAAGCGTGGGCTCAACGGTCCCTTTTCATAGGGGTAGTTCAGCGTCACCTTCGGCTTGAACATGTACTTCAGCGTCAGCCACATGCCGGAACGCATGTCCCCCAGCAGGACGGCCCGCGCGGTACGGTCAAGAAATCCCATGATCGTCGCCTCCTTTTCCTGCCAAGGCCTTACAGAAGTCCGCCATAGACCAGAATGCCCGAATAGAACACCACGGCACCGAGCGAAATGGGCAGGAAAACCTTCCAACCCAGCCGCATCAGCTGGTCATAGCGGTAGCGGGGCAGCGTTGCCCGCACCCAGATGAAAACAAACAGCAGGAAACTGATCTTCAGCGCGAACCAGATCACGCCGGGAATGAACGTTTCCCCCGGTATCGGCGAATGCCAGCCGCCCAGGAACAGCAGCACGGTCAGGCCGCTCATCAGGATCATGTTCATGTATTCGCCCAGAAAGAACAGGGCGAAGGTCATGGATGAATATTCCACCTGATAACCGGCAACCAGCTCGGCCTCCGCTTCCGGCAGATCGAACGGATGCCGGTTGGTCTCGGCCAGGGCCGAGATGAAGAAGATGATGAACATCGGAAACAGCGGCCAGACGTACCAGCCAAGAATGCCGCCGTGTTCCAGCCCCAGCAGCGATGCGATACCGGCGGACTCCTGCGCCATCACGATCTCGGTCAGATTGAGCGACCCGGCGAACAGCAGCACCGTGATGATGACGAAGCCGATGGAGACTTCGTAGGACACCATCTGCGCAGCAGAGCGCATGGCGCCGAGGAATGCATAGCGGGAGTTCGATGCCCAGCCCGCCATGATGATGCCATAGACACCCAGCGACGAGATCGCGAACAGGTACAGCACACCGACGTTGATATCGGCCAGCACCCAGCCTTCGTCGAACGGGATCACCGCCCAGCCGATCAGGGCCAGGATGAAGGTCAGCATCGGGGCAGCAACGAAAACCGCCTTGTCCGCACCGGTCGGGAAGACCGTTTCCTTCAGCAGCAGCTTCGCGCCGTCAGCCAGCGGCTGCAGCAGGCCGAAGGGGCCAACCACGTTCGGGCCGCGACGCATCTGCATCGCGCCGATGACCTTGCGCTCGGCGAGGGTCAGATAGGCCATGGCCAACAGCATCGGCCCGGCGATCAGCATGATCTTGCCGAGGATGATCAGGAAAGGCAGCAGCCAGACGCTCCAGAACTCAACCATCTGTTCCCGTCGCCTCCCCTGCACCGGCCTTGCCGACAGAATAGAGTTCGGAACATTCCGCCATCGTCTCGCTGGCCCGGGCGATCGGATTGGTCATGAAGTAATCCGCCACCGGACTTGCGAACGGCACATCCGAAAGATCACCAGCCGCATCGCTTGCCGGTCCGGGCGTGCCGGGTCGCGCAAGGTCGACCATGTCGAGGCCGTCGATCAATTCCGCCATCCGCGCCCTCAGCGCCGTGATGTCGTCATAGGGCAACGTATGCTCCAGGTGCGCCGACAGGGCACGCAGGATCTTCCAGTCTTCCCGCGCCTCCCCCGGTGCCTGATTGGCCGGATCGGCCATCTGGATGCGGCCTTCCGTGTTGATCCAGGTGCCTGCCTTTTCGGTGTAGGCCGCACCTGGCAGGATCACGTCCGCGACATGGGCACCCGCATCACCGTGGCTGCCCTGATAGACAACGAAGGAATCGCTCAGACCGGACAGATCAGCCTCGTCCACGCCCAGCAGGAACAGCACGTCCATGGTGCCCCCCAGCATGGCTGACGCATCCTGCCCGCCGTCACCCGGCACAAGGCCCAGTTCCAGCCCACCGGCACGCGATGCGGCAGCCTGCAGGACGGCGAAGCCGTTCCAGTCGTCCGACATCGCGCCAACCTGATCAGCCAGCTGCCGCGCAGCAGCGTGAACTGCCGCACCATCTTCGCGGGCCAGCGCACCTGCACCGATGATGACAAGCGGACGCTCCGCCTTCTTCAGCACGTCCAGGAACGAATGATCACCGCCGAGCAGCGCACCCAGCGTTTCCGGCCCGGCCCCCAGATACGTGGTGGGATACGTCAGGTCGGCATTCTCGCCGATCACACCAACGGGCAGCTTGCCGTTCGACTGCACCCAGGCCTTGCGGATACGCGCGTTCAGAACGGCAGCTTCCTTGCGCGGGTTGCTGCCTACCAGCAGCACCGCATCGGCATCCTCGACACCGGCGAGGGTCGCGTTGAACAGGTAATCACCGCGATGTTGCGCACCGATCTTCGCACCATCGGCGCGGCAATCGATGTTGGGCGAACCAAGGGCCGCAAACAGGTCCTTCAGCGCCGTCATCTCTTCCAGCGCAGCCAGGTCACCGGCGATACCGCCAACCTTTGCCGCATCGGTGGCTGCCACCTTCTCCGCGATCAGCCGGAACGCAGCGTCCCAGCTTGCAGGCTTGAGGCGACCATCAATACGTACGTACGGTCGGTCGAGACGCTGGCGGCGCAGGCCGTCACAGGCAAAGCGCGCCTTGTCGGAAATCCATTCCTCGTTCACGTCCTCATTCAGACGCGGCATGACACGCAGCACTTCACGGCCACGGGCATCGATGCGGATGTTGCTGCCCAACGCGTCCATCACGTCAATGCCTTCGGTCTTGCGCAGCTCCCACGGGCGCGCATTGAAGGCATAGGGCTTGGACGTCAGGGCACCAACAGGACAGAGGTCGATGACATTGCCGGAAAGTTCGCTGTCCACGACGCTTTCCAGCGCCGTGATTTCCATGTTCTCACCGCGATTGATGGCACCGATATCCGGCACGCCAGCCACTTCCTCGACGAACCGGACGCAACGCGTGCAATGGATGCAGCGGGTCATGATCGTCTTGATCAGCGGCCCCATGTATTTCTCTTTGACCGCGCGCTTGTTCTCGTCATAGCGCGATCCGCCCCGGCCATAGGCCATGGCCTGGTCCTGCAGGTCGCATTCGCCACCCTGATCGCAGATCGGGCAATCCAGCGGATGGTTGATCAGCAGGAATTCCATCACGCCTTCGCGCGCCTTCTTCACCGTCGGTGAATCAGTATGGATGACCATGTTGTCACCGGCCGGCATCGCACAGCTGGCGATGGGCTTCGGTGCCTTCTCCATCTCCACCAGGCACATGCGGCAGTTTCCGGCGATGGACAGGCGTTCGTGATAGCAGAACCGCGGGATTTCCCGGCCAGCCGCCTCACAGGCCTGCAGCACCGTCGCTCCCGCCGGCACTTCGACCTCTATTCCGTCTACTGTCAGTTTCGGCATGGCTTCCTGCCGTTCCCTCTAATCGTTCTCGACCCGCGCTGACTGCTTTAAGCTGCCTGCTTGCGATATTCCAGTATCCGACGCTCCATCTCCGGACGGAAATGCCGGATGAGGCCCTGAATGGGCCAGGCCGCCGCGTCGCCGAGCGCGCAGATCGTGTGGCCTTCAACCTGTTTCGTCACTTCATGGAGCTGGTCGATCTCCGCGATCGACGCCTGCCCGCGCACCATCCGGGTCAGCACCCGATACATCCAGCCCGTGCCCTCCCGACATGGGGTACACTGGCCACAGCTTTCATGCATGTAGAAATGCGCCAGATTGGCGATGGCTTCGACAATGTCGGTGGACTTGTCCATGACAATCACCGCCGCGGTGCCGAGCCCCGACTGAACCGCCTTCAGGCTGTCGAAATCCATCAGCACGTCATCACAGACCGACTTCGGCAGCATCGGAACGGACGAACCGCCGGGGATGATGGCCAGCAGATTGTCCCAGCCGTCACGCACACCGCCGCAATGCTTCTCGATCAGTTCCTTCAGCGGGATACCCATTTCCTCTTCGACATTGCAAGGCGTGTTCACATGCCCGGAAACGCAGAAAAGCTTGGTGCCCGTGTTGTTTGGCCGACCCAGACCGGCAAACCATGAGGCACCGCGCCGCAGGATCTCAGGCGTCACGGCGATGGATTCAACGTTGTTCACCGTCGACGGGCACCCGTACAACCCGACAGCAGCCGGGAACGGCGGCTTCAGGCGCGGCTGGCCCTTCTTGCCTTCCAGGCTTTCGATCAGGGCGGTTTCCTCACCGCAGATATAGGCGCCGGCACCACGGTGCAGGACGATGTCATAGTCATACCCGGACCCGCAGGCGTTCTTCCCGATCAGGCCAGCCTCATAAGCTTCCTCGATCGCGGCCTGCAGAATCCGCGCTTCCATGACGAACTCGCCACGAATGTAGATGTAGGCGGCCTGCGCCTTCATGGAGAAACCGGCCACCAGGCAGCCTTCCAGCAGCCGGTGCGGGTCGTTGCGCATGATCTCGCGATCCTTGCAGGTGCCCGGCTCCGATTCATCGGCGTTGACCACCAGATAGGACGGACGGCCATCCGATTCCTTCGGCATGAAGGACCATTTCAGGCCCGTCGGAAACCCGGCGCCCCCGCGTCCGCGCAGGCCCGATTCCTTGATTTCGCCGATGATGCTGTCCGCGCCCTTGTCCAGCAACGCCTTGGTATTGTCCCAGATGCCACGTTTCTGCGCGCCAGCCAAATTCCATGGCTGGTCGCCATAGAGATTGGTGAAGATACGATCCTTGTCCTGCAGCATCAGGATGCCCCCTCGACACGGTCCAGCAGCGTCTTGCGCCCTTCTGCCGGTTCGGAAAACCGTCGGCCATTCACCGGCCCAGGTGTCGGCACGTCATCGGCGGCCAACCGGTCCAGCAGCGTGGAACAGCTTTCGTAGTCCAGATCCTCATAGAAGTCGTCGTTGATCTGGATCATGGGTGCGTTGCAGCAGGCGCCCAGGCATTCGACCTCGACCAGCGAGAACTGACCGTCATCGCTCACGCCAGCGTGGCTGAGACCCGTCTTGTCCTTGATTGCCTTGCGCAGTTCATCGGCCCCGCGCAGCCAGCACGGCGTCGTCCGGCAGAGCTGCAGGTGGAATTTGCCGACCGGTTCCAGATTGTACATCGTGTAGAACGTCGCGACCTCATAGGCGCGAATGAAGGGCATGCCGAGCTTGTCCGCAACACAGCGGATCGCGGCCTTCGGCAGCCAGCCATGCTGGCGCTGCGCCAGGTCGAGCAGCGGCATGACCGCGCTCTGCTGGCGGCCTTCCGGATAGCGGGCGATGATCTTCTCGGCCTGTGCCCAGACATCGGCCTCGAACTCGAAGCTGTCGGGCTGGTCCGCAGCCGGTCCTGCTGCACCACTCATCGGTCAATCTCCCCGAACACCACATCCAGTGAACCCACGATGGCCACGGAATCGGCCAGCTGATACCCGCGCGCCAGGAAATCCGTCGCATGCAGATGGCGGAAGCCCGGCGCCGAGATCTTGCACTTGTAGGGCTTGTTGCTGCCATCGGACACCAGATAGACGCCGAACTCACCCTTGGGTGCCTCGACGGCGGCATAGACCTCACCCTCGGGCACGTGGAAGCCTTCGGTGTAGAGCTTGAAGTGATGGATCAGCGCTTCCATCGAATGCTTCATCTCACTCCGCTTCGGCGGCGTGACCTTGCGGTCGACGGAACTCGACGGACCGTCCGGCATCCGCTCCAGAACCTGTTCGATGATCCGCAGCGACTGGCGCATCTCTTCCAGCCGACACAGATACCGCTCGAAGCAGTCGCCGGTCTTGCCCGCGGGAATATCGAAATCAAAGGCTTCGTAGCCGTCATAGGGCTGCGACTTGCGCAGGTCCCACGGCACGCCGCAGGACCGCAGCATCACGCCGGAAAATCCCCAGTCCAGGGCGTCATCGACGCTGATCGCGCCAATATCCACATTTCGCTGCCGGAAGATGCGATTCTCTGTCAGCAGTCCCTCGACGTCTTCCAGGAACTTCGGGAACGTCCTGCACCAGGCCAGGATCTTCTCGGGCATGTCCGCAGGAATGTCCTGATGCACGCCACCGGGCCGGTAATAGGCCGCATGCAGCCGCGCACCGGACGCCGCCTCATAGAACTCCATCAGCTTCTCGCGCTCTTCGAAGCCCCAGAGCGTCGGCGTCATCGCCCCCACATCCATGGCCTGCGTGGTGCAGTTCAGCAGATGGTTCAGCAGCCGCCCGATCTCGGCAAACAGGACGCGGATCGCCTGACCACGCGCCGGCACTTCCAGACCCAGCAACCGTTCCGTCGCGAGACAGAACGCATGTTCCTGGTTCATCGGCGCGACATAGTCCAGCCGGTCGAAATATGGCATCGCCTGCAGGTAGGTCTTGTGTTCGATCAGTTTTTCCGTGCCGCGATGCAGCAGGCCGATGTGCGGGTCCGCCCGCTCCACGATCTCGCCGTCCAGTTCCAGCACCAGACGCAGCACACCATGCGCCGCCGGATGCTGCGGACCGAAGTTCATCATGTAGTTCTTGATCTCGACTTCAGCCATTTCAGGACGCCTCCGTGCTCTTCTCGTCGCCGGGAAGGATGTACTCGGCACCCTCCCACGGGCTCATGAAATCAAAGCGCCGGAATTCCTGTGTCAGGGTAACGGGCTCGTAAATCACGCGCTTCTGCTCATCGTCGTAGCGCACTTCAACATGGCCGGTCAGCGGGAAGTCCTTGCGCAGCGGATGCCCCTCGAACCCGTAGTCGGTCAGGATGCGGCGCAGATCCGGATGGCCGGAGAACATGACACCATACATGTCCCAGGCCTCCCGCTCGAACCAGTTGGCGACGCTGAACACGTCCGACACGCTGGGCACCGGCACATCCTCATCCGTCTTCACAACCACACGCACGCGCTGGTTCTGGCGGATCGACAACAGATGATAGACCACATCGAAACGCGGGCTGCGCGCAGGCCAGTCAACAGCTGTGACATCCATCAGCAGCTTGAACTGGCAGGCCGAATTGTCCCGCAGGAAGGTCATGACCTTCACCACATGATCTGCCCGGGCATCGACACGCAACTCACCATTGGTGATCGCCACATTCGTGACCGATTCACTCAGGCTGGCGCTGATCTGTTCCGCCGTATCCTTCAGATTCTCGTCCATGTGTCCGGACCCTTGTCAGATGGTGCCGCTATCCGGCGTCAGCGCATTATGGTGCCGGTGCGGCGGATCTTCTTCTGCAGCTGCAGAATGCCGTAGACCAGCGCTTCCGCCGTCGGCGGACAACCGGGCACATAGATGTCGACCGGAACGATCCGGTCACAACCACGCACGACAGAATAGGAATAGTGATAGTAGCCACCGCCATTGGCGCAGCTGCCCATGGAAATGACGTACCTCGGCTCCGCCATCTGGTCGTAGACCTTGCGCAAGGCAGGCGCCATCTTGTTGGTCAGCGTGCCGGCCACGATCATCACATCGGACTGACGCGGACTGGCACGCGGCACGATGCCGAAACGATCCAGGTCATAGCGCGGCATGTAGGCGTGGATCATCTCCACCGCACAGCACGCCAGGCCAAAGGTCATGGGCCAGAGCGAGCCGGTGCGCGCCCAGTTGACCAGCTTGTCGACATTGCTGACGACATAGCCCTTCTCGGCCAGCTCCTCCCCCACATCGCTGTAGAAAGCGTCCTGATCACCGGCGGCGGCCTTGGCGGCCAGAGCCGTGACGGGCAGTGTCTCGTTCACTCCCATTCCAACGCTCCCTTTTTCCATTCGTAGATGAAGCCGATCGTGAGGATGCCGAGGAACGTCATCATCGACCAGAAGCCGAAGGTCCCGATTTCCGCCAGCGATACCGCCCAGGGGAAAAGGAAGGCAACTTCAAGATCGAAGATGATGAACAGGATGGCCACCAGATAGAAGCGCACGTCGAACTGCGTTCGTGAATCGCTGAACGGTTCAAACCCGCATTCGTATGGCGACAGCTTTTCGCTGTCCGGCTTTTGCCGCGCGGCGACAAAGGACGCGATCACGATCACGCTGGCGAGGCCGACGGCAACGCCTACGAAGATCAGGATCGGCAGATATTCAATTAGCAGCGCGTCAACACCTGTCACGGCCACAGCTCCCGCATTTCCCCATCAATGAAGACCCCGGAGTATAGGCCCCGAATTTGGCGGGCGAAAGGGTCAAACGCGCGCAGGCGGCGTCAGAGTTTGATTATATTTCAAAGGGTTCGCGGAACGCAGGCACAGGTGTTGCGTTGTCTGGATTTTGCGCCTGAACCCGGGTCGGGTCCCCGGGAGCGCTGGCCCGGCGGATCGTGCATCACGATCCATCAAAAATAGGCACTAGGTGGCGGGAGTGACGGGACTCGAACCCGCGGCCTCTGGCGTGACAGGCCAGCGCTCTAACCAACTGAGCTACACCCCCGCAACGAAGTGCGAGCGGGGGGATACGCCCGCCACGCTGCCCTGTCAAGCGCCCGTCACACGAAACTTGTTGCCAAAGCGGTATTTGGCACGATCCTGCACCCCTCTTCCGCCCCATCCCGACCCGCGAGGAACTTGGGTTCATGACCTTTCAGACACCCCTTGTCAGTGGCACGCTTCTGCGTCGCTACAAAAGATTCCTTGCCGATGTGCGACTGGAGGACGGGCGGGAGATAACGGCCCACTGCCCGAATCCCGGATCAATGCTCAGTCTCGTCGATGGCAACCCGCAGCGGGTCTGGCTGACACCGCACGACGATCCGAAACGGAAACTGCAATGGACGCTGGAAGTGCTGTTGGTCGGCGATGCTCTGGTCTGCGTCAACACCATGCGTCCCAACGCGCTGGCGCAGCGGGCCATCGAAGAGGGCCAGCAGCCAGCCCTGCACGGCTACACCGATATCCGCCGGGAAGTGAAGTACGGGCAGAATTCGCGTATTGACCTGTTACTGACCACGCCCGACAGGCCGGACTGCTATGTCGAGGTGAAGGGCGTGACCATGTCGCGGCAGAACGGACTGCTCGAATTCCCCGATTCCGTCACCAGGCGAGGCGCCAAGCATCTGGATGAACTGGCAGAAATGGTCGCCCATGGACACCGCGCCGTCATGTTCTATCTGGTGATGCGCGACGACGGTCAGTCGTTCCGGCTCGCCGAAGACATCGACCCCGGGTATGCTGCAGCGTTCCGCCGCGCCCGAGATGCTGGCGTTGAGGCCGTTGCGCAAGCTTGCGTGGTTTCGCCGGAAGCCATATATCCGGGACGTCCCATACACGTCGATATTGATTGAGAGCCTGATGCTCTCGCGCCCTTAGGAGGCCGCAGCCATGGATTATGTCGCAGCCGAGAAGGCGCCGAGCCAGAACACGGGTCAGATCAAGCTGCACGGAGCAGAAGCTTTCGAAGGCATGCGACGCGCGGGTCGCCTGGCGGCCGAGACGCTGGACCTGATCGCCCCTTACGTGAAGCCCGGCGTGACGACAGGTGAGCTGGACCGTATCTGCCATGAACACATCACCGGCCAGAACGCGGTGCCCGCGCCGTTGAACTATCGCGGCTTCCCCAAGTCCATCTGCACCTCCATCAACCATGTCGTCTGCCACGGTATTCCCGGCGACCGGGTGCTGAAGGATGGTGACATCGTCAATATCGACGTCACGGTCATCGTGGATGGCTGGCACGGCGACACCAGTCGCATGTTCTTCGCAGGCAAGCCGAAGCTGAAGGCGAAGCGCCTGGTCGAAATCACCTATGAATCGATGATGCGCGGTATCGCAGCGGTGAAACCGGGTGCTTTCGTCGGCGATATCGGGGCCGCCATTCAGGCCTACGCGGAATCCGAACGTTGCGCGGTCGTGCGCGATTTCTGTGGCCACGGTCTCGGCCAGGTCTTCCATGACGCACCGAATATCCTGCACTATGGGGATTACGGCTCCGGTGAGGAACTCCGCCCCGGCATGTTCTTCACGATCGAGCCGATGATAAATCTCGGCGACTGGCGCGTGAAGATCCTGGAAGATGGCTGGACGGCGGTAACCCGCGACCGTTCCCTGTCGGCACAGTTCGAGCATTCCATCGGCGTCACCGAAACCGGCGTGGAGATTTTCACGGAATCGCCGAAGGGCATGCACAAGCCGCCGTATTGAGAGGCTGAATTGAGGAACCCGTCGCCGTGACCGAGCCCAGCGATGACGAGAAGACAGCCCGCGAAACGGCAAAGGCGAAGCCCCATTACCACGGACATCGCACGCGCCTGCGCCAGCGCCTGACAAAGGTCGGCGGCGAAAATCTGGAAGACTACGAACTGCTGGAAATGATCCTCTGGGCGGGCAATCCGCGCGGCGACACCAAGCCGCTGGCAAAGGCCCTGATGGAGACCTTCGGCGATTTCGCCCATGTGATCAGTGCCCCGCCGGAACGGCTGGCCGAGGTCAGGGGTCTGGGTGAGACCGGCATTGCCGCACTGAAATCCGTTGAGGCTGCGGCCATCCGCCTGACCCGCACCCGGGCCATGAACAGCGCCACGGTGCTCTCGTCCTGGGACACGCTGGTCGATTATTGCAAGGCCGACATGGCCTACCGCAAGACGGAGCAGTTCCGTGTGCTGTTCCTTGATCGCAAGAACAAGCTGATCGCGGATGAACTGCAGCAGAAGGGGACGGTGGACCACACACCCGTCTATCCGCGCGAAGTCGTGAAACGCGCCCTCCAGCTGGAAGCCTCGGCCCTGATCATGGTGCACAATCACCCGTCCGGCGACCCGATGCCGTCCCACGCGGATATCGAGATGACCAAGCTGGTCCGCGACGCCGCCAAGGCTGTCGGTGTTACCCTTCACGACCATCTGGTCATCGGCAAGGGCCAGGAAATCAGCTTCCGCTCCGCCGGATTGCTGTAGGCTTCTGTTGCGATTGACTGCTCCACCCTGACCGCCCGAAGGAATACCCAATCATGAAGATCTGTATCTATGGCGCTGGCGCGATCGGCGGCTATGTCGGGGCAATGCTGTCGCGCGCTGGGGCCGATGTCAGCCTGATCGCGCGGGGTCCGCACCTGGCGGCAATCCAGAAGAACGGCCTGCGCCTGATCTCTGCCGAGGAAGATTTCACGGTTCAGCCCCGGGCGACCGATGATCCGGCGGAGCTGGGACCCCAGGATTATGTGATGCTGACGCTGAAGGCGCATGGCGTTCGGCCCATCGCAGATGTGATGCAACCCTTGCTCGGCCCCGATACAGCCGTCGTGACGGCACAGAACGGGCTGCCCTGGTGGTATTTTCACGGCGTCGAGGGCAAGCACGCCGGCCAGCGGCTTGAAAGCACGGATCCCGGCAACGTGCTGTGGGACCGGATCGGACCGGAGCGGGTGATCGGATCCGTCGTCTGGCAGGCTGCCGACATTCCCGAACCAGGCGTCGTCAAGCTTGGGTACGGGGAACGCCTGTCGCTGGGAGAGCCGGACGGATCGAAATCAGCCCGCATCCAGGCCCTGTCGTCTGCCCTGATCAATGCCGGGGTCAAGGCACCGGTCCGGCCCAACATCCGCAACGAGATATGGGTGAAGCTCTGGGGCAATCTCAGCTTCAACCCCGTCTCCGCCCTCACGGGTGCAACCCTGATCGAGCTGTCGCAGGATCCTGGCGTCGGCGGTGTCATCCACGCCATGATGAACGAGGCGAAGATGGTGGCTGAAACGCTGGATGTGCGCTTTCCCATGACGGTCGAGAAGCGGATGCAGGCGGCGGAAAAGGTCGGTGCCCACAAGACATCGATGCTTCAGGACTTCGAAGCTGGACGCAGCATGGAGATCGAGCCGATCATCGGCGCGGTATCGGAACTGGGTCGGATCGTCGGCGTTCCGACACCCACCATCGACACGGTGTATCATCTGACGGTAATGCGCGCGAAGCAGTCCGGCTGCTACGCTGGCTGAGGCAATGACACTGGGGAGGGGCGGTTATGGCTGACAAGGGCAAGGCAATCGACTGGCAGGCGATGAGTGACACGGAAGTGGAGCAGCACTTCAACCCGCGCGTTGCCTGCCCCGATGCAGCGTCTCACCTGGAATATTTCATTGCCGAGTCCGCGGCCGCCCGCAAGCGTCAGGACATGCGGCGCAACATCGCCTATGGCGATCACCCGCGCGAAGTCTATGACATCTTCCCCGGTCCCGTCGGCAGCCCGATGCACATCTTCATCCATGGCGGTTACTGGCGTGCCCTGTCGAAGGATGAGCACAGCTTTGTGGCCGAACCGTTCGCCAGTGCCGGGGCGACGGTGGTGCTGATCAATTACCCGCTCTGCCCTGAGGTCACGCTGGACGGCCTTGCGGACTCCGTCATGCGCGGCATCGCCCATGCGGCAAGCCACGCCAGCGACTATGGCGCATCCAGCGATGGCGTGCATATCAGCGGTCACTCGGCGGGAGCGCACCTGTCGGCAATTGCCGCGGCCCACGACTGGACCGCGCATGGACTGCCTGCCGACCTGATCCGCTCAGCGGCGCTGCTGTCCGGCATCTTCGATCCGCGCGCCGCGTTGCGCATCTCGATCAATGCGGAAATTGGCCTGACAGATGAGGTTGCGGCGCGAAACAACATCCTCACCGACGCCTTTGCACCGCGCGCGGGCATCGACCTGCTGGTGGCGGCGGGGGGCGACGAACCGGATGGCTGGATCGGGCAATCAACCGGCTACGCGGCCATGCACGGCGTGACGCGGGATGTCATCCTGGTGGCGGGACGCAACCACTTCACCCTGATGGAAGAAGTCGCGGATGCGAAATCGCCCCTGACCCGCGCCATGCTGTCGATGATGGGGCTTTAAGACGGTCCATCAAGCGCTTGAATCGCACCGGACGTGCTGCCTGGAATGGATTCGAGACCTGAGCGTCAGTCGAAACGCCGGAACTCCACCAACCCGTCGCGGCGGACCTGTTCGACCAGCCCGACCTCCCAGGTCAGGTAATCTTCCATGGCCTGACGCACACCACCCTGATGGTCATAGGGCTTCGACCAGACGTCGTCGGTGTCGGTCAGGGCACGATCCAGCCCCTCCTCCAGCGGCAGGCCGGCAGCAGCCCAGGCATCCGTTCCCCCTGCCAGCACCCGGACCACCAGATCAGGGCGGGCAACACGCAGTTCGTGACCCGCATAGTGGGCCAGGCGCTCATCGGATGCTGTCAGCAGGATCAGACCGGCGTGGGCCAGCGCCACCATGCTGCGGGTCAGTCTGGAACGGACGGTCCAGTATGCCCCCGGAACATGACCCCGGCGATAGGTCAGGCTTGCCGCCAGATCGACCACGGCAATCGGTTCACCGGAATCGATGACAGCCTGCATCTCCATCACCGACAATGTTTCACAAGCCCGGAACAGGGCGGGCGCTTTGTCCACGGCACCGGTTTCCGGCACTGACGGCTGTTCGGCCAGCACATGCACATCCGACCAGCCCAGCTGGATCAGCCAGGATGCGGTCATGGTCGCCCGCACGCCGTCCTCACCGTCGGCCAGCACGATGCGGGCATTGCGGGTCGCGACATATTCATCCGTCGCCTGCACCAGCTGACCGCCAGCGGCATGCCGGGCACCCGGCCAGTGCCCCGCCTCGAATTCCTGCACCGTGCGCACATCCAGCAGATAGGTCGTGCGATCAGCCTCCGCCTGCCAGACCGCCACTGTCGCACTGTCGGTCCGCTGCACGCCAAAGCGTGCCGCCACGCGTGCGGCACGGTCCTGTGCCGCATCCAGCGCGGCACCGGTCGGCGCAGGCGCGTGCGCGGTCTCGCCCCGCTCACAGGTCAGCCCTGCCAGTTCCCAGCCCATGGTGCCGCCCTTCAGCGCCACGACCGGGTTCGGGATGCCCGCATTGATCAACGACTGGCTGCCAATGATCGATCGGGTGCGTCCGGCACAATTGACCACGACGGTCGTCGTCGGATCCGGTGCCATTGTCGCGACACGATAGACAAGCTCTGCCCCCGGGCAGTCGATGCCGCCCGGAATCGACATGCGGTTGAACTCCGGCATCGGTCGGCTGTCGAGGATCACCATGTCAGTGCCCGCATCCTTCATCCGCTGAAGCTCTGACGCTTCGATCCGCGGCGTGTCGTAGTGGTGTTCGACGAACTCACCGAAAGCCTTCGATGGCACATTGACGCCGGAGAAGACCTCGTAGCCCTCCGCACGCCAGCCTGCGGTGCCGCCAACGAGGACGGTGACATCGCTGTATCCCATCTCCGCAAGCCTAGCGGCGGCGCGTTCTGCCAGGCTGCCGAGGCTCTGGTCGCGGTCAGCCGGTCCACCGTCCGTGATCACCACCGACACATCCTGGCGCGGCATCATGCGAGGGCACCGGAATTCCAGATGGCTCAACGGAATGCAGGCGGCAAGAAACAGATGCTCCTTCGAGAACGCCCCCTCCTCCCGCACGTCGATCAGGGCCACTTCGCGGTCCGTCTGCAGCAAGGCACGCAGGTCGGGCGCGGTGATTGTCTTCATCGTTGCGGTTTCGGTCATGCGGGCGCGGGCAGATCGCGAATTCCCTCGGACGCCGGGAAATGCTTCCAGACATGCGTCTCCGGGTTGTAGTAGCGACGCCGGTCCAGCTGTTCGAGAGCCAGCCCGTACATGTGGAAATTCAGCACCGGTGCGTCGCCTTCGATATGAATCGAATGCAGGTCATCGGGCATCAGGGCGAGGCCGGTCCCCGCCTCCACCACGAACTGTTCGCGTTCAGCCACCGCACCATCATCGGTTGGGTCATAGAGACGATTCACCTCCTGCCCCTCCATCCCGACGATCACGGCCCAGGTCGTGTGGTCATGTGCAGGCGAATTGGTGCCCCCCATCGACAGCTGTGCGTAGAGGGCAAAGCGGTGATCAGGGTCTTCTGACAGGCGATAGAGTGCGTTCTTGCGCGCCGTGGTGGCCTCCGGCGGCGGGAAATCCTCCAGCGGAAACAGGTCCCGGCGCTTGGCCAGATCGATCAGCACATCCCGCATGTCGGCAATCGCCTGCCGCGTCACCCCCTGCGCGACCTCGATGGCGCGCACCTGCATCATCGCGACCCGTACCGCTTCTGCCCGCGCAGCCGCCCGTTCTTTCGCTGTCATGCCTACCTCCCCAGTTTGCTGACCGCCGCGACGAAGCGGTCAATCTCTTCTTCTGTATTGTAGTAGTGAATGGATGCCCGGACGAGTCCGCTGAGATTCCGCCGCTCCATGTCGATCCGCGTGCTGTATTCGGTGCTGGTGGAAACATTCATTCCCTGCATCGACAGCGCCAGCTTCACGCCCGCCGGATGATGATCCGCCATGGCAAATGTCGTGATGCCGCATTTCTGTCGCCCGATGTCATGCACGGTCACGCCCGGCACTTCTGAAAGCTGCGCACGCAACGCGTCGGCAAGCCGGACAACCCGCGCCTCTATGGCCGCCATGCCGACCTGCATCATGTAATCAACGGCAACGCCCAGGCCGATCCGCCCAGCCTCATAGAACTCCCAGTTCTCGAAACGTCGGGCATCATTGCGCCATTCCAGCCTGTCCGCCGCCGCCCAGGCTGCCGAATGCAGGTCAACGACGGGTGGTTCGAACCGCGCCAGAGCTTCCGGGCGGACATAGAGGAAGCCGGTTCCGCGTGGCCCCCGAAGATACTTGCGCCCGGTCGCGGTCAGGAAGTCACAACCAATTTCCTGCACGTCCAGAACCCGCTGACCGGCCGACTGGCAGGCGTCCAGCAGGTAAGGCACCCCCGCCGCGCGGGTGATCCGCCCGATTTCCGCCGCCGGGTTCACCAGTCCGCCATTGGTCGGCACATGGGTAACGGCGACCAGCGCCACCCTGTCGTCCATCATCCGTTCCAGTGCCGCCACATCCAGGGCACCATCTGCATCGCTCGGCACCACCTCCACCGTCACGCCCCGGTCTGCCGCAACTTTCAGATAGGTGAGGTAGTTGGAGGCATATTCCGCCTCCGCCGTCAGAATGCGGTCACCGGGCTTCATCCGGTCGGCAACGGCAAAGAACGCCTGGTTCCATGCCGCTGTCGCGTTCTCCATGACCGCAACATCGTCGCGACTGCAATTCAGGCAGGCCGCGATGGCATCATACGTCCGCTCGATCCCCTTCCGCCGCCGGTCGGCAGCCTCATAGCCACCGATCCCGGCTTCCAGGTCCAGGTGTTCCTTGACGACATTCAGTACCGGCAGGGGCATCAGCCCCGCACCGGCATTGTTGAAGTGAAGCACCCGCTCCGCGCCGGGCGTTTCGGCCCGGCAGCGCGCTACGTCGATCAGGTCCGGTTCTGCAGTCACTGGTGACCCTTGACGTCGTTCGGGCGATAGGCACCGCGGATGGTTGCCATCTCGTCGTCGCTCAGTTCCAGTTCCAGTGCCTTCAGGGCATCCGGGAAATGACCCGGCTTGGATGCACCGATGATCGGGGCGGAGATCGCCGGATGCGCCAGCACGAAGGCGAGCGCCACCTGTGCCATCGGCACGCCACGGGCGTCCGCCACATCGCCGACCGCATCCGCCACCGCATAGTCCTCTTCCCGGCCGAACACGCGCGCTGCCACCGGGTCCGTTGTCGCCCGCGCGGTATCGCCGATGGTCCGTTCGGTATGTCTGCGCGTCAGGAAGCCCCGCCCCATGGGGCTCCAGGGAATCAGGCCGACACCGGTTTCCTGGCAGAACGGGATCATCTCCCGCTCCTCCTCCCGATAGACCGCATTGTAATAGTTCTGCATGGACACGAATTTCGTCCAGCCATTCCGCTCCGCCACATTCTGCATCTGGATGAACTGCCGCGCCCACATTGACGATGCGCCGATGTAGCGGACCTTGCCTGCCTTCACACAGTCATGCAGCGCTTCCATCGTCTCCTCGATGGGGGTGTGATAGTCGAAGCGATGGATCTGGTAGAGATCGACATGATCGGTGCCAAGCCGCGTCAGACTGCCATCAATGCTCTTCATGATGTGCTTGCGCGACAGCCCCCGGTCGTTCGGGGCCTTGGTCATCGGATTGTAGACTTTCGTGGCGATGACCTGTTCGTCGCGGGGGCCGAGCTTCTTCAGCGCCCGGCCCGTCACTTCCTCCGACGCCCCCAGCGAGTACATGTCGGCAGTATCGAAGAAGTTGATTCCCGCCTCCCACGCTTCCGTGAAGAATGGCATGGATTCATCTTCCCGCAGCACCCAGCTGTGGTTGCCCTTTGTCGGATCACCGTAGGTCATGCACCCAAGACACAAGCGGCTGACCTTCAGACCAGTATTTCCCAGACGGACGTAATTCATGCTCTCTCCCCCGGAACAGCGTGCCCGAGGCCTGGGCACCGCTGGCCGCATCTTCGCGTGTCCGCGAATGGCGGTCCAGTCGCGTTGATCGCTGATGAACATTTCCGGGAGGAAAAGTGCAGGGGACATGTCGGGGGGTGAGGGGGGATGACATGTCCCCTGCAGTCGTCATTGGTCTAGGGGAGACCATTTGCCCGCGAACTGTACTGTCGGGCAAATCTGTACCTGATACTGCGCATGCTGCCGATCGGATCACGGTCAGGCGCATTTTTTTCAAGGAATCGGTTTCGCCGATCAGTAGCGACGTTCCCACGTCAGGCCTGTGCTGCCACCGCCGCCGCGCCCAACCTCCGCATCGACCTTCAGATTGGGCAATACGTCGATTTCCACCACGACACTTCCGGCTTCCGAATCGAGGGACTGCTTGGCACCGACATAGACGCCTTCCCGCACATAGCGGCCCACTGCAACCGAGCCGGCGGAATCCGGGTCATTGCCCTCTTCAACCCGCAGCACGTCAAGCCCGACGGCCTTCCGCAGTTTGTCGGTCGTACCGCCACCGCCATTGGTCAGCGTGTTGATGCTCTGGGCCAGCTGAATGGCTTCCAGCGGGCTCATCGACTGCGCGGGCTTGTCGAACAGCAAACGCGGCAGAACCTCGTCTTCCGGCAGTTCGGGGGTCGAGGAGAATGCAATGGTCGGCTTTGCCGGACTGCCGGAAATGCTGATCGTGCCTTCAAGGTCACCGGTCTGGCGCGTGAGTTCGATATTGAATCGCGGTTGCAGGTTGCCGGTCAGGCCGATCTCGCCCGTCGAGACCTGGAAATCCTTGCCGAGCAGGGACAGCTGCCCCCGGACCACACCGATGCTCACATCCAGAACGGGGTCCGGCAGTTGACCCTTCACCGTGACCGTTCCCGCCCATTCCGTATCCAGCCCCCGACCACGCACGAACAGCTTGGATGGCGCATCCACTTCCACATCCAGCAGGATGGGCAGGTCCTCGGCCGGCTCTTCCTGTTGCGGCTCGGGTGCCGGTGTGCCGATGTCGTTCGCCAGGTCGATATCCACGACGCTGGGGGGAAGGTTGTCCGCGATCAGGCGAATCTCCGCCTCATCGATGATTGTGCGATTGGTGACCTTCAACAACTTGCCGTCCCAGTTCACGTCGGTCCTGCCGGACAGGAGCGCCGTAGCCTCTTCCCTGTTCACCGCACGCAGGCGGTTGAGGTTGATCTGTACCGCCGCATTCCGGTCGGCGCCGAGCAGCCGGGCGGTACCGGCACCATCGATGGTGCCCCCGACCCGGTCCACGGCTGACAGGGTCAGTTGCCCTTCCCCGGAATCTGCAAATGTCGTGTCGAGTGTCAGTGCCTCCAGAACCGTACCTGTCATCAGATTCTCGTAGCGACCTTCCGAGATGCCGATCTGGCCCTGCAGGACGGGTGCGCCCACCGTGCCGGACAGATTCACTGACACCACCGCCCGACCGGAGAGCAGATTGTCACCTTCAGGCAGCAACTGCATCATCTGGGCGAGATCACCTTGCCAGTCGATGCGGCCCTGCAAGGCACCTTCCGGATCAGGCACTGGCAGGAACGAACCGACGTCCTGTCCGACCGCCGCCCGCACTTCCGCGGTCAGCGGGGTATCGAACGGGCCGGATACCTCCGTACGTGCGGTCGCGACCTTACCGTTCCAGGCACCATTGACCACAATATCGAAACTGGCACCCAGATCATCACCGGGCGGGTGAAGGCCATCAACCTGCAGCACAAGCCGGGCCTTGTCGTCAGGCGCAGTGCTGTCGAACCTCACGTCGGCGGCGAGTTGTCCTGCCACCCCAGCTATCCCGGCAATTGCGGCAAGGGGGCCAAGCGGCAGCGCCGAGATGCGGACCGTGGCGTCCAGCAGATCAGCCGCATAGCGGACATCGGCCAGCACTTCCCCACCGAAAGACGTGCCAAGGCGCAAGCCCGACAAGGTGATGATGTCACCAACCACCACGCGGAAGGGCTGCACGGCCTCGATTGCCGCATCGCCCCCTTCGAGACGCAGCGCCTGCACTTCGATCTCCGGCCCGCTGGTCCCGGCGAGGTTCGCGACGATGAGTGTCCGGAGGTTGGCTGGCTCCGGGTCGGTTGCGGTGGCCCGCACTTCGACTGCCGGTCTCTCGAATGTGCCGCCCAGCCGGGCATCCAGCAATTCGATCCTCGCCCCATCGGCCTCGACATTCTCGACCGCAAGCGTTCCCCCAAGCCGTGGCAGCGCCGACAGCAACTGCTTCAGTTCAAGAGACAGGGCGACGGCGCGGACCCTGACCCCGGCGTCCGGAGCCTGAAGATCCTGCAACCGGACCACGACGTCCGCTGCGTGATCGCCGCCCTCGGGCGCCAGGGCAACCTTTGCGTCCAGGCTGCCGGCCAGCGGCACGCCAAACAGCGCCCCGAGCGGTGCCAGCGCATCGGACGTGACCGCAAGGTCGGCCCGATAGGCTGGTGTCGCCAGCGCAAACTGGCCATTTCCGTCCACCTTCAGGCCCGCCAGCGACAGGGACAGAGCGGACAGGTCAAGCCGCTGGAATGCATCCGCCATGGCGAAGCTGAGATCCAGGTCCAGTGCCTCGCCACCCCAGGTGCCATCCAGCGCCACAGTGCCGGCAGGGTTGGTGGCAAGATTGCGCACGTCGTAGGCAAGGACAGGGCGGTCGATGCGAATGTCACCACTGACAACGGCGTCGAGGCTGAGTTGCCCCCGCGTCCATGGTGCGTCCGCCGTACCGGCCAGGGTTCCCTGCAGGCGGACCGGGCCGTCGAGGGTGGTTGTTTCAGGCAGCAGACCATCGGGCAACGCCGGAACGCTGACGCTGTAGCGTCCGTCCAGCGCACCAGCACCAGACAACCGCGCATCGGCCTTCAGAGAAGGACCAGCCGCCGTATCGACAGAGACATCGACTGCATTGGCTTCCGCGCCGGGACGCGCGGTTGCCGAGAGGCGGACAGCGGGGCCAATCAGTCGACCCAGCACGGGATCAATGAATGACAGCTGGCGGACATCACCCGCCAACCGCACCTCGCCGCCCCCGGCAGGCTGAAGGTTGTCGAGGGTCACGACCAGATGTGCGCCACCATTCCTCAGCGCCGCATTCGCGCCCGGCAGGCGGCTGAGATCGGGCAGCAGCAGCACGAGTTCGCCATTCAGGACCGGGTCAGGCAAAGGCGTGACCACGTTACCCGTCAATCCAAAGGCAGAGGCCGTGAGATCGAGTGCCGTGACCCTGACCTGTTCAGCGCCCGCATCAATCGATGCCGTCAGGCGCGGCGTCGCACCAAGCAGCCCGTCCAGTTCGGGGTCCCCCATCGCCGGATTGGTCACGGTCAGCGCCACATCACCGGCGAAGTCCGACCCGGCCAGACCCCCCTTGATGGCAAGCGTGATCGCCTCGGCGCCCATGTCCCCGAACGCGGGGGCAGCAAGATCGGCAGCCACATCCAATGCGGGGCTATCGAAGGTGCCCGTGACATGCGCCCGAACCTGCGCGGTGTCGAACGTCGCGCCCGTCATCAGCGCATCAAGTGCCGGATGGCGATGCGCATCAACAGTGGCCGACAGGTCAACGGTGCCGCTTCCCAGATCAACCGATCCACTGGCTGCAAGCGTCGCCGACCGGGTGCTCACTTCCAGCACCTGCAGCCGGGCCCGGGTTTCATCGGGACCCGCAGCCGCAAACCGGAACGGAATGACCTCCCCCGTCAATTCGGTCGGTACAGGGGCAGCGTCCAGCAGATTGACCACGCCATCGGCTGTCAGTGACCAGCCGGTTTCCGGATCAGCCTTCAGTTCCAGACCCAGCAGCAGGTCCACCACCCGTTGCACCGTGGCCGATGCTTCGAGCGTGGCAGACCCGAACGGACCGCCGCCGCTGACATTCAGCAACAGGCGTTCGTCCGGTGTGATGCCCAGCACATCCGAAACCGGCGCAATCGCTGGCAGATCGACGGCAATTCCCATCCGCGAAACACGGGAGGCTAAATCAAGCGCGATATCCGCGCGGGCGAAGCTTTCCTGCAGGTCCAGCGGCTGCACATCCAGCTTCAGCGCCTGGGTCGACCCCGCATCCAGCGCCGACCCCTCGATGCGGAAATTCGCGCCACCGGGCACAATTCCATCGCCAAGCGTCAGACGGTCGACCCGCAGCAGATCAAGGCGAACCGCCACCGGCGCACGGGGCCAGTCGAAACTCTGCAGGATGGATTCGCCCGTTTCCGGCTCCGGTTCCGTATCCGCGGCACTGATCGGCGGGCGGCGCACATCGATCGCACCAACCGTCAGCGCATCAATCGTCACGGCTCTGCCGAACAGGTCGCGCAGCCGCCAGTCGAGCACAAGCTGGTCCAGCGTCAGCCAGACCCCCTGCCCGTCAGCCAGCTCCAGCCTGCCCAGATGGATCACGCCTTCCTCGTCGCGCAGGAACCCGCTGGCAGAGATTTCCAGCTCACCCGGACTGTTTGCCTGTGCCAGGCCCAGGTCGAGTGCCGCCGTCCATGTGTCCTCCCCCGCCAGTTCCAGAAACCAGAACGCAGCGGCAAGCACCAGCAGGACAGGCGTCAGCAGGATGGCCAGGGACCACAGCAGGATACGGCGCATACGACGTCGCATCAGAATGCCTGCCCGAGGCTGATGTAGAATTCGAACAGGCTGTCGCCGGCCCGACGGTGCAGCGGAAAGGCCAGGTCAAACCGGATTGGCCCGACAGGGCTGTAGTAGCGCAAGCCCGCACCGACGCCGACATTCACCCGTTCCTTGAAATTTGGAAACGGTTCCTCCTCCACCAGACCGGCATCGACAAAGGTGACGAAACCGAAACTGTCCGTCACCTTGACCCGCGCCTCCAGCCCCGTCTCGGCGAGGAAACGACCACCGGTTTCATCGCCGAGTGAAACCGGCGAGATGGAGCGGAAGCCGAAACCACGAACCGAACTGCCGCCACCGGCAAAGAACAGCTGGTTGACCGGCACATCTTCCAGATCACCGCTGAGAATCGACGCCAGGCGTGCCCGGGTGGCAAAGACCAGACTGTCTTCGCCAATCACGGGCAGGTAATAGGAGCCACCCGCGGACATCACGCCGAAATAGGTGGGGGAGCCATCGTTGAGGCCCATGTAAGGGGTCGCTGACAGGAACAGCTTGTGTCCCCTGGTGGCGTTCAGGGGATCATTCGTCCGGACGTGGCGCGCCGTGAGCGGCAGCCCGATCAGGTAGGCCGTGTCGCTTTCGACATCGGTTTCGGTGGCCGAAACGCTGCCCTTGATCGCACCGCTGACGGTCCAGCCGTTCTCCAGCCCCGTGCGCATGCCGACCTGGGCCTCAGCCGCCTGCTCGTCAAAGGCATCATCGAACGTGTTGCGCAGTTCGGCGCCTTCGAAGACCGTCCAGCGTGCGGAGGGGTAACGCGGTCGCGACAGTTCGGCGGACAGCTTCTGCTCGTCCAGAGACAGATCAAGCTCGGTCCGCAGATCTTCCGCCCGCCCGAACAGATTGCGGTGCCGCCAGCCCGCCCGCACGCCTGGACCACGGTCCGTGTCGAAGCGCAGGCTGCCGCTGATGGATCGGGGCTTGGCTTCTGTCGCCTTGACCGTGATCGGCTGCGGCCCGTCCGCGACGGCACTGCCCTTCTCATGTTCCGGCAGGCGCACGCTGACGGATTTGAACAGCCCCGTGGACGCCATGCGTTCCTGAACACGGTTGAGCTCCGACTGGGCAACCGGTGTGTTCGGGTCCCAGTTGATCATGCCCAGCAGATAATCGGTCTCGACGCCCGGATCGCCGTCAACAACGACATCGCCATAGGTGATGTAGGGGCCGCTGGCGAAGGTCGCCGTGACATCCAGGGTCGCCAGTTCGCGGTTCGCACGGGCGGTCCGGGCGTGGAAGGCCGCATGGGGAAAGCCATGCTCCTGCAGGTAGGTGACGATCTTTGCCTCCGCAGTCACGATGCGCTCCCCCGCCGCGGCGGAACCGGACGGCAACTCCGCCGCCACGTCCAGCAGGGCGGGTTTGGGCAGCGTGTCCCTGGCTTTCTGAAACGCGATGCGGAATTCGCCAATCGTGTAGCGCGTGCCGGGTTCGGCGCGGAATGTGACCTGCGGTGGTGCCGTATCGGACACATCGGTCGTCACCCGGGCATCGTAGTAGCCGCTTGCCCGCAGGATCCGCTGCAGTTCCTCGATGTCTTCATCGGCCCGCCGCTGCAGGGCGGACACGCTGCGCACACCCCGGGACTGAAGCGTGAAGGTCTTCAGGACACCCCTCGCGACCTCGTCAATGCCCTCATCCTCCGGCACGCCTTCGATGACAGCCGTGTATGTGACATCGCCCAGTTGCGTGACAGTACTGTCCTCACCAAGCAGATCATCCAGCCCGACGCTGCTGCAGCCCGCAGCAACCAGCAACACAAGCGCCGCAGCGCTTGCGCGCCACAGAGACGGTCTGCCAGGCCAGGTACGGATGAGACGGGTCAGGATTGAAGCTCTCCGATCGAAATGGACAGGTTTGCGCCCGATACCGGCGCACAGGGCGTTAGCAGGTCGTGCCCTCGTACGCAGCGCACAAGGTCGCGATCATACCCCGTGACAGAAAGCCTCAAGCAGGGGCAACCGGAGAAATGCAGCCAACTCAGAAGACACCGGCATCCAGCCCCGCCCCCATCAGCATGCCGAGGTCGCGGCATTGAACAACAAATGCGTCATCCCAGTCACCGCGACAGACCAGTGGTTCCTGCACAGCCTTCCAGCGCAGGCCGGTGGTGATGGTTTCCACTGCCCGGCAGGTTCCGGTGCCGTCATGGCCCGCGCGCACGTACAGCGCAAAGGGCCGCCCCTGCGTTTCTTCCAGACATGGGTAATAGCAACGGTCGAAGAAATCCTTCAACGCGCCGCTCATGTACCCGAGATTCTCCGTGGTTCCCAATATGATGCCGCGTGCCGCCAGGACATGTGACGGATCGGTGTCAAATGGGGACCGAACATCGACCTTCACATTGTCGATGTCGGGGTGGGAAGCGCCCTCGGCCACAGCGTCACGCAACCGCCGGGTATTGTCGGACGGCGCATGGGCAACGATCAGCAATGTCGCCGGATCAGCCATCTTTCTCCGGGCGCGCATTCAGGGCTGCCTGTGCCGCAGCAAGCCTGGCGATCGGCACGCGGAATGGGGAGCAGGAGACGTAATCCAGCCCCATCGCCTCACAGAAATGGATCGATGCCGGATCACCGCCATGCTCACCACAGATGCCCAGCTTGATGTCCGGGCGGGTCTTGCGGCCCCGTTCGACCGCGATCTGCACCAGTTCGCCGACACCGTCGATATCGAGACTGACGAATGGATCCTTCGGGATGATGCCCTGTTCGACATATTCGTCGAGGAACGACGCCGCATCATCGCGACTGATCCCGAACGTGGTCTGGGTCAGGTCGTTGGTGCCGAAACTGAAGAAGGACGCGGATTCCGCAATATCAGCCGCCCGCAGCGCGGCCCGCGGCAGTTCGATCATGGTGCCGACCAGATATTCGATGGCGTCACCCCCCTGTTCGGCATGAACAGCGGCTGCAACCGCGTCGATCCGCGCCTTCAGGATATCGATCTCCTGGCGGGTCGCAGCCAGCGGAATCATGACTTCCGGCACCACTGCCGCACCACTTTCCTTCACCACGATATGGGCAGCCTCGAAGATCGCCCGAGCCTGCATCTCGTAGATCTCGGGGAACGAGATGCCCAGGCGACAGCCGCGATGCCCCAGCATAGGATTGAATTCATGCAGCTCGGCGGCACGACGGCGCATCTGTTCCGACTCGGCATTCATCGACGCCGCGACGGCGTCAATCTCCTCATCCGACTTCGGCAGGAATTCGTGCAACGGCGGGTCCAGCAGACGGATGGTGACCGGCAGGCCGGCCATGATGCGGAACAGTTCCACGAAGTCAGCCCGTTGCATCGGCAGGATGCGGGCCAGCGCCGCCTTCCGCCCTTCCACTTTCTCCGCCAGGATCATCTCCCGCACCGCAAGGATGCGATCTTCGTCGAAGAACATGTGCTCGGTCCGGCAAAGGCCGATACCTTCCGCGCCGAATTCCCGCGCCGTGCGGGCATCATTCGGGGTTTCCGCATTGGCACGTACCCGCAGACGCCGGATCTCGTCGGCCCAGCCCATCAGGATGCCGAAGTCGCCGGACAGTTCCGGTTTGATGGTCGGCACGGAACCGGCCATGACCTCACCCGTCGCGCCATCGATGGTCAGCATGTCACCGGCATGGAACGTGCGGCCCAGAACCCGCATCTCGCCTGTCTTGTGGTCGATGCGGATATGGCCCGCACCGGAAACACACGGGCGGCCCATGCCGCGCGCGACGACCGCCGCATGGCTGGTCATGCCGCCACGGCTGGTCAGGATGCCTTCTGCGGCGTGCATGCCGTGAATGTCCTCCGGGCTGGTCTCCTCACGCACCAGCAGAACCTTCTCCCCCAGCTTGGCCTGTCGTTCTGCCTCATCAGCGGTGAACACGATGCGCCCGGATGCGGCGCCGGGGCTTGCCGGCAGGCCCTTGGCAATCACGTCACGGGTCGCCTCCGGGTCAAGCGTCGGATGCAGCAACTGATCGAGTGAGCCTGGCTCGATCCGGCTGATGGCTTCCGTGCGGTCGATTAGACCTTCTTCGGCCATGTCCACCGCGATCTTCAGCGCAGCCTTCGCAGTGCGCTTGCCCGACCGGGTCTGCAGCATCCACAGCTTGCCCTGCTGCACGGTGAACTCGATGTCCTGCATGTCGCGATAATGCGCTTCCAGCGACTGGTAGACCCGCACCAGTTCGGCGAACACGACGGGCAGGTTCTCTTCCAGCGACGGGGCTTCCTCGCCTGCTGCTTCCCTGGCCGCCCTGGTGATGAGCTGCGGCGTGCGGATACCGGCCACCACGTCCTCACCCTGCGCGTTCATCAGGTATTCGCCGAAGAAGATCTTCTCCCCGGTCGAGGGATCGCGGGTGAAGGCGACACCAGTGGCGGAGTCGTCGCCCATGTTGCCGAACACCATGGCCTGCACGTTGACGGCAGTGCCCCAGGCCGCAGGAATGTCGTGCAGGCGGCGGTAGGTATTGGCGCGATCATTCATCCAGGAGCCGAAAACAGCGCTGACCGCCCCCCAGAGCTGGTCGTCCGGGTCCTGCGGGAACGGCTTGCCAGTCCCCTTCTGCACCTGTTCCTTGAACAGGCTGACAATCTGTTCCAGATCCTCGACCGTCAGTTCGTTGTCCAGCCAGACGCCACGGGTTTCCTTCACGCCTTCCAGCAGATCCTCGAAATCACCGTGATCGACGCCCAGAACCACGTCGCCATACATCTGGATGAAGCGGCGATAGCTGTCGAAGGCGAAGCGCCGGTCACCGGAGCGCGCTGCAAGCCCCTCCACCGTTGCATCGTTGAGGCCCAGGTTCAGCACCGTATCCATCATGCCGGGCATGGATGCCCGCGCACCGGAGCGCACTGAAACAAGCAGCGGATTCGCTGCATCGCCAAAGCCTGCGCCAACCGTCTCGCCTACGGTGTTCAGGGCATCGCGCACTTGCGCGCCGAGTTCATCCGGATAGGCCTGACCGTGATCGTAGTACCAGGTACAGACCTCGGTCGTGATCGTGAAACCCGGCGGCACCGGCAGTCCCAGATTGCTCATCTCGGCCAGGTTCGCGCCCTTGCCACCCAGCAGGTTGCGCATGTCGGCGCGGCCTTCTGCAGCACCGTCACCGAAGGTGTAGACCCACTTGCTCATCGCTTCAGCCCTCGATCTTCGAGAAATCGGCAACCCGGTGCAGCGTCGCCCGGATTTCAGCCAGCAGTTTCAGACGATTGGCCCGCAATGCAGGATCGTCCGCATTCACGGTCACGCCTTCGAAGAACGCATCAACCGGGCCACGCAGCGCTGCCATCGCCGCCATTGCTGCAGCGAAATCCTCCGCCGCGAGCGCGCTGTCGGCATTGGTGCCAGCATCGAACAGCGCCTGACCCAGGTGCAGCTCGGCCTGATCGACCAGCAGACCCCGGTCCGCCGGACCGGTCCAGGTCTGGCCGTCGTTCTTTTCCTCGATGCGCAGAATGTTTGCCGCCCGACGGTAGGCGGCAAGCAGGTTCGCGCCATCGTCGGAGCCCACCAGGCCACTGAGGGCCTCGACACGCGCAACCAGTCGAACCAGGTCATCTTCCGTGCCCAGCGCCATCACGGCCGCGATCAGATCGTGGCGCACGCCCGCGCCCCGCAGATGCACCCGCAGACGCTCTGCAATGAACGCGAGGATGCCCGAACTGGTCTGATCGACAGATAGCAGGTTGCCTGTCAGATCCCCCTGAATGCCGCCATAGGCCTGGTGCAGCACCGGTTGCAGCGGCAGACGCAGTCCATTCTCAAGCACGATCCGGATCACGCCCAATGCCGCACGGCGCAATGCGAACGGATCCTTTGACCCCGTAGGACGCTCATCAATCGCGAAGAAGCCCGCCAGGCTGTCCAGCTTGTCGGCGAGTGCGACGGCAACAGAAACCGGTTCGGAGGGGCAGTCATCGGCAGGGCCAGCCGGGCTGTAGTGCGAACGCACAGCCTCCGCCACCACCTCGGCCTCCCCATCCAGGCGCGCGTAATAGCGGCCCATGGTGCCCTGAAGTTCAGGAAACTCACCGACCATGCCAGTCGTCAGATCGGCCTTGGCGAGCAGTCCCGCGCGGCTGGATGACGACAGGTCAGCCCCGACATGAGAGGCCAGCCATCCGGCCAGAGCGCCGATGCGTCGCGCCTTGGCACCGACGGATCCCATGCGGGCGTGAAACACGATGGGGTCGAGGTCGGGCAACCGGCTGTCGAGCCTGCGCTTGCGATCCTGATCCCAGAAGAACCGGGCGTCGGACAGGCGCGCCCGCAGGACCTTTTCATTGCCCGCCACGATCGACGCGCCACCGTCTGCGGCCTGCAGGTTGGCGACCACGATGAAGCGAGCGGCGAGCGTGCCGTCCGGGTGCTGGGTAGCGAAATACTTCTGATGGCTGCGCATGGATGTCGTCAGCACTTCTGCCGGCAGGTCCATGAAGTCCTGATCAATGCTGGCAATCAGCGGCACCGGCCATTCCACCAGCCCCGCAACTTCATCCAGCAGGCCCGGATCGTCCTTCAGATGCAGCCCCTCCGCCGCCGCAAGCTGCTGGGCAATCCCGGCAATCTGCTGCTTGCGCTCTTCGCGATCCAGCATCACCCAGCCATCCCTCAGCTTCGCCTGATAGTCAGCGAAGTCGGTTACGGCGAAAGCACCCGGCGCGTGGAAGCGATGGCCGCAGGTCGTGTTGCCGCTGGTCACCGGGCCGAAAGTCACCGGCACGGTTGCCCCGGCGAACAGGCAGAGAATCGAATGCAGCGGACGCACCCAGCGTTCCGAGCGATCGCCCCAGCGCATGGATTTCGGCCAGGACAGCTTGGCAATGGCGCCGCCAATCAGGCCGGGCAGGACTTCCGCAGTCGACTGGCCCTTGCGCTCGATGATCGCGAACAGGAACGTGCCCTTTGGCATGTCGCGGTATTCAACTTGTTCGAGGGTGACACCGGCCCCCTTCAGAAAGCCTTCGATGGCTTTCTGGGGCGCATCGGAGCGGGGGCCACGGCGTTCTTCGCGCACGTCGGCCTGTGCCTCCGGCAAACCGCGCACGACGACCGTCAGGCGGCGGGGCGTTGAATGGGTATCAACGCCTTCCGGCTTCAGCCCATTGTCGGTCAGCGCCGTGACCAGCAGATCCTTCAGATTGTCGGCGGCCTGTTCCTGCATGCGTGCAGGGATTTCCTCAGAGAACAGTTCCAGCAGCAGTTCAGCCATCGCTCAAGCCCCCTGCGCCGAAGTGTCAGCCAGATCGCCATGCTGTTGCCGCCAGGCCTCACGCGATTTCAGCCATTCCTCCGCCGAACGCTTGGCCAGCGCCCGCACACGACCGATGTAGGCCGCGCGCTCCGTCACGCTGATCACGCCGCGCGCGTCCAGCAGGTTGAAGACGTGGCTGGCCTTGATGCACTGATCATAGGCTGGCAGGGACAGGCCCTGATCGGCCAGCGCCATGCACTCGCCCTCCGCATCCGTGAAGTGGCGGAACAGCACTTCCGTATTGGCGTGTTCGAAGTTGTGGGCGGAATATTCGACCTCTGCCTGATGGAACACCTCGCCATACTTGACGCTTGGCCGGGTTTCCGTCGGCGCGTTGAAGGCCAGGTCGTAGACATTGTCGACGCCCTGTACATACATCGCCAGCCGTTCCAGCCCATAGGTCAGTTCGCCGGACACCGGGGAACAGTCGAAACCGCCGACCTGCTGGAAATAGGTGAACTGACTGACTTCCATGCCATCACACCAGACCTCCCACCCCAGGCCCCAGGCACCCAGCGTCGGGCTTTCCCAGTCATCCTCGACAAAGCGGATGTCGTGGTTCATCGGGTCGATGCCGATTTCCCGCAGGCTGCCCAGATACAGTTCCTGAAAGTCCGGCGGCGATGGCTTCATGATCACCTGGTACTGGTAGTAATGCTGCAGCCTGTTGGGATTTTCGCCATAGCGCCCATCGGTCGGGCGGCGCGACGGCTGCACATAGGCCGCATTCCAGTGCTCCGGCCCCAGGGCACGCAGCGTCGTCGCGGGGTGAAACGTGCCCGCGCCGACTTCCATGTCATATGGCTGCAGGATCAGGCATCCCCGCGCCGACCAATAGGAATGGAGACGCAGAATAAGGTCCTGAAACGACGGCACGGCGGCCCCGCTCTCTGGCATGACACCGATCCCTGATGGCTGAAGGCAGATTAGGTCCGCGTACCTATATGGGTGCTGCGCGGGGGGTCAAGGGGAACAGGGCCGCAAGCAACGCATTCTGCCGCCAGCGTGACAGCAGCTACGCAGGCTTTGTCCCCGATATGCGGGTCAGTGTCTGGGGAATGAACTCGGTGACACTGATGCCGGTAAAGCCCGCGGCCTCAAGATAGCCGACACATTCCGCATTGGTGTGCGCATGGCCGATGGACCGCGGAATGGCCTCATACAGGCCCCAGAGCGACGGCGCGATAGGGCCCATCCGGTCATCGTCCAGCGTCTCGCCGATCAGATGGTACTCACCACCCGGTTCCAGCGCATCGAATACCATGGCCACCACATGCGTCCATGTCGCCCGGTCGTAGATGGGCAGATTGGATGCCTGGATGGCCACGTCGCAGCCGGACGGGAACGGCCCCTTGGTGAAGTCGCAAGGCTCCGCCGTTACCCGGTCCGACATGCCGTTCTCTTCAATGAACTCCCGCGCGACAGTGACCACGGGCGGCAGATCCAGCACCACGGCCTCCAGCCCCGGCCAGGTCTGCGCGCCGACGATGCAATAGGCGCCGGAGCCGCCGCCCAGATCCATGATCCGCTTGCGACCGGTCAGATCGACTTCCCGGTGGAACTTCCGTGCCGCGCCCATGCCGATGGAATAGGTCGCCTGATGATAGGTCCGCGCGCTCTCGACCGTCAGATCGTCGTACATGCCCAGCGGCTCGGTTTCCTGGCTCAGCAACATTTCCGACAGCCGCCCCCAGTCGCCCCATTTTTCCCGCATGAATGTCATCCAGGCACCGGCGTAACTGCGCTTGCTCTGCACCAGAAACCGCGCCACGTCAGGGGCGTTGCTGTAGACGCCATCAGGCGCGCGCGTGACCAGTTCCAGCCCGGCCAGCGCATCCAGCAGACGTTCGGCGTTCAGGCTGCCGATATTGGCCGCGGCCCCCAGCCTGGGAACGGTGTTCGCCCCGCCCTCTATGTGGGTGAAGACATTCAGGTCGATGGCGGCAAACAGCGCACCGGTTTCCCAGTAGGCCTTGGCGATCCGTTGCAGACGGACGGTGTTGACGCGCGGTTCAGTCATGATGGTTCTCTCCCCCCGGCTATTCAGTCCCCTGCTTGATGGTCGGTTTGCTGCCCGCAGCGATGCTGACCGGCGCAACGTCCTTTGGAAACACGGTCGCGATGGCAGCCAGAATCAGCCCGGTCGCCAACAACTCTGGCAGCCCCAGTTCCTCCCCCAGCAGGATGGCTGACGACCCGAGGCCCACCAGCGGCACCAGCATGACAGACAGGGATGCCGTCTTCACAGGCAGGCGTTTCACCAGCCAGAGATAGGCACCGACGCCAAACACCTGCGCGATCAGCCCCGCGTAGAGCGTCGCCCCCGCGGCCTGCCATGAAACCGGTTTCAGATCGATCAGGTCGGGGATCGCCAGTATGGTTATCGGCAAGGCACCCACGACCATCTGCCAGCTCATGACCGTCAGATGCGGCACCCGCCAAACATTGTATTTCTGCCAGACCGTCCCGAAGGCAAAGCAGAGGGAGGCCGCGACCATGACCATGGCACCCAGCGGTGCCTCGCCCAGTCGCTTGGCCTCGTCACCCATCAGCACGGCCAGGCCGCCCATGGCCAGCAGCAGCCCGATGATACGCCAGCGGGTCACCCGCTCCCCCAGCAGGGGAATGCCCATCAGAAAGGCCCAGACCGGCATGGTGTAGGCGATCAGCGATGCACGCCCGGCTTCGATCAGGGTCACGCCGACGGCGGACAGGTAGAGCCAGGCGCCCACGTTGAACAGGCCGGCTATGATCAGCGGTCGCCAGTGATCGCGCGGGACCCGCAGGCTGTGGCCGGCAATGCGCGTGATCACCAGCATGGCAATGGCCGCAAGCACGGAGCTGATGGCACGAAAGCTCAGCACCGACATTTCCTGCACCGCGATCTTCATGAAGGGCCAGAGCAGTCCCCAGACCAGGATCAGCAGCACGAAGATCATCAGGCTGAAGGAACGCGAGGCGGCGGTTTCATCCACCGGTGCTGTATTCGTTGTCATGGCGGAAAGCTTACGCAGTGGAACCTGCAGGGCAATCGGGAACCCGGAATTGCCCGCCCTGCGATTTCAGCATGACAGCCAGCCCGGAATTCGTTGAGAATGATTATCAATCTTGTTGCAGCACGCCAGATCCACTGCTATTGAAGTTGCAACTCATTCTGAACAAGGAAAGATCAACATGTCGTTCATCAGTCGCATGTCCTGCCTCGCCGCAGGCACCGCACTGCTCTGCAGTGCCACAGTTGGTGCCGTGCAAGCGTCGGAGGAAGTGAACCTGTATTCCTACCGTCAGCCGCATCTGATGCAGCCACTGCTGGATGCCTTCACGGCGGAAACCGGCGTCAAGGTGAACATGGTCTACGCCAACAAGGGCCTGCTGGAACGGCTGGTTGCGGAGGGACGCAACACCCCCGCCGACGTGGTGATCACCGCAAATGCCGGTCGCCTGGCCGATCTGGTTGATGCCGATGTGCTGAAGGGCGTGAACTCGGACAAGCTGGAGGCCGCCGTTCCGGCGCGTTACCAGGATCCGCAGAACCGCTGGTTCGCGATCACCAAGCGCGGCCGTGTGCTCTACGCCAGCCGTGACCGGGTCGCTGCCGACAAGGCGCTGACCTATGAATCGCTGGCCGATGCCGAATGGAAGGGCCGCATCTGCACACGCCCCTTCACGCACTCCTACATGATCGACCTGATCTCATCCATGATCGCCAGCCATGGTGCCGAGTGGACGGAAACCTGGCTGAACGGCGTGAAGGCCAATCTGGCGCGCAAGCCACAGGGCAATGACCGCGCACAGATCAAGGGCGTGGCGCAGGGCGAATGCGATATCGCCATCGGCAACACCTACTACTACGGCATCATGCTTTCGGACCCGGAGCAGCGCGCCGCCGCAGAGGCCGTGCGCCCGGTGTTCCCGAACCAGGATGGTCGTGGTGCCCACATGAACATCACCGGCGCAGGCGTGACCAGGCATGCGAAGAACACCGCAAACGGCGTGAAGCTGATCGAGTTCCTGGTCAGCCCGCGTGCACAGGAAATCTATGCCGCGCAGAATTTCGAGTTCCCGGTCGTGGCAGGCGTTGCCACGGCACCGGTGATCGCGATCTTCGGTGAGTTCAAGGAGGACGGCGTCAATGTTGCCGATGTGGCAGCCCAGCGCCGCGCGGCAGCACAGATGGTGGACCGCGCCGGTCTTTCGAGCTGACCCGCGCATGCAGGAAACCTGACCGATGACGCTCGGCGTCGCCGCCCCGACGGGGTTCCGTCGGGATCATGACAGAAGCTATCTCGTCATTGGCCTCGTTGCAGTTCTTGCAACGGGGCTTCTGGCCTTGCCTGTCGGCGCGCTGGTCTGGTTCGCCCTGGATGTCGATCCTGGCCTCTGGCCGCATTTGCGCAACACGGTTCTCGGCAACTATGTCACCACCACGGCGCTGCTCGCGATCGGTGTCGGAACGGGCGTCACACTGATCGGCGTCGGCGCGGCATGGCTGGTCGCGGCCTACGAATTTCCGCTGCGCCGGACCCTGGAATGGACGCTGATGATGCCTCTTGCTGCCCCGTCCTACATCGTCGCCTTCGTCTATACGGACCTGCTGGACTATGCCGGCCCGGTGCAAGGCACGCTGCGCACGGTCTTTGGCTGGCAGAGCGCCGCTGATTACAGTTTTCCCGAAATCCGCAGCCTGCCTGGGGCCATCATCATCATCACGCTGGTGCTCTACCCCTACGTCTATCTGCTGACCCGCACCGCGTTCCTGGCCCAGTCGCGTGCAGCTGTGGAGGCCGCACGCATGCAGGGCATGACAGCCAGCGCCGCGTTCTGGCGCGTCGCCATGCCCATGGCCCGTCCCGCGATCGTGGTGGGTGTGGCGCTGGCGCTGATGGAAACCCTGAATGAATACGGCACCGTCGACTATTTCGCCGTCCCGGTCTTTTCGACCGGCATCTTCCACGTCTGGATCAACATGGGCAGTCTGGAGGGGGCATCCGGCCTCGCCCTGATGCTGGTTGGCGCGGTGGCTGTCCTGCTGCTGCTGGAACGCCGGGCGCGGGCGGATCGCCGCTTCGCCGACCCCAGGGCAACCCGCGCCGCCGCAGCACGTCAGCCGTTGCCGACCTGGCGCGGGTTCGCCGCCATGGCCGTCTGTGGCCTGCCCGTCGTCTTCGGATTTCTGTTGCCCTTCGCCTTGCTGATCGGGACTTCCTGGTATCGTCTGGACGCCCTTTTCAGCGGAGACCTGGCGAAGGCGGTACTGAATTCGCTGGAACTCGCCACACTTGCTGCCCTGATCGTCACCCTGCTTTCGCTCTGGCTGGCCTACGCCGGGCGCATCAGCCGGGCACCCGTGTTGCGTCTCGGCACCCGGTTGGCAAGCATGGGGTACGCCATCCCCGGGTCCGTCCTCGCCATCGGCATCCTCGCCCCCTTCGCTGCCTTCGACAACGCGCTGGATTCGATGCTGCGTGACACGTTTGGCATCTCAAGCGGACTGCTGTTTTCCGGCACGCTGTTCGCGCTGCTGTTCGGGTGCACAGTGCGGTTTCTGGCCCTTGGTTTTGGCGCGACGGAGGCGGGGTTCGAGCGCGTGCCCCGGTCGCTGGATGACGCCGCCCGGTTGCTCGGCTCCGGGCCGCTGGACCTGGTGCGGCGGGTCCACTGGCCCCTGTTGCGGGCCAGCAGCCTGACCGCCGCCTTGCTGGTCTTCGTCGACACCCTGAAGGAATTGCCGATGACCCTGGCCTTGCGCCCGTTCAATTTCGAAACCCTGGCGACGCTGACCCATCAGTACGCCAGCGATGAACGGTTTGCAGAGGCCGCGCCCGGCGCACTGGCCATCGTCCTGGCGGGCATCCTGCCGGTGATCCTGTTGAGCCGCACCATCCGTGCCGCATCCCGCCCCCGCACCTGACAGGCGACCCGGCGCAGGCGGAAAACCCGTAAAACGCTTCCTTAATCCCAGGCTGCAAGACTGCTGCGCGAAGATGCAACACCACGTCAGGACCGGAGCCGGGACCTTGGAAGACACACCACAGAACGGGCATCCAACGGAAGACGAGCCGCATCTCACGGCTGGCGAGAGCCTGGCCCGTGCCGACCTGCTGGCGGCTGTCAGTCACGAGATGCGGAATTCGCTGAATGGCCTGCTGGGCGTGTCCGAGCTGCTGCTGACCAGTCAACTGGATGTGGAACAGCGCAAGCACGTCAACGCCATTCGGGCCTGTGCTGACGGGCTGCGCAGCCTGTCCGTCGACATGCTGGACCTGTCACGCATGGAAACCGGCAAGCTGCAGCTGGATGCAGCCCCATTCTGCCCTGCGGAGATGCTGGAACATGTGGTCAGCATGACCGGGCCCCAGGCGGCAGCCAAATGCCTGCACTTCGAAGCCCGTTTCGGGGGTGGCGTCCGTCAGTTGCTGCTGGGGGATCGCCAGCGGATCAGCCAGATCCTGCTCAACCTGATCGGCAACGCGATCAAGTTCACCTCCGGCGGCCAGATCTGCATTGCCGCGTCGGCAGGGGATCACGACGCGGGCACGCTCCTGACGTTCAGGGTCACTGACACGGGCTGTGGCATGGAACCGGCGATGATCGAGACCCTGTTCAAGCCATGGCAGAGACGCAGCCTGCATGCGGAATCCGGTTCAGGGCTGGGACTCGCCATTTCCCGACGTCTGGCGCGGCAGATGCACGGCGACATCACCGTGCACAGCACGCCGGGCATCGGTTCCACCTTCACGCTCTCCGTGTCCTTGCCAAAGGCACAGCCACAGCCAGATGACGCAACGGTCCCCTCGCCTGTGCCAGGTGAAACACGTTCCGGGCTGAGGATCCTGGTTGCCGATGACCATCACATCAACCGCGCCCTGCTGGACGCGGTCCTGCGCAAGACCGGTCATGAGGTCGTGCTTGTGGACAATGGCAGGGCAGCCGTGGACCAGGCCGTTTCCGGGTCGTTCGACCTGGTTCTGATGGATATCCAGATGCCGGAACTGGATGGCGTCGCCGCAACACGTGAAATTCGTGCGCGCGAAGCCGCCGGGCAGCATCTGCCCATCCTGGGCGTCACCGGCCACGACTCGGCACGCCATCGCGAGGCCTTCGCCGCCTGCGGCATGGACGGCGTCGTCGCCAAACCCTTCGACCTGCCATCCCTGCTGGAAAAGATCACCCGCGTCGTTGCCGCCCCTGTTGCACCGTCCCGGGCGGAACCCGTCTCCATCAAGGAAAGCCAACCCCATTGGGACCCGGACAGCCCGCTGGCTGACACCCTGTCGATGATCCGGCAACTGCAGCATGCGGCCACGGGGGCTGGTGACTGACCCCGATGCCACGCTATATATGAAACAGCATTCGAGCGTTTTTCGAGCCGGGGAGGCATTCATAACATGGGTCTGCAGCGTCATATCTTCAGCGAAGATCACGAAATTTTCCGCCGTAGCGTCAGGAAGTTCCTGGAAGAGGAAATGGCCCCGCATCACGAGAAGTGGGAGGAACAGGGCTATGTCGATCGTGATGCCTGGACCCGCGCCGGAGAATTGGGCTTCCTCTGCATGTCGATGCCGGAGGAGTTCGGTGGCTCGGCGGCGGATCGCCTCTACAGCGCGGTCCTGATGGAAGAAACCCAGAAGCTGAACCTCAGCGGTCTGGGCTTTGGCCTGCACAATGAAATCGTGGCCCCCTACATCAACAGCTATGGCTCCGAAGAGCAGAAGCAGAAGTATCTGCCGAAAATGGCCAGTGGCGAGATGGTGGGTGCCATCGCCATGTCCGAACCCGGCACAGGATCAGATCTTCAGGGCATCAAGACGACAGCGCTGAAGGACGGCAACGAACTGGTGGTGAACGGCCAGAAGACATTCATCACCAACGGCTTCAACGCCGACGTGGTCATCGTCGTTGCCAAGACCGACCCGTCGAAGGGCGCGAAGGGCACGTCGCTGGTCATGCTGGAGCGGGGCGATGAAGGTTTCGAGAAGGGTCGTCGCCTGAAGAAGCTCGGCCTCAAGGCGCAGGACACGTCGGAACTGTTCTTCGACAACGTTCGCATCCCCGCCGACAGGATCCTGGGCGAGGAGGGCAAGGGCTTTGTCTACCTGATGCAGGAACTGGCGTGGGAACGCATCCAGGTTGCCATCACAGCCGCCACAGCCATGGAAACCGCCGTCGAGATGACGGTCGAGTACTGCAAGGAGCGGAAGGCCTTCGGTCAGTCGCTGCTGGAATTCCAGAACACCCGCTTCAAGCTGGCGGAGATGAAGACCATCGCCCAGGTCGGGCGGACCTTTGTCGATGAATGCCTGGCCAAGGTGCTGGTCAACGAACTGGATGCCGAAACCGCATCCATGGCCAAGCTCTGGACCTCCGACATGCAGAACAAGGTGATCGACGAATGCCTGCAGTTGCACGGCGGCTATGGCTTCATGTGGGAATATCCGATCAGCCGCATGTACGCCGACGCCCGCGTGCAGCGCATCTATGCCGGCACCAACGAGATCATGAAGGAAATCATCGCCCGCGGACTTTGAGGCGGTCCTCTCGGTGACACGCCTCTTGACGCCTCCGGAAACCGTCCGGGGGCGTCATGCGTTCTTGTCGTGCTCCGCCACGCCCTTCAGCCAGGTGACGAAAGCCTTCAGCGGCGGGCGCATGGGACCGGGTTGCCAGACCATGTGGTAACCGGCGGGATTTTCCGCGTCGTCATCATCTTCGAACAGCACCATCAGGCGCCCGGACTGGATATCATCCTCCACGAACACCCGTGCCGTGCAGGCGACCCCCTGCCCGTCGCGCAGCGCTGACGGAATCATGAAGCCGGGCATGTGCGTGATATCGGTCTTCCGCTCAACGACCACGCCACGGCGGGCCATCCAGATCTTCAGCTCGTCTGTCCCCAGTTCCTGCAGCCAGGGCAGTTTCGCGGCATCAGCGGGCGTTTCGATCTTTCGGCCACCGACCAGCGACGTGGCGGCAACAACCACGAACGATGAAGGTATCAGCGGCTCGCTTTCCAGCCGGGGCCAGCGCCCGATGCCATAGCGGATCGCCAGATCATAATTGTCCCGCTTCAGGTCAATCAGTTCGAATGTCGGATTGAGCATCAGTTCGATGTCCGGGTGCCCGGCGCGGAAGTCTGCGATGCGTGGCATCAGCCAGCTGGTGGCAAAGATCGGTGTGACAGTGACCTTCAGGGCACGCATGGCTTCGTTGTCGGTGAAGTCGGCAATCGCCTGCTGCAGGGTCCCGAAGCCGTCTGAAAGCTGCCAGGCAAGCCGTGCACCATCATCCGTGAGCGCAAGCCCACGCCCTTCCCGCACCATCAGGCTGACGCCCAGACGATCCTCCAGCCTGCGCACCTGCTGGCTGACGGCGGCGTGGGTGACATTCATTTCACGCCCAGCCGATGTGAAGTTCAGATGCCGGGCCGCCGCCTCGAAGGATCGAAGCGTCGCCAGCGGCGGCATGCCGGACCAGTCCATGCGTAACTCCACCTAACAATAACGAAATTTCGCTGACTGGTTTTTCATCACCCCGTAGCCCAATTAGACATTCAAGACGTCAGCACAAAGGAGCGACCCCATGTTCGACATTCTCGGCAATTCCTACCTGAACGCAACCCGCCAGTCAGGCTATGTTCCCAGCCACAATGAACTGCTGCGGGCAGAACTGGCCGAAGACGTGGCCAAGCCGCGCGGTCTGGCCCTGATCCGCCGGTGGCGCCGTCGCGCGACCGACGCCGCCAAAGGTTAACTGAGTGTTACAGATCAATGTCGCCTTTCAGCAACCGCTGAATGACGGTCCGGCGCAGGATTTCGTTGGTACCGTCGGCGACATTGATCACGCGGAGCGCTTGCCAGGCATCGGTCAGCCCGACTTCATTGGTGAAGCCCATGGCCCCGAACGTCTGCATTGCACGGTCAACCGCCTTCACGCCGATTTCCACGGCATAGGCCTTGGTCATGGACAGTTCCTTGATCGCCGCCTGCCCCTGATCCAGCAGCCGCGTTGCATTCATGCCCATCAGATGCGCGGCGTGCAGTTCCATTGCCGATGATGCCAGCGGGAACGTGACCCCCTGATACTCCGATATCGATTTGCCGAACGCTTCGCGTGCCTTGGCGTATTCCAGCGCCAGTTCCAGCGACCAGCGCCCCAGCCCCACCGCCCGCGCCGAATTGTAGATCCGGCCCAGCGATACACCGTAGAGCGCCATGGCAAAGCCCTGATGCAGGTCGCCGACAAGTTGCCACGGCTCCACCCGCAGCCCCTCGAAGCGCAATTCCGCCTCATCACCACCAATGTGGCCGAACATCTTCACGATCCGCTGCACCTCGAATCCCGGCGCATCCGTCGGCACCAGAAAGGCCGAGATGCCGCCTTTCCGGGCCGCAGCACGTTCAGGGTCCGTCACCGCAAACAGGATGCAATAGTCGGCGATGGGCGAATTCGTGGTCCAGATCTTCCGCCCCTCGATCACCCAGCCATCACCATCCGGCACGGCGCGGGTCTTGATCATGGTCGCATCGGACCCGGCACCGGGTTCTGACAGGCCGAAGCACATGCCTTTCTGCCCTGACATCAGCGGTTCCAGGATTTCGTCGCGGGCGCGATCCGTGACCTTTTCCAGCAGGCGGCTCGGCCCGAACGCCCAATGGCTGATCGCATAGAGCATCAGCCAGTTCTGCGGCCCGCAATGATGGAACAGCGCCTGCCAGCCGGCGAAATAGGCCTCGTTCCCCAGCCCGCCGCCGCCCAGCGCCTCCGGCACGCACATCTGGTAATATCCGGCCTTCGACGCGGCGACCCTGATCTCGCGGATCAGGTCCACGACCGGCGGCGACATGCGCCCGTCTTCCGCATAGACGCGGCGGCCATCTTCCAGCAGGTCGCGGTTTGCGGCGTGGCGCGGCAGGATTTCCTTGTCGGCAAAGGCAATCAGCCCATCCACGACCTGCCGCAATTCCTCCGGATGTTCGTCAGCAATCGCGCTCATCATCTCACCTCCCCAAATGTTCAGGCGACATGGTGGCGCAGGAGTGGCAGAGCGGTCCAGCAACAAGTTGGAATTGCACCCACCGGCATGCGGAGTGATCAGGCCTGCTCGGTATCGACCAGCCCCTGCCGGAAAGCGGTGACCACCGCCTGTGTCCGTGTGGAGGCCTTCAGCGCCCGCAGAACGGCCTGCACATGGTTCTTCACCGTTGATTCGCGAATTCCGAGCGCATCGGCAATCCGGTTGTTGGACATGCCATCGGCCATCAGTTGCAGGACCTGGCGTTGCCGGTCGCTCAGACTTCGCTCCGGCAAGCCTGTCTGTGGTTGTTCCCGGTCCGCCTGGGCGCGGGTCGCGGCGGAGGGGAAGTACATTTCCCCCGACGCGACCAGATCAATGGCACCGGACAGCACGGCCGCAGGTGCCGATTTCAGAATGAACCCCCGCGCCCCGGCTTCGACCGCAGGGGCCGCACCGACAATGTCGAACTGGTCCAGCAGGAACATCAGGCGCGAATCCGGACAATCCTTGGCCACCATTTCCGCGTCCTGCAACGCCGGTCGGTTCAGCGCGCTGCGACAGACAATCAGCAGGTTGGCATCCGCATCCTCGGCCGATGCCATGGATATACAGAGTTCGTCGGCCCCGACGACGTGGTCATCGCCGCGAATCTGGCCAAGCAAAGCAACAAGGCTGTCCCTGAATATCCCCGGCTGATCGATGATCGCGATTTCCATGATGTGCCCGAACCGTCCCTGAACCCGGTCTGTTGATGAACCGGATGATCGTGAACCACCTTGTTCAATGATCATGCTAGTCCTTCCCTCGCCCTGCACCCGTTCAACTCGACGTGCGCGAATGGTGAGGTGACTGGTCCCTGCGGTGGGCAGGACCGGTCAGAAGGAACTGTTGGGCTCTTTCAGGAACGCGATTTCCTCCGCCGAGCTGTCGCGGCCAAGGACGGCGTTGCGGTGCGGGAAGCGACCAAAGCGTTCGATGATCTCGTGATGACGGCGGACGGCCTGCAGGTTTTCTTCTGACAGGTCGAGGGTGCTGAACAGCGCCAGGCAGCGTTCCTGCGTCGCCAGATCCTCGGCATGTTCGAACGGCAGGTAGAAGAACATGCGTCGCGTGTCCGGTTGCACCCGGTCATGCCCTGCATCAATCGCCCCGCTGGCAACAGCCAGGGCCTTCGGATCGTTGGCAAAGGCCTTCGGGCTGCTGCGGAACAGATTGCGGCTGAACTGGTCGAGCGCGATGACCAGAGCCAGTGCACCGTCACTGCTGCTCTGCCAGGCGTTACAGGCGCCTGCCGCCGCTTCCCTGTTCAGGGTGCCGAACCGATCCAGAATGGCCGCATCGACGGCATCATCGCGGGTCCAGTGCTGCTTCGGGGTCAGTTCTTCGAACCAGAAGCTGAGCACCTCTGCGATTCTCGAGTCTTCCATCGGTTTCTCCCGCGCGCTATTTCGTGGAACCATGTACGAACATCAGCCTACACGCATCCGTTTTCCGGGGCATGCCTCATGCGCCTGAGTGTCCTTGACCAGAGTCCGATCCGGGCGGGCGCGACGCCGGCCGACGCGATCCGGGAATCCATCAAGCTGGCCCAGGCTTGTGACCGGCTGGGCTATCACCGGTACTGGCTGGCGGAGCATCACGCATCCGGCGGGCTGGCCGGTGCGGCGCCGGAAATCCTGATCGGCCACATCGCCGGGGCGACGCAGCATCTCAGGGTCGGTTCTGGCGGTGTGATGCTCAGCCACTATTCAGCGCTGAAGGTGGCGGAAACCTTCCGCATGCTGGAAACGCTCTACCCGGGCCGCATCGACCTGGGCCTCGGGCGGGCACCCGGCAGCGACGGGCATACCGCGCGGGCGCTGCAGGCCGGGCCGGGCGCGGCGTCCATCGACTATTATCCGCGCCAGGTCCTGGATGTGATCGGCTTCATGAACGACACGCTGGAGGATGATCACCCCTTCGCCTCCATCAAGGCCCAGCCGCTCGGACCCACGTCACCCGAAGTCTGGTTGCTGGGGTCATCCGCCGACAGTGCCACCTATGCGGCACACTTCGGACTGCCATTCTCGTTTGCACATTTCATCAATCCCGTGGGTGGCGACCAGGTCATGCAGGCCTATCGTCAGCACTTCCGGCCCTCCGCTTCCTGCGCCAAACCGGATGGCACCATCGGTGTCTTTGCACTCTGTGCCGAAACGCAGGAGCAGGCGGACTATCTGATCAAGTCCCGCGATCTCTGGTTGCTGCGCCTGATGAAGGGGGAATGGGGCCCGTTCACGACGCCGGAAGATGCCGACGCCTATCCGTACAGCCCCCATGATCATGCGATCATCGAAGCCAATCGGGATCGCTCCATCTCCGGCACGCCCGACAAGGTGCGCGCAGAACTGGAGGCCGTGGCGACGCGCTATGGGGTGGATGAACTGGTGGTCGTGACGATCAGCCACGATTTCGACGCCCGGGTGCGATCCTACGAGCTGCTGGCGGAGGCGTTTGCCCTCGACCAACGCGCCGCCGCATGAACGGTGCGACATCCAGCGTAGTGTCGCGCGTTCACGCGCTTGGCAGTTTTCGGGCCTGGATCGTCTGGTTCCTGGCGGCAAACTGCTTCTTCTACGCCTTCTTTCAGCGTGCTTCCCCCTCCGTAATGGTCGATCCGCTGATGGCCGCATTCGATGTGGGTGCGGCTGTTACCGGCAATCTTGCGGCGCTCTACCTCTACGTCTATGCCGTACTGCAACTGCCCATCGGGCTGCTGCTGGACCGATGGGGACCGCGCATCCTGCTGGCCGGGGGCATGGCGCTGATCGGCGTTGGGGCGATAGCCTTTGCCATGGCACCGAACATCTGGGTCGCCTATGCCGGGCGGTTCCTGATCGGTGCCGGGTCCGCAGTCAGTTTCATCTCTGTCCTGACCGTTGCTTCGGCATGGCATTCCCCCAGCCGCTTCGGCCTGTTTTCCGGCCTGACCATGGGCTACGCGATGCTGGGTGGATTCCTGGCACAGGGACCGCTGGGCGGCCTGATCGACACCTATGGCTGGCGCGAACCGATCCTGATCAGTGGTATCTGGGGCGCGGTACTGGCCCTGCTCATCTGGCTGATCGTGCGCGACCGGCCTGATGGCCAGCGCGTGATCCGAACCGGCACGCAGAGCCTCGGCACGTCCCTGAAACTGGCCATGACGCGCCGACAGAACTGGGTACTCGGATTCTACAGCCTGCTGCTATCGGGGCCGTTCCTGGCCTACGGTCTGTTGTGGGGTGTGCCGCACATCATGCTGATACATGGGGTGGATCGTGAGACGGCAGGCTTCTCGACCTCCCTCATGACGGTCGGATTCGCATTCGGTGGACCGATTGGCGGGTTCCTGTCGGATTTCTTCCGGCGCCGGAAACTGCCCCTGATGAATGCGGCCTTCTTCTCGGTGCTGATCTGGGTCGCCATGCTGTACGGCTTCGATCCAACGCTGCTGCAGCGCCAGGTCATGATCTTTCTGGTTGGCCTGTTCGGTGGCTCGATGATTGTCTGCCTGGCGGCTGCGCGGGAACTTTCACCGCCTTCCATCGGTGGCGCTGTGACCGGGTTCGTCAATGGCATGTTCGTTGGCGGCGGCGCACTGCTGCAACCCGCCGTCGGCATCGCGCTCGATCTTTCATGGAGTGGCGCTGTATCGGCGAAAACCGGCGTGCCCATCTATTCCATTGCGGACTACAATACCGCCCTGCTGGTGCTGCCGGTTTCGGTCGGACTCGGGGCACTTCTGTCCCTGTTCATCCAGGAAAGCCATTGCAAACCCATGGGTGAAACCGAATGAGCCATCCGAAGCTGACGCGGGAAGCCATCGCGGCAGGCGAACTGGAAACATTCATGGAGGACGCCGAGCGGCGCGGACTGCTGGAACGCATGCCTGATGAGGAACGCGAAGCGTCACGCGACGCGACCCTCGCCCGGTTCGCGCCTGGCGAAGATGTCTGGGTCTTTGGCTATGGGTCGCTGATCTGGAACCCTGCGTTCCATTTCGCTGAAAAGCGCATTGCGCGCATCCACGGCCTGCACCGCCGGTTCTGCCTGGAAACGCCACTCGGGCGCGGATCACCGGAACAGCCGGGCCGGGTGCTGGGGCTGGACCGTGGTGGAAGCTGCTCCGGCATGGCGTTTCGCCTCGACCCGGGCGAGGCAAAGCACGAACTGGGTATCCTCTGGCGTCGGGAAATGATCTCCAACGCCTACAGTGCCGCCATCGTCAAGGCACGTACGGATGACGGGCGATTGGTTCGGGCGGCAACCTTTGTCATCAACCGGCAGAGCCCGCGCTATTGCGGGGAGACCGACCTCGACAAGGTCGCATACAGCATCGCCCATGCCGAAGGCTGGCTCGGCCCCTGCTCCGACTATCTGTTCCAGACACTGGAAGGCCTGCACGGGCTGGGCTTGCGCGACAGCTATCTGGAGAAACTGGCCGCCAGGGTCAGGGCCTATCAGGCCGCAGCCTCCTGACGCTCCTTCAGGCTGCAGATCTCTGCCGCGACCTGAGACATGACGCGCCGCCAGTCACCATCGGGCAGCCGCACGATGTCGCGCATGTTGGGGAAGAAGGGGTTCTCCGCCCGTCCCAGCGCGAATTCGTATGGCAACCGCGAAAGCACCAGTGACGGCACGCCCAATGATCCGGCCAGCTGTCGCACGGTGTTGGTTGGTGCGATCACCAGATCCAGCCCGGCAATCAGTGCTGCGGTGCCGTCAAAGTCATCCTTGAGGTCCAGACCCGGCTGACGATGGACCCGCACGTTCAATCGCTTTTCCGCCGCGGTCAGTTCCTGTTCGACCGCACCGTACTGCAAGTTCACCCATTCGATTCCCGGGATGGACAGCACGTCACCCCAATGATCCAGCGGCACGTAACCCCGGTCCCGCAGGCGATTGCGATGAATGCTGGTCCAGCTGATGCCGATCCGCAACTGCTGGCCCGGCTGCGTGCGGCTGGCAGGTTGCAAGCGCGGTGGCGTCACCGGAAAGGCATCGACATCGCGCCTGAACAGGGTCTGCAGGCTGCCCGCCTCCATCATCGCATCGAACTTCGGCGCATCGCGCAGCCAATCGTAGCCACGGTGAAAGCCGGACACATCCGAACCCTGCCAGGGCACGAAGGTCACATCGGGGAAGGAACGTCGGCACAGGGCAAGCAGGCGCGGGTCGCACTCCCACCAGAGTTCGGCGACACGGCTGCGGACATCATCGATGCAGTGCAGGAAATGCAGTTCATCACCCACCCCCTGCTCTGCCACAACAAGCAGACGGCCATCGGACAGGTCACGCCCGTCCCAGCGTTTCAGTTTCAGGTCCCTGCGCACATACCCGGGAAATGCCTTGTCCAGCCGCGCCTCGTAATCGCGCCAGCCAGAAGCCAGATCGCCAGTGCCGAGCGCAAACAGCGCATGATTGAACCGCAGCGCCGCGTCGTTCGGGCGAAGCCCTAGTGCCAGAACGTAGGCGTCAGAGGCATCTTCAGATCGACCCATGGCAAACAGCACTTCGGCCAGGTTGCCGGCCGCGGCACCATTGGCCGGGTCCAGCCGCAGCGCTTCACGCTGGAACGTTTCTGCATTGGCATGATCTTCCAGATCGGCCATGACCACGCCCATCGTGGTCCAGAGCGCACTGGAATCCGGCGCCAGATGCAGGGCGGATTGCAACAGCTCGACTGCGTCTTCCTGCCGCCCCAGATCGCGCATGGCATGCGCCAGTCCGGTCTGTGCATCGACACTGCCAGGTGTGGCCATCGCCGCAGCCCGAAAGAACCCGACGGCCTGTTCTGATGCCTTCAGGTCGCGGGCCAGCTGGCCGAGCGCCAGCAGGGCGCGCGGATCACCCTGGGGTGCATGGTCCAGCGCGGTCGTGAATGCGTCCACCGCCCCGGCGGCATCCCCCAGCGCCTGTCTGGCACGGGCAAGCCCGAAGTGGACATCAAACACGCCAGGGGACGCCCGCCGGGCCTGCTCGAACACCTGCAGGGCCTGATCGGGTCGCCCACGCGCCATCAGGCCATTGGCCCGCTGGACACTTTTCAGGGCTGCCTTGCCGGTCTGTTTCACGCTGCCGTCACTCCCGCCGAAATACCGTTCCAGCGTGCAGCAACAGGGTTAACAAAGTGTCATTCGGCGACCAGCGTCACCCCGTCTGAAACAAGACCATCGATGTCCCCGTCACTCAGCCCCAGTTCATGCAGATAGGTCCGGGTGTCGGCCCCTTTCAGCGGCGGCGGTGTCGGGTCCTGAATCATGGCCTGCGGGTCAGCGATGCGGAACCCCGGCCCCATGACCTCAATCGGTCGGCCCAGTCCTGGCACATCGGGAATGCTGTGCAACAGTCCCCGTTCACGCACATGCGGATGGGCCATGATCTCCGGCACATCGCGCAGCTTGCCCGCCGGTACCGAGGCGGCGACCAGCAGCGCCTCCCACTCCAGCGCCGTGCGGGTCGCAAACCGTTCGAACAGGATCGGCTGCACCTGGTCCGCGATTTCCGGTCGACCATGCCAGTTCATCACGTCGGGGTCGTCGATCAGATCCTCCCGCCCGATCACGCGCAGCACGGATTCGGCCTGGGCCCGGGTGTTCGCTGCCGTGACGATCATGCCGTCCGCCGTTTCGAACATGCCGGAAAACGGGCTGCCCGAAAACGCACGGCGGCCCATGGCGGGCGGCTGGCGCTGGCTGGTCAGCCACTGCTGCACCACCGGTGCCATGATGATCAGTGACGCATCCAGCATCGATACATCCACATACTGCCCCTGCCCGGTCGCGCGTGCCTGAAACAGGGCCGTGGAGAGTGCAAACGCCCCCAGCAGCCCGACCACATAGTCGATGACGGGAAAGCCGACCCGTACCGGGTCTTCCGTGCCGTTCTGCATGGACGCCATGGCCGAAATGCCCTGCACCAGATGATCATATGCCGGAACATCGCGCAGCGGCCCGGTCTGGCCGAAACCGGTCAGGGAGCAATAGACCAGCTTCCCGTTGATCACCTTCAGATCGTCGTAGCCCAGGCCCAGACCCGCCATGGTACCTGGCTGATAATTCTCCACCATTGCATCGGACGTGGCGGCAAGGCGCTTGAACAGGTCTCGCCCGCGCGGGTCCTTCAGGTTCAGCACGACGGACTTCTTGTTCGCGTTCTGCGCCATAAAGCTTTCCGACAGTCCGGCCCTGGCCAGATCGGCTTCCGGGCTGGCATAGCGAATGAAATCGCGTGGCTCCACCGCTTCGACCTTGATCACCTCCGCCCCGAACCAGGCCATCTGGTAGCAGCAGAATGGTCCCGCCAGCACATGTGTCGGGTCCAGGATGCGGATGCCTTCGAATGGTTTCATGGTCGGTGCCCTCCCCGGCGGTCGAATATGCAGATGTGCCCTCAGGCGATGCGGTAATGGTCAAGGAATGCCGGGTCCGGTCGAACGCCCAGCCCCGGCCCGCCGGGCAGATCGACGAAGCCGCCACTGCGCTTCACCTGCCCCTGAATGTCCAGCGGGTCCGACAGCATGTCGTCGCGGAATCTGTTCGGCGTCGTGTCGAATTCCAGTATCGGTTCCCATGGATGCAACCCGCCCGGCATGTCGGGCATGGCGGCCAGCAGGTCACGCCGGCCGTAGCGGGTGAACTCCGCCTCCCCACCCGCGATCGTGGTCTTCAGTTTGGCGCGCAATTCGGTGTAGCCCGCCCTGTCCTCTGGTGCCACCGGCTCCTCGAACCAGTAGGCCCCCAGATCATCCAGCGCCCGCCCGACCGTCAGCGCATCGGGGGTCGTGTAGCAATGGTTCGCATCGACCGCGAAACGAAAGCCGTCGCCCACCCCGTCGCGCACCGCAGTCGCCAGTTCGATGTCAGCGACAGAGCCAGGGCCCACCTTCATCTTGGTGGCCGCAAATCCCGCCTCGCGGATGGCCGCAGCCTCATCGTGGAACGCATCCGCCAGATCGGGGATGCGCGTCCGTGTCGGGCCAGCGAGCAGGCAGTAGAGCGGCATCCCCTTCTGCCCGTGGTCGCACATCATGTTGTAGCAATGCTGCCAGATCGCCTCCCGCGCCAGCGGGTCACGCCCGAGGACCATCGGCTGCAAGACCTGTTCGACGATGGTCTTGTTGGCCAGCGCTATGGGACCGGTGCCAAAGCATTCGCCCCAGCCCGTAGGTCCTTCATCGATGGAGACTTCAACGAGATGCGCGGTGCGGGCAGGGTAATACTGCTGGGAGTAACCCAGTTCCTCATCCATCTCGTAGCGCAGGACGTGGCTTCTGGTGCCGGTGATCTTCATGGCTCTGCCTTGTCCTCCGAAAGCACTTCCTGCTCACAGGATAACTCAAACCACCGCCCGCTCATCCCCCAAACGAAAAGGGCCCCTGCCATCGTCGATGACAGGGGCCCGTTGTTCAGGCGTGAGGGAGGCTTATCAGGCAGCCTTGGCGTTGCGCGCCTTCACTGCGTTCAGCATCGTTGCGGCATCGGAAACCTCGAACGGATCGGTCTCGCAATTGTCGCTCTTGCCCGGCTCGACGAACATCTCGACGACTTCACCGTCGTCGATCAGCGCGGAGTAGCGCCAGGACCGGGCACCGAAGCCCAGGTTCGACTTGTCGACCAGCATGTCCATGCCCTTGGTGAATTCCGCATTGCCATCCGGCAGCAGGGTCACGTTTTTCGCGCCGAGGTTCTTGCCCCACTGGAACATGACAAAGGCGTCATTGACCGACAGGCAGACAACCTCATCCACCCCCTCGGCCTTCAGGGCCTCGAAATGCTCCTCATAGCCCGGCAGATGCGTGGAGCTGCACGTCGGCGTGAAGGCGCCGGGCAGCGAGAACAGGGCCACCCTGCGGCCCTTGAATATCTCGTCACTGGTGCGGTCCTGCCAGCGGAAGGGGTTCGGGCCTTCAACAGCCTCGTCACGCACGCGGGTCTTGAAAGTCACACTCGGAACACGCACTTGAAATCTCCTGCATTCATGTCTGTTCGGCACCGTTCCCGGCGCCATGACCAACAGGTAATGCAGCTCCGCAAGGTTTCAATGCTATTTGGAATTATTTTAAGGAAAAATTCCATCGGAAACGTTCCGAGGGTATTTCCAAACGCGCTGAGATGCGGATCCCTGGTCAGGCGACCTTGCGCGCAATGGGCAGGATCAGGGCCGAAAGCGCCACGCCAGCAGCAGCGGCGGCCAGGATCAGGAACAGCACATCCAGCCCGTAGCCATCATGCACCGATCCGATCAGGCGCGGCACCACGGCGGCGACCAGCAGGGCAAGCACGAACTTGACGGCAAACACCCGCCCCCGCCAGGCGGATCGGGTGTAGCGGGTCAGGATGGTGTCATGAATCGGGATCTCACCGAAGATCAGGGCCATCATCAGAATGGAGGCCAGGACAATCGGGATGCCCGAAATCGTCGCGACGAATGCCAGGACAGGAACCTGCAGCAACGCGATGAGAAACAGGATGCGCCGGGCGGGAAACCGGTCCAGCAGATGGCCAACGACGATCTGTGCGAAGGATGCGATGGCCAGAACAATGGCGGCGTAGGTGCCGATGGTCCCGATGTCACTGGTGATATCGGCCAACCGCTCGGAGAACAGTTTGGGCAGGACAACGGCAGAGGCATGGAACACGACCCCGCCGAACAGGATGGTGAGCGTGAGTGCCAGTGCGACCCGGATCAGGACGGGCCGCGTCAGATCGTGATCACTCGGGTCCGGCACCGTTCGCTTTTCCGCCCGGACGACATTGCGCCCGTTGCGGCAGAACATGACGTAGGCGCAGCCCACCAGCACAGCGACGATACCCGGCACGATGAAGGCCGCACGCCAACTCGACACCTCGATCAGCCAGCCGGTCAGCAAGGGGGCGGCAGCCAGTCCCATGTTGCCCCAGACACCGTTGATGCCCAGGGCGCGGCCCACCTTTTCCTGCCCCTCGACCACCATGGCAATCCCCACCGGGTGATAGATCGCCGCGAAAGTGCCAATGGCACCCAGACCCAGCATGATCTGCCAGGTCTCGTCCGCAAGACCCGTCGCGATGGACGATGCACCGATACCAATGAAGAAGACAGCGATCATGCCCTGACGCGACCAGCGATCTGCCAGCCAGCCTGCAGGCAATGACCCGACACCGAACATCACCAGCGCCGGGGTCAGCAGTTCCAGAAGCTGCCGATAGGACATGCCGTCCTGCCCCGCCAGCGCCACGGCGACGGTCGCGAAGATGAGCATGAACATGTGGTCGAAGAAGTGACCCACATTCAGAAAGAAGAACCCGACCCGATCCCGGTTCAGGAACCCCATGCGTTCTGGTGCTGCCGCAAAATCAGTCATGTGGTGCAGCATACAGCAATCAGTGCGCAGTCAATGCCGCCGAAATGCGGATCGGCCACGCGCGGAAGGCAGACAAGGATTGTCAAAGCCTGTATCCTGATCGCCTGCAGCGAGAAGGAGACCGCCATGCATGTTTCACTGACAGACCGGCTGGACGAATACGTCCGCGAGAAGGTGGCGAGCGGCCTTTACAACAATGCCTCTGAGGTCGTGCGGGAAGCACTACGCCGCCAGATCGAACACGAGATGACCGAAGAGGCGAAGCTCGCCCGCTTGCGGGAAGCGATCGACATCGGCTGGGAGCAGGCTGAACGGGGTGAAGTTGGTCCGCTGGATATGGAAAGCGTCTTGCGGGAACTTGATATCGAGCAAGCAACCCGTGCCTAGATGTTTGGTCCCGGAATGAGATGGTCTGGATGAACTCTGAACCTGTCGGGTTCTGATGTCCATTTTTCGTTGATGAATTCGAAGACGGTGAGCCCCCTGAGAGTCTTCAGGCGCTTTGCGAAGTTGTAGGCCTGCAG
>JARGPL010000003.1 GCA_029210175.1 Minwuia sp. | reverse complement strand
CCTGCGAGAGTGTCTGCCTCGGTACCGAACAGTCCGAAGATGTCGCCGCCGGTGACATCGTCGTTTCCGTCTCCGCCAAAGAGCACGTCCGAGCCCGCCCCGCCGCGCAGCGTGTCATTGCCTCCTTCGCCCCTGATGGTGTCGTCGAACTCCGAACCACGCATCCTCTGCGAGCCGTCGTTTCCTGTCAGTGGCAGGCCTTCATCCAATCGGATGACCGTGCCATCGGCGAAGGCGACCTCTCGCAGTCCGTTGTCCAGCAGGCCGATGGAGTCTCCATCCCGGTTCTGAAGGAAATCGAGCGCCTGGATCCGGGATCCGTCGCCATCGAAATCCAGTTGCAGATGTGCCGACCCATCATCGTTGATGCGTTCGAAGACCGTCGTCAGCCGGACGAGACTTCGCTCGATCGTATCGTCGAAGACGATCCGGTCACGATCTGTGCTGTCCGCACCGGTGCTGCGGATGATGTCCTGGCCAAACCCGGCACTGAATAGATAGGTGTCGTCGCCGCCGCGACCGGTCAGGTTGTCATCGCCCTCGGTGCTGCTGAGCGTATCATCGAGTTCGGTGCCAACGATTGAGGCCATTGCGATTCTCCCCCGCGCCTGCGCCCGGCTGCCCAGTGAAAGGGTGCCGGATGAATGCAGGGAAGAGTGCCAGGACGACGGCGGCAATTTCAAGTCATGGATGTGAATCAGGAAAAATTTGCGATTTTTATCACACTCGGGTCGCAGACAGTGTTTCAGGAATTGCGTATCCTTGCATGAAGACACCTCTGGAATTGATGCGGCACCTTTGTGTCTACCAGGGGATGTAGGCTCCATTGTGATCGAGGAACCCGCCGTTGTCGGAGGGTTGCAGGCCCTTGATCACGGAAAGCAGGTCTTCGGCGGCGGTGTCCGGATCGCGGACGTCCAGCCCATCGGTGGAAAACGGCGCGGACAGGTCGGTGGCGACGGTGCCCGGATGCAGGGCGACACAGATGGCGTCTGGCTTGCGGCGGTGCAGTTCGATGGCTGTGGTGCGCACGATCTGGTTCAGCGCAGCCTTGGATGCGCGATAGCTGGTCCAGCCGCCAAGCCTGTTGTCGCCGATGCTGCCAACCCTGGCTGAAAGGGTCGCAAAGACGCTGCGACCCTGCGCCGGAAGCAGCGGCAGCAGGTGTTTCATCAGCAGCGCCGGGCCGATGGCATTGACGGCGAACGCGTGTGCCATGTGGGCCGGATCAATGTGTCGCCAGGTCTTCTCCGGCGTGAATGTTTCATCATGCAGGAACCCGGTCGCGTCGATCACCAGTGTCAGGTCACCTGACAGGGACTTGAGGCGGCTGGCGAGTGCCGCCACGCTGGCTTCATCGCAGATGTCGACGGCATCGGATCCGCGGCGGGACGTGGCGATGACATTGCGCGCCGGTGCATCGGGACCGCGCAGGGCGTCCGCGATGGCCGCACCAATTCCGCCGGTGCCGCCAATGACCAGTGCGGTGGCGTGCCGGTCGTCAGTCGCTTCGGTATGCGCATTCATGTTGTGGGGCTTTCGTCTGCGGTCGGGTGATCTGTCTACGCAGCGCAGCATGGCAGGATCACCCGGGCCGCGAGATGATGGCTCGACAGCGGCGGGTGGAGAGGATAGGTTCCGCGCCGCTCAAGCAAATAGTGAAACTGTCCAGCAACCGGATTTTCCAGCATGAAGATCAACGGCAATGCGATCCGTCCCGGCAACGTGATCGAACACAAGGGTGGCCTCTGGCGTGCTGTCCGTATCCAGCACACGCAGCCAGGCAAGGGCGGCGCCTACCTACAGGTTGAACTGAAGAACCTGCGTGACGGCTCCAAGCTGAACGAACGGTTCCGCTCGGCGGAGACCGTGGAACGCGCCCGGCTGGAACAGAAGGATTACCAGTATCTGTTCACGGACGGTGAGCTGGTGACGTTCATGGATACCGACAGCTACGAGCAGATCAGCATCTCTGCCACCCTGGTGGGCGATCAGGCGGTCTACCTGCAGGATGGCATGATGGTACAGGTCGAGATGTACGAGGAAGAGGCCCTGGGCCTGATCCTGCCCGAGCATGTGACACAGGAAGTCACCGACACGGAACCGGTCGTCAAGGGCCAGACTGCGGCCAACAGCTACAAGCCCGCGACCCTGGACAACGGGCTGCGTTGCATGGTGCCGCCCTTTGTCGGCGTGGGCGAGAAGATCATCGTCGCGACGGCCGAAGGCACCTACGTCAGCCGCGCCTGACTGTTTCCGCCGGGTCACCGGCACACAATGGGCATCCGCCTGAGAGGCTTTCTGAAGTGCGCAAATCTCCCCTGATCAATGTCATGGAACGGGCGGTCCGCAAGGCTGGCCGGTCCCTGCTGCATGACTTCGGCGAAATCGAGCAGTTGCAGGTGTCCCGCAAGGGCCCGGGCGATTTCGTGACCAACGCCGACCTGCAGGCCGAACGCATCCTGAAGGAGGAGCTGCAGCGCGCGCGCCCCGACTTCGGCTTCGTCATGGAGGAGAGCGGGGAAGCCCCTGGGGAGGACCCGGAAAGCTTCTGGATCATCGACCCGCTGGATGGCACCACCAATTTCCTGCACGGCATTCCGCATTTCGCCGTTTCCGTCGCCCTGCAACAGCATGGCGAGCTGGTCGCAGGCATGATCCTGGAACCCACGCGCGATGAGATGTTCTTTGCCGAAAAGGGCAGGGGCGCCTTCATCAACGACAAGCGGCTGCGGGTTTCGGGCCGGACGCGGCTGGACGAGTCGGTCTTTGGCACCGGCATCCCGCACATCGGCAAGGACGGCCATCCCGCATTCCATCGCGAGATGCAGGAGCTGACCGGTCGGGTTGCAGGCATCCGCCGCCTCGGTGTTGCGTCCCTGGATCTCGCCTATGTTGCGGCGGGTCGTTTCGAAGGTTTCTGGGAACGGGGACTGAAATCCTGGGACATGGCCGCAGGCATCGTCATCGTCCGGGAAGCCGGTGGCATGGTCACCGACCTGAATGGTGGTCGCAAGATGCTGCAGACCGGTGGCATTGTCGCTGGCAACGGGCAGATGCAGCAGCCCTTGCTGCAGGCGCTGAAGGATGCGGCAAAACGCAAGACCGCCTGATTTTCGCCACACGACCGTTGGAGCATGTCCGCTGCAAGGGCGACCCGGGTCAAGTCGCTGGCGAAAGCCGGGTTTTGATCTAGGCCGTGGATGCAGTAAGGTCCGCCCAAACAGGGCTGGAGGGCAGTAATCTTGGCAACCTGCAGGACACGCAGGCGCAGGCATGGCACGCTATTGATCGCGTGGCTGTTGGCATGCGCCGCTTTTCTGGCCTTGCCGCATTCGGCAACGGCCCAGCAGTCATCTGTCTGGATCAATCCCGACTATGCCGGCGCGGCACCTGGTGAAACAGGCTTTCCGACGACTGGATCGCCTGGTCCCCAGCGTTATCGCCTGCCGTTCAACCGACCTGACAGCCAGGTCCGTCTGACCCCGCCGGGCAGCCGTCCGCAACAATCTTCCGTTGCCCGCGCGCCCCTGGTGGCTCCGCCTGCTGTTGTTGCACGTCCGGTAACGCCCGTTCTGGTGCAACCCATCGCGCCCCCCAGGCCTGCCGCCCCGGCGTCGGCTGCCCGTGCGCCTGCTTCTGCCCCCGCTTCTGTGGCTGTCGCGGCTCCAACCCGGCCAGCCGCCGCGACACCTCCTGCTGCAGCACCCAGGGCCGTTGCGGTCGCACCCCAGCCCGTATCGCCGCCGCCGACGCAGGCCGTGCCACAGGTCATTCGCCCGACCGCGCCTGCGCCTGTTGCGGCACCGGCAGCGCAACCCGCACCAGCAGCGCCGCGCCAGGTGGCGACGACCGCGCCCGCCGCCACCGCGCCGGCTGCAGCCGGCGTGTCCAGGATCGTGTTTGCCGACGGAGCGGAAGAACTGGATGCCGCCGGCCGCGCCCTGGTGCGCGACATTGCGGCCCGGCTGAAGGGCTCCAATGACCGTGTCGGCGTCAAGGCCTTCGCCGACAGCGCCACCGAGACGCTGGACTGGAAGCGGCGCCTGTCGCTGCGCCGGGGCCAGAACGTCCGCCGGGCGCTGCTGGATGAAGGTGTGCAGAGTTTCCGGATCGTGTTGCGTGCACTTGGTCCGCCGAATGATGGCGGCCCTGGCAATCGCGTCGATCTATCCATCGAAAGCAGGTAGCGTATGGTCCAGCCTTCAGTCTATCTGACCCGCATCGCGATCTTCCTGGTCATTGTCCTCGGCGTCATTGCGGCGCTGCATGAGGCTTTGATCGGTATCTTCATGACCAATCCGGTGCTGAACGGCCTGATCCTGGGCGTCCTGCTGATCGGCATCGTCTATGTCATCCGGCAGGTGCTGCTGCTGCGACCCGCCGTGCGCTGGGTCGAGTCGTTCCGGCGCAATGACCCCAGCCTGTCGATCCAGACCGCGCCGTCCATGCTCGCCCCGCTGGCCAGCATGCTGCAGGAAAAGAAGGGCCGCGTCAGCCTGTCGACGATGTCGCTTCGGTCGCTGCTGGATTCGATCAGTTCCCGACTGGATGAATCGCGCGACATCTCCCGCTACCTGATCGGCACCCTGGTCATCCTGGGTCTGCTCGGCACGTTCTGGGGACTGATCGACGCGATCACGTCAGTTGGAACGGCGGTACGTGGCCTGACGGTGGAAAGCGATGACGTCGGTGATATTTTCGAAGCCCTGAAGCTGGCCATCCTGCAGCCGATGGACGGCATGGGAACCGCATTCTCCTCGTCCCTGTTCGGTCTGGCCGGGTCCGTGGTGCTGGGCTTCATCGAACTGCAGGCCAGCCAGTCACAGAACCGGTTCTACAACGATCTGGAGGAATGGCTGTCCAGCTTCACGCGCCTGTCGAGCGGATCGGTCGGGGGCATTGCCGAGGGCGAGGGGTCCGTGCCGGTCTACGTGCAGGCCCTGCTGGAACAGACGGCGGACAGTCTGGAGAACCTGCAGCGCATCATGGCGCGGTCGGAGGAATCCCGTGTCTCCGGCAATCAGACCCTGTTGCAGCTGTCCGAACGGCTGGCCAGCCTGACCGATCAGATGCGCACCGAACGGGACCTGATGGTGAAACTGGCTGAAGGGCAGATGGAACTGAAGCCCATCCTGCAGCGCATTGCCGTCGCCACCGAACAGGGGCCGGGCGACAGCGCCGCCGACACCCACCTGCGCAACATCGATGTCTATGTGACACGCCTGCTGGAGGAAACCGTGAGCGGTCGCCAGCAAACGGTCGACGAGCTGCGTTCCGAGATCAAGGTCCTGACCCGGACCATCGCCGCGATAGCTGACGAAGGCCGCTGATGCCCCGTCACCGCAGGCACCATCGCGAAGAAGGCAACGTCTGGCCGGGCTTTGTCGATGCCCTGTCAGCGCTGTTGCTCACCTTCATCTTCATGATGGTGATCTATACGCTGGCGCAGTTCGTGCTGACCTATTCCCTGTCCGACAAGGATGAGGCGCTGTCGCGTCTGACGGCAGAACTGTCCGAACTGCAATCGCTCCTGTCCAGTGAGCGCAGCGCCAACGAGGACCTGCGCCAGAATGTTTCGCAACTGTCCGCGGCGCTGAATGAATCCACGGCAGAGCGGGACATGCTTTCGCTGCAGATCGCGGCCCTGCAGCAGCGTGCGACCGACGCGGAACGCAAGCTGGACGAACAGCCCGCGTTTTCCGAGGCGGATCGTGCCGAAATGGAGGCGCGGATCGCCGAACTGCTGGCGCGGGAAGCCGCCCTGGCGCGCAGGCGCGATGAATCCGACAGTGCCCGTGCCCGCTCGGAAGAGGAACTGAACGACCTTCAGGCACTGTATTTCCAGGCACAGGACAGGATCACGGCCCTGGAAAACCGGATTCTGGAAAACCAGGGCGAAATTGCCGATCTGAATGCGGATCTGACCGCCACCCGGAACCGGCTGACGACGACCGTTGCCGAACTTGACCGCACGAGCCAGAACCTGGATCAGGAACGCAGTGCGCGCGAACTGGAACGGGTGGCACTGACAGATGAACAGCGGATATCCGAGGCCGCGCGCCGGCAGGTGAACCTCCTGAACCTGCAACTGGCCGACCTGCGCAAGCAATTGGCGCAGATTCAGTCTTTGCTGGATGAGTTCGAGGCCAAGGATGCCGAAAGCAAGGCAACCATCGCGGATCTCGGCCGGCGGTTGAACCGGGCGCTTGCGGCGCAGGTGGAAAAGCTGTCGCGCTACCGCTCGGAGTTCTTCGGGCGGCTGCGTGAGGTGCTGCGCGGGCAGGACGGCATCCGCATCGTCGGCGACCGCTTTGTCTTCCAGTCGGAAGTCCTGTTCGGCTCCGGCAGTGCCGAGATGGGCGTGGCCGGTCGCATTCAGCTGACCAAGCTGGCGGAGACCCTGATCGATATCTCCGCCAAGATTCCCGACGACATCAACTGGATCCTGCGCATCGACGGTCACACCGACAGTGTGCCGATCAGCACGGCGCGGTTCCCGTCGAACTGGGAATTGTCAGCGGCCCGTGCCATTGCAGTATCGAAATACCTGATCCAGCAGGGCATTCCGCCTGACCGTCTGGCACCGACCGGCTTTGGTGAATTTCACCCGATCGAACCCGGCGACAGCGAGCTCGCAAAGCGCCGCAACCGCCGCATCGAGTTGAAACTGACCGAGCGCTGATCCGGAACGCGACAGGCCGGAAAGAGTTTGCCGAAGTGAGGATCTGGCCCACAAATAGGCAATGTCAAAAAAGTCCCAGGATCAGGTTGTCTGCAGCAGCAAGAGCACTGCTTCTGTCGTTGGTCGGTCACGCTTCGACCGGATCAGTGCCGTTGAAGGCATCACGCCCTCCGCCAGCGCGCGGGGACACTTCGCCAGCTTGAACTGTCGTGGTGTTTCCGCTGCAGACCGGCGACGGGCAATATCGGCAAAGTATCGCCAAGGCGCAGCGCAAGGCCCCATGTACCAGATTCAGGACGATCCTTGCTGCTGCCTTGCTGCTACGAGGGGGCGTCGGTCTTGCGCAGCCGGAGTCAGGCCGTCCGGGCGTCATGCAGGCGGCAGTGTCGCCTCGATGGCAGCGCGGAGTTCCCGGGACTTCGGGCCGACGTTGCTTGGCCAGTTGCCGACAAGCTGTCCGTCAGGCGCGATCAGGTACTTGTAGAAGTTCCAGCGCGGTGCGGCGCTGCGGCCCTGACTGTCGGCGATCCAGCGATAGAGCGGATGGGCACCGCGACCCTTCACCGACTGGAGCGCGGTCATGGGGAAGTCGATGGCAAAATTGACTTCGCAGAAGCGCTTGATGGCCGCTTCCGATCCCAGTTCCTGATTGAAGTCGTCCGACGGTACACCCAGCACCACCAGACCCCGGTCCCGATAGGTTTCCCAGAGGGTCTGCAGCCCGTCGTACTGATGCGTGAAGCCGCAATGGGACGCGGTGTTCACCAGCAGGACGGCCTTGCCGCGAAACCGGCTCATCGGCAAAGGATCCCCGTCGATGGACGTGAAGGCAAAGTCGTGCGCGCTGGTCGTGTCGGCTCTTGCCGGCGCGGCGGTCAGGCTGGCTGCACCTGCAAGCATCAACAGACCCAGCCCGAGAACATGCCGTCGATCCACCGCACCCGTTGGCAAACTGTCGTTAACCATGACGTAACCCAATCCCGCTATCACTGACTGTCATTCTATACGAATCCCGGAAGGTTGTGGATCGGATGCCATTTACGGCGCTCACCCTGTTTCATCTGGCCAGTCTGCTGGTCGCGGCTGCCATTGGTGTTGCCACGTTCCGTTTCGTGCCTGAAACATCTGTCTCCGATGCCACGTTCACGGGCCTGCTGGTGCTTGCGCTGGGGGTCATGTCAGGTGAAGGCGCTGCACGTCGGCTGGAACGGCGGCTGTTGCTGCGCAGTCTGGATGCGGAACGCGCCGCCCGGGAAGGCCAGGCCGAGGCCATTGCCGAACTGACGGCGGAACTGGACGTGTTGCGTCAGCACCGCGATCAGGACGAACTGGTCACGGAAATGCGTCTGGTCCGGTCGCAGCTGGCCCGCATCGCATCGGGCCACATGCCCACCGCCGGAAGGGGCGCTGCCGGTCCGGTGGACGGCAGGCCGATGGAACTGGAAGGCCAGCCATTGATCGAGGCCGTGCTGGCGGCGCTGAAGGACAACCGCATCGACCTCTACCTGCAGCCGGTGGTCCAGCTGCCGCAGCGCCGTGTCGCATTCCATGAATGCCTGACCCGGTTGCGCGACAGCGAGAACCGCGTGATTGCCCCGCACCAGTACATGCCGGTGGCGGAACAGGCAGGGTTGACGGACACCATCGACAACCTGTCGCTGTTTCGCTGTGTTCAGGCACTGAAGCGGCGGCGTAACGAGGATGCGGGATTCGGCTTCTTCTGCAATCTCTCGATGGCCACGCTGGAAGATGAGGCCTTCTTCGAGCAGTTCCTGGAATTCCTCGTGGCCAATCGTGACCTGGCCGGGCGTCTGGTCTTCGAGGTGGAGGCGGAGCGCCTGCTGCAGGCGACAGCGACTGTGGCGGAGCATCTGGACAGCCTGAAACGGATCGGGTTCCGGCTGTCGGTGGACAATATCGACCGTGGTGACATCGACCTGATGGGCCTTGCCAGCCGGGGCGTGGCCTTTGCCAAGGTCGATGCGCATGCCCTGAAGGATCTGGCCCGACCGGACAGACCGCTGCCGGTTCTGGTGGAAAAGCTGCGCGCCAAGGGTATGGTTCTGATCGCCGCGAAGGTGGAGAATGAGGAACAGGTGCTGGAGCTTGTTGAGGATGATCTGACTTTGGCGCAGGGATACCTCTTCGGCGAACCACGGCCGATGCGCGCCGACGCCTGATTTTTAACCATTTGCCTTAACAAGGTTATTTTACTTGTCATGCATTTTTCGCATGGCTTTGGGTATTCTTGCCGTTTGTGCGGTTGCGAACCGAAACCCAATATGCTGGACATGATTGATGCAGTGCAACAGGAAGCGACTGACCGCCCCCTTGCCCGACCGCTGGGTCGGCTGGACAGATTGGTTGAGCCCTTGACCGTCGAAGGTCCCATTCGCGGTGTCGGGCTCTATTGCCTGGCGCTGCTGCTGTTCGTGGGCATGGGCACGCTGGCCAAGACGCTGGCCGGGATCTACCCGATCGAACAGGTGGTCTGGGGGCGCTATTTCTTCCATGTGCTGCTGATCCTGATGATCTTCCCGCGGCGCATTGCGAGCCTGTTCAAGACAAAGCGCCTCGGGCTGCAGATCACGCGCTCGGTGGTGGTCTTTGCCGCCACTGTGTTCGGGTTCACGTCCCTCAGCATCATGCCGATGGCCGAGGTTTCGGCGATTGGCTATGTCGCCCCGCTGATGGTCACCGTGCTCTCGATCCTGATCCTGAAGGAAAAGGTCGGGCCGCGACGGCTGCTGGCGGTCGCCATTGGCTTTGTCGGCGTCATCGCGATCCTGCGGCCGGATCAGGCGAGCTTCAGCGCCTGGTCGCTGCTGCCGCTCGCCATGGCGTCCTGCTACGCCACGTTCATGATCATGACCCGGCTGATCCGGGGCGCTGCGCCGCCGCTCAATTCGCTGTTCTATACAGCGATCGTCGGCGCGGTCGTGGCCACCATTCCGCTGCCGTTCATCTGGCAGAACCCGGAACCGATCCACTGGCTGATGTTTGCCGGCATGGGGATCGTGGGCGGAACCGGTCACTTCCTGATGATCAAGGCGTTCGAGCAGACGGAAGCATCGATGATCGCGCCGTTTGTCTACACCGAACTGCTCTGGTCCATCATCGCTGGTGCGATCTTCTTTGGTGAAGTTCCGGGGATCGGGATGCTGATCGGTGCCTTCGTGATCATGGGCAGCGGCATGTTCATCCTGTACCGCGAACAGCGCGCTGCGGCGGAGCAGCGGACAGCGGCAAAGAACCAGATCGCGGCGGACGAAGCCGCACGCTGAGGCGTTGGCCGGGTGGTCCATCAAGGGCGCACCGTGCGGCATGACGTTCAGACCATGCGCGCCTGTCGTGCCTGCCCCGATCTGCTGCTGATCAGTCCTTGCTGTCCATCGGTTTCAGGTTGTTGATCGCCTTCTTGTTGACGATCGTGATCTCGCCTGTCCGATTGCAGAGCACGGGAAAGAAGTCACCAGGGCCGTTGAGCAGGTCCAGCACGCGTTCCGTTGCGCGGATGAACACACTGCCTTCGATTTCCGTGCCGTCGGTCATCAGCAACAGGGCGTCGACCTTGACCTTCGGTACGTAATGGGAGCCCGCGCGGGCGCTGGTCTTATATATCGGTCTCATGCGCCGTATCCTAGGTTTTCAGGGTTAAGGAATTGTTGCCGTTACACGCTTTCGGGCGACCCTGCTCGCCGCCGCGCCCGGTCATCATAGCACCCTCTTGCGTTCCATGGGGCAAACACGGCATAAGGCGCGTGGGAGGTTGTCGGTGGACGTGCCACTCGCCAACCCGGTCAGATCCGGAAGGAAGCAGCCGTAACGAATTCGGCGCGGGTCGCTGGCAGCCTCCTCCTTCACGCCTATTGGCAGGCATTCGGTGCTTGTTGCTGATGCCGGAATTCAGGTAATTCGAGGGGCGCGGGACATGAGCGGCACGAACGCTGTACCCTACCAGGTCCTCGCCCGGAAATATCGTCCCCAGACATTTGATGAGCTGATCGGTCAGGAAGCGCTGGTGCGCACCCTGGGCAATGCAATCGCGCGCAACCGGCTGCATCACGGCTACATGCTGACCGGCGTGCGCGGGGTGGGCAAGACCACGACCGCGCGCATCATCGCCAAGGCCCTGAACTGCCGCAATGCCGATGGGCCGACGATGAGCCCCTGCGGCACCTGTGAGGATTGCCGCGCCATTGTCGACGGTCGCCATATCGACGTGCAGGAACTGGACGCCGCGTCCCGCACCAAGGTGGAGCAGATGCGGGAACTGCTGGATGGCGTGCCCTATCTGCCGGTCCAGGCCCGCACCAAGGTCTATATCATCGACGAAGTGCACATGCTGTCGTCGAATTCCTTCAACGCGCTGCTGAAGACGCTGGAAGAGCCGCCTGCCCACGTCATCTTCATCTTCGCCACGACCGAAATCCGCAAGGTGCCGGTCACGGTGCTGTCGCGCTGTCAGCGTTTTGACCTGCGCCGGGTGCCTGCCGACAAGCTGATCGCGCATCTGTCCGCCATCGCCGCGCAGGAACAGGCGGAGGTTGACCCCGGGGCGCTGCAACTGATCGCCCGCGCGGCAGAGGGCTCGGTCCGCGATTCCCTGTCCCTGCTGGATCAGGCAATTGCCCAGGGGGCCGGAACAGCCGATACCGCGCTGGTCCGCGACATGCTTGGCCTGGCCGACCGCATGCGCGTGCTGGATCTTTACGAGGCCGTGATGGGTGGCAAGGCGGCTGACGCCCTGCTGTTGCTGCGTGAACTGCATGATGCCGGTGCCGAGGCGCAGATCGTGCTGCAGGACATGCTGGAGATCACGCACTGGCTGTCCGCCGAACGGCTGGCCCCTGGGCATGAACCCCCCGAAGCCCGATCAGGACCGGAACGGGAAAAGGGTGCTGCCCTGTCGGCGGCACTGCCGATGCCGGTGCTCAGCCGGGCCTGGTCGCTGCTGCTGAAGGGGATCGAGGAATGCCGCATTGCCCCGGCGCCGATGGCAGCGGCAGAGATGACCCTCATCCGGCTGGCCTATGCCACCGACCTGCCGGACCCGGCTGATCTGCTGAAACGGCTGCAGGCTGGTGGGGGCAAGGCGGCACAAGGCCGCCAGACGGCTTCGGCACCGACGCCGGCAGCTGCTGCACCCGGCAATGCCCCGTCCGGTGGTGCCTCCGGCGCGTCCGTGGTGGCGTTCCGGGCAGGTGGTGGCGCCAGTCAGGCCCGTTCGGTGCCCTTGCCCGAGATTGCGCCTGACCCCGGGCCTGATGCCATGCCTGAAGCGGCGCCGGAAACCGTGCCCGCCGAACCGCCTGTGCCCGCCGTGGCCGCAGCGTCACCGCCAGCCGCCGGCCCCGCGGATTTCAGGAGTCTCATCCAGTATGTGATGAACAAGGGCGAGATCAATCTGGCGGGCGAACTGACCCACAATGTCCGGCTGGTCAGCTATCGCCCCGACAGGCTGGAAGTTGCGCTGACCGACAAGGCGCAGCCCGACATGCTGACGCGGCTGACACGCGTGATGCGGAAGGAATTTGGCGCGCAATGGACTGCTTTGACATCCAGTGAAGCATCCGAATCCACGCTGCACGATCAGGACGAACAGGCCAAGACCGAGGACGCAGCCCGGCAACTGGATGACCCAATGGTGCGTGCGGTACTGGAGGTCTTCCCCGAAGCGAAGTTGCTGGGTATCAAACCGATCATGGCGCCCGAATCGGGAGAACCGGTGGGGGATGCGCCCGACGATGAGAGCGAGGAATCATGAAGAATCTCGGCAATCTGATGAAGCAGGCCAAGGCCATGCAGGAAAACATGGAAAAGGCCCAGGCGGAGCTGGAAGACCTGGAGGTGGAGGGTGAATCCGCCGCCGGCATGGTCCGGGTCACCCTGAACGCCAAGGGTCGTATGCGGGGCCTGAAGATCGACCCGTCGCTGGTCGATCCGGCAGACACCGAGATGCTGGAAGACCTGATCACCGCCGCGCATAACGACGCCCGCACCAAGGCGGAAGCTGCGACCCAGGAAAAGATGAGTGCACTGACCGGTGGTCTGGAACTGCCGCCGGGCATGAAGCTGCCGTTCTGATGGCACGACAGCGAATGAACCATGGTCGGTACTGACGTCGAACGGCTGATCCGGCTGCTGTCGAAGCTGCCCGGACTGGGCCCGCGTTCAGCGCGCCGGGCGGCGTTGCACATGATCCAGCGGCGCGAATCGGTGATGGGACCGCTGGCCGAGGCGCTGGCTGCGACGGCGGCGGCGGTGCGCATCTGCAGTACCTGCGGCAACATCGATACCTCTGATCCCTGTGTCATCTGTGCCGACGTGCGGCGCGACCGTCGCACGATATGTGTCGTGGAAACCGTCGGCGACCTCTGGGCGCTGGAGCGTGCCAATGCGTTTCGCGGGCAATATCATGTCCTCGGCGGTGTGCTGTCGGCCCTGGACGGCGTCACTCCTGATGACCTGAACCTGGAACCCCTGATGGTTCGCGCGGCCGGGCCTGAAGTGGGCGAGGTCATCCTGGCCACGAACGCCACGGTGGACGGGCAGACCACGGCGCATTATCTGACGGATCGGCTGGCGGACTGTGGCGTCAGCATCACCCGCCTGGCGCGGGGACTGCCGGTGGGGGGCGAACTCGATTACCTGGATGACGGAACCCTGCTGACCGCCCTGTCCAGCCGCAAGCCCATCTGAAACATATCTGCATTCGTGCTGATTCAACGACTACGGAGCATTCATGGCGTCCAGCGCACATGCAATTGTCATCGGCAATGAGAAGGGCGGGACGGGCAAGTCCACCACCGCCATGCATATCATCGTCTCCCTCTTGCATCAGGGGTGCCGGGTCGGGTCCGTGGATCTGGATGCGCGGCAGGGGACGCTGACCCGCTACGTCGAGAACCGCAAGGCCACGAGCAGTCGCAAGGGACTTGCGCTGACCTGGCCGGCGCATGAGGTCGTGGCCGCCAGCGGTGATGCAGACAAGGACGCCGAGACCTTCCGCCAGGTGCTTGGCCGTCTGGCACCGTTCAATGATTTCGTCGTCATCGACTGCCCCGGGCATGACCACCCCTTGAGCCGTCTGGGGCACAATTTTGCCGATACCCTGATCACGCCGCTGAACGACAGCTTCATCGACCTGGACAATCTGGCGGATGTGGAACCGGAAAGCTTCGCCATCCGCAAGCCCAGCCGCTATGCGGAGATGGTCTGGGAAGAGCGCAAGCGGCGGATGCTGCGCGATCGCGGCTCCATCGACTGGGTGGTCCTGCGCAACCGGCTGTCGCATCTGGATGCCCGCAACAAGCGCCGGGTCGGGGAGGTGCTGAACCAACTGGCAGAGCGGATCGGCTATCGCGTCGTGCCCGGCATGACGGAGCGCGTGATCTACCGGGAACTGTTTCTGGATGGTCTGACGTTGCTGGATGTGATGGCCGACGGGTCAGGTGTCGACGTCACCATGTCCCATCTTGCCGCGCGCCAGGAACTGCGTGATCTGATGGACGCCCTGAACCTGCCCATGCCTGCTGCGCAAGGTTGATGCCTGACAACAGCAGGTGCGGCTGTGGTTGACGGATTCAGGCGTTGACAGGGTTACGGAGCGACCCTATACGTCCGGCTCCGCGGTCGGAGTACACATTCGGCGGCGTTATCCTGTTTGACCGGTGCCGGGCTGTGATGTCCGGTTCGAGGTTCATTGGGACAGACAATAACAGAACAGGCACCGGATAGCTGATGTCAAAGCGGATTAGTTCGAAGTACAAGATTGACCGCCGTATGGGTGAAAACCTCTGGGGTCGCCCGAAAAGCCCGGTGAACCGGCGCGATTACGGTCCTGGTCAGCATGGTCAGACCGGCAAGCGCAAGAAGGTTTCCGACTTCGGCCTGCATCTGCGGGCGAAGCAGAAGCTGAAAGGCTATTACGGCAGCATCACCGAAAAGCAGTTCCGCCGTATCTACGGTGAGGCCGTGCGCCGTCGTGGCGACACCTCCGAGAACCTGATCGGTTTGCTGGAATCCCGTCTGGACGCCGTGGTCTATCGCATGAAGCTGGTGCCGACGGTCTTTGCCGCGCGCCAGTTCGTCAACCACGGTCACGTGAAGGTCAATGGCCGCCGCGTCAACATCCCGAGCTTCCGCTGCAAGGAAGGGGACGTGATCGAGGTGCGTGAGAAATCCCGCGAGATGGGTCTGGTGCTGGAAGCGATCGATTCAGTCGAACGCGAAGTGCCCGATTACATCAACGTCGACCATGAAAAGCTGCGTGGCGAGTTCATCCGCATTCCGAAGCTGGCCGACGTGCCGTACCCGGTACAGATGGAACCGAACCTGGTCATCGAGTATTACTCGCGCTGATCAGGGCCTTCGGGCTTCCACCAACGAATTCGGAAACGGCGTCGCAGCAGCGGCGCCGTTTTTCGTTCGGGCGCACCGGGCAATGGGCAATGGGCACCGGGCAATGGCCGCAGTTCCCAGTTGTCACGCCCCCATCTGTCATGCCGGACAGGCGCAGCGCCGATCCGGCATCCACACCTTGCAGCGCCAGGCCATCTCACAGGAGCGTGGGCGCCGGGCCTGCGCCTCAGGTCTTTCCGTTCAGAAACACCTGCATCCGCTGGGTCCATGTGGGCAGAACATCCGTATTCACCGGGCGAACCGGCTGCTTGCCATCCAGGATCTCGATGATCTGGGTGGCGGCATAGCTGGCCATGCGCTCGCGGCTGTCGCGGGACACACCGGCGGTGTGCGGGCTGGTGATCACGTTATCCAGGGACAGCAGCGGATGATCGGCAGTGGGCGGTTCGGCGTCCCAGACGTCAAGCCCGGCACCGGCCAGATGCCCCGACACCAGCGCCTGATACAGCGCGTCCTCATCGTGAATGAAGCCACGCGCCGTTGCGACCAGCCGCGCGCCGGGTTTCATGGCGGCAATGGTTTCGGCATCGAACATGCGCCGGGTCTCGCTGCTCAACGGACAATGGATACTGACCACGTCTGAGCGGTTCAGCAGGTCGAACAGGTCGGTCTTCTCCGCATCGCGGCGGGTGATCTCGGCGGCATCCAGATAGGGGTCATAGGCCAGCACCTGACAGTCGAAGGCGTGGCGACAGATGCTGGCCAGCCGCCGCCCGATGTGTCCGAGGCCGATGATGCCGACGGTCTTGCCCAGCAGGTCGGCACCGCGAAACTCCGTGCGTGCGCCGGTCCAGCCGCGGCGCAGGGCGCGATCCGCCTCCGGCACCCGTTTCATCAGCATCAGCATCATGCCCAGCGCATGCTCCGCCACCGCCTCCGCATTGCCGCCCGCCTGATTGACCACCAGCACACCGGCCTGCGTGCAGGCGTCCAGGTCGAACGTATCGACGCCCGAACCGCCTGATGAAATCACCAGCAGTTCAGGGGTCTGGTCCAGGAATGCCGTATCGACGCGCAGGCGTTCGGGCACTTCATCGCGCGCGGGCACGCACTGGAACACATGCGCCGTGGCCAGGGTGGCGAAATTCTCCACCAGCGGCGCAAGCCGGTCGATGCGCACCACCTCATGCTCAGGTCTTGCTGCCAGAATCGGCAGGGCGTTGTCTGCCGGAAAGGCATCCAGATAGACGATACGGGCCATGCCGTTTCTCCCCTTCGGCGTGCAACGAAATCTCAAGCTATCGTCGCCACAATGGCCCCATGCGCAATCCCCTCGTCGTCATGTCTGTCCTGATGCTGTCGCCCCTGCTGCTCGCCGCTGCGGAACGGGATCCGGACGAAGTCTGTCGTCTGGTGCCCGTTCACAAGCCAGCCGCCGATGTTGCCTATCAGCCTGGGGTGGATGTGAACGGCGATGCAGTGGCAGCCGCCGACCTGCCGTCATCAGGCGGCATCACCCTGCCTGCCGAGATCGGCATCGACCTGCGCATCCCGCTGGCCGATGTCCTGGGGGCGGATACACCGCCTTTCCTCGGCGATGCCGGGATCGACGTCGGGCAGGTGACGGTCGATCGGCAGACCGGCGCGCTTTTCTACAATGGGAAGCGGCTTGATGCGCCCTACGCGGTGCTCTGCGAGCCAGCCGAAGACTGATGCGTACGGCCAGCCGTTTTCACGACCCTGCCGCAATCAGCGCGTCGATCAGTGCCATCGCTTCCGGGCTGTCCCATTCGGCGGGGCCGACGAGGCGGGCGACTTCGTCACCCTGCCGGTTCAGCAGGATGGTGATGGGCAGGCCATAGGCACCCAGCGTGCGGCCGATCCGCGTGGTCTGGTCGATGAACAGGGGCAGGTTGTCCGCCTCCACTTCCTTCAGGAAGGCGCTGGACTTGTCTGCACCGCCCCGGTCAACGGAGATTGCCGCGACAATGAAATCCGGTCCGCCACGTGCGGCCTGCAGGCGACTGATCGAAGGCATCTCGTGGCGGCAGGGGGCACACCAGGTGGCCCACAGGTTGACCAGCACGACCTTGCCCCGAAACGCTGTCAGGTCCATGTCCTTGCCATCGCCATCCTTGAAACGCGCCTCCGGTACCGGCTTCGGCTGCTCATGCACGGCAAGATTCTGCAGTTGACCGACCGCATATTGCGCCAGTGGGGGTTCCGCTCCGGCAGCTACCGGACTAAGGATCGCAACAAGCAGGGCAAACACCCCGATCCGGGGCAACATTCCAGGTCTTAGAAGCAACATGTCAGACAAACCTACCAGCAATGAAATGTGGGGCGGCCGTTTTGCCGGCGGCCCCGCGAAGGTGATGGAAAAGATCAACGCCTCCATCGATTTCGACCAGCGCTTCTATGCCCAGGACATCCGGGGATCGAAGGCGCATGCCGACATGTTGGCAGCGCAGGGTATCCTGACAAGTGCTGACGTGGCCTCAATCAATGGCGGTCTCGACGCAATTCTGCGTGAGATCGAGGACGGCCGGTTCCTGTTTTCCGCCGCGCTGGAAGACATCCACATGAACGTGGAAAACCGCCTGCGGGAACTGATCGGCCCCACCGCCGGGCGGCTGCACACGGGCCGGAGCCGCAACGATCAGGTGGCAACCGACTTCAAGCTGTGGGTGCGCGACACCATCGACCGGCTGGACCTGGTCTTCTGCGATCTGATCGGCGCACTGCTGGACCAGGCGGATGCGCATGCGGATGCCGTGATGCCCGGCTTCACCCACATGCAGGTGGCCCAGCCGGTGACCTTCGGCCATCACATGATGGCCTACGTGGAAATGTTCGGGCGCGACCGAGACCGGTTGGCCGAAACCCGGCGCAGGCTGAATGAATCGCCGCTGGGCTCTGCCGCCCTGGCGGGCACGTCGTTCCCGATCGACCGGGACATGACAGCTTCGGCGCTGGGCTTCGACCGGCCAACGGCAAACAGTCTCGATGCCGTATCCGACCGTGATTTCGCGCTGGATTTCCTGCACACGGCCAACATGGCCGCGATGCACCTGTCGCGTCTGGCGGAGGAACTGGTGATCTGGTCGTCGGCGCAGTTCCGCTTCGTCACCCTTTCGGATGCCTTCTCCACCGGTTCATCGATCATGCCGCAGAAGCGGAACCCGGACGCCGCGGAACTGATCAAGGGCAAGATCGGGCGGATCAGCGGTGCCTACATCGCGCTGGTCATGGTGATGAAGGGCCTGCCGATGGCCTATGGCAAGGACATGCAGGAAGACAAGGAAACCCTGTTTGATGCGGCCGATACCATCGAGCTTTGTGTGACAGCCATGGCGGGCATGATTGCCGACATGACGCCGAACACGGAATCGCTGAAGACCGCTGCCACGTCCGGTTTCGCGACCGCCACCGACTTTGCCGACTGGCTGGTGCAGGCGCTGGACATGCCGTTCCGGGATGCGCATCACGCCACCGGTGCTGCCGTGAAGGCGGCGGAGGACCGGGGCTGTGACCTGGCTGACCTGCCGCTGGATGTGCTGCAGGGGATCGAGCCGAAGATCACCGATGCGGTCTACAGGGTGCTGGACGCCGAAAGTGCGGTGCATGCGCGGAAATCCTACGGCGGCACGGCACCGGATCAGGTGCGCGCCCAGATTGCCCGCTGGCGGGAGGTGCTGAAATGATCCGTGTATTGATCGTGGTCCTGTTGCTGACAGCCGTCGGCATCAGTGCCTGTGGCAAGAAGGGGGAACCCCTGACGCCATCCGAAAGCGCCCGCCAGCAGGCGGAAAAGGACGCGAAGCAGGGAAAGCAGAACCAATGACCGACCAGTTCCAGTACCGCGACGGCCACCTGCATGTCGAAGACGTTCCGCTTGCCGACATTGCCGATCAGGTGGGCAGCCCGGTGTATGTCTATTCGTCCGCCATGCTGCGCCGGCAGTACCGCGTGTTCGCCATGGCGCTGGCCAGCGCCTGCCCCGACGTGGAAAGCCTGATCTGCTATTCCGTGAAGGCGAACAGCAATCTTGCCATCGTGCGCACCCTGGCCCGCATGGGCGCAGGTGTCGACGTGGTGTCGGAGGGGGAGTTGCGTCGCGGCCTCGCCGCCGGTGTGCCGCCGGAGAAGATTGTCTTTTCCGGTGTCGGCAAGACCCGTGAGGAGATGGCCTATGCGCTCAAGACCGGTATCCGCCAGTTCAATGTGGAATCGGAGCCGGAACTGGAGGCGCTGTCGGAGACGGCGTCGGGCCTGGGGCTGACCGCCGCGATCACGGTGCGGGTCAATCCGGACGTTGACGCCCTGACTCATGCCAAGATATCCACCGGCAAGTCGGAGAACAAGTTCGGCATTCCGATCAGTCGTGCGCGCGACGTCTACGCCCGCGCCGCGACCCTGCCCGGCATCAAGGTGATCGGCGTGGACCTGCACATCGGATCCCAGCTGACCGACCTCAGTCCCTTCGAGAAGGCCTTTGCCCGGGCGGCTGATCTGGTTGTCGAGTTGCGAGCCGATGGTCATGACATCAACACCATCGATCTGGGGGGCGGCCTGGGCATTCCCTACAGCGCCGATGCCGAACCGCCGTCGCCGGAGGCCTATGCGGCCATCGTCAGTCGCACCGTGGGGCAGCTCGGTGCCACCCTGATCTTCGAACCTGGACGGATGATCGTCGGCAACGCCGGGGTGCTGCTGACGGAAGTCGTCTACGTGAAGGAAGGGGACGGACGAACCTTCGTCATCCTCGATTCCGCGATGAACGACCTGGTGCGCCCGGCCATGTATGACGCCGTGCACGAGATCCGCACGGAAAAGGAACCGCAGGGCGAGACCATTCGCGCGGACATCGTCGGCCCGATCTGCGAAAGCACCGACACATTTGCAAGGGATTGTGAGATGCCGCCGGTGATTGCCGGTGATACGCTGTGTTTCATGAGTGCCGGAGCCTACGGTGCAGTCATGGCGTCGACATACAACACGCGCCTGCTGGTGCCGGAAGTACTGGTGGATGGAGACCGGTTTGCGGTTGTGCGGGCGCGGCAGACCTTTGATGATCTGCTGGGGCTGGACGCCATTCCGGCCTGGCTGGAACCGGACACCGCCTGACGGTGCGCGGTCCGGTCCGTCGCGACGGAAGAACAGGAAGCTGATGGCAGAACAGCAGGACGCATCACTGGACGAGATTCTGACCCGCCAGCAGGCAAGGCTGCTGGGCCGGAAACTGTTCGTGACGCGCCTGTCGCTGGCCTGGGAACGGCTGGTGCCGCTGCTCTGGCCCGCCCTGTGTGCGGTTCTGCTGGTCCTGTCTGTCACATTCCTCGGCCTATGGCAGATGCTGCCTGCCGTGCTGCACCTGATCCTTCTCGCAGCAGCCGTGCTCGGCTGTGGCTGGCTGCTGGTGCGGGGCCTGATGGCCTATCGCCCGGTGACGCGTGCCGACGTTGATCGACACCTGGAACAATCCGGCGATGTTCACCGCCCGCTGACCAGCGCCCGGGACCGCATGGCCATCGGGGGCAAGGATGCGGACGCGCGCGCGCTCTGGCAGGCACACCGTCGGCAGCTGGCGACGCGCATTGGCCAGTTGACCCCGCCCGCCCCTGACACGCGCATGCCGAGCCGTGATCCCTGTGGCCTGCGCCTGCTGGTCCTGATGATCTTCGCGTTCAGCCTGGCTGTTGCCGGGGGCCGCGCCGGTGACCGCCTGGTCGCGGCGCTGGATGCGGGTGCCGGGATCGGCGGGGCGAGCGAGGATACGGTGCTGGAAGCCTGGATCACGCCGCCAGCCTATACCGGCAAACCCCCGATCTTCATCAGTGCCATGACCCGTCCCGATGACGCCCAGGGCGCCATGCCCGCAGTCGAAGTGCCTACCGGCAGCCGGTTTCTGGCCCGTTACCACGGGGGCGGAGAACCGGTTCTGGCCATCGGCGCGCAGCAGGAGCCGTTCGAGCGCGTCGGTGAACGTGATCTGCAGATCGAGCGGGTGCTGACGACAGGCGATACCCTGACCGTACGGCGTGGCGAGGGAGAGATCGCAGCCTGGCCGATCAGCATCATTGCGGATGCGATGCCCACCATCAGCCTGACCGAGCCGCCGCAAGGCACACTGCGTGGTGCCCTTCGGCTGGTCTATCGGGCCAACGACGACTATGGCATCACCGGCATTTCTGCGCGGATCACCCGCGACGGGCACGAAGGCGCGATCGTCCTCGACCTGCCGCTGCCGGGGCGGCGCCCGCTGCAGGCGATTGACACGGTGTTCCGTGATCTGGCCGCCCATCCCTGGGCCGGACAGGACGTGATGCTGGTGATGGAAGCAGTGGATGATGCCGCCCAGACCGGGCGGTCGGAGCCGCTGGCGTTCACCCTGCCGGCCCGTATCTTCAGGCAACCCGCAGCGCGGGCCGTGATCGAGATCCGCCAGCGCCTGTCTGAAGACCCTGCCGGACAGCAGCAATGGGTGGCGCGCGCGCTGCGTGCGCTGCAGATCAACCCGAAGCGCTATCACGAGGATTTCGCGGTCCACATCGCGCTCAGCATGCTGGCGACCGATATTGCGGCCAGCACGGATGCTGCCACCGTCGAGGCCAGCGCCGGGATGCTGTGGCAGACCGCGCTGAAGATCGAGGAAGGCAACATTGCTGCGGCGCAGAATCGGCTGCGTGACATTCAGGAACGCCTGTCGGAAGCGCTGGCCAACGGCGCGTCGGAGGAAGAGATCCAGGCCCTGATGGACGAGCTGCAGGCGGCGATGGATGAATACCTGCAGGCCATGCAGGACGACGCGCAGCGCCGCATGGAAGCGGGTGAGGAACTGCCGGAAATGGATGACGCCAACAATCTGGAAAACCAGACCATGGCCGACATGCTGGATCAGGCGCGCGAACTCTCCCGCTCCGGCGCGCGCGATCAGGCCCGCCAGATGCTGTCACAGCTGCAGAACATGCTCGAAAACCTGCAGATGGGAAATCAGGGTGGCCGGGCGCAGTCCGAACAGCAGGCCGAGCGACTGGCCGATCAGCTGGGCCAGATGATGGAACAGCAGCAGTCGCTGATGGACCGCACGTTCGAGCGTCGCCAGCAGAACACGCAACCGGATGCCAAGCTGCCTTCGGAGACCAATCCCTTCAATTCACCCGGTCGCAGCCGGTTTGGCCGGTCCCAGACCTTCGACAAGAACAAGGGCGCGCGTGGTGGGACACCGGGCGAACAGAGCGAGAGCGACCTGGCCGATGCACAGGGGCAATTGCGCCGTCGTCTGGGCGAGCTGATGCAGCAGCTGGGCGAGAATATGGGCAATATCCCCGGCGAACTTGGGGAAGCCGAACAGGCCATGCGCTCTGCCCAGTCGGCCCTGGGATCAGGTGAATCCGATCAGGCGCTGGACGAACAGGCGGCGGCGCTGGACCGGTTGCGCCGTGGTGCCGAATCCGTGCTGCAGGAACTGGCCAATCGCGGGCAGGGTCAGGCGCAGAATCAGAACGCGCCGTCGCGCGGGGGCGACAATGCCCAGCCGACAGATCCGCTTGGTCGCTCCCCCACCGACAGCTGGGGGGAAGGCACTGGCGACATGGTGCCCGCACAGAGCGCCCTGCAGCGTTCACGTGAAATCCTCGACGAACTCCGCCGCCGCTCCGGGCAGCGCACGCGTCCGCCAGAGGAACTCGACTACATCATGCGGCTGCTGCGGCAGTTCTGAAGCGGGCAATTGATCGGCGCAGATGCCGTCGCGCAGGCTTCACTTCACGGCCAGTTCCAGGGGCGGCACCTTGCAGGCGGGCGGTGCCCTGGTCGGACCGAGCGGTTCCGCGGTGCCGCCACTGGCATCGATGGTGATCTTCTGGCCACCGATCTGCAGGCTGAAACCGCCGCCGGGCCTTGGCGTGACGGCCTCCGCCACATTACCCTTGCACCCCAGGTCCACGGCCACCAGGAATTCTGCGGCATTGACCTTTTCCTTCGTGGAAACCGTTGCATGCCACTGCGGCTGCCAGTCGGGCACGAAGAACTCATCGGGGTTGGCCGGGAATTCATTGCTCTGCCCGATACCGAAGTCGGGGGCGCTGAGGACCGTGAAACAGGCGCTGCCTTCGCCCCGGGAGATGTTGAGGCCACTGGCGCCGACACGGTCGATCTCGGTCCAGCTGTGCAGGTTCCATTCGAACCGCCGCGGCGTTTCCGATGCCAGGTCGTCATAGATCAGTGCCACGTCCGGGCGGACATACATCATGGTGCGGATGGCGCGGCTGAGTTCGCCCTTGTAGGCAGCAGTGGCGTCGCCCACCGCCATGTCCACGTCACCGCAGCGCGCGAAATTCACCAGATCGCCCGATGCTGACCGGTCCTGGAACGGCTGCCCCGTGCCGCCATCATAGGTGATCGCATTGTGGGCCTTGGTCTGCATGGTCCAGCCCTCGTGATGGGCGGACTTCCATGTGTCGTAGTACCCGCTGTCGATGGCCAGCGACTGCTTGCGGCCGTTGATGATGAAGCTGTTCTGATCCCCGTGCGAATGGTTGAAGGAGCCATAGGGGCTGGACTTGAACAGGATCGAATAGCGGTCGGGATCATCCAGTTCGGAATGCATTGCCACCCAGCCGATTGACGGGAATACCGCCGTGTTCGGCAGTTCCACGTGGTCCGCCGGCTCGAACGGCTTTGCCGGTTCATAGAGGGGACCGTAGAGGTGCACGAAGTATTCGTCACGGTTCTCGACGTCGCTCCATTGCGCGGCGAAGCGGCGGCTGATCGGGGTGTTCACCCGCTGCAGGTACATCTGCGCCAGCAGGGACCAGACGTCGGCGCGCTCATATTCGCCGCCATCGCCAAAGGCGCTGTTGGGCGTGCCCGGCGGGATCAGGTAGCTGAAGAAGATGCCTGCCTGTTGCGGCCAGCTCATGTTCACCGGGTCCACTCCGATGGCGTTCCGCATGACGTCCCAGTACTGCATGCTGTTCATCGCATCCCAGACGCCATAGTTCACGCCGTTGCCAAAGCCGCCGTCATCGCCGCCCCAGGGATTGTTGGTGGCGAGATAGATCGGGTAGGTGCGGAAGAACCAGTTCTTCGCCCGCGATGAATCGCGCGCCAGCAGGATGGAGATCGCGGTGATTGCCCCCGCCTGACGGAAGCCGTGGCTGTTGTAGGGTTTCACCTCCAGCTGCCGTCGCCGGTCGACGATGTAGCGGTCAAAGGCCGCCTGCGTCCGGTACTCGATCATCGCCAGCAGTTCGGCCTTCTGCTCATCATCGAGCCATTTCTTGGTGATGTCGTAGGTCAGGGCCAGGGTCAGCGAAATGCGCAGGTTCGACAGGTCCGACGACCGCAGGCCGGTGGAGTGGTCCGGGTCCCAGGACAGCAGGTTCGCCGCGCGGCGCCATGATTCCTTCAGCGATGGCTCGTCCCGCGTCAGCCAGTAGGTGTAGATGATCGTGGACAGCCGAACCGTCGCGCGATTGACCTCGCCTGCGATGAAACGGGCGACGCGGATGCGTTCGTAGAAGTCTTCAACCTCGAACGTGGCGACCGGGGGTTCCTTGGTCAGTTCATCGCCGACCCACTTGTCTTCCACCGTGCGGCGGACGCTGTTGAACACCTTCTTGCGGTCGCCCTGGCGCAACCCGCGGCGCAGCAGTTTGAACTCTTCCTTGGGCGGCAGACTGCGCGGGCCCCGGTTGTTGACGGCGCGGTCCCAGGCTTCGGATACGGAGGGCGCGACGAAGACATGCGCCTTCGGGTGAATGCTGAACTCCCGCCAGGCACCCCATGCCTCGGCCGGTTGTCCGCCTGGCCAGGCCCGGGCACGCCAGCGCCAGTTTCCTTTTTCCAGCGGGGCGTCGAGCATCATGTGGTTATAGGGGGTCAGGCGATGCAGCCGGGTGCCATCCTGGCCGATCAGTTCCACCTCGTAGGTCGTGTCCACCGCATCATAGCGCCAGTGAAAAACCGGCGGATTCTGTGCCGTGATCGCGCCGTTGCCAGGGGCGACCGGAAATTCCAGCGCGGTCCTGGGCGACAGGTAATCCGTGACGGTCTGGGGCTTGGGCAGGCGTTCGATATAGTCCAGCCAGGTACTGGCGACATCAGCGGCTGTATCGGCACGGGACGTCCCCGTCATGCAGATTGCGACCGTCGCGAAGGCGAGGACGCGAAAACCGCCTAGAATGCCGCTGCGAATGCCCATCAGGGACCTCCCGAAAGTTGTGACCACGTTGTTTCATGCCGTTGCATTCAAGTTTCCTGCCGCGCTGCCAATCAGGTCGATCACATGTCTGCGGGGCCGCGTGACGGCCCCGCGTGAAACAACACCATGCCCGGTCTCCGTCACTTACCAATTGTTTGACAGTCCGCGCCACGGCACCCTACAGGGACGGGACGCGCGTTCCAGCCCAGGTGCAGACTTTCAGTCAGGGACCCAATGCCAGCCCAGGAAAATGCCACAGACCCCAGGCCGAAAACGCGGTCCGGCGGGCGCCCGCGCGTGCTGCTTGTCGGGCCATTTCCGCCGACCACGGGCGGGGTCACGACCTTCATGCTCAACCTCATCGCGTCTGACCTGGCTGATGCGGTGGATTTCATTCCTCACACCACATCCCGGCCACCAAAGAAGAACGTGGTCGACAATTACGGCTATGCGGCGATCCTGAAAGGCGGCGTGCTGCGTCTGTTCGTGGCCGCATTCGCGACACTCTGGCATCTGGTGTCGTTCCCCTTCGTGCTCTGGGTCCGCAGGATCGACATCGTGCAGATCCAGTCGTCCGACTTTCAGACCTTCTGGGAATCCTGCGTCTACCTCTGGATGGCCAGGCGGCTGGGGCGGCCCACCATGATGCGTCTCGGTGGGATCTTCGACCAGTTCTACGAAGGGTCATCGCCACGGCTGCAGCGCGGCATCCGTGCCGGTGTCGCAGCCCCCGATGTCCTGATCGTGCAGTCGGAGGGATGGCGTGACTATCTGGCCGGGCTGGGCCGGACGGGGCCGATGCTGGTACTCTACAATTCGGTGCCCAGTGCATCCATCGTGGCCGTGGACGCGCCGCGCAATGACCCGCCACTGTTCATCTTTGCCGCCGGGACGGAGGCGAAGCGGAAGGGTGCCTACGTCCTGATCGAGGCGCTGCAACGGCCAGACATGGCCGCGGTTCATGGCGATTTTCATCTTGCAGCGATCATCGAGCCGCTGGAGTCACATTTCGAGACTGCGGCCCTGCCGCAGCGCATCACCCGGCAAGGGTATCTGGCGCACGCCGACCTGCTGGATCTGATGCGCCATGGCGATGTCTTCCTGATGCCGTCCTATGGCGAAGGGTTTCCCAACAGTCTGCTGGAGGCCATGGCCGCGGGGCTGGTGCCGGTTGTCACGCCTGTTGGCGCGGTGCCGGAAATCGTTACCGATGGCGAACACGGGCTGGTGATACCGGCGGGCGACCCGGCGGCGCTTGCCGCAGCGATCACACGCCTGGCGGATGATCCTGACCTGCGTCTGCAACTGGCACGATCCGCGCAAGAACGTGTTCGGGAACTGTTCGTTGCCGAAGTCGTGCTGAAGCGGCTTGCGGCGCGCTACACGGATTTGCTGGCACGGAAGGCTGACAGTCGGGGCTGATGGTTACGGGGCAGGGAAGCAGCGAGAATCTGGTTCGGCTGGTGCGCAAGGCGCGCTGGTATCGCAATCGTCTTGCCGCCATGTCCGCACCTGAAATCGCCCATCGGCTGGAGGAACAGGCCCGCAGACGGGTCAGCCGTCTGCACCTGCCCGGTTCAGTGACAGGTTTTGACGCCAGCAAGCTGGCCGCACCCGTCTGGCCGGGTCTGGCCGACGGGGTTGGCCGGATTGCTGGCGACGCGGAACTGCTCGACACGTGGTCGACCCATGCCGCCGCGACCGCAGACGGCAGCCTGTCCTTCCTTGGCATCGACTGGCCAGTGCCCGATGCAAGGGACGGGGTTCGCATCCCGGACTGGCATCTGGACCCGGCAACCGGTCAGCGCTGGCCGCATGACCGCTATTGCTTCGACATCTCATACCGGCATGCGGACGAGTACGGCGACGTGAAGAACGTGTGGGAGCTTTCGCGCCTGCAGTATCTGCAACCCATCGCCGCCTATGCGCTGGTGGCGGAGGATGCGTCGGCGATAGCAACCTGCGAAAAGCATCTGGCGTCCTGGGTGGCCGAAAATCCCGTCTACATGGGCGTTCACTGGTCATCGGGTATCGAGGTCGGGTTCCGCATTGTCAGCATTCTGGTCGTGCTCAGCCTGATCGGCGACCGCTTTGGCCCTGACACCCGACAGGCCCTGCTGCGCAGCCTCTATCAGCATGGCTGGTGGCTGGCGCGGTTCCCCTCCCGTCACTCGTCGGCCAACAATCACCTGGTGGCGGAGGCGGCGGGTCTGTTCCTGCTGGGTACGCTCTGTCCCGACATGCCGGGCGCGCGTCGCTGGGCCGACTATGGCCGGGCGGTGCTGGGGCGCGAGTGCCAGAGCCAGATCCACAGTGATGGCGTCGGCGCGGAACAATCGCCGGCCTACGCCGCGCTGACCCTGGAATGGCTGCTGCTCTGCGGTGACCTGGGGCGGCGGATCAACAAGCCGTTCAGTGCGGAATACTGGTCGCGGATCGCCAGGGCCGGTGCCTTTCTGAAATGGCTGACGGATTCGGCGGGACATCAACCGCGCATCGGCGACGATGATGACAGCCATGTCTTCGGTAATGGCACCGGGGTCGAACCCACGATCAATTCCGTCATGGCTGCAGTGGCAAGCGCTGTTGACCGGCCGGAGATCAGCCCCCCTGTGCCCGTGCGCCACCTGCGCCATGCGCTGATGCCTGCCCCGCCGCCGAACACTGTCTGGCCTGGCGGGTTTCGTCACTTCAGTGAGGGCGGATATTCGGTGCAGCGCCATCTTGGCAGCGGCGCGCCGGATCACCTGCTGGTCTTCGATCATGGCCCCATCGGCTATCTGTCGATTGCCGCCCATGGCCACGCCGACACCCTCGCCGTCTGGCTGCATGTCGAGGGGCAACCGGTGCTGATTGATGGTGGCACCTATCTCTATCACGCTGGCCACGCCTGGCGGGACCACTTCCGGGGCACGGTGGCCCACAACACCCTGACCATCGGGGGGGAGAACAGCTCCGAGATATCGGGGCCGTTCAACTGGGCCCGCAAGGCGGAAACGACGGTCCTCGACCTGAAGGATTCGGGTGAGACATGGCGCATCAGTGCCGAGCATGATGGCTATCAGGCATCGCACGGTGTGGCCCATGTGCGCACCGTGGAGCGGGCGGGCACGGGGCTGTATCGCATCACTGATCAGCTGCGCGGCAAGCCTGGTGGCCAGCGGGTGGAGATCGGGTTCCTGGTCTCACCGGCCTTCGAGGTGGAGGCTGCGGGCACCGGTTTCCGTATCCGCGATGAACGGGGCGTGGTGCTGACAATCCGCCATGACGGCGGCCTTGCCGGGTGGCTGGAGACCGGTCGTTCCGCGCCGGAACGCGGCTGGCATTCGCCGTCGTTCGGCGTGCGGGCGCCTGCACCCCGAATTGTCTTCGCGGGGGAGCTTTCCGTGACGCGCCAGGCCATCTTCGAACTGGAAATTCACGAAATCGGCCAGTAATGCCGGGACGACCTGCTGGCCCGCAGCCCGGTGTGGCGGCTGGCAACATTGCGCCCGGACGGGCGGCGGGTATGATCCCGACACCATGGATCGGGTACGGACAGCGTGAGAGGGATCATCACATGCGGTTGAGCATCTTCGGAATGGGTTATGTCGGCAACGTCTCGGCGGCGTGTTTCGCGGCGGATGGCCACAAGGTCATCGGTGTCGACCCCAACGCGGTGAAGGTCGATCTGATCAATCAGGGTGCGTCCCCCATTGTCGAACCGGGGCTGGCCGAGCTGGTTGCAGATGGCGTGAAGAGCGGGCGGCTGCGTGGCACGACCGATGCCGCCGCGGCGATAGCCGAAACCGATCTGTCGCTGGTCTGTGTCGGCACGCCCAGTCAGGTGAACGGCAACCTGGACCTGACCTATCTGGAACGGGTCTGCGATGACATCGGTGCCTGCCTGAAGCAGAAGGATGCGTTTCACGTCGTCGTCATCCGTTCCACCATGTTGCCCGGCACGATCCGCGCGACCGTCATCCCGAAACTGGAGGCCGCGTCCGGCAAGGTCGCGGGCAAGGACTTCGGCGTCTGCAACAACCCGGAGTTTCTGCGCGAAGGCTCCGCTGTCCGCGATTTCCGGGAGCCGCCAAAGACCGTCATCGGGGAAAGTGATCCGCGTTCCGGCGACCTTCTGGCCAGCCTGTACGCGGCCCTGGATGCGCCGCTGATCCGCACCGACATCGAAGTCGCGGAAATGGTGAAATATGCCGACAACGCCTGGCATGCCGTGAAGGTCACGTTCGGCAACGAGATCGGCGGCATCTGCAAGCGCCTGGGCATCGACAGCCACAAGGTCATGGATATCTTCTGCCAGGACACCAAGCTGAACATTTCCAAGAACTACCTGCGTCCGGGCTTTGCATTCGGCGGTTCCTGTCTGCCGAAGGATCTGCGCGCCATCACCTACAAGGCGCGTGAACTGGACTTGCCCGTGCCGATGCTGAACGGGGTTCTGCCGTCGAACCGCTGGCAGGTGGAGGCAGGGGTCGAGATGGTCCTGTCGAAGGGCAAGCGGAAGGTCGGAATCCTGGGCTTTTCCTTCAAGGCGGATACCGATGACCTGCGCGAAAGCCCGATGGTGGAAGTCATCGAACGGCTGCTGGGCAAGGGGATCGAGTTGAAGCTCTATGACCGGAACGTCAGCATGGCGCGTCTGACCGGGGCCAACCGAGACTACATCCTGAAGACCATTCCGCATATTTCCAACCTGATGGTGGAAAGCGTCGATGAGGTGCTGGACCACGCCGAAGTGCTGGTTGTGGGCAATGGTGATGCGGCGTTCCGCCAGGTGCCGGACCAGATGCGCGACGATCAGGAACTGGTGGATTTCGTGCGGATCAGCGACGGTCCGAGCGTGGCCGGACGCTATGACGGCGTGGCCTGGTAAGGCGTGCCTGATCCATGACCAGCCAGACCGCAAGGGGCCGCCGTGTCCTGTTCATCGTCGAGAACCTGCCCAGCCCGTTCGACCGGCGGGTCTGGCAGGAAGCGACGACGTTGCAGGCGCACGGCTATGAGGTGTCGATCATCTGCCCGACCGGCAAGGGGCACGAGAGCAAGTTCGAGATCATCGATGGCATCCACATCTATCGCCACAACCTGCCGCTGGATGCGCGTGGTGCACTCGGTTACCTGCTGGAATATTCGGCGGCGCTGTTCTGGGAATTCTTCCTCACCTGGCGCGTGCTGCTGACCCGTGGCTTCGATGCGATCCATGCCTGCAACCCGCCCGACAACATCTTTCTGGTTGGCGGCTTCTTCAAGCTGCTGTTCGGCAAGAAGTTCCTGTTCGATCATCACGATATCAATCCGGAACTCTATGAAGCGAAGTTCGGGCGGCGGGATATCTTCTACAAGCTGATGCTGTCTTGGGAACGCTGGACGTTCCGCACGGCCAGCGTGTCCATCGCCACCAACGAAAGCTATCGGCGGATCGCGGTCGAGCGGGGTGGCATGGACCCTGAACGCGTGCATGTCGTGCGCTCGGGTCCCAGCCTGGAGCGCCTGAAGATCATTCCACCGGTTCCGGCGCTGAAATGCGGCCGGGAATTCCTGGTCGGCTATGTCGGCGTGATGGGCGCGCAGGAGGGGCTGGATCTGCTGCTCGAATCCGTGCGTTACCTGGTGCATGACAAGGGGCGGACGGATATCCAGTTCGGCCTCGTCGGCGGTGGCTCGGAGCTGGAGGTGCTGAAGGCCCAGGCGCAGGATCTGGGGGTGGCAGAATATGTCACCTTCACTGGTCGTGTGCCGGATCAGGACCTGCTGGAAATGCTCAACACCGCCGATGTCTGCGTCAATGCCGACCGGTTCAACGAGATGAACGACAAGTCCACCATGAACAAGATCATGGAATACATGGCGCTCGGCAAACCCATCGTGCAGTTCGACCTGACGGAGGGGCGTTTCTCCGCCGGTGATGCCTCGGTCTACGCGAAACGCAATGACCCCGTGGACATGGCGGAACAGATTGTTGCGCTGCTGGCGGATCCGGAACGCCGGGCAAGGATGGGCGAGTTCGGGCGGACGCGCGTGGAAAACGAACTGTCCTGGGAACATGAGGTCCCGCGCCTGCTCGCGGCGTATGATGACCTCTTCAGTCGCTGATCGCGGGCTGCCTGCCGCGCCGTTGCTGCTCGCCGCGACGGTATTGCTGACGTTTCTCACACTGTTGCACTTCCACGGACCGCCCAGGTTCCAGGCCGATGGGACTGGCACGACCTACCTCGCCAGCGAGGTCCGGTCGCTGTCCGGCGCGGACGGGGACGATACGCCGGACAGTATCGAATTCACCCATGACCTGGGGAATGCGCAGTTCGTCAGGGTCAGTGCCATGCTGGCCGCGTCGGATATCGTGCAGGGAAGGCGGCGTTGGCAGCAGGGTCGGCTGATCGCAGTTCAGCTCTTCGCCAATGACCGCCCCCGCTATGACGTGCCCCATGTGGTGGCGCGGCTGAGCGGCGACCGATCGATGCGCGCTCATGCGGCGACGTTCCGGGTGGAGAGAGGCAGCGCGCAGCTGTTGCTGCGGGCGGAAGTGCTGGCGACCACAGGCTTTCTGCGCGTCAGGTACCTCCAGGTGCAGCCACTGATCGAACGGCCCGGCTTCACTGCCGGTTCGAATTTCATCATCAGTTGCTGGGTCCTGCTGGCGCTTGGTATCAGTTTCTGGGTGTTTTCGGGCTTGCGACAGCGCCGGTTCCGACCCGCCCTGGCCTACGCGGTCGCTGCCCCTGCGCTGCTGTTGAGCATCCTGCCCGCGACCGCGACAGCACCCCTGCGCCTTGGCGTTGCCCGGCGGGTTGACCTGTCGGGAGCTGTGGATGCATCGGGGCGTGCTGCGGAAGCTGCGTTGTCCAGCAACCTGTTCTCGCTTGCCAAGACGGGTCACGTGGTGATGTTCACTGCGGTGGGCCTTGCCTTCGCCCTCGCGATGGGACGGGGGCGGGCCATGCAGGCGCTCGGCCTTGCCCTCGGCTTCGGCCTCGTCGCGGAGATGCTGCAGATGTTCAGCTCCAATCGCACAGCGTCCCTGTTCGATGTTGGCCTGAACCTGAGCAGCGCCATCGGTGGCATTCTCATTGCCACATGCGGACTGTATTTCTGGCACAGGCTGGTCAGCGGCCGACAATCACGATCCTGACCCTGCTGCGCCACCTGTTGCTCCGACCCAAACGCGCGCCCTTTCGTTTCAGGTCCATCAGACGGACTGATCCAGCGCCAGGCGCGTCAGTCGTTCGGCGGCCATTCTGGCAAAGCGCAGTGTGACTGCCTTGCGGCGGGCTGCGTTGAGTCGCAGGTCCGGTGCGTCGCGGGCAAACGCCCCGTCGTACGCATCCGCGATGATCAGTCCGCAATCGTCGGGAATGATCTCCGACGGGAAATCCGGTGGAACGGCGAAGAAGAACCGATCGCAGAAATCGCGGTATTCCTGCCACTTGGCGTCCGACCTGTAGTCGGCGACCGACGACTTCACCTCCACGATCCAGACGGAGCCATCGCGACCGATGGACATGACGTCGGCGCGGCGGCTGTTGCGCAAGGTGACTTCTGCCAACGCGGGGCGGTCATGTTGCGAAAGCATCCGCAAGACCCCGCGGGCGATGGCGACGCCATCCAGTTTTTCCGGAACATTTGGGAACATAACGGGATCGTTTCAGAATTGGCTGCCGGTGGCAAGCCTCAGTGTCCCTGTCTCGAAATCGGACATTGAATCGCGTCCTGCGGGATTCTGAATTCAGAAGCAGGACTCGCGTTGGGGAATTTCCACTCATTTTCAGACATTAACCAGGAAGTGTAGTTTCCATGTACCTCAAAACCGCAAAACGATTATCCCGCCAACTTCAAGTTCCCGATTCACGCGAGTCTTGACGATGTCCGAAACTGGCCCGCCTCTTGCTGCTATCGACCCAGATTATTCATCGACGCGCCACGGAACCGGCGCGAGAGGGCGGAGCAGGGCATATGACTGACGGCATTATCGGAACACCGAACGCTGACACGCTGGCTGGAACCGAAGCGGACGACATCATCGTTGGCGGCGGGGACAATGACGTCATCGACGGGGGTGCCGGCAACGACAGCATCCGTGGTGACGGCGAAAGCGGTGGCGGCACCGTCGAGATCCGTGATTTCATCGTCAACGGATCGTTCGAGCAGGTGGCTGATGGCTCCGGCGACCCGACGATGATCTCTACTTTCAATTCGAACCATGATGACGTGCATGACCGCACCGAAGTCGGATTCTATGAAGTGGTTCCAGGCTGGCAGACCAGTGGTGACAATATCGAGATCCATGGTGATCAGACCGGTATCGCGAACTCCCCCGATGCGCTGGATGGCAACTTCAAGCTGGAAATCGATGGTGGCGGCACGGACCCGTTCTTCAACAACACGAACGTCTTTCAGGACGTCGAAGGCATGCTGGACGGCGAGACCTATACCCTCAACTTCAATCTGCTGAACCGTGACGGTGACTGGGGCGATGTCGTCAAGGTCTACTTCGGCGGTGAAGAAATTGCCGTGATCGAGCAGACAGCCACCGAATGGTGTGAATATGGCTATGAAGTGACCGGCGGCGCCGGTGACGGCTCCGACCAGCTTGAATTCAGGATCTGGACCTACGACGAACACGCGATCTTCGTTGACAGCGTGTCGCTGGTCGGTCCGGCCAACGTTGCGGTCGAGGATGTGCCCGGCGATGACATCATCGCAGGCGGCGCGGGCGACGACACGATCGACGGTGAGGAAGGCAACGACAGCATTGATGGCGGCGAAGGTGCTGACCTGATCGAAGGCGGGGAGGGCAACGACACCCTTTCCGGCGGCGATGACGGGCTGACGGGCGGTGAAGAATTCTGCGCCGAAAACGGTGTAGCTGGATTCGAGAGTGTCGGCGTGACCCTGTCGGCCCTGGACTTCGACGGCACCCCCGCGACCGTGACCGACACCAGCCGCGGCATTGGTGTTGCTGGCGGCAATCCGGTCGGCGACCAGATCAATCATTCGAGCGATGGCCAGACCCAGACCCTTGTGGCAGACCTCGGCCAGACGGTCGAAAGCGCCACGCTGACAGTCACGCACTTCTTCCCCGATGAGGGTAACGGTGGTGAGGCCGGTCAGTGGCGCGCCCTGGATGCTGACGGCAATGAAGTCGCCACCGGCACCTTTGGCCCCGATGACGTGATCACCGACCATGACCTGGGCAACATCCCGGCTGTTGGACGGTTCACCATCGACGGCATCGGCGAGTTTGCCTCGATCGAACTCTCCGGGCTGCCCTATGTCGATGGTGACGACGATGGTGGATCCGATTCCAGTGACTACTTCCTGTATTCCATCAAGTTCACGACCCCGCTGGTTGACGCCGATTGCGGCGATGGCGACAGCGACACCATTCATGGCGGCGTTGGTGATGACGAGATCAGCGGCAACGGTGGCGATGACGTGCTGTCCGGTGATGCGGGCGATGACCTGATTGCCGGCGGCGCAGGCAACGACAGCATCGATGGTGGCACGGGCAACGACACGATTTCCGGCGATGGCGGTGCCGTGGGCACCGGCGGTGAGCAGGAAATCGTGATCCCGCAGGGCGAGAACGGCCTCTATGACGTGGCCGGACGCGACAGCATCACCCTGACCATGGATTACCTGGGCGGTTCCGCAGGCTTCAGCAACAGCTTCGGCTTCTACCTGGCGGATGAAAGCGGCACGCCGATCTCCGGTGAGATCGTCAAGGCCAATGTGAAGACATCGGACGCGGCTGAAGGTGCTGACGTCCTGACCTTCTCCCTGGATGCGGCACAGCTTGGCGGCGCGGCACAGCTCGGCATGTTCCTGATCCCGAACGGTGGCAGCCTGAACCCCGATCTGACCGACGGCGACGCGGTGACCTTCGCCGACGACGGCAATGGTGAGCTGCAGGCGCTGGTCGATGGCATTCCGGTGGCGGCAGCAAGCAGCCATGGCCCGGTATTCTTCTCCGACACCAGCCTGAATGGCGACACCATCGATCATGAGATCGACAACGGCCTGCCCGGGAATTCAAACTGGGAAGACCTGGAGAACGGTGGAGATCACGACTACAACGACGTGAACTGGCAGATCGACGTCACCACGACCGAGATCTGTGAAGTCGGTCATGACGACACCATCAACGGTGGCGAAGGCGACGACGAGATTTCCGGCGATGAAGGGAACGATGTCATTGCCGGTGGTGGCGGGGCGGACCTGATCGCGGGCGGTGAAGGTGACGACACGATCATCGGCGATGACGCGAGTGAACTCGTCTGTGATCCGGTTGTCCTGCCAGTGTTCCAGCACGCGATTTCGAATGTCGTGCTCTATCTCGCGGACGATAATGGCTCGGGCGCCATCACGAAGGTCAAGATCGAGGATTTCCCCGACGGATCGGACGAGATTCACGATCCCAACGAACTGCCCATTGCATCATTCCTGGAAAGCGCGTTCCCGGGCAGCAGCCTTGTTGCGATCTCGATCAAGGCAGGCGCGAACAGCGACCCGGATCTGGGACCAGGCGAGGGCCAGCTGTTTATTCTGGACACCTCGGTATCGGAATCCGATCTGCCGCTGGCCGATTCTGCTGACGATGAATTTTCCTTCGTCGTTCTGGACGGGTTCACAGGCGGGCTGACCAATCAGACCACGGCAGACAGCCATGGCAACGATACGATTGACGGTGGTGCCGGAGATGACCTGATCGACGGCAACCGTGGCGACGACGAACTGCTTGGCAACGAGGGCAACGATACGCTGTTTGGTAATATCGGAAACGACACGATGCTGGGCGGTGATGGCGACGATCTGATGTCTGGCAACGCCGGCGCGGATGTCATCGACGGTGGTGCCGGTGTCGATACCGCTGACTATTCGGCTGCCCAGGGCACGGTTCTGGCGAGCTTGAATCACGGTATCGTCGAAAAGGACGGTGACGGCTGGATCGACAGCCTGGAGAACATCGAGAATCTGACCGGTTCCGAGCACAATGACTCCCTGCTGGGCGATGACGGCGCGAATGTCATCCTGGGTGGCGACGGCGACGACACCATCGACGGCTTCGGCGGCGAAGATACGCTGGATGGCGGCGCGGGCAGCAATACCGTGTCGTTCCAGAGCGCAGGAGGCAGCGTGCTGGTTGCGCTGCAGAACGCCCTGGCCCAGGACGAGAATGGCGAGAACATCGCACTGAACGGTTTCAGCAGCGCGATCGGGTCCGATTTCGACGACTCCATGACGGGCGACGACGGTGACAACACGCTGATCGGCGGCGGTGGCAACGACGATATCCGCGGCAACGACGGCGCGGACCTGCTGTTTGGTGACGGCGTGACCGAAAGCTTCGGCGATACCGACACCCTGATTGTCCACGCCCATGGCTCCCCGCTCGACGGCGTCTTCCCCATCATGGAAGTGTCTGTTGGCGGTGTGGTCGTCGGCACAGCCCAGGTGACCCAGTCCCTCAACCCTTATGACTTCGACGTCTCTGGTCTGACGGACGAACAGCGTGCGGGCGAAGTGAAGATCACGTTCCTGAACGACGCGACTGATGGTGGCGACTGCGACAACTCCTTCGGCCCCGACTGCAATGAGGACCGGAACCTGTTCGTGGAAGCGATCGAGTTCAACGGGGCCATGACAGATGCCTCCGCCGGTGAGCTGTCGTTCGAACCGGACAGTTTCGTCAGCTACCAGTCCGGTGGTGCGAACTTCGATGTCGAGGACATCAACGAAGAGATCAACGATTCCGGCGACAACCGCCCGAACGGCGGCAATGTGTACACGGGTTTCGTCGTCTTCGCCGGTCTGCCGGTGGACGGTCCGTTCGATGGCCCGAATGCTGACTACATCGTCGGCAATGATGGCAACGACACCCAGTACGGTGGCTTCGACAATGATACCGTCTTCGGCGGTCTGGGCGATGACTCGCTCTACGGTGACGAAGGTGACGATCTGGTCTGTGCCTTTGAAGATGATGACCAGGCCTTCGGCGGCGCTGGCAACGACTTCGTTGAAGGCAACGACGGCAACGACACGGTCTATGGCGGTAGCGGCAACGACAAGGTGGCTGGCAATGCTGGCACTGACATCGTGTTCGGTGACGAAGGCAACGATGACGTTGACGGCGGCGCAGGCGATGATCTGGTCTTTGGCGGCCTTGGTGCCGACTCCGTCGGTGGTGGCGACGGCAACGATGAAGTCTACGGTGGCGAGGGCGATGACACCGTCCGCGGCAACAAGGGCGACGATACGTTGTTCGGCGGTGCCGGTGCGGACTCCGTGCTCGGCGAAGCGGGCAACGATGTGGCCTTCGGCGGCGACGGCAATGACTCCCTGAAGGGCGGCCTGGGTAATGACAGCCTGTCCGGTGATGCGGGCGCTGACTTCCTGGATGGCGAAGCCGGCGACGACGAACTGACCGGTGGCGATGGCTCCGACACCCTGCGTGGTGGCGATGACAACGACGCCCTGTTTGGCGGTATCGGCAATGACATCGTCAAGGGCGATGCCGGTGACGATACGGCTGATGGCGGTGACGGCGATGATCAGGTTGAAGGCGGCGCGGGCAACGACACGGTGCTTGGCGGTGCTGGCGTCGACAAGGTCTCCGGCCAGGACGGCGACGATCTCGTCGATGGCGGTGAAGGCGATGACACTGTGCGTGGCAATGCCGGCAACGACACGCTGCTCGGCGGCCTGGGTTCCGACTTCATGGAAGGCGGAGCTGACAATGATCAGCTGTCCGGTGGTGACGACAATGACACCATCCGCGGCGACGCGGGTCAGGACGCGCTGTTTGGCGACGCGGGCAACGATGTGCTTCGCGGCGGTGCCGACGATGACACCATGTCAGGTGGCCTGGGCGACGACTTCATGGTCGGCGATGTCGGCAACGACATCCTGACTGGCGACGACGGTGCCGACAGCCTGCGTGGCGGCGATGGCGATGACAATCTGGTCGGCGGAGCTGGCAGCGACAATCTGCGTGGCAACCTCGGCAACGACGAACTCAGTGGCGGCCTTGGCGACGATTTCATGGATGGTGAGGACGGTGACGACCTGCTGTTCGGGGGCGACGGCAACGATGTGCTGCGCGGCAACGATGGCGAAGACACCATCGAAGGCGGTGACGGTGATGATCAGCTTCGCGGCGGTCTGAACGGTGACAGCCTTTCCGGTGGCGCGGGCAACGACTTCATCAATGCCGATGGCGGCAAGGATTTCGTCGATGGTGGCGATGGCAATGACAACCTGTTCGGTGCCGGTGGCGACGACACCATTCTGGGCGGTGCCGGGGATGACCGGGTACGCGGCCAGGACGGCGCCGACAACCTTGATGGCGGCGCGGGCAATGACTTCATGACCGGCGACAACGGTGATGACTTCATGACCGGTGGTGATGGTGACGACGACCTGCGTGGCAATGTGGGCTTCGACACGCTGTTCGGCGGCAATGGTTCCGACAATCTTGTCGGTGGTGCCGGGCAGAAGGACACCTATCTGTTCGGTCGCCGGACGGATCTGGAGGCCAACGACGACACCATCATCGACAGCGGCGCAGGCAACCAGCTGAACATCTTCGGCACGGGCAGCCTGGCTGAACTGAGCTTCACCGATCTTGGTGGCGGTAACGTTCAGGTGGCCTTCCTCGATGGCAGCGGCTCGATCAGCTTCGATGCGGACGCCGTGACCGAACTGAACCTGCTCGACACACTGGCCGGGACGGTGACGACTGCCACAACGCTGCTGAACAATGGCGCTTCCGGGATCGATGTGCTGGATGATCAGAACAACCTGTTGTTCACGATCTGATGGTGATCATCTGCCCGGTGTTGGTGGTTCCTGAACGCCGCTGACACCCGGGCGAAGCGACCTGAAAATGTGCAGACGACCCAACTGACCGCAGGAGGGACCGAGACGTGACTGACGACAAGAAGCAAGGCCAGGAAATTTCGACTGACGCCAGACGCGCGTCCCGCCGCAGGGCGCTTGGTCGTCTCGGGCTTGGCGCTGCAGCGGTCTATCTTGCGCCCACAGTAACCCGTCTGGACAGCGCCAGGGCGGCGTTCCCCAGCAACTGTGCGGGCGGGGGCAGCAAACCTGGCCCGACTGGTGGCGGTGGTGGCGCAGGCTGCCAGTAAAGGCCACAGTTGCGACTTGGGTTCTGCTGATAAAGCGGAATCAGGCTTGAAATGTAGTACTCAATACCCACCTACCAATGACGGTCTGTAGGAGTTGAGTATGTCAGTCACCAATAACAAGAAGATCAGCCGACGCGCGGCATTGACCCGCCTCGGCCTGGGCGCAGCCGCGATCTATGCGGTCCCGACAGTCACGCGCCTGGACAGCGCCCGTGCTGCGTTCCCCAGTGCCTGCAGCGGCCCGGGACAGGGCTTCGGGCGCGGCGGCGGCGCAGGTCAGGGCGGCGGTGGCGGCTGTGGTGGTGGCACCGCCAACAACCCCAACAACAACGCAGGCGGCAAGAACAAGTAGGGTCGGTTGCTTTGCCGTGCCTCACGTCAGGCCGCGCCGCGCCACGTAATTGCCGGACCTGAACCGAACGTCAGGTGCGTTTGCCGCTGAATTTCGCGGGGCGCTTGTTGACGAAGGCGTCGATGCCTTCCTTGCCGTCGGCGCTGCGCATCTGCTCGGCAATGCCTGTGGTTTCCCGCTCCATCTGACTTTCCAGTGACTCACTCATGCTTTCGAGGATCAGGCGCTTGACCGTGCCGTACGCAGCGGTCGGCCCCTTGGCCAGCGATGCAGCCATTTCCATTGCCTTGTCGAGCAACTGGTCGTCGGGATGCACGTAATCCACCATGCCCCAGCTGCGTGCCTCCTCCGCATCCAGCAGGCGGTTCGTCAGCATCAGATCCAGTGCCCGCTTGGTGCCAACGCGCCGGGGCAGGAAATAGGTCGATGACCCGTCCGGGGATACGCCAGCGCGGGTATAGGCCATGGTGAACCGGGCCGATTCGGCCGCCATCACGATGTCACCCTGGATGGCAAAACTGAAACCTGCACCTGCGGCGATGCCGTTCACCGCACAGACGACGGGCGGATCCATGCGATGAAGGCGTGAAATCGCGCCGTGCAGATAGAGCGTCATCCGCTTCACCTCGGCAGGCAGGTCGTCACCCTTGGTGCGGAATTCCTTCAGGTCGCCACCGGCCGAAAACATCTTGCCTGCACCCGTGAACACGGCGGCACGGATTGCCGGATCCTCGTCGATGCGCACGGCAACATCGAACAGTTCCGCCATCATGCCCATGTGCATGGCGTTGGCCGCATCGGGCCGGTTCAGCTTGCACAGCGCCACGCCGTCGGCCACGTCGAATGTCAGAAATGAATAGGTCATGTGTCGATCCTCCCCAGGATGAAATTCGGGCGATTATGCCAAGGCCTGTCAGACAAACCCATAGGCAACGGCCAGCAGACCGACACCCAGTATGACACGATAGATCACGAAGATGCCGTAGCCGGACCGGCGCAGCCACGCCATCATCAGCGCAATGGCGGGCAGGGCGGTCAGGCAGGCGACGGCCATGGCAATGCCGACATTGGCGGTGAAGGTTGCATTACCGCTTTCGGCGATCTCCTTCATGGCGTGACCACCGGATGCCAGGATGGCCGGGATCGACAGCAACAGCGAAAAGCGTGCCGCCTCCGCGCGCTCGAAGCCCAGCAGGCGGCCTGCGGTCATCGTGATGCCGGACCGGCTGGTGCCGGGGATCAGCGCCAGCACCTGGAAGCAGCCGATGGCGAGCGCGCTGCCTGCGGTCAGATGCTCGATCCGGCGCAGGGTCATGCCGTACATGTCGGCAAACCAGAGCAGCAGGCCAAAGCCAAGCGTGGCCCAGGCCACGACCTCGATGGAGCGGAAGATGTCCGTCGCGTCCAGATAGACCAGCGTGGCACCTGCCAGCACCAGCGGAACGGTGGCAATGCACAGCATCAGCAACAGCTTGCCGCCCGGCGTGCTGCGTCCACGCAAGGCCATGAAGAAGCCACTGATCATGCGCCCGATATCACGCCAGCAATAGATCAGCACGGCAGCCAGGGTCCCCAGGTGGACCGCGGCGTCGACCATGACCCCCTGGTCCGGCCAGCCCAGCAGGTTCGACGTCAGGTAAAGATGCCCCGATGAGCTGATGGGCAGGAATTCGGTGATGCCCTGCACAATGGCAATGATGATCAGTTGCAGCAGGGTCATGTCGGTCACTCCGGTGCTTGAATTGTTCGTGTATGCTCTTATCAAGCGTTTGCACAAGTCCCCTGCGCGGTCAGGTTCGAATCTGGCAGCAACGGATTCCGCATGAAGGGTAGCCGATTGACGCCGACACTGCTCCATTTCGCCTTGTCCCCTGCCTGTCGGCTTGTGCGGCTGGTGCTGACGGAGAAGGGCATCGACTTTCGGCTGGAGGCAACGCGGTTCTGGGAACGGACGCCCGAGTTCCTGCGTCTCAATCCAGCAGGCACATTGCCGGTGCTGGTCACATCGGCACAGGCGACCGCTGTGTCCGACGTTCGCGCCGTGATCGAGTATCTGGAAGAGGCGGTGGGGCAGCCCTCGCTGCTTGGTCCCGACCCGGAAACGCGGGCGGAAGTCCGTCGCCTGCTCGGCTGGTTCGTCGACAAGTTCGAGGCCGAGGTCAGTGGCCCGCTGTTGAGGGAACGGGTGCTGCGCGGCCTGATGCGCGACGGCAGCCCGGACGCGGCGGCGATCCGTGCCGCCAAGTGGAACATCAAGGTGCATCTGGACTATGTGGGCCACCTGGCCATGCGCCGACGCTGGCTTGGCGGCGACAGCCTGAGCGTTGCCGACCTGGCCGCTGCCGCGTATCTGTCGGTGGCGGACTATTTCGGTGATGTGCCCTGGGATCGCAATGACCACGCGCGTGACTGGTACAGCCGCATCAAGTCCCGCCCCTGTTTTCGTCCGTTGCTGCAGGATCGGATCGGCGGTTACCCGCCCCCGGCGCACTATGCCGACCTTGATTTCTGAGGCCGCGCGCCAGCGCCTGAAGGACAGGATCGCCGCCCGGTCGGTGGCGGTCGGGTTTGCCGACATCGGCTTTACCGGTCCTCAGGGCATGGGCACGGCTGCTGCGCGGCTGAACGAATTTGTCGCCCTTGGCCGGCATGGGGACATGGGCTGGCTGCAGGATCGGGCGGAATGGCGCGGCAACCCGGCAGCGCTCTGGCCGGACGCACGCAGCGTCATCATGCTGGCCACGGACTTCGCCCCGCCGACCGACCCGCTGCTGGCGCTGGATATGGCGGACCATGGTGCGGTCTCGGTCTATGCCGCCCGGCGTGACTACCATGACGTCGTCAAGGGGCGGCTGAAGCAACTGGCGCAGGGCCTGTTGTCGGAAGCGCGGCAGATGGGCATCACGGCAGAGGTCAAGGTCTTCGTCGATACCGCACCGGTGATGGAGAAACCGCTCGCCGCCAAGGCGGGCCTCGGCTGGCAAGGCAAGCACACCAACCTGGTCAGTCGTCGCCTCGGGTCATGGACGTTCCTGGGGGCGATCTTCACCACGCTTGATCTGCCCGCCGATCAGCCATCGCCGGATCATTGCGGCAGTTGCACCCGTTGCCTCGACATCTGTCCCACCAAGGCGTTTCCGAGCGCCTACCAGCTGGATGCAACCCGGTGCATCGCCTATCTGACGGTCGAACATCAGGGGCAGATACCGCAACAGTTCCGCACGGCGATCGGCAATCGGATCTTCGGCTGTGATGATTGCCTGGCGGTCTGCCCCTGGAACCGGTTTGCCGAGACAAGCCAGGACATGCGCCTGCAGATGCGTGGTGACCTGCAACTGGCCCCACTGACCGCCCTGCTCGACCTCGACGATGCCGCCTTTCGCCAGATGTTTGCAGGCACGCCGGTGAAGCGGCTGGGGCGGGACCGTTTCCTGCGCAACGTGCTGGTCGCGGTCGGAAACACCGGGCAGATGGTCCTGATCGATCAGGTCAGGGCGTTGCTGGCTGATTCGTCACCGCTTGTTCGGGGCATGGCTGTCTGGGCACTGTCCTGCCTTGTGCCTGCGGCAGAATTCGCGGTGGAACGGGCGCGTCACCAATCGTCTGAGGAGGATGCGCAGGTATTGAGCGAATGGCGCGTTTCCGGGACGCTGGTCTGAGCCGCTTCAGGACATCGAGCGCCGCCGTCGGCCGCGGCGTTCGCCATGGTCGCTGATCTTCTCCGCGCTTGGCGGCGGCGCGATCAGCGGACCAAGCCGGCTGACGATCTCCGCCAGATCCGGTCGCGCCCCGCGCGCATGCGTGTCCAGCACATGCCGCATCGCCCGGATGTGTTCCGGTGTCGTGCCACAACAGCCGCCGATGATCCGGATGCCGCAATCCATTGCCAGACGGGCGTATTCGGCCATCAGTTCCGGTGTCCCCGTGTAGACGACACTGTCGCCCCGGATCTGCGGAATGCCACAGTTGGCCTTGGCTACCACGACGTGGCTGTCCGTTGGCATGTCCAGGGTTGCCAGCAACAGGTCTGATGCGCCGACACCGCAATTGGCTCCGAACGCCAGCGGCTGGACGCCGAGATCACTGGCGACACCGGCAAGTCCGGCGGGTGGCAGGCCCATCATGGTGCGGCCAGCCGTGTCGAAGCTGGCGGTATAGACATAGGGCAAGCCGACGGCGATCGCCGCCTGCGCTGCTGCCTGCATCTCTTCCGGTGCCGACATGGTTTCGATCCAGGCGACGTCAGCACCGCCCTCCTTCAGGCCGGTGATCTGGTCCGTGAAGGCGGCGACGGCATCATCGAAGGTCATGGTCCCCAGCGGCACGAACAGCTCCCCCGTCGGGCCGACGGATCCCGCGACGACAATGGGTCGATCGGCCTCGGCCACGACTTCCCGTGCCAGCGCGGCGGCAGCGCGGTTCAGTTCCACCACCCGGTCCTGCAGGTCATGCAGCTTCAGCCGGAATGCCGTGCCGCCAAAGCTGTTGGTCAGGATGATGTCAGATCCGGCATCGACAAAGCCACGGTAGAGTGCGCGCACCTTCTCAGGCTCGGCGATGTTCCAGTCCTCCGGCGCGTGTCCGGCAGGCAGTCCAAGGGCGAACATGTTGGTTCCGGTGGCACCGTCGGCCAGCAATACGCCACGTTCCGCAAGCAGTTCTTCGAGCACGGCACTGATCCATGAGAGATATAAAGGTTTCTCTATATGCCACGATGCGGATATGTCGAGTGTCCCGTTTGCGAAGCCCGCGCCCGCGCCCGCGACATGCATGATCGCGTCATGGCTGACAAGGTCTTGGCAGGGGGGTCTCAGGCTGCGTCCATGCCGATCCGCTGGTCGCGCTTGTGCAGCCAGCGAATGACGGGAATGGCCAAGACGACCATCCAGAGCTTCCCGATGATCTGACCTTCAAGGAATTCCAGACTGCCGAATGCGAGATAGAGGAACAGCACGCTGTCGACCACCAGTCCGACAAGGCTGGACAGCACCACCGCAAGCACCAGCTGTCTCTTCTGCAAGGGGGTGTAGACAGCCATATCGGCGGCCTCGGCCAGCAGAAAGGCACAGGCAGAGGCGAGGACAAGTGCAGGCGGCGCCACGAGGCCCGAAAGCACTGCGCCAGCCAGGATGGCACCGATTGCCCAGCCTATGCCAAGCCTGCGCTGGACGATATCGCGCAGCACCAGCGCCAGGCCGATCATCACCACACCACTTGGCGCCATCACGCCGGGGGCAACCGGTATCAGGCATGGCCCCTCCGGATAGCAGACCGTGCCGACATTGCCGATCAGCCAGTTGGCCAGCGGAATGCACAAGGCGAATCCGATCAGCGCTATCAGCCCTTCCCTGGATCGCTTGCGTTCAAGAATTTCCGCCTGCACCAGCTTGGCCCTCAGTTTTCTGCTTCAAGTGACTGCTGGTCAGATCGATAGGCCAGATAACCCTTCCTGCGCAAGTGACAAGCGGGACAATCGCCGCATCCTGGTCCCCAGTCTTCTGTCTCACGCTGCATGCCGAGGTAGCACGAGATTGTCCGTGACCGGATGAGCTCCACCAGGGGGGATCCGCCCAGGGCCTCCGCCAGGTGCCAGGTCGCGGCCTTGTCGCGCCACATCAGCGGGGTATCCAGAACAAAGCGGCGTTCCATCCCGAGGCCAAGCGCGACCTGCAGGGCCTTGATCGTGTCGTCGCGGCAGTCGGGATAACCGGAATAGTCCGTTTCACACATGCCACCGACGATGTGCCGCAATCCGCGCCGGTATGCGACCGTGGCGGCAAAGGTCAGGAACACGATGTTGCGGCCTGGCACAAAGGTATTCGGCAAGCCATCGTCGCGCATGGCGATTTCCGTATCCCGGGTCAGTGCTGTCTCCGAAATCTGGCCGAGCAGACCGAGATCCAGCACATGGTCCTCACCCAGCCGCGCTGCCCATGCCGGTTTCATTGCCGCCATTGCCTCGCGCAGGTGCGCGCGCATGTCCAGTTCCACCACGTGGCGCTGACCATAGTCGAAGCCGATGGTCTCGACCCGGTCGAAGCGGTCCAGCGCCCAGGCAAGACAGGTGGCCGAATCCTGGCCGCCGGAAAGAAGCACGAGCGCACCATCGCCCTGACCGTCACTGCTCATTCTCGTCCTCCAGCATCTCCCGCAGGCGATACAGCATCTCGTGCGCGTCCCGCGGGGCCATGTCGTCGGGGTGGATGTCGGCAAGGGCCGCACGCAGCCGCGCATCGGCCGGGTTGGCGGCGGCGGTCGCGACGGGGGCGGCTGCGAACAGGGGCAGGTCATCGGCGAAACTGACCTTGCGTCGCCCGCCACCCTCCGCTTCCAGACGTTTCAGCACTGCCTCGGCGCGCCGGATCACGGCATTGGGCAACCCGGCAAGGCGGGCCACCTGGACCCCGTAGGACCGGTCGGCTGCGCCGGGGATGACCTGATGCAGGAACCGGATGCTGCCTTTCCATTCCATCACCCGCATGGTCCGGCAAGTGACCTGTTCCAGCCGCTCCGCCAGTGCGGTCAGTTCGTGATAGTGGGTCGCGAACAGTCCGCGGGATCGGTTTGTTTCATGCAGCGCTTCCACGGTGGCCCAGGCGATGGCGAGGCCGTCATAAGTGGCAGTGCCGCGCCCGATCTCGTCCAGGATGACCAGACTGCGTTCCGTTGCCTGATTGAGGATCGCTGCGGTTTCCACCATCTCGACCATGAATGTGGAGCGACCGCGCGCCAGATCGTCGGCTGCCCCGACCCGGCTGAACAGGCGGTCCACCACACCGATGCGCGCCGATGCGGCAGGCACGAAACTGCCCATCTGCGCCAGAATCGCAATCAACGCGTTCTGGCGCAGGAACGTGGATTTACCGGCCATGTTGGGGCCGGTCAGCAACCACAGCCGCCCGGGCGAAGCGTCCGCGTCGCTGTCTGCCGGGCGGCCACTGGCGGGGGCACCACCTGCGGGACCAAGGTCGCTGTCATTGGGCTGAAACCCGGCGCCATCGTCCGGCGTCGCAAAGGCTTCCACCACCGGGTGCCGCCCGCCCTTGATGCAGAAGTCGAGTGACCCGTCGACCACCGGGCGACAGAAGTCGGCTTCCCGCGCCAGTTCGGCAAGACCGGCAGCCACATCCAGCGTCGCCAGCGCACTGGCGGTCTCCGCCAGGGGTCCGGCGCGCTGCAGCACGGCTTCCGCAAGCGCCGTGAAATGGCTTTCCTCCAGCGCCTGCGCCCGGTCTCCGGCAGAACGTATGCGTCCCTCCAGGTCGCCGAGTTCGGTGGTCGTGAAACGCATGACCTGCGCCATGGTCTGGCGATGGATGAAGCCGTCACCCAGCTTGTCCGCATTGCGTTGCGCCACCTCGACGAAATAGCCGAGGACGTTGTTGTGCTTGACCTTCAGGGCCGTGACGCCGGTCTCGTCCGCATAGCGCTTCTGCAACGCGGCGATCAGACGACGGCTCTCGTCACGCAGGGTGCGAAATTCGTCCAGGGCCGCATCGAAGCCGTCGCGGATGAAGCCGCCGTCCCGCCGCAGCAAGGGCGGTTCATCCACCACAGCGGCAGTCAACTGATCGATCAGGGCACCATGGCCAAGCAGGGTGTCGGCAAGCCGCGTCAGGTCGGGGGGGCCACTGTCCCCCAACACGGCCCGCGCCGTGGCGGCGGCTGCCAGCGCATCGCGCAGGTGCGCCAGATCACGCGGGCCGCCCCGGTCCAGCCCCAGGCGCGACAGGGCACGTTCGATATCCGGTGCGCGGCGAATGGCGTCCCGCAGGTCCTGTCGCCGGGTGTCGTTGTCGGCAAAGAACTGCACCATGTCGAGCCGGCGTCCGATGGCTTCCGGGTCGGTCAGCGGTCCGGCAAGGTCCACGGCCAGCCGCCGCCCGCCTGCGCCGGTGACCGTCCGGTCAATGACCGCGAGCAGGCTGCCGCGCCGTTCCCCCGACAGGGTTTCCGTCAGTTCCAGATTGCGTCGTGTCGCCGGGTCCAGCCCCATGGTCGCGCCGCTGTCTTCGCGCACGGGCGGGCGGATTGGGGGCAGCCGACCCTTCTGCGTCAGCTCGACATAATCGACCACCGCACCCGCCGCCGCGATCTCGGCACGCTCGAAGCCGCCAAAGCCGTCCAGGGTGGTGACGCCAAACAGGGCCGTCAGCCGCTTGGTGGCACTCAGACTGTCGAAGCGGGGGGCGGGCAGGGGCGTGAAACATGCCGACCAGTCGCCGATCTGGTCATCCAGGGTATCGGGCAGGGTCTCGGGCAGCAGGATCTCGCCGGGGCTGAGGCGCGCCAGTTCGGCGGCGAGGGCGTGGCCCGGCACCTGCGTGGTCCGCAGTTCCCCGGTCGACATGTCGATCCAGGCCAGACCGAAGCTTGCATTGCGCCCGCTGCCCGTGCGCGCCAGCGCCAGCAGGTAATTGTTGCGCCGTGCATCCAGCAGGCTGTCTTCGGTCAGGGTGCCCGCCGTGACCAGGCGGACAACAGCGCGGTGCACCACGGACTTGCCGCCGCGCTTGCGGGCTTCCGCCGGATCTTCGGTCTGTTCGCAGACCGCGACGCGGTGGCCGTCCCGGATCAGCCGCGCCAGATACTGGTCTGACGCATGCACGGGCACGCCGCACATGGGGATGTCCGCGCCGAGGTGCTTGCCACGCTTGGTCAGGGCGATGTCGAGGCTGGCCGCCGCCCGCTTCGCATCATCGAAGAACAGTTCGTAGAAATCGCCCATGCGATAGAACAGCAGGGCATCCGGGTGATCCTGCTTGATCGCCAGATACTGCACCATCATCGGGGTCGGCTGGTCCGAGCTTGCGCTCATGCGGTCATGACCATGCGGGCTTTCTGGCTCACGCGGTCTTCACGACCGTCAGGCCCAGTTCCTCGATCATCGCATCACGCATGCGGAACTTCTGCGGCTTGCCGGTGACCGTCATGGGCAGTTCGTTGCGGAACCGCACATGGCGGGGGATCTTGTAGTGGGCGATCTGGCCCTTGCAGAAGGCCTTGATGTCATCCTCCGTCGCGGTTTCTCCCTGCTTCAGCACGATCCAGGTGCAGACTTCCTCACCGAACCGATCATCGGGAATGCCGAAGACCTGCGCATCCGCGATCTTCGGGTGCCGGAACAGGAACTCCTCGATCTCGCGCGGATAGACGTTCTCCCCGCCGCGGATCAGCATGTCCTTCACCCGGCCGGTGATGTTGCAGAAGCCTTCGTCGTCGATCGTCGCCAGATCGCCGGTATGCATCCAGCCGTCGCTGTCAATGGCCTCCGCCGTGCGTTCCGGGTCGTCCCAATACCCCTTCATGACCGAATAGCCACGGGTACAAAGCTCCCCCTGCACGCCGGGCGCGACCGTTGCGCCGTTCTCGTCCACCACCTTGCACTCGACGTTCGGGTGGATACGACCGACGGTGGCTACCCGCCGGTCCAAAGGGTCGTCCGTGCCGCTCTGGAACGACACCGGACTGGTCTCCGTCATGCCGTAGGCGATGGTGACGTCGGACATGTTCATCTCGTCCACCACGCGCTTCATCACCTCTGTCGGGCAAGGTGCGCCCGCCATGATGCCGGTGCGCAGATGAGAGAAATCGAACTGCTTGAAGTCCGGATGACCCAATGCGGCCACGAACATTGTCGGGACGCCATAGAGCGCGGTGCATTTCTCCGCCGACACCGTGCCCAGGGTCGTGGCCGGGTCGAACGCCTCAGCCGGGAAGATCATGCAGGCGCCCGTGGCGACGCAGCCGAGGGTGCCCATCACCATGCCGAAGCAATGGTAGAGCGGTACCGGAATGCAGAGCCGATCGGCCTCCGTGAAGTGCATCGCGCCAACCACGAAGCGCGCATTGTTCATGATGTTGCTGTGCGTCAGTATCGCGCCCTTCGGCGCGCCCGTGGTGCCGGATGTGAACTGGATGTTGATGGCGTCATCCGGGTCCAGACTGGCCGTGATCGCATCCAGATCCGCCTTCCCGTCCTGGCGCCCCTGCGTCAGCACGGCGTCGAAGTTGAACATGCCGGGGGATGTTTCGGTGCCCATGCGAATGACCGACCGCAGGCTCGGCAGCTTCTCGGATTTCAGCGCGCCGGGTTCACACCGGTCGATTTCAGGCGCGAGAGTGCGAATCATCTCCAGGTAATCGGATGTCTTGAATGTGGACGCCGTGATCAGCGCCAGGCAGCCGACCTTGTTGAGGGCGTATTCCAGTTCCGACAGGCGGTAGGCCGGATTGATGTTCACCATGACCAGGCCCAGTCGGGCGGTCGCGAACTGGGTCAGCACCCATTCGGCGCGGTTGGGCGACCAGATGCCGATCCGGTCTCCTTTCTTCAGCCCCAGCAGGGCGAGGCCCTGGGCGAGCGCATCGACTTCCGCACTCAGCTCTGCCCAGGTCCAGCGAATCCCCTGCTCGATGAAGACCGCCGCTTCCCGGGTTGCACACCGTCCTGCGGTCTCCGCAAACACGTCCGGGATGGTCCGGTGCCAGAGTTTCGGGCCTGTGTCGCCAGCGACATGCGCAACGCCATTCAGCGGGCGCGGATCATGCTTCTGACCCGTTTGCTGGTGCTGTTCAGTCATGGGGCTCGTCCTCCTGCAGTTCCGTGGCCGATCATCCGCTCCACCATGCCAGAGTCAAGGCAACGTGGTCGCTGAGCCGTGACTTGCCAAACCGACAATGACTGGCCACATGTCAGGACGAGTTGATGCACCGATTTGGCTTTGCCCAAGTCCACGCCCCGGACCCGGAGAGATGATTTGCCCCGCGCCCTGTTGCCTGCCCTGACCGCCCTGCTGCTGCCCCTGATGCTGATGTTGCCGACCGAACGCGCCCAGGCTGGCCTGTTCAACGCCGAGACGTTCACCCTCGACAATGGCATGGAAGTGGTCGTGATCCCCGATCACCGCGCGCCCGTCGTTGTTCACATGGTCTGGTATCGGCTGGGGGCCGCCGATGAACCGGTGGGCAGCTCCGGCGTTGCCCATTTCCTCGAACACCTGCTGTTCAAGGGCACCGACAAGATTGCGCCAGGCGATTTCTCCAAGATCGTCGCGGCCAATGGCGGGCGCGACAATGCCTTCACCTCGCTAGATTACACCGCCTATTTCCAGGTGATTGCGCGGGACCGGCTCGACCTCGTCATGGGGATGGAGGCCGATCGCATGGTCAACCTGCAGCTCGATGAGGATGATGTGCGCACGGAACGCGATGTCGTGCTTGAAGAACGCCGCCAGCGGACGGATTCCCGACCTGCAGGACAGTTCGGCGAACAGGCCCGCGCCGCGCTGTATCTGCAGCACCCCTATGGTCGCCCCGTCATTGGCTGGGCGGAGGAGATCGAGAACCTGAGCCTTGACGACGCGATGGCGTTCTACAAGCGCTATTACGCGCCCAACAACGCGATCCTGATCGTGGCCGGTGACATCACGGCGGCGGACCTGAAGCCGCTGGCCGAGAAGCATTACGGCATCATCTCCGCCAATCCGGATACGGAAGTGGCCGACTTGCCGCTGGAGCCGCCGCACCGTGCCGCCCGCCGGGTCCTGCACAGCGATCCACGTGTTGCGGTGACATCCTGGCAGCGCCAGTATCTGGCCGACAGCGTTGGCTGGGGCGACCGCAGTCGCAGCGCGCCGCTGAACTTCCTGGCCGAAATCCTGGGCGGCGGCGGTACCAGCCGGCTGTATCGCGGTCTGGTCGTTGATCAGGGTGTCGCGGTGTCCGCCGGTGCCTGGTATTCGGGCGTCAGCCGGGGGCCGGGCAATTTCGGCCTCTATGCCACGCCAGCGCCGGACAGCGATACGGCAACGGTCGAGGCCGCGATGGATGCGGCTCTGGCCGAGATCATCGCCAATGGTGTGACGGATGCGGAACTGGAACGCGCCCGCACGGGGTTGCTGGCGGATGCGATATACGCTCGCGACAGTCTGTCGACGGGCGCACGCATCTTCGGCAATGCGCTGACAGCCGGGGCGACCGTCGACGATGTGGAAAGCTGGCCGGATCGGGTACGTGCCGTGACGGCGGATGACATTGTCGACGCTGCACGCGCCGTGTTCCGCATGGAACGCTCCGTCACGGCCATCCTCTCGCCGGAGAAGAAGTCATGAGCATCATGCATCGCATTGCGGCCAAGGCTCTGATCCCTGCCTTCGCCCTGGCTCTGGCATCCGGTGCGACCCAGGCCCCGGCCCAGCCCCAGGCCCCGGCCCAGCCCCAGGCCCCTGCCCAGTCGGGTGATATTGTCGAGGTCCGCAGCGACAAGGGCGTTGTTGCCTGGCTGAAGCAGGAGCCGTCGATCCCGATGATCGCTGTTTCCGCGCTGTGGGTGCAGGGCGGCTCCGTCTCTGATCCGGCCGGACTGGCAGGGCGCGCCAATCTGGTCTCCGGTTTGCTGGACGAAGGCTCGGCTGATCTGGATTCACAAGGATTTCAGCAGCGCCTGGATGAACTGGCTGTGCGCCTCAGCTTCGAGGCCGGGCGGGATTCATTCTCCATGTCGCTGCAGACCCTGACCGATAACGCGCCAGCCGCGTTCAGGCTCGCCGGACAGGCCATGACCAGCCCGCGGTTCGATGATGAACCGGTGGAGCGCATCCGTCGCCAGATCCTGACCGGTATCGCCCGGGGCGCGCAGAACCCCAATACCATCGCCGGACAATTGTTCTTCGAGAAGGCTTATGGCGATGATCCCTACGGCCAGCCGGTCGAAGGCACGGCAATCAGCGTGGCTGCCATCACCACCGCCGACCTGCGTGCCTTCGTGGCGGAACGGCTTGCCCGTGACCAGCTGATCATCGGCGTTGTCGGCGATGTTTCACCGGAAGCGCTGAAGCCGCTGCTGGACGCCGCCTTTGGCGATCTGCCGGCGACTGCAATGCCGCTGCGTCTCGGCGATGTTTCAATGGCGTCCACGCGCGGTCTGACCGTGTCGGATTATCCGACCCCACAGACGGCATTCCTGTTCGGTCTGCCGGGTCTGAAACGCGATGACCCGGACTATGACGCGGCACGGGTGATGAACCACATGCTGGGCGGTGGCGGCTTCACCAGTCTGCTGACCGAGGAAGTGCGTGAAAAGCGCGGCCTGACCTATGGCATCTACAGCTATCTGCGTCCCCTGGGCCGCGACGGCCTCTGGCTCGGTGGCCTGTCCACCAGCAATGACAAGGCTGCGGAAGCCTGGCAGGTGCTGCGCGAAACCATCCGCAGCTATGCGGAGAACGGCCCGACCGCCGACCGTCTGACCAAGGCCAAGGCCAACATCAACGGCGCGTTTCCGCTGCAACTGACCTCCAACAAGGGGATCGCCGGGTTGCTGGTCGCGCTGCAGCGCTATGATCTGGGCAAGGACTACGTTTCACGCCGCCCCGAACTGATCGACGCTGTGACGGCGGCGGACGTGAAACGCGTGGCGCAGCGCATTCTGGATCTGGACGGGATGCTGGCCGTTGCGGTCGGGCAACCGGCAGGGCTGGTGTCCGACGAATAGACGGCTCCGGTCGTGCTCTTCCCCCCGACCTGAGGGCCAGCTTTTCGGCGTTTGAGTGGGGCATCGTCCGAGGTATGGAATGTGGCGCAAATCGCGACAATGCCGTCACCACGGGGCACGAGACCCGGGAGGCAGGCACTTCCGGGGCGAACGGTGCTGCGCTTGCCCGGGATGACGAATGCGGGTGGTGACCGCAAATCGACCACCTCTCCACGGCGCACACAGACCTGATCCGCGTGCCCAGCCTTTTTGGCGTCTGAGCGGTCCACTGGATGCCCGGGTCAAGCCCGGGCATGCCGTCTGGGGTCGGCGCTTCTTCGAGAGGGCGCAAACCAGATTGTTACCCCGGGCGTGAGACCCGGGGTCCACGTTTTCGTTAGCTTTCCAATGCTGTGAAGCGTCGATATCGGATGATGCTGCGCTTGTCCGGCATGTCAGCCTGTTCCGGCCTGAAGGCTGTTTCAGCTTGCGTCCGGTGCAAGGCTGCCAATCACGGACCGGCGACCATGCCGCCGTCGACCGGCATGGCGATCCCGGTGACATAGGACGACCGGTCGGACATCAGCCAGCATGCCGCTTCCGCAATCTCGCGCGGCTGACCGAGGCGCTTCATGGCCGTCGAATTCGGCATCGCTTCGTCGGCGCGTGGATGGTTCTTGGCTAGCGAACTCAGCATCCGGGTCTCGATCGGGCCGGGGCAGACCGCGTTCACACGGATGTTCTTGCGCGCGTATTCCATCGCGGCGCTGGCCGTCAGGCCGATCACAGCATGCTTGGAGGCGACGTAGGCGGGCATGAACTGCGCCCCTGCAATACCGGCGATGGATGCCGTATTGACGATGGAACCCGGTGTGCCCGCCTTCAGCATTGCCTGGATTTCGGCGCGCATGCACAGGTAGACACCGGTCTGATTCACCGCGACGACCCGGTCGAAATTCTCCAGCGTGGAATCCGCGGTGCGTGCCCAGGCCCCTTCGATACCGGCATTGTTGTAGGCGCAGTCCAGTCCGCCCAGCGCGGCGACGGTGTCGTTGATCAGCCTGGCGACATCCGACTCGCTGGTGACATCGGTGACCCGCATCTCGCCGCTCTTGCCCGCAGCCCGCATGATCTCCAGTGTTTCTTCCAGACCGGCCTGGTTGACGTCGGCGATCATGACCTGCGCGCCTTCCGCAGCGGCCAGAATGGCGGCGGCCTGTCCGATGCCACCCCCGGCACCGGTAATCAGAATCCTTTTTCCGTCGAGCATGGCTTTCTCCCCTGTTGGCCATTCATCCCATTTGTAAGCTAGTGTATCATCTGGCAATCTCAGCGAAACACGAAATCTGGGGAGGGTGATGTGCGTGGATTGAAGGACAAGGTGGTGGTGTTGACCGGCGGCGCTGGCGGCATCGGGCGGGCGACGGCGGGGCGGCTGGCGGAAGTGGGCGCGAAGGTCGCGATCCTCGACCTCAACGGCGAAGGTGCTGCGACTGCCGCATCAGAGATCGGCAACGGTGCCATCGGCATCGGCCTCGACATTTCGGACCAGCAGGCCGTGATCGCGGCAGTGGCACGGGTGGAGAGCGAAGTTGGCCCGATCAGTGGTCTGGTCAACAACGCCGGCTGGGACAAGATGGTGCCGTTCCTGAAGAGCGACGCTGAATTGTGGCGGCGCATCGTCGATGTAAACCTGTTCGGGCCGGTCAATGTGACCCACGCGGTGCTGACCCTGATGGCGGAGCGGGGGGAGGGACGGATTGTCTCCGTCGCTTCCGATGCCGGGCGTGTCGGGTCATCGGCGGAAGCGGTCTATTCGTACTGCAAGGGTGGCGTGATTGCCTTCATGAAGACGCTGGCGCGCGAACACGCCCGGCAGGGCATCAACTGCAATTCGGTCTGCCCCGGCCCGACGGATACGCAGCTGTTCCGGGATTTCGACCCTGAGGGAAAGCTTGCCGCCGCGCTGGAACGCTCCATCCCCATGCGCCGGGTGGGACAGCCGGAGGATTATCCAGGCATGATCGCGTTCCTGCTTTCCGATGACGCGGCCTTCATCACCGGTCAGGTGATCAGCGTCAGCGGCGGCCTGACCATGAGTGGCTGATGTCATCCGGCCCGGCAAATCAACTGATCGAGGAAACGAAAACCATGGCCTATGACGACATCCTCTACGAAGTCGAGGACCACACCGCGAATATCACCATCAACCGCCCGGAGGTCTACAACGCCTTCCGCTACAACACGGTGGTGGAACTGATCGATGCGCTGATGACCGCCGGCTACGACCCGGACATCGGGTCCATCGTGCTGACCGGCGCCGGGCAGAAGGCTTTCTGTACCGGCGGTGACCAGAAGAATCATGACGGCCAGTATCAAGGCGGCATTCGCGGCACGGTCGGCATGCCGGTGGAAGAACTGCACACGGCCCTGCGCGACGTGGCCAAGCCGGTCATCGCTAAGGTGCGCGGCTATGCCATCGGCGGCGGCAATGTGCTGGCGACGCTGTGCGACATGACCATCGCTGCAGACTCGGCCATCTTCGGCCAGGTTGGCCCGAAGATGGGGTCCGTCGATCCGGGTTTCGGCACCGCATTGCTGGCCCGGTCGGTGGGGGAGAAGAAAGCGCGCGAGATCTGGTACATGTGCCGCCGCTACTCGGCTGCGGAGGCGGAGACCATGGGACTGGTCAACAAGGTCGTGCCGGAACCGGACCTGGATGCGGAAGTCCGCGCCTGGTGTGATGAGTTGAACGAGCGCAGCCCCACGGCAATCGCGCTGGCCAAGAAATCATTCAATGCCGATACCGAGTTGATACGCGGCATCAGCGGCATGGCGTTCCAGGCCCTCAAACTCTACTACGACACCGACGAGTCCAAGGAAGGCGTCAACGCGCTGGCCGAAAAGCGCAAGCCCGATTTCCGCAAGCACTACAAGCGCTGAACCTCAGCGGCTGTGGCTGAACAGGCCGATGGCTGCGAAACCGGAAAAGACCGGCGGTAACCTGTTGCAGGTCCGCCGGTCGATCCCGCCCATGGCCAGCACGGGCAGGTGTGTTGCCTGTGCGATCGCGGTCGCCCTGTAAGGTCCGAGGGCGGCACCGCCGGGATGGCTCGCCGTCGGGAACACGGGCGACAGCAGGGCCATGTCGGCGCCCGCTAGCTCAGCCCGCCGCACCGCAGGCAGGGAATGGCAGGCGGCGGTCACCAATGCCGCCGGATGCTGTCGTCGCCAGGTCCGGAAAGGTGCGCTGCCGACCGTGCTTTCAGGCAGGTGCAGGCCGTCGGCCCCGATGCGCGCAGCCAGTTCCATATCCCCTGAGACAAGCAGCAACTGCTGGTGCCCGTGGGTCGCCTGTCGCAGCGCCAGGCCAATGGCAGCGCGATCGGGATGTCCCGCGTCACGCAGGATCACCGCACTGCCGCGCGGCAGGTGCGACAGCGCCGCGACGGGATCTGGCGCACGCGACAGGTCGGTCGGCATGATGACGGCAGGCAGGTCACGGCCTGGCATGTCCGCGACCGAACGGATGCTTGTCACCTTGCCCACACCGTGATTCCCTGTCCCCATGAATGACCAGCCAGACCATGACATCGCACAGGCCCTGCAGGAAGTGCAGGACCGCATTGCCACCGCCGCCCGCAGTGCCGGCCGCGACCCGGCGACCGTATCCCTGATTGCCGTTTCCAAGACCCATCCGGCGGATCACATCGTCCCGGCCATCGCTGCCGGTCAGCGCCTGTTCGGAGAAAACCGGCTGCAGGAAGCGGAGGAGAAATGGCCAGGCCTGCGTGACCGGCATCCGGATACCGAACTGCACATGATCGGCGGGTTGCAGAGCCGCAAGGTCGCCGGTGCGGTGGCCCTGTTCGACGTCATCCATTCCATTGACCGCGAGAAGGTCGCCGCAGCGGCAGCGCGGGCGATGGCGCAGACCGGTCGTCGACCGGATTGCTACATCCAGGTCAACACAGGTGAGGAACCCCAGAAATCGGGCGTATTGCCCGCCGATGCCGATGCCTTCATCGAGAAATGCCGGTCCGTGCATGACCTGCCGCTGGCCGGGCTGATGTGCATTCCCCCTGCAGATCAGGAACCGGCGCCGCACTTCGCGTTGCTGGCGAAGATCGCGGAGCGCAACGGGCTGCGGGGCCTGTCCATGGGGATGAGTGCGGACTACGAAATCGCCATCCAGTTCGGGGCCACGCTTGTCCGCGTGGGCACGGCAATCTTTGGTGTCAGGACACCGCAGACCTGATCTGACCTGTGACCACGATCACGCAGGGGTTGCGGCATTCGGTCGTTTCGTCCAGATTCACGGGTGAATTGCGCCGTGCCACGTTTGCGCGGCGCGTCAATATATCATGGAGCAAACCATGCTGACGCGCAGAAGCGTGCTTGGGACCTTTGTCGGGGCCGCTGCGGTTGCAGTGACCCTGACAGGTGCCATCGCACAGGATGAGGGGCCGATTCGTATCGGCGAGATCAACAGCTATTCCGCTCTTCCCGCCTTCACCGAACCCTACAAGAAGGGCTGGGAAATGGCGGTTGAGGAGATCAATGCTGCGGGTGGCGTCATCGGGCGTCAGCTGGAAGTGATCAGCCGTGACGATGGTGGCAAGCCGGGCAACGCGGTGAAGATCGCCGAGGAACTGTTGAGCCGTGAGCGTGTCGATCTGTTCGCCGGCACCTTCTTTTCCCATATCGGCCTGGCGGTCAGTGACTTTGCGGCTCAAAAGCAGGTCGTGTTCGTTGCGGCGGAGCCGCTGACGGATGCGCTAGTCTGGTCCAAGGGCAATCGCTACACCTTCCGCCTGCGGCCCTCCACCTATGTGCAGTCGGCGATCCTGGCGCGTGAAGCCGCCAATCTGGACGCCGTGCGCTGGGCCACCATCGCACCGAACTACAAGTATGGTCAGGATGCCGTTGCGGTCTTCCGGGAAGAGCTGAAGCGGCTGAAGCCGGAGGTCGAGTTCGTCGAGGAACAATGGCCGGCACTGAACAAGATCGATGCCGGTGTCACCGTGCGTGCACTGGAATCGTCCAAGCCGGACGGCATCTTCAATGTCACCTTCGGTGGCGACCTCGCCGCCTTCGTGCGGGAAGGCAACCTGCGGGGCCTGTTCGAGGAGCGCGAAGTTGTCAGCCTGCTGACGGGTGAGCCCGAGTATCTGGAGCCGCTGGGTGACGAAGCGCCGAACGGCTGGATCGTCACCGGCTATCCCTGGAACGATATCGAGAAGCCGGAGCACAAGAAGTTCGTCAAGGCCTATCAGGACCGCTGGGGCGAGAACCCGAAGACCGGTTCCCTGGTCGGCTACGTCACCATCCAGGCCATCGCGGCGGCCATCGAGAAGGGCAAGACGGTCAAGACGGAACTGCTGCTTCAGGCATTCCGTGGCCTCGGCTTTGAATCCCCGCTGGGGACCATCTATTTCCGCCGTGTGGACCATCAGTCCACCATGGGTGCCTATGTCGGTCGCACCTTGCAGCGGGATGGCGTGGGGGAAATGGTCGGCTGGCGCTATGTGTCCGGCCAGGACGTCCTGCCGGGCCCGGATGTCGTCAACAAGATCCGCCCGAAGGACGACATCGACTGACCCTTGTGGCTGATACTTGCCGACACTTGAAGAACACGGAGAGGGCGGTCTGTCAGGGTCGCCCTTTTTCGTTGCGATACTGCGCTGGTAAACGAAATCTTCACGCCTGACGTTCAGCATTTGGAGCATGCATGTGATTTCTGCAAGCCACCAGCTTCCGGATGATGGTCTGGATGAGCGCATATTCCTGGAGGCGTTGGTCGATACGACTGACGCCATCTTCACGGCTGTGCGGCCCGACGGCACGCTTGTCTGGCTGAATCACGCCTTTTCCCGCGCCACGGGATACTCGTTTCAGGAGGCGGTGGGCCGCAAGGTCTGGGCATTCAGACTGCCTGCGGAGCAGGAGCAGGCACGCGCCTTCTTCGCCGAGGGAGATGTCAGCGCAGAAGGCAGCAAGTTCGAAAGCCGCTGGCTGTCCAAGACCGGCAGGACGGTGCATCTGTCATGGACAACGCGTACGCTGAAGAACCCGGACGGTTCGGTACATCTTCGGGTGGGCACGGCCCAGGATGTCACGGCAGAGCGCGAGACCGAAAAACGCGCCGATCACCTCAGTCTGCTGCTTGACCGTTCGATGGACGCGATCATCCTGGTCAGCCTGGAGCGCCGCATCATCTACTGCAACCAGGCCGCCTGCGACCTCTATCGGATGACGCGGGAGGAGATGCTGGGGCAGTCCAACCGGATATTCATTCCCGAAACCGAACTCGAACGCATGATCGCCTTTGGCGATGAAGTCATCCGGACCGAGCGCCCGGTGGAGATCGAGACCTGGCGGCGGCGCGGCGACGGTATCCGCATCCCGGTTTCCTTGCGGGTGACGCCGCTGATCGACGATTCAGGCAAGGTGACGGCGCTGGCCAGTGTTTCCTATGACATCAGCGACAGGCTGGCGCTGGAGGAACGGGAGCGGGCGGCCGGAGAACGTGCCAGGCTGCTCGCCGATCTCGTCGAGAACCTGAGCGATCCCGTGTTCCATATTCGACCCGACGGGACGATCGGTTATGTCAACAGCGCCTGCGAACGGGTCTATGGCCACACGCCTGCCGAGATGATGAACAAGTCGAGTGCCATGCTGCGGCCCAACGACCGGGTCGGACTTATGGCCAAGTATATTCGCGAAGTGCATGCCAGCAGCAGCCCCGTGGTCATCGAGACCGAGGCCCTGCACAAGAATGGCCAGCGCATCCCGATGGAGCTGCGGTCAACCGCCTTGCGGGGCGATGATGGCGAGTTGCGCGGCATAGGTGCGGTCGTGCGCGACATGACCATGCAGAAGCAGTTGGAGAACGAGCTGCGCAGGGCAGCGGATACCGATGCCCTGACCGGCCTGTCCAACCGGAACCGTTTCGGGCGGATTGCGGATGCGGAGGTGAAGCGGGCGGCCCGTTATGGCCACGGCCTGGCGGTGCTGGTCTGCGACATCGATCATTTCAAGACTGTCAATGACCGCCACGGTCATGCTGGCGGTGATGTGGCCCTGAAGCAGTTTGCGGTCATCGTCTCCAAGTGCCTGCGGCAACCGATCGACCTGCTGGGTCGCATCGGGGGGGAGGAGTTTGCGATCCTGCTGCCTGAAACCGGTCTTGAGGGCGCGAAGCGGGTGGCTGAACGAATCCGGACGTCTCTGGCGAATGCGGAGATCCGCCATGATGGCCAGATGTTCGGCTTTACGGTCAGCCTGGGTGTCAGCCTGTACAGGGACGGGGAGACAACCGTCGAACATGCGATCAAGCGCGCTGATGAGGCGCTCTATCGGGCAAAGGCCAACGGGCGCAACCGGGTCGAGGTCGAGCAGGACTGATCGATCCGCCGCATGTTTCAGTCATAGTTGAGCGACGGAAAGAAGTCGCCGCGGCCGGCGGGTGACCAGTCGAGGAACGTCCAGAGCGGCCAGGCGGGATCCATGTGGCGCGGATGACCGCCCCAGTCGTGCCGGAAAAGCTCCGTCGACCAGAAATGCCGGATTGTCTGACCCTGCCGCTGAAACACGTTCAGCATCGGCCACTGGGACCCGTCCGGTCCCTCCCCATGATAGGCGCGGTTGTAGGTGGTGCCGGCAAACGACAGGACGCGAATGTCTTGCCAGCCGCGTGCCGCCTTCAATTCCCGAGCCTGAGCGCAGGTTCCGCCGATGCCGACCTCCAGTCCCATACGGGCGCGGATGTGCGGTGCCGCACCGTCGAGCGCATCAACGAACCCGGTACACATGGGGCAGGGTACAGTCGCATCCGGGGCGAGCATGAAGCTGTAGAGGGCCAGCGTGTCCTGGCCGTCGGCGAACAGGCTGCTCAGCGGCGTTTGCGCGCCATCCGCATCATGGAACCCGTAGTCTTCCGGGATATCGCCACCCGGTGGCAGGGCCCGGCGCAGTGCGGCCACATCTTCCGTTCGCTGGCGCAGGTCAGCTTCGGCGTCCAGCAGGCGGTTGCGCGCCGCGCGATAGGTTGCGCTCTCATTCGGAAATTTCATGCTCATCGGGCAGTGTCCCTGAAACGTCGACATTAATTAAACATATAGTTAAATAAAGGGCCATGCAAGCACGCGCATATCCTGTGGCTGCTCTACGTTTCCTGCCATTCTGTCGCGAAAACGACTCCGGCTGGTCGTGCAGAAGCAATGATGCCCCCGAAACCGACGCCCATAGTGATGTCAGAGCGTTCCTTTATCGGGGCTGAAGCAAATGGCCGAAAGAGTCGTTGTCTACTGGCGGGATATTCCGGCGCAGGTGATCGTGCGCAAGGGACGCAAGCGTGCGACCGTCGAATTGCCGGAGCGTTTCATCAAGGCGATCGACCGCACTGCCATGAAGGTCGGTGCGCAGGATTCCGAGGCCTATCTCGAGGCCTGGCGGCGCGGCGACCCCGAGACTTGCAGCGATGATCTGGAACAGGAAGCGGCGCAGGCCGCTGCTGTGCTGGAATCCGACTTTTCCCAGGAAGAACTGAACATCTTCATCACCAATGGGGGCTACGCCAATGTCTGACATGATCCGCTTTGGCGGCACGCCGCGCATTGGTGCGTCCATCGAGGCCACGCCGAAGCAGGTGCAGGACACCGCCGACCTGGCTGGCCTGTTCCCGGTGAACACCCGGGTCTATCTGACCGACCTGGGCACGGATGACACCAGCCGACTGGTGCGTGCCGCCCGCGCACTGCAGGACTGCGGCTTTGTCGCGGTGCCGCACGTGGCCGCCCGCCGTCAGCCATCCTGGGAAGCGTTCGAAGCCCGTGTCCGGGCATTTTCGGAGGAAGCGGGCGTGAACGAGGCGCTGGTCATCGCCGGCAGCCCCGACCGGCAGCAGGGACCGATCTCCGCCTCCATCGAGATGCTGGAAAGCGGCGTCTTCGACCGCTACGGCTACACCCGCATCGGTGTCGCCGGTCATCCGGAAGGCAGCCCCGACATCTCCGACGCCGTGCTCGATCTCGCGATCCAGCAGAAGAATGATTTCGCCGCGCGCACGGATGCGGAACTCTACATCGTCACCCAGTTCGGTTTCGACGCCGACAGCTTCATTCGCTGGGCCAACCGCATCACGGCGGCGGGCAACCGTCTGCCGGTTCACATGGGGGTCGCAGGCCCGTCAAAGCTGACGACCTTGCTGAAGTATGCCGCCATGTGTGGTGTCGGGGCGTCGCTGGGCTTCCTGCGCAAGCGCGCCAGTTCCATCACCGCGCTGGCCACCGGCTTCTCGCCGGAGCCGGTCGTCGAACCGCTGGAAGCCGCATGGGCCGCCAATCCGGCAGGTCCCGTGCGCCAGATGCATGTCTTCCCGTTTGGCGGGCTGAAGAAGACCAGTGAGTGGCTGCATGAGCGCGGCAGCTGGGTCAACGGCCTGCCCGTCGCCACTGACACCCAGCCGATCCAGATCGAGGCCCGTTCATGACCCGCACACTCATCAGTTCCGCCAGGCGCGAGATCCTCATCGGCTTTGATCAGCCTTTCTGTGTCATCGGGGAGCGGATCAATCCGACCGGTCGCAAGCTGCTCGCCGCAGAGATGAAGGAAGGCGACTACAGCCGCGTGCAGGCCGATGCGCTGGCGCAGGTGGCTGCCGGTGCAACCATGCTGGACGTGAACGCAGGCATCCCGCTGGCTGATGAGCCGCGCATCCTGGCCGAGACCATTCAACTGGTGCAGTCGCTGGTCGATGTGCCCCTGTCGATCGATTCATCCATCATCGATGCGCTGGAGGCCGGGCTTTCCGTCTATCAGGGCAAGGCACTGGTGAATTCTGTGACAGGTGAGGATGAATCCCTCGACCGGGTCCTGCCGCTGGTGAAGAAGCATGGCGCCGCGGTGGTGGCGATCTCCAATGACGAGACCGGCATCTCCACCGACCCGGATGTCCGCTACGCGGTGGCAAGGAAGATTGTCGAGCGCGCGGCTGACTATGGCATCCCGCGCGAGGATGTGGTCGTTGACCCGCTGGTCATGCCTGTTGGTGCCATGAACGATGCCGGACGCCAGGTGTTTCAGCTGCTGCGCAAACTGCGCGAGGAGTTGAAGGTCAACACCACCTGTGGCGCATCCAACATCAGTTTCGGCCTGCCGAACCGCCGGGTGATGAACGGTCACTTCCTGTCGATGGCATCGGCCATGGGCATGACCTCGGCCATCATGAACCCGCTTCATGTGGAAGACATGAACGCCATTCGCGCGGCCAATGTCCTGAATGGCTTCGACCCCGACTGCCGGACCTGGCTGAACGCCAACCGTGATCCCAGCGCGACCCCTTCGGGTGGTGAGGGGGAAGGCCGCCGCAGCCGCCGGGGCAGCGAGCGTCGCCGCCGCACGGCAGCTTGACCAGGGACTGCATGAACCAATGACGGACACATCCGTGGACGCGCTTGTGCTGTTCATGCCGAGTGGTCGGCGTGGCCGCTTCCCCCATGGCACGCCGGTGCTGGATGCAGCGCGCTCGCTTGGGGTCTATGTGGAAAGCGTCTGCGGTGGACGCGGCATCTGCGGTCGCTGTCAGGTGACGCCGACGGCCGGGCAGTTTGCCAAGCACAAGATCACCTCGTCGCTGGACCACCTGTCCACGGTCGACGAGACGGAGAAGCGTTTCACCAGGCGTCGACCCTTGCCCGCAGATCGCCGGTTGAGCTGCCAGGCCCGGGTGCTGGGCGATCTGGTGATCGACGTGCCGACGGATTCGGCGATCAATGCCCAGGTCGTTCGGAAACGGGCAGAGGTGCGCGACATCGAACGCGATCCCGCCACCCGGCTGGTCCTTGTCGAGGTGGTGGAGCCTGACATGGCCAATCCGCTGGGGGATCTGGATCGCCTGAAGGCGGCGATTGCTGCTGAATGGGGCATCACGGACATCCGGATCGACCCGCCCCTGCTGGCACAGTTGCAGCGCATCCTGCGCGATGGCGGCTGGAAGGTGACGGCGGCGGTCCATGACGATGGCGCAGGTCCACTGATGACCGGTCTGTGGCCCGGATTCCGCGAAAGGCTGTTCGGTCTGGCGGTGGATATCGGCTCGACCACCATCGCGGCCCACCTGATCGACCTGATGAGTGGCCGCACGGTCGCGTCCGCTGGCACGTCCAATCCGCAGGTCCGGTTCGGTGAGGATCTGATGAGCCGCGTGTCCTACGTCATGATGAATCCGGAGGGCCTGCCGGACCTGATCGATGCCGTGCGCGGGGCCGTGAATGGTCTGGCCACCAAGGTCGCCGGGCAAGCCGACGCAACGGTGGCGGAGATCATGGAAGCGACCTTTGTCGCCAACCCGGTCATGCACCACCTGTTCCTCGGCATCGATCCGCGGGAACTGGGCGGGGCACCCTTCGCGCTGGCGGTTTCCGGACCGGTTGTACTGCCTGCCCGCGATATTGGACTGACGCTGCATCAGGGCGCGCAGGTCTACGTGCTGCCCTGCATCGCGGGACATGTGGGCGCGGATGCCGCCGCTGCCACCCTGGCCGAAGCCCCTCACAAGGCGGATGCGCTGACCCTGCTGGTCGACATCGGCACCAATGCGGAGATCGTGCTGGGCAATCGGGAGCGGGTGCTTGCCTGTTCCTCCCCCACCGGTCCGGCGTTCGAAGGGGCCGAGATCTCCTGCGGTCAGCGTGCGGCCCCGGGCGCGATCGATCGGGTGCGCATCGATCCTGTGACCCTGGAATCGCGCATCAAGGTCATCGGGTGCGATGACTGGTCCGATTCACCGGAATTTGCCGCCAATGTGCCCGCCGTCGGTGTCACCGGCATCTGCGGCTCAGGCATCGTGGAAACCATCGCCGAGATGTTCCTGGCCGGGATCATCACCGAAGATGGCGTGATCGACGGCACCCGCATGGCGCAGAGCAACCGGGTGCGGGCGGATGGCCGAACCCATTCCTACGTGCTCTGGCACGGCGATGTGGAGATCAGCATCAGCCAGAATGACGTCCGCGCCATCCAGTTGGCCAAGGCGGCGCTCTACGCCGGTGTCCGCCTGCTGATGGACAAGCTGGAAGTCACATCAGTGGAGCGGGTGCGGCTGGCCGGTGCCTTCGGCAGCTACATCGATCCGAAGTATGCCATGGTGCTTGGTCTGATCCCTGATTGTGACCTGAAGCATGTCGCTGCAGTGGGCAATGCGGCCGGAACCGGCGCGCGCATGGCTCTGCTGAACCGGGGCCACCGGCGGGAGGTCGAACAGCTGGTGAAGGATGTGGAGAAGATCGAGACCGCGCTTGAGCCAAAGTTTCAGGAGCATTTCGTCAACGCCATGGCCCTGCCCAACAAGGTCGAGCAGTTCCCGCATCTCGCCGCTGCCGTCGACCTGCCTGCCCGGCGGGATGCACCGAACCCGGATGGCACGGGCGGCGGCAGGCGTCGCCGTCGTCGCGAACGGGGCTGAGGATGGTCCGGTCAGTCTTCGAGGAAGCCCGGCAGGAACGTTGCCACTTCCGGGACGAAATAGATGACAAGCATCGCGAAGAGGAACAGTCCGACGAAGGGCAGAACCGCACGGAATATGTCCCGCAGGTCGGCGTCCGGTGCCACGCCCTTGAACGCGAACATGGCATAGCCGAACGGGGGCGTGATACCGCCGACCACCACGTTGAGCAGCATCAGCAGCCAGAACCAGAGCGGGTCGAACCCGATCGTTTCGACGACGGGCAGATAGATCGGTATGACGACCAGCATCAGGGCGACCTGATCGATGAACATGCAGCAGACAAAGACAATGGCCATCATGGTCAGGAAAAGCGCCCAGTCAGGCCAGGACGTTCCGGCAACCAGAGAGGCGAGTTGGCCCGTTGCACCACTGAAGGCCAGCAGCTGGCTGAACATGGTCGAGGAAGCCATGATGATCAGGATCATGCTGGCGATATAGGCCGCCTGGGTCAGGCTTTCCCAGAGCATGCCGAGCCTCAGCCGTCCCAGCAGTGCGGCTGTCACGACAGCGCCGATCACGCCGGTCGCGGCGGACTCGGACGGTGTCGCGACCCCCGTCAGGATGAAGCCCATAACAGAGAAGATGATGAGCCCGAAAGGCAGGCATCTGAGCAACAGGACGGCAGTCGATGTGGCGTTGCGCCCGTCCGCTTCCTGTTCAGCCGTGGCCAGCGGCGGTGCAAGTGTCGGGTCGATGCGGCAGCGCAGCAGGGCGTATGCCAGAAACATCGTCGCCAGCATCAGCCCCGGCAGGACACCGGCGATCAGCAGACCGGCGACAGATACGTTGGCGAGTGTCGCAATGATGATCGCCAGCACGCTCGGCGGGATGACAGGGGCGAGGCTGGCCCCGGCCAGGATCATGCCGATCGACAGCCGTTCATCGTATCCCCGGGCCTTCATGCCGGGATAGATCGTTCGGCCCATCATGGCGGCCACGGCCATGTTCGAACCGGACAGCGCGCCAAACACGGTCGCGAGCAGCATGGAAAGCGCGTACTGGCGACCCCGGATGCGACCGATGATCCGGTCTGCCGCTTCGAACAGGACGTCAGTCGAGCCGGATCGGAACAGGATCTCGCCCATCAGGACGAACAGGGGTATCGCAGTCAGGGTCGCGGTCGTCGTTGTATCGAAGACCGAGTTCACCACCATGCCAAAGGCGCGCGGCCCCAGAAAGATCAGGACGCCGCCGACATTGATGGCCAGGAACGCCAGGAAGATGGGCATTCCGGTCAGGAACAGGCCAAAGAGAAGGCCCGCCGACGCCAATAGGACGATCCACCATTCCATGGCCCTAAAGCCTCCCGCTTGCGGCGGTTGTTGTGTCGGGCGGCTGTTGGCGGGCCAGTGCAAGTCGAAGGAACTGGAGCGCGGTGAGGCCGAAGCCGAACGCGATCCAGATCGACACCCACCATTTCGGGATCGGATAGGCGGCCATCATCTGTACACTGCGTGAGAACTGACGTGCTGTTTCCTCAGCGGCAAACCAGGTGACAGCGGCCGTTGCGCCGAATCCGAGGAACCATATGCATCGATCCGCCAAGGACCGCGCACCGTGGGGAAGTCGCTCAAGCAGTACTGTTACGGCAACCTGGCCCTTTGTCTGCGTCACCCTGGGCAACATGCAGAAGGTCGTGACGCAGAGCAGGTAGGCGACCAGCTCCGCCGACCACCATGTGGGCGCATCGAAGACATATCGCGCGACCACTTCATACGCATAGGCCGCGACGGTTACAGCGAGGGCGATAGCGGCCATGATCGCGCCAAGGCGCGTCAGTCCGTCCAGGGCTTTGATCGCGGCCGCTATCATCTCATCCTCCCCAATCGGGCCTATTCGGTCAGATTGGCGGCTTTGGCGATTGCGCGCAGTTCGGCTGCCGCATCGCCGCAGCACTTGCCACCGAGTTCCCAGATGCTCTGGATAAAGGCGCTCTGCACCTTCTCGGCAGTTTCAGGCGACAGTTCGACGACCGCGACGCCGAGGTCATTGAGCGCGGCGTCCTCTTCCGCCTGAATGGCATTGCCGATCCAGGGCATCTCAAGCTCGGTCTTCTCGCCTGCCTGCAGCAGCACCGACTTTTCGGCGTCGGAAAGCTTTTCCCAGGCTTCCATGTTCACGAACACGGGCTGGGTGGCCACACCGAACGTCGGACGCAGGCGATACCTGGCGACTTCGTAGTGCTTCATCGAGACCATGCCGGCTGCTGGCCAGCCTGCGCCTTCGACCACACCCTTCTGCAGTGCGGAATAGATCTGCGAACCGGGCAGAACCACAGGCTCCGCACCCAGTGCACGGATGACCCCGTGATATGTCGGCGTGCCACGAACCTTCCGCCCTGCAAGATCGCCAGCCGCCGAAAGGGGTTCCTTGGTGAAAAGGTGGTAGCCCGACATGCTGACGGACATCATGGCGATCATCTTCAGGCCATGGGTTTCCTGATAGAAGGTGTCCACGTAGTCCCAGACGCCCGATTTCCGCCGCGCGATCGGGTCGATATCGATGGCATCGACCGTGAGGGCCAGACCACCCTCACCGGCATGAAACACCGGATGGGTATAGAGCATGTCGAACACGCCGGAGACCACGGGCTGAAGCTGTTCGAAGATCGGCACGACCTCCGGACCGCTGATCTGGATATTGACGGTCTCGCCGCCAATCTGCTTCACGTTCTCCAGATAGCGTTCGAGTACGGCATAGGTCGGCTTCTGCGTGCTGTTGAAGCTTGAGAGCAGCCGCAGGTCTGCCGCATCGGCAGCGGTTGGTGCGACCGTCGCCAGTGCGGCCGACGCTGCGATGAAGGTCGCGGCGAGCACGCCTTTCCACGGGGTTCTGGATGAGGCTCTGGGCTTGTCGAAGGTTTTGGGCTTCACTGACATCTGATGGCTCCTTGCTTCTTTCAATAGCGCCGCTTTCGTGGGCATCCGGCTGCAGGTCACGCCTAAAAATTGGGCGCTTTTTTCGAGGCGGTGCCCATTCCCGGGGCTTCTAAGTAAGTAACCATTTACTTGCTGCGAATGCCGTGCCAACTGGTCAGTACATGCTGGATGAGGAGGAAATTCGGATGACTTCGCGACAGTGGCGTACCGATTGGCTGGACCTGGCCAGATCATGGGAACCGACGATCGAGGCATGGAAGCATCTGCCTTTCCCTGAACGGCCAGTGGCGGCGATCCCAGGTCCGCTTGCCGGTGTCCCGTTCGGTGTGAAGGACGTCATTGATGTCGCCGGCATGCCGACCGGTTGCGGGTGGGACGGCCTGTCCGATGCGCGCCCGGCACCTGCCGACGCAGCCGTCGTCGCGACGCTGCGTGCCGCGGGGGCTGTTCCGGCTGGCAAGACGCGATCAACGGCATTCGCGTTCATCGACCCGACCATCAGCCGCAACCCCCATGACCCGGGACGCACCCCGGGCGGGTCCAGCAGCGGCTCCGGCGCGGTCGTCGGTGCCGGCGTTGTGCCGTTTGCCCTCGGCACCCAGACGGCGGGATCGTTGTGCAGGCCAGCCGCCTATTGCGGTGCATTCGCCTATAAGCCCGGGCTGGCTGTGTTGTCTGTGGAAGGCATGCAGGCACTGTCACACAGCTTCGATGCGGTCGGGGTCATCGCCGCCGACCTGGATTGGCTGATGCGGGTGGCGGATGTGCTGCTCGGCAGTGATATCCGCCACTCAGCGTCGTCGGGGAAGCTGCGTATCGGCCGGATCAGTGCCTCTGAACAAACCCCTGATCCGGCCCTGGTGCGTGCCATCGACCAGGTTGAGCAAGCCATGCTGGCCGCCGGGCATGATGTCAGCAGTTTCACATCACCGATCCCCTTTTCGGATCTGCTGTCAGACCATCGCACGATCATGCTGGCGGAAGCGGTCGGGAATATCGTGCCGGTGATCGGTGACGATCTGGCCGCAGCACCGCCGTTGCTGCGGGCCGGGCTGGAGGAAGGCAGAATGATACCTCCGGATGCACCTGCGGCAGCGCAGCAACGGATCGCGCGCGCCAGGGACCGGTTCTGGGGATCGGCTGACGGGTTTGACGTCCTGCTTGCCTACCCGACCACCGGGGCCGCGCCCCGGGGGCTGACAACGACAGGCGACCAGAGCTACCTCACGCCCTGGACAGCGCTTGGCGGTCCGTTGACGACGGTGCCCTGTGGTGTCGATGACGACGGCATGCCGCTTGCGGGCCTGCTGGCCATGCGCCCCGGTGCCGATAAGTTATTGCTGCAGAACACCAACACGCTGGCGCCGCTGTTCCCGCAGGTCCCGAAGCCGCGTCATCCCGCCTGAAGGCGCTGCCGCGACGGGAGGAATTCGTGTGGGCCGGGTCAGATCAGACGCGATCTGCCCGGTTCCGCGCCATCATGGGTGCAGACCGGTCATCCAGCCCTGCCGCTGGACGCCTCCGCGAGGATGGTTATCGTAGGGGAAAAGTCACGTCATCAACTGGGGAGGTTGAAGCCCGTGCAGCAGATTCCGAAGACGCTCGCCGAGGTGGAGGAGATCGAGAAGACTCCGTGGCAGGACCGGCTGATGGCCGGAAATGTCTATGAGGCTATTGGCAAGTCAGCCAGGGCGTGGCCGGATCGCCCGGCCATTCACGCGCTGGCGCATGGCCAGCTGGATGACACCCCCGAGACAATCTCGTACCGGGACCTTTTCGCCCGCATCACCAGTGCCGCGAACCTGTTGCGCGATCTCGGGGTGGGGGACACGGATGTGACGACCCTGTTGATGCCGATCATCCCGGAAACGCAGTACTTCCTCTGGGGTGCCGAGACCGCCGGCATTTCCAACCCGGTGAATCCGTTTCTGGAAGTCGAGCACATCATCGGGATCTGCAAGGCAGCCGGGACAAAGGTGCTGGTCGCCTGTGATCCATCCATCAGCCCCGACCCCTGGCCGAAGGCCGAAGCGGTGAAGGCGGCAATGCCCGACATCACGCTGATCCGCGTCGGCGGCCCGGCCCGCAGCACCGAAGATGTCGTTTCCTATGAAGACGCCATTCAGGGTGTGGCTGACGACCGGCTGACATTCGACCGGACGTTCCATCTGGATGATGTTGCAGCCTATTTCCATACCGGCGGCACCACCGGCGTGCCGAAACTGGCACGGCATACCCAGCGCGGCCTGATGCTGCACAGCTGGACGTTCGGCAACTGCATTCCCGATCCCGTCGACCCGAGCCATGCGCCACAGCATTACCCGCTCGGCATCCCGCTGTTCCATGTCGGTGGCGGCACCTGCTACAGCCTGATGCCATTCGTATGGGGCCGCACGGTCACGATGATGGGGGCGGAGGGCTATCGCAATCCGAACACGCTGCGTGATTTCTACGCCAACTGTGCGCGGCTTGGCTGGACCAAGATTCCCATCGTGCCGACGGTGTGGTCGATGCTGTTGCAGATGCCGGTGGAGGGTTATGACCTCAGCCGCGTGCAGCATGGTGGCGTTGGCGGGTCCACCCTGTCGGTGGAAGTGGCGAATGCCGCAAAGCGAAAGCTCGGCATTCCGCTGGTCGAAGGCTGGGGCATGACGGAAACGCATGGTTTCGCCACCATCAACCCCTACCTCGGCGATATCCGCGTTGGGTCCGTTGGCCTGCGACAGCCCTACATGCAGGTGCGCGTCGTGCATCCTGATGGCAAGGGTGGTATCAGCGGCGATTGTGAAACCGATGAGATCGGGCTGGTGGTCGTTCGCGGGCCGCAGGTCTTTGGCGGCTATCTTGATGATGACCATGATGCGAAGGCCTGGCTGGATGGCGACCGCAACAGCGGCTGGTTCGATACCGGCGATCTGGGCCGGTTGGACGCGGATGGCTATCTCTGGCTGACCGGGCGGGCGAAGGATCTGATCATTCGCGGCGGCCACAACATCGACCCCGCAACCATCGAGGATGTGCTGTACCAGCATCCGGCCATCGAGCTGGCGGCCGCTGTCGGGCGACCGGACCGTCGGGTCGGCGAAATTCCGGTGGCCTATGTCCAGTTCAGTGCGGGCAAGACCGAAACCCCGGAGAACCTGAAGACCTTCGTTGCCGAACGCATTCCGGAACGCGCCGCCAACCCGGTGGAGATCATTCCCATGGCGGAACTGCCGCTGACCGGTGTCGGCAAGATATTCAAGCCGGAACTGCGCCTCGACGCCGCCCGGCGTGTCTATGAGCGCGAGTTCGCGCCACTGGCGAAGGACCTTGGCGTGACCATCGATACCGATGTGCGCAGCGACAAGCTCTATGGCACCATCGTTGTCGCGACCATCGGCGGCACGGGGGATCGGGAAGCGGCCGCCGCGCAGGTCCGGCAGGCCATGGGCGCCTACGAGATCCGCTCGGAAGTGGTGGTCAGTCCCGACTGACCGCCCTGTCGGCACCACACACGCCGCCACACGGTCACCGAACGGCATTCCCTGCGTCGCGGACGAAACAGTGTTTGTTCGCGGCAGAGCATTCCGTGATTGCCATCGGGGGCAGATCATCTTCCCTGCCGGTGGCGCCAGGTCCCTGCCGGTCAGTGCATGATCGGGAGGTGGCGATGGATGACCAGCGTGGACACGATGCGCTTGATGACCGGTTGATCGGAAACCTGCGACGGGTTGCCGACCGGCGCGACACAACGGCGGCCTTGCCCAACGACGTCTATACCGACAGCCGCGCGATGGCCGCTGAATCCCGGGCGGTGCTGCGCCAGGCATGGATGGCCGTGGCATTCGAAGCGGATGTCCCGCGTCCCGGAACCATGTTTCCCATGGATGTCGCCGACACGCCGCTGCTGGCCGTGCGCGACCGGACAGGGGCGGTCCGGGTGTTTCACAATGTCTGCCGCCATCGGGGCATGAAGCTGGTGATGCAGCCGGGGCGGACCGGGCGTGTCATGCGCTGCCCCTATCATTCCTGGTGCTATCGGCTGGACGGGACGCTGGACCGCACGCCGCATGTCGGCGGTGTGGGAACGGACACCCACGCCGACATCGACCCGGCAACGCTCGGCCTGATGGAAGTCAGATCAGCGGTATGGTTCGGCACCATCTTCGTCGACCTGTCGGGGCAGGCCCCGGCCTTCGATACGGCCATGTCGGGTTTGATGGCGCGGTGGTCGGCGTTTGACGGGGCAACGTTCCACAGCGGTGGCGACGACAGCACCTTCGACATGGTGCTGAATGCCAACTGGAAGCTGGCGGTGGAGAACTACCTGGAAAGCTATCACCTGCCAACGGTGCATCCCGCCCTGAACAGCTATTCGCGGATCGAGGATCACGAACTGCTGGTCGGTGATGATGGCTTCGCCGGACAGATCAGCGTCGTCTACCGCCCGACCCTGGACGCCGACGGGAAAGGCTTCCCGAAGGTCGGGGGCCCGGGGGGCGACTGGCAGACCCGCGGGGAATATGTGGCGCTGTATCCCAACCTGCTGCTCGGCCTGCATTCCGACCACTGGTTCACCATCCTGCTGCTGCCAGACGGGCCGGAGCGCACGCAGGAGCGCATCCGCCTTGGCTACTTCAGCGAAGATGCCGCCACCGGCGTCGAACATGCGGCCCTGCGCGAAGCCAACACGCGGCTCTGGCAGGTGGTGTTCGCCGAAGACATCGGCCCGATCGAGCGCATGCAGGCCGGCCGTCACTCCCCTGCCTTCGACGGCGGCATTCTGACCCCCGTACTGGAAACCACCACCCGTGACTTTCACGCCTGGATGGCACAGCGGCTGCTCCGGGGCTGAGGATTCCCCGACGTCCGTTCCGGCCATCGCATGGCAGTCATGATCGTGGCCACCTCGGCGCGGGACTGGCGCGCAGGGGATGATGCAGGTACATTAACCCGGTCAGGTATCGTATCCGACTGCCGACATGCGTTGGCGGCTCTGAGCGGATGCCTTCTTTCCTGGGGAGGAGAGCACAATGTCCGGACGTATGACGGTAGTGCCGTTGACGCCGATCATCGGCGCGGAAGTAACCGGTATCGATCTGGCCGAAGTCGATGATGACGGCTTTGCGGCGCTGCGGCAGGCATTTCTGGATCACAGCGTCCTGTTCTTCAGGGATCAGGACATCAGCATCGATGCCCACAAGGCTTTCGGTCGTCGTTTTGGCGACCTGCACATTCATCCGGCCGCCAACGACTACAACGACGGGGTGAAGGACCACCCGGAAATTCTGGTCATTCATGCGGACGCGAAGACCACGCGCACGGCAGGCGACAGCTGGCATTCGGACGTGTCCTGCGATGCCGAGCCGCCGATGCTGAGCATCCTGCGCCTGCACACCCTGCCGCCGCTGGGTGGCGATACCCTTTTCGCCAGCATGTATGCGGCGTACGACGCCCTTTCAGACCCCATGAAGCAATTGCTGGAAGGTCTGACCGCCACCCATGACGGTGGTCCCAATTACCGTGATCGTGCGGGGCGGCAGGGGGTGGACACGTCGGCGAAGGCCTACCCCGCGTCGTCGCACCCGATCGTGCGTACCCACCCGGAAACCGGGCGCAAGGCGTTGTACGTCAACCGTGCCTTCACCACGCACGTGGACGATATTCCCCGCGACGAAGGCAATGCGATCCTCGGGTTCCTGTTCAACCATATCGAGAAGGCGCAGTTCCAGTGCCGGTTCCGCTGGCAGCCGAACTCCATCGCGATGTGGGACAACCGGTGCACGTTGCATCACGCCATGTGGGATTACTTCCCCAACGTTCGATCCGGATTTCGGGTGACGGTACAGGGCGACCGCCCGGTCTGATGAACGGTCCGACCCGCTTGCCTGGGCAAGGGCAGGGGGTCTTGTCGGTCTGGCACCTTGCCAGTCCGGTTCCAGAAGGAGCAGCAGCATGAACGACATGAGCAAGGGCTACGCGATCCTGGATGTGCGGCGGACATCGCCGAACATTGGCGCGGAAATTCGCGGTGTGGACCTCGCCAATGGTCTGACCACCGCCGAGTTTGCCGAAGTCGAACGCGCATTTCACGAGAATCAGGTCATCTTCTTCAAGGGCCAGTCGCGGATCGCCCCCGACGTGCAGATCGAGATCGGCAAGATGTTCGGGCCGATGCATTTCCATCCCGCCGCCCCGCATCTGGAAGGTTATCCGCCGATCTTCGTGATCCATGCCCACAAGGATTCGAAGGTGGCCAATGGCGAAGGCTGGCACACGGACGTGTCGTGCGATACGGAGCCACCGCTGGGCACCATGCTGCAGATGCATATCCTGCCGAGCGCAGGCGGCGATACCATGTTTGCCAGCATGTACGGTGCCTACGACACCCTGTCCCCGGCGATGCAGTCGTTCCTGGAAGGGCTGACTGCCACCCACGAATCCGAACACATCTATCGCGGCCGCTATTCCGACCGCGGCGTGGATGACTCCGACAAGGTCTACCCGTCGGCGGTGCATCCGGTGGTTCGAACCCATCCGGCAACCGGACGCAAGGCGCTGTATGTCAACGCCGGTTTCACCACGCGGATCAACGAACTGTCCAAGGCCGAAAGCCGGAACCTGCTCGATTTCCTGTTCCGCCACATGGAGGAGCAGCTGATGGTCACCCGTTTCCGCTGGTCGGAGAACGATGTGGCGCTGTGGGACAATCGTTGCGTGCAGCACCGTGCGCTCTGGGACTACTGGCCGGAGGAACGCAAGGGCCATCGGGTCACGATCAAGGGTGACAGGCCATTCTTCAAGCCCTGAGCCCAGGCGACAGGTGCAAGAAGACAAGAGCCATGACTTCCGCATTTCGACGGAAGCAGCAACAGACACTTCAGGGGAGAGAAAGCGATGAGGGGATTGATCAGGGGAGCCGCGCTGGCAACGGCACTGGCATTGAGCGCCGGATCGGCAAGCGCCGAGGAGATGGTGGCGAAGTTCTCGAGCCATTGGGGGCCGCAACATCCGGCGTCCGTGCAGGCGATCAAGTTCATCGACCGGGTGAATGAACGGCTGAAGGGCAAGCTGCGCATCGACGTGTTCCTCGCCGGACAGCTGTTCGGCATCCGCGAGATCATGGGCGCGCTGGCTTCCGGGTCCGTTGAACTGGGGGCGATTGTCGGCATCGTCAGCTTTCCGCCGATCAACCGGAACTACAATGTCACCGCATTCCCGGGCTATTTCAAAAGCTTCGAGGATCAGCGGGAGTTCTTTGCGACCGACCCGAAGGGCAAGGAAGTCTGGGAGAATATCCTGACCCGTACCCGCACGGCAGTCGTTGCCTACAATCCGGTCGGCCCGGCCGCCATCTATTCGTCTGCCAACAAGCTGGAGACTGTCGAATCCATGGCTGGTCTGAAGGCCCGCGTGTTGAGCAATTCGGACCGGGCGCGCTGGACGGCGCTGGACGTGGGCAAGATGGTCTCCATGCCGACGCGTGAGGTCTATACCGGCCTGCAGAATGGCACCATCGATACCGTTTCCACCGTGCCGGGCGCGATCAAGGCCTACAGCTGGTGGGAGAATCTGACGGCGGTGCAGCTGCCGTGGATCTCCTTCGCCGATGCTTACATCATGGCCAATCAGGCCTGGCTCGACCGGCTGCCGGAAGACGTGCGCCAGGTTCTGGCGGAAGAGGGTGATCGCCTGAGCAAGGAATCCACCGCCGACATCATGCAGGCATCCGACGCAGTGCATGAGGAGTTCAAGAAGGAGCATGGCGGGACGGTGACCGTGCTGGAAGGTGCGGAACTCGCCAAGCTGCGCGCACTTGAGGCATCCAAGGTGGAGCCGCTGCTGGCTGAGGAAGTCGATGCAGACGTCTTCGCGGCCCTGAAGGCCCATGCGGCGCGGAAATAGGGTGGTGGCTGTCTTCATGCCCCTGCGGAGGGCGGGGGCATGAAGCTGCTGCTGAATGCCTATCGGGTGCTCTATGGCACCAATTCGCTGATCCAGCGGATCGCGATAGGTGTCGGTATGGCCATCATCGCATTTGCCGTCATCGCCCTGTTCGCGGCGGCGGTGGAGCGGCATGTGACCGGGCGCGGCTATGCCTGGATGAACGACCTGCCGCCCTTCCTGCTGCCGTGGTGCGTGTTCCCCGTGATGGGGGTGCTGTTGCGCAGTGGCCGTCATATCTCCGTCGATGTTGCACCAACCATGCTAGCCGAGCGGTCAGCGCAGATCCTGCGGCTGGTCGTTGGCCTGATCGCTCTGGTGTCCGGCATCTACTTCTGCAATGCGGGGGTGGAGGCGACCGGGTTCTTCCGCATGCTGGGGGAGGTGACGGAAACGGAGATACAGTTCCCGTTCTGGTTCCTCTATGCCGCCTTTCCGACCGGTTTCGGCATTCTGGCGCTGTTCGCGCTGGAAATGGTCATGCGCGAGATCCTGGGCATGACCGGCCATCTGACGCCTGAGGAGGTGAAGGCCGCATGATCGCCCCCGCCGCCTTCCTGGCCCTTGTCCTGCTGATCCTGTCGGTGCCGATCTTTCTGGTGTTCGGTATCGGGTCGAGCCTGGTTGCCACCCTGGAACTGCATCAGCCCTTCACGACGCTGCTGCAGGTGTCGTTCGGCGCGGTGACGAAGCATGTACTGCTGTCGATCCCGCTGTTCATCTTTGCCGGTCTTGTCATGCTGCAGGCTGGCGTGGCGCGCCGGCTGGTGCATCTGTCCGTGACCCTGGTCGGGCACCTGCCCGGCGGCCTGGGTATCGCCATGGTGCTCGCGATGGGGTTCTTTGCCGCCTTCTGTGGTTCAATCCTGGCCGCAATCACCGCTGTCGGATCGATCCTGATGCCGATCATGGTGGAGCGTGGCTATACCAAGCGTTTCGTTGTCGTGCTGGCCGCGACGGCTGGTTTGCTGGAAGCCCTGATTCCGCCGTCGAACGGTGCCATCATTTTCAGCGCCCTGACCAATGTGCCGGTGTCGAAGACCTTTGCCGCGGGTATCCTGCCCGGCTTTGTCTTCATGGGCCTGCTGATTGTCTATGTCATGTGGGCCTGTCGCGCCATGGAACGTGATGCCAGATCGAGCTGGGGGGAGCGGGGCAAGGCCCTTGTCGCGGCCATCCCGGGGCTGATGACTCCGCTGATCATTCTGGGCGGCATCTATTCCGGCCTGCTGACCCCGTCCGAATCCGCCTCTGTTGCGGCGTTCTGGGCCATCGTGGTCGGTTTTCTGGTGCATCGCGAACTGACCGTGGGGGGCCTGATGGTGGCGCTGAAGGCGACGGCGATCATGACCACGGTCATCTTCTCCATCATCGCCATGGCAACGTTCCTGTCGGTCATCCTGACCTTCACCCGCGCACCGCAGGGTCTGGTATCCTTCTTCATCGAATTCGGTGCGACACCGCTGACGTTCCTGATCATGGTCGGGGTGATCTGTCTGCTGCTGGGCACGTTCCTGGAAGTTGTCCCGGTGATCTATCTGACGATCCCGGTCTTCATCGCGATCATCGACCACCTGGGCATCGACATCATCCACTTCTACGTGGTGTTCAGCGCCTTTGTCGGGCTGGGGCTGCTGACGCCACCGGTCTGTGTCGGGGTCTATACGGCGGCGGCAGTGATTGACGAGGCGCCGGATCGCGCCTTCCGTGCCGTTCCGGCCTTTGTCATGGTGGGGCTGATCTACGCCGCGCTGATGATCGCGTTCCCGATCATCTCGACCTGGCTGCCATCCATGCTCTGACGGTTGGGGGAGAGGGCTGGCGCAGGCCTTGACCTGTCAGATCGCAGCCCTACAGATCCGCGGGCGCTTCCAGTCCGGACGCGACGAGCTGTTCGACAAGTGAGTCCTTCAACCGTGCCAGACCTTCTTCCGTGCTGGCTTCGCAGCGGGCGACGAGGACGGGCTGGGTATTGGACGCACGCAGCAGCCACCAGCCGTCGTCGTTCATCACCCGGGCACCGTCGATGTCGGAGAACGCGGTGCCAGCGGCGCGCAGGCGGGCCACCACTTCCTCGATCACCGTGAACTTGCGCTCATCGGCGCAGTCGAACCGCAGTTCCGGGGTGTTGAGCAGGTTCGGCATGGCCTTGCGCATGTCAGCGACCGACTGGTCCGACGCAGCCAGCATGTCGAGGAACCGGACGCCGACATAGAGCGCATCGTCGAAGCCGTACCAGCGATCCGCGAAGAAGATATGGCCCGACATCTCGCCAGCCAGGGGGCATTTCAGTTCCGCCATCTTGGCCTTGATCAGTGAATGCCCACTGCGAAACATCAGCGGCTCGCCCCCTGCCTCGGCAATGCCGTCGAACAGGATCTGGCTCGCCTTCACATCACCGATGATCGTTGCCCCCGGATGGTCCTCCAGCACGCTGCGGGCCAGCAGCAGCAGGATCTGGTCTCCGTACAGCATCTGTCCATCGCCATCGACGATGCCGATCCGGTCGCCGTCGCCGTCGAAGCCGATGCCGAAATCGGCACCAATGCCGCGCACGGCGCTGATCAGCTGCTCCATGTTGGCAAGTACTGTCGGGTCGGGGTGGTGGTTCGGGAACGTGCCGTCGACTTCGTCACAGATCAGCATGTGGCGACCCGGCAGACGGCGTACCACGTCGTTGATGACGGCACCGGCGGCCCCATTGCCGCAATCCCAGACCACGGAGAATTCGCGCCTGGAGCCGTAGGCACCTGCCACGGCCTCGGTATAGGCGTCCTTGATGTCGCGGGTCGCGTAGCTGCCGGTGCCTGCGTCGGTCAGGAACGTGCCGTCCGCGGCCGTCTGGCCCAGGGCCTGGATGTCGGGGCCGAAGAAGGCGCCGCCGGACAGCATCATCTTGAATCCGTTCATGTCGGGCGGATTGTGCGATCCGGTCACCATGATGCCGGCATCTGCGGGCAGGTGATAGGTCGCAAAGTACAGCATCGGCGTCGGGCCGAGCCCGACATCGGTCACGTCACAGCCAGTGCTGCGCAGCCCATCGCTCAGCGCCTCGGACAGGGCAGGTGAACTCAACCGGCCATCCCGCCCGATGGCGACATGACTGCCGCCCGCCTGCTTCACCCGGGTGCCGAATGCCGCGCCCAGGGCCCAGGCGTCCTTTTCGGTCAGCGTGTTGCCATAGGTGCCGCGTACGTCATATTCGCGCAGCACCGTGGGATGGAAGGAATGGGTTTTCATTGATGCATCCTCGTTCTTCAGCCGACAGCCAGACTTTGGCGAAACGTCGGGTTTCAGCCAACAGCCTGGCGGCCAACACTGACATAGCGCATGCCTGCATTCCGCATTTCGTCGAGTGAATAGATGTTGCGCAGGTCGATCAGCAGCGGCTGCGACAGCAGATCCTGCACGCGGTCCAGATCCAGGGCGCGGAACGCATTCCACTCCGTCAGGATGGTGGCGCCGTCGGCACCTTCCATGGCGTGGTAAGCGTTGTCGCACCAGACGACGCCGGGCAGCATGCTCTTCGCCTCTTCCATGCCCTCCGGGTCATAGGCGCGCAGCGTGGCGCCTGCTTCCTGCAGCGCAGGCATGATGTCCAGGCTGGGGCTTTCGCGCATGTCATCGGTGTTCGGCTTGAAGGTGACGCCCAGCACCGCGATGGTCTTGCCCTTCACGTCACCGCCGAACGCATCGATGATCTTGCGGGCCATGGCCTGCTTGCGGTCCTCGTTCACCGTGTCCACGGCCTCGATGATCTTCAGCGGGCTGCCGTGTTCCTGCGCCGTCGCGATCAGGGCGCGGATATCCTTGGGGAAGCAGGACCCGCCATAGCCCGGCCCGGAATGCAGGAACAGGTTGCCGATTCGCTTGTCCAGGCCGATGCCGCGGGCGACCGCCTGCACGTCACCGCCCACCTGTTCACACAGGCTGGCCATTTCGTTGATGAAGGTGATCTTGGTCGCCAGGAAGCAGTTGGCGGCGTACTTGATCAGTTCGGATGTCTCCAGCGTCGTGAACACCATCGGTGTCTCGTTCAGGAACAGCGGGCGATAGATGTCGCGCATCACCTGCTCGGCCTTTTCCGATTCCACGCCGCAGACAATGCGATTGGGGCGCATGAAATCCTCGATCGCCGCGCCTTCGCGCAGGAATTCGGGGTTGGAGACCACATCGAACTCGGCGTTCGGATTGGCCTTCGCCAGAATGCGCTTCACTTCCGCGCCCGTGCCGACCGGCACCGTCGACTTGGTGACCACGACGGCATAGCCGGAGACCGCGTTGGCGACCTCCTCTGCCGCACCATAGACATAGCTGAGGTCGGCTTCCTTGGTGCCCCGTCGGCTGGGGGTGCCGACAGCGATGAACACGGCATCCACGTCGGCCATGGCACTGGCCAGGTCGGTGGTGAAGCGCAGGCGACCCGCCTCCACATTGCGGGCGACGAGATTGTCCAGGCCGGGTTCGAAGATCGGCATGACCCCGTCCAGCAGGCGTTCGATCTTGCCCGCATCCTTGTCGACGCAGATCACGTCATGGCCGAATTCGGAGAAGCAGGCGCCTGACACCAGGCCCACATAGCCGGTTCCGATCATTGCAACTTTCATGGTCTCACATACCTTCCGGCGGTGTTCTCTGCGGAATGTCCTCTGCAGGCGAGTCTGGCAGGCCAGTCCGGCAGATCAATCCGGCAATCAAAGCGTGGGGGCAAGGGCGCGGATATGGGCGGCAACAGCCGGGCCCATGTCCTCCCGCGCCAGGGCGTAGGCGATGGTGGCCTGAATGAAGCCCACCTTGTCACCACAGTCATAGCGGGTGCCGGCGAAGCGATGGCCATGGAACGGCTGCTTGCCGATCATGCGTGCCAGCGAATCCGTCAGCTGCACTTCATTGCCCGCACCCCGGTCCTGGCTTTCCAGCAGGCCGAAGATCTCCGGCTGCAGGATATAGCGCCCGATGACGGCCAGGGTGGACGGCGCATCGGCCGGGGCGGGTTTCTCCACCAGGCCCTTCACCTCCACCAGGTCGCCGCTGATCTCACCCGGTGACACGATGCCATAGCGGTTGGTGTGTTCCTTCGGCACGTCCATGACGGCGATCATGTTGCCGCCGCGCCGGTCGTGGGCGTCGATCATCTGCTTCATGCAGGCAACTTCGGCCAGGATCAGGTCATCGGCCAGCAGCACCGCGAAGGGTTCGTTGCCCACCAGATTGCGCGCGCACCAGACCGCGTGCCCCAGACCCAGCGGCTCCTGCTGGCGGGTATAGGCGATGGTGCCGGCGCGCGGCAGGACGGACGTGACCAGGTCCAGGATCTCTTCCTTGCCCCGGTCCTTCAGGTTGGTCTGCAATTCCCAGGAATGGTCGAAATGATCCTCGATGGCGGCCTTGCCCCGACCGGTGACGAAGATGAACTCCTCGATCCCGGCTTCCTGCGCTTCCTCCACCGCATACTGGATCAGCGGCTTGTCCACGACGGGCAGCATTTCCTTGGGCAGCGACTTGGTCGCTGGCAGGAAACGGGTGCCCATGCCCCCAACTGGAAATACAGCCTTGCGTACGCGCCTTGCCATTGCTCGCTCCGGTCCTGTTGCCTGATTCGGTACCACCCTTTCGATACCATATCCCGACCGGCGGTTTCTGCCATGGACCCGCCGCCAGAACAAGCGCTGGACAGTCGCGGGGCGTTCCGCCACAACCTGATGTGTGACGCGCGCACCCAACCGCGTCATCAGGATATTGGGCCGCTTGCTGGAATTGGTAGACAGACCGGACTTAAAATCCGTTGGGCGCATGCCCGTGTGGGTTCAAGTCCCACAGCGGCTACCAGCTTTTTCGGTGAGACGATGCCGGATGCATTCTTGTCGCCGATTTTCCGGAATGCTGGGGACATCTGCTCTGACGCAAGTACGCTGGCCAATAGGCAATGCGCCTCAACATCTACATTCGCGTGCGAGTAAATTTCCTGTTGCGCGTGAAGATTGCATTCATCAGGATTGCTTGGTTACAGGTGTTCGATACGAACTTGTCTGGGGTCAAACATGTCTGAAGCGCTTCCATCTTTTGTTGTCCAAGGAGAGCAAGCGCGCTTGTTCCCCGTCCTCTCCACAACATCGAAAGAAGGGCGGACAACGTCAATCGTGCTGTCTTGTTTGTCGAATGTGGATGAGTTCGGAGCGGCCCTCTTGCGCAGTCTTGGTCAGCGCGTGGGTGTCAGGACGAAGATCGAAACCTACACGGAAGTTGTGCTGAAAGACCGGCCCAAGGATTCGAGTGATCGCCCAGATGGCTTGATCATTGCCCGGACCGGCAGTCGTGAATGGCGGGCACTGATCGAATCAAAGGTCGGCAAGAATGAACTCCAAGTGGACCAGATCGAAAAATATCGTGTACTGGCGAAAGACAACAAGATTGACTGCGTTATATCTATATCCAACCAATTCTCGGCCAACCCGCACGTGCATCCTCTCGAAACGGTTGCGGGCAGCAAATCCAAGATTCCGGTTTTCCATTGGTCATGGATGCATATCCTCACCGAGGCTGATGTTCTCCTGAGCCAGGAAGAAATCTCGGATTCTGATCAGCGGGTCATATTGAATGAGCTGCGCCGCTTTCTTTCGCACGAAAGTGCGGGAGTTCGCGGTTTCGACCGAATGCCAACAGAATGGGGCGAGTTGAACAAGCTTGTATCAAGTGGTGGCGTCGTTTCAGCAAAGTCCTCTGACGCATTGTCTGTCCTGAATGCCTGGCATCAGGAGACGCGTGATCTCGCGCTGATAATGAGTCGAATGACAGAAACCAATGTTTCAGAGCGTTTGCCGAGAAAACACAGGACCGCTCCCTCCGCTCGCACAAAAGATGAACTGGCGATCCTGCGCGAGAAGCACCAACTAACAGCGGAACTGGACATACCCGATGCTGCCGCGCCGATCGAGGTGATCGCTGATTTGACACGCAGATGTCTCGACGTCGGGATGACTCTCCGTGCGCCAGAAGACAAGGTCAAGACAAGTGCGCGTGTTAACTGGCTGTTACGTCAAATAAAATCAGAAAATGTGGGCGATGTGTACATTCGTCTTTTGTGGCCTGGTAGAAACGAGCCCACCCAATGCACGCTCGCCGAGGCAATAGAAGATCCGTCCCGGTTAGGTGGGGACAAGAAGGTTGCACCACACAGTCTCCAGATATTTTCGTCAAAACGCCTTGGCGCCCGGTTCGCACAGCGCGAGAACTTCATTTCTGATCTCGAACGACTTGTTCCTGAATTTTATCAGGAGATCGGGTCGAACTTGATCGCATGGCGGCGACCCGCACCAAAAATCAAAGGAGATCGATCATCTGCCGATGATGTGACGACCGAAGCGATCTCTGAAGACTCCGAGGATTTTGAGCGTTGAAGCAGGTCGATTGAAATATTGACGAGCCAGATTGCCATCTCTGGAGGTCCATAGGCTCGTTTGATGCCTTGATTCCACTGGTGATCGTGGGCAGTCGCCTCAAACCAACTCCGCCTGCGGAAGCGCCATGTCCCCCCGCGCCTCGAACACGATCTTCACTGTCATGCCGATCTTCACGTCCTCCGGGGCGCAGTTGATGACGTTCATCATCAGGCGCGGGCCTTCGGCCAGGTCGACCAGGGCGATGATGTAGGGGGCGCGGGCCTTGAAGGCGGGGCTGGGGGCGCGGTGGTTGATGGTGAAGGTGAAGATTTCGCCGGTGCCCGACGCCGTGAACGGATTGCCGGTCGTGCCGCCGCAGGCGGTGCAGCTGTGTTGTGGCGGGAACTGCACGGCGTCGCAGGCTGTGCAGCGGGTCAGCAGCAGGTGGCCGTCGCGGGCAGCGTCCCAGAACGCCTGGCTTTCGGCGTTGGGCGGCGGCAGGGGCAGGTCGGTCGCGGGTGCTGTCGTCGGTGTTTCGCGGCTCATGACAGACGCTCCAGAATCAGGGACACATGGGCGGAGAGCACGCCGCCGTCGCCATGGACGAAGGCGCGGCTGGCGTTCGCGACCTGGCGGCTGTCGGCCTGGCCGCGTAGCTGCCTGACCGCCTCCACCACATGAAACGCGCCGCCCGCCGCGCCGGAATGGCCAAAGCTGAGCAGGCCGCCGTGGGTGTTGCAGGGCAGGGTGCCGCCGAGGTCCAGCGCCCCGTCGGACACGGCTTCCCCCACCGATCCCTTGGGGAAGAAACCGATGGATTCCAGTTCGATCGCCAGGGTGATGGTGAAACTGTCGTAGATCTCCGCCACGTCGATGTCGGCGGTGGTCATCCCGGCCTCGGCGAAGGCGTCCCGTGCGCTGAACTTGCAGCCGAAGGATTGCAGGTCGCGCGGCGCGGCGATCAGGTGTTCGTGGGTGTTCTTCTGCCCGGCGCCGACGATGCGGACCTCCGCGCCGTTGCCCGTCGGCGCGGCGGAGACCAGGATACCGGCGGCCCCGTCGGAGATCAGGGCGCAGTCGAACAGCCGCAGCGGTTCCGCGATCGGGCGGCTGGCCATCACCTCGGCATGGCTGAGCGGTTTGCGCATCTGCGCATCCGGGTGGCGGCGGGCATGGTTGCGGGTGGTGACGGCAATGTGTGCCATATCGGACAGGGTCAGCCCGGTGTCATGCATGTAGCGTTGCGCGACCATGCCATAGGCCGCCGGAATGGTGATGCCATAGGGCACTTCGAACTGCCCGTGGCCGAACCGGGCCAGGGCGGCGACGGCGGCACCGGGGGCCATGCCGCTCATCCGGGTGTCGCCGGTCAGGCAGAGCACGTGGCGGCACATGCCGCTTTCCACCAGCGACTTGGCGGTCATGACCTGCAGCGCGCCAGAGGCCCCGCCCGCGCTGACACAGGCTGAATAGGCGGGCTGGATGCCCAGATACTCCGCCACGACGGAGGCGAGCATGGGATGCGGCTCGGTGAAGGAATAGGCGCAGATCAGACCGTCCACGTCCCCCAGTTCCAGCCCTGCGTCGGCCACGGCACCGCGCGCCACCTCTGCATGCAGGCCGAGGCAGGTGGAACCTTCCAGCCGCCCGCAACGCGTATTGGCGACGCCGGTTATTGCTGCTTTCGATGATGTCATTCGTGCCTCCCCAGACGCTGCCTCACAGCCTACAGCGACGGGCGTCCGGCTTGAAACCCTTGAACCGCAGGGCAGGGGCGACTAGATGATGGCGCGGCCAGAGGTGAAGCACGATCCGGCCCCCCTCCGGTCACGACAGTTGGATGCATGACAGGCAGATGCGCCGCAGCCCGGCCCCGAACCCGTTTCGGCGGCGGTGCTGGTCAAGGCGCACGATCAAGGGAGCAGTACCGACGTGGCAGCCATGCTGGAAGTCCGGGATCTGGTGAAGCGGTTCGGTCCGTTCACAGCCGTCGACGGGATCAGTTTCGAGGTTCAGCGCGGCGAAGTGCTGGGGTTCCTCGGCCCCAATGGTGCTGGCAAGTCCACCACCATGAAGATGATCACCGGCTTCCTTGGTCCCAGTGCTGGCACCGTGACCGTCAATCAGCTGGATGCGCTGGCCAACCCGATCATGGCGAAGACCCGCATCGGCTATCTGCCGGAAGGCGCGCCGGCCTATCCCGACATGACGCCTGCCGGGTTCCTCGACTTCATCGCAAGCGTGCGGGGCCTGAGCGGTCGCGAGCGCAAGCAGCGGATCGCCGAAATCACCGAGCGGGTGGAGATCGGTCGCGTCATGCAACAGCCGATCGAGACCCTGTCGAAGGGTTTCAAGCGTCGCGTCGGACTGGCGCAGGCGCTACTGCATGATCCGGAGATCCTGATCCTGGATGAGCCGACGGATGGCCTGGACCCGAACCAGAAGTTTCAGGTGCGCACCCTGATCCAGGAACTGGCCCCGGAAAAGGCCATCATCATCTCCACCCATATCCTGGAAGAGGTCTCCGCCGTCTGCAGCCGGGCGCTGATCATCGCCCATGGCAAGGTGGTGGCGGACGGCACGCCCGGCGAACTGATGGGCCGGTCGCGGTTCCACAACGCCGTGGTGCTGGAGCTGAAGGGCGACAATCAGCCGGACTTCGAAACGCTGCGCGCCGATCTGATCCGCGTGCCGGGCGTCGCCAGCGTGGAACCGGACGGGGACCGCCGTGTGGTGGTCTTTCCCGAAGGCACCGCCACGGTCACCGACGGCGTGTCACAGCTTGCCGGCGCGCGGGGCTGGCAGATCGGGGCGTTCTATGTCGATCCGGGTCGGATGGACGAAGTCTTCCGATCCATAACGCAGGGGAACTGAGCCATGGGTGCCATGACAACCGTTTTCCGGCGGGAACTTGCCGGATATTTCGCCACCCCGGTCGCCTGGGTGTTCATCGTCATCTTCCTGCTGACGACGGCAGCCTTCGCGTTCTACCTGGGCAACTTCTTCGAGCGTGGTCAGGCAGACCTGTTGAGCTTCTTCACTTACCTGCCCTGGCTGTACCTGTTCCTGATCCCGGCCATCGGCATGCGGCTGTGGTCGGAAGAGCGCAAGACCGGCACCATCGAACTGCTGCTGACCCTGCCGATCTCGGTTCCGGCGGCAGTCATCGGCAAGTTCCTCGCCGCCTGGGCCTTTGTCGGCATCGCGCTGGCGCTGACGTTCCCGTTCTGGCTGATGGTCAGCTATCTGGGTGACCCGGACCATGGGGTGATCCTGGCCAGCTATGTCGGTGCGCTGCTGATGGCGGGCGGGTATCTGGCCATCACGTCGTGCCTGTCGTCGCTGACCCAGAACCAGGTGATCGCCTTTGTGGTGTCCACCGGGGTCTGCTTTCTGTTCACGGTGTCCGGCACACCCATCGTGCTGGATTTCGTCAGCGGCTGGGCACCGGACCTGCTGGTCGATCAGATCGCCGGTTTCAGCTTCATCACGCATTTCCAGTCGATCATCGGCGGGGTCATCGACCTGCGCGACCTCGTGTTCTTCGCGTCGCTGATCGGGGTCTGGCTGTTCGTCAACATGATCATCATCGAACACAAGAAATTCGCGGGCTGAGGACAGAGACATGAACCAGCTCAACAGCCAGAAATTCCTCGCCTTCTCAGGTATCGGCCTGCTGGCGATCCTGTTCTTCGCGGTGAACATCGTCGCCGACGACACCCTGAAGAACAGCCGCCTCGACCTGACGGAAAACGGCCTCTACACCCTGTCCGACGGCACCCGCAACGTGCTGTCGAACCTGGATGAGGACATCACGCTTCAGCTCTATTATTCCGCCTCGCTTGCCGGGTCGGTGCCGGAGATCCGCAACCATGCGGCACGGGTGATGAGCATGCTGGAGGAATTCCGCACCATCGCCGACGGTCGCATCCGGCTGGAACTGATCGATCCGGAGCCGTTCACCGAATATGAGGACGCGGCGGTGGACGCGGGCCTGAGCGGTGTGCCGCTGGGCCAGGGCGGCGACACGTTCTACTTCGGCCTCGTTGGCCAGAACACCACCGATGACCAGCAGACCGTGGCGTTCTTCCAGCCGGATCGTGACCGGTTCCTGGAATATGACCTGACCCGCCTGATCTATGGCCTGTCCAACCCCGACAAGCCGAAGCTGATGATCATCACCAGCTTCCCGCTGGAATTCGGTCCGGGCGGCGTGCAGGCGGCCATGCGGGGCGAGAGCCTGCCCTATGGCATCATGGATCCGCTGCGTCAGTTCTTCGAGGTCGATGTGCCCCTGCGCCAGTGGGAGGAGATCGCCCCCGACATCGACGTCATCCTGCTGGCCCACGCCCGTGGCCTGACCGAACGACAGCTCTATGCCGTTGACCAGTACATCCTGGGGGGCGGCAAGGCCATGGTGATGGCCGATGTGTTCTCCGAGGTCGGTGTGCGGCTGCCGACGCCGGGCAGTGCGCCCGATCCACTGGACAAGCACGACAGCCTGCTGCCGACCTTGCTGGATGCCTGGGGCGTACGCATCGAACCCGGCATGATGGTGGTCGACCGCACCCTTGCGACCCGCGTCAATGTCGGGCGCGGGCGGCGGCAACTGGTGGACTACATTGCCTGGATACAGGCCGCAGGCCGGGCGCTGAACGAAGATGACCCGGTGACGGCTGATCTGAGCCTGCCGCTGCTGTTGCCCTCCATCGGGTATATCGAGATGGCAGTGGACAGCCCGCTCACCGCGGTGCCGCTGATCACCTCGACCACGGACGCCATGCGCATGCCGACATCGAAGATCAGGTTCCGCCCGGACCCGACCGCGCTGCAGGCAGAGTTCGTGTCGGAAGACCGCCCCTTCGTGCTGGCAGCCCGGTTGAGCGGTATCCTGCCGTCGGCCTTCGACGCTGCACCCGAAGGTGTCGAGGCACCCCACCTTGCGACATCGGAGGCACCGGTCAGCCTGATCCTGGTCGCCGATGCCGACTTCATCGAGGATTCATACTGGCTCAACCGCCAGGCCGTGTTCGGACAGGAAGTGGCACAGCCTACCGCGGGCAACGCCAACTTCCTGATCAACGCCCTGGACAATCTGGCGGGTTCCAGCGATCTGATCGGACTGCGCAGCCGCGGTGAGGGGGATCGCCCATTCACGGTCGTCGACGAACTGCGCCGTGCGGCTGAACAGCAGTACCTGCAGCAGGAACAGGAACTGGAAGCCCGTCTGAAGGAAACCGAGGCGAAGCTGGCTGAACTGCAGAACCGTGCGGGTGAAGGCGGCGGCCAGCTGTTGTCTTCGGAAGAGGCGCAGGCCATCGAAGCGTTCCAGAAGGATGTGCTGCAGACCCGTCGCGAACTGCGCGGCGTGCAACTGAGCCTGCGGCGCGATATCGATGAACTGCAGAGCACGATCAAGCTGATCACCATCGGTGCCATGCCGGCGCTGGTGTTTGTCGTCGCCATGATCCTGGCGTTCTGGCGACGGGGCCGTCGCCGTCGCAGCCAGTCGATGAAGGAGGCCTGAGCATGCGCCGCAATCTGTGGATCATTGTCGCCGCCCTGACTCTGGCCAGCGTCATCGCCGCCTACACGGTTCTGGACCGGAAGGCCGAACGGCTGGCGGCCCAGGACTATGGCCAGCTGCTGTTCCCCGAACTGGCCGATCAGGTCAATGACATCACCCGGCTGGCGTTCGTCACACCGAAGGGTGAATGGAGCCTCAGCCGCGATGACGGGGGCACCTGGCACCATGATGCGCGTGCCGGCTATCCGGCAGACGCGGATGAGGTGAAACGCCTTGTTGTCGCCCTGTCGCGCGCAACGGTCATCGCGCCGAAGACGGCTGATCCGGCGTTGCATGACCGCCTGGGCCTGACCGATCCGAAGCCCCTGGCTGAAGGGGAGGCGGGGGACAACACCCGCTCGATGCAGGTGGTCGCCACGGCGGCTGACGGATCGACCCTCGCCGGACTGATCGTGGGCAAGACCAAGCAGCGTGGCAGTGCCACCGAACCGGCGAAGGTCTATGTCCGCCGCGTCGGGCAGGATGCGACCTGGCTGGCGGAAGGCTTCTTCACCGTGAAGCCAGCACCCACCGACTGGCTGAACCGGACCCTGTTCAAGGTCACCAAGGATGTGGTCACCGATATCACCGTGAACCATCCCGACCAGCCGCCGCTCGGCCTGGACCGCAGCGAATATGGCTACTTCCATGTGAAGGACCTGCCGGAGGGGCTGCAGGAGCAGGAAATACGCCTGACTGCCACCGGGCGGGCATTGGAATTCCTGAAGCCCAGGGATGTGGCACCTGCGGACACTGTCGATTTCACCGGCGCAACCCGCACCGTGTTCGAAACGCAGAGTGGCTGGATCGTGACCGTGGATCTGGTGGATGCCGGGCGAAAGACCGACAACGCGGATGCATTCTGGCTGCGCTTCGACGTGCAGTTCGATGCCGACCGGATCGTGCAGCTTGAACCTGGCGTCGATGGCAAGGAACCCACCCCCATCGTCGCGGCGGACGAGGAAGCCCGTGCCAGAACGGCGGCGGAACTGGTCGATGGCTGGGCCTATCTGTTCCCGTCCTTCACTGCCGAGAACTTCCTGCCGACACTCGAAACCCTGACCAAGCCCAAGCCCGAGGAGGACTCCTGACCCATGACTGCCCAGAGCTATCAGTTCCAGGCCGAGGTTGCGAAACTTCTGCATATCGTCACCCACTCGCTCTATTCGGAAAAGGAGATCTTCCTCAGGGAGCTGATCTCGAACGCCTCTGACGCCTGCGAGCGGCTGCGCTATCTGGCGATCGCCGACCCCGATCTGACCGGCGGCGACGCGGATTTCAGGATCCTGGTGCATGTGGACAAGGATCAGGGAACCCTGTCGATCACCGACAATGGCGTTGGCATGAACCGCGACGACATGGTGGAGAACCTGGGCACCATCGCGCGGTCCGGTTCGACCGCCTTCATGGAGCAGATGGCAGAAGCGAAATCGGCGGACCTGTCCGTCATCGGTCAGTTCGGCGTCGGCTTCTATTCGGCCTTCATGGTGGCGGAGGAAGTATCGGTCACCAGCCGCCGCGCGGGCAGTGACGAAGCCTTCACCTGGGTTTCGGGCGGCACCGGCGAATATACCATCGAGGAATCCAGCCGGGACGCACGCGGCACGACGGTGATGCTGAAGATCCGCGATGAGCAGAAGGAATTCCTCGAAACCTGGCGGCTGCGCCAGATCATCGAGACCTATTCCGACCACATCACCTGGCCGATCACCATCAGCGCCAGCGATGGCGAGGCGGAGGCGGAGAACGAGCCGGTCAACAAGGCATCCGCGCTCTGGACCCGCCCGAAATCGGAGATTACGGAACAGCAGTACACCGAGTTTTATCGTCATGTCGGTGGCGCGTTCGATGAGCCCTGGACGGTTCTGCACACGCGGATCGAGGGCAAGGTCGAATATACCCTGCTGCTGTTCGTGCCGACGGAAAAGCCGTTCGACCTGTTCCACCCCGAACGCAAGCATCGCGTGAAGCTGTATGTGAAGCGGGTGTTCATCACCGATGAGGCGGAAGGGCTGGCCCCCAGCTACCTGCGTTTCCTGCGCGGCATCGTGGATTCGGAAGATCTGCCCCTGAACGTCAGCCGCGAGATGCTGCAGAACGAGCCGATGCTGCGCCACATGCGTGGCCAGATCGTCAAGCGTGTGCTGAGCGAGCTGGAAAAGAAGGCGGACAAGGACCCGGAAGGGTTCACCACGTTCTGGCGCAACTTCGGCGCGGTGCTGAAGGAAGGTATCTACGAGGACCATGAAGTCGGCCCGCGCATCCTGAAGCTGGCCCGGTTCGCCAGTACTACCGGTGACGACCTGACCAGCCTCGACGGCTATGTTGAGCGCATGAAGCCGGGGCAGGAAGCGATCTACTACATCACGGCGGAAGATGAGGCCTCGGCGCGCCGCAGCCCGCATCTGGAAGGCTTTGCCAGGAAAGACGTCGAGGTGCTGTTGCTGACCGACGCGGTCGATGATTTCTGGCTGCAGGGCAATGGCGAATATGACGGCAAGCAACTGAAGTCCGTCACCCGTGGTGGGGCGGACCTGTCGGAGATCACCGGTGGCGACACCTCCGAGGATGACGCGGAAAAGCCGGAAGCCCCGAAGGAAGGTGACCTGGCAACCCTGATCGCGGCCATCAAGGAAACCCTGGGTGACAGCGTGAAGGACGTGCGCACCTCCGACCGTCTCAACGAGAGCCCGGTCTGCCTGGTGGCCGATGACAATGACATGGACATGCGTCTGGAGCGGATGCTGAAGGCCCACAAGCAGGTGGATGCAGCGTCGAAGCGGGTGATGGAGATCAATCCCCGCCACGCGCTGGTCATCCGCCTGGTGGACCGCCTGCGCGACAAGGGCATGGACGCCGACATCGAGGAAGCCGCGCGCCTGCTGTTCGACCAGGCCCGCATCATCGAAGGCGAACCGCTCGACGACCCGGCGGCCTTCAGCCGCCGCATGGCCAGCTTCATGTCCCGCGCCATCTGACCCCAGGGCGCGCCAGCCACTGGCGTCGGGCAAGATATCGATGACAGAGAATGGGGTCGCCCTGCAGGCGGCCCCATTCTCTTGGATAGGGGAAATTTTCCGGTCGCACATCATGCGGGGGACCGGCGCGGTGCGTCGGTTTCTCCAGATCAGCTAACCCGTTGGGAAGACTGGTGGGCGCGCACGGGCTCGAACCGTGGACCCGCTGATTAAGAGTCAGCTGCTCTACCAACTGAGCTACGCGCCCACGGGTCATTCATCAGGGCCAGGCCCTGTGAAGAAGCCGCTGTTTAGCGGATCGGTTCGGGGCTGTCCATAGGGGCTGATGCAGAAAATCGCGGGCGGCGGCTGAGGCGTGCGTGCCGACAGCATCATTGCGGCTGGTCCGCTGTTTCGCCGATACTCCGGGCCGACACGTGGACAGGCGCGGGGAGGTGCCACTCATGCAGGATCTGATAGACGATCTGGAGCGTCGACGGCTGGCCAGTCTCGACCTGGGCGGGCCGGACAAGGTGGCCCGGCAGCGGAAGGCGGGCAAGCAGACGGCGCGGGAACGGGTCACGATGCTGCTGGACGACGGCTGCCGGTTCGAGGAGATCGGGCAGCTTGCGACCCACGCGCCCACCGTCGTGACCCCGACCAAGAACAAGCTGACGCCGGCGGACGGTGTCGTCACCGGTTTCGGGCTGATCGATGGGCGGACCGTCGGTGTGGTGTCGGAGGATTTCACGGTGCTCGGCGGATCGCTGGGCCGGATCAACTTCGAGAAGAAATGCCGGATGATCGAGTTGGCGACGCGCGACCGGATACCGCTGGTCTGGCTGTTCGACGGGGCGGGGGCGCGCACCGACGAATATGTGGGCGAGGGTCTGGCACCGATGCATCACTTCATGCAGGTCGCGCGGCTTTCCGGTACCTGCCCCCAGGTGGCCGCGGTCATGGGGCCGAGTGCCGGCGATTCATCCCTGCTGGCTGCGATGATGGAATTCATCGTCATGGTCCGGGGCACGTCGATGCTGGCCGCCGGTGGGCCGCCGCTGGTGGCGTCCGGCACGGGGGAAACCGTGTCGAAGGAGGATCTGGGCGGTGCGGACCTGCACTGCGCCGTCTCCGGTGTGGCCGACAATGCGGTGGATACGGAGCGGGAGGCGCTGGACGCCATCCGCCGTTACCTGTCGTACATGCCGACCAACGCCTGGAACTGGCCACCGCATGTGGCGCCCGTCGATGACCCCGCGCGGGCAGACGCGGCGTTGCGCACCATCATCCCGGAGAACCGCCGTCGCCCCTATGACATGAAACGGGTGATCGACGCGGTCGTGGATCGCGACAGCTTCATGGAGATCAAGCCCGCCTTCGCGCGGATGATGATCACCGGTCTGGCGCGGCTGAACGGCCACCCGGTCGGTATCTGCGCCAATCAGCCCAAGGTCATGTCCGGCGCGATCACGGCGGCGGCGGGGGAGAAGCTGCGCCACTTCATGGACCTCTGCAGCGCCTATCATCTGCCGCTGGTGTTCCTCACCGATACGCCCGGCGTCATGACCGGGCCGAAGTCGGAGCAGGAAGGCGCCCTGCGTGTCGGCATGCAGGTGGCGCACAGCTTCGCCTTCGCCAATACGCCGATCCTGACCCTGGTGACACACAAGGGATTTGGCTATGGCGGTGCGGCGATGGGGGGCTATGGCGGCGGGCAATCGGCGGTACTGGCCTGGCCGACGGCGGACTTCAATGCGATCCCGCTGGAAAGCGGCATCACGGCGGCCTATCGCGCGGACCTGGAGGCTTCGGCCGATCCGGCGACCCGGCACGCCGAACTGGTGGCGGAATACCGCGACATCTGCGGTGCGATCCCGGCGGCAGGGCAGATGAAGATCGATGACGTGATCGATCCGCTGGAGTCCCGCCCGCGGCTGATCTTGGCGCTGGAACGCGCCCTGAATGCCCGGACGGAGGCACCGTCACCCACACTCCGTCACGGCGTGCTGCCGTGACGGAGGGGGCTGTTGCGTGACCGCAATCAGAACTGGCGGATGTCGCCGGGCTGCATGACCACCACGTTGGTCGGGGTGTTGCCCAGTGCTTCGATGAAGCGCTCCGGCGTGCCCTTCAGCGGCGGGAAGGTGCCGTAATGCATCGGCACCACGGTCGGCGTGCGCAGCAGTTCCTTAACCGCGTAGGCCGCGTGCTGCGGGCCCATGGTGAAGTGACCGCCGATGGGCAGCAACGCCAGGTCCGGCTTGTAGTAGCTGCCGATGAAGGCCATGTCGCCGAACACACCGGTGTCACCCGCGTGATAGATCTTGTAGCCGTTTTCGAGCCGCACGATGTAACCCGACGGCTCCCCGCCCGGCAGCACATTGACCTTGCCGGAGATCGGATCGGTCGTGCGCACCGATGAGCTGTGCTCGGCGCGGGTCATGGTGATGGTGATGTCCTGGCCGATCGGGCGGATCGGGCCGGACTTGTTGAAGCGGATCAGCTTCGTCGGGTCGATCACGCCAAGGGTCTGAAAGGTGGAACCCATGTCGGCATTCATCGCCACCAGCGCGCCGGTCATTTCGGCCAGCTTGAATGTGTCGCCGACGTGATCCCCATGGCCATGGGTCACCAGGATCAGATCAACCGGACCAATGGCCGCCAGATCCTTCAGTTCGGCTGGCGTCTTCGGGTTCTTGGTGATGAACGGATCGATCAGGATCACCTTGCCACCGGGGGAAACGATCTTGAACGCGGCCTGTCCGAACCACTGCACCGACACGTCCTGTGCCTGTGCGGCTGATGCGGCCATCGCGCCGACCGCGATCATCGCGATCGCGGCCATGCGCGTGAAGATACCTGATTTCATGAGAGAACCCTCTACCCTGAAAAAAAGACTCACCCTTTGGTTACGTACCCGGCGTGGAAACGGATCGGTCGTCACGCAAATTCGACCAGCAGGTCCTTGGCGTCGACCTGGGTTCCGGCACCGGCGGTGACGGCCTTGATCTCGCCGTCCCTTTCGGCCCGGATGGCTGTTTCCATCTTCATGGCTTCGATGGTCAGCAGCAAGTCCCCGGTCTGGACTTTCTGACCTGTCTCCACCGCGACAGTGGACACCATGCCGGGCATCGGGGCGGCGACATGGTCGGCATTGCCCGGTTCTGCCTTGGGGTGTGACACGGCGGTGGCGGCGGCGTGGCGGTCGCGAACCTTGATGCGGCGCGGCTGGCCGTTCAGTTCGAAGAACACGCGCGCGATGCCTTCCTCGTCGGCTTCACCCACGGCGAGGCAGCGGATCACCAGGGTCTTGCCCGCCTCGATCTCCACCGACACCTCGTCGCCCGGTTCCAGACCGTAGAAGAACACCGGTGTGGGCAGACGGTCGACGGGGCCGAATTCGGCTTCGAAGAGGGCGAAATCAGCGAAGACCTTCGGGTACATCAGCCAGGACTGGAATTCCTCATCCGTGATTTCCCGCGCCGCATCTTCTTCCGCCTGCTTGCGCAGGGCCGGGAGATCAGCGGCGGGCACGGACTTGCCGGGCCGGTCGGTCAGTGGCTTCTCGCCCGCCAGAACCTTGGCCTGCAGCGCGGCAGGGAAGCCGTTGGGCGGCTGGCCCAGGTCGCCGTGGAAGAATGACACGACGGATTCGGGGAAGGATATGGCCTTGTCGGGGTCTTCCACATCCGCGCGGGTATGGCCGGCAGACACCATCGACAGGGCCATGTCGCCAACGACCTTCGATGACGGCGTGACCTTCACGATATCGCCGAACATCAGGTTCACGTCGGCATAGGTTCGCGCCACATCGTGCCAGCGTTCCTCCAGCCCCATCGATCTGGCCTGCTCCTTCAGGTTGGTGAACTGGCCGCCGGGCATTTCATGCAGATAGACCTCGGACGCGCCGAACCGCAGATCACTTTCGAAGGCGCGATACTCGCGGCGCACCGCCTCCCAGTAATCGGAGAAGGCGCGGATGGTGGCGTTCTGCAGCCCGGTTTCCCGGTCCGTATGGCGCAGCGCCTCGACGATGGAGCCGAGATTGGGCTGGCTGGTCAGGCCGGAGAAGGAATCCATTGCCATGTCGGCGGCGTCCACGCCAGCCTCCGCCGCCGCAAGGATGCTGGCGGACGCGATGCCGGACGTGTCGTGGGTGTGGAAATGGATCGGCAGGCCGGTTTCTTCCTTCAGCGCCTTCACCAGCACACGGGCCTGTGCGGGTTTCAGCAGCCCGGCCATGTCCTTGATGCCCAGGATGTGGGTGCCCGCTGCCTTCAGTTCCCGCGCCATCCGCACGTAGTAATCCAGGTCATAGCGGGCGCGGTCCGGGTCGAAGATGTCGCCCGTGTAGCAGACCACGGCCTCGCAGAGCCGTCCCGTCTCGTTGACCGCGTCAATGGCGACGCGCATGTTCTCCACCCAGTTCAGGCTGTCGAAGACCCGGAAGACATCGACACCGCTTTCCGCCGCCTGATGCACGAAACCCCGCACCACATTGTCGGGATAGACCGTGTAACCGACACCGTTGGCACCGCGCAGCAGCATCTGGAACAGCACGTTCGGAATGCGCGCGCGCAGGTCGGACAGGCGGGTCCAGGGGCATTCGTGCAGGAACCGCATGGACACATCGAACGTCGCGCCGCCCCAGCATTCGATGGAGAACAGGTTGGACAGGTTGCGGGCATAGGCATCCGCCACCTGCACCATGTCGAAGCTGCGCATCCGTGTGGCCAGCAGCGACTGATGCGCATCACGCATGGTGGTGTCGGTGATCAGCAGGCGCTTTTCGGCCAGCATCCAGTCAGCGAACTTCTCCGGCCCCAGTTCGTTCAGCAGGTCACGCGTGCCCTTTGGCGGCGCATCATGGGTGAAGCTCGGGACTTTCGGCTTGGGCGCGACCGGGGGCATGGCGCGGTCCTTCACTTCCGGATTGCCGTTGACGGTGACGTCGGCGATGAACCCCAGCAGCTTGGTCGCCCGGTCCTGACGGGCAGCGAATTCGAACAGTTCCGGCGTCTCGTCAATGAACTTGGTCGTGTAATCGTTGGCGATGAACTTCGGGTGGTTGATCAGGTTCTCGACGAACGCCAGGTTGGTCGCGACCCCGCGGATGCGGAATTCGCGCAACGCCCGGTCGAGGCGGCGGATCGCGGCCTCAGGTGTTGCGGCCCAGGCCGTCACCTTTTCAAGCAGGGAATCGTAGTATCGGGTGATGACCGCACCGGAATAGGCGGTGCCGCCGTCCAGTCGGATGCCGAACCCCGTGGCGCCGCGATAGGCGGTGATGCGGCCATAGTCGGGAATGAAATTCGCCTCCGGGTCCTCCGTCGTCACCCGGCACTGCAGCGCGTGTCCCCGCAACTTGATATCGGCCTGGGCGGGCACACCGGTCTCTTCCGTGAAACCGATCCGTCCCCCCTCCGCAATGCGGATCTGGGCCTGCACGATGTCGATGCCGGTCACTTCCTCCGTCACCGTGTGCTCCACCTGGATCCGTGGATTGACCTCGATGAAGTAGAACGCGTCCGTGTCCCGATCCATCAGGAACTCGGCAGTGCCTGCATTGACGTAACCTTCGGCCCGCGCGAGCCGCAGCGCAGCCTCGCAAAGCTCCGTGCGCTGCGCTTCGCTCAGATAGGGGGCGGGTGCGCGCTCCACGACCTTCTGGTTGCGCCGCTGTACGGAACAATCCCGCTCGAACAGGTGGACGACGGTGCCATGGTGATCGCCCAGCAACTGGACTTCCACATGCCGGGCGCGGCGGACCAGCTTTTCCAGATAGACCTCACCGTTGCCGAATGCCGCCTCCGCCTCCCGACGGCCCGATGTCACTTCGCCGATCAGTTCGGATTCCGTCTCGATGGCGCGCATGCCGCGTCCGCCGCCGCCCCAGCTGGCCTTCAGCATCAGGGGATAACCGACCTCCGCCGCCATCCGCGTGATCTCCGCGGCGTCTTCGGGCAGCGGGCCGGTCGCTGGCACCACGGGGGTGCCGGCCGCCATCGCGGCCTCGCGCGCCGCAACCTTGTTGCCGAGCCCGCGCATCACGTCGGACGACGGGCCGATGAAGGTGATGTCGTTTGCCGTGCAGGCGTCCGCGAAATCAGGGTTCTCCGACAGGAAGCCATAGCCCGGATGCACGGCGTCGCAGCCCGCCTGTCTGGCAATGCGGATCATCTCGTCAATTGCCAGATAGGCCTTCACCGGCCCCAGCCCCTGTCCGATCAGATAGCTCTCGTCGGCCTTGAAGCGATGCAGCGCCAGCTTGTCCTCTTCGGTGTAGACTGCGACCGTGCGGATGCCGAGTTCATTGGCGGCGCGCATCACGCGGATGGCGATCTCCGACCGGTTGGCGACCAGCAGCTTCTTGATCTTGCGAAATTCGGCCATCGACAGACCCCCTTGCGATTGCAACACACCCCGATCGCAGTCTGAGCCAAGCCAGGGGGCATGGCAAAGCGGAACTGGCACACGCTGGCGACCGTTTCCGAACGGGATCACAGATGCAGGCGTCGCTTGCAGGACTTGTCGCCTGCTGAACTTGCGTGCAGAACCGACCGCTTACCCCAGCGCCATCCATCAGGAGCATCCTGCCGTGACCGACCTGCCAGAGACTGACCTGCCAGAGACCGGCCTGCCAGAGACCGACCTGCCAGAACATGCCCAGGCTGACTTCATCATTGTCGGCGCAGGCAGTGCCGGTGCCGCGCTGGCCTATCGGTTGAGCGAGAATGGCAAGCATTCCGTCATCGTGCTGGAGCATGGCGGCACCGATGCGGGGCCGTTGATCCAGATGCCCGCGGCGCTGTCTTACCCGATGAACATGTCGCGCTATGACTGGGGCTATCAGTCGGAACCGGAACCGCATCTGGGCGGGCGTCGGCTGGCCTGTCCGCGTGGCAAGGTCATCGGTGGGTCATCATCCATCAACGGCATGGTCTATGTGCGCGGCCATGCACTGGACTATGAGGGCTGGGCCCAGTCCGGTGCCCGGGGCTGGGCATACCGCGATGTGCTGCCGTACTTCATGCGGATGGAAAGCAATCATGGCGGTCAGGCAGGGTGGCGCGGTTCCGACGGGCCGCTGCACGTGACGCGCGGACCACAGAAGAACCCGCTGTTCGCGGCATTCCGGGATGCGGGGCAGCAAGCGGGATATCCGGTGACCGCCGACTACAACGGGGAACAACAGGAAGGCTTCGGCCCCATGGAGATGACGGTCTGGCGCGGGCGGCGCTGGTCGGCTGCCAATGCCTATCTGCGTCCGGCACTGAAGCGCCCCAATGTCCGCCTCGTGCGGGGGCTGGCGTTGCGTGTGGTCTTTGACGGGGCGCAGGCATCCGGCGTGATCTTCGAGCGCGGTGGGCAGCAGAAAATGCTGCGGGCGGGGCGGGAGGTGATCCTGTCCGCGTCCTCCATCAACTCACCCAAGCTCCTGATGCTTTCCGGTATCGGCCCGGTCGAGCACCTGCGCGACCACGGCATCGACGTCAGGGCGGACCGGCCTGGTGTCGGGCAGAACCTGCAGGATCACCTGGAACTCTATCTGCAGATGACCTGCCTGCAGCCGATCAGCCTCTACAGTCACCTGAACCTGTTTTCCAAGGCGATGATCGGGGCGCAGTGGCTGTTCACCAGGACCGGCCATGGTGCGACGAACCACTTCGAGGCGGCGGCCTTCATCCGCTCCGCCGCCGGGGTGCCCTACCCGGATATCCAGTATCATTTCCTGCCGGTTGCCATCCGCTATGACGGCAAGGCCCCGGCCAAGGCACACGGGTTTCAGGCGCATGTCGGGCCGATGCGGTCTCCGTCGCGAGGGCGGGTGGAACTGACATCAGCCGATGCGAAAGCCGATCCGTCGATCCTGTTCAATTACATGTCGTCGGAAAAGGACTGGTCGGATTTCCGCACCTGCATCCGCCTGACGCGGGAGATTTTTTCCCAACCGGCATTCGAACCCTTCGCCGGGCCGGAAATCGCGCCGGGCGCTGACGTGCAGGACGATGCGGCGCTGGACGCGTTCATCAGTGAAGCCGTCGAAAGCGCCTACCACCCCTGTGGCACCTGTCGCATGGGCGATCCGGACGACAGCCGCAGCGTGGTGGACCCGCAGGGACGGGTGATCGGTGTCGGCGGTCTGCGCGTCGTCGACAGCTCCATCTTTCCCCAGATCACCAACGGCAACCTGAATGGCCCGTCGATCATGGTGGGGGAGAAGATGGCGGATCACATCCTGGGCACGGCCATGCTGACCCCCGATGACCGCACGCCCTGGCTCAATCCGGATCGTGAGACGAGCCAGCGCTAGCAACTGGCCTGGGGCCTCACCGCCGCCCGAACAGTCGTTCGATATCGCTCAGGTGCAGTTCCACGTAGGTGGGACGACCATGGTTGCACTGGCCGGAATGCGGCGTGCGTTCCATCTCGCGCAGCAGGGCGTTCATTTCCGCCGCGTTGAGCCGTCGCCCGGCACGGACGGAGCCGTGGCAGGCCATGGTTGAACAGACGTCCTGCAGCCGGTCCTGCAGACCGGTGGTCTGGTCGAATTCCGACAGTTCATCGGCGAGGTCGTTGAGCAACCCGCGGACGTCGCACTGGCCCAGCAGGGCAGGCGTTTCCCGCACGACAAGCGCGCCGGGTCCGAAGCGTTCCAGGATCAGGCCAAGGGCTGCCAGCTCTTCTGCGCGGGCGGCGATCCGGTCGACGTGGCCTTCATCCATTTCGACCACTTCCGGCAGCAGCAGGCCCTGTCGGGCGACCCCGCTCTCGCCCAGTTGGCGTTTCATCCTTTCATAGACCAGTCGCTCGTGGGCCGCGTGCTGGTCCACCAGCACGATGCCCTCGGTGGTCTGGGCGACGATGTAGGTGCCGTGTACCTGTCCCCGGGCCACGCCGAGGGGAAATTCGGGAGACGGCGTTGCGCCATCCTCATCCACCATTTCCACCCGACCGGATGGGTCGATGAATTCCCGCCCACCGGATTCCGCCACGCCACCGCCGCAGGCACCCCCCGGGTCCTGCCAGTTGGCATAGGCTTCACGCGCGGCCGCGCTGCTGTGGGCTGGCGCATAGCTGCCGCCGCGACCGCCCATCGGCATGGCAAAGCGAGGTGTTTCGGGCAGCGTCCCCTGGCGGAACGCCCCCAGCGCCTGCCCGGCCACGGTGGTGGAGGCCCGGTGCCCCGCCGCCGCCAGTACACTGCGCAGGCCGCCGACAATCAGGCCGCGCACCACACCGGGTTCGCGAAATCGGACCTCGGCCTTGGCGGGGTGCACGTTCACGTCCACGAACGCCGGATCGACATCCAGGAACAGCGCCAGCACGGCGTGGCGGCCGCCGGAAAGAAAATCCTGATAGGCCCCGCGCACGGCACCGGTGAACAGCTTGTCGCGGACGGGGCGGCCATTGACGAACATGTACTGCTGTGTGGCATTGCCCCGGTTGTAGGTGGGGACGCCGGCAAGGCCCGTCAGGCGCACGCCCTCCCGTTCTGCCTCCACCACCAATGCGTTCTCGACGAATTCCCGTCCCATGATGCGGGCGATGCGGGCCGCGCGGGCGTCCAGCAGTTCGCCCTGTTCCGCCCCGGCCTGAAACGCCGTGCGCTGGTCATCCTTCAGGGTGAAGCCAACATCGGGATGCGCCATGGCAAGCCGCTTGATCATGTCCAGCGTTGCGCCGAACTCCGCCCGGTCGGTCTTCAGGAACTTCAGCCGGGCCGGAGTGGCGAAGAAAAGATCGCGGACTTCCACCCGTGTCCCCCGGGCACGCGAAGATGGTTCCGGCGCGCTGACCTTGCCACCGTCCACCTGAATGGCCCAGCCGGTGTCGGTTCCGGCGTGACGGCTGTCGATCCGCAGCCGGGCGACGGCACCGACGGACGGCAGGGCTTCGCCCCTGAAGCCCAGATGAAGGATCGCCATCAGATCATCATCCGGCAATTTCGATGTCGCGTGCCGTTCGATGCAGAGGGCCAGATCCGCAGCGTTCATGCCTTGCCCGTCATCATCGACCGCGATCAGTGAACGGCCGCCTTCACGCAGCACGATCTCGATGCGGTGCGCCCCTGCGTCCAGGCTGTTCTCCACCAGTTCCTTCACCGCGCTCGCCGGGCGCTCTATCACTTCCCCCGCCGCGATACGGTTGACGGTTGTTTCCGGCAGGCGGCGCAGGGTCATTCGGCGCTGCCTGACAGATAGTCGCGCGTCAGCCGCTTGCTGGTCTCGACAGCAGGCTGGCCGAACGGGTCAACACCCAGCAGGTGGGCGGCAATGACGGTTTCCAGCATGAAATGCATCAACAGGCCGCCCAGCGCCTTCTCGTCCAGCCGGGGCAGGCGGATCATCCGTACGGGGTGGCCGGTGGCCACCAGTGTCTCCATGGTGGCGCGGGCCTGGGTCTGCACGATGGCGCCCAGGCTCTGCCCCGACAGATAGGCCAGGGCCGGGTCGGTGACCAGGTCCGGCGATATGGTCGGGCCGGGGTCCGGTTCGGCGATGGTCATGACGGTGAAGCTCTTGTCCGCCGGGCCGTCGAGCCACAGCTGCAACTGGCTGTGCTGATCCACGGGACCCAGCGCCGCAATCGGTGTCAGCCCCTTGCCATCCTTGCCCAGGCTTTCCGCCCAGAGCTGGCGATGCCACATGGACAGCCGCGCCAGCGATCCGGCATAGGGCATGATGACCTGCTGGCTGCGCCCCATTTCCTGCGCCAGACCGACCGCGATGGCAGCCCCGGCAACCGGCGGAGCCGCCGGGTCGGTCAACAGGGTTTCGAACAGGTCGGCCGCGCCCTTGCGGACGGCCTGTGCATCCAGCCCGGCGATCATTGCGGGCAGCAGGCCCACCAGCGAAAGCACGGAAAACCGCCCCCCCACCTTCGGGTCATGGTCCAGCACCTCCACCCCGTGCGCATCGGCCAGACGGCGCAGGGCATTGTCCCCGGGTTCGGCAATGGCCAGCATGTGGCCCGCGACGGCGGCGGGGCTGAGGTTCCGGCGAAACCAGTCAAGCATGACGAAGGTCTGCGCAAGGGTTTCCGTCGTGCCACCGGATTTGGATACGGTCAGGACAAATGTCGTTTCAGGGTCCAGCGCGGCCAGCATCTCGGCGAATTCACGTCCGTCCAGATTGTCAGGCAGGATCAGCCGGTCCCGGTCCGCAGGTGCGGCCAGTGCCAGCAGGGTCTGTGCGCCAAGGCTCGACCCCCCCGTCCCCAGCACCACACAATGGCGGAACCCGCCCCGGATGCGGTCCGCGACGGGGACCAGGGCCTCCAGATCGTCCCGGCGGCTGGCCAGGCCGAAGCAGGGCAGATCACCCGCCGCCATGTCGGTGCGGATACGCTGAACAGACGCCGCCGCGTCCAAAAGCAGCCTTTCGTAGGATTCGGTGGACAGGCCACTGTCACCGACAGTCGGCTGCAGGCTGGGTTGCACGAAGTGCTGGAATGGAAGGGTCATGGATACGATACCTTCAGAATGGATCAGCGCTGCCGTGAACCGGAACCTCCCCAGAAACAGGGCGGTGTTGCACAACCGCCGATTCCCTTGGCGCAACAAACATACTACATATCGCCCATGGAACAGATTCGTGCCATCGGTGATCTGCTGCGGCTGCCTGCGTTGCTGGCCTGCGTCGGCTTGCTCGCGGCCTGCGAGATTGTCGATACCGGCCCGACCCGCGTTGGCGGCGTGTCCTGCGGCTGGTCAGATGCGGGTCCGGCGACACCGGAATACCATCGATGCCGCAGCCGCAACGCCGATGAAGGCGTGCTGGGCCAGCGCCGCCCCGGCGGCGGGGTCGGGTTCTGAGCAGCCTGCCACTTTGACCGCGTCGTCGCAGTTGCTATAGAGCGCGTGTTGATCTGATGGAAACACCGCACGCCAGCACATCCATCCTGCTGCAGCTTTTGAGGAACCCGCGCCATGCGCCAGGCCAGCTATGACCGTCGTACCAAGGAAACCGAGATTTCCGTCGAACTGAACGTCGATGGTTCCGGCATCTACACCATCGATACCGGCATTGGCTTTCTGGACCACATGCTGGAACAGCTTTCGCGCCACAGTCTGATCGACCTGACTGTGCGGGCGAAGGGCGATACCCACATTGATTTCCACCACACGGTGGAAGACACCGGCATCGCCATCGGGACGGCCCTGGCAGAGGCGCTGGGCGACCGGGCGGGCATCACGCGCTACGGCGCGGCGCTGATCCCCATGGATGAAACGCTGACCCAGGTCGCGCTGGACGTTTCCAATCGCCCCTACCTGATCTGGCGGGTGGAATTCAGTCGGCCGAAACTGGGCGACTTCGATACCGAACTTTTCAAGGAATGGTTCCAGGCCTTTGCGCAGGCGGGCGGCATCACGCTGCACATCGACAATCTGTACGGCGAGAACAATCACCACATCGCCGAAAGCTGCTTCAAGGGTGTGGCGCGGGCGCTGCGCGAGGCGCTGGAGATCGACCCGCGCAAGTCCGACGCCGTGCCGTCCACGAAGGGCGTGCTGGGCGGCAGCCTGTGATGCCGGTGGGGCCATGCTGACCGTCATCGTCGATTATGGTTCGGGCAACCTGCATTCAGCGGCGAAATCGTTCGAGCGCGCCGCGCGGGAAATCGGCACGGAAATCCGGATCGAAGTCTCGGGGGACCCGGAACGGGTTGCCGCCGCAGATCGTGTCGTGCTGCCTGGTGTCGGGGCCTTCGCGGATTGCCGTGCCGGGCTGAACGCCATTCCCGGGCTGCGGGAAGCGGTGGAGGAATCGGCGGTGGCGCGCGCGCGACCGTTCTTCGGCATCTGCGTCGGCATGCAGTTGATGGCGACCCGGGGCCTTGAACATGGTGCGCATGACGGTTTCGGCTGGATTGACGGCACGGTGGACCGGATCACGCCTGGCGATCCTGCCCTGAAGATTCCGCACATGGGCTGGAACGAGATCCGGCTGTGCACGCCGCATCCGGTGTTCCGGAACCTGGGCGATGATGCCCATGCCTATTTCGTTCATTCCTACGGCTTCCGCGGGGTCTCTGACAGCGCGCGGCTGGCGGACGTGGATTATGGCGGGCCCATCGTGGCGGCGGTTGGCCGCGACACGATGATCGGCACCCAGTTCCACCCGGAAAAGAGCCAGGCCGTTGGTCTGCGCCTGATCCGGAATTTTCTGGAATGGGCACCATGAGTGATACGCCGCGCACGCCGTCGACAGACATCCAGCGTCTGAAGTCCATCGAGGAGGTGGATCTGCAGGACCTGTGTGACGCGACGGAGGCCGCGATTGTCGACGGCAACGGCTTTGGCTGGCTGATTGTGCCGCGCCGCGCAGTTCTGGAATCATACTGGAAGGGCGTTGTCCTGATGCCGGAGCGGGAGGTCTTCGTGGCCTGGCTGGACGGACGCATTGTTGGCTCCACCCAGTTGTTGCGCCCGTCGCGCCACAATCATGCACAGGGCCATATCTGCCGCCTGGCGACGTTCTTCATCGCACCGCATGCGCGTGGTCTGGGACTGGCGCGTGGCCTGCTGCAGATGGCGGAGGATGCTGCACGTGAGTACGGGTTCGAGCAGATTGACCTGGATGTGCGCGAAACCCAGACGGCAGCGATCCAGATCTATGAACAGGCCGGCTTCGTTCGCTGGGGCGTGCGGCAGAACTACGCCCGCGTCGGCGAGGATTATGTGACCGGATTCTTCTACACCAAGGTGCTGTCGCACAAGCGCACGGCGGGCAAGGCAGGCAAATGAACATCTATCCCGCAATCGATCTGAAGGACGGGCGCTGCGTGCGTCTGTTGCAGGGCCGCATGGACGACGCGACCGAGTTCAATCCCGATCCGGCGGATCAGGCGGACAAGTTCCGCGCAATGGGGTTCGAGCGGCTGCATCTGGTTGACCTCAACGGTGCCTTCGATGGCCGGTCAACCAATGAGGCGGCGGTGCGCGCGGTCCTGTCGGCGACTGATCGCCCGGTGCAGCTGGGCGGCGGCATTCGCGATCGCGCCGGCATTGATGCCTGGTTGGGGGAGGGCGTGGCGCGGGTCATTCTGGGGACCCTGGCCCTGCGTGATCCGGAGATCGTCCGCGCGGCCTGCAGGGATTACCCTGACCGCATTGTCGTCGGCATCGACGCGCGTGGCGGCAAGGTGGCGGTGGAAGGCTGGGCCGAACAATCGGAAATGCTGGCAACCGATCTGGCGCTGGCATTTGCCGATGCAGGGGTCGCGGCCATCGTCTACACCGATATCGACCGCGACGGCGCACTGCAGGGCGTGAATGTGGAGGCGACGGCGGATCTGGCGCGTGTTTCCGGCCTGCCGATCATCGCTTCGGGCGGGGTAGCGGGCATTGATGACATTCACTGCCTGAAAGCCGTGGCGGATGCGGGTATCGAGGGCGTGATCATCGGGCGTGCGCTCTATGACGGGCGCATCGATCCCGTCGAGGCGCTGCGCGTGGCGGGGGCCTGAGCCATGTTGAAGGCACGCATCATACCCTGCCTCGACGTGAAGGATGGCCGGGTCGTGAAGGGCATCAACTTCGTCGATCTGCGCGATGCGGGTGACCCTGTGGAGCAGGCCACGGTCTATGACGCGGCAGGGGCGGATGAACTCTGCTTCCTCGACATCACCGCGAGCCACGAGAAGCGCGGCATCCTGTTCGACGTCGTGGCGCGCACGGCGGAACGCTGTTTCATGCCGTTGACTGTCGGCGGCGGGGTGCGCACCAACGACGACGTGCGGCAGTTGCTGCTGGCCGGGGCGGACAAGGTGTCGATCAATACCGCCGCCGTGCATCGCCCGGAATTCGTCGGCGAAGCAGCCACCAAGTTCGGCAGTCAGTGCATCACCGTCGCCATCGATGCCAAGTCCGTCGGCGCGGGCAAGTGGGAGATATTCACCCACGGCGGGCGCAATGCGACGGGTCTGGATGCCATCGAATGGGCGAAGCGCATGGCCGACCTGGGCGCGGGGGAGATCCTGCTGACGTCGATGGATCGTGACGGTGCCAAGACCGGCTTCGACATCGGTCTGACCCGTGGTGTGGCCGACGCGGTGAGCATCCCCGTGATCGCATCCGGTGGCGTCGGCACGCTGGAACACATGGTGGAAGGGGTCAGGGACGGTCACGCATCTGCGGTTCTTGCAGCCTCCATTTTTCATTTCGGAACATTCTCGATACCGGAGACCAAGGCTTACATGGCGGCTGCTGGCGTGCCGGTGCGTCTGCTGCCAGCGGAGGACGCGGCATGACCGACAGCCAGAACATGCTGGAGCGTCTCTACGCCCTGGCGGAGGAACGGAAGACCGCAGACCCTGAAACGTCCTATGTCGCGCGGCTGCACGCAAAGGGCACATCCAAGATCGCACAGAAGGTCGGTGAGGAAGCGGTGGAAACCGCCCTGGCCGCCGTCAGCGAAGGGCGCGACAGCGTGGTGTCGGAGAGTGCCGACCTGTTGTTTCATCTGACGGTGCTGTGGTCTCACCTCGGCATCGAACCGGCGGAAGTCATGGCCGAACTGGCCCGTCGTGAAGGCATTTCCGGGATCGCCGAAAAGGCATCCCGCAAGGAGGACTGACCCCCATGAGCTATGACAACGACAATGTCTTCGCCAAGATCCTGCGCGGCGAACTGCCCTGCAGGAAGGTTCATGAAACCGACTTCGCGCTGGCATTCGAGGATATTCAGCCGCAGACCCCAGTCCACATCCTGGTGATCCCGAAGCGGCCGTACATTGATTTCGAGGATTTCATGGCCAAGGCGTCGCCGGAGGAAATCACGGGCTTCTGGAAATCCGTCAATGAGACCGCCGAAGTCGCGGGCGTGGCGGGCGAAGGGTTCCGCCTGACCACCAACAACGGTGCCAGCGCCGGTCAGATCGTGTTCCATTTCCACGTCCACATCTTCGGTGGCCGCCCGCTGGGTCGGATGGTGCGCAAGGACTGACGACGACGTTCTGCCTATCGTCGGGCCATCGCCTCGTAGACGCCGGCGCGCAATTCGGCCCGGGCGGCCCGACGGCTTTTTGGTGACTGGATCATCAGGATCGCGAACAGGTTCTGCGCCGGATCGGCGAAATATGACGTGCCTGCGGCCCCGCCCCAGAAATAGTCGCCGACAGTGCCGGGCTGGCTTGCCCGTTCATCCGAGATGCGCACCGCGACCCCCAGGCCGAAACCATAGCCGCGACCCGGGATGTAGTATTTTCCCGGCCTGATGCCTTCGGAGATGGTGTGGTCTCGGGTCATCATTGCCACCGTTTCAATCTTCAGCACCCGCACGCCATTCAGTTCCCCACCGTTCAGCAGCATCTGTGCGAAGCGCGCGTAGTCCTGGACCGTCGAGAGCAGGCCGCCGCCGCCGGAATGCAGCCTGCGTTTCTCCCGCGGATTGAACAGCGGGTAGCGGCCGATCCTGTCGCCGTCAAAGGGTTCGGCGATACGGGGGTGGTCTGTTTCATCAGGTATCGTGAAACCCGTGTCATGCATCCCCAAGGGGGTGAAGATCATCTCCGCGAGGGTATCCCCCAGCGGTTTGCCCGCCACGATCTCGACCACGGCGCCAAGCACATCGGTGGCACGGCTGTATTCCCACGTCGTGCCCGGCTGATGTTCCAGGGGCAGGCTGGCCAGCTGCATTGCAGCGGCAACGTTGGCCAAGCCAGCGCTGTCCTTCGCGGCATCCCGGTAGGCCTGTCGCACCAGGCCCTGGCCGAAGAAGCCGTAGGTGAGGCCGGAGGTATGGCGCATCAGGTCGCGGATGGTGATCGGGCGCGCTGCCGGTTCGGTTGCCAGGTCGCCGTTGGCGTCCAGGGACCCCGTCGCCACACGCGTTGCCGCGTAGGCCGGGATCAGGTCGCTCAGCGGCTGATCCAGGCGCAGCTTGCCCCGCTCCACCAGCATCAGCGCTGCGACCGAGACAATGGGCTTGGTCATGGAATAGATGCGGAAGATGCTGTCGGCCGTCATCGGCGCACCGTCAGGAGTTCGGAGCCCGAGCGCGCGCAGATGGGCCACCTGTCCATCGCGGACGACCATGACCACTGCCCCGGGAAAGGCACCGCTGTCGATGCTCGCCTGCAGCCGGTTGTCGAGTGCGCTGAGGCTTGCAGGGTCGAAACCCAGCGCCGCAGCGTCGCCTTGCTGCAGCGGTTCTCCGCCAGCGGAACCGGTGTGCATGGCCACGAAGACGAACAGACCAATGATGAGCCGCTTCATCGCGCTTCTCCCTCTCGAAAAAGAAAATCCCGGCGCAGGCAGGGCCTGGCCGGGATGATCTGTCGGGCCGTCGGAGGCGGTATTACTGCGTCAGGGCAGCAAACTGCTTCAGGTGCCAGTCGCGATTGCCGAACATGGTGTCGATCTGCATCAGCCGCTTGTAGTAATGGCTGATCTTCAGTTCGTCGGTCATGCCCATGCCGCCATGCATCTGTACGGACTGGGCGCCGATGAAGACACCGCCCTTGCCGATCTGAGCCTTGGCGGACGATGCGGCCTTGCGGCGTTCGGTATCGTCCTCATCCAGCTTCAGCGTGACCATGTAGGTCATGGAGCGGGACTGTTCGAGTTCGATGAAGCAGTCGACCATGCGATGCTGCAGCACCTGGAACTTGCCGATGGGTACGCCGAACTGCTTGCGGGTCTTGAGATACTCGTTGGTCTCGTCCTTCAGCATCTCCATGCAGCCTACGGCCTCGGCACACAGGGCGGCGATGCCCTGGTCCACGACCTTCTCGATCACCGGCAGGGCTGCACCTTCCGCACCCAGCATGGCGTCGGCACCAACCTCGACATTCTCCAGCATCACTTCGGACGCACGCAGGCCGTCGGCGGTGGGATAGTCGCGGCGGCTGACACCGCTTGCATTGTTGTCGACGATGAACAGCGAGATGCCATCACGGTCACGAACACCACCCGACGTGCGGGCGGACACGATGATCTTGTCAGCCGACGGCGCGCCATAGACGACCGACTTGTGGCCGTTCAGGACGTAGCCACCACCCTTCTTTTCCGCCTTCGTCGTGACGTCGGCCAGATTGAAGCGTGATGTCGGCTCCGCATAGCCGAACGCCAGCATGCAGTTGCCTTCGGCGACCGCACCCAGGATTTCCGTCTTCTGCGCGTCAGTGCCGGCTTCGGCAACCAGGCCGGAGCCGAGGACGACGGTGGCGAGATAGGGTTCGGTCACCAGACCACGGCCAATGGCTTCCATCACGATCATGGTTTCGATCGGGCCGCCAAATCCGCCGTACTCCTCCGGCAGGCCAACGGCCAGCCAGCCGAGTTCGGCAAACTTCTTCCAGTTGTCGCGGCTGAAGCCGTCATCGGTGTTGGCGTGCTTGCGCCGCTTCTCGAAGTCGTATCCGTCCAGCACGAACCGGTCGACGCTGTCTTTCAGCAGTTGCTGTTCTTCCGAAAGGTTGAAATCCATCGGGCCCTGTTTCCTCCCCGCCTCATGATCCCGGAATACCGCCTGCGCGGCACCCGCCTACAATCCTAACACCATCTTCGCGATGATGTTCTTCTGAACCTCACTCGATCCGCCGGCGATCGTGATCGCCCGCATGAACAGGTGCTGCCCCATCACGCCTTCTGCCGCTTCCGGCCCCACCGGGGTCCAGTTGCTGCCGGGCGTCTGATCCGCCATCTCGTAAGGGGCGGCGTAGTATCCAAGCGCTTCCACTGTCAGCTCGGTGATCGACTGTGTCACCTCCGACCCCAGCAGCTTCAGCATACTCGCCTCCCCACCGGGGGGCGATCCCTCCTGCATAGCGGCGAGGATGCGCAGATTGCAATACTCCAGCGCCGTCAGCTTTATCTCCGTCTCTGCCACCTTGCGCGAAAACAGGGCGTCATCCAGCAGCCGCTCGCCGCTGGCCGGGGTGTCTGCCGCCATTTCCTTCAGGCGCTGCAGCAGCTTCTTGTTCCAGGCCACTTCCGCGATGCCGGCGCGTTCATTGCCCAGCAGGAACTTGGCATAGGTCCAGCCCTTGTTCTCCTCACCAATGCGGTTGGCGACGGGCACGCGGACGTTTTCGAAGAATACCTCGTTCACGTGATGCCCCTGATCCATCAGGACCAGCGGACGTACCGTGATACCGGGTGTCTTCATGTCGATCAGCAGGAAGCTGATGCCTTCCTGATGCTTGCCTTCCTTCTGCGTCCTGGCCAGACAGAATATCCAGTCCGCATGATGGGCCAGCGACGTCCATATCTTCTGGCCATTGATGATGTAGTCGTCGCCATCGCGCACCGCAGCAGTCTGCAGGCTGGCCAGATCCGACCCCGATCCCGGCTCCGAATAGCCCTGGCACCACCAATGCTCACCCGACAGCAGACGCGGCAGGAAGAACTCCTTCTGATCCGGTCGCCCGAAGGTATAGATCACCGGCCCGACCATCTGCAGGCCGAACGGCAGCAGGGGCGGCGCGTCGGCGGCGTGGCACTCCTCATCGAAGATGTGGCGCTCCGCCGGTGACCACTCGCAGCCGCCATGTTCCTTTGGCCAAGCGCCCGCGATCCAGCCGCGGGCATGCAGGATTCGTTGCCAGCGCAGGTAATCCTCGCGCTGAAGTTCCCGGCGGTGGCGGACCTTGTCCCTCAGGTCATCAGGCAGCTCCGCATCCAGGAATGCCCGGACCTCGGCGCGAAATGCCTGCTCAGCTGGCGAGAATGCCAGTTCCATGGTGCCTGCTCCTCCCCAGAGCCTTGCTGTGACTGACCCACTATATGCCGTCAGTCAGGCCGCGATACCAGTACCGGCTTTGCCCTTGCCCGGAAACAGGCATGCCTGTTCGAGTTTCCAGGCTCAGGGGCGCAGTTGAGACGCCAGCGCCCGCATGGATGTGTCCGGACTCGTCATGACCTGCTTGCTGGCGAGTTCGGCTGCCGGGGCCATGGACGCCTGGCCCAGCACGATCGCATCATAGCCTGGCGGTGTGGCATCCACCGCGTTGGCGATGGCCTGATTGTAGGCGGACAGATTGCCGTCCAGGAACAGATCAACGGCGCCCTCGACAAAGATCAGGTCCAGCATGATGTGGCGGTCGAGTTTCTCCGCCACGGCAATGAAAAGCTCTCGTGTGGGCTCGATGGTGGTCTTCGCTGTCACAAGCGCGGCGATGCGCGTGCCCTTGGTGATCGCCCGCTCCGCCAGCGCCCGGTCGACCCGCAGCACGGGCCGTCCCCTGCCGGCCAGGTCGTCTGCTGCCGGACCGATGGTCGAGCAGGTGCAGATGAGTTGCATCGCACCCTCCAGCGCCTCAGCCATCTGGCTGGCTGCGTTGCTGCGCACGGTTTCCGTCAGGCTGCCGGCAATCCGCGCGGACTCCAGCAACTCGGGCCGGATGACATGCCGCCGCGCGCCTGGCAGGTTCACCGCCCGCGCGGCACGCTCGAACAGGTCGACGTTGCTTTCAGCGGTATGGAAGAAAACCAGTTCACCCACGGTGAAACTCCCTGTAAGGGCGGTATTGAACGGCGTGCCCCCATGAACCACAGAGTGCATTGATGCGGCAAGAAACGCGACGCGCAACCCTGATCGGTATCGGTGCCGTCCTGCTCTGGGCGTTGCTGGCGCTGATGACGGCGGCATCGGGAACCGTGCCACCGCTGCAACTGACCGCGATGAGCTTTGCCGTCGCGTTCGTGATTGCACTGCTGGTCTGGATTCGGCGGGGGCAGAATCCGCTGAAACGTCTGCGCCAGCCACTGGGGGTCTGGTGTCTCGGGATCGCTGGCCTGTTCGGCTATCACACCATGTACTTCGTTGCGCTGCGCAATGCGCCGGTGGTGGAGGCGAGCCTGATCGCGTACCTCTGGCCGTTGCTGATTGTCCTGTTCTCCGCCCTGTTGCCCGGCCAGCGCCTGAAACTGTTCCATGTGATCGGCGCGGTGCTCGGCTTTGCCGGGGCGATCCTGATCGTGGCGAAGCACGGCGCGCACTTCGACCCGGCATTCACCACCGGGTATCTGGCCGCCATGGCCTGCGCCCTGATCTGGTCCGGCTATTCCGTGCTCAATCGCCGCTTTGCCCATGTGCCGACGGATGCGGTGGGCGGGTTCTGCGGCGTCACGGCGGTTGGTGCGCTGGTCCTGCATCTGGCGACGGAGCAGACGGTCACGCCCGTCGGGATCGAATGGCTGGCGATCCTGGGGCTGGGCCTTGGACCGGTCGGCGGTGCGTTCTTCCTGTGGGATGTGGGGACCAAGCACGGTGACCTGCGCGTGCTTGGGGCGGCCGCCTATCTGGCGCCGCTGCTGTCCACGCTGGTGCTGGTCGCAGCCGGGGCCGCTGTGGCCACCTGGCAGGTCTGGCTGGCCTGTCTGCTGATTACCGGCGGTGCTGTACTGGCCAGCCTCGACATGCTGCGACGTCCCCCGCATGATCCTGCCGACATGATTTGACCCACCAGAGACAGGGAAACACCCAGGCCCATGTGGCGTCCGGACATCATCGATCTGAGCCAGTTCTACACCGACCCGCTGGGGCATCTGGTGCGCAGGCATGTGGGGCAGGCGCTGGCCCGATTCTGGCCGGATGTGACCGGGCAGAAGGTGCTGGGTCTGGGCTATGTGACGCCATTCCTGCGCCCCCTGCTGGGGCAGGCGGACCGGGTGCTGGCGGCCATGCCAGCCAACCAGGGCATCCAGCACTGGCCACGCGAAGGGCCGAACCGTGTGTTTCTGGGTGACGAACTGGAACTGCCGCTGCCGGACCAGAGCATGGACCGGATCGTGGTGGTTCACGCGCTGGAAACCACGGAGGCCGCGCGGCCCCTGCTGCGGGAAGTCTGGCGGGTGCTGGACAGTGGTGGCCGTGCCCTGTTCATCGTGCCCAATCGTCGCGGCCTCTGGGCGCGCGCCGAACATACGCCATTTGGCCATGGCCATCCCTATACGGTGGGCCAGCTGTCGCGGCTGCTGCGTTCCAACATGTACCTGCCGGAGCAGACGCAGACTGCGCTGCATTTCCCGCCATTCTCATGGGCGCCATTGCTGCGGGCGAACCGCCTGTTCGAACGGGTCGGCCCGGTTGTCTGGCCAGGCTTTGCCGGTCTGGTGATGGTGGAAGCTTCAAAGCAGGTGTTTGCCGTCACGCCGCTGCGTGAATCCCGACGCAGGCGTATCCGCTCGGCCCCGGCGCTCAGCCCCGCGACACGGTCAATGATCGGTCCGAAAGAGGAACGGCGGATACCATGACAACACGCCCCCGCAACATCCTGTTCGTCATGGCGGATCAGTTGCGCCACGACTATCTGGGCTGCACCGGACACCCGACGCAGCGCACACCCGTCATCGATGGTCTGGCTAGGCGCGGTGTGCGTTTCGCCAATGCATTCGTGCAGGCTGCGGTCTGCGGCCCGTCGCGCATGTCGTTCTACACCGGGCGCTATGCCATGAGCCACGGCGCGACCTACAACAACTATCCGCTGCGCACCGACGAATGGACCCTGGGTGATTACATGGCCCCCCTTGGGCTGCGCACTGCGCTGGTGGGCAAGACGCACATGCGCGCGGATGATGTCGGGATCCGTCGGCTGGGCCTCGACCCGACTGAGGGCCGGGGGCAGTTTCTGGCGCAATGCGGGTTCGAGCCCTTTGACCGCGATGACGGTCTGCACGGCCTGGCACCCCAGGTGCCTGACGTCGCCTATGAACGGTACCTGCGGGATCAGGGGTATCAGGGCACGAACCTGTGGCACGAGATCGCCAATTCCGTTCGCCGCGACGATGATCAGGACCCGTCGGGCTGGCTGATGCGCAACGCCCGTTTCGCCGCTGTCGTGCGGGAGGATGACAGCGAGACGGCCTACATGACCCGTCGCGCCATGGATTTCGTGACCGACGCGGGGGAAGCGCCCTGGTGCCTGCACCTGTCATACATCAAGCCGCACTGGCCTTACATCGCGCCCGATCCCTATCACGCGAAATACACTGCAGGCGATGTGCTGCCCGGTAATCGGGGGCTGGGTGAAGGGGAATCACACCCGGTACTCGGCGCATTTCGCCAGCACCCGGAGTCCGTCGCGTTTCGCGAAGATGAGTGCCGGGACACGGTGATCCCGGCCTACATGGGCCTGATCGAACAGGTGGATGATCATCTGGGCCGGTTGCTCGCCTTCATGGACGGGCGCGGGTTGCTGGATGACACGCTGATCGTGGTGACCAGCGATCACGGCGATTACCTCGGTGATCACGGGCTGGGAGAGAAGGAGCTGTTCTTCGAGGATGTGCTGCGCATCCCGTTGATCATTGCCGATCCGTCTGACAGCGCTGACGTCAGCCGGGGCACTGTGGTCGAAGAGATGGTGGAATCCATCGACCTGGTGCCGACGTTCATTGACCGGCTGGGTGGTGAGATTGCCGGACAACGGCTGGAGGGCCGGTCGCTGCTGCCGTTTCTGACGGGCACGGGTGCCGGGCCGAACGGGGATTGGCGGGATGCCGTGTTCGCCGAATGCGATTACTCCCTGCGCCATGCCCGCAAGACGCTGGATCTGGACCCGATGGATGCACGGGCCTGCATGATCCGCACGCGACGCTGGAAATATGTACATCACGTGCGCTTCCGGCCTGAACTCTATGACCTGCAGACCGACCCGCTGGAACAGCAGGACCTGGGCAGTGATCCTGGCCATGAGTCTGTTCGTGCCGACATGGCCGCGCGGCTGTTTGACTGGCTGTATCAGCGTCGCAGCCGGGTCGCTGTCAGTGACGCCTGGATTCGCGACTCCACCGGCATGGCGTTCCAGCGCGGTTACCGGTTCGGCTACTGGTGACGCCCGCTTCACGATTTGGTGAACGGGAACGCCAGTGTGATGGCCATCGCCTTTCGGCCCTGAGCGTTGAATAGACTGGATCATCCGCCTGTTCCCACCCACGAAGCAGCGCGATGAACATGGTCGTCAGGGGTTGCCGTTGCGTGCGGCAACAGTGAAACTCCTGACCATCCATCGCTTGTCTTGCATGATATGATCGGGGGTAAAACAGATGAGCATGCGACTGATGCGGATTCTGACGCGCGGCCTCGGTGTTGCGATACTGGTAGGCGGTCTTTCTGCCACTGTACATGCGCAACGCCTGCCAACCGATATCGAGCAGATGGGGGATCTTGCCGCTGCGCTGCAACAACAGCTTGAACGCAATCGCGAACTGGTCACGGGCATGCAGGACTATGAAGCCGAGCTGCAGGCGCACCTGAACCAGGCACTCGATGCGGGGCTGAACCTGTCGGCCGCGATCATCAACAAGCAACTGGAGAGTGTGTACGTCAAATTGCGTGCCGAACAGTTCGAACGGCTGCGCCAGATCAAGGGATCGTCCGACCGTATCAAGAAGGGGCACAAGGTCTACACCCTGGTGAAGGATATCGTAGACGACACGCGCAACAGTGGTACCGGCACCGCAATCGCCGGTGCGGGCATCAACATTCTTTCCGCCGCCAGCAAGAACCCGTTCATTGCCAATGCCCGGGCGGTGCGGAAACTGACCGAGCTTGGGGTGATCACGATTTTCGACGCCCCCCGCCGACAGGAAGTGCTGGAGGAATTCCGCGCGGAGGTGCGCCGGGCAGAGCAGCGCAACAGTGCGCTGGCACAGGATCTGGTTGCACGCCAGCGCGAGATACGGATGGCGATATCTGTGCGCGCACCAGCCGATCTGGATCGCTGGGGCATTCGGCTGCAGGACGCCGCGATCAGCAGTCCGAAGGTCGTGGCAGACCTGGGTGCGGAACTTGACAGCTTCGAGACGGGTTTCGACCAGGCGATCTCCGTTGGCGGCATCATGGTACCCGTTCGGGCGGTGAAAGCGGGGCTGATCCCGGTCGCTCGCAGCACGTTCAGGGCTGTCCGTGAGGCGACGGAGGAACTTGCGGCATTGAGTGTTCGCGAAGAACGCCTGCAGCGTGATGCCGCTGCCATCCGCAACATCCTGACACAGCCGGATCGGGATTTGCGCGATCAGTTGGATGTCGCCGTGCAGCAGGTTGATTCCCTGTTCTTGCAAATGCGCAATGCACGGGGCAACCGGCCCCGGATATCTGCCGGGCAGGTGAATTTCCTTACCGGTCCGGCCTACCGGCAGCGCGGGGCGTTGCAGCAGGCGCTGGATGACCTGCAGGATCTGCTGGACAGCATCCCGAACAGGGTGGCCCAGCGGAATACGCAGCGCGCGCAACAGGCTGGCGTCACCCCTGTGCTGACCGGCATTCGCATCGATCTGGGTGCGGGTGCCGAGATCGCTGCTGATACCCTGACAGCGCGCATGACCGGCAAACCCCATTCCGTGCCCTTTGTTGTCATGGGGCGGCACCGTGACGACACGCGACGGGACTGTACCTTTCAGGTCGAGTCCGGTGGAAGGATCCTGGATCGGGTCCGATCCCAAAGGGTGTTTCAATCGGGCCCTGACCTGGCCGTACGTGCCAGCCTTTCCGGTGAAAGGGCCAGTCGGATCGGCGGTGGGATCATCACCACCATAGAAGGCAACGGAGTGGCCGGCGTCGACGAGATCGTCGCGGAAGCGGTTGGCATGGTCGGTTTCACGCAGGAACCTGTGCGGAACAGTCGGTCAGCGGATGCCTGCCGTGATTTCCTGCCGAAGATGGAGCCCGTGCGCGCCACCCGGCGCGTCGAGGTGGTCAGGGTGACGGGTGCTCGCATGACACTGCGATCGTCGATACCGGAAGAAGGCGAATTGCTGGACCAGAGCCTGGATCTGGATGCCTTTGTCAGTTTCGATGACAATATCAGCGTGCGCCGCACCGGGTTCCGCATTGAACTGAAGGACTTCGAACTGACCCGGCCGGATCGTGTGCTGCTGTTGCGGAACAGCACGCCGTTGTCATTCGACGGGGCTGGCGACCTGATCGTGGCACAGGACGGCGATGGCGTTGCCTTTACCGCGCTGCGCCCCGGCTCGGGCTTCTATTCGGTCTTCATCGAGGACGGGCAGGGGGGGCGGCATTTCCAGGAAGACCTGGATATCACGGCCAATGTGCTGGGAATGGAAGTGGAACCGCTGGAAGCCGCGAGTGATTTCTTCGAGCCCGTGGTTGACCTGATCAGCCAGAACGAAATCCGCATGATCGTGGATGGCGGCTCCAGGATGGCTGGCTATCGTGTGCGCTGGCGCACCGACGGCGGCGTTCAACTGACCACGCCGGTGTCCCGGTTCCGCGGCGATGGCGCGTTTGCCATTGCGGCCACGTCCCTGACAGCCACCGACCCGGCGGAGGCCGCTGGGAAGCGTTACACGGTGACGGCGGAGCTGCTGTCCCCGGCAGGTGTCCAGGTTGCGACGGGCAGTGTCGAGGTCGTCGCGGCCATCGTTGGCAAAGACATTCGTCTTGTGGCGAAGGGTACCAATGTGGGGGTTGCGGCCAAGGACATCTTCATCCCCGCACGGAAGAACGATTTCGGTGCGTTCGAGGTGCAGGTGAAGACGGATGGACAACGGGTGCAATCCCCGCTGCGGTTCTTCGATGTGCGGGTTCTGGGCAACGGTTTCCTGCGATTTGAAGGCGATGTACTGAAAGCCACCTTTGACGCGCTGGGGGGTGGGGCGAACACCACCACCCGTGACACGGGACCGTTTGTCGCCCGGGCGGAGCCGCGGCAGGCATCACCGGAAGGCACGCCGAAGTTCATCTTTCCCGGTCTGCTGAGCAACAGCGATTCCACTTTCGTCACGGTCAACAAGCTGAACGTCAAACAGCAGGATTCCGGCGCCGGTCCGCAAACCGTGCTGGAAGTGTTCGGGCCCGCCGACATGCAGAAGTATCGCGCCCGCTTCGTGTTGCGCGATGGCGGCACGCTGGATGGCAGCTTTGCCAGTGCCGATGCAGCGGCAGAGGCTGTGGCCGACGTTGCACCCGACGTGGTGCGCGCGGCACAGGTCATCGGCCGGTCCGGGCAGGTGCTGGGGGAATTCAGACCGGGTGATGACGGGCCCGTTCTTGGACCCCCCCAGTTCACGTTCCGCATCCCCAATACGGCTGCGCCGGGGCAGAGTGTTGTCATCTTTGCCAACGTGCAGAATGTGTCATTCGATGATGCAGGAGACTTTGACTGCCGGTGGAGCGCAGACCCGTCGTTCGGCACCTTTGACCGGACATTCGTCACCCTGGCACCTGTCAGCGGCAACGGGGGGATGTGCGTGAATACCCTGCGTGTTGCCGACGACCCGCAGCTTGTCGGACAGGAAGCACCGATCGAGGTGGATCTGTTCCGGGTGGTCGGCAATGTCGCGCGCGGTGCAGTGGCGGGGGCGGAATGATGCACATCGGACTGATGGCTATCATGCGGGCAGGAATCGTTCTGGGCATCGCTGTGACCCTGATGCCGGGCGGCGGTCCCGCGCAGGCGCAGTTCGGTGGTGAAGTCAGCGTCGGCAAGGGGCGGACATCGATCCGTATCGTGGCACCCGGTGCCAACACCAATGCGGTCAACCCGGTGCAGGGCAACCGCCGCTTCGTCAGCCGCACGATCAAGCAGATCAACATCGTCAACGGCAACAATCCGCTGAACCAGATCGATCCGGTACGCAACAACAACGGACAGGTATTCGCCCAGTTGCAGGATGCCGTGAACGCCAATCAAGGCAACAACAACAACAACAACGATAACGGCGCAGGCCTGGCCAATTGTCAGGGCGTCACCGTGCAGATGCAGGCCAGTGGCACGGCACCCGCCGACTTCCGCTTCGCGTCGCTGGATATCGACCCCAACAACGGCAGTTGCACGGTTGTGGCCGATGGCAGCACCGGGTCAGCCCTGATCGCCCAGATCCCGTCCAACGGCGGGACGGATTTTGCAGCGGCGGAGGTGTTTCCGGATCGGCTGGTCGGCCTGTTCGAGTTCGATCCGCCAGGCGCACTGAATGTCCGTGTGCCGCTGGACGTGCCAACCAGTGTGACGGTGAAGGCCACCAATGGTTTCACCGTGCAGATCACGGTCACCGTATCCGCCCTTGGCGGTGGTGAGTTCAACTTCACTGTCAACGCGATCCAGCAGGTGGCGTGATGAGAAAACTTCTGGTGATCCTCGCCCTGATCCTGTTCTGCGCTGCCACGGTTGCCGAGGCGCGGGAACTGCGGCGGCTCAACCGCATCCAGACCCCGGACCAGTCGGCGGCGTTGTTGCCGACCGGGGCGGTTCGCATTGCCCGGGTGAACCCGGTGCCGAGAGCAGAGGTGGAACGGTTTCTGGATGCTTTTGCCCGGGACTGGAATTCCGGCAACCAGGGTGGCTATGTGGCGGACGACTTCGTTGACCGGGCGCGGCTGGCGGAAAATCAGGACATCAGGGTGCCGCGTGATGCGGTGCTGAAGGTCCAGGCCGTGCAGGGCGTGCAGACGCTACAGCAAGCCCGGCTGACGGCGGACGACGGGGAACGCCGCATCGTCAGCACGGTTTCCGCCACTGTTCGTACGCGGATCGAATTCAATGACCAGACACTCGGGTTCGTGGTGCTGACCGGTACGAACGATTTCCTGATGGAGTTTCAGGAAGTCGACGAATGATGCCGGCGACGTATGTTCGTCAGGACAGAAAGCTGGTGCGTCGGTGTGCCTGCGCTGCACTTGGGCTGGCACTGGCCGGAACCGTGAACGCCCAGGAATCGCTGGAAATCGGGCATTCTGCCGATCCGCTTCCGGAATGGCGGGTGGACGGGACCAATACGTTCCGGGCGGAACAGTCCGGCGTCGCGGGCGACGCGTCGGCCAATCCCAATCCTGACAATGCGTTCAATTTCTTTGATGATGTGCATCTGAACCTGGAACGTCGCTATTCGCCCTGGAACTTCCTGCGCGGCAGCTTCGACGGGGTGATCAACAGCTCTGAATTCCGTTCCGCCCAACGCGGTATCGTGCCGGAGCGGGCCAACCTGACCTGGACAAAGGGCGATGGTCGCGTGCCGTTGCGGGCGGAGTTCGGTGACTTCTTCGGCTTCTATTCCTTCCGCACGCTGCAGCGTGCCCTGAAAGGCGGGCAGGTGGAACTGCAGCCCCAGATCGGATGGCTGGACGGGGCGCATTCCCTGCAATTCAGTTCGGGCGCAAACCAGCAGACCTATGTCGGCAGCGCGTTCGACAACTGGTTCGATGACTATTTCAATGGCGCGTCCTGGCTGACCGAAGACGGTGGCAGCACCTGGTCGGCCAGTCTGGTGCACGGTTTTCGACAGGCCGATGGTGCCACGCCGGAACGCAATCAGGTGACGGGCAGCGTGGCCGGCGTGCATGAACGTCGGGTCGGCAGCCAGATATTGAGTCTTGAAGGCGAAGTGGCGCTGCTGAATGGCGATATCGGCAATGGCGGTGCCGGGGAAACCGGTGCGCTGGACTATTCCATGCTGGCCGAAATCAGTGGCCGGTCGGAAGGTTCATCCCTGACCTACAGCTTCCGGTTCGACCAGACAGGTGCGGAATTCCGACCGAACGGGGGGGTGGTGGCCGCCGACCGCCGGACGTTTGATCTGCGCGGCGGGTATCGGCTGGACAACGGGCTGGCCCTGCGCGGGCGCTTGCAGCAGTTCACGGATTCCTTCACCCGCGCCAACAGCACGGACACCCAGGTCGCCGGTCTGACCATCGCGGGCCCGATCCGCCTTACAGACAGCCGCTCCGTTTCCATGACCTGGGACAGTTTTCTGCAAGGCGTGGCCAACGACAACAACACGACCGAGACACTGACCGGATCCTCCCGCCTTGGTCTCTCGGCGGCCATTGCGTCCGGTTGGACCGGGCGCGCCAACCTGTTCTATCAGCAGGTGGAAAATTCGGTTGCCGACACGCTGGCGACGACGCGGGAAGTCGCCTTGAGCGCCACTCATGGTATCGAATTTGCCGGCTTCCGGGGCAGCGTGGCACCTGGCGTGCTGTGGCGGTTGATCACCGGTGCCGGAAACGATGAAACCGATGTGGGCGCGACGCTTGCCGCCAACCTGTTCCGGGGCGGACATACGCTGGGGGCAAACTATCGCCTGCTGTTACAAGACCAGGAAGGCACCAACAATGTGGAGACGCTGGCCCAGACCCTGTCCACCAGTTATGCCTACCGTTCCGGCCCACATACCTTTGGTTCATCCATTGATCTGTTCCACCGACAGCCTGAACCGGGCGGTTTTACCTCTGCCTATCGGGTGGGCGTTTTCTATACCCTGGCCTTCCAGAAGGCGACAGCGGCGGATCGACAGGAACGCGCTGCGGCGGTGTCCCCGTCGCTGGTGCCAATAGTGGACGGTGATTTCCCCGGGGAACTGGACCTGATCGACCTGACACCGCGCATGGCCCTGGCCGAGGCCCGGGGCAGGCTGGCCGCCGCCGGGATCACGGGCGGTGTCGAGGAACCGGGAGCGGTGGTCTATCAGTCCGCCTATCTGCCACAGATCGCCAATCCCCAGCGGCTTGCCCTGCTGCACGACGGGAACCGGCTGGTGAAAGCCGCAGCAATCTTCGATCTGGTGGCGACTGGCGATCCGATTGGTGCACAGCAGGTGTTTCAGGACATCCAGCGCCTGATGATCCAGCGTTACGGTACGCCGGCAGTGTTTGAACGCGGCGAGTTCGGAGCTGATTTCGTTGACCGGATCAACGCCAACAGCCTGATACGGGTCAGTGAGTGGCGCACGCCCGATGGTGTGCTCCGCCTGGGCATCCCTCGCCGCACGGATGGCACGGTCAGGATCGAACTCCAGTACGCCGCCCGCTTCCCGCCGCCCGGTCAGACACGGTGGAGCGTCGAGCAGGTCTTCTGATCGGCCGGGCTCCACCCACTCCTTCAGTCGCGGCCCCCCAGCCTCAGCCGTACGGTGCGTGCCGCCACGCGGACCGGGGGTGGCACGGCGCAAGTGGCAGGGTCGATGGGCGCGCCGTCGATGGTCATGGATACGCCGTCCGTGCTGATGGATCCTGCATAGCGTCCGATGCTGAAACTGACCTGGCCCGGTCCATCGTGTCGGGCGCTGGTGTCGGGGACCGCCGTGTCCTGATCCAGCGCGATCAGGGTCAGCTGATCAAGCATGGCATTCCGACGGCGGGTCACGAAGGCCGCATGGTACTGATCTGCGGGTGTGACACCCCGCGTCGGTCTGGGTTTCGCCGTGAAGTCGCTGGACTGGTTCAGCGTCACGTCCGGCCCCAGCAGCATCTGCAGATGCGCCCGTGCCGGACCGTTCAGCACAGTGGCTGCCCGATCGCCGGACGGTTGAACCGGTGTGGCGGAATGGAAATTCCATTCCCACTGCCGCGGGCTGTCTGCGGCCATGTGGTCCGCGATCAGGACCTTTCCGTCAGGCAGGGAAAGCAGGGTACGCACCGCGCGGGTGATGCCCTGTCCATAGGCGTCGGTCGCATCCCCGCGCATCATGACAATGCCCTGGCAACGCCAGTACCCGAGCAATCGCCCACGGGCTGCCGGATCGTCGATCGGCTGGCCCTTGCCACCGTCGAAGGTGATGGCATTGTGGGCACGGGTCTGGCGGGTCCAGCCATTGTGATGCTCTGACCGGTAATTGTCGTAGTAGCCGCTGTCGATCAGCAGGGGCTGGCTCCGGCCCATGATGATGAAACTGTTCTGGTCAGCGTGACTGTGGCTGAAGGATCCGAACTGGCTGGACTTGAAGAACACGGAATAGCGGTCCGGATCATTGATGTCGGAGTGGATCGCGCCCCAGCCAATGTCTGGAAATATGGCCGCATTCGGCAGGCTGTCCAGTGACTGCACCGGGTCCGGCAGCGGGCTGCGTTCGCTGAACAGGCGCGGCCACAGCAGGGCATTGGTCAGCGGTGCATTCCTGCCCGGCCGGGTCGACAGATAGCTCTGCCAGCCGGCCAGCAGCGGATCTGCCCAGGTGCCGCGGCCGCGTTCCGAATAGAGCCGCGCGATCTCTGACCAGAGTTCGGGGCGGATGTACTCGCCGCCGTCGCCAAATCCCGTGTAGGCCACACCCGGAGGCGCGAAGTAGGCCAGGAACTCGGCGAAGTTCCGCACCCAGGCCGTATCGAAATAGGGGAAGCCGGTGCTATGGTGGATCACGTCCCAGCTGTCCACGTGGTTCACGAATTCCCAGACGCCATAGTTGATCCCGTTGGAATAGCCACCATCGCCGCCACCCCAGGGGGTCACGAGCATGGACACCAGCGGATAGCTGTCGCGGAACCAGAGCGTTGCCCGGTCGGAATCACCGCTGAGCAGAGCGGCGATGGCCAGCACGTGCGTCATGATCTGGAACCCGTGCGAACTCAAAGCGAATTGCCCCAGATTGCCGTGATCGTTCAGCATGAAATAGTCGAACGCTGGCTGCGTCCGGGCCTCGATATGGCGGCGGATCTTCAGCAGGGTGGCGCGATCCATGTCGCTCTTCAGAATGTCGTAGGCGCGCGCGACGGTCTTGGCGATGCGGATGTTCAGCAGGTCATTGCCGTCGTGGCCCGTGCGGCCAAGCGGGTTCTCCCCGATCAGTCCGTCCAGATAAAGCTGGGCGACCTCGCGTGCCCGGGTGCGGGTCGCCTTTTGCCTGTGTACCGTCGCGACGGCCAGTGCATCGTTGAGGCGACGCATCAACTGTCGCAGTTCGGCGCGGCTGCCGTCTGTCTGTCGCCTGGCGAAGGTCGCCGCACCGTCGGCTTCGTTCGCGAAACGCCGTGCCACGACATCGAAGACGTCCCATTGCGCCGCAGTCAGCCGTTCGGGGTTGAAGCGACCGGTCTCCGGGTCTGGCGGCAGTGATCGGGGGCGCTTGCGTTCCCTGGCCCGGTCAAAGGCCGCCCAGACGGGGGGCACGGAAAGCGCGATCCCGTCGGCACGGACCTCGAAGCGCCGGGGCGTGGACCAGCCTTCCGGGTCCTGCAGGGGGGCGTCAGCATCGGTCCGTGGACGCCCGAAGGAATCGAGCCGCCTCACCTGCCAGGTATACTGTCCCGGCTCCATCGGCCTGTCGGGGCGGAAGGCACTGGCCGAGGTAACAAACTGCATGAAACGTTGCCCGTCACGTTCGATCCGCACTTCGAACGTGTAGCGGTCCTGACCCGACCGCCAGCCGAAAGCGGGCGGGTTCTCCAGCGCAATCAGATTGTCTTCGGGCATCTCCCGCAGTTCCTTGGCACCATCGGGCGTGATCCAGTCATTGATCTCGCGGGGCAGGCTCGGCGGGTTCTGATGCGGGTCATAGGGTTCTGCCATGCTGCCCGGGCCGACCGCCGCGCCCAGGATCGCGGTCAGGATCAGCAGGACGGGTGTCCTGCCTGGCATCATGCCTTCTCCGGCAGCGCACTGGCCTGCACCAGGGCGGCCATGACGGACCGTCGCCAGGTCTTCTCCGCTTCCGGCCAGAGTTGTTCAAGGGCCTGTTCGGGGGTGTGGGCGGCGCGATGGGCGCGTTCGCTGATCAGGGCAACGTAGGCATTGGCGAGGGACACGATCTGGGCCGGTACCAGCAGTTTCTCGCCCGCCACGCCATTGGGCCTTCCGCTGCCGTCCAGCCGTTCCTGCATCTGCCGCAAGGTCTCGACAACCGGTCCTTCGAACGGAATGCCCTGCACCAGGTCTGCCGAATGCAGGATGCTGTCGCGAATGGCGGCCAGTTCGTCGGGTGTCAGCCCGTCGGTCTTGGTCAGGATGGCCGGATCAATGCGCAACTTGCCCAGGTTCATCAGCCGGGCCGCTGTCTCGGCTGCCACCCGGTCGGACTGGGGCAGGTCCATCGCCGCCGCCATCTGGCGCGACAGCCGCGCAACCCGTTGCGAATGGTGCGCCGCATACCGGTCCCTGGCGTCGATCAGGTCGACCAGCACATTGACCAGGGCGTCCAGTTGCGCCGCCCGGGCTTCGCGTTCCACGACGATCTCGGTCATGTTCTCGGCGACGATCAGCACGCCATCATCATCCAGGGGCACATGCACACGCCGGACAACGGACCGGTCCGGACCGGTCCCGCGATCGTCGATTTGCCGCACGGTCCTGCCATCCTTTCGGACAGTGGCATTGGCCGCATGCAGGGGCGCGCTGCCACCTGGACCCAGCAGATTGATCAGTGCCATGCCCTCGGCTTCTTCGGCAGAGATATCGATCGTGGCGAAGGCTGCCCGATTGCCGAACAGCACCCGTTCATCGCGGTCCACGGCAGTGATGCCGTTGGGCACGGCATCGGCCACGTTGCGCAGCAGACGCCCGAGCCGATGTGCCTCCTTCAGCGCATGCGAAAGCTCGGTCGCGGTTTCCTCCAGCCGGTCGCTGACAGCCTTGCGCCAGACAGCGACAACCGTGGCCGCGACCAGCAGCAATGCCAGGAAAAGCGCGCCGGAGATCAGCCAGATCCGGCGGATACCGTCGGACAAGGCCGTTGCGGCCGGGATCTGGCGGACCAGCGTCCAGTCCGTGCCTGCCACCAGGCGGCTGACGGCCAGCACCTCATCCCCTTGATAGCCCGTGAAGATACCGCTGCCCCCGGACCGGCCCAGCAGCGCCACGGCCGCGCGGTCATTCTCGGAAACGGAAACCTGACGGGACAGCGTTGCAGCGCCGTCACCAACCGGCGTCAGAAATCGGACGGCTTCATCCTGGCGATCGATCAGGAAGTTCTCGGCGGCACCGGCGGTATCGCCCGGCTGTTCGAGGGTTTCACTGAAGCCACGATCCAGCGGTCGGAATGCCACCGCGAAGCCGGCGGGTTCGCCACCGCCGCCGTCAGGGGTGCCAATCGCCGTGACCAGCGCCAGCATGCCAAATCCATCACCGGCGACGAATGGGGGCATGACCAGCACCTGGCCCGGACGCAGGCCATCCAGCGCCAGTCCTTCTGTGTCTGGCGCACCGGGCGTGCGGGCAGCCACACGGCGGTTGTTGTCGAGGATGACGATACCGCCGAGCGACATGCCTGCTGCACTGCCAGATGCAACCTGGTCACGCGGCGACAGATATCCTCCGCGTTCGGCTTCGGATCGCAACAGGTCCTCGATGTACTGGCGGTTGCCGTCGATTTCCTCACGCGGCAGTTCGGGGTCGGCGAGGTCGATCAGGTAGAACTGCACGGCACGGTTGGCCGCCAGCCGCAGGACCTCGGCACGGCGATCATTCAGCCAGCGCTCCACCGCCGCCTTGCGGCTGTCTCCGACGAGGCCGAGGCGGACGTCCCATTCATCAACCAGCCGCTCACGCTCGGTTTCGGCAAATCCGACGATGCCCAGCACCGCTGCCACCGCAAGCAGCAGCAGGCACGCAAGCGCAAATCCGGCGCGCCTGCGCATCCGGCGGCGGTCACCGCTGATCAGGTCCGGCGGCGGGGATACATCTGAATCAGTCATTGCATGTCCGGGCACAGGAGGCGAAATCTCCGTACCATCCTACCCGAACATGCTGAACAAAGCGTTTACCAACCGATCGGGCGCAGTTCCGGCCTCAGTATGACGGCCCCTTCAATTCGACCATGTTGCCGTCAGGATCGTCGAGATAGATCGACGGTCCTTCACCTTCCGCCCCGTTGCGGGACTTCGTTTCACCGGCTTCGATGCCGTGCGCCGACAGATGCGCACGGATCGCGGACTCGTCCCAGGGGTCGATGCGGACGCAGAAATGATCCATGTTGTGGGCCCTGGCATCAGGCTTTCCCGGGGCGCGACCTGGCACCAGATCGATCATGCTGGCCCCGGCGCGCATCTGGACGAGGCCGATGCTTTCCACCGTGCGTTCGACCCTGCACCCGAGTACGTCCGTATAGAACGCCAGCGCGCTTTCCATGTCGCGGACGTGAAGGACAACGTGGTCGATCCTTGCAATACTCAGTCCCATGACGCGGTTCCTCCCTTTCGGCTCAATGCTGGTCATTATCTGGTTCACCTCGGCGTCTCAGGCAATGGCGGGTGAAATGGCAACCCGGCCTGATCCGGCCATCTCCGGCCAGGCGCTCGCAACGCCGGCGGTTCAGGAAATGCAGCGCGACAGCTTTGCCAATCCGGCGATGTTCTGGCTCGACCGGGGGCAGGCGCTGTTCGCCCGGCGTTCGGGAACGGCTGCGAAATCCTGCGCTGATTGTCATGGCTCACGGGGACTGGATGGTGTCGCGACGGCATTCCCCAAGGTCGTGGACGGTGATCTGAGAAACCTTGAAGCGCAGATCAATGCCTGTCGCACGCTGCGCATGGGCGCGTCTGCTCTGCCGCTGGAATCGGAGGAACTGCTGTCGCTGACCGTGGCGGTGCGCGAACAGTCTTCCGGGCAGCCCGTGGCCGTTGCGGTCGATGGTCCTGCCGCGCCTCATTTCCAGCAGGGTCGGGCGCTCTATACCGAACGCCGTGGTCAGATGAACCTGGCGTGTTTCCAGTGCCATGACGAACGGGTGGGCCTCTGGTTGCGCGGCGAGCAACTGACCCAGGGGCAGACCAACGGCATGCCGGGATACCTGCTGCGCTGGGGCGCTGTCGGGTCGGTACACCGGCGTTTGCAGTTCTGTGATGACCAGCGGCTGGCGGAACCGCGCGCACTCGGCTCCGACGCCTACCTGGCGCTGGAACTCTATACCGCCTGGCGCGGCAACGGCCTGCCTGTCGAGGCACTGGCCGTGCGTCGATAGGTTGGACCGACCCGATTCCATCTTCAGAACGAGTGCACTAATGTGGTCTGCAGACCCCGGCATCGGTTGCCGGACACTTCAGGGGATATGACATCATGATGTTCGATCTGCGCGGCAAGACCGCGATTGTTACCGGGTCCACCAAGGGCATTGGCAAGGCCATTGCCGAGGCCTTTGCGAAGCAGGGGGCCAACGTCGTCGTGTCCAGCCGCAAGGCAGACGTGGTGGAAGCCGTGACCAAGGACATCAACGAGAACCATGCCGACCACGGCGGCAAGGCCATCGGTATTCCCTGCAACATCGCCTACAAGGAAGAGCTGGAGAAGCTGGTTTCCGAGACCCGGAAGGCGTTTGGCCAGATCGATATCCTGGTCGGCAATGCAGCAGTGAATCCCTACTACGGCTCATCCCTCGACATCCCTGACAGCGCTTTCGACAAGATCATGAATGTGAACATCAAGTCGAACCACTGGCTCTGTTCCATGGTGATCCCGGAGATGAAGGAGCGCCGCGACGGCGTCATCATCATCGTGTCATCCATTGGCGGCCATCGTGGCTCCACTGTCATCGGTGGCTATTGCATCTCCAAGGCTGCCGACATGCAGCTGGTGCGCAACCTGGCCTGTGAATTCGGTGGTCACAACATTCGCGCCAATGCCATTGCGCCCGGCCTGATCAAGACCGATTTCGCCCGCGCGCTCTGGGAAGATCCGAAGTTCCGCGCCAAGTCGGAAGCCCAGGCCCCGCTGAACCGCATCGGTGAGCCGGAAGAGATTGCCGGTCTGGCGGTCTACATGGCATCCAAGGAAGGCAGTTTCCTGACCGGCCAGACCATCAGCGTCGATGGCGGCGTGACGATCTCCGGCGGCGGCTGAGGCATCCGGTTCCCGACAGGAGGCGTCAAATGAGCCTTCTGTCGGTTACGCCGAACATTCCCGTTTCCCGGATCCGCGCAGACCGGATCAGATCCTGCGTGGCATCCCGGCCCAGTAGGGTTCGCGGATCTTGCGCTTGAAGATCTTGCCCGAGTCCTCGCGCGGCAGGGATTCGTCGATGACGATCTTGCGCGGCACCTTGAACTTGGCCAGGTGCTGGCGCAGGAATGCCTGGACATCTTCCGGTGCCAGCGACGGGTCCGTCACTTCGATATGGGCAACCAGGGATTCACCGAACTCGGCGTCGGGAATGCCGAACACGGCACAGTCGCGCACACCGGGGCAGCCGATCAGCACCTTCTCGATCTCTGCGGGGTAGATATTCACGCCGCCGGAAATCACCATGTCGTTCTTCCGGTCGGCCAGGAACAGGCAGCCATCCGCGTCCAGCCAGCCCATGTCGCCGTTGGTCAGGAAGCCGTCGATCTCCATTTCCCTGCGGGCCGCGTCGCGCTTGTTGTAGGTGAAATCGGTGCGGTTCGGACGCCAGATATAGACTTCCCCGATTTCCCCGGATGGCACATCCTTGCCCGCGTCATCCAGGATCCGGACCACGTTGCCCGCAATGGGCTTGCCCACGGTGCCGTGCTTCGAAAGCGCCATTTCACTGGTCACGACGGTGACCAGACCGTTCTCGGTCGAGCCGTAATATTCATAGATCACAGGTCCCCACCAATCGATCATCTGCTTCTTCGCATCGGGCGGGCAGGGGGCGGCGCCATGGATGACGTGCTTCAGGCTGGACACGTCGTACTTCGCGCGGACTTCCGCGGGCAGGCGCAGCAGACGCACGAACATGGTCGGCACCACGTGCATGTGCGTCAGCTTGTGTTCCTGGATCATCTGCAGCAGTTCTTCGGCTTCGAAGCGCGCTTCCAGATAAATCGTGGCCCCGCCGCGTGCCGCCGCCAGGCCATAGGCGTTGGGGGCGCTGTGATACATCGGGCCGGTCATGACGCAGCGGACATCACTGGCTTCCGGCGGCACGCCAAAGCCTTCGAACACCATCTGGGCTGTCTGTGCCTGCGCTTCCTCATCCATCGGGTCTCGCCGTACGCCCTTTGGATTGCCGGTGGTTCCCGACGTGTAGATCATGGTGCCGCGGTTGGCGGGTGGCAGTTCTGTCCACGGTTCCCGATCCTTGATGAAATCGGTCCAGAGCTGGGCGCGTTGGGGCATGTCGACTGTCGCGTTGACCCCATAGGCCGCTGCGATCTCATCCGGGGTCGGTACCACGACGATGGTCACATGATCGGGGATCGACGGCAGGATCGGCGGCAACAGGTCGGAATGGATGACCACGACCCGCGCGTCGCAGTCGGTCAGGATGTAGGCCGCTTCCTCTGCGGTGTAGTGCCAGTTGATCGGCGTCGCATAGGCTCCGATCAGGGCACACGCGCCCGAAGCCTCGAAGAACGGGAAATCATTGCGCAGGTACAGCGCCACGCAGTCGTCCAGCCCGATCCCCAGATCGTGCAGCGCCCGTGCCGCCCGTGCCGTGTTCGCGTTGCGCTGTTCCAGGGTAAGCACCCTGTTGCCACTGATGATCTGACCCGTCATGCCCTGCAATCCTCCCCAATCAAGTCGCCGGAGCATGACAGCCCCGGTCATGAACCTTGTCGCGGTTCATGTTTCGCCGCGCAGCCCGCCACGTTGTTCAGTCGTCCACCACGCTGAAACGGCGGCTGTCGAAGACCCTCAGTACCGTGTCCAGTTCATGGCCCCGTTTCAATACGCGACCGTCCCGGGCGATCACCTGGAACGCGCCCTGCTTGCGGGCCAGTTTCGGGGTCTTGGTGATGCGGAAAAGCGGTGATTCGGCGGCACGCTGAAACACGGCAAATGTTGCCTGCTCCGGTCCGTGGGCGATGGCATAATCGCGCCAGTCGCCGCGGGCCACCATGTTGCCGTAGACGTTCAGGATGCGGCTCAACTCCCGCCGGTCGAAGCAGACATCCATCCCGACAGTGGGTCGTCTGCCGCCCGGCTGAGTACCTTCCACCCGCCGGGCCACGGAACTGTATTCGTCGAGACTGACCACCTCACCCATCTGACGCCCCCCAGGATTGCGTGTGCGCGAATGATGACAGGCAGGGCAGTGCAGGGAAAGGGGGCGCAGGCAACTTACCGGCCCGGTGGCCCGCCGCCGCCACCCTTCAGACCGCGTGCCGGCGAATAGATCCACAGCGCCGCGCCGGCGAACAGGACGAAGGCCAGCATCGACCAGCCGAGATGGGTCGGGGCAGGCTGCCAGTAGAGTGAAAAGCGGATCAGTTCGACGATGTGGGTAAAGGGGTTGAACTGACAGATCCAGTACAGCACTTCGCTGGTTTCCTGCATCTTCCACAATGGGTAGAGCGCCGACGAGAGGAAGAACATCGGGAAGATGACGAAGTTCATGATGCCTGCGAAATTCTCCAGTTGCTTGATGCCCGCCGCCAGCACCAACCCGAGACTGCCCAGCGTCAGACCGCCGAGCAGCAGGGCAGGCAGCACGGCGATCAGGCCGCTCCATGGCACTTCCACCCCGAACGCCAGAGCGATCAGCAGGAAGGCATAGACCTGCAGGATCGACACGAACGATCCGGCCAGCAAGCGGCAGAAGATCAGGTACCAGCGCGGCAGGGGCGTCGTCAGCAGCATGCGCATCGATCCCATCTCCCGGTCGTAGACCAGCGACAGGGAGCTTTGCATGCCGTTGAACAGGATCACCATCGCGCACAGGCCCGGCACGATATAGACCTCGTACTGCACATAGCTGGCATAGGGTTCGATGATCGAAAGGCCAAGTGCGGTGCGGAACCCGGCGGCAAAGACAACCAGCCAGACCAGCGGACGGACAAGCGCCGCGAAGAACCGTTCGCGCTGTTGCAGGAACCGCAGCGTCTCCCGGATCAGGATGCCCTGCATGCAGCGTAGCCAGATGGCGTTCATGGACTGGTTCCCCATGCTTCCAGGTGGCCGGACGCGTTGTTGCTTTCCCAGCCCCTTCGGCGGGGTAATGCCGGGACAGGGGTGAACGGCAGAGCCGATCTGGTGGTGACGGTCGAGCAATGCAGCCTGCGGCTGTCACTCCCCATCGACCGCTGACGCGGCCACGTCCCCCGCAAGGGGGAAAGAAAAGGGCGCGCGGGCCTCGGAAGGCTGGAAAGGCAGGTCTGATTGACGGTCTGAGACGCCATCATCCGGTTGCTCCGCGCGTCAGGCCTTGCAGGGGGGCCTGTGGCTTGCGTTCCGTCAGCTGGTTGAACAGGGTGCCCAGGTCGTCGCAATCGAACTGGTCGAGCAGCGACCGCGCCTCCCCGTCCGCCTTCACAGATCCCTGATGCAGCAGCACGACCTGATCGCCCGCCCGCGCTTCATCAATCAGATGGGTGGCCCAGAGGACGGTGGCGCTGCCGTCGGAAGCCAGATCATGCACGTCATCGACAATGCGCTGGCGGGTCGGGATGTCCAGTCCGACCGTGGGTTCGTCCAGCAGCAGCACATCCGGTTCATGCAGCAATGCCCGCGCGATCTCCAGCCTGCGCCGGTGGCCGCCGTTCAGGGCCCGCACCCGGTCCTTGCGCCGGTCGGCGAGATCGAGGCGTTCAAGCTGCTGGTCGATGCGCTGACTTGCGTGCCTGCCGCTCATGCCCCGCAACCGTGCGAAGTAACGCAGGTTCTGTTCGACTGACAGATCCAGGTCCAGTGTCTGGGCCTGGAAGACGATGCCAAGTCCGCCAAGCGCCGCGCGCGGGTCGTCCGCAATATCATGTCCCGCAATGGCGATCCGGCCAGCCCCGAGCGGCAGCAATTGCGTCAGCAGGGCATAGAGCGTCGACTTGCCCGCCCCGTTGGGGCCGAGCAGAACCGCGAAAGCGCCTTTGTCCACAGTGAAGCTGACGTCATCCAGGGCCTGTTTCGGCCCATACCGGTGGCCAACGGCATCAATGACAAGTGTCGGGATGGCGGACGCTGCGGTCATGGCGTCAGAGCGTTCCGCTGCGGTGGCCCTTGCGGCGCACGATGTTCGCGGCGGCATCCAGATCGGCGAAACGCGCCTCCTCCTTCGCCATCTGCGCCCGAATGGCCGTGGGCACATCGTCGCCGATCAGCATGGCCGCATTCCACGTCGCCACGTAGTTCAGGGAATCGGAGACGGAATGATCGCGGGCATAGTTCAGCATTTCCTTGACGCCGGCCATGGCCAGTGGCGACCGGGCTGCGATCTGCGCCGCGATCTCCATGACCCGGGACATCAGGGCATCGCGATCATCCAGGACCTCGTTCACCAGACCACGCTGCATGGCCTCCTGCGCGGGCATTCGCCGCCCCGTGAAGGCCATCTCCCGCGCGACTCCCTGCGGCACCAGATGCGGCAGGCGCTGCAGGGTACCGACGTCAGCAGCCATGCCGATGTTGATTTCCTGAATGGCGATGAAGGCGTCGGCGCTGGCGTAGCGACAATCGCAGGCCGTGATCAGGTCGACACCGCCGCCGATGCAGGCACCGTGGATGGCGGCAAGCACAGGCACCTGGCAGCGTTCGATGACGTTGAAGGTTTCCTGCATCTCCAGCACCGTGCGGCGCAGGCGGTGGCGTTCGCGCGCCGGTTCCGCCTTGCTGTCGGTCTGGAACAGGGTCGCGAAGTCCTGCAGGTCCAGGCCAGACGTGAAATGCCGCCCGCGGCCCGAAAGGACCACGCAGCGCACATCCGTGCGGTCCCCGATCTCGGCGAATACATCCACCATTTCCTGCCAGAACGCACGGTTCATGGCGTTCATCTTCTCGGGTCGGTCGAGTTCCACATGCGCGATGTGATCGGCTATCGACAGGGCAAGGCTGGTGTAGGTCATGGCTGTTCTCCCGAAGCGATCAGGCACCGACAAGAAAGGGATGAGGCGCGCGCGGCAACAGCCCCCGCGGGCCTCAGGCTACGTGATGACGCAGGCATCCGCCCTTGAGCGGCTATCCCTCGATCACCGCATCTCAGCGCTGGCGCCTATTCGGCGGCGGCGACACCGACCTCGCGTTCGACGAACTTCCTGGCATCGAAGTTCTCGGCGACCTGGTTGTCGTGTTCCAGCAGGGCCTCGGCATCGATCTCGGCGTACTTGATCACACCCATGTCGCTGTAGGCCTTGCGGACACCTTCGCCCCAGAGGCCGATGTCCTTCACCGTCGGCACGATGCGGGTGAACAGCCGCTGGCGGAACTCACCCATGACTTCGCTTTTGTCGACCACATCGGCTATTTCCTTCTTGGAGAAGCCGATGTTCTCCCAGACCTCGGTCTGCAGGAAGCGGTCGCGCATGTGGTAGCAGGCCTCCACCACGAAATCCTCACGCTCCTTGCGTTCGACGTCGGTCAGCTGGGGATAGTAGTCGCGCAGCGCCAACCGGCCAAAGGCCACGTGCCGGGCTTCGTCCTGCATCACGTAGGCATTGACCGTCTGGGCCAGATTGTTGCCGGCCTGGTCGCGCAGGCGCTGAAACGCGGCCAGCGCCAGACCTTCGATCAGGATCTGCATGGTCAGATAGGTCATGTCCCACCGCCGGTCGGTCAGCCCCTGTTCCAGCAAGGTCTTCAGCCCGGGGGTGATGGGATAGGCCATCTGCATCTTCTCGTGCAGCAGACGGGAGAACGCTTCCACGTGCCGGGCCTCGTCCATCACCTGGGTGGCGGCATAGAACTTGGAATCGGCGTCCGGTACCGTGGCCACGATCTTCGCCGTGGCGATCAGCGCGCCCTGTTCGCCATGCAGGAACTGGCTGATGTTGGCGGACTGCAGATGTCTGCGAACCTCCGCCCTGTTCTTGTCGTTCATCTTGTTCCAGGCATCGGTACCGAAGATGGGGATACCCTGATCGGGCAGGGACATGGGGTTGTCCCAGTCCATGTCCTGGGTCCAGTCGATACGCTCCGCAGCATCCCATTGCTGTTTCTTGCCCTTGTCATAGAGCTGCAGCAGGGACTCGCGTTCGTCATCATACTCCCAGGTGAAGTTGATCTCGGTTGCACCGTCGAAGTGCCACTGGGTCTGCTCGACCGGCAGCGTATAGAGATGATTTGTCGCCATGGATGTCTCCCACCTAGGATCTGTTTCTTGCTTGTTTCGTGCATGCTGAACGCCAAATGACCGGCGGTCAATGGATCAGGCAGGCACCCGGCCATTCATGCTGCGGGCTGTCGCGGTATCCTTAACGGTTCATTCAGCTTGATCGCGGATAGTTCGCCTCGCGGGCGTGCCGCGCCTGAGAGACTTCAAGGACCGGAAATTCAAGCAGTCATGGCCAAGATCAGCGAAGGACCGATCATCGACGACGGGCATGGTCTGGTGCTCGCTGGTCGATATGTGATTCAGGTCGATCAGACGTTCCCCGACCTGTCGCGACCGGATGCCAAGGCCTGTGCGGTAAAGGACAAGCAGGACCCGGATGCGGACCTGTTCGCCCTGCTTGCACCGCCGGAGACATTCATTCGCCACGACATGCTTGGCGTCATGCTGGAAAAGCCGTTCAAGCGTCTGCGCAACCCTCAGGCTGCCGGGGTCCTTCGGCTCAACAACCACACGCATGTGTTCGCGATCGTCTTCAACCATCGCAGCGCCCGGCTCGTGCAGACGGGCAATAACAAGGTGCGTGAGTCGGACCTGATGTCGACCATCGTGCCGGGTCTGATTCCGGCCATGTCGGAACTGCAGCAACGCGGCATGGTGCATCGCAGCATCCGCCCGGAATCGATCCTGCTGACCACTGGCGGTGACGTGATCCTTGATCAGTGTCTTGTCGGGTTGCCGGGATTCTTCCAGCCGCCTGCCTATGAACCCATCTCAGTTCAGTTGGCTCAGCAGACCGGGCGGGGTGACGGGGTATCCGCCGACGATGTCTTCGCTTTCGCGGTCACCGTGCTCCAGTTGCTGTCGGGGGAGCCACCGGCGCGCAATCTGAAGCCGGATGAACTGTTCAGGCAGCGGGTCCTGAGCGGATCCTATGATGTGCTGCTGCGACGGCAGAAATTCGCCACCGCCATTCAGGTGATGTTCGCAGGCACCCTGCGCGATGAGGAGGGTCGGCGGTGGACCCATGACGACCTGAACCGATGGATGAACGGCATCTTCGACATGCCGCGCCCATCCGGCGGCGGCCGCAGGGCAACCCGCCCGTTCATCTTCCGTGACAGGGAAGTCTTTTCCCCGCAGATACTGGCGCAGGAGTTCCAGCGTCATCCGGAAGACGCCGTGCAACTGATCCTGAACGGTCGGATCGAGAAGTGGCTGCGCAACGTACTGGTGGACGAACCGGGTGCAGACATCGTGCGTCGCGGACTTGAACTGGTAACGCAGACGAAACCGCTGAAGGTGGAAGAGAAAGCCGATCTGGTTTGCCGGGCGATCATGGCGCTCGACCCGTCGGGACCGATCCGGTACCGGTCAGTGAATTGCACTGCCTCCGGTCTGGCCGGTGGCTTGTGGCACGCCTACGTCAGCGGTGAGGCAGGTTGGCGTGAGGACCTCGCCCGACTGCTCAATTCCTCATTGCTGGATGAATGGTTGCGGGTTGGCGGGCGCACCATCCGTGCCGGGATACCCGCCAATATCCTGACGCGTATCCGTGCGGTGACAAAGGAAGCAGGGCGACCAGGCTTCGGTGTCGAACGTGTCCTGTACGAGTTGCTGCAACGCCAGCCCTGTCTGGGGCCGGAGGTCATGTCCGACCTGCCGCGGAGCCCGGGTGAACTGATGGCGGCACTGGATCGCAAGCTTTCGGCCGACGCCAATGCGGAATTCGTGCTGGCCGACCATGCGACGGCTTTCCTGGCGGCCCACGATCGCCGACTGGAACGCAGTGTCCGGTCCGTGTCCGCCAACGGCCAGGGCACGGAAGGGCTGGTCAGCATGGCCCGTTTCGTGGCGGAGTTGCAGGAAGTTCATCATCCCGGCCCGGTACCCGGCGTGACTCGTGCCTTTGCCGCGTCCCTGGGGCCGGTTGCCAAGCAACTGCAGAGCCGTGTTCGCCGCATGGTTCTCGAGAAGAAACTGGAGAGCCTGGTCAAGCGCGGCGACATGCGGGCGCTGCTGTCCGAACTTGACCTGCTGCATACGCTGCAACAGGACGAAACGGAATTCCGTCAGGCGGTTGCCCAGTACAATCACCTGGAGAACCTGATTGCGCGGCTTTCTGAATTCGGACCCGGGCAACGGGCGCTGGCCATGCATCGTGGCTACCGCTATGCGCAGATGTTCAGCCTCTCCGTCTGTTTCCTCACCCTGTTCTATTTTGCGATGGAGGCCATGCTGTGAGTGACACGGCGGCTCAGCCAAAGCGCAGCGGGGGGAAACTTTCCCTGCTGCTGATGCTGTCTCCGGCGATCCTGTTGCCGTTGGCGCCGGCCACCTTCGCGCTGGCCCTGGTCTTCATGTTGCCCACGATCATCATCGGCTCGACCCGATTGCTCCGGGTGCCAGGGGCACTGGCGACCATGTTCGGCATGAACCTGTCCGGTGCCTTGCCCGGTCTGGTGGCGCACTGGAAACGCAGTGGCAGCTTCGATGACGCCTTCCGCATGATGCTCGATCCGGAATTCGTGCTGGTCAATCTCGCCGCGAGCGGGATCGGACTGGTGTTGCTGTTTGCCGCGCCGTTCATCGCCCGGGCCTGGGTCGATATTGCCAGCGCCCGCTTGCGGTCGCGCGCGATCTCGCAGCGCAAGCGCCTGCTGGACGAGTGGGGCGATGAGGTGCGTGGCGATCATCCGCCGCCGAGCCTCTGACGAGGCGACCTCTGGTCCGGAAATGAAACTGCCCGTCAGATGAGATGCAGCGTCATTGCAACATCAGGTTTGGCAGCCACAGCGTGATCTGCGGGAACATGACCACCAGGCTGAGACCGATCAGCTGCAACATCACGAAGGGAATGATGCCCTTGTAGATGTCCTGCATCTTCACTTCCCTTGGTGCAACGCCCTTCATGTAGAAGAGCGCGAATCCGAATGGAGGTGTCAGGAACGACGTTTGCAGATTGACGGCTATCAGGATCGCGAACCAGTAGATCACCTGATTGTCGACCGCGTCGGCGTCAGCCCTTCAAGCCCCGGATGCCCGGCAAACTCCGGCGCGAACGCCTTGATGACGGGGGAAGACACCGGAAGGATGATCAGGGTGATTTCCAGGAAATCGAAGAAGAAACCCATGATGAAGACGGTGAACAGCAGCAGGAACAGCAGCGGCCATGCCCCCAGCTCCAGCCATTCGATGAAGTGGATGATCAGGTCTTCACCGTAGACATTGCGGAACACCGTGGAGAATGCCGTGGCACCGACAAAGATGAAGAAGATCATTGCCGTGGTCAGGCCGGTCCGGTGACAGACTTCCCGCATCACCTGCCAGCTGAGGGTCCGGTTGAACCAGGCCAGCACCATGCTGCCGAAGGCACCGATACCGGCAGCTTCCGTCGGGGTTGCCCAACCGGCGAAGATCGAACCCAGCACCATCATGATCAGGAAGATCGGCGGCACGAAGCCCTTCAGGATACCCCCGAACAGGGTATTCCCCTCCCGACGGCCCATCCACATGGAGACCACGAAGATTGTCAGGAACGCCAGCAGGCTCCAGTTGATCTGTTCCAGACCAAGCTGTTCCAGCAGATACATGGCGATCAGGATCCCGCCAACCATGGCGAAGAACTTGATGACATTCGCCTTGCGGGTCGGGTCCACCTGGATCAGTTCGTCAGGCAAGGGCGGTGCGCAGCTCGGGTTGATCGTCGCCCGCGTCACGACATAGGCAAAATAGAGACCTGAAAGCAGCAGGCCCGGCAGAACCGCACCGATGATGCCAGTGGTGGCAGCCATGATCGTGCCCATGGCCGTGATCGACAGGGCGAGGCCGCCGGGAACGCGTTTCAGCATGACCTGCAGGATGTGCAGCAGGTCAGCCGCAACCTGCGAACGTTCCAGCATCGTGCCCATGAAGACGAAACAGGGAATCGCGACGAGGATCGGATTCTGGATCGCCCCCGATCCGCCATCGCCGCCCCAGACTCGATTGATGATCTGGAAGAAGACCGCGAAATCGATGATTTCCAGATAGATGCCCACAAGGCCGAAGAGCAGCGAGATGCTGCCGAGCGCAAAGGCCACAGGCAAGCCGGTGAACAGGGTCAGGGCCAGCGCCAGGAACATGTAGGCGCCGAGGTAGTCATACAGATGGTCGTCGAGGAGCCATTCAATGAATTCCATGGATCAGCGCTCCTTGGCCCGTTTGGCGAGGATATCGTCCTCGAGTGAAACCTTCGGCAGCACGACCTTGTCGGTGAAATACTGAATGCCGTCTTCAGCCCGTTTGCTGTTCTCTTCCGACCCGTAGAGATAGACGACGGTCCGGACCAGTGTGGCAATGGCTGCGGCGAGCATCAGGATGAACCCGATCGGCAGACAGGTCTTGATGACATAGCGCCAGGGAATGCCGACCAGTGATTCCGACCCTTCGCCCTGATGGTAGGACAGGGTGACCATGTCGACCGATTTCCACAGCGCCAGGCAGAGGAACGGAATGGCCATGAACAGCAGACCGAACAGTTCGATCTTGGCCTGCCTGCGGTGCGATGCCATTTCACGGAAGATGTCGACGCGCACATGGGCGTTGGTCAGATAGGCCACGCCAAAGGCCAGCATCAGCATCACGCCGTGAATGTGCCACTGCATGTCCTGCAGAATGAAGGAAGCCGAATAGCCGGTTTCGATGGTGATGTCGGCGGACCAGTCGCGAATGATATCGATCTTTCGCGTGATCACATCGAACATGATGATGAAAATCAGTGGTACGATGAGCCAGCTGGCTGCGCGCCCTATTGACCGCGCCAGGCGGTCAGCCGCGTCTGCAAAGTTGAGCATTGTAACGCCCCATCCCCGTTGTTCGCCCCTTCCCCATGTCCCGGTCATATCAACCCGTCCGTCCATCAGAGGGACAGTCAGGTCGTCGCCGGTTTTCGTGAAGGATCGTCTTGGAAGTAACGACCGGCGCGGGGCGCGCGCCGGTCGCCGGATCATTCCACCGTCACATGTCCCGGCCCGACGTTATCAACCGGGGGCCGGGGCATGCTGGGTATTGGGATCTTACTTCAGGTAACCGCGCTCGCCCCAGGCCATTCCACTTGTCCATGTTCACCAGGATCTCATTGGTGGTGGACTGCTGATGCCAGCCGGGGAAGTAGTTGAACTTGGCGACCTGGTAGAAACCGAGCGTGCGGTCGATGGCGGGCATGGAGAACTCGGTCGCGTCGATGGTGCCGAGTTCCAGCGCCGGGTAGATGTCGCCAGCTGCAAGCTGCTGCGTGGACACGCCGAACTTCTGCATGACCTTCGCGCCCATGCCGAAGAAGCGCATCTTCAGGCCCCTCAGCTCTTCCAGGCTCTTGATTTCCTTGCGGAACCAGCCGGAAGTCTCAGGCGGAATCATGCCGCAATAATTATACTTGATGTTGTCGCGACCATAGAGTTCCTCACCGATCTCGAGACCACCGCCGAACATCAGCCAGGCATTGAACTCAAGTGCGCCGGGGCCGAACGGCCAGGTCGACATGAACGCAAAGGCGGAGTTCTTGCCCTGGTTGGCACCGGGGGTGCCGTAACCGGCTTCGAACGCGCCCTGGCTTACGGGATCATAGTAGGCATAGCCGCCGGCCAGCGCGCCGGGCTCGAAAACCTTGATGTCAAAATCGCCTGCAGAAGCCTTGTTGACCCAATCTACCACGCGATATCCGACCGGCCCGATCACGGCGAGGTTCTTGCCGAATGCCGAATGCATCTTCCAGCGGACCTTCTTGGCCTCCGTATCGCCCGCCGAAAACGTCAGCGCCGCGACGGCTGCCAGGGCAATTGCAGGAACGGCGGAGACCTGCCCATACTGTTTGAAAGCAGTCTGAATGGGGGAGGACAGGCGCATGGACAAGGGTTTCACCTGGGTGCCAACGGCTGAATATATCGACAACGCGGAACTGACCAGGTTCGCGCACGCACTCGGTTGCCGCAACCATTCGGACCTTCTTGAACGGTCAACGGAGGATCCGGACTGGTTCTGGGATGCGGCGATCAAGGCGCTCGGCATTCGGTTCGACCGCCCTTACACGCAGGTCCGCGATCTGTCCGATGGTCCCGTGCATGCGCGATGGTGTGTCGGTGGCACGATGAACTTCTGCGAGAATCTGCTCGACCGGCATGCCGGTACACCTGTCTGGCAGAAACCGGCAATCGTTTGGCATGGCGAAGACGACAGCGAACGCACGCTGACCTATGCCGAACTGGACCAGAAGGTGCGGGAACTGGCCGCCGGACTGAAGGCCCTGGGCATTCGGCCCGGGGATGCCGTCGGCATCTATCTGCCGGTCCTGCCGGAGACACCGGTCGCCTTTCTGGCCGTTGCGCGAATCGGTGCGATCATCTCGCCGCTGTTTTCCGGCTTCGGGGCGGAAGCCATCGTGAAACGCCTGAATGATGCGGAGGCGGTGGCTGTCATCACCGCCGACCAGGCCGTCAGGCGCGGCAACATCATCACCATGAAGCCGGTGATCGACATGGCGGCGGCGGATGTGCCCACCCTGCGCCATGTGGTCGTGCTGAAGACAGCAGACAGTGAAATCTCTCCCCGCACCGCCCGCGATGTCTGGTGGCATGATCTGGACATGTCGGATGCGGCAACGACGCCGATGGAAATGGTTGATGCCGACCAGCCGCTGTTCATTGCCTATACGTCCGGCACCACCGGGCGACCGAAGGGCACGGTGCTGACCCACTGCGGTTTCACGGTGAAGGGGGCGCTGGACTTTGGTGTCTCGCTGGACCTGAAACAGGATGACCGGCTGTTCTGGTTCGCGGATTTCGGCTGGGTCACCGGCCCCTATTCGATGGCGGGCACGCTGGCCAAGGGGGCGACGTTCATCATTGCGGAGGGCGTGCCCGACTGGCCGGATACGGGACGTATCTGGCGTCTGGCCGCGCATCACCGGGCAACGTTCTTCGGCATCGCACCAACAGCGATCCGAGGGCTGATGCGTCACGGCGTCGAACATTTGGCGGCACATGACCTCTCTGCCATCCGCATCCTTGGCTCCACGGGTGAGCCGTGGACAGAAGAAGCCTGGGTCTGGTTTGCCGAGCATGTGGGCGGCGGGCGCTGCCCGATCATCAATGTCTGTGGCGGTACGGAAATCAGCGGCGGGTTCATCGCCGGCAATGTCCTGACACCGCAACGCCCCTGTTCGTTTGCCGGTCCGATGCCGGGCATGGCCACGGATATCGTCGACGCATCCGGTGCGAGCGTCGGCCCCGGCCAGGTGGGTGAACTGGTCCTGCGCGATGTTTCCATCGGCCTCAGCCGGGGCATCTGGCGCGACCCGGAACGGTTCATCGAAACCTACTGGTCCATGTTCCCCGACATGTGGCGCCATGGGGACTGGGCCAGCCGGGACGCGGATGGGCTCTGGTACGTGCATGGGCGATCCGACGACACGATCCAGGTCGCGGGCAAGCGTGCAGGCCCGGCGGAGATCGAAGGACTGGTCATGGCCACGGGACTGGTGACGGAGGCCGCAGCGGTGGCCCTGCCTGATGCCGTGAAGGGGGAGGCCGTCCTGATCGCCGCGATTCCGGCTGATGGCACGCCCACGGATGCGGCAACGGCGGCGCGCCTGTCCGCCGCGGTGACCGACGGACTGGGCAAGGCCTTCAAGCCTGCGCGCATATTGTTCGTGGCTGATCTGCCCAAGACACGGTCCCTGAAGATCATGCGCCGGGTGATTCGTGCACTGGTCCTGGACGAACCGCCCGGGGATCTGTCTGCGTTGCTCAATCCCGATGCCGTCGAGGCCGTGAAGCAGGCGGCAGCGCAGCAGCGTCTCGGCTGATCAGCGGGCAGGTGCGGCGGTTCTGATCGTGCGGTCTGTCGTAAACAGGACAGGCTTGCCCTCGCGTCACTGTCATCCTGCTGACACATTGCCGAAAAAATGGGCATCAAGACCCGCATCCGGACACGCTGCGGCGTGATCGGGTGGGCAACCGCGACTGACGCAACTGAAGCAGGGGGAACTTATGACCGAGACGACACCTGATTCCGACTACAAGCCAGGACAACAGAACGTGCAGGTCATGGGCCTGGATGTTCATAATCCTGTCTTCTTCGTATCTGCCGTCCTGATCGTCAGCTTCGTCATCGTGGTGCTGATGTTCAAGGAAGGGTCAGCCGAGTTCTTCGGCGAGCTGCGGCCCTGGCTGACATCCACCTTCGACTGGGTGTTCATGGGGGCGGCGAACATCTTCGTGCTGTTCTGCCTGTTCCTGATCGTTTCACCGTTGGGGCGCATCCGGTTGGGCGGCGATGACGCCAGACCGGAATATTCCTACACTGGCTGGTTCGCGATGCTGTTCGCGGCGGGCATGGGCATCGGCCTGATGTTCTTCGGCGTGCTGGAACCGGTAAACCATTTCCTCAGCCCGCCTCTCGGGGTTGAGCCGGCTGACGTAGAGGCTTCCATGTCGATGGGCATGGCAGCGACGATCTTCCACTGGGGTCTGCACCCCTGGGCGATCTATGCAGTCATGGCGCTGGCGCTGGCGTTCTTCACCTACAGTCGCGGGTTGCCGCTGACCATTCGGTCGGCATTCTACCCTCTGTTGGGGGAGCGGGTCTGGGGCTGGCCTGGCCATATCATCGATACGCTGGCCGTGTTCGCGACCCTGTTCGGGTTGGCGACCTCGCTGGGGTTCGGCGCGGAGCAGGCCAGTGCCGGACTGGATTACCTGTTCGGCATTCCGGCAACCGACCTGACCAAGATCCTGCTGATCGCGGGCATCACGGCGGTGGCACTGATATCTGTCTTGGCCGGACTGGACGGGGGCGTGAAACGGCTGTCGGAACTGAACATGGTCCTGGCGCTGATCCTGATGCTGTTCATCATCATTGTCGGCCCGACGCTGTTCATCATCTCCGGCTTCTTCAACGGGCTGGTGGATTATGCCGTTGCGCTGCCTGCACTCAGCAACTGGGTCGGGCGTGAAGACACCGGCTTCATGCATAGCTGGACCACGTTCTACTGGGCCTGGTGGATTTCCTGGTCACCCTTTGTCGGCATGTTCATCGCCCGGGTTTCCAAGGGCCGGACCGTGCGGGAATTCGTGATCTGCGTGCTGGTCATCCCGACCATCGCCTGTGTGTTGTGGATGAACGTCTTCGGCGGCACCGCGATCTGGCAGCATGTGGAGAACGGATACGGCGGCGTGGTGGATACAGTGACCAACTGGCAGCCGGAACTGTCGCTGTTCAAGATGGCGGAAGCGTTGCCGATGACCAACGTGGTGTCCTTCATCGGCATCGTGCTGGTGATTGTCTTCTTCGTCACATCATCCGATTCCGGGTCGCTGGTGATCGATACCATCACTGCTGGCGGCAAGATTGACGCCCCGGTGGCACAGCGGATTTTCTGGTGTGTGTTCGAAGGGGTGGTGGCAATCACCTTGCTGATCGGCGGCGGACTGGGGTCATTGCAGGCTGCTGCAATCGCGACCGGGTTCCCGTTCGCGATCGTCATGGTCGTGATGTGCTACTGCATCTACAAGGGCCTGAGTGACGAGCGAAAGCAGTCGCGGTCCTGATATGTGCTGATGACCCGACCTGACCGGTTCCGACCGGTTGGCTGTCGGGCCTGAAATGGCGGGGCGTCGGATTTCAGTATCCGGCGCCCCGTGTGTTTCTGGCCAGCAAGCTTCCGGCCAGCAAGCTTCCGGCCCCCGGCTCGGCTTGTCGCCTCAATCCGTCATTGCATCCTTCAGGTCCTGCAGCACCGCGGCGAACATGTCCGCCGTCAGGCGTCTGGTGTTCACGTTGTAGCGGGAGCAGTGATAGCTGTCGGCCAGCAGCATGCCGTTCGGCAACCGGTGCTGCGCCCCATGGCTGAAGGGATAATCCTTCTGGCGCAGTTCGAATGTGCGAATGACCGCCTCGTGCGCGATCCGACCCAGAGCCAGCATGGCCTGCAGCCGCTTCATCGCAGCGATCTCGGCTACCAGGAACGGACGGCAGGTCCTTGCCTCGTCCCCTGTCGGCTTGTTGGCGGGGGGCACGCAGCGCACCGCGTTGGTGATGCGGCAATCGGGCAGTTCCAGCCCGTCATCGGGGCGCGAGTCATAAACGCCCCGCGCGAACCCGGCCTTGATCAGTGACGGATAGAGCAGGTCGCCGGCGTAATCCCCGGTGAAGGGCCGCGCCGTGCGGTTGGCCCCCTTCAGTCCCGGGGCCAGACCGACGATCAGCAAACGCGCGGACAGATCGCCGAAGGACGGGACGGGTCCGTTGTGGAAATCCGGATAGGTCGCGGCATTGGCTGCACGAAAGGCAACCAGCCGCGGGCACAGCGTGCACCCGGGGGCAGGTTCATGCGCTTGATCCGTGCCGGACACGATGATCGGTCAGCTCACCAGTTCATCGTCGTAATCGTCATCATCTTCGTCCACGTCGTCGCGGGTGTTGCCACGCGGGGCATCATCGCGGCGCGGATTCTGCGGACGCACGAAGCCCTCACGACCGATCAGCGGCTGCAGGGTCTGCAGTTCGATGAAGCGGTCCGCCTGGCGGCGCAATTCGTCGGCAATCATGGGCGGCTGGGTCTTGATGGTGCTGACCACCGTGCAGCGCAGGCCCCGCCGCTGGACTGCTTCCAGCAGGCTGCGGAAATCACCGTCGCCCGAGAACAGAACCGCATGGTCGATGAAACCGGCCATTTCCATCATGTCGATGGCCAGTTCGATGTCCATGTTGCCCTTCACCTTGCGGCGACCATCGTGGCCGACGAATTCCTTCGCCGGCTTCGTCACCATGGTGAAACCGTTGTAGTCGAGCCAGTCGACCAGCGGGCGCAGGGGGGAATACTCCTGATCTTCCAGGAGTGCCGTGTAATAGAACGCGCGCACCAGATTGGTGTGCTTGGCGAACACGGTCCGAAGCTTCCGGTAATCGATATCGAAATTCAGTGACCGCGCAGCGGCGTAAAGATTGGCACCGTCGATGAACAGGGCCACCTTCTCGGACGGGTAAAATCCGAGGTCCAGATCAGACATTTGCAAAACCGTTTCAATGAATTATCCATGGCGCTCCGCGGTCCGCCGGATCGCGACACCTGATGGCGCAATCGAACCGTTTGCCGAACCGTGCCGAAGCTATTCCTGAATAGGCTTCACGGGTTGGAAATGCCAGCTAAAAGCACCACCTTTGCCGGGGCAAACGGGTGCAGGACGAGGGGCCGCGCGCCAGGAGGACCTGATGATCTTGATCGGACTGGGCGCGAACCTGCCGCACCCTGAACATGGCGCGCCCGAGCGCACGCTGGAGGCGGCGCTGGACCGTATCGCGGCGCGCGGCATCCGCATCGTCGCGCGCTCCGGCTGGTATGTCAGCCCACCCTTTCCGCCGTCGATCTCCCCACAGCCCTGGTATGTGAACGGGGTGATCGCAGTCGAAACCGCCGATGCGCCGGACCGGTTGCTGCAGACCTTGCATGAGATCGAGTGGTCTTTCGGGCGGGTACGCCAGACCCGCTGGGCGCCGCGCTGGATCGATCTGGACCTGCTGGCGTTCGATGATCTGCTGGCACCTGCATCGGGCATCCATGGCACGCCTGAATTGCCGCACCCGCGCATGGCGGAGCGCGCTTTCGTGTTGCTGCCACTACAGGAAATCGCGCCGCACTGGCGGCATCCGGTCAATGGTGCGACGGCGGCTGAACTGCTGTCGCGGGCCGATGGTGCAGGTGTCGCGTTGCTGCAGCCGGAGAAAGAGGTTGCGGGCGCGGCAGTGAGCGGCTAGAGACCCTGACCATTCCAGAATTCCGCATCCTGTGCCGGAGGTGCCTTCATGGCCCGCGTTACCGTTGAAGATTGTATCGACAAGGTCCCGAACCGCTTTGACCTCGTGCTTGTGGCCGCGCAGCGCGCCCGTGGCATTTCCAGCGGGTCCGAACTGCTGGTGGATCGTGACAATGACAAGAACCCGGTTGTTTCCCTGCGGGAAATCGCCGAATCCAAGGTCGACACCAAGGAGCTCTACAACGCGCTCGTCGCCAGCTATCAGCGGCATGTCGAACGTGATGAGCCCGAAGAGGACGATCTGGCCACGCGCATGCGTCGTGAGCTTGCCGCAATTGCCGCGGGTGAACAGAACGGCGCCTGATGACGTGTCGGCGGGCAATGCGTTAGGCTTGCCTGCATGATGCGCCAGATGCAGCTGGTGGAACGGGTCCTGAGCTATGACCCGAAAGCCCGCGAAGACCTGATCAACAAGGCCTATGTCTTTGCCGTGCGTGCGCACGGCAGCCAGAAGCGTGCCTCCGGCGATCCCTATTTCAGCCATCCTGTCGAAGTGGCGGGTATCCTGACCGACTATCGCCTCGATACCGAGACGATCGTCACGGCGCTGCTGCACGACACCATCGAAGACACGCTGGCGACACCCGAACAGATCGAACGCGAGTTCGGCCCGCACGTGGCGCAGCTGGTTGATGGCGTCACCAAGCTGTCCAAGATGGAACTGAAGTCCGACGAGACCCAGCAGGCGGAGAACTTCCGCAAGTTGCTGCTGGCCATGTCGGACGACATCCGGGTCCTGGTGGTGAAGCTGGCAGACCGGCTGCACAACATGCGCACGATCAAGTACCTGAAGCCCGAGAAGGCGCGGCGGATAGCGCTGGAGACCCGCGAGATATATGCCCCGCTGGCCGAACGGGTCGGCATGAACGACATCAAGGAAGAATTGCTGGACCTGTCGTTTCAGGTGCTGGACGCCAAGGCCTGGAGTTCGATCGACCAAAGGCTGGAGATGTTGCGCGCCCAGGCCGGCAACCTCGTCGTCCGCATGCAGCTGGCCCTGCAGGAAACCGTGCGCGGGACCGGGCTGATCGCCGAGATTTCAGGGCGGGAGAAACGGCACTTTTCCATCTGGCGCAAGCTGCAGGCGAAGCGGATCACGTTCGAGCAACTGGCAGACGTCTATGCCTTTCGCATCATCGTTGACAATGCGGACGCCTGCTACCGCATGCTGGGGGCGATCCATCAGCGCTATCCGATGGTGCCCGACCAGTTCGATGACTACATCTCCATCCCCAAGCGCAACGGTTATCAGTCGCTGCACACGGTGGTGCTGGGGCCGGAGGGGGTGCGGACGGAAATCCAGATCCGCAGCCGGGAAATGCACGAACGCGCGGAATTCGGCGTTGCGGCCCACTGGCACTACAAGGCCGGTGCCAAGAAGGGCTCGCAACCGGATGCCGAGCAGGAACGCTGGCTGCGCGAACTGCTCGAGATACTGCACGAGGCGTCCGATTTCGATGAGTTCCTGGAGAACTCGAAGCTCAACATGTACGCCGATCAGGTGTTCTGCTTTTCGCCGAAGGGGCGTCTGATCCAGTTGCCGGCCGGTGCCACGCCGGTCGATTTCGCCTATGCGGTGCATACCGATCTGGGTGACACCTGCGTCGGCGCCAAGGTCAACGGTCGGGCGGCACCCCTGCATACGCCGCTGAAGAACGGCGACCAGATCGAGGTGCTGACCTCATCGGAACAGACGCCACAGGCGATCTGGGAAGACTTCGTGGTCACGGGCAAGGCCCGCAGCGCCATCCGCCGCACCACCCGCCTGCTTGTCCGCGCCGAGCATGTGGAACTGGGGCGCAGATTGCTGGATACGACGTTTCAGGCAGCACGACGCCGCCCGACGGAAAAGTCGATGCTGTCGCTGCTGGAACCGTTGCGGCTGGAGGGGCTGGACGACCTCTATCATGGGGTCGGGACGGGCACGATCTCGTCGCGCGATGTGCTCGGCATGCTGTACCCGAGTGAGCGTGCCCGCCGCCGCAGCCGTGCAAAGCCGAAGACCAGGGTGGCGACCGACGCCGTGCCGGTGCGTGGCCTGACCCCCGGTGTCGGGGTGAACTTCGCCACCTGCTGTCACCCGATCCCCGGTGACCGGATCGTCGGCATCAATGATGCGGGCAAGGGCATCCATGTGCATGCCATCGATTGCGGCAATCTGGAACTGTATCAGGATGTGCCGGAACGCTGGCTGGATGCCGCATGGACCGGCGATGCCGCCGCATCGCAGAACTATGTCGCGCGGATCGAGGCGGAGATCGCCAACCGGCGCGGCATGCTCAGCCGGACAACCACGGTGATCGCGGAGCAGGACGGCAACATCGCCAATATCGCCACCAGCCGCCGCACGGACGACTTCTTCCGCATGGTGATCGACATCGAAGTGCGCGACGTGCACCACCTGGCCGACATCATCGGCGCCCTGAGCGGCGAACCCGGCATGTCCCGCGTCGAACGGGTCAGGGGTTAGGGGAGCGGATCATCAGGTTTCCAAACCTTGTCGAAGAGCCTGCCGGGTCACTCTGATGTCCCGCGCTTGCGTGCGGGTAGCAGGAGTGAACGTTTTGCAAGTCTGCATCGCATGATAGGCCGGTACAGTAGTGTTTTGTGAGTGTGATTGGAGTTTTCCCCATGAAAGTGCTGGTAAGCGTTGCTGTGTTGGCTGTTGCCTTGGTTGCTGCTGGTTGTCAGACGACAAAAGAGGCCACGAATCTGGCGCAGCTTGATGTCGACTTCGCCTGGAAAGGGGAACACAGATGCTCTTCGGTTTCGCCTGCCTTTCAGATTTCGGGGGTTCCCACGGGGACGGCAAGCCTGAAATTCGTCATGACTGATCTCGACGTGCCGACGTACCGGCACGGTGGTGGTGTTGTCCCCTACACCGGGCAGGCGACTGTCGCGGAAGGGGCGTTTTCCTATGTCGGACCATGTCCGCCGTCGGGCAGCCATCGCTATGAGTTTCAGGTCCAGGCTATCAACGGGGCTGGTGATGTCATCCTCGGAAAAGGCAAGGCCGTCCGCGCATTCCCGCCCGCATCCGGTTGACGTCCCGATCCTGTTGTCTGCGGGATTGTCTCAATCTCAGTTCGTGTTGAGCCATTTCCCGCGGACCACGACGTCCTGCGCCTCGTACCCCAGCCGGTCGTAGAAGCCGAGGGCGGCGTCGTTGCTGCTGCGGACCATCAGTTCTGCCTTCGGGCAGCCCTGGTCGCGCAGGAAATCCTCCGCCCGATGCACCAGAGCCCGTGCAATGCCGCCACCGCGCGATGCCGGGTCGCTGGCCAGATAGTACATCCAGCCACGATGACCGTCGTATCCCGCCATCAGGGTGCCATTGACCCTGTCGCCGTCGGCGTGGACCAGCAGCACCGATGTGGATGTTACCTGGGCGCGGCCGATATCGCCGTCAGGATCATTCCAGGGTCGGGTCAGGTCGCAGGTCTGCCACAGGGCCACCACCTGATCGCGATCCGCCGGCCGATAGGCGCGCACCGGGTCAGTTGACATTGACCGCACCGCCCAGGGTCGGCCCGATCTCCGCATTCAGCACCAGGTCGGCAAAGCGATCCAGGTCCGTCGGGTCCCGGTTCAGGATCACCAGACCGGCACCGTTCTCCTTTGCCAGGCGAGGAAAACCCGCCGCCGGATAGACCACCAAGGATGAGCCGAGCACGATGCAGAGGTCGGCGGCGAGGGTTTCCTGCTCCGCCCGCTCCATTTCCGCCAGAGGCATGCTCTGGCCAAAGGATATGGTGGCGGTCTTCACGATTCCGCCGCAGTCGCGGCAATGGGGCAGGGTGCCATCCGCCTCGAAATGCTTGCGGATCTGCGCCAGTTCATGGCGCAGACCGCAGTCCAGGCAGGTGGCGTAGGTGGAGTTGCCATGCAGCTCGATCACCTGTTCATCGGGCACACCACTTGCCTGGTGCAGCCCGTCGACGTTCTGCGTGATGATGGCGCGCGCCTTGCCGGTCGCGATCAGCTTCTCGACCGCGCGGTGGCCCCTGTTCGGCGTGGCGCTGGCGAAGGTCTCTTCCATCGCGAACTTGCGTCGCCACGACTCGGTGCGCATGTCCTCACTGGCAATGAAGTCACGGAAATCGATGGGCTGGTTCTTGGTCCACAGACCCCCCGGGCTGCGGAAGTCGGGAATACCGGATTCAGTCGATATGCCCGCGCCCGTGAAGAACACGATGCGTGATGCACCACCGATCATCGCCTTCAATTCGGCGACGTCGCTGGTGTTGGCGAAACCCTGTTCTGTCATGGCTCCTGACCTCCCCCTATCCGCGTGCTGGCCGCCAGGTCGGGTGGTGCGTGCGGCCTGCCGTCAAAGGCTGGCAGCGATCACCGGGCAGTCTGGGTCCGCAACCGCGCCAGCAATGCCTCGACCTGTCCGCCATTCTGCGCAATGACCGCGCCGAACTCCGACCGCTGGCTGATCGCCATGCTGACGCCTTCAACCACCACATCGACGATACGCAGGTCGCCGCCACGATTCAGGACCCGCCAATCGACCTTCACGGAATCACCCTGTGGCTGCTCGATCTTCGAATTGACCATCGTCTCCGTGTCGCTGATCGGGCTGGACCCGGTCACATTCAGCGTCTGCCCGGTGTAGGAATTCAACCGTGAGGCATAGGTGTCGATCACATAGTCATTGAACAGCCGCACGAACTCATCCTGTTCCGCCGGGGTGGCCGTGCGCCAGTACCGGCCCAGCACGATGCGGGCAACCAGCGGGACGTCAAACCCATCTGTGAACAGCCTGGCAAACTTCTGGCGCCGGTCCGCCGCGGTCACGTCCTTGGCGGCCAGGATCTCGATCGCGTTGCCACCCAGTCGCTCGACCATCTGCTTCGGGGCTTCGCTGGCGACGGCGACATTGGTGCTGATCAGGGCAAGGCCCAGGGAAAGCAGGGTCGCGAGTTTGAGAAATGCGCGTCGAGCCATCGTCTGTTGATTCCTTGAACGGTTGTGTCGCGGATGAAACGTCGAAGAGGGGCAAAAGGTCAAGCGTTTGGGGCCACTTCCGCGTGATCGACCTGCGATCTGGCATTTTTGCACCGGCACAGGCACGCAATCGTGCTTGATCATATAAAGAAATGTGCATATTGTCATTTCATGATTGAGCAGCAGCACATCACCCTCGGTTCCGGCAGGCTTTCGCCAGCGGATCGCCCGACACATTCGGTCATGTCGATGCCCGAACTTGTCCTGGCCCTGAAGGCGGCAAGCGATGATACCCGGCTGACCTTGCTGGCCCTGTGCCGCCGGTCGGAGCTGACGGTGTCGGAACTGGTGGCCATTCTGGGGCAGAGCCAGCCACGCGTCTCAAGACATCTGAAGCTGCTTTGCGATGCCGGATTGCTGGAACGCACGCGCGAAGGTGCCTGGGTCTATTATCGGCTGGCATTGAGTGGTGCGCATGCGGCGCTGGCCACGATGCTGGACGACCTGATCCAATCCGGTGACCCGGCGCTGGCGACACAACTGGCCCGGCTGGATCAGGTCCGCCAGCAGCGGGCTGCCCGGGCGCAGGAATATTTCAGCCGCAACGCGGCCCATTGGGACGAAGTGCGTCGGCTGCACGTCAGCGAACGTGAGGTGGAAACCGCGCTGCACGCCATTCTCGGCACGGATGACATTGACGATCTGCTGGATCTCGGCACCGGAACCGGCCGTTTGCTGTCCGTGCTTGCGGGCCGGGTCAGTGGTGCCATAGGTGTCGATCTGAACCCGGAAATGCTGTCCATCGCCCGATCCGCCCTGGACTCGCCCGAGTATCAGCATGTCCAGGTGCGCCATGGCGATATCCTTCGCCTGCCGTTTGCTGCCGGGTCATTCGACCTGGTGACCGCGCATCAGGTCATGCATTTCATGGATGAACCCCGCCAGATGATCGCCGGTGCCGCGGCCATGCTGCGCCCGGGCGGACGGCTGGTGATCATCGACTTCCTGTCCCACGATCACGATGAACTGCGCAGCGACCATGCGCACCGGCGTCTGGGTTTCGATGATGCCGAACTGGGTGCCTGGTTCACGGAAACCGGGCTGACCCCTGAACATACCCTTCACCTGCCGGGCCGCACGCTGACGGTCGGACTCTGGTCCGCCCTCCGTCCCGCCCTGGATCAAGAGGCATGAGCATGTTGATGAAGAATGTGGCCAGCGCACCGGCGCTGGAAATCTCGCTGGAGTTCTTCCCCGCGAAGACGGATGCAGGGGCGGCGAAGCTGCCCGCCATGGCGGCGCGTCTGGCCAGCTGCAACCCGGCGTTCTTCTCCGTGACGTACGGGGCGGGCGGCACGACACAGACCGGCACCCTGGAGACCATTCAGGCGGTCACGGGCGCGACAGGCTGGGCCGGTGCGGCGCACCTGACCGCGGTCGCCCAGTCACGGTCCACTGTTGACGCCGTGGCGCGGAAGTATCTGGCTGCGGGTGTCAGCCGCATCGTGGCCCTGCGCGGGGACCCGCAGAATGGCGACATGGTCTATCGGCCGCATCCGGACGGCTATGCCAATGCGGCAGCGCTGGTGGAGGGACTGCGGCGTATCCACGACTTCGACATCTCCGTCGCCGCCTATCCGGAGGTGCACCCTGACTCCCGCGATACCGCCGCCGATCTCGACAATCTGCGCGCCAAGTTCGATGCCGGTGCCAACCGGGCCATCACGCAGTTCTTCTTTGATGCCGACAGTTTCCTGCGCTTCCGCGATGCGGCATCTGCCCGCGGCATCTGGCAGCCGATCCTGCCCGGTATCCTGCCGATCCGTGACCTGGATCAGCTGCGCCGGTTTGCGGTCGGGTGTGGCGCGACCATTCCTGATGCGGTCGTGCAGCGGATCGAGGCTGTGGGGACGGATCGCAAGGATCGGCAACGGATTGGTGTCGACCTGGCCACGGAACTCTGCCAGCGCCTGATCAGTCACGGCGTTGATGGCTTCCATTTCTACACCCTGAACCAGTCGGACATGGTGACAGCCGTCTGCCAGCGACTGGATGTGGCCAAGGTCAATGACCGAATGGTCCTCACCGCCACGGGGGCGTCTGCAAGCTGATGAGTGATCTGATCGAAGCCTTGAAGAACGACGTCCTGCTGTGCGACGGGGCGATGGGCAGCACCGTGCAATCCATGGGCCTGGACATCGAGACCGACTATGGCGGGCAGGAAAACTGTACCGAAATCCTGAACCGCACCCGCCCCGACATCGTGCGTGAGATCCATCGCGGATACGTCAATGCCGGGTCCGACATCATCCAGACAAATACCTTCGGTGCGTCACCGATCACGCTGGGCGAGTTCGACCTGACAGATGAAGCCCATGATCTGAATGTCCGGGCGGCGCGGCTGGCGCGTGAAGTCGTTGATGGTGCGCGGGCCGAAGATGGCGTCCGCCGCTATGTGCTGGGTTCCATCGGTCCCGGCACCAAGCTGCCAAGCCTGGGGCATATCCACTATGACGAGCTGGAAGCGGCCTACAATGTTCAGGCCAGCGGTCTGATCGAAGGCGGTGCGGACGGCATCCTGATCGAGACCTGCCAGGACCCGCTTCAGATCAAGGCAGCCGTCAATGGTGCCAAGGACGCGCGGACCAGCGCCGGTGTGGATGTCCCGATCATCGTGCAGGTGACGGTCGAGACCACGGGCACCATGCTGGTTGGCGCAGACATCGCCGCCGCGGCGACGATCCTGAAGGCCATGAACGTGGATGCCATCGGGCTGAACTGCGCCACGGGCCCGAAGGAGATGATGGAGCATGTCCGGTTCCTGTCGGAATCGGTCGATGTGCCGATCAGCATCCAGCCCAACGCCGGCCTGCCGGAACTGATCGACGGGGAAACCGTCTATCCGTTGCGCCCCGATGAACTGGCCGAATGGCTGCGCCGGTTCGTCAACGACTTCGGTGTCGCCCTGATCGGTGGCTGTTGCGGCACGACGCCGGACCATATCGCGGCGCTGCATCAGATGTTGCAGGACCTGGGCCGCAACCGCCGTCGGCCGGAGCCGCGTCCGCGCACGCCGGAATGGACGCCATCCCTGGCATCGCTGTTCACCCAGACACCGCTGCGTCAGGAAAATGCGGTGCTGGCCATCGGGGAGCGATGCAACGCCAACGGATCGCGCAAGTTCCGCGAACTGCAGGCCAGTGAGAACTATGACGCCTGCGTTGCCATGGGCCGCGATCAGGAGGGGGAGGGCAGCCACGCCATCGACCTCTGCGCCGCTTATGTCGGGCGGGACGAGATCGCCGACATGACGGCGCTGTTGTCGCGCATGCGGGGCAGCCTGACCGCACCGCTGGTGATCGATTCCACCGAACTGCCGGTGCTCGAACACGCGCTGAAACTCTATGGCGGCAAGGGCGTCATCAACTCCTTCAACTTCGAGGATGGCGAGGAACCAGCGGACGCACGCCTGACCCTGGCCCGCCGCTTCGGTGCAGCGATGATTGCGCTGACCATCGATGAAGAGGGCATGGCCAAGACAGCAGAAGACAAGCTGCGGGTGGCGAAGCGGCTCTATGATGTGGCGGTCACCCGTCATGGCCTGCCCGCCAGCGATCTGATCATCGATCCGCTGACCTTCACCATCTGCACCGGCAATGCCGATGACCGGAAGCTGGGTCTGTGGACGCTGGAGGCGATTGAACAGATCGCTAAGGAACTGCCCGAGTGTCAGATCCTGCTTGGCCTGTCCAATATCTCCTTCGGGCTGAACGCGGCAGCGCGACACGTGCTGAATTCGGTCTTTCTGGACCACGCCATGAAGCGCGGTCTGAACTCCGCCATCCTGCATGCGTCGAAGATCGTGCCGCTGCATCAGATTCCGGAGGCCGAGGTGAAGGCCGCAGAGGATCTGATCTTCGACCGTCGATCCGAAGGCTATGATCCGCTGGAAGCCTTCATGGCCCTGTTCCAGGACCGCAAGGTTGCCAAGGTTGTCAAGCAGCGCGCCGAAACGGTCGAGGAACAGCTGAAGGACCGGATCATCGATGGTGATGGCCAGGGTCTGACCGATGACCTCGAGACCGCGATGAAGACCCATCCGCCGCTCGACATCATCAACAACATCCTGCTGGGCGGCATGAAGGTCGTGGGCGAACTGTTCGGCGCGGGCAAGATGCAGCTGCCTTTCGTGCTGCGCTCGGCCGAGATCATGAAGGCCGCCGTTGCCTACCTGGAACCGTTCATGGAAAAGGAAGAAGGCCAGCAGAAGGGCACGATCGTGCTCGCAACCGTGAAGGGAGACGTCCACGACATCGGCAAGAACCTTGTCGACATCATCCTGACCAACAATGGCTATCGGGTGGTCAATCTCGGCATCAAGCAGCCGCTGGCAAACATCCTCGACGCCGCGCGGGCGGAGAACGCGGATGCCATCGGCATGTCGGGTCTGCTGGTGAAATCCACCGTGATCATGCGCGAGAACCTGCAGCAGATGGCGGCTGAAGGGCTTGATATTCCGGTCATCCTCGGCGGGGCGGCCCTGACGCGGAAGTATGTCGAACAGGACTGTCTGGATGCCTATGGCGGCAAGCGTGTGGCCTATGCCCGTGATGCCTTCGATGGTCTGAAGATGATGGACCTGATCGGCACGAAGACCTTCGATGATCATATCGCCGCCGCGACGGAGACCCGTGCCGCCAGACCGTCGTCGCGCAAGGCCGTCGGTCGCCCGTCTGAAGGCATCATGCGTCCTGTCGATTTTGACGAGGTCAGCCTGCGCCGGGCCGAACTGCACCAGGGTCACGTGCCGCCGGTGCCGCCGTTCTGGGGTGGCAGACGGATCGATCATGTCGACCCGCGCGCGCTGCTGCCCTACCTGAATGAACAGATGCTCTATCAGTTCCAGTGGGGGTTCCGGAAAGCTGGCCGGGATCGGGAGGACTATCGCAAATGGGCGGAGCGTGAGGTGCGCCCGATCATGCACGACATGCTGGCGCGCTGTCGGGAGGAGAAGATCCTGACGCCAAAGGCCGCCTACGGCTATTGGCCGGCCGCCAGTGAACGCGACGATCTGGTACTCTTCGATCCGGACACGGACGCGGAAGTGGCCCGGTTCTCCCTGCCCCGCCAGCGTCGCGAAGGGGGCCTGTGCATCGCCGACTTCTATCCAGAGGCGGATACGGGCAAGCGGGACGTCATCGGCCTGCAGCTTGCCACCATGGGCAGCACCGCGTCGGATGTGGCCCGGGAATGGTTCGCCCAGGACAAGTACCAGGACTATCTGTATCTGCACGGACTGTCGGTGGAGATGGCAGAGGCGATGGCGGAGATGGTGCATGCCCGCATCCGCTCGGAACTTGGTTTTGCCTCGGAAGATGCGACCGACCCGAACGCGATGCTGAAACAGGGGTACCGGGGTTCGCGCTATTCGTTCGGCTATCCCGCCTGTCCCAATCTGGAAGATCAGGCCGCGATCCTCGACCTCGTTGGCGCATCAGCCATCGGTGTGGAGATGGCGGAGGAGGGACAGTTGCACCCGGAGCAGTCCACGTCCGCCATTGTCGTGCTGCACCCGCAGGCGAAGTACTTCTCCGTCTGACCGGGCCGGTTCGGGATACCTTGACCGTTGGTCGCATGCTGAAAGGCTGGACACGCGGGTCGAGTCCGCGTGCGCCATGGGGAGGCGCGAGCCAACGTTCCCGGACCTGTCATGCCGGACAAGCACAGCGCCGATCCGGCATCCATGCTTTGCGGTGCTTGCCGTGCATGAAAGCGTGGACCCCGGGTCTCATGCCCGGGGTGACGGGTGAGGTTTCGTCGCGTGCTCAGGCGGCCCGGGCTTCCAGCCCGATCGAGCGATAGCGGTAGACCCCGTCCTCGCCGATCTTCCGTTCCATCTTGTTCTGGCCAATCAGCATGTGGATGTGGCTGATGGCTTCGGACATCGCCAGCCCCATGTCATCGGGGCGCAATTTCCTCAGGAACATTGTGGGCAGCAGGTCCTGCACCGATGACCACTCGGCAGCACCCTTCCAGAGCGACTTCAGACGGGCACGGTGGTGGTCCTGCAGATAGTTGATGCGCGCATGCAGGCTGCGGAACGGGTCCCCGTGGGCAGGCAGGATCAGCACGTCATCGGGCAGCGGGCGAAAGACGTCCAGCGTTTCCAGATAGAGCTTCAGCGGATTGGCATCCGGTTCAGCCGGATAGACTCCGATATGCGGCGTGATGCGCGGCAGGATCTGATCGCCGGAAATCAGCACGTTCAGGTCTTCGCAATAGAGCGAGGCGTGCTCCGGCGAATGGCCGCGCCCGATCAACACCTGCCAGTCATGGTCGCCGATCTGTACCTTCTGGTCCTGATACAGCCGCCGGAAACTGCGCGGGATCGGGGTCATCATCTTGGCGACGCGGTTGTAACCACGCTCCCGCAATGCTTCCAGCATCGCCTCGCTGTAACCAATGCGGCGGTAGTGGTCGATGACGTCCTCCGGCACCCGCTCCGCCACATCCTGCGCCATGGTGCGCCCGAAGGCCCATTCGCCGAGCGTCATCCAGAGCTGGCAGTTCCAGCGTTCCGTCAGCCAGCCGGCCTGACCCACATGGTCGGTATGGAAATGCGTGCAGAGGATGCGGGTGATCGGGCGACCGCCGATGTGTTTCTCGAATATCTCCTCCCACCAGGCCATGATCTCCTTGCTCTTCAGGCCGGTATCGACCATGGCCCAGCCATCGCCATCCTCCACCAGCCAGAGGTTGATGTAGTCGAGACCGGGGATGGGGATCGCCATGCGGACCCACAGTACCCCGGGTGCCACCTGCATGACCTCTGCCCCCTCTGGCCGACTGTCGCCAAAGGGGTAGTCAAGTTCGGGCCGTACCGGAAAAGCGTCCACCGGAATCCTCCGCAAAATGCTGATGCTGTCAGATGTGCAGTCCTGAATCTCCCGGAGGCCTCGGCAAAGGTCAACCAATTGTGAGAGGATGGCACCGCACACCGGCCATGCCGGTCATGAACCCCAGCGCCGGAGCAGAGCCCTTGAGTGATGATGCACGCCCCCTTGCCACTGGCACCAAGCAACTTGAAACCGACCGTGTCGTGGTGACGGAGTGGAGCTTTCCGCCCGGCGGCCATACCGGCTGGCATCGCCATGAGATGGACTATGTCGTTGTGCCGGTCACGACGGGTGATCTGACCATCGAGACGTCGGAGGGCCTGTCGAAGGCGCCGCTGACGGTTGGTGTGTCGTATACCCGCGAAGCCGGCGTTGAACATGACGTGATCAACGACAATGACTTCCCGTTCCGGTTCATCGAAGTCGAGCTGAAGTAGCCCGTCCTGGCGTCGCTGCGTGGCATGAAACCACTCGCTGGCCCCATGCCGGTCCTGCTTGTCACCATCGCGATCGACATGCTGGGCTTTGGCCTGATCATCCCCCTGCTGCCGTTCTATGCCACCGAATTCGGGGCGGGGGCGACACTGGTGGCCCTGCTGTTCGCCACCTATTCACTGGGGCAGCTGGTGGGGACGCCGATCCTTGGCCGCATCTCGGATCGTATCGGGCGGCGTCCGATCATGCTCTCGTGCCTGGCGGTCAATGTGATTGCCTACCTCGGTTTCGGGCTGGCGGACAGTCTGCTGACCCTGTTCATCGCGCGGGCCGTCGGTGGCATGGCGGCAGGCAAGATCGCTGTGGCGCAGGCCTATGCAGCCGACATCAGTTCCGCATCGGGGCGTGCCAAGGCGATGGGCCTGACGGGGGCCGCGTTCGGCTTCGGCTTTGCCTTCGGTCCGGCCCTTGGCGGCCTGATCCTGGGCAGCAACCCCGACCCGGCGGACTATGGCCTGCCTGCCTTCGTCGCCGCCGGCCTCAGCCTGCTGGCCCTGATCTGGGGCTTCTTCGCCTTGCCGGAAAGCCTGCCGAAGGAAAATCGGGACACCTCTGACCGCATCCCCTTCCGCCAGCGGATCCAGATCGTGCGGTCACGGCCGGAACTGTTCGGGATGGTGGTGATCTTCTTCGCCGTCAGTTTCACGTTCAGTCAGGTGGAGGCGACCTTTCCGCTCTGGACCGCCGCCAAACTGGGGTGGGGTCCGCTTCAGGTCGGCTATACCTTCACCTACATCGGTATCCTGATCATCATCTGCCAGGGCTTTCTGATAGGGCGGATCTTGCCGCATATCGGCAACTTCCGTTTGCTTGTCGCCGCCTTGTGCAGCCTCGTCTTTGCGCTGCTGGCCATCGCGTTCGCGGTCGATGTGGTGACCCTGCTGATTTCCGTCACCTTCATGTGCCTGGGCATGGCTCTCGCGTCGCCGACGCAATCCGCCATCGCGACCAACATCGTGCCGGCCGCGCGCATCGGTGCCTTCCTCGGGCTGTGTCACGGGGCGTCATCCCTGGGCAGGGTTCTGGGCCCCGCGTGGGGCGGTCCGATATTTGAGAATCTCGGGCCGGACTGGCCATATCTGATCGGGGGGGGCATCATGTTGCTGACGCTGGGCCTGACCCTGCGGCTGCGACGGGTGCTGCGGCCAGGCGATGGCGGTGCTGACTGAGGCACGCAGCCTGATGAATTGACCGGTGAAACAAGGCCCTGGGGAGGGGACTCCGATGAACGAAGACATGCTCTATGAGGTTCGCGACGGTGTGGCGTGGGTGACTTTGAACCGGCCCGATGCCCTGAATGCCATGAACCAGAACATTCTGGACGGCTACACCCGGGTGGTGCGCAAGGTGGAGGCGGACCCGGAGGTCAAGGCACTGGTCTTTACCGGATCCGGTCGCGCATTCTCGGCGGGTGCCGACCTGAAATACGTCCTCAGCTTCATGGGGCAGGGTGACCCGGAAAAGGTCCGCAAGTTCATGCGCCAGGCCTATGAGGCGTTCGCCGTTGTTGGCGAATGCGAAAAGCCGACCATCGCGGCCATCAACGGCATCACTGCGGCCGGCGGCATTGAACTGCTGCTGTCCTGTGATCTCGCCATCGCGGCGGAGAGCGCGAAGATCGGTGATGGCCACATCAACTTCGGCATGCTGCCCGGTGGTGGCAGTTCGATCCGCCTGCCGCGCAAGATCGGTGAGACCCGCGCGAAGTACCTGCTGCTGACCGGCGAATTGCTGCCCGCCAGGACCCTGCTCGACTGGGGCCTGCTGAACGATGTGGTGCCCGATGCCGATCTGATCGCGACCGTCGAGAAGGTTGCGGGGCGGATCGCCGAAAAGAGCCCGCTGGCGACCCGCCTGATGAAGCAGATGGTGGATCAGGGGCTCGACATGCCGCTCGACAGGGCGCTCAGGACCGAGATGGAGGTCTGGGAAGGCTATGGCCGCTCCGATGACGTTGTCGAAGGACTGACGGCGTTCAGCGAGAAGCGGAAGCCTGCCTACACCGGCCGCTGAGGGTCGTTTTTCCAGGTAGTGAACCGGCGGCCCGATCCGTCATCGCCCTCTGCTGCATGCCACCAATGCGTCCGAAACAGGCTGGACGAAATTGATTAGCTTGCTAATGATCTGGCATGAGCACGCAAGATGACGAGATACGGATCGGGTTCGCGCTGGCGATGGTGCGCATGTCACGCCGCTGGCGCTGGAAACTGGACCAGCGGCTGCGGGCAACGGGGCTGACCCAGGCCCGCTGGACGACCCTGTTGCAGATCGCCCGTGGCGGCGACGGCATGCAGCAGCATCGGCTGGCCGATCACATTGGCATCGAGGGACCAACGCTTGTGCGCCTGCTGCATTCGCTGGAGGAATCGGGGCTGGTGGAACGGCGTGCCGACCCGACCGACGGCCGCGCCAAGACCATTCATCTGACCGCCGCCGCCACACCGGTGCTGGCCGAGATCGAACAGATTGCCGATGGCCTGCGCCAGGAGATGACGATCGACATACCGCCGGACGAACTGGCGCGCTGTATCGCGATCTTCGACCTGATCCAGTCGCGGCTGGATGCGGCAGACGGCGACAGCGGTTCCCGCGCCACCACCCAGGGACGGGCAGCATGAACGCCCCATCGACACCGGAACTGACCATGGCGGGCGGCGGCAAGCCGCACAATGCCCGGCGGGCGCGCATCATCCGTTTGGGCATTCTGGCCGCGGTGATGGGCGTCGCGCTGTGGTTCGGCGGCAGCTGGCTGCATGATCGACGGGTCCATGTCTTCATCATCGATTCCCGCATCGCATCGGACATGGTGACCATCAGCGCGCAGGAACCGGGCCGGGTGGTCAATCTGCACGTCGGGACCGGCGAGATGGTTTCCCGCGGGCAGGTGCTGGTCAGCATGGATCAACGCACCGTGCGTCTGCGCATCGCAGAGGCGAAGGCGGAGATCGACCGGACCAATGCGCAGCACGCCCGGCTGGTGGCGGAGCGGGCCTTGATCGTGCGCCGCAACCAGTCCGCCATGAAGGTCGCGCGCGCACACATCGAAGTGGCACAGGCAGGCGAGAACGCAGCCAGCGCCAGCCGTGCCAGTGCCGAAACCGAGCTGAAACGCGGCGAACAGCTGTTCCAGCGCAAGGTCATTGCGGCCCAGCGGCTGGATGCCCTGCGAACCACCTTCACCAACGCGGACCGCCAGTTGCTGCAGGCCCGCGCTGCCGTTCGGGAGGCGGAGGCGGAACTGGGCGAGGTGGAGGCCGAGCAGATCCGCATGGCCGTCATCGAACAGGAACTGACGGCCCTGAAGGCAGAGGCGGCGGCGCTGCAGGCGCGGCTGGAACAGCACGAGGTCGCCCTGTCCGACCTGGATATCATCAGTGGCATCGACGGCATCATCGACCTGACGTTCGTGGAGGAGGGTGAATATGTTCGCCCCGGCACCCGGCTGCTGATGCTGCACGATCCCGACAACGTCTGGGTGTCGGCGAACGTGAAGGAGACGGAGCTTGACCGGTTCCAGGTCGGCTCCACTGCCGTGATCACCATCGATGCCCATCCGAATGAAAAGGTGATGGGTCGTGTGACCTGGATCGGACCCGCTGCCACCAGCCAGTTCGCCCTGCTGCCCAACCCCAATCCGTCGGGCAATTTCACCAAGGTGACCCAGCGTGTGCCCGTGCGCATCGACATCTCCGGCACGCGGGAGCGGTTGCGGCCCGGCATGATGGTCGAAGTCGCGATCGATGTGGATCCGGACGCGGCCAGGCCGGGCAATGCCGGAAACAACTGAGGTCCTCTTCCGGCGCTACGGCCCCGGCTATCGCTGGCTGGCCATGGTCACGGCCATGTCGACGACGATCTCTGCCGTGCTCGCCGCCACCATCGTCAATGTGGCGATCCCTGACATCATGGGTGCCTTCGGGGTGGATCAGATCACGGCGCAGTGGTTGTCGACGGGGTTCCTCGCATCCATGGCCGGTACGATGCTGCTGGTCGACTGGTGCATGAAGTCGTTCGGTCAGCGGGCGACGATGCTGTTCTGCCTGGCGGTATTTCTGGCGGGCGGTCTGCTGGGCGGTCTCAGCACCTCGGCGGATGCACTGATTGTCAGCCGTGTCCTGCAGGGCGCGGCGGCCGGTGTCATCCAGCCCATGGCCATGGTGTCCGTCTATCAGGTGTTCCCGCCGGAGAAACGCGGCGCGGCAATGGGGCTCTACGGCGTTGGTGTCGTGATGGCGCCTGCGGTCGGGCCGTTCATCGGCGGGCTGCTGGTGGATGGGTTCGGCTGGCGGTACGTGTTCTTTGCCGGGGTGCCAATGGCGACGATCGGTATCCTGCTGTCGTCGATGTTCATGCCTTCGGGGGCCACCGCACCGGAACGTCCGCGCTTCGACTGGCTCGGGTTCGCCCTGCTGATCACGTTCCTGGTCAGCCTGCTGACCGCCTTCACCGATGGCCAGATCGATGGCTGGCGCGATACCTGGGTGATCAGTCGCTTCGCCATATCGGTCATGGCGTTCACGACCTTCATCTGGTGGGAGCGGCGGATCGCCTTGCCCATGCTGCAGATCCGCATCTTCCTGCAACCGGGCTTCATCGGGGCAGGTATCATCAGCTTCATTCTTGGCGCGGGATTGTTCGGATCCACGTACCTGATACCGCTGTTTGTGCAGACCATTCAGGGGCTGCCGCCGACCCAGTCCGGGCTGCTGCTGGTGCCTGCCGGCCTGTCTATGATCTGCCTGATCCCGATCACCGGTCGGCTGGCTGATCGCTATGAACCGGGCTACATCACCGGCTTCGGCCTGACGCTGTTTGCCATTTCGTTCTTCCTGCTGTCATTCGCCGATGCCCATACCGATTTCCTGACCCTGGCCGGGCTGATCATGATCAGCCGCATGGGGATGGGGTTCATCTTTCCCTCGCTCAGTGCCGGGTCGCTCCGCCTGCTGCCCATGCATCTGCTGGCCCAGGGGTCATCGACAATGAACTTCACACGGCAGCTTGGCGGGGCATTCGGCGTGAACTTCCTGGCGATCCTGCTGGATCAGCAGACGGGCTTCTTCCGCGACCTGTTGTCCGCAACCCAGAACCCGTCGAACCAGGTCAGCGAATCCTATCTGCGGCAGGTGGAGGAAATGGCTGCGGCGGCGGGACTTTCCGATATTCAGCAGACTGCGGTGGCGCTGGATCACCTCAATCAGGCGATCCTGCTTCAGGCCAGCCAGCAGGGGTTCCATGTGTCCTTCGAGGCAAGTGCCTTCACCTTCCTGATCGCCCTGTTCGGTGCCTGGCACATGATCCGGGGCCGCAGAAAGATGAACGCCACCCCGGGGACCTGAATCAGCCGCCTGGTTTGGATGGGTTTTCACCGGGAAGGGTGTCGTCGGCAGGTGCGTTGGTCGGGGGCTATTCCGCTGCTGCTGCGGACGCGTCGGGTGGTTCCTGATCACTACCGCCTGTTGCCGGGTCGGCTTCAGCGTGCGCTTCCGTCTCGTCTGCGTCGGTCGGCGATGTCGGTCCAAATGTAACGGTGTCCATCGGGATGATGGTCAGGCCCGCGTTCATGGCCTCCACGAAATCACCGCGCTCTGCCTCCGGCGCGGCTTCGCGGCGGCGCATGCGCAGGATGACGAACCCGACGAACAACAGATGGATCGCACATGTGAAGAAGAACAGGCCGCCTGCTCCGGCAAACGAGATGACGATCGACGCCAGGACAGGCCCGGCCACTGCGCCCGCAGCATAGGTCAGCAGCAACCCGCTCGCCGCCTCCACGAAACTCTGTCCCTCCACATGGTCGTTGGCATGGGCGACGCAGAGCGAATAGAGCGGAAAGGCAAACATGCCGAAGACGAAGCCGATGACCATCAGCGCTGTCTGACTGCCGACGCCGAACAGCCCCAGGCTGATGCCGGATACGGACGCAAGGCCAGAGACGACGATGATCAGCTTCCGGCGGTCCATACGGTCGGAAATCTTGCCCAGCGGATACTGGCCGACGGCACCGCCGATGACCACGACGGCGATGAAGATGGCCGCCAGTGAGGCGTTGCTGGTGTCACCCTGGGCAACGACGGGTGCCAGCGACCAGAACGCCCCGTTCGTCACACCAACAACGAAACTGCCGATGAAACCAACCGGTGACAGGCGCAGCAGGTAGCCGATGCGGATACCGACATTCTCCGGCGGTGCCGGACTGTCTGACTTGGTCATCGCCACGGGCACGGCGGCCCAGGAAATCAGGATCGAGGCCATCAGGAACAGCGGGAAACCTTCCGGGTTGCCGAATGCAATCAGCAACTGCCCTACCGAGATGACGGTCAGATTGATGGCGGTATAGACCGAGAATACGAGACCGCGTGTCTCATTCGTGGACTTCTCGTTCAGCCAGCTCTCGATCACCATGAACAGGATTGCGATGCACGCGCCGGACAGGAAGCGGATGCCCCACCAGACAATTGGTTCGTAGACCAGTGCGTGAACCAGTGCTGAGGTCGAGGCGATGGCGACCACGGCGGCAAAGGTGCGGATATGTCCGACCCGCCGGATCAAGACGGCACCGCGCCAGCAGCCCAGCGCAAAACCGATGAAATAGGCCGAACCCAGCACGCCGATCTGGACCGACGAAAAGGACTCCAGCTGCGCGCGCATCGGCAACAGGGTTGATTGCAGACCATTGCCCATGAGCATGAAAGCAACACTGATCAGCAGGGCGGCCACGGGGGCCAGGGCGCGCAGCATCTTGTCGTCCTCATTTCCAGAGCAGCCGGCACCTGAACAGATCAGGGACGGCATGGCAATTGCTTGATTGACCTGTGTTATCCTGACCCACTAATGGAAACTGGAAGGGACCTGCCGCGGCGAACGCGGGGGTTGGAAACAAGTGTTGCGTATTCTCATTGCCATTCTGATCAGCGTCGTTGCATCCGCCCAGCTGATGGCTGTCGCGGGTGCTGCGGAAGCGCCGCGCCGCGTCCTCGCATTCTACAATTTCGATGATGACGAGCTCAGGTTTCACCGACTGCCGACCCTGATACAGATGCCGTTCAACCACCTGGGGCTGAAGCTGGAATATCACGACATTGCCAACCCGCTGCCGCTGGACGCCGTGGACGACCCGACCATTGCGGGCGTCGTCACCTGGTTCGACACCGGCGCGATTCCCCGCCCGACCGAATTCATTGTCTGGGCCGAGCGCATGGTGGACGCCGGCAAGAAGTTCGTTTCCCTGGGTGATCTCGGCTTTCTGGCAGCCAGTGACGGCTCCCCCAATCCGAGCCGGGAGCGGGTGAACCGGTTTCTTGAGCGCCTTGGCTTTCGCATCAAGGGGGAATGGACCAACGTCACCTTCGACAGCCGGATTCGCTATCGCGACCCCGAGATGGTCGATTTCGAGCGGCCGATGGGCGGCAAGCTGCCCCCTTACGAGAAGTATGAGGTGGTGCGGGATCTTGGGACATCCCACATGCAGGTCTTCCGGGGGCAGGACAAGTCCATCAGCGACGTGGTGATCACCTCCCCCCGTGGCGGGTTCGTCGAAAACGGCTGGGCCTACTATCGCGACCCGGTCTTTTTCCGCACCCAGTGGTTCATCAATCCGTTTGCCTTCATCCGAAAGGTGTTTGCAACCGACTCCCTGCCGAAGCCGGACACCACGACCCTCAGCGGCAGGCGGATCTATTTCAGTCACATCGATGGCGATGGCTGGCGCAACGTGTCCCTGGTGAAAGGCTATCGCAAGGACGGCATCTATTCCGGTCGCGTTATCCTGGAACGTGCGATTGCGCCCTATCCTGACCTGCCGATCACGGTCGGGCCTATTGCTGCCGATCTGGACCCGGCCTGGTCGGGGGATGATGAGGCGCAGCAGATCGCGCGGGAGATTTTTGCGCTGCCCCAGGTCGAAGTCAGCCACCACACCTACAGCCATCCTTTCGAATGGGGTTTCTTCGAGGATTACACCAAGGCCAAGGAGGCACCTTTCCTGCGCCTCTACAGGATCAATGACGAGGCCCAGTGGGGGGCCGAGCTGTTGCGCAGCGATGCGGCAACGACCACAGCCAGTCTCGCCGACGCCTACGACCAGCCCCGCGGTTTCGGCAGCAAGCCCTTCGATCTGCCGCTCGAATTCGGTGGCGCGTCTCGTTACGTGGAACAGTTTGCACCAAAGGGCAAGAAGGCGAACATCGTCCTCTGGTCGGGAAACACCTCACCCACGCCGCAGATGATCCGGGCATCGCGGGAAGCGGGGTTGCTCAACCTCAACGGCGGTGATTCCAGGTTCGATCCAGAATACCCCTCCGTCACCTTCGTGCCGCCGGTGGGGCGGACGTTCGATGGCGAGATACAGATATTCGCCGTCAACAGTAACGAGAATACCTACACAGACCTCTGGTCGGGGCGGTACTTCGGGTTCCAGGATCTGATCCTGACCTTGAAGAACACTGAAAATCCGCGCCGACTGAAGGGCATCAACGTCTACTATCACATGTATTCGGGTGAACGCCCTGCCGCCCTGCAGGCCCTGATCAAGAACCTGGAGTTTGCCCGGTCACAGTTGATTGCGCCGATCAGCGCGAGCCACTACGCACAGCTGGCCGAGGGGTTCTATACCACCCGGTTCGAGAGCATGGGCCCCGGTCGCTGGCGGGTGCTGGACCGGGGACGAATGCAGACCATCAGGCACGACAATGCCGATGACCGCATGGTCGACATGGCGACAGCGAAAGGCGTGCTGGGCTACATGCATCATCAGGGCAACCTCTACGTCGCACTGGATGAGGCGATTGCCGCGCCTGAATATCGCCTGATCGCGAAGGATGCCGCCCCGAAGGCGACGGTCCCGTCGCTGGTCGATGCGCGCTGGCACCTCTGGGACCTGCGCCGCGACGGCGAGGAAATCCGTGTCAGGGGCCTCGGCTATGGCCACGGCATCATGCGCTGGCGCGACATGACGCCCGGGCGATGGCTGGTGGAAGGTCGCCAGTCCGATGGCTCCATTGTCAGCAATACGGCCACGGTCGGTCGCGACGGCATATTCCTGATCGACGTACCCACCCATGCCTATGACATGGTCGAGATCCTGATCCGCCCGGCAGCAGCAGGCTGACACCCCAGTGCGCATGAACATCATATTGCTGGTCGTGGTGATCCTGCTCGGGCTGGGATTGAGCATCATGCTGATCCCCAGCCAGAAGGATGTTGCCCTGCTGCAGCTCAGGTCCAACAACATCGAACAGGCCCGCGGCACACTGAACGAGCAACTGGCCGCAGGAGATTCATCCGTCGCCGTTGTGGCTTCCCTGGCCGAAATCGCGCTCCATGATGGCGAGATCGAGGAAGCGGTGAGGGTCATGGAGACCTATACAGCGCGGCGTCCGAAGGACTATGGCGCGAAGCGGAAACTGGCGGAGTTCTACCGTTTCGCCCAGCGGCAGGATGATTTCGTGCGGCTGATGGCGGAAGTCGTCGCGGCGGAGGGGCGACCGGAGGAATGGCGTCAGCTGGTTGACCTCTATCGCTATCGCGGGGAGTTCCCGGAACTGCGCCGCGCGCTCTCCGGCATCATCGACAAGGGCTATGCCAGGCCGCCCGAGTTTCTGGAGGCGGCGGAACTTGCCGCAGCCAATGGGGCACCGAAGGAGGCGCTGGCATTTCTGGAGCGCATGTGGCGCAGCCACCCGACGTCGTTCCAGGTGGATTCGGTCAAGCTGTTTGCCATGATTGCCGGAACATATGGCGAAGAAGATCGGGCAGCTGCCGTGGTTGCGCGCTTTGCGGAGGCGAAGGGCAGTCGCGGCGCCATTGCCCCGATCATCCGTGAGGCGTCTGACCGGGAACAGAACCTGCTTGGCCTGCGCCTGTTGAGCGCCTTCGAGGATGATCTGTACCTTTCTCCGCCGCTGCTGGTCTTCTGGGCGCGCATGCAGGGCGCGCTGGATCGGACGACCGTCGCGCTGGAACGTCTGGTGGCACTCGATCGGGACGGCAAGCTGCCTGATCTGCTGTTCCCGGTTTTCATCGATCTGGCCCTGCAGGGTCAGGAAGTGGACCTTCTGGAACAGATCACCCTGCCGCGCGACATTTCTGGCCTGACGGATTTCCGGCTGCGTTCGGTTGCGGATACTGCGGTGGCATTCCGGCGTCCGGCGCTGATGCAGAAACTCCTCAAGGAACTGCCTGCACCATTCCGCGCCGCCCATCCCGCGCTGATGGCCGAACTCTTGCTCGGCGTGGGGCGGCGGCAGGATGCACAGGCCGTGCTCGCAGGTGTGGTCGTGCCGGACCTGCCGACACACGAACAGTTCCGTCTTGCCCGCGCCTGGCTGAAGCTGGGCGCAGAGGGCAGGGCCGCTGCCTTGCTGGACAGTATCGCGGCGCGGCCCGACCTCCACGAAGCGATGGTCCGGGGTCTGGCGCAACTGTATATCTCGACGGAGCGATTGCAGTCAGGGCTGGCGGCATTCAACGGCCTGCGCCGCAACAATCCGTCCGATGCTGTCGAGGCCGGTTGGGCACGCCTGGCAGCCAGCGCGGGGCGGGACAAGGCTCTGCTGGCCTGGCTGCAGCAACAGGTACAGATCGACCGGGACCTGTTGACGGACATCGTGTCCCTGTCATCACCGGGGCTTGCGCCGAAGTCAGCCCTGCATGCGGCGGAGCGGCTGTTCCGCGATCATCCGGGCCGGGAATCGCGGCGGCTCTTCGGTCAGGCGCTGACCGCAGACGGGCGCCCCGGGCAGGCGCTGGACATCCTTGGTGTCCTGCTGCCGGGCAGCGCAGAGGAAGCGGAGACCTGGGTCGAGGCCCTTGTGGCGGCCAATCGGCGCGCCGATGCGCTCGCGTTTCTGGTGGCCCGTGGGCAGGACGGTCGGCTTGCTGCCCTGCTGGCGGACGATCTGATCTCGCTGGCCATAGGACTGGGACAGCCGGAGCTGGCGTTTGCGGAAGTCCGGCGTCAGGACCCGACCCGCCTGCCGGGCAACACGGTGGCCTATGTTGCGGAAACAGCCGCGCTGTCGGGCAGGTTTGACCTGATCGATGACCTGCTTGCCGCTGTCGGGCCGGCATTTCTGGACGCCCGACCTGTCACGGCAGCCCGTATCGCGATTGCCCGGAACGACCGGGTGGCGGCGGCGCAATGGCTCGGCAGGGCGAGCGCGCTGCCCGATCTGCGTCTGAGAGATCAGCTTGATCTTGCGCGCGTGCAGTCTGCGCTTGGCGACCAGGCTGGTGCACTGGCACGGCTTGAAGGGCTGTCGCGAAATCCGGAAATCCCCGCCTGGGCCATTGGCAACCTGGCCACGCTCTATCTGGAACTGGACCGCGCGCGGGATGGTCTGCCATTGCTGCGCGAACTGGCGGCGACGCGCTCCGATCCGCAGGTGCAGGCAGGATGGGCGCGACTTGAAACCCGCGCCGGTGACGCGCGGCGGGTGCAGAAGTGGCTGCAGGCCAACCGGGTTACCGATCGGCAACTGCTGGAGGACATCCACTTCCTCGCCGCCGAAAGTGGTGCGGAAAAGCTGGCTTTCGATGCCGCTGACCGGCTCTACAAGCTGGCCCAGGATGACGTGACACGGCGAATCTATGCCAATGCACTGATCGGGCGGGGACGGCCGGAGGATGCGCTGCCGATCCTTGAAGGGTTGTTGCCCGGCACGCCGCAGGATGCGGAGATCTACGTGGCCGCGCTTTCCGCAGTCGGTCGCAAGCCGCAGGCTCTGGCCTATCTGCAGGACCGGGCTGCGGGTGCGCCGCAGCCGCTGTTGCTGGCTGATGACCTGATGGCGCTGGCCATCGAACTGGATCAGCCGGAACTGGCGTTTGCAGAGGCCAGACGGCAGAATCCCACCCTGCTGCCGGAGGACACCATTGCGTCGCTGGCCGAGAACGCCGCCCAGGCTGGTGATTTCGATCTGATCGACTGGCTGGTCGCGAAGGTCGGCCCGGCGTTCCTTGAGGCGCGACCCGTGACGGCGGCACGGATTGCCGTCGCCCGCGGCGACAACAAGGCGGCGCGGACATGGGTGGACAAGGCGCTGGCCTTGCCCGGCCTTTCCCTGAATGACCGTCTGTCCGTCGCCCGTACCCTGACCGACCTGGGGGAGAACGAACGCGCGCTGACCCTGCTGGAAACGGTGGCCCGCGATCCCGCTACACCGCCTTTCGCCATTGCCAGCCTTGCCAATCTTTATCTGGAACTCGGCAAGGCGAAGGAAGGGCTGCCCCTGTTGCAGACGCTGCGCGAGACGCGTGATGCGCCGCAGGTACAGGAAGGCTGGGCGCGGCTCGAAACGAAGGCAGGGAAGGAAGAGCCTGTTCTTGCCTGGCTGAACCGGACGGCGCAGCCCGGGCGGCAGGTGCTGTCCGACATCTATTACCTGGCGGCAGAGGGCGGCAAGCCGAAGCTCGCTTTCGCGTCCGCAGAGAAACTGCGACGGCTCTATCCGGGCGACGACGCATTGCTGATCTGGGGCCAGGCGCTGACGGCAGCAGGCCGGGCGGACGAAGCCGTGCCGGTTCTGCGCGCCCTGTTGCCCGGCACGCCGGAGGTGCGAAGCGCCTATATCGCCGCCCTTGGACGTGGCGGCGACCCGGCAGATCTGCGCAAGTTCGCCGAGACGGCCCTGTCTGACCCGACAATGGATGCGACAACGCGCGAGGGTCTGCTGTTCGCCCTGCTGGATGCGGGGCTGGGGGACATCGCGCTGCCGGCCTTGCGTGATCTTGCCCGCGCCGACCCGGCAAAGTGGGAGGAGCCTTATCTTCAGGCGCTGCGTCTCGCCAAGGCCGACAAGGAACGCACCGACCTGATCGTGCGGCGACTTGAAGGCAATCCACCCAGGGCGCGGCGCGACCTGCTGCTCTACGAACTGCTCGAAGCCGCCGGCCCCGCCCGCGCACTGCCGTTTCTGGAAAAGGTCGCACGTGCAGAACCTGCCGGACCCTGGCCTGCGGTCTACGAGGAAGCGCTGGCAACGGCAGGACGCAAGGATGACCTGGTTGCCTGGCTGACCCGGCGCTCCCTCGATGAACAGGTGAAACCAGTCGATCGTCGGAACACGGCGTTCCGCCTGCTGGATCTGGGCGCGAAGTCCGCTGCGGAACAGGCATTCGGGCTGCTGGCGCGCGACGCTCGCCCGGAGTCACCCGACGTGCAGCAGCTTGTGTTTCTCTGGGGGCCGCGGCCACCGGAAAGGGGGCTGGACTGGTTGTCGGCGCGCGCGTCTGCGGCGGCGACGGCAACGGAGCGGGCGGCCTGGCTGCAACTGCTGAATGATGTGGGCGCAACTGACCGGACCATTGCGCAGGTGGCGAACCGCCCCCCGACCGACGGGGCTGACCCGATCCTGAAGCCCTATGCCGATGCCCTGATATTCCAGCGCCGGTTTGACGATGTGGCGGCGCTGCTGCGCCCGCTGATCCCGGCGACCGATGACGAGCAGGCCTTGCTGCGGATGGCGGACTGGGCCGAGCAGGCGTCGAAACAGGATGTGGCGGTCGACGTCTGGGAAAAACTGCTGACCCGTATCGGGGATGATCCGGACAGGCTGTTGCAGGCCGGGCGCTCCTTCACGTTCGCCGGCCGATCCGAACGTGCCGTCGAAGTGCTGGACCGGTTCTTCCAGGTTGCGCCGCCCGAAGCGCGGGCCGATCACCGGCCCTGGTACTACTACGGCCTTGCCCTTTCGGGCATGAACCGCCCGCAGGAAGGTCGTGCCGCCTATCGCGAGATGCTGCAGCGCATCCGCACCAACAGCGCAGATGATTTTGAAAGCCGCCGCATGCAGGCAACTGGCCTGAACGCCATTGGCGCGCATGAGGAAGCCATCGAAGTCTATGAGGGGCTGGTGGCTGAACGCCCGACCGACCGATCACTGCTGGCGGACTACGTGGCGATGCTGATCGAGACCGAACGTTTTGACCGCGCGGACCAGCTTCTCCGTCAGAACTGATCAATCAGCTCGGCTTGCCGTTCAGGTGCTGCAGGCCGTTCGGGCAAGTCGATCTGGCGCGCCATTTTTCGACACCTGCCGGATCGATGATCGCTTTGATCATGGGTTCCCTTGCGCCTGCAGGGGCCTGATCATTGCCGAAAAGGTCCGGAATGATGCTTGATGCAGCATGACTGAGCCCACCCACCTGTCGGGCAATGGACAGGTGGGCGGACTGTTGCTGATGCAGGCAAGCTGTTGAAGGATCTAGGCTGCGGCGCGTTCCGAGCGGAGTTTCCTGGTCGCTGCTGCATCGAGCGCCAGGCTCTCGTCGTCGCCGGAACCGGTCAGCACGACGCCATAGATTTCCCGCGCCCGTTCTGCTGTTTCATAGCGTTCCAGAACGTCCTTCAGCACCTTGCGGGGATCCCGGTCCAGCGGGTCACCATATCCACCGCCGCCCGAATGGTTGCCGCGGACCTTCTCGCCCTTCTTCAACTGCACTTCGACGATGCTCGGCAGCTCTTCCTCGAAGCCGTTGGCGCTGACCTTGAAATGCTGGCAGGCGGAACCGGCGTCGCCGCCGCGCACGCCCTGCGGCGCATAGATGGTCCCGTCGCAGGGCCAGAGCACGTCCATTGGCAGTTCCGTCGGGCCGTAGGAGATTTCCATCGCGGGGGCACCGCGATTCCTGCCCGCACCGCCACTGCCGGTCACGATTCGCAGGTACTGGAACTGCAGCGGATGTTTCAGTTCATCGATTTCAACCGAGTCGCGGTACATCAACCCGGCCACGACCGGGATGCCATAGGTGATCCAGCCATCTGCGACAGGGCTGGCCGGGCCGCCTGAACTGGCGATGATGAGCTGGTTCACGTAAGGCTCGTTTTCTGCCCGGTCATCCTTGCCGGATACCACCGCAAAGCCCGCGCCCATGCCGACACCACCCTCCGCCAGTCCAAAGCCGTCACCGATCTCCGCGAAGGCCGATTGAACGATGTTGATCAGCCTGTCCGCCACGTTGGTGGTGGAAACGGAACAGCAGTGGGGGAACTTGGGCCGCCCAGCAATCGCGCCGTCCCTCAGGTGCAGGCGTATCCGCCGGAAGGAGCCGGAGTTGCGCGGCACCGTGGGATCGAGGGAATTGAACACGCCCGCGATGGTGGATGCGGAGGCGCAGGCCTCGCTTTCGTTCAGGCCGCAATCGACGTTGTCGATATTGTCCGTCAGATCCACGTCGATCATGCGTTCTTCCGGGTCGATACGCAGTTCCACGTTCAGCGGAATGCCTTCGGGCAACAGGTCGCCATAGGGGTCATGGGCACCGGAGTTTTTCAGGGTCGACTTCGGCAGCTTCGAGATGGCCTGGGCCATCCGCTCCTCCGAATAGTCGAACCAGTCGCGGATGAAGGACTTGATGGTGTCCTTGCCGTACTTCTCGCACAGCTCCTTCAGGCGGCGCTCCCCGATGCGGGCGGAACCGATGCCGGCAAGGTAATCGCCATACCACTGCCCCGGCACGCGGATGCGCGAACGGCACATGCGCACCACATCCTCGATGTTCGTGTAATCGCGCTGGATGCGGACAGCGGGGAAGATCAGCGCGCCTTCCTCATACTGGTCCTTGGCACCGGCCATGTAGGTCGTGGGCAGGGAATTGCCGATGTCGGCCTGATGTGCCTTGGCGACGGCAGTGAACAGGTGCTCCCCATCAATGAACACCGGCACCAGGAACGTATGGTCGGCGGCGTGGGTGTTGCCGGAATAGGGGTCGTTGTGCAGATAGCAGTCGCCTTCACGAATATCGTCGTTGAAGTCGGTCATGGCCTTCGACTGCATGTGGCTGCCGAAGATGTGGATCGGCAGGCCCTCCGCTGCTGCCAGCAGCCTGTTGTCGCCGGTGCAGATGGAGCAACTGAAATCCCGCGCGCTGTTGATGACGGCGGAACGGGCTGCCCGCAGCAGGGTATTGGTCATTTCCCGGATGATGCCATCGACGCGGTTGGCGATGATCGCTGTCATGTAGGAATCGAACTTCTCGTTCTTTGCTTCGGTCATGCGGAAAGCTCCTTTCAGGACACGTCGAGGCGATAGTTGCCAGCGGCACTGACGGTCGCGGACATGCCAGGATAGACAACCAGCGTCGTTGTCGGTTCTTCGATGATGGCGGGACCCATGATGCGGTTCCCCGGAACGATGTCCGATGCCTTGTGGATCGGCGTGGTCACGGCGGTCGCGTCGCCGAAGTAGCATTCGCGGGTTGTCGTCGCCGACTTTGCTTCGGTCGTGGCGTCAATGGCACCGGTGGCGACTGGGGGTTCGGAGATCTGCACCACAAGACGCACCTTCCAGGTCACGATCTCGACGGGGCTGCCCTCGTCACGGACAGCAAAGACCCGCTCATGCACCTGATGGAAAGCCTCCACCAGCGCGTCCAGATCAGCCTGCGAATTGAACCGGGGCACGGTCAGTGGTGTATCCAGTTCCCAGACCTGCGCCAGATAGCGAGCCTCCGCCACATATTCCAGGCGATAGCGGTCGCCGCCGCCAGGCAGCGTCCGGCGGAATGTTTCCAGCCGGTCCTCCAGGTCCGCCAGCGTCGCGTTCACCGCATCCATGTCGAAGCGGTTGGACAGGCTGACAAGGCTCGTCGCCTCCTCCGCCACGATATCGGCGAACTGCATCCCGGCGGCTGACAGCGCCGATGCGACCTTGGGCAGGATCACCCGGTTGCAGCCGAGTTCGTTGGCGATGGTCATGATGTTGACCCCGGCGGCCCCGCCACCGGCAACGATCGTGCTTTCGCGCGGGTTGAAGCCTTCGTTGATGGTGATGTCGCTGATCGCCCGCATCATCAGGTCGCTGGCCAGACCCATGATGCGATAGGCTGTCTCCTCGACCGTGTAGCCAGCCTGATCGGCGACGCGCTTCACCGCAAGGCGCGCGGCCTCCACGTCCAGGGTCATGCGCCCGCCCAGGAAGTAATCCGGGTCGAAGTATCCCAGAACCACGGCAGCATCGGACACCGTCGGGTCCTCGCCGCCATTGCCGTAGCAGGCGGGTCCCGGGTCCGCGCCCGCTGACTGCGGTCCGACCCGCATCAGTCCGCCTTCATCGACCCAGGCAATGGAACCGCCGCCGGCACCGATGGAGCGCATGTCGACAGAGGAGATACCAAGCAGGTCGCCGGTGTAGAGGCCGCCCAGCCAGGTGTCGCGGCTGAATGTCAGGCGGCTGTCACGCACCAGCCCGACATCGAACGTCGTGCCGCCGGTGTCACAGATGATGACGTTGTCGCCCATGTCCTCGGCCTCGGAAAACGTCAGGCCCGCAATGGGGGCCATCGCCGGGCCGGAGCCAATGGTGTAGATCGGCTTTTCGACCAGCGCCTCGACATGGTTGCACCCGCCTGCGGTGGTGCTGACAAGGATCTCGCCGGCATAGCCCGTGTCCCGCAGATCCGTTTCCAGCCCGCGCAGATGCGACTGCATCAATGGCTTCAGCGACGCATCGATTGCCGTGGCGGATGCGCGGCGGTACTCGCGCACGATGGGAATCAGCTGATGCGACAGGGTGAAGGGTACATCGGGCATGATTTCCTGAATCATCGCCCCGATCTTCAGTTCGTGTTCCGGGTTGGCGATCGACCAGATCAGGCAGACGGCAATGGCCTCGAAACCGCGATCCCGGATGGTTTCCAGCGTCTGGCGGGCCAGGGCTTCATTCAGCGGCGTCGTTGCCCGGCCCTGGGCGTCGATCCGCTCCGCTATCTCGAAGGTATGGCGGCGCGGGATGTAGGGATCCGGGTATTCCTCCGTGAAGTCGTGCGGATTGAACTTGCCGCCTTCCTTCAGCAGCAGGATGTCGGGAAACCCTTCCGTGGTGACGAATGCGGTCTTGGCGACGGTCTTGGTGACGATGGCATTCGTGGCCCGGGTGGTGCCGTAGATCAGCAGGTCCGACTGACCCAGCAGGTCCTCCAGACTGATACCAAGCTCCCCGGCGGCGGCAGAGATGGCTTCCTTCATGCCCACGGAAATCCGGTCGCGCGTCGTCAGGGCCTTGCCGATGGTCATGTGCCCCTTGGTGTCGGTCACGATCACGTCGGTAAATGTGCCGCCGGTGTCCACTGAAATTCGATAGGCCAAGACGCTCTCCATCCATTCATCCATTCGGGCGATTGGACAAGCTTACGGCAATGCAGCCCGAATCCACTTCGACGCAGACGCACGAATCATTGTCTTTCCGGGCCACTGTGGCGCGCCCGGTGCGCTTGCTGTTGCCGGGCCGACGCCCCAGATTGGCCCGACCATGTCGATACCCACACCAAAGACCGGCCCGGGTGGCAGTCGTCACGCGCCGTGGCGGGAACTGCTGCAGGGTGGAAACCTGCCGCGTTTCATCGTGCTTTGTCTCGGGGTCTGGCTGCATGCAGCGGATTCCCTGATGGTCGCGACCCTGATGCCCAGCGCTGTCCTGGATATAGGCGGCGCACCCTGGCTGGGCTGGACGATCGCGCTCTATGAGGTCGGGTCCGTGGTTGCCGGTGCCGCGACGGGACTGCTGGCGGTCCGGATCGGACTGCGGTTCGGCATGTGCAGTGCCGCAAGCCTGTTTGCGCTCGGCTGCCTGGCAAGCATGTTCGCGCCTGACATGGCGACGATGCTGCTCGGGCGGCTGGCGCAGGGACTGGGTGGCGGGGCGCTGGTTGCGATTGTCTTCGTGGCCACCGACCGACTGTTCCCCGATCATCTGCTGCCCGCGGTCATGGCCCTGATTTCCGCGATCTGGGGGGCATCCGCCTTCTGCGGTCCACTGATCGGTGGCCTGTTCGCCAACGCCGGTCTGTGGCGCTACGGCTTCCTGGCCTTCGCAGTGCAGGCGGTCATTCTCGTCGTGCTGGGGTTCGTGATGTTGCGCGGCGACCGGCCAGACCGGTCAGACAGGCGTGCGGCGGCGTCACGGGCGGTACCGTGGCTGCGTCTTCTGCTGCTGACCCTGGCCATCGTTGCCGTGGCTGCCGGCGGAACGGCGGCGTCCATCTGGCTTTCGTCCGGGCTGATCGGCGCCGGCATGGCCATGCTGGTAATGTTCTTTCGCGCTGATCGCGCCGCGGCGGTGCGGCTGTTCCCCCGTGATGTCCTGGCCATCACCCGACCGGTCGGCGGTGGAATCTTCTTCGTGCTCTGCTTCGCCACGGCGACGATTTCCTTCACGCTCTACGGCCCCTTGCTGGCGCAGTTGCGTTTCGGGGTTTCACCCCTGGTGGGCGGTTATCTGGTCGCGGCAGAATCCGTGGCCTGGACTTTTGCGGCGCTGGTCGTGTCCGGCCTCGGCCAACGCCATGAAATGCGGATCATCCGCGTGGGTGCCGGGTTGATGACCTTGGGGGTGCTGGGCATGGCCTTCGCCCTGCCGCAGGGCAGCATCTGGATGTTGCTGCCCTTTGCGTTCTGTCTGGGGGCAGGGTTCGGTGCGGCCTGGCCGTTCGTGCTGAGGCGCATCATTGCCTCCGCCCATCCGGCGGATCGTGCGCGGGCGTCTGCTGCCGTGCCGACCATGCAGATGGTGGGCTATGGTCTGGGGGCGGCACTGGCCGGTCTGTTCGCCAACCTGTCAGGGTTCGCGGATGGAATCGATGCTGCCGAGGTCGGGACCGTCGGCTTCTGGATCTTCGCAGGCTTCGTGCCTGTCCTGATGCTGGGGTGGTGCACCATGCGCGGACTATCAAGGGCAGAGATCACGCGCTGAACGGGGCGTTTGGCAAGCCGGTCAGATGCCGGTTCGGATGACGTGATTGAGCGCTTGCAATCCGAACCGGCTTTGCCTAGTTTCCGCCTCCGTCGCGGGGCGTGTGTCAAAGCCTGCCCGGCAACGACCTCGGTGGGGCCATAGCTCAGTTGGGAGAGCGCTTGAATGGCATTCAAGAGGTCGGCGGTTCGATTCCGCCTGGCTCCACCATTTCCTGTCTCACGCTCGGTTCGTTGCGCTCACGTGCTCCGGCAGGGCGGTGAACGGTCGCCGGACTGCCGCAGCAGTCTGTTCGGGTGTTCACACCTTCTCCCTCCCGGACTGGCAAATTTCCCGCTCATCCGCTGAATGTGCGTCAGGCGGCCTCAGCCTGGCTGGCAGGTCTGACCAGGGATGCAGGCAGGATCACCATGGCTCGGGTGCCGGCACCCAGCGTGCTGTGGATGGACAAGGTACCGCCAATCGCAGTTGCAAGTGCGTCCGCCTGCTCGAACGGACGCAGAAGGTTGGCAAGGGTTTCGGCGGACATGCCGATGCCATTGTCGACAACGCTCAAGATGAGCTGGCCCTGATCATCGATCTCCCCCGTCAGTATGATTCTGACATCGTCGCCTGCATGTCCAGCTTGCCTGCCTCGACCTTGTTGAGATCCAGCAGGTCGTCAATGAGGTTGAGCAGCGTCCGCCCACTCTGCGCAATGTCTTCAGCGTAACCGTCATAGCGTCTGTCGCCCAGGGGGGCGAATATCCGGTGCTGCAGCATCTCCGAAAATCCGATGATCGCATTCAGCGGGGTGCGCAGTTCGTGGCTGACGTTCGACAGGAAGATGCTCTTTGCAGCATTGGCCTCTTCCAACTGGTGGCTGGACCGGATCAACGCGAGATTCGACTCTTCCAGTTCCGTGGAACGGGTGAATTCCGCCCGCCTCAGACAGGATAGCCATGATCCGGCGGCGAAGCCGAAGGCGTGAGCAATGACGATCATGCTGGTAATGGCGACGAGCACTTGAACCGATGCGTCAGAAAACAACCAGAATGCGCCGATGAACAGCGGCATGGCGATCAGATTTGTTGAAATCCGTTGCCACGCCGCGATGGAAAACATGACGTTTGCGGAGACGATGTAGAGGGGGACACGTGCGGCCATGATGCCTGGTTCGGCGTGGAACAGTTTGATCAGAAACACAGATTCGAAGCAGATGTATATCGAGTACCCGAACATCAACCAGTCCAGCTTGCGGTACGAAGCAATGCGTTTCAACGGAAGCAACAGGATAACGGGCAACGTGGCCAACACCGCCCGCACAAGACTCAGATAGACGATGCCGGGTTCATCCTGGGCCATCAGGTAGTCGAAGATGATGAGCGGCAAGGAAGGGATCAGGATCACCACCGTCAACAGGGTCGTTTGCCCCAGTTGGGTCGCATGGTGGGCCTTGCGGAAGCAATGTTCCTGCGCCCGGTCGCTGAACGCCTTTCCAGTACGTCTGTCCGGAAGCCGATCTGTCGCCAAGCATCAACATCAAACTCTTCATGTATTCCGGGAAATCGTGGAGGTGTGCCGCCGTTCGCGCATATGCCCATATGGCAGTCAACGAAAGGTCTGCCTCTTCACGAAGACTGTCATGCGAGGCAGGCCTTGGCATTGAGCCATTCTGCATGTCTCTTGCATGCGCCATTTTCGTCTTGCTGTCGGCACCATTTCACCGACTGGCAGGGGGACTGGATTCAAGCGGCGATGGAAGCCGTGTTCTTGCGTACCTTGGATGCCGGAATGGTCAGGGTGGCGGTGGTCCCATCACCAGGTTTGCTGTCGACGGTCAGGCAGAGGCCGTTGGTTTTCGCCAGAGCGTCTGCCAGGGGCAGGCCCAGCCCCCAGCCCTCTTCCTTTCGCGCCGTGCTGGCGTCGGCTTGTTCGAACGGGCGCATCAGGCGACTGACCGCCTCGCGGGTCATGCCGACGCCGCTGTCTGAAACTGTCACTTTCAGGCGTCCGCTTCGATCGACATGGGCGGACAGGATGATTTCCGCCTCCTCCCCGGCATACTTCAGGGCATTGTTGATCAGGTTGGCGATGATCTGCTGCACCGAACCCCGGTCTGCATGAAGGGCCAGATCAGGCATTTCCTCCACGTGGATGCGTTCGGCACCCTGCATGCGGGCGGCCATGGTGATCATCTTCATCCACTCCCGGGCAGCCCCGCGCAGGCCGATCCATTCCGGTTGCAGATCGACCTTGCCCGCCTCGATCTTGTTGAGGTCAAGCAGGTCATTGATCATGTCCAGCAGGTACTTTCCGCTGTTGACGATGTCGGCGGCATAACTCTCGTACTTCGTGTTCCTGATCGGGCCGAACACCTGATACTGCAGCATCTCACCGAAGCCGATGATGGCATTCAGCGGTGTGCGCAATTCATGGCTGACGTTGGAAAGGAAGATGTTCTTCGCGGCGTTCGCTTCCTGCATCTGCTGATTGGCGATGATCAGCGCGTCGTTCGCCTGTTCCAGCTGGGTGGTGCGCAGATACTCCGCCCGCCGCAGCCGTGAAAGCCAGTTGCTGGCACATATCCCCAGCAGATAGGCCGTCGCCAGCGTGCTGGTGACAGAGGCGAGCGTGTCGACAGGCGCGTTCGTCAGCACCCAGAGTGAGCCGGTCAGCACCAGGGCGCCGAATCCGTTCATCAGGTGACGCAACCTGGCGGCCATGGGGAACATGACATTGCCGATCATGACGTAGAGCGGCAGGCGTGACGCCAGACCAACCACATCATCCTGCAGGATGTGGGCGAGCAGGATCGTCTCGGTCATGATGAAGCAGACATAGAGGAACAGCAGGACATCGATGACGCGATAGGATGCCTTCAGCCGGACAGCGATGAGCCAGGATGCAGGCAGCGTCATGCCTGACAGCCCGGTGATCACCGCCCAGAAGCCCAATGAATGCTGCGAGAGCTGCACCTGATCCGACAGCACGATGGGAATGGTGATGACCAGCAGGATCGCACCCATGATCGTGACATGTCGACGCTGCGCGGCCAGAAACGACAGACGGAATGCGTGCTCCAGGTCCGGGTCGCGGAATTCTCCGGACCATATCGAGATCGATGAATCTCTCAATGTGGAATTGTCGACCATGGATTGCCGATGCGTCCCCTGTTGGCAGTGTGATCACCGAGTAATGCACTTAGTAGTTCACCGGCTGTTAAAGATACGTTTACTCTGGCGGCGGGACCGGCGTCTGCGCTGTGCGCGGGGCTGGCTGCCTTGCTTGGCTCTGCGTGCCTGCGCGTGCCCGTGGTAATCGACGTTTCCGAACCGGCGGTGTACCTGCCGACCTGACGGACCGACAGGATGAGCGGTCCGGGAACGACGTTGAGGGGACGCTGATGGATTTCGATGAACTGGTGCACGCGCGACGGAGCATTCGCGGTTACAAGCCGGACCCGGTGCCGCAGGCCTTGATCGAGGAAGTCATCGAACTGGCGACGGGCGCTCCGTCGTCGATGAACACGCAGCCCTGGCATCTGCATGTGGTCACCGGCGCGCCGCTGGATCGTATTCGTCAGGGTAACAGTGAACGCATGCTGGCCGGCATCAAGCCGCAGCGCGAGATCGCGACCCATGGCGAATATCAGGGCGTACACCGTCAGCGCCAGGTCGAGATCGCGATCCAGTTGTTCGAAGCGATGGGGATAGAGCGCGACAACAAGGAACGCCGCCAGGACTGGGTCATGCGCGGCTTCCGGCAGTTCGACGCACCCGTTTCCATCGTCATCGCCTATGACAAGAACCTGGAACCCGGCGGCACCGTGGCCCATTTTGATCTTGGTGCGGTGACCTATGGTCTGGTGCTGGCAGCCTGGTCCCGGGGGCTCGGCTCGGTCATCAACGGTCAGGGGATCATGCAGTCGGCGGTGGTGCGGGAACATGCCCGCATCCCGGAAGATCAGGTGATCATGACCTGTGTGGCCATGGGCTATCCGAACGATGATTTCGAGGCCAACGCCGTGAAATCGACCCGGCGCCCGATCGGCGAGGTCGCGACCTTCATCGGTTTCGACTGAGCCGAAAGCGGCACCCGTGGCAGGCGCCGCGGATCACCCGGTATCGGAAGAACGGGGAGTGAGCGATCTTGGGAACCTCGACGACTTCGCGCCCCGTCATCGTGGCCAACCACTATCAGAACGAGAACGGCCACCCCGATGGCAAGATCAAGGTGGGCATTGCCGCGGACAGTGAAACCCGCTGGCAGCGGCTGGAGAATGCGCGGCGGCTTTTCGGTGCCGCACGTGCGTCCGGCATACCCATTGTCCACGTCAGGCTCGCCGTCCCGCCGGACTACAGGGGTGTGGTGGTCAATACGCAACTGATACGGGAATGGGTGGCGCTGGGTGCCTGGCGGGAAGGGACCTGGGGCGTGGCGTTCATGGAAGATCTTGGTCCGGTCGATGGCGAGGCGGTGGTGACCCATACGCGCAACAGCGGCTTCCACAATTCGACATTGGAGGAAGTCCTGTTCTCGTTGCAGGCCAGGGACCTCATCTGCTGCGGTGTGTCCACCGCCTATGCGGTTGAGGCAACGGTCCGGCATGCCACGGACATTGGCTATGGCGTGACCATCGCGGCGGACGCCTGCTCCACTGGCACGAAGGCCCGGCATGCCAACGCGCTGACGGCCATGTCCGTCAGGGCGGAGGTCAGGACGGTCGATCAGGTCATCGCCACATTTGTCTGAGAAGTCCACGGACATGGGTGACGTCTGCGACCCTGATCCCTGATCGAGAATTGTCGGTCGTCAAGCCTTCGGCCGGTCCTAATGCACTTCGCTACTTCCGCTGGTGCATTGCTGCATCCCGGCATTGCGGGGTTGCATGATGAGGCAATTGCTTCCAATATCCCTTTTAACTGCAAGCAGTTAATGCTTGAGCATCTTTTTTGGGCTTGCCGCCAGGATGCATGATATTTGGACGGAGGATGGTTGTGAGAAACAGTTCTCGAACAGACAGTGCGGCCAGGATCGTCAGCATGACGGTCGAGATCGTTTCGGCGTACGTGACCAAGAATCAGGTCGGTGCAGACGGGATCGAGAGCCTGATCGGGCGGACTGGCGCGATCCTTTCAAGCCTTGCGCGCGGCGAAGCGCCAGGCGCCGAGGCTGCGCAGGAACCCGCTGTCCCCATCAGTGAGTCGGTGACGCCGGACCACATCATCTGTCTCGAAAACGGGAAGAAATTCAAGATGCTGCGGCGGCACCTCAGTCAGGTTTACGGCCTGACGCCGGACGCATACCGGCGCAAATGGGGCCTGCCGGAGGACTATCCCATGGTCGCCCCTGAATATGCCCGGCGACGGTCCGAATTTGCCCGCAACAGCGGTCTCGGCAAGCGGTAGGGGCCCACAACCCCCGTATGTGGTCAGTGCGTTTCGTCCTGTGCGTCCTTCAGGGCCTGGTTATGCGCCTCAAGCAGGTCCCTGAAGTAGACGACACCTACAAGATACTGGTCGGTCGCACTGCGCACGACGGGCAGGAAGCGAAATGACGTGCCGCGAAATGCCTTCAGGGCATCGTCGAGCGGCATGTCCGGATAGAGCACTGACTTGATCGGTGTGGCAATATCCACGGCCCGCCCCAGGTCTGCCAGATGTGGGTCCAGCAGGGCATACTTGATGTCGTTGGGCTGCAGACAGCCTTTCAGCGACCCTGCCTTGTCGATCAGGAAATGCGCCCGCGCCTCGCTTTCCCGATACATCTCCCTCAGGTTGGCGAAGGATGTTTCCGGCGTGACAGCCAGAAAGTCGTCCTGGATCACCCGGCGCACTGTCTGGGCATGCAACAGCACCTCGTCCGCATGCACCAGGTCGATGGCCCGGCGGGCCAGCTGCCAGTGGAAGAAGCTGACATAGCGGAATTGCCGGGCGACCACGGTCGACAGCACCACGCCAACCATCAGGGCAATGGTGACACGATAATCGCCGGTCAGTTCGAAGACGATGAGGGTGGTGGAGATCGGTGCCCCCAGCACTGCCGCTGCCACGGCGCCCATGCCGACCATCGCGTAGAGTCCGTGCTCTGCTGCCAGTTCCGGAAAAATTCGTGCGGCGATGATGCCGAATGCACCGCCGGTCATGGCGCCGATGAACAGTGCGGGGGAAAATACCCCGCCGCCAAAGCCACCCGCGACGGTGATCGATGTTGCTGCCATCTTGGCCGCGACCAGCAGGATCAGGACATGCAGCGGGTAGAGCTGTTTCAGCGCATTGTCCGTGGCTTCGTACCCGACCCCCAGGATCTCGGGAAACAGCAGCGCGATGACACCGATGGCCAGGCCCGCGACCGGGGGGCGCCAGAAACCGGAGATCTTGATCACGTCCTCGATGACATCCTTGGTGAATGCGACCGACCAGAAGAAGACCAGTGCCATCAGACCGCACACGATACCGAGCAGCATGAATGCGGGGAATTCCCAGAAACTCAGGATCTCGTAGTGCGGGATCAGGAACGCGGGAAAGTCGCCGATATGGATGCGTGTGACCACGGTGCCGATCACGGCGGCCACCACGACCGGTGCCAGCGCCCTCAGTGCATAGTGGCCCAGCACGACCTCATGGGCGAAGATCACGCCGGCGATGGGGGCATTGAACGACGCGGCAACGCCGGTGGCGACGCCGCAGGCCAGCAAGGTGTGGCCGTCAAGGCGGTCCATCTTCAGCAACTTGCCGATGGAGCCGGAAATCGCGCCGCCAAGATGGACCAGCGGTCCCTCCCGCCCCGTCGATGCCCCGGCACCGATGGAGATCACATTGGCAAATGCCGCCGCAATGCCGGTGCGGAACGACATGCGCCCGTCATTGTAGATTCCGGCTTCGATAACATCCGGCACGCCTTGCGGGCGGCCGCCGGGCATGATGTAGCGCAGGAACAGTGCCAGGATCAGCCCGCCAACGGCCGGCGCGGCGACAACGTGCCACCACGGCAGCGCGAGCACGGCGGCAACCAGATATTCTGAATCCTCGCCATAGAAAAGATACTGCACCGCCCCCAGAGCCAGACGGAACAGGATGGCGGCATAACCAACGGCCAGGCCGACAAGCACGGCAATCGCGATCAGATAGAACTGATGCCGCGGCACGAAATCCCGGAAAGGCCGGAAATCGCGAAAGGAATTCCGGAAAAGCCGCGCCAGCATCAGTGGTTATCCCTGCCGCGGGGCTGCATCCTGTCGACCCGCCCGTCAGGACTTGCGACGAATGCGCATGCCTTGCCCGGCCTGTTCCGGCCACGCCAGATCCTTCTGGCTCGCCGCCAGACGGTCCACATTGGCCAGCACCTCGGCGGGCATCTCGGCCGATCGACGTGTTTCCAGATCGACATGCAGACACATCTGCTCCGATGTGGCGGACAGGAACCCTTCCGTCGCATGAAACATGCGGAAGAACGCATGAATGCGCTTCGGATCATGATCCAGCAGCTGCACATCATAGCGCAGCGGCGCGCCCTCCAGCACCTCACCCACATAGTGAACGTGGGTTTCCAGCGTGAAGAACGACCGGTTGGTGGTGCGCACGTACGCAACGCCGATCCCCAACTCGTCGAACAGCGCATCGGTCGCCTTGTCGAAGGCGACATTGTAATAGCCGACGTTCATGTGACCGTTGTAGTCGATCCAGTCAGTCAGGACGGTTGCATCAAGGATATGCAAGGGCTCGGAATTGCTCATCTTTCGATCCTACCCCGATCTGCACGTCAGGCAAGCACCGTTGACGCGGACCGCGGCTGCATCCAACAATGTCCCCGGCTTCATCGCGGCATGAGATACCGTGCCCGCTGTTACCAGTCTGGACTGGGCGGAGAGCGCCGAAAGGGAGTGCATGGCTGACCTTCAACGATCCGCTGTCACCCTCGCCGATGGAACGGCGCTGGATGTGCTGTCGCACACCGGCGCGGCGGATGCGCCTGTGCTCGTCTATGTCCATGATTTCGCGGGGCTGGATCCGGATCTCGGGCTGCTGGAAGCGCTTTCCGAGGATGCGACCGTGCATGCGCCTGTCTTCAGATCGTTCGCCAGCATGGAAGATGTCCCGCTGGTGCAACGGCAATGCAGCGAGCTCATCACGCGGCTCGGGCTGGATCGTCCCATGCTTGCCGGCCATGGCGCGGGTGCTGCGGTGGCAGCGGAGATGGCTGCCATGGCCCCGATCGGCTTCAGTCACCTGTTCATGATCGCGCCGGTTGGCATGAACGCCGAACAGCGCCCGATATCGGGAGAGGGGATGGAACACCGGCTGGCCCAAATCCAGGCCCGCACCACCCTGATACGTGGCAAGCAGGACGAGACGGTCAGCATGGCGGCGATCCTGAACCTTGCACGGCTGATGGTCGGGTCGTCACTGATAACCGTGCCTGAATCCGGCAATGACGTCGTGGCGACCCGTACTGACGCGGTCGCCCGAGGCTTTGCCCATGGTCTGCGCGTCTCGGGCGGGAGCTGATCCGCCGATCAACCGATCTTCGGCTTCACATCCAGTCTGATCACCGCGCCGTCGTGCCCATCGACCGTCGGATAGCGGTCGAAGACCTGCGGGTCGTGGCCGGGGACAATGCAGTCCGGGTCATCTGCCAGGCGACGCATGGTGCGGAACGCGTCAAGCATCTCGCCCTGGTTCCAGACAATGACGAAGGGCCGGTCGGCATCCATGTTCTCGTAGTAGTGGCTGGCATCGGACGCGAGCACGATCCAGCCGATCTGGGTCCAGGCCCGGACGATCTGCAGACCCTGGGTGTGACCGCCGACATGATGGATCGACAGTCCCGGCTCCAGTTCCACCGCACCGTCGTGAAACTCCACCCGGCCTTCGAACACGTGATGCACCAGGTCTGCGATATGATCTGCCGTATAGGCATGGCTGATGGCGGGTCGGGTCATCTGGCGGCCCGTGGCGTAGGACATTTCACTGTCCTGCAGATGAAACCGGGCCTTCGGGAAGTGTGCATGCCCGCCGATGTGGTCGTAATGCAGATGCGTGATGATGACATCTTCCACATCATGACTTTCGATGCCGATCAGGGCGAGGCCTTCGCGTACCGTCCTGACGAGGCGACGGTTGCGGCGCTCCGCGTCCAGCACATCGAAGCCCGTATCAACGATCCAGATCTTGCCCGGACGGACCAGTGCCCAGATGAAATAGTCCATGTCCATCGGCGCATCGTGCGGGTCACCGCCAATGAAATGATCGCCGCGCCGGGCTTCGCGCTCCGCGTACTTGATGGCATAGACCTCGAATGGCACTGGATCCGACATGCGCTCGCTCCCCCTTCGTTTCAACGTTCCCGTCCCCTGCAGGGCACATCGTCACCAGCCGTCTGCCCCTTGCAAGCCCTTTGACCATCGCCTATCGCTGGACGGGCGGCTGACGCAGGCTGGCGGAGCGTAAATCTTGAGGAGGAAACCATCCCATGGGCGCACTTGACGGTCTTCGGATCATTGACCTGACGCGGGTTCTCGGCGGGCCGTACTGTGCCCAGATCCTGGCGGACCACGGTGCGGATGTGGTGAAGCTGGAACCGCCGCAGGGTGATGAGGTGCGCGATTGGGGACCGCCGTTCCAGGACGGCCTGTCCGCCTATTTCTCCGGCGTCAACCGCAACAAGCGCTCTCTCGGTCTCGACCTCGCGAAGGAAGAGGGCCGTGATCTGCTGATGACGCTGCTGGAAGGCGCCGACGTGCTGATGGAGAACTTCAAGCCCGGCACGCTGGAAAAGTGGGGCATCGGCTATGAGGAAGTCCTGTCGAAGCGCTTCCCCAGGCTGGTGCATTGCCGCATTTCCGGCTTTGGCGGGGATGGTCCGTTCGGCGGCCTGCCGGGCTATGACGCGGCGATCCAGGCCTGGACCGGTTTGATATCCGTGAACGGTTCGCCTGAAAGCGGCGCGGTGCGGCTCGGCATTCCGCTGGTTGATCTGGGCACCGGCCTCTATTCCGCCATCGGTATCCTGGCTGCGCTGCAGGAGCGTGGGCGTTCGGGCAAGGGCCAGTATGTGGATGTCAGTCTGTTCGATTGCGGCATCGCCATGCAGCATCCGCACGCGCCCAACTTCTTCCAGTCCGACAAGGCCCCGAAGCTGACCGGCAACGCCCATCCCAACATCTATCCCTATGACCTGTTCGCCACAAAGGGGCGGGATGTGTTTCTGGCGGTCGGCAACGACCGGCAGTTCCAGCGCCTGATGGAAATCCTCGGCAGGCCGGAAGTGGGCAAGGACCCGCGCTTCCTGCACAATGCCGACCGCAGCGTGAACCGCGATGAACTGGACGCGATCCTGGAGCCGCTCTGCGCCGAATGGGACGGCATGGAACTGGCCACGAAGCTCCTCAGTTCCGGCGTACCTGCAGGGGCAGCGCTGACCGTGCCGGATGTCGCCGTGCATCCGCATACGATCGCCCGGGAAATGGTCGTGTCAAAGGGAAACTATCAGGGCACCGGCATCCCCGTGAAACTGTCGCGGACGCCGGGCAGTGTCCGCACGACGCCGCCTGATTTCGGTGCCGATGGCCGGGCCATCCTGCGCGAAGCCGGCCTGGACGATGACACCATCGACAAGCTCTATGCCGCTGGCATCACACTGGAAGAACGGCGGCGCTGACCCGACCTGACAAACTGTCGACCTGAATCCGAAGAGGAGAGACACGATGGACAAGGACCTTTTCGATACCGGCCTGGGGATCCGCAAGTCGGTTGTTGGTGCGGAGTATGTCGACCGCGCCATGGCCGCAGCGGATGCGTTCAATCAGGATTTCCAGAACATGGTGACGGAGTATTGCTGGGGCGGCGCCTGGGGGCGGGAGGGCCTGAGCCATCGCGACCGCAGCCTGCTGAACCTCGCGATGCTGTCGGCGCTGAACCGGCCACAGGAATTCAAGCTGCACTTCAAGGGCGCCCTGAAGAACGGTGCGTCGCTGCTGGAGATCAGGGAGGTGTTGTTGCAGGTCGCGGTCTATTGCGGAATCCCGGCAGGGGTAGAGGCGTTTCGCCTGGCCAGGCAGGTACTGGATGAAGAAGGCATCGATCCGGATGTCGCGATGAAAGCAGGGGGCTCAGAAGACTGATGGCTGCGACAAAGCCGATGACCGTGCCCGGCATCAAGGCACGCAAGGGCGGTACGCCGATCGTGTCGCTGACCGCCTATGACTATCCCACCGCGAATGCCATCGACGACCTGGTCGATTTCATGCTGGTCGGTGACAGTCTGGGGATGGTTGTGCATGGCCTGCCGACCACGCAGGGCGTGACGATGGACATGATGATCATGCACGGGCAGGCCGTGATGCGCGGGGCGCGGCGGGCCCTGGTGGTTGTCGACATGCCCTTTGGATCCTTCGAGGAAAGCCGGGAACTGGCCTGCCGCAACGCTGTCCGCCTGATGAAGGAGACGGGCTGTGCGGCGGTGAAGCTGGAAGGTGGTCAGGAAATGGCCGAAACCATCCGGTTCATGGTGGAGCGCGGGATTCCGGTGCTGGCGCATGTTGGTCTGATGCCGCAGAAGGTTGCCATGATGGGGGGCTTCAAGACCCAGGGCCGCAAGTCCGAGATGGCGATCAAGGTGATGGCCGACGCAAAGGCCGTGACCGACGCCGGTGCCTTCGCCGCCGTCATCGAGGGCACGGTGGAGCCGCTGGCGCGGGAAATCACCGAAACCATCGCGATCCCCACCATCGGCATCGGTGCGTCGCCCGCCTGCGACGGCCAGATCCTGGTGGTGAACGACATGATCGGTCTGGCCAGCGACTACATGCCGAAGTTCGTGAAACGCTACGCCGAAAGCTCCGACACCATCCGCGCTGCCGTCACCGCCTATGCCGAAGATGTCCGCGCCCGCCGCTTCCCCGGTCCGGAGCATTGTTTCGGGATGCCTCAAGGCGCATAGGGCGCAGGGTCGATCCTTGGTCGGGTGCCGCTGATCAGGTCGGCCAGCAGATCGGCAGAACCGGCGGCCATGGTCCAGCCGAGGGAGCCGTGGCCGGTGTTGAGATACAGCCCCTGCATGTCGGATTCGCCGATCAGGGGGATACCGCTCGGCGTCATCGGGCGCAGGCCGGACCAGACGGTGGCGTCGTGGCGGTTGCCAACGTTGGGGAACAGGCCGAACAGGTTATCGAGCACGTTCGCAGCCCGCGCGGGATCGATGTCGCGCCCGTGGCCGATGATGTCAGCCTTGCCAGCCACCCGCACCCGGTCACCCAGCCGGCTGACGACGAAGCGCCCGGACTGGTCGGTGATGCTGACCCGGGGGGCGCTGTTGGAGCCCCTGACGGGCAGCGTCGCCGAATAACCCTTCACGGGATAGATCGGCAGGGACACGCCGATGCTGCGCATCAGATCCACGGATGCCGTACCCAATGCCACCACCACCCGGTCGGCCCGGACCTCGCGTGTGTCTGTCACGACACCGGTGACGTGGTCACAGAACGCGTTGATGCGGCGCACCTGCTCGCCAAAACGGAATGTGACGCCCGCGGCGACCGCTTCCCTTGCCAGTCCGACACTGAATGCCTGGGCGTCACCGGTCTCGTCCTCCGGGGCCAGCAGGCCTGCGCCGACCCGGCCAGCGGCGACGGCATCTGCCAGCGCCGGTTCCAGGGCCACGCAGGCATCCGCGTCCAGTATTTCCAGCGGTACATCGTGCGCTGCCATGACACCACCGATGTGGGCCTGTTCGGCGTGCGCCTGCTCCATCCGCTGAAAGATGCGCAGGATGCCACACTGTTCGCGGGCATAGTCGATGTCGTAGCGGTCATTCAGTTCCAGCAGGCAATGACGGCTGTGGGTCGCCAGCGCGACCATGGCCGGGGCATTCCTCTGCCAGCGGGCGTCAGTGCAGTTGCGCACGAATTCTGTCAGCCAGGCCCATTGATGCGGCTCCGCCCGCAGGTTCAGCCGGAACGGGGCATTGCCGCTTCTCATCCAGCCCATGGCGAGACGCAGCGCAGCCGGTGAGGCCCAGGGAACAGCCTCAGACGGGCTGATCTGTGCGCCGTTGGCGAAGCTGGTGCCCAGGGCCGGGCCGGACTCCGCCTCGATCACAACCACATCATGGCCGCGCACGGCGAGGGCATGGGCTGTGGTCACGCCGATCACACCGGCACCCAGCACGACAATCCGCATCTGCCTGTCTCCCTCGCCCGAGCCTGTTGCCCGAGCCTCTTGCCCGAGTCTGCTGACTGGTCCACCATCCGCGCATGAAAGTCATCTACAGTCCGAAACAGGAACTGCACGCGCCGGAGTCATTCATCTCCAGCGGACGTGTCTTGCCCAGCCCCGAATGTCCAGAACGGGCCGACCGGCTTTTTGCCGCAGTGCGGGCCGAAGGTCACGAGATCGTGGCCCCTGAACCGGCCCCGGACAGCGCCATTTCGGCAATTCACAGCATCGACTACCTGCGGTTTCTGGAAACCGCACACAGTCGCTGGCAGGGTCTGCCAACCCCTTCGCCCGAAGTCATCGCGAATGTGCATCCGGGCCGCCACATGGGCCATTACCCGGAACATATCATCGGTCAGGCCGGTTACCACATGGCCGACACCGCCTGCCCCATCGGTGCGGGCACGTGGGAGGCGGCGCGGGTCGCTGCCGATTGTGCGATCACGGCGGTACAGGATGTGCTGCAGTCCAGCCCGTCTGCCTATGCGCTCTGCCGTCCGCCGGGGCATCACGCCTACCATGATCAGGCGGGCGGATTCTGTTTCCTGAACAATGTTGCCATCGCCGCAGACTGGGTCCGGCGCGACGGTCACCGGGCGGCGATACTGGATATCGACGTACACCATGGCAATGGCACCCAGGGCATCTTCTATCACCGCAAGGACATCTATTTCGTGTCGATCCATGCGGACCCGAGCAACTTCTATCCCTTCTTCGCTGGCTATGCGGGGGAAAGGGGTGCGGGCGAGGGGCTGGGTTTCAACCTGAACCTGCCGCAGGCTCCGGGCACGGATGACGAGGCCTGGCTGGAGGCGATTGATCACTCGCTGGTGGAACTGCGCCGCAATGGCACGGATGTACTGCTGCTTTCGCTCGGCCTGGACGCGCAGGAAAACGACCCGCTGGGCGTGCTGAAGATCACGACGGAAGGGTTCCGCCGCGCCGGTGCTGCGATTTCCAGCTTCGATGGCCCTGTCGCCATCATTCAGGAAGGCGGATACCTCTGTGATGAGCTGGGGGCCAACCTGGTGGCTTTTCTGGACGGGTTCGAGAACGGCTGAACGGCGAAGCGACCGAATGCTCGGCAGCAGGCGCGCTTGCCCTCATTCGAACGGAATGCGCCAGTCGCGGATCGGGCACTTGTCCTGTTCGGCGCGATAGGCACTGCGGCTGTCCAGCCGGGCATTGCGCCGTTTGGCCTCTGCATCCACCTTCTGTCGTGCATCACCGACCACGACGCTGATGGCCTGCCGGAACAGTTCGACCGCCACATTGATGTCCTGACCGGGAATTGACTGCTGCAGCGACGGGGCGGTCATGTCGTCCTGCAACTGGGCCAGCAGCGCATCAGCGGCGTCGCGGAAGACTTCCACGTGCTTGTCCTCATGCGCCATGGTCACGTCGTAGGGGCAGGAATCGCTGTCCAGTTCGCTGGCGACATAGACCTTCACCGGCCCGGCAATGATCTGCACGTCCAGTTCGGTCAGGGCGAAGCAGCCGCGATCGGCCTCCAGTTCCGAAACGATCAGGTTGGTGCGCACCCGCAGCGAAGATTCGGTGGATCCGAGCTTGCGCTGATCGGCACCTGGAAAGCCCCGCTTGCCGCGCCGTGATGCCGGCAGGTCAGCGGACGCCATATCCGTGATCAGTTCCGGTTCCAGCCATTCGATGCTGGCGCTGAAGTCGGGTTCCGCGGCAACAGGGCAGTCCTTCGCTTCGGCTGCAGGGACGATGGCGAGCAGAAGTGCCAGCGCTGACAGCGATGCCGCAAGGATCATGGAAAACCGGGTGCTCATGCGCCCAGCATTTCAGCGCGGCAGGGCAGGCGCAACCGCTTCGCGCCAGCCGCGACGACATTGACCGCCGCCAGGTTTCCGCTATGTGGGATCGCATCCACGCGCAGGAGTACATGATCATGGCTGCCGAGATCGGGTTCTGGTTCGACTTTTCTTCCCCCTACGCCTACCTCGCGTCCGAGCGGATCGAGGACCTCGCCGCCCGGCATGATCGAACCGTCGTCTGGCGACCGTTCCTGCTGGGCATCGCCTTCAAGGCGGAGGGGACCAAGCCGCTGACGCACTATGATGCGAAGGGGCGCTATTCGGTGCACGATTTTGCCCGCTCCGCGCGTCTCTGGAACATCCCGTTCGAGATGCCGGATCCGTTCCCTGCCGCCGCCCTGGATGCAACGCGGCTCTTCATCTGGCTGCAGGCCAATGACCCGGAAGCGGCGGTCACTTTCCTGCACGCCACCTACCGCGCCTATTTCAGGGACAACCGGTTCATTGGCGACAGGGACGTGGTCCTGGCCATCGCCTCCGAATGCGGGATTGACGTAGCCGCCGCTGAGGCAGCCATGACCGATGCGAAGATCAAGGCGCGTTTGCGCGAACTCACCCAGGAAGCGGTCGGTGATCGGGGCGTTTTCGGTGCCCCGACCATGGACGTCGATGGGGAGATGTTCTGGGGCGCAGACCGGCTGGACATGCTGGACCAGTGGCTGTCGCGGGGGGGCTGGTGATCAGCCGCGCTTCAGCTGTTTTGCCAGCGACCAGCGATGCACCTCTGACGGACCGTCATAGATGCGGAAGCCGCGCACATCGCGGAAGATGCGCTCCACCTCCGTATCGCGGGTCATGCCACGGCCACCCAGGACCTGCAGCGACCGGTCCACCGTGCGGTAGATCGCTTCCGAACAGATGACCTTGGCCATGGAGCTCTCGCGGCCACCGCGTTCCCCCTGATCCAGCACCCATGCGGTATGCCAGATCGTCAGTCGGGATTGCAGGATGTCCAATTCATTGTCGGCAAGCTGAAATCCGACCCCTTCATGGTCGATCAGCGGTTTGCCGAAGGCCATCCGTTCGCGGGCGTATTCCGTGGCAATGTCATGGGCGCGCGTGGCGGCGCCCAGCCAGCGCATGCAATGGGTCAGGCGGGCGGGGGCCAGGCGGACCTGCGCGTAGCGGAAGCCCTTGCCGATTTCGCCCAGTACTGCATCCCCGTCAACGCGCAGGTCATCGATATCGACCTCCGCATGGCCACCGGTGAAGCTCGAATCCAGCGTGTCCAGCACCCGCACCACCTTCACGGCAGGGTTGGGCAGCGGGGTCATGAACATGGATGCACCGATGTTCTCGCCCTTCTCGTCGACCGTATTCGCCATGACGATGCCGATCGTCGCGCCTTCCGCCCCGGTGATCAGCCACTTCCGGCCCGAAATGCGCCAGCCGTTTCCATCAGGTCGGGCGATGGTCTGCATGGCAGACGGGTCAGACCCGGCACCTGGTGCCGGTTCGGTCATCAGGAAGATGGATCGTGCGGAGCCGTCAGCCAGCGGCTTCAGGTACTGTGTCTTCTGCGCCTCCGTGCCCACATGATCCAGCAGGTGCATGTTGCCTTCGTCCGGCGCGGCGATGTTCAGCGCCACGGGGCCGAGCATGGAATAGCCAGCGGCCTCGAAGATGACGGCCTTGGTGCGATGGTCGGCACCCATGCCACCCCATTCGGTGGACACGTGAGAGCTCAACAGCCCTTCGGACTTGGCCAGCGCCACCAGTTCATCGCGCAGGCTGTCGGACGGACCATGGGAGCCACGGCGCTCATCCTGTTCGAAGGGGATGATCTTGTCTGCGATGAAACGGGTGACCCGGTCCTTCAGTTCCTGCTGTTCATCCGTCAGTGCGAAGTCGATCATGCCTGTTCCTCCCTCAAAGCAATGCCCTTTCATCGTACATGCGCGGGGCCAAGTAAATGGCCACGGCAGCGCCCGCGATGATCAGTTGAACTTGGTCGGGCGGATAACCTGAACTTCGGACGTGGTCACGAAACCGATCTGGTCGGCATATTTCTCGATCAGGACATCCAGAATGGGTTCCCGGCGGTCCTGGTCGACGATGCAGACGAACATCAGCATCTGTCCCACTTCCGTGATGTGACCCGCGCGCGCCCACAGCGCATCCGCCCCGCGCCCGCCGAGGGCCGAGAAGATCGTGTAGCCGGACACGCCTTCCTCATCCAGCAGCCGCGCGATGCGGGCCTTCAACGGGGCCTCGACCAGGATGTCCATGCGGATGCGCGTGAAGGTCTCCATCATTGTCTCGTACCTCATGCCAGGGCCTCTGCCACGGCGATATACAGCGGCACGCCTAGGGTCAGGTTGAAGGGGAAGGTCATGCCGAGTGACAGGGTCAGGTAGATTGCAGGATTTGCCTGCGGCAAGGCAATCCGCAAGGCCGCCGGGGCCGCGATGTACGACCCGCTGGCGGCCAGGGTCAGCAACAGGGCGAGGCTGCCCGGCGTCAGGCCGATCAGCAGCCCGATGGGCAGGGCCACCGCCGCCCCGACAAGCGGCATGTAGATGCCGACGGCCAGGGTTGCCGGGCCCAGCTTGCCCGCGCTGCCCCGCAGGTGCCGCCCGGCCAGCAGACCCATGTCGAGTAGGAACAGGCAGAGCACGCCCTTGAACGGGGTGTCGATGAAGCCGGCAATGGTCTTGAAGCCGGTGTCGCCGGAGATCCAGCCGATGATGAAGGCACCGACCAGCAACACGATGGAACCGTTCAGCAGGATTTCCCGGCCCAGTTCACCGGAAGACCGGTCGGACTTGCCCAGGTGACGGCTGGCGAGCACCAGACCGACGATGATCGCCGGAGCCTCCATGGATGCTGCGACCGCCACCATGTAGCCGTCATAGATCAGTCCCGCACCTTCCAGTGCCTGGGTCGCCGCAACGAAGGTCACGATGCTGATGGATCCGTAGTGTGCGGCCACCGCCGCCGCATCGACGCCGGAAAGTCTCGTCCCCACCCGCATCAGCAGATAGGCAATCACCGGCAACAGTGCGCTGAGGGCTATGCCCGCCAGCACCGCGAAGATGATATCCGGTCCCAGACCATGCCGCGCCACCTCCGCCCCGCCCTTGAAGCCGATGGCGAACAGCAGATAGAGCGACATCATCTTTGCGGCCGCTTCCGGGATGGAGAGTTCGGACCGCAGCATGGCGGCCCCGACCCCCAGCACGAAGCAAAGCACCATGGGCGACGTCAGATTCGAACCCGCAATTGTCAGGAAATCCATTCTTCCCCTGCCCCTTCGTCTCAAGCAGTCCTGTCGGTATCCGACGCCCCCTCAGGCAGGTCGGCCCATCTGTCGCGCGCAGGCGGATGTCCACCATTGCGCAGATCAGCTATCGCGCAAGTCAGGTATCAGGTTGTCAAAGGCGCGGGAAGCCCGGGAAGTCACGCGCCACAGTTGCCTGCACCAAGTCGCCCAGCACGCCGAAGTCCTGAATGCGGGGGGAGGTGCGCCGCCAGGCCATGCCGATGGTGCGGAACAGGCCGCGACCGGTCAGGGGCAGCGCCACCACGCCGCTTTCCTGGGTCAGGATGGTCTGCACATACAGGCCGGGCAGGAAAGAGATGCCCATGCCCAGCGCCACCATCTGGCGCAGGGTATCGAGGCTGGTGCCTTCGAAATCGAATTGCAGCCGCGCACCGAATTCCGAACAGAGCTGTTCCACCTGTTCATGCAGCTGATGGCCGCGTTCCAGCGCCAGCACGTCCTCACCACGCAGATCCATGCGGTCCAGGCTGCCCTTCCGAGCCAGCGGATGATCCTCCGCCACGACCACGAACAGCGGTTCGCGGAAGATGGGGCGGCTGTCGATGTCATGACCGCGCAGGGGCAGGGGCGCAATGATGACGTCGTGCACCCCGTCCGCCAGGGCCGGAGCCAGGGCGTCAGGCACGTCCTCGCGCACGTACATCTTGAAGTCGGGGTGTTCGGCATGCAGACCGGGCAGCAGTCGCGGCAGCAGGAACGGGCCGATGGTCGGCGGCAGCCCCATGCGGATCGTGCCCCCCATTCGCCCCTGCGAAATGGTCGCTACGTCCCGTATCTCCTGGGCCTGCCGCAGCATCTGGCGGGCAATCTGTTCGATTCGCCGGCCCGCGTCGGTCAACAGGATGGCGCTGCGGCTGCGTTCCACCAGCTGCACGCCCAGGCGCTGTTCCAGGGCGCTGATCTGGGCGCTGAGCGTCGGCTGGCTGACGCCTGTCTTCTCCGCTGCCTTCCGGAAGTGGCGCATGTCCGACAGGGCGACGAGATATTCGAGCTGTCTCAGGCTAGGCATGGTCTGATCCCCTATGCAGCGACCCACGGCTGCTCTATCAACATAGGTAGGCTGGCATTGGACGCCATATCAATAGTCAAAGACTATTAAACGTGTCCAGCCTATCAATTGGATAGGCAAACCAAATTGACCACTTATTGGGGGAAGGGCGCTAAGGAAGCGCTCCGATTGTCTATGGAAGGGGCACAGCAGGATGGCACAGGGACTTTGGGGACGGGTGGAACGCTTTGCGGGGCAGGAGGCTGCGCCGGGTATCACCCTGATGATCGCCGCCTTGCTGGCCCTGATCGTCAACAACTCGCCCCTGTCGCCATTCTACAGCGCGTTTCTTTCGGTGCCGATCGAGGTCAAGATCGGCGCGCTGGAGATCGCCAAGCCGCTGCTGCTCTGGGTCAATGACGGTCTGATGGCCATCTTCTTCTTCCTTGTCGGGCTCGAGATCAAGCGCGAGGTGGTGGAGGGCGAACTGTCCAGCCTGGACCGCGCCATCCTGCCGGTGGTCGCCGCGATCGGCGGCATCACCCTGCCCGCGCTTGTCTTTGTCATGATCAATCTCGGCACGCCGGTGAACCTGGACGGCTGGGCGATTCCGGCGGCGACGGACATTGCCTTCGCGCTGGGTATCCTCGCCCTGCTGGGGTCACGGGTGCCCGTGGCGCTGAAGATCCTACTGCTGGCCATTGCCATCATCGATGATCTTGCCGCAATCGTCATCATTGCCCTGTTCTACACGGCGGACCTGTCCGTGATCTCCCTGCTGATCGGCCTTGGCGGCTTCGCTTTGCTGCTGTTGTTCAACATGATGGGGGTGACGCGAACCGCGCCCTATCTGCTGATCGGACTGGTGATCTGGGTTGCGGTGCTGAAGTCCGGTGTCCATGCCACGCTGGCCGGTGTCATGATCGCCCTGACCATCCCGATGGGGGCGCCAAAGGGTGCACCGCAGGATGACCATGGGCCGCTGTTGAACATGGAACACGGTCTGAAGCCCTGGGTCGCGTTCCTCGTCCTGCCTCTGTTTGCCTTCGCCAATGCAGGCGTGTCGCTGGCCGGGATTTCCTTCGCCGACCTGCTCGCACCCCTGCCGCTCGGCATCGCGCTTGGCCTGTTCATCGGCAAGCAGGTGGGCGTGTTCAGCTTCGTCTGGTTGCTGGTGAAGTTCGGCCTCGGGCGCCTGCCGCAGGGGGTCAACTGGCTGCACATCTACGGTGTCGCCTGCCTGACCGGTATCGGTTTCACCATGAGCCTGTTCATCGGCTCCCTCGCCTTCGCCGATCCGGCGCAGATGGATGCGGTGCGCCTGGGCGTGCTGCTCGGCTCCATCACCTCCGCCATCATGGGCATCATCGTCCTGCGGCTGCAGGGGCCGGTGTCGGCCACGGATCAGGGTAACGGCCCGGGGGCTGCAACCAAGGCGCACGCGGGGTTCTGAACGGTTCCCCTCTGACCTGATTGGCTTCATAGTGTGGCGGTGGTCCCGGGTCGCAGAATCCGGACCGCCGCCGACACTTTTTTGGGGGAGAGACCGATGATCTACGACATGCGTACCTATACCTGCCTGCCAGGCACCGTTCCGCTGCAGATGAATATCTGGGAGGAACACGGCATGGCCGTGCAGAAGAAGCATCTGGGCGAACCCGTCATGTACGGTGCGCCGGAAGTGGGGGAACTGAATACCTACGTCCACGTCTGGGCCTATGACAGCCACGCGGACCGTGAAACCAGGCGCGCCGCCATGCAGGCCGATCCGGACTGGATCAGTTTTCTGAAGAAGTCCCGTGAAAGCGGCTACATCACCGCGCAGCGCAATCAGGTGCTGGTCGCCGCCCATTTCATGTCGCGCTGACGGCGCGGCACCCGCACCGCCGCCGCGCCCGGACGAACGACTATCCACCGACCACCATTTACCAACCGACCCGGAGACCCGATCCCGATGGCTGAGACCTATGACCTGATCATCCGTGGCGGCACGATCGTCAATCATGATGGCACTGGCGTGGCGGACATCGGCGTGCGCGACGGGCATACGGCCTTCATCGGTGATCTGGCCAAGGCGGACGCGGGGGAGGTGATCGACGCCACCGGCCTGCATGTCCTGCCCGGTGTCATCGACAGCCAGGTGCATTTCCGCGAACCGGGGGCGGAGCACAAGGAAAACCTGGAAGCTGGCATGGCCGGTGCGGCGCTGGGCGGCGTCACGGCGATCTTCGAGATGCCGAACACCAACCCGTCCACCACCACCGTCGCCGCCATTCAGGACAAGCTGGATCGCGCCCGGGGCCGCGCCGCCGTCGACCACGCGTTCTATGTCGGCGCGGCGGCGGAGAACACGCCGGAGCTTGCGCAGCTGGAACTGATGCCCGGTGTGGCGGGGGTGAAGATCTTCATGGGGGCCTCCACCGGTTCCCTGCTGGTCTCCGACGACCCGTCCATCTTGGCGGTGCTGCAGAATGGCCGCCGCCGCGTGGCGGTCCATTGCGAGGATGAGCCGCGGATGAACGCGCGCGAGAACCTGCGTGTCACCGGGGATCCGTCCAGCCACCCCGTCTGGCGCGATGCGGAGAGCGCCATCCGCGCCACGCAGCGTCTGCTCGCCCTGGCGCGCAAGGCCGGGCGGCGCATCCATGTGCTGCATGTGACCACGGCGGAGGAAATGATCCTGCTCGCCGCCAACAAGGACATCGCGACGGTGGAGGCAACACCGCAACATCTGACCCTGGCGGCGGAGGACGCCTACCCGGCGCTCGGTACCCTGGCGCAGATGAACCCGCCGATCCGCGACGCCGCCCACCGTGCCGGTCTCTGGCGCGGTCTGGCCCAGGGTGTGGTGGATGTCATCGGCTCCGACCATGCCCCCCACACGCGCGAGGAAAAGGCGAAGCCGTATCCGGCCAGTCCCTCCGGCATGCCCGGTGTGCAGACCCTGGTGCCGGTCCTGCTGGACCATGTGAACGCCGGCCGTCTCAGCCTCACCCGTTTCATGGACCTGACCAGCGCTGGTCCGGCCCGTGTCTTCGGCATCGCGGGGAAGGGGCGTCTGGCCAGTGGCTTCGACGCCGACTTCACCCTGGTGGACATGCAACGCACCGAAACCATCACCCACGCCCAGATGGCCAATGTCTCCGGCTGGACCCCGTTCGACGGCAAGTCCGTCACCGGCTGGCCCGTCATGACGCTGGTGCGCGGCCAAGCGGTGATGCGCGACGGTGCCCTGACCGGCACGAAACCCGGCCAGCCCGTCCGCTTCCAGGAATGTCTCTGAAGTCCGCTCGGCACCGGGCCAGCGCCCGGCTGTGCAGAGAGTGACGCCGGGGCGTGCCGGGTTCACGGCACCGCCGCAGGGGCCATTCCGGCAGCAGCGAAACGCCCGACCAGACGTTCGCCAGGCCATCATCTCGCGGTCGCGAAAAAACCCCCACGCCATCGCTTGACAACCCGCCCCGCCCTGACCAGTATCCGCGCCGTCGTGGCGGGGTAGCTCAGCTGGTTAGAGCAGCGGAATCATAATCCGCGTGTCGGGGGTTCAAGTCCCTCTCCCGCTACCATTTTTCCTATGTTTTCGAGTGCGGTCAAAATTGGCTAATCGCCGTGAATGATGGTCATCCGTTTACGGATACCGCTTGGGTATCAATACTGTATTGGACGCACCATTGACCGCGCAGATCGCTATCGCCCCTACTTCCCCTTCTTCCCCGGAGAGATCAGCGGCTTGCCGGCGTTGGAGTTGGCGGTAGCGTGGACCTTCGGCTTTTCCTGTTTCGGCTTCTTGGCTTCCTTGTTGCCGCGCGCATTGTTGCCTTTGCCCATGTCGGTTCCTTCGGGTTTGCGGCAGGGCCGGGCCAGGGGTGCTGGCGGGGTCCGTTGCGGCGGGGGTGGCCATGGGCGAGCCCTTGCCGGGCCTTGTGCCGCTGTGCCTTGTGCCGCTGTGCCTTGTGCCGCCGTGCAAGGTTTCGCAGGGGATTGACCCAGATCAAGGATGTGCCGTCGCGACGGCCTAGGCTGATGCGTGGGCGCGGCGTCGTCGCCCGGGCAGAGCAACAGGAGGTTCCATGTCCCACACACCGCACGAACTGGCCGAGGAATTTCCCGACAAGGTCCAGAAGATCCATGACCTGAACGCATCGGATGCGCATTTCAGGAAACTGGCCGAGAAGTATCACACCGTGAACCGCGACATTCACCGCGCGGAGACCAATGTGGAGCCGACCGATCAGTTCACGGAAGAGCGGATGCGCAAGGAACGGCTGCACCTGAAGGATCAGATTGCGCAGATGCTGGCCTGAGGCGGCCTTTGACCCAGGACAATGAGGATTTCAGATGGCGGAACATGAGGACATCCGGCGCCAGCTTGTGGCGCGGCGGAAAGAACTGCAGGCGCGGTTGAGCCGCTTCGAGGAACAGTTGAGCGCGGAGCCGGACCCGGATGTCGAGGACCGGGCGGTGGAGCGGGAAGATGACGAGCCGATGGAGACCCTGGGGCTTTCCGGTCAGAAGGAACTTGTGGCCATCGATGCGGCGTTGAAACGGTTCGCGGATGGTGCCTTTGGTGCCTGTGTGACCTGTGATGGTCAGATCAGTCAGGAACGGCTGGCGCTTCTGCCCCACACGCCGTTCTGCAAGGACTGCGCCCCCCGCCATTAACGGTGCGTGTCATCCTTTTGCTGGCGCTGTTGCCGGCCAGACCAGCCGCGCAGCATGTCCACGAATGGCCCGACACTGCCCCGTCGGCTGCGGATGGACCAGGCGGGTCGCCAGGCGAGGGTGGTGACCTTCTGCCAGTCGAGAATTCCGGTTTCCGTATCTGCGGGGGTTGCGGGTCCAGGGACCGTGCCTTCCGGATGGCGCAGCGCATGCTTGCGGGCTGCGGCGCCGGGGGTATTGTGCGGGCAGAGACGGGGCGATCAGGCAGGACCGACTGCAAGCGGCGCCCGTTGCAGAAAAAAATGGCCGGGGGAGGTTGCATCACCATGAAGACACGCATCACTGAACTTTTCGGGATCGAACATCCGATCATCCAGGGCGGCATGCACTATGTCGGCTTCGCAGAGCTGGCGGCGGCGGTGTCCAATGCCGGTGGCCTGGGCACCATCACCGGTCTGACCCAGGGCACGCCTGAAAAGCTGGCGGCGGAGATCGCCAAGTGCCGGGAAATGACGGACAAGCCGATCTGCGTGAACCTGACGTTCCTGCCGACCTTTGAAGCACCGCCGTACCCGGAATACATCCGCGCCATCATCGAAGGCGGCGTGAAGATCGTGGAGACGGCCGGTCGCTCGCCCGAAGCCTACATGCCTGCCATGAAGGAGGCCGGGATCAAGGTGATCCACAAGTGCACGTCCGTGCGCCACAGCCTCAAGGCAGAGCGCATTGGTTGCGATGCGGTCAGCGTCGATGGCTTCGAATGCGGTGGTCATCCGGGTGAGGACGACATCCCCAACATGATCCTGCTGCCACGCGCGGCGGAAGAACTGAAGATCCCGTTCGTTGCCTCCGGCGGCATGGCCGATGCACGCAGTCTGGTGGCCGCGCTGGCCATGGGTGCCGACGGCATGAACATGGGCACCCGCTTCATTGCCACCAGGGAAGCCCCGGTGCATGAAAACGTGAAGAAGGCGATCGTCGCCGCGTCCGAACTGGACACGCGCCTGGTCATGCGTGGCCTGCGCAATACGGAACGGGTACTCACCAACCCGGCTGTTGAGCGCATTCTGGAGATCGAGCGCGAAAAGGGTGCCGATATCGCCATCGACGACATCCGCGAACTGGTCGCGGGCGTCTATCCGAAGGTGATGATGGAAGGCGACATGGATATCGGCGCCTGGAGCTGTGGCATGGTTGCGGGCCTGATCCACGACGTGCCGACCTGCAAGGAACTGGTCGACCGGATCATGGTCGAGGCTGATCAGCTGATCCGCGCGCGCCTGTCCGGCATGATCGCCGCCTGACGGCGATTAACGGCTCTTGAAGGCGCCTTTTCTGGATTGCATCACCGGCCCTCTCCTCCACCCGGCCACCCACCGGATCATCCTGAATGGGGGCCGGGTGGGGAAGAGGGCCGGTACAGACTCCATCTTGTGATGGAATTGTCTGGATAACGGAAAAGGGGCATTCGATGGGTTCGGGTGTCCCTCTTCGTTTGTATACGAGCAGAAACCCTCCCTGCAATATTGACGTTGAGCAAAGAAGATAGAAGGCTTGACACTACCATTTTTGACAGCGGGTCCAGATGACGACCCGATGCGACCCTAATTATCAATAATGCCGATTTCCTCAATATACCATTCAGCTATCAAATTTGTTAATTTGCTAGCACCTCTATTATTAAGATGTAGTGTGTCCACGAAATTTCTGTAATCCCAGAAATGATCATATTCAATAAACAAAGAGTTTTCATGTCTCTTGGTGATGTTCTTCACTTTAGTTTGATAATAAGCGATCATAGCATTATCAAGAGGTGATTCTTGAGCTTTCGCCCAGGGAAATTCATAAATGATGACCATGGTTCCATGTTGCTTCGCATCTACGATCAGCTTGTCCAAGAATTGGAGAAAATTATCGCAAGCTAGGTCGTCGCGAAAGGTGCGGGTCTTGCGGCGGTCGTTTGGTCCGATGTGGATGTTGCCCCTAGGGTAGTATCCGCGCAATTCGTCGGAATAGGCGCTGTAGACATGCTTTGAGTAAGACTCAAATGAATTCAGCGTTGCAACGGGTGCAGATTTTGCGAGCATGCCGAACAGCGTGTTCACCATGTGAAAACTGCCTAGCAGCGGAATGTCCTGTCGGGCTTGCCAGTACCACTTCTCCCAGGGCCAGATCACGCCGAGATCCGCAGCGGTATCGAATTGTTCCGGTTCCAGTTCAAAATAGGGTAGATAGACCCGGTTCATCCAGTCCTTGCGGCAAAGCAGGTAATAGCTCGCATTCATGATGACTGCTCGGGGCCACTTCCCGGAGGCCTTAGCGAATTCCTCGATCGTAAAATAGAAGAATGGAATCTGCATGCCGGGGCGACCGAAGTTCCAGGCAGGCACATTTCTGCCCGTGCGCTCTTGAATGGCCCCCGTAAATTCCGTCGGAATGACGCCTTGATGCGTTCGGCTGTCGCCGATGAAAATGACTTCGCTCGTCAGGTCGTTCTTTGCCATGTGGGCACTCAAGGCGTTTCCGTAGACTCGATTGACGTTGACGTTCTGGTCTAGCCAGTTGATGCCTGAATTGGCAAGGAAAAGCCCGGCGAAAACAAGCGCGATGCGTATCAGGGTCATGCTATTCACCTAGAACTGGAAGTAGATGAACGCCGGATTACCTTCGGCGTTGAACCAGAACATTACCAATGCAAGTGTGGCGTAAAGGATCACTCTAGCATCGACGGGCCATGTTCGATCGAATCCAACGGGGCGAGACTTCGCAAAATATTCACAGACAACCAGCGGCGCGACAAGCACCAGAAGGGCCGCGAAATAAAACGGCATGGCCGTACTCTGGCCAATCGCAGGTAGCGTATACGTTGCATACTCGAGCGGTACCGTGATCCAGGAGATGGTCCAGTCCTGTGTGAAAATTCCGCCTATTCCGTTTAAGTAGGCCAACGCACTCGACAGGTCCGGCGAACGAAAGAATATCCAGGCGAACGTGACAAAATGGAAGATCATGATGCATTTGACGAATGCTGGCAGGTGCCTGAAGAAGCGTCCAACAATGGTTTCTTCCAACGCACGTTCGATGCAGATGTATGTCCCATGGATCAGTCCCCAGACAATAAATTGCCAGCCCGCCCCATGCCAAAGGCCGGAGATCGCGAAAATGATGAGAATATTGCGAATTGTTTGGCCCGAACTGACTCTGCTTCCCCCGAGCGGACGGTAGATGTAGTCGCGGAACCAACTATAGAGCGTAATATGCCATCGTTGCCAGAAAGATCGGATACTCTGTGCGAAGTAGGGAAAGTTGAAGTTTATCGAGAGGTCAATGCCGATTATCTTTGCGACGCCCCGTGCCATGTCTGTATAGCCTGAGAAATCACAGTAAATCTGAAACGAGAAGCAATATGCTGCCAATAACAACGTGACCGGGTCTTGGGCCGCAGGATCTGCGAATGCCGGATCAACGAATTTCGCGAGGTTGTCTGCAATAACGATCTTCTTAGCCATGCCGAACAGAAACAGTCGCGTACCGAGGTAAAAGTTGCTCAATTTTGGTGGAAGCGGGTTCTTAATCTGCTCAAGCAGGACATGGGCACGCTCGATCGGTCCTGCGATCAACTGTGGGAAAAAACTCACAAATGCAGCGAAGTTCCAGTAAGAAGTTTCCGCCTTCTGCTGTCGTCTATAAACGTCGATCACATATCCGAGGGTTTGGAATGTGTAAAATGAAATACCTGCTGGCAAAATGACATTAAGTAGAAGATAGTTTTCCCCTGAAACTCCAAACAACGACTGTATTTCTGATGCAAAGAAATCAAAATACTTGAATATGCCCAATAGGCCGATATTAAATATTATACTCGTAAGTAGCCATCTTTTTCGAACATGCTCGTTTTTTGAATTTTCGATGCGTAGACCGCTGAAATAGTCAACGCTGGTCGAGGCAATGAGGAGTGAGAGGAATCGCCAATCCCAAGTGCCATAGAATATATAGCTGGTAACGATGATAACAATTGGTCGGTATTTTTTTCCAACCGAAAAATAAAAAATTAGAAATGCAAAAAAGAGCCAAAAGAATTTCGTTTCAAAAAATAGCATTAAACTTGTCCAATTTAGACATGTTGCCGATCGCACGCACGAAATATCGCTGTGCGCAGGATATTTTAAGCACTATTGTTAGAAACTTGAAGAATTACAACAGGCAGAGCTTAATGCCCCAAGATAATAGGATCTAATTCTCTTGATGTTCCAGCCTGTCTCAACGAATTACCAACCGATATCTCGACTTTGATCGCGTGCTCCGTCTGATGCCATGGTTGACGACAAAGCGTCAAGCATTTCGTCAGTCTGTTTGGAGAACAGTAGCTGAAAGCAGGATTCACATGCGGGACGCTGGGTGATCCGTCGGTATGGCTGAGGCCGGAGGCCGAATCTCCGGCTAAGCTCCGTGCCCAGGTCAGGGCTTCTTTGCCGCCTCGCCCACGGCCGGCTGGACCGAGAAGCTCTCGCCGCAGCCACAGCGTTCAGCCTCGTTCGGGTTGGTGAAGGTGAAGCCGGACCGGAACTGGGTTTCCTCGTAATCCATCTCGGCACCCAGCAGGAACATGGTCGCCATCGGGTCGACGAATACCTTCGCACCCTCCGATTCCACCACTTCCTCGAATTTCTTCATCTCCGTGGCGTATTCGACATTGTAGGTCATGCCCGAACAGCCGCCGGTCTTCACGCCGACACGCACACCCAGCGCCGTGTCACCCTTGGCCGTCGCTTTCTGCATCAGCCGCTGCACCTGCTCTGCGGCGCGCGGCGTGACGGTCAGGATCGGTTTGCCGCCTTCAGTCTGAAACATCGTTTCACCTCGTCATCAGGTTGGTCGTGCTTGGCCGTCGCTCAGAACATGTCCAGGGCAAGACGCGCCTCATCCGACATGCGTTCCTGTGTCCACATCGGTTCGAACACAAGCTGCACCGTCACCAGGCCCGTGCCTTCCACCGTGGCCAGCGCGTCCGCCACCCACTGGGGCAGTTCGCCGGCAACCGGGCAGGCTGGCGCTGTCAGGGTCATGTCCACCTCGACATCGCCATTCGGCTTTGATTCAAGTCTGTAGATAAGGCCGAGTTCGTAGATGTCCACGGGGATTTCCGGATCATAGACAGTCTTCATGGCTGCAATCAGCGGCTCTGCCGGGGTTTCGGACAGGCCATCGCGGGCTTCCCCGGCGTAGGCAACCACGTCCGGGACATCCATGAAATCAAGCAGGCCGGGGCCGCCGGTGCTGGCTGCACCGGATTCAGTGCTCGCTGTCATCGCATCTGTTCCTCTCTCGGCCATCAGGCGTCTGCCGCGGCTTCGCGCGCCACCGGCTGCCCGGCAAGTTTCTGGATCTGTTTCAGCATCGCCATCATGCCGACCTGGCGCTGGAACGTCAGCGCACCCAGGTTCAGCCTGCGGACCTCGTCCAGCGTGATGGCGCGGACCTCTTCCGATGTCAGGCCGCTGAACGACTGCACCATCATGTGGACGAGACCCTTGACGATTGCAGCCTCGGACGCGCCACGGAAATAGTGCAGACCGTCCCTTTCCTCATGCACCAGCCAGACTTTCGACATGCAGCCGTGCATCAGGTTGGCGTCCGTCCGAAGCTCATCGGGAAAGTCCTCGGCGTCCTGTTTCTTGGCGAGGTCGAGCAGGAACTCGAAGCGCATATCATCGTCCAGCGCCTCCAGCGTTTCTGCAAAATCCTCATACTCCGCGCGTGCCATTCTGTTCCCTTCCGGCCAGTCGTTGTTTCAGGCCAGCATCTTCTTTGCCTTCTCGATGGCTGCGGCGAGCGCATCGACTTCGGCAATGGTGTTGTAGAGCGCCATGGACGCCCGGACGGTGCCGATCACCCCCAGCCGGTCCATCAGCGGTTCGGCGCAATGGTGCCCGACGCGGCATGCCACGCCCTGACGGTCCAGCACCGCCGCCACATCATACGGGTGCAGCCCGTCGACGAGGAACGAGATGATGGCGGCCTTGCCAGGGGCGGTCCCGATCAGCCGTACGCCGTCGATCGCGCCAAGCCGTTCGTGGGCGTGGTCGCGCAGACTGGCCTCATGCGCCTGAATGGCGTCGAAGCCGAGGTCAGCGACATAGTCGATGGCGGCATGCAGGCCAATGGCCTCCACGATTGCCGGTGTTCCCGCCTCGAAACGGTGCGGGGCATCCTTGTAGGTGGAGCCGCTGAACGACACCTTGTCGATCATGTCACCACCGCCCAGGAATGGCGGCATGCTGTTGAGGATATCCAGTTTGCCATACAGCACACCGAGACCGCTTGGCCCGTAGAGCTTGTGCGCCGTGAAGCCATAGAAATCCGCATCGATATCCTGCACGTCGACCGGGCCATGCACGACGGCCTGTGCGCCATCGAACATCACCTTGGCCCCGGCGGCATGCGCCAGGCGGGCGACTTCCTTCGCAGGCACATTGGTGCCGAGCACGTTGGAGCAATGGGTGATCGAGACCAGTTTGGTGCGGTCGTTCAGCAGTTCGGCAAAGCGGTCGATTCGGAAACTGCCGTCGTCCTCCACCGGTGCCACCCGCAGCACGACGCCCGTCGCCTCTGCCAGCATCTGCCAGGGCACGATGTTGGCATGGTGCTCCATCTCCGACACCACGACCTCGTCACCGGCCTTCAGGAACGCGCGGCCATAGGCGTGGGCGACAAGATTCATCGCCGCCGTGACGTTCGGGGTGAAGATGATCTCGTCAGGTGTCGCGGCGTTCAGGAACCGGGCAACCCGGTCGCGGGCCTGTTCGAACGCGTCCGTCGTGGCCGCGGACATGTAATGCGCGCCGCGATGCACGTTGGAATACTGGTGTTCCATGCAGTTCTTCATGGCGTCGATGACCTGGCGCGGCTTCTGCGCGCTGGCACCGGAATCCATGAACACCAGCGGCTTGCCATAGACGGTTTCCGACAGGATGGGGAAATCGCGGCGCACCGCCTCCACATCCAGCACCGAACTGTTGGCCCTGTCGGGCACGGTATCAGGCATCCTGGTTGTCCCCCGGCTGCAGTGCCGCATGTACCCGGTCCTTCAACCGGTCCCGCAGGGTCTCGTCTGCGATACCGTCAAAGATCTCGTCCAGGAACGCCTGCACCATCAGGTTCTTGGCCGTAACCGCATCGATGCCGCGGGCACGCAGATAGAACAGCGCGTCCTCGTCGATCTCACCGGCGGTCGCGCCATGGCTGCAGACCACATCGTCGGCATAGATTTCCAGTGCCGGTTTGGAATCGATCTCCGCCCGGGGTGACAGCAGCAATGCCTTGTTCAACTGATGTCCGGCGGTCTTCTGCGCGTCCTTCATGACCTTGATGCCGCCCTGGAACACGCCGCGTGACCGGTCATCCAGCACACCCTTGTAGACCTCGTGACTCGTCGTGTTGGGCACGGCATGGTCGATGTGGGTGGTGTGGTCCAGGTGCTGCTGGCCCCGCCCGGCATAGGCGCCCAGCAGGCGCACCGAACTGCCCTGACCGTTCAGCGAGGTATGCACCTCGTCGCGGGCCAGGCGGGCACCGACGGACAGGATGAAGCGTTCATAGGTGCCGTCGCGCCCGATCTCCACCGCGCTGTCGGCCAGATGAAAGGCTTCCTGGCTCTCGTCCTGCACCTTTACGTGGCGCAACCGTGCGCCGTCGCCGAGCCGGATGGCGCTGGCGATTGTCGCGGCATAGGCCTGGGTGCCGCAATGGCGTTCCACAACAGTCAGGTCGGCATTGGCCGCCAGGGACAGCTCCAGCGTGAAATGATGCCCGCCTGCGCGATGGCCCGTGCCGACAAAGACCAGTTCGAGGGCCTGTCCGACAGTGGCATCAGCGGCAACGGTAATCCGCAGCCCGTCTTCCGACATGGCAATGGCCAGATCACGGACGGCACGCTTGCCACCCATTTCCGGCATCAGATGGCTGCCCTGTTCGATGCTCAGTCCAGCAGGGTCCGCGACGGATATGTCGCCATCAACCCGCCCATCAATGATCAGAATGCGCCTGGAATCGTCGATCAGGGGTGCTGGAATATCCGGTGCGGCATCATTGGCTGGTTTTCCCGCAGCGGCGATGAACTGTTCCAACGGGCGCAGGTTGGTGAATTTCCATGCTTCCTGCTTTGGTGTCGGCAGGCCCAGCAGGCGGAACCGGTCGCGCGCGGCGACACGTTCCGCGTCCGCGTCGGCGGGGAATGTCTGCAACAGGGTATCGGCTGAAGTGTTCATGTCTGCTCTCAGGCCGCCCGGTCCGTGCCGAAGGACGCATAGCCCTTCTTTTCCAGTTCCAGCGCCAGGTCCTTGTCGCCACTTTCGATAATCCGACCCTCTGCCAGGATGTGCACCCGGTCCGGCACGATATGGTCCAGCAGGCGCTGGTAATGGGTGATGATCAGCATGCCGCGTTCCGGCCCGCGCAGCGCATTTACGCCATCGGCGACGACCTTCATGGCGTCGATGTCCAGACCGGAATCAGTCTCGTCCAGCAGGCAGAATGCAGGATCCAGCACGACCATCTGCAGGATCTCGTTGCGCTTTTTCTCGCCACCGGAGAAGCCGACGTTGACGGGACGCTTCAACATTTCATCGGAGATGTTCAGGTCCTTCGCCTTGCCACGCACCAGTTTCATGAACTGCATGGCGTCGAATTCCTCCAGCCCGCGCTGGCGACGTACTGCATTCACCGCGGTCTTCAGGAATGTCAGGGTGGCGACACCCGGAATCTCGACCGGATACTGGAACCCGAGGAACAGACCGTCTGCGGCACGTTCTTCCGGTTTGCGGTCCAGCAGGTCGCGGCCCTGAAATGTCACCTTGCCGTCCGTGACCTCATATCCGTCACGTCCCGCCAGGGTATAGGACAGTGTGGACTTGCCCGCGCCGTTCGGGCCCATGATGGCATGGACCTCGCCCTTCGGGACTTCCAGGTCCAGACCCCGGATGATTTCCTTGCCATCCACGTTGACGTGCAGGTTCTCGATTTTCAGCATGATGTCGCCTTCGGCTCTGCGTGTTCGTTTGTGCGGGCAGTGGTCAGCGTCAGCCGACACTGCCTTCCAGGCTGATGCCCACCAGTTTGGTTGCTTCCACCGCGAATTCCATCGGCAGCTCCCGCATGACTTCCCGACAGAAGCCGTTGACGATCAGCGCCACCGCTTCTTCATCGGACAGGCCACGCTGACGGCAATAGAACAGCTGCTCATCGGATATCTTCGACGTGGTGGCTTCATGTTCCACCCGCGCGCCGGAATTCTTGGTTTCGATGTAGGGCACGGTATGTGCGCCACAGCGATCACCGATCAGCAGGGAGTCACACTGGGTGTAATTGCGTGCGCCCTCGGCCCCGGGCTGAATTCGGACCAGTCCGCGATAGGTCTGGTTGGCCCGCCCGGCGGAGATACCCTTGGAGATGATCGTTGACCGGGTGTTCTTGCCGATGTGGATCATCTTGGTGCCGGTATCGGCCTGCTGGCAGTTGTTGGTGATGGCAACGGAGTAGAACTCGCCCACCGAATTGTCGCCCTGCAGGATGCAGCTCGGATACTTCCAGGTGATCGACGAACCGGTCTCCACCTGCGTCCAGGAGATCTTTGAGTTGCGGCCACGGCAGGCCCCGCGCTTGGTGACGAAGTTGTAGATGCCGCCCTTGCCGTTCTCGTCGCCCGGATACCAGTTCTGAACGGTCGAGTACTTGATCTCCGCATCGTCCATCGCGATCAGTTCGACCACGGCGGCATGCAGCTGGTTCTCGTCGCGCATCGGCGCGGTGCAGCCTTCCAGATAACTGACGTAGGACCCTTCATCGGCGATGATCAGGGTGCGTTCGAACTGCCCGGTGTTTTCCTGATTGATGCGGAAATAGGTCGACAGCTCCATCGGGCAACGCACGCCCTTCGGAATGTAGACAAAGCTTCCATCCGTGAAGACCGCCGAATTCAGGCACGAATGCTTGTTGTCGGCGGCAGGCACGACAGAGCCGAGATACTTCTGCACCAGTTCCGGATGGGTCTGGACCGCTTCCGAGATGGCGCAGAAGATGATGCCCTTGGCTTCCAGTTGCTTCTTGTACGTGGTGCCGACGGATACGCTGTCGAACACCGCATCGACGGCCACCTTCGGCGCGCCTTCGACACCGGCCAGCACTTCCTGCTCGCGGAGGGGGATGCCCAGCTTGGCGTAGGTTTCCAGCAGCTTGGGATCGACCTCATCCAGGCTCTTCGGCTTGTCGCCGGTCTTGGGTGCCGCGTAATAGTACGCATCCTGGTAGTCGATCTGCGGGAAGTCGACGAAGGCCCATTCCGGTTCCGGCATGGTCAGCCAGTGCCGGTAGGCTTTCAGCCGCCACTCCAGCAGCCATTCCGGCTCTTCCTTCTTGGCGGAGATGAAGCGGACGATGTCTTCGCTCAATCCCTTCGGGGCCATGTCGGATTCGATATCGGTTGAGAAACCGTACTTGTAGCGGTCGCCCAGTTCCTTGACCTGCTGGATGGTCTCGGCAGTTGCAGCCATGTGTTCAGGCCCCCCTTGAAGTGCGAAGCGTTTCGATGCGGGCAGCCGGCATCTCTGCCACCGGCGCAGTCGGCATCGGGAATTCCATGGGCGTCAGCGCCATGTCGGCCAGGGTCACCCGGCCCAGTGCGGTCTGGATTGCATCATTCACCTGGTTCCAGTTGCCGCGCATGCCGCACAGGTTCTCCACGTTGCAACTGTCGTCCGCCCCATCAACACAGGCGGTCAGGGCGATGGGCCCGTCGAGTGCCTGGATGATCTCGGCGATGGAGATTTCGTCCGGCGTCCGTTCCACAACGTATCCGCCCTGTGCACCGCGCACGGACCGCAGCAGGCCAGCACGAACCAGACCCTTCAGGACCTTGGCCACGGTTGGTTGGGGCACGCCGGTGTCTTCGGACAGGCGCCCGGTGGTGAAGATGACATCCTCACGCGCCGCGTCGCGCACCTGGCCCATATGGACCATCATGACGACCGCATAGTCTGTCAGTTTGCTCAGCCGCATCATCAGTCTGGATTGCCTCAGGATTGAAACAGGACCTTGTTGGTCCTCTATCTAGCCGAAGCTACCATGAAATCAAGACCGAAACAGTCCTGATTGTCCTGCCCGGGACCTGGTCGCCGGGCCGGTCTTGTCAGGATGCTGCGCGCGCCTGCTGCTTTGCCAGGCCCCGGCGGAAGTCGTCGAGGGTGATGACCCGGTCGATCCTGCCGTCCTGATCCAGGATCTCGTAGACCACGCCGTCGACGGCGGTCATCTGCAGCAGGATGGTAGCGCCATGTTCGCCGCCGCCCTCTATATGCGTCTCGTCGCCATTGTTGCGCCCGAAACCGCCGGAGATGCGGGCCGTGTGCGGGTCGCCATGATCTGCCACGGGCTCGAACAACCGGTGCTCCCCCTCGATCACCAGCGTCCTGGTGGGGCCGACATGCCGGTGCGGCACGCATTCGGCATGCGGGTCGAACTTCATCAGCATGCCACCACGCTGGTCGCATCATCGACCGACAACAGGTGAAAATGGAGCCCGTCCAACCCCGCGAAGGGCCGCCAGGGAATATTGCCATTCCCGAATTCAGGTGAAGTCGTCATCAGGCATTCCCCGCATCAGTGAACCGATGGCGCAAGTTCTGCCGCAGGAACGGGCGTTGGCGCAATGGTGGGCAGATGACACGCTGTGATCGGGCTGTGCTGATCACCTGGATGCGGTGTTCAGGACGGCGCGGGAAATGGCGGTGGCATGTATCAACTCACCGGCACCGAGACGACTGGAGCGTGACGCAACACATCCTCGATATCCAGCTTTCCGCAGAACAGCAGCCGCAAGCAATCCAGGCGATCGAGCTGTACTGCCACTCGCAGGAAATTATGCACCCGCAACAATCCTTCCAGATTGACGATGTCCTTGGTGAAGGGTGCGCCGCCGGATGCCAGTCCGCCACGAACGACCCGGCGCGCATTCCCGAAGGACTGGCGCGTGTCGCCAGACCGGCCCATGAAGAAGCCATAGATCTCGATGAAATCGGCGCCATCCATCGTCATCTGGATGGCGATCACGCGATCCGCAAGACGCCGCATCCGGCTGGGGTCCATCGAGCCGCTGATGATCTCCGCGAACACCGCAAGCCCTTCCTGTGTCCGCGTCGTCCCCGGATGACCCGCCGCGAGCAACCGCATCTGCTTCTGCGGTGTCCGTTCAGGGTCGTGCCGATATGCACATAGGCTTCATGCTGCAGCAGTTGCATGCTGTCACGGTCAGAGAAGGCGGCGTCCTTGCGGAACCGGATATATCGCCCACCCGCGATGGCCTTCGATGACAGGTGATCGACGATTTCCGGTCGCGGGGCTGAATCGCCGAATTGTGAGTGGATCAGCGGCCGCATCTGTTCGACCAGTTCTTCGGCCGTGTAGGTCACCGGCACTTCAATCAGGTGCAGTTCCTCGTGCGAGAATCCCGCGCGCACCTTGTCGAGCGAATGGGCGAGATCGATCGGCCGGGTCAGGTTGTCTGTCAGGGTCGACGAGGGGCTGCCGTAAAGGGTGCATGAATGGTCATGAAACGCCCTGGTTCCGACCGTGCCCACCATTTCCGCGCCCACATCGACGACATCGGCGGTCCTGGACAACCATTGGTGGACCGGTGAGGAGCCGTCGATCAGCTTCCGCGCGGCCCGGGTATGTTCGTGCGTCGGTCCGGGATCGGACGGTGTGTACTCGATCACCGGCAGCGCGCGGGCCTTGGCCTTCATGAAGACCGCATAGGCGTCTTCGGGCCAGGCGACGCTACGCAACATCCGCACCGGTTTCTCCGCCTCCCGCAGCATTGCCGCGGCTTCGATGAGCTTTTCCCGCCCACGGACGCTGAAACCCAATCTGGTGCCCACCACGCCAACATCCGTCAAATATTTGATCAACCGACGTATTTACGTCCAATATTCCGACAGTATCAACATGCAACACATGTGGCCTGGAACGCGTGCCGTTCGGCCTGTTGCCCGATACAGCTGCGCAAGATCAGTGACCCGGCATCTCGGCCATGCGGAGCAGGCCGGGACCGTGCGGCACTTCGGGCCAGACCGGTCTAACCCTTCTTCGGCTTCGCCGTCGACTGTATTGCCTCGATCAGGCGTTGACGGATCCGTTCATGGCGGTTGGGATCGTCGATCTTCAGGCCGAACATGTCACGCACGTAGAACACATCGACGGCGCGCTCGCCGTAAGTGGCGATACGGGCACGACCGACGTTCAGGGACAGGTCGAACATGGCCCAGGCGACGTCATGTACAAAGCCGGGGCGGTCGCGGCCATTCACTTCGATCACGGTCCAGGTGTTGGAAATGTTGTTGTCGATCAGCACCACCGGTTCGACCTTGAACACGCGCGTGCGCTCCGCATATCCGACTTTCCGGTCGGCGATCACCCGTTTGGGACGCACTTCACCGGCCAGCGTCTGGGCAATTGCATCGCGTATCTTGTCCAGGCGCTGCGGGTCGGACAGGGCGTTCTCATCCATGTCCTGAACGATGAACGTATCCACCGCCATACCGTCGTGGGTCGTTGCAATTCGGGCATCGACGATGTTCACGCGGGCGACGGCCATGGCCCCGGCGATGCGGCTGAACAGTCCGGGATGGTCTGCGGCATAGACCAGGATCTCCGTCATGGCCTTGAACTGGTCGGAGCGCGCTGCGATGGCCAGCTGTTCATCCTGGCTGTCGGCATCACGCATCACCCCGGCGTGCCAAGCCTGGGTGTCGGTATCGATGCCGAGCCAGTAGCCGTCGTAGAACCGTTCGGTATGGGCCTGCAGTTCCGCAGTCGGCCAGCTGTCGAGCACCTCCGCCAGAGCGGTACGGGCGGCTTCGACGCGCTGCTTCGGTCCCTTGCCGCGCATGTCGCCGGAAAGCGCTTCCTCGGCGCGGTAATAGAGGTCGCGCAGCAGCTGGCCCTTCCAGCCATTCCAGACCCCGGGACCGACAGCCCGAATGTCGGCAACGGTCAGGATCAGCAGCAGCCGCAGCCGTTCCGGGCTTTGCACGATGCCGACGAAATCGGTGATGGTCTTGGCGTCGGACAGATCCCGCTTGAAGGCCGTGGCCGACATCAGCAGATGGCAGCGGACGAGCCAGGCCACCATTCCCGTCTCACCCGCGCTGAAGCCCATGCGCTTGCAGAGCTTCTTGGCAACCTTCTCGCCCAGAACGGAATGGTCGCCGCCGCGCCCCTTGGCAATGTCGTGCAGGAATACAGCCATGTAGAGCACTTCGCGCGACAGCACCTGATGCACGATCTCGTGGCTCAGCGGATGGTCCTCCGCCAGGCTGCCCTTCTCGATCTGCCAGACCAGTCCGACGGCACGCAGGGTATGCTCGTCGACGGTATAATGGTGGTACATGTCATGCTGCGTCTGGGCCACCACCCGCCCGAAGTCCGGGATGAACTGGCCAAGGATTCCGGCCTCGTTCATCCGTCGCAGATGCAGTTCCGGTTCCTTGTCGGACGTCATGATGTCAAGGAAGCAGCGGTTCGCGACCGGGTCTGCCCGGACAGCGCGATTGATCTTCTTGCGGTGACGGCGCAGCAGCCGATGCGCGTCCGGATGGATGTTCAGGTCATTGCGCTGCGCCACCTGAAAGATGCGCAGCATGGCAACGGGGTCTTCGGCGAACATGTTCTCATCGGGTGCGTTCAGCCAGCCGCCCTGTGCCACAAAGCCTTCGACCTGTTGTGTGCGCAGGCCGAAACGCGGCAGTCGGAACAGGGGCTTCTTCTGATTTTCCGCCTCGATGGAGGAACAGATGACGCGGGTCAGGTCACCGATGTCGCGGGCGACCAGATAATAGTGCTTCATGAACCGCTCGATGGCCTGTGCCCCGGCGCGATCCGTATAGCCAAGGCGTTTGGCGAGTTCGGTCTGCACGTCGAAGGTCAGGCGTTCCTCTGCCCTGTTGGTCAGCAGATGCAGGTGAAACCGCACGGACCAGAGAAAGCGTTCTGCCTTCACGAACCGGCGGTATTCTGCGGCCGTCATGATGCCCAGTTCCACCAGATCGCCGACATCGCGCACCCGGTACACGTACTTGGCGATCCAGGTCAGGGTATGCAGGTCGCGCATCCCGCCCTTGCCCTCTTTCAGGTTCGGCTCGTTCACATAGCGGGAATCACCGAAGCGCTGATGGCGCTCATCGCGCTCCGCCAGTTTCATCTCGACGTAATCGTTGCCGGTGCCCTGCACCACATCGCGATCGAACCTGCGCTGCATCTCCAGGAAAAGCTGCTGATCGCCAAAGATGAAACGGGATTCCAGCAGGGCCGTGCGGATCGTCGTGTCCTGCTTCGACAGGCGGATGCAGTCATCGATTGTCCGCGTCGAATGGCCGACCTTCAGCTTCAGGTCCCACAACATGTAGAGCATGTATTCGATCATGCTCTCCGACCAGGCGGTCTGCTTGTAAGGCAGCAGGAACAGCAGGTCGACGTCCGACTGCGGGGCCATCTGGCCCCGGCCATAGCCGCCGACGGCGATGATCGACATCTGTTCCCCGTCCGTCGGATTGGCAGCGTGAAACACGTCATCCAGCGCATGTTCGTAGAGCAGGCGGATGATCTGATCGACCAGGAAGGCCATGGCGCTTGCCGAAACATCACCGGCTTCGCCATCGCGGAATCGCTGCTCGATGGCAGTGCGCCCTTCCTCCATGGCCTGCTTCAGCTCTGCGAAGACCGCATTGCGCAAATCGCCGTCACTCTTGTCGGAAAGTGCGGCGATGCGCGTGCCAACGGCACGGCGGTCGATGATCTGGCGACGATTGCGAACCTGTTCCATGCGCCGCAACATACAGCAACTATGCGAACAGCCAATTACTGCTGCACAATTGCTGGCGATCCTGGGGAGGGATGATCATGGTAATGACGCTCGACGACACGCTGAAACTCGGGTTCATGGCCCGCATGCGCAACCGCGATGAGGCGCGCACCATCGTGGACCTGGCGGAGGCCAATGATTTCGATTCACTCTGGCTGGGGGATCACCTGGTCTTCGCGGTCCCGATCCTCGACCCGATGTTGCAGCTGGCCCAGGCGGCGGCCCTTTCGGACAAGCTGACGGTGGCGACCGGTGTCTACCTGCTGCCGCTGCGCCATCCGACGGCGACCGCCAAGATGGCGGCAACCCTGGACCATATCTCCGGCGGCAATTTCATCTTCGGGACGGGCGTGGGTGGCGAATTCCCCGGGGAGTTTGCCGCCGCCGGTGTGCCACACAATCAGCGCGGTGCGCGCACGTCGGAAGCGATCGAGGTGATCCGCAAGCTCTGGTCGGGCGAAGAGATCAGCCATGACGGCAAGCATTTCCAGTTGCCACCGACACGCATGCTGCCCAAGCCGGTGCAGCCGGGCGGGCCGCCGATCTGGGTGGGTGGCCGATCCCCGGCGGCGCTGCGCCGGGCGGCGACATTGTCGGACGGCTGGATTTCCTACGTCGTGACACCGGAGATGTTTGCCGAGTCGCTGGCCACCATTGACGCCAACATGCGGGACGCGGGCAGGGACGTGGAAGGCTTCGGAACGGGCCACCTGCTTTTCTTCCGCATCGATGATGACTTCGACACGGCCTGGGACAAGGCGACCGATCACCTCTCGACCCGCTATGCCATGGACTTCCGCAAGCCCGCGAAGCGTTATGCGGCCCTCGGCACGCCGGCACAGGTGGCGGAAAGCGTCCGGGCATTCCATGCCGCTGGCGTTCGCCATCTGGTCCTGGATCCGACAGGGCCGCTGGATGAGAGCAATGCACAGCTGGCACGTTTCGCCAGGGACGTCAGGCCGCTGATCGCCGATCTGCTCTGAAGCTCAGTTGCCTGCAACGCGGACGGCGCCGAGGATCGGGCCGAAACCCGCTTCCTGGACGATGACCGCACACCCGTCGCGGCCATCCGCCCAGACCGCCGCCATGTCGACGGGCAGACTGAGCGCGGACGTGCCGTCCCAGGTGGCAATACGGTCCATCTGGCGGACGACGTTGTGGTAGGCGAGTTTCTTGCCCTGGTTCTCGCCGCGCTGGATGTCCACGTCGTGGCGATTGTCATAGGTCACCAGCCAGACGGTTGCCGGACCTGACAGGTTCGCCGGATCCAGTTCCACGACCCACTGGCCCTTGGCATCGCCCTTGCGGGCGCTGACGTTGACCATCGGACGCGCCGCTGTCGCCTTGATCGCGTCATCGACCGCGCGCCTGTCGTGTCCGACGACCTGTTCCTTGCCGCCGATCACCAGTTGCGGTGTGTAGACATAGCGACCGCCGACACGGTTGACGTAACTGCGCTGCCGCAGCCCGGACTCCGGCATGGCGAAGGTGTCATGCCAGCCAATGTAGTCCCAGTAATCCACGTGAAAGCTGAAACCCAGCACGTCATCGCGCTTGATCAGTTCGCCGAGCAATTCATCGGCAGGCGGGCAGGAATTGCAGCCCTGGCTGGTGAACAGTTCGACCACCACAATCGGCTTGTCCGCTGCAGCGACGGTAAGGGGGACGACAAGCATGCCGATGGCGGCTGTCGCAGCCAGTGCAGCAGCCATGAACGTGCCCCTGAACCGGGAAGCGGTCAGCGCACGATCGGGTATCGATGGGAGTACTGGAGTTCGCATGCAGGTGAACGTAGGCGGCACGCTTGGGGGCGACGAGTCACGTGTCGGTGAAATGTCGCCCCCTCGCGGTATCGTTACAGCGCCCTGATCACGCGGCCAGTCGGCGCAGCACGTACTGCAGGATGCCTCCATGGCGATAGTAATCGACCTCATCCTGGGTATCGATGCGGCAGAGCATGTCGACGTCGACGGTGGTGCCGTCGGCGCGTTCGATCACGCAGGGGATGGTCATCCGCGGGTTGATACCGTCGGACACACCCTTCAGCGAGATGATCTCGTCGCCGGTCAGGTTCAGCGTCTTGCGATTGACACCTTCGGGGAACACCAGCGGCAGCACGCCCATGCCAACCAGATTGGAGCGATGAATACGCTCGAAGCTTTCCGCGAACACGGCCTTCACGCCCAGCAGGTTGGTGCCTTTTGCCGCCCAGTCGCGGGACGACCCGGTGCCATACTCCTTGCCGGCGATGACCACCAGCTTGCGGCCCTCTTCGGCATACTTCATGGCAGCATCATAGATCGACATCTGCTCACCCGACGGCACATGACGGGTCATGCCACCTTCCACACCCGGCACCATTTCGTTGCGGATGCGGATATTGGCGAAGGTGCCGCGCATCATCACTTCATGGTTGCCGCGGCGGGAGCCGTAGGAGTTGAAGTCCCGTGCGGGAACCTGGTTGCTGCTGAGATAGCTGCCGGCAGGGCCATCAGCCTTGATGGAACCGGCGGGGGAGATGTGGTCGGTTGTCACCGAGTCCGCCAGGATCGCCAGGATCCGCGCATTCTCGATGTCATCGAAGCCCTCCGGCGGGGTCAGCTGCATGCCCTCGAAGTACGGCGGATGCTGCACATAGGTGGAGGTCATGTCCCATTCATAGGTCTGGCTGTCGCTGCTCTGCACCTTCTTCCAGTCGTCATCGCCCGCGAAGACGTTGCCGTAGCGGTCCTCGAACATTTCCGGCAGGACGCAGGTGCGCACAGTCTCGACGACCTCCGCATTGCTCGGCCAGATGTCCTTCAGGAACACGTCGTTGCCGTCACTGTCCTGACCAAGCGGATCCTTCATCAGGTCCACCTTCATGGAACCGGCAATGGCGTAGGCGACAACCAGCATGGGGGAGGCGAGGTAGTTCGCCTGCACATGCTGGTTCACGCGGCCTTCGAAGTTGCGGTTGCCCGAAAGCACCGAACAGGCCACCAGATCGTTCTCGGTGATCGTGTTGGCGATCGGTTCCGGCAGCGGACCGGAGTTGCCGATGCAGGTGGTGCAGCCGTAGCCGACCAGGTTGAAGCCAAGCTTGTTCAGATCATCGGACAGGCCGGCCTTTTCCAGATAGTCGGACACGACCTGGCTGCCCGGTGCCAGCGACGTCTTCACCCAGGGCTTCACGGTCAGGCCGCGCGCGGCGGCATTGCGTGCGACCAGGCCCGCACCCAGCATGACGCCGGGGTTGGAGGTGTTGGTGCAGGACGTGATGGCGGCGATGACGACATCGCCATGGCCCAAGTCGTAGTCCGCACCCTTCACGGGGAAGCGCGCATCGGGGTTGGAAACGTCGAACACGTCCTTCTGCGCCTTGGCGAATGCCGGGGCGGCGTTGGACAACGGCACACGATCCTGCGGCCGCTTCGGGCCGGCCAGGCTTGGCTCCACCGTGGATACGTCCAGTTCCAGCGTGTCGGTGAAGACCGGCTCCGCATCGTCCAGCCACAGGCCCTGTTCCTTGGCATAGGCCTCGACCAGCGCAATCAGGTCCGCCGGACGGTTGGTCGACCGCATGTAGGCCAGCGTCTCGTCATCGACGGGGAAGAAGCCGCATGTCGCGCCATATTCCGGTGCCATGTTGGCGACGGTGGCCCGGTCGGCCAGGCTCATTTGCTGCACGCCGGAGCCATAGAACTCGACGAACTTGCCGACAACGCCATGGCTGCGCAGCATTTCGGTGACCGTCAGCACCAGATCGGTGGCGGTGGTGCCTTCCTTCAGCTTGCCGGTCATCTTGAAGCCGACGACTTCGGGGATCAGCATCGACGTGGGCTGGCCCAGCATCGCGGCCTCGGCCTCGATACCGCCGACGCCCCAGCCGAGCACGCCCAGGCCATTGACCATCGTGGTGTGGCTGTCGGTGCCGACCAGCGTATCCGGGTAGGCCACGGTGCGACCGTTCTCTTCCTTGGTCCAGACGACCTTGGCGAGATATTCCAGATTCACCTGATGGCAGATGCCGGTTCCCGGCGGGACAACGCGGAAGTTGTCGAATGCCTGGGAGCCCCAGCGCAGGAATTCATAGCGTTCCTTGTTGCGCTGATATTCCAGATCGACGTTGGTGCGGAACGCAGTGCCGTCACCGAAGGCGTCAACCATGACGGAATGGTCGATCACCAGATCGACAGGGTTCAGCGGATTGATCTTGTCGGGGTCACCACCCATCGTCGCGATGGCGGATCGCATGGCGGCGAGGTCGACGACGGCTGGGACGCCGGTGAAGTCCTGCATCAGCACACGGGCCGGGCGGTAGGCGATTTCCTGGCCCTTCGCGCCCCGGTCGTCCAGCCAGCCAGCCATGGCCTTCACGTCAGCGACACTGACGGTGCGGTCATCCTGAAACCGCAGCAGATTTTCCAGCAGTACCTTCAGCGATTTCGGCAGGGCGGATATGTCACCCAGCTCGGCCTCGGCGGCCTTCAGGCTGAAAAAATCGATTTCCTTGCCGCCGACATTCAGCGTGCGGCGTGTCTTCAAGCTGTCCAGACCCACAAGCCAGCTCCTCTTTTCAAAAAAAACGTGAAACCCGCGAACCTCGACGGGCAAATCCAACGACGGGCGACCCCCCATTGGGCAGGTGGCGCAGGACGGTCATGTCCGCGGTGCCGTACCACAACAGTCGCTTTCGCCGATCATAGACGAAGCGGTCGGTCCTTTCTTGCAATATTTGCATGACGTTCGGCAAGTCGGGCATGCAGAAAGACGGCGCGCAGACCGCCGGAGGACCAGCCGCGCATGGCTGCGTGACCGGTCCCCGCTGATCGGTTCACCGAAACGTGGATCGCAATGCTGTCAGGCGATCAGTTTCGACGCGATACGCGCCACGTGGGCGCCCTGGAACCGGGCGCCGTCCAGTTCGACTGCCGATGGCTGACGTGACCCGTCGCCGTCCGCAATCGTGCTGGCACCGTAGGGTGTGCCGCCCTTAATCTCTTCAACGCCCATCTGGCCCTGAAACGCATAGGGCAGCCCGACGATGACCATGCCCTGATGCAGCAGACTGGTGTGGAAAGACAGGATGGTGCTTTCCTGGCCGCCGTGCTGCGTCGCCGAGGAAACAAAGACGCTGCCGACCTTGCCGACCAGCTTCCCCTGCGCCCACAGGCCGCCGGTCTGATCGAGGAAATTGCGCATCTGTGCCGCCATCATGCCGAAACGGGTCGGGGTGCCGAAGATGATGGCGTCATAGTCCGCCAGTTCCGCCGGGTCGGCGACGGGGGCATCCTGATCCAGCTTGATGCCAGCCTTCCTTGCCGCATCCTCCGGCACCAGTTCAGGTACCCGCTTGAGGGCGACTTCAGTGCCCTCGACGGAGCGCGCACCCTTGGCTGCGGCGGCGGCCATGCTTTCGATGTGGCCGTATGAGCTGTAGTAGAGCACCAGTACCTTGGTCATCTGATCTGTTCCTTGCATATGTGTTTGTCGGTGTTTCACCATCTGGTCGCGGTGTGGAGGAATGGCAGGCGTGGCGGTGCTGAAAGCGCTCCGCGCCAACCGGTTGAGCCGGGAAATGACTGGCAAGATGCTGAAATATTTGATGTTTCCATTGCGTAAACTATGTGTTTCGCAGCAGCGGCCACCGCAGGCATGATGGTTGGATGAACAGGACGCTGACGAAAATGGACACGGGACCGGACAGGCTTGCACCGCTGCCAGACAGGCGCGTGCTCGCCTCGGCGCAGGCGCTGGCCGTCGCCTTCGGTGGCCGCACCGTGTTGAGCGGTGTCGATATGGATATTGCGGCGGGTGAGATCGTGACCATCATCGGCCCCAACGGGTCAGGCAAGACGACCCTGGTGAAGGCGCTGCTGGGTCTGGTGCCCGTGACCGAAGGGGCGGCTGGCCTGGCAAAGGGCACCCGCATCGGGTACGTGCCGCAGCGGTTTGCCGTGGATACGGTGTTGCCGCTCAGCGTCAATCGCCTCATGACCCTGACCGCAAGGGCGGACAATCGGGCCATTGCCACCGCCCTTGACCGCGTCGGCGTCGGGCATCTGCGGCGCGCAGACGTGGCCAGCCTTTCCGGCGGCGAGACCCAGCGTGTGCTGCTGGCGCGGGCGCTGTTGCGGCAACCGGACCTGCTGGTGCTGGACGAACCGGTACAGGGGGTGGATTTTGCTGGTGAGGCAGCGCTCTATGCCCTGATCGGTGAATTGCGCGACGAGATGGGGCTGGGGGTGTTGATGGTGTCCCACGACCTGCATGTGGTGATGGCTGCAACGGATCAGGTGCTCTGCCTGAACGGCCACATCTGCTGTGCGGGCGTCCCGTCGGACGTATCGCGACATCCGGAATTCCTCAGGTTGTTCGGGCGTCAGGCGGCGGCGACGCTTGCCGTCTACCGCCATGATCACGACCATGATCATGACCTGCACGGAGAGGTCGTTTCCGATCATGACCACAGTCATGACCACAGTCATGAAAACAGCCATGACCACACGCACTGACGGATCCGCACATGCTTGACGACTTTCTGGTTCGCGCCCTGCTGGGGGGCATCATGGTCGCGCTGGTGGCAGGTCCGCTCGGTTGTTTCGTGGTCTGGCGGCGCATGGCCTATTTCGGTGACACGATGGCGCATTCCGGTCTGCTGGGGGTGTCGATGGGCCTGCTGTTGTCGGTGCAGCCGATCATCGGCGTTGCCATTGTCGTGGTGCTTGCCGCGCTGGCGCTGTTCTGGCTGGAACGGTTTCGCTGGCTGGCCAGTGACACGGCGCTGGGCATGCTGGCGCACGGCAGCCTCGCGGTCGGGCTGGTGGTCGCGGCGACAGTCCCCGGTCTGCGCATCGATCTGATGAGCTATCTGTTCGGCGACATTCTGGCAATCGGCAGGACAGATCTGATCTGGATCGGGGCTGGCGGCATCGTTGCCCTGTCTGTCCTTGCCTTCATCTGGCGCGATCTGCTGGCTGCCACGGTGCAGACCGATCTGGCGCAGGCGGAGGGCGTGCCGGTGGCGCGTGTCCGTCTGATCTTCGCGCTGCTGGTCGCCCTGCTGATTGCAGCCGCGATGAAGATCGTCGGCATCCTGCTGGTCACGGCGTTGCTGATCACTCCTGCGGCCACCGCACGTCGTCTGAGTGGCTCGCCCGAAGCCATGGCCGTCTGGGCTGGTGCGGTTGGCTGTGTTGCGGTGTCCGGTGGGCTGGGCCTGTCGCTCTGGCTGGACTCTCCGTCAGGCCCGAGCATCGTGCTGGCCGCAATTGTCGCATTCCTGCTGGTGCTGCTGATCACCACATTCAGGGCAAAGAAAGCTGCCGCGTGATCGCGAACACGGTTAGAGTTCGCTTCTGTTCGACTGAAACGGTGACGTACCCATGAAACTGAAAACCCTGGCCGCCGCGCTTGCCCTGACCGTTGGTCTCGGCAGCGTCGAAACCAGCGCACACCCGCATGTCTGGGTCGGCACGTCGGCAGAGTTCCAGTTCGATGCCGCTGGCCTGGTGACCGGTGTCACCGTGATCTGGCGGTTCGATGATCTCTATTCCACCTTCGCGATCCAGGGGGCGGATGCCGACAAGGACGGGGTCACGACCCACGCGGAGCTGGTTGCCCTGGGGGGCGAGAACGTCAAGTTCCTGAAGGAATGGAACTACTTCACCGATCTGCGCATCGACGGAACTCCTTTGGAAGTGGGGGATGTCTCCGCCTTCGACAATCGTGAAGACGATGGCGTGCTGGAATTCAGCTTCACCCTGCCGTTCACCTATCCCGTGGACCCGAAGAAGCATCGTTTGCGGATGGCCAGCTTCGACCCCAGCTACTACGTGGCGTTCGAAGTGGACTCATCCCGCCCCGCGGTCGCGTCTGGCCCGGTGCCGGAAGGCTGCGGCGTCTTCACCTACGGTCCCGATGAAACACCGAAGACCGTGAGTGATTCCCTCGCGGCCAGTCTCGCCGCGGACCAGGACTGGGCCGCCGGATTCGCACCAAAGGTCACGGTTGAATGTGGCGGCTGATCTGCGGACTGCTGCTCGCCGCGCTGTTGAGCCTTTCGGTTCTGCCGGTCAGCGCGCAGACGGCCTCTCCCTTCCAGCGCCCCGGCACGGCGGCGGCCGAGCCTGCTGACCTCAGCCTCTACGAAAGCGTCATGAACGAGGTGCGCCAGATCCAGTCGCAACTCTATCGCAAGCTGTCACTGGCCGTGCGTGCGCTGAAGGATGACTACAGCCTGTCCACCGCATGGGGGCTGATCCTCATCAGCCTGCTCTACGGCATCTTTCATGCTGTCGGGCCGGGGCACGGCAAGGCCGTCATCACGTCATATCTGCTGGCCAATGAACGCGCGGTCCGGCAGGGCATTGCACTGTCGCTGCTGTCATCGCTGGCGCAGGGGGTGACGGCGGTCGTGCTGGTGCTCGGCGGCGCATGGCTGTTCGATCTGGCCGGAAACCAGCTGCTCGACAGCGCCTGGTCGCTTGAAAAGTTCAGCTTCGGCCTGATCGCGGCGGTTGGCCTGTACCTGCTCTGGCAGGCGCTGACGGGGCGAGGGCATCATCATCACCATGATGATCACGGCCATGACCATGCAGACCACGCCCATGACCACGGACACGGACACGAACACCGTGGCCATGACCATGGGCATGTCGCGCTGCCGCCGACAGGACAGGACGGCGGGCGGCTGACGCTCCGGCGGGCCGTGCCGATCATCCTGGCGGTCGGCATACGGCCCTGTGGCGGGGCACTCATCGTGCTGGTCTTCGCCCTGGCCAATGGCCTGGTTGCCGCAGGAATAGGCGCGACCTTCGCCATGTCGCTTGGCACCGGCGCCACGGTATCGGTGCTGGCCATCCTGACACTGACGTCGAAGCGGTTCGCGATGCGCCTGGCCAACCGCGACATGCGCTGGGCCGGTCGGCTGGAAACCGGATTGCGGGTCTTCGGCGCGCTGGCTCTGATCGCCTTTGGCAGCCTGTTCCTGCTCGCCAGCATCGGGGCACCACGCTCACCCTTCGGCATCTGACCTGTTCTGGGCGCAACCTGCCCCCCGCCCCCTGCGCTTGCCGCAGGCAGTTCCACACCGTCATACTGTCCTTCGTTTCACTTTCGGGGAGGATATGATCGATGGCAGACACGGCATGGAACGTCACGGAGCCTGATACCTATGACTGGAAGGGCATCGTTGCTGGCCTGAACCAGTATCTCAGGCTGCGCACCACACCGATCGGCATGAAGCTGTTCGAGACGGCGGCGGAGATGGAGGCGATACCGCGCATCCGTCGTCCGCGCTCCATCCACACCACGGATCAGATCGTCGGCCAGGCGTCCCGGCTGGGCTGGACAGTGGGCATCACCATGGCGGATCTGGTCGGTGCCCAGTGTGGCGCGGTCATCGGATTGCGGCCACAGGACGATGACTGGAAATCCGGTCGCGGCATGGTCGGTGTCTGGTACGAGACCGAGACCGATACCCGCGCCCATCAGGAAGCCATGAAGGTCGTGCCCGCAGGCAAGTATGAGGCGATGGCCGTTTCGCCGCTGGTCGCCGGTCGCCTGGACCCGCCTGACATCGCCATGATCTATGCCACACCGGCGCAGATGATCCTGTTCATCAATGGCCTGCAGTGGGCCGGATACAAGAATCTGCAGTGGGGCTGCGTCGGCGAAAGCTCATGCGCTGACAGCTGGGGCCGGGCGTTGAGCACGGACGAGCCGAGCCTGTCGATCCCCTGCTTCGCCGAGCGGCGATATGGCGGCGTCATGGAGGATGAGTTGCTGATGGCCATTCCGCCGAGGTTCCTGCCGAAGGTCATCGACGGGCTGGCGCATCTGTCCGGCAACGGACTGCGCTATCCCATCCCGCAGTACGGCATCCAGATGGATGTCCGCGCGGGCATGTCCGCGTCATACGGCGACCGGTAGGACCACCCGATCATCGTTATGTTGCGATTGCGGTAGATGCATTTCCCCCTCCTGCGTGCCTTGTGCTCTGCAGGAGGGGGAGATGCGTTTCGCAGTGTTCAGGGGAACAGGGCGATCTGTTCGATGCCGGTGGTCTCGGCCAGGCCGAACATCAGGTTCATGTTCTGGATCGCCTCACCCGATGATCCCTTCACCAGATTGTCGATCACCGCGACGACGATGGCGCGGCCCGGAATCCGGTCCGGGTACAGACCGACCTGGCAATAGTTCGATCCCCTGACGTTGCGGGTTGCCGGGGCGACACCTTCCGGCACCAGGTGAACGAACGGCTCGTCGGCGTAACGGGTGGCGAAGGTCTGGCGCAGGTCGGCAACCGTCGCGCCGCCGATCATGCGGACGTAGCAGGTGCACAGCTCGCCGCGGTTCATTGGCATCAGGTGCGGCGTGAAGTTCACATGCGTGTCCGCGCCCCCGGCGGCCTTGGCGATTTCCTGTTCGATCTCCGGCGCGTGGCGGTGGGTGCCGACGGCATAGGGATGAATGCCTTCACCCACTTCACAGAACAGCAGGTTTTCCTTCAGACCGCGCCCGGCACCGGACACGCCTGATTTCGCATCGATGATAACGTCGGCCACATCCACCTGACCAGCGGCGGCCAGCGGCACCAGTGCCAGCAGCGCCGCCGTGGGGTAGCAGCCGGGGTTGGCGATCAGCCGGGACGTCCGGATGCCGTCACGATAGAATTCCGGCAGGCCATAGACCGCCATTGGCTGGATTTCCGGCGCGTAATGCTCGTGCCCGTACCATTCGGCATAGACTGCGGGGTCGCCGAGGCGAAAGTCTGCCGAAAGGTCGACGACACGAATGCTGTCGTTCTCGGTCAGGATCTTCCGGACGATATTCTGGGTGGTGCCGTGCGGCAGGCCACAGAACACCACATCCACATCGGCTGTTGGCCAGTCGATGTCATCCACGCTGACCAGCGGCGGCAGGTCCAGACCCAGCAGATGCGGAAAGACCTCCGCAATGGGTTTGCCCGCGTGACGGTCAGCGGTCATGAAGCTGATCCGGACATTGGGATGGCGGACGAGCAGTCGGACCAGATCACCGCCCGTGTAACCGCTTGCACCCAGAATTCCCGCCTTGATCAGCTTGGTCATTGGTCCTGTCCTGATTTTGCGCTGCGTCATTGCAGCCGCCGGGTTTTTACGGGACTGCAGGGCTGTGTTGCAAGCAACCATGTCTCGTGGCCGATGACCGAAGCGGTCCTGGGCGCTACTGTCCGCGCGTTTTCAGGCCAGACCCAGCGGAGTTCCGATGGAACCGATCATCAATATTGTCCTGCCGGTGTTCGCCATCGTGGCTGCCGGATACCTCTGCGGTGCCCGGGGCCTGCTGGGGGAGGACAGCAGCGTTGCCCTGAACCGCTTTGTCTACTGGGTGGCCCTGCCGGCGATGCTGTTTCGGGCCATGGCGACGGTGGACCTGGAACGGGTCTACAACCCGGATTTCATCCTCGGTTTTCTGGGCGCAGTGCTGCTGATCGGTATCGTGGCTGTGGTTGCCGCACGCCTGCTGTTCCGGCGCAGCCTGGCAGAGGCGGCGATCCATGCCATGAACGGGGTCTATGGCAACTCCGGCTACATGGGTATCCCGCTGGCCATCACCGCTTATGGGGAGGCTGCGGCACTGCCTGCGATCGTTGCGACCGTCATCAACACCGCGCTGGTCGTGGGCACGGCGATCATCCTGATCGAGTTCGGTACCCAGCGTGGCAGCAATCCGTTGCGGGTGATGGGCAATGTGGTCAGTGCCATGGGGCGCAACCCCATGCTGGTCGCGCCGATGCTGGGGCTGTGCTGGGCGGCAGTCGGTTACGATCTGCCCGTTCCGGTCGAATCCTTCACCGGTATCCTGGGGGCCGCGGCCGGACCCTGCGCCCTGTTCGCCATTGGCCTGTTCATGGTCGGCAAGCCGCGCAGCGAGGGGCGGGTGGAAGTCAGTGTCATGACCCTGACGAAACTGCTTGCCCAGCCGTTGCTGACCGCCGTGATGGTGCTGATGCTGTTCCCGGTCGGCGAACTGTGGGCCAAGGTGGCGATCCTGATGGCCGCGCTGCCGACGGGGGCGGGCAGTTTCGTGCTGGCGCAGGCTTATGGCGTCTATGTCCTGCGCACGTCGTCGGTCATTCTGACCAGCACCGTGCTGTCGGTCGCCACGATTTCGGTGTTCTTCATCTTCTTCCCGCCCGGCGGCTGAGGGCAGGGGCACGCCGGTTGTCTGCCAGGACATGCCGGGCGCGATGATCGTCACCCCGGGCGTGAGACCCGGGGACCAGGTCTTGACGAATGGCCAGAAGCCGCAAGGCGTGGATGCCGGCTCAAGGCCGGTATGACAGTGGTCGGGCGGGAGCTGGTTGGTGCGCCGGTCAGTCGATCCGGGTTGACGCCAGCCGGTCCTCGTCCAGTTCGATGCCGAAGCCGGGCCTGTCGGACAGCACCAGCATGCCATCGCTGTCTGCTGTGAACGGTTCCGCCATCATGTAGTCGCGGGCGTCGAGGGACCATTCCGGCGGATCGAACGGGAATTCCAGGAACGGCGCAGCAGCGACACCTGCGGTCAGGTGGGCGTTGGCCACGACGCCCAGGCCATTGGTCCAGGTATGTGGCGTGAAGATCCGTCCGTGTGCCTCTGCCATCTGTGCCACGCGGCGCAGTCCGGTGATGCCGCCGACCAGCGCCGCATCCGGTTGCACCACGTCGAGTGCGCCGTCGATGATCAGGTCACGGAATGCCGACAGTTCGCGGGTCATCTCGCCCCCGGCGATGCGCAGGTTCAGGCTGTCGGACAGGCGCCGCATGCCGTCCCGGTCGCCACGGTGCAGCGGCTCTTCCATCCAGAATATGTCCAGCGGCTCCAGCGCCCGACCGACGGTCAGCGCTTCCTTCCAGGTCCAGGGTGCAGCCGTGTCCCAGGGCATGCGCCAGCCCTGATTGCAGTCGACCATCAGCGTCAGGCGGCTGCCCACGGCCTTCCGCACCGCCTCCAGCGCGCGGATGTCGTCGCGCCAGTCGCCGCGATGAAACCGCACCTTCATGGCCCTGTAGCCAAGGTCGAGGAACCGCTGGGCGGCGGCTGCCATCTCCGACGGTGTGCGCAGGGTACCTGAGGAGGCATAGGCCGCGACCCGGTCGTTGCGCCCGCCGAGCATCTGCCAGACCGGCAATCCGGCGATCTTGCCTGCCAGATCCCAGAGCGCCAGATCCATTGGCCAGCAGCGGCCATAGTGGAAATCGATGTTCTCCAGCACCCGGAAATGCCGCTCGATCGCCAGCGGGTCCTGGCCGATGAACAGATGCTCATGCCCGGCAAAACCAACCATCATGTCGCCGGATGCCACACCTGTCAGACCGGCGTCGGTATGCACGCGGGTGACTGTTGCGTCGAAGTGGGTGCGGGGGCGCGTGTCCCAACTGGCGTTGAAGGGTGGGTCCAGCGGCAGGCGATGGTGGGTGATCTCGATTCCTGTGATCTTCATCGGCAAGGCATCCTTTGGTGATCAGGTCGTGACCGACCAGAGACTGCTTTCCAGCACTGGCACCGGGCGTGGAATGAAACCGGCCAGTCGGGCCACGTCGTCGGTCATGTGGTCCAGTGCATGGCGGCATCCGAGCAGGGGCCGCAGCCGCCCCCCGGCGAGCAGCGCCGCAACGCCGTTCTGTTCGTTGTATCCGCGCAGCAACCAGCTTTCCGGATATCCGCCGGGCAGGAAGATATCGTGGATATGGACGATGACACCGGCAGGCAGACCAGGAATGACAGTGTTCAGCAGATGGTCCACGTCGCTGCCCGGCATCAGGATGTGGCTGGAATCGATGGCGAGGATATCGCCCGCGACCAGATGCGCGAAACTGTCTGCCGGGGCATCCTGCACCACGGTCTGCTGGATACGGATGCCCAGGTCGCGGATATCTGCACGCGGGGCCGGATCAATCGCCAGGATATCGGTCGTGAACCCGCCATCATCTGCGGCACGTTTCATGAAGCGGGTGGAATGGCCCGATCCGACTTCCACGATCCGGGCTGGCCGGTGGTGGCGCACCATGCTGTAGGCGGTGGCCGCATCCAACCCGCCAAACCAGTCCTGGAGCCAGCGCGGGCGCGCCGTGTCGTCGGTGGCGGATATGGCCAGCAGGTCGTCGCGACAGGCGTTTATCATCGCCAACGTGGCCAGACTGTCCTCGCGCGCTGCATCCAGCAGGGCGGCAAGCGCCGGATAGGCCACGGCGGGGGCGGCGGGCGGCGCAACGACCTCGGCAGCATGTCGGTAGGGGATGAACCAGCCCTGCGGCGTGCCGTTCAGCGTTGCCTCCGCCATCGCACGGACGCGGGATGCAAAGGATGGCCTGGTGCGCGGGTCTTTGCGGTGGTCGCTCAGGGGGTCAGCACCATGCCTTCGCGGGCCACGACGGAACCCGGACGGGCGACTTCCACATCATCGGCCACGCCATCCATGAAGGTGTCGTCATGTTCAGGGTCATGGTGGAACACGACGTAGGTCTTCACTCCGGCCGCATCACACAGACGCGCCCCGGCCTCCCACGTGCTGTGGCCCCAGCCGACGCGGGTCTTGTATTCTTCCTCGTTGTAGCTTGCGTCATAGATCACGATATCCGCGTCGTGCAGGAACGCGACCAGGACGGGATCATTGCCCTCGACGGGATGTTCCGTGTCGGTGATGTAGCAAATGGATTTGCCCTCGAACTCCACCCGGTATCCGCTGGCGTTGTTCGGGTGGATCAGCGGCGATGTCTGCACCGTGATGCCGTCACCCAGGTCCAGCGTGTCACCTGACCGGAAATCCACATAGTCGATATTGGCGTTGAAGATCGCGGGCGGCACGGGGAACAGCGGCGCGATCATCATGTCTTCGAGAACGCTGGCCAGCGTGTGATCGGGCAACAGGTGCCCGGCCCAGACACGGAACGACCAGCCGGGCACGAAGAACGGCACGAAGAACGGCAGGCCACAGACGTGGTCGAAATGCGTGTGGGTCAGGAACAGGTCCGCCTGATGCGGTTTCTGCTGCACCATCTTCTTGCCGAGGTAGCGGATTCCGGAACCGGCATCAAACAGCAGCGTTCGGTCGCCAGCCGTGACCTCCAGCGATGACGTGTTGCCACCATATCGGATCACATCTTGTGCGGAGCAGGCGATGGAGCCTCTGACGCCCCAGAACCGTACCGAAAATTCGTTTGTGTCGGCCAAGTAGGACCCCCGATCAAAACAGACGGCACCAAATGTACTGAGGTTTCGCGCCGCCCGTGGACAGTGCGCCTGCCCATCGACTACGTATACTGTGCCGTCGGACAGGAAAAGCCAATAAGCCTGCGATGGACGGCACAGAATGCCGGAATTTCCGACTTACAAGGGGAGGATACGACGTGGATCCCTTGCTGATCACGCGTGACGGGGGTGTTGTCACCCTGCGGCTGAACCAGCCGGAAAAGCACAATGCACTGGATATCACGTCCATGCACCGCTTGGCCGACGCCCTGGGCGAACTGGAAAACGACCCCGGTGTCCGGGTGATGGTGCTGACCGGCACAGGCAGGAAGACGTTCTGTGCCGGGGCGGACCTGACCGGTGTCGATGGCACCTATCCCTGGTGGGAAAATCCGCTGGATACCGTGTGTACGCGGCTTGAGGGGCTGCCCTTCGCGACGGTCTGTGCGCTGAACGGTTCGGTCTATGGCGGTGGCACCGACCTGGCGCTGGCGTGCGATTTCCGCATCGGCCAGACCGGGCAGCGGATGTTCATCCCGCCTGCGCGATTCGGCATCCATTATCAGGTCAACGGGTTGCGCCGGGCGCAGGAACGCATCGGTCTCGGGGCGGCCAAGCGGCTGTATCTGGCAGGTGAGACGTTCGATGCTGATGAGATGAAGCATTGTGCCTTTCTGGATCATGTCGTCGCGCCGGAGGCGTACGAGCAGTTCGTGGCAGACTATGTGGCCGAACTCGCCGGCATGGCACCCCTGTCGGTCCGCGGCATGAAGTACGTCCTGAACGCCAGCGCACGCGGCAATCTGGATTATGCGCGGGCCATGGTGGGGGTCAGGGAATGTTTCACGTCGGCAGACTTCGCTGAAGGCGGTGCTGCCATCGCCGGAAAGCGCAAGCCGGTATTCCAGGGCAAGTAAGGGGAAACCGCATGCCTGCAACACGCGCCGACCTGCTGGCCCGACTGGAAGATCTGGGACTGGCGACCGAAACCATTGATCATGCGCCGGTATTCACGGTGGAAGAGGCCAAGGTCCATCGCGGCGATCTTTCCGGCGGGCACATCAAGAACCTGTTCCTGAAGGACAAGAAGGGTGGCCTGTGGCTGGTGGTCTGCATGGAGGACCGCCGGGTCGACATGAATGCCCTGTCCAAACGCCTTGGCGCGCCCCGGTTCAGTTTCGGCAAGCCCGAACTGCTGATGGATGTGCTGGGTGTGGAGCCGGGGTCTGTCACCCCCTTCGCGGTGATCAATGACGGGGCGGACGACAGCGTCCCCCGTGTGACGCTGGTTCTGGATGAGGAATTGCTGAACCATGACCCGGTGAACTGCCATCCGCTGGTCAATACAGCGACAACCCGCATCGCGCCTGACGCGTTGCTGCGTTTCTGTCGCGCCACGGGGCATGAACCGATCATCAGCACGATTGACGAGCGTCAGGACTGAAGGGCGCATTGCCCTGAGGCGCTGAACCCCCTACATCTTTGCCAGCATCCGGGCACAAGCCCGCACCACCCCCGTGAAGGGGATCGTCAACGACGCCTGAGGATACAAGAAACATGGAAACCATCATTGGACAGCCGCAAGGTGCGGCGGGGCAGCCCGCAGCCGACCTGATCAAGGACAGCTCCATCGCCACCTTCATGGAAGACGTGATCCAGGCGTCGCAGGAAGTGCCGGTACTGGTGGATTTCTGGGCACCATGGTGCGAGCCCTGCAAGCAGCTGACACCTGTTCTGGAAAAGGTCGTGACGGAAGCGGCTGGCAAGATCCGGCTGGTGAAGGTCAACATCGACGAGAATCAGGAAATCGCACAGCAGATGCGTATCCAGTCAATTCCCGCCGTGTTCGCGTTCAAGGGCGGCCAGCCGGTCGACGGTTTCATGGGGGCGCTGCCTGAAAGCCAGATCCGGGAATTCATCAGCAAGGTTGCCGGTGACATCGGCCCCAGCCCGGAAGAGCAGTTTCTGGAGGCTGGCACCGCCGCGCTGGAAGCAGGCGATGGCGAGACTGCTGCCGGTGCATTTGCCCAGATGATCCAGGCCAACCCCGAAAGCCCGCAGGCATTCGCCGGTCTGGTGCGTGCCTATGTGCTGCTGGGTGACCTGGATGGGGCGCAGGAAATTCTCGAACAGGTGCCTGTCGCCATCTCCACCCATGCGGAGATTGCCGGGGCCAAGGCCGCGCTGGAACTGGCGCAACAGTCAGGTGACCCGGCTGCGATGGCAGAGGCTGAGCGTCTGGCCACCGCTCTGGCGGCTGCCCCCGATGACATGCAGGTCCGGTTCGATCATGCCAACGCCCTGCTGGCCGCCGATCAGCGCGAGGAAGCGGTCGAGGCCCTGCTGGAATGCTTCCGTCGCGACAGCGACTGGGAAGAGCAGGCCGCGCGCAAGAAACTGGTTCAGCTGTTCGAAGCCTGGGGCAACAAGGATCCCCTGACCCTGAAGGCCCGGCGACGGCTTTCAACCCTGATGTTCAGCTGACGCGGCGGAGGCAGCACGCATGCCCAATCCGGATCGACCGACCGGACCTGAGAACCTGCCGGAGCGTATCGCGATCTTTCCCCTGCGTGGCGCGATCCTGCTGCCTGGCGGACGGCTGCCCCTGAATATCTTCGAACCGCGCTATCTCGCCATGACCCGTGACGCGATGTCGGGCGGTCGCATGATCGGCATGATCCAGCCGCGCGAAACCGATGAGGAAACCTATACGCCGCCGATCTATGGTGTCGGGTGCCTGGGGCGGATAACCGAATTCGCCGAAACCGGCGACGGGCGCTACCAGATCGCGATCTCCGGCGTCTGCCGGTTTCGCGTGCAGGAAGAGGTGGCAAGCGACACCGCCTACCGTCAGGTGATCGCCGACTATGCCGGTTATCCTGAGGACTTTGGCGAGGAAGATGCCCCTGGCCGCGGCGTGGATCGTCAGCGACTGGTCCGTGGTCTGCAGACATTCCTGGACCGGCAGGGGCTGAAAGCGGACTGGGAAGCGGCGGAACGCGCCAGCGATGTGGCGCTGATCAACTCCCTGTCCATGATGCTGCCGCTGGACCCGAGCGAGAAGCAGGCGTTGCTGGAAGCCGACAATGTGCCGATGCGGGCAGAGATACTGACGACCCTGATCGAGATGTCGCTGTTGAGCGGCGACGGCGACTCGCCGGTCCAGTAGGATATGGTCGCCCATCATGAGATGGTGCGGCACCGGCAGACTAGTGCAAGGAACTGGCATGACGCAGAATACCCTCGACCCCAAGCTGCTGGAAATTCTGGTTTGTCCGCTGACCAAAGGCCCGCTGCGCTATGACAAGGCCGCAGCCGAGCTGATCAGCAAGCAGGCCAACCTGGCCTATCCCATCCGTGATGGCATACCCATCATGCTGGTGGATGAGGCGCGCAGCCTGGATGACGACGCGAAGAACGCCCGATGACATCCCTGGAAATGTATGAACAGGCCGGTCGCCCGCAGCCGACGGAAATCCGCCTGAAGACCGCCGAGAAGATCCTGGAGATCGATTTCGAGGATGGTCGGGCGTTCAGCCTGCCGGCTGAATACCTGCGGGTCGAAAGCCCGTCGGCGGAGGTGCGTGGCCACAGCCCGACCCAGCGCCAATGGGTGCCAGGCAAGATCAATGTCGGTATCGAGAGCCTGGAATCCGTCGGCAACTACGCCATCCGCATCCGCTTCGACGATGGCCATGACACCGGGATCTATTCCTGGGGTTTCCTCTACGAATACGGCGATCGCTACGAGGAAGTCTGGGACACCTATTGCGAGACCCTCGACCAGATGGGCCTCAGCCGGGAACCCTGAACGCCGGGTCCGACACCGGACCGGCAGTCAGATCCTACATCCGCCCGACACCGAAACTGTTCGGCTGCAGCGGGCGGCGGTTACCTTCGCGACAGATGTCGAGGCACATGCCCAGCAGGCGGCGGCTGTCGCGGGGATCGATCAGACCGTCATCGAACAGCCGGGCGGTGTTGTAGAGCGCCTGGCTTTCCGTATCGAACTGGCTGACGATGCCGTCGTACATCTTCTGGATCATGGCGTGATCCGGTTCGACGCCTTTCCGCTTGGCACCCTGCTCCGCCACGATCTTCAGCACGGTCGCGGCCTGTTCGCCGCCCATGACGGACATGCGGTAGTTCGGCCAGCCGAAGATGAAACGCGGGCTGTAGGCGCGGCCGCACATGGCGTAATTGCCTGCGCCAAAGCTGGCACCGACCATCAGCGTGATCTTTGGCACCCGCACGTTGGAAACGGCCTGGATCATCTTCGAACCATGTTTCACCATGCCGCCACGCTCCGAATCCGTGCCCACGATGAAGCCGGTGGTGTCGTGCAGGAAGACGATCGGCGTGTCCGCCTGATCGCAGAGTTGCATGAACTGCGCGGCCTTCGTCGCCCCGGCGTTGTCGATGGAGCCATTGTTGCCGACGATACCGACGGCCATCCCCATGACCTCCGCGAAGCCACAGACAGTGGCCGGGCCGTAGTTGCTCTTGAAATCGACGAAGTCCGAACCGTCGACCAGACGCGCGATCAGTTCCCGCGCATCATAGGGGCGGCGATAGTCGGTCGGTACCAGGCCACAGATCTCGTCGGGGTCATACAGCGGCTCACGCCAGGTCCGGGGCGGTTCCGGCGGCAGGCGGTCGTTCCAGCGCAGCTTGCCCATGACGTCGCGGGCCAGGCGGATACCGTCCGCGTCGTCTTCGGCCATGAATTCGGATACGCCGGAGACCAGACTGTGCATTTCTGCCCCGCCCAGGTCCTCGTCCGTCGCCACTTCACCCGTGGCGGCATAGAGCAGCGGCGGCCCGGCGAGAAACACCCGGCTGCGCCCCTTGACCATGATCGTGTAGTCCGACATGCCCGGCACATAGGCCCCACCGGCGGTGGATGACCCGTGCACGACGGCGATCTGCGGGATGCCCATCGCCGACATCTGTGCCTGGTTGTAGAACCCGCGCCCGCCCTCGACGAAGATGTCGGACTGGTATTTCAGATTTGCGCCGCCGGATTCGATCAGGTTGATCTTGGGCAGCTTGTTCTCGTGACATATCTCCTGCACCCGCAGGTTCTTCTTCAGGCCCATGGGCGCAATGGTGCCGCCCTTGATGCCACTGTCGGAGGCGGAGATCATGCACCGGATACCCTGCACGTAGCCGATGCCGGCAATCGCGCCACCACCCATGACGCTTTTCGATCCGTCGTCGTCATGCATGCCGAGGCCTGCCAGCGTCGACAGTTCCAGGAACGGTGACCCCTTGTCCAGCAGATGGTCGATACGCGCGCGCGGCGGCAGTTGCCCGCGTGACCGGAACACATCCGCCTTCGCATTGGATGTGTCACGCACCTTCTGTTCCAGCGCCCGCACGGCGTCGATCATGCCGAGCATGTCGGCACGATTGGTCTTGAATCTGTCGCTGTTGGTCGAAATCTGAGATTGCAGTACGGCCAAGAGTCCCTCCCCGGATTAGCTGTCGGTTCAGGTTAGCGGCAGTTGCAGCGTGAATGAAGCGCCGCTTTCGTCCATCATGTGCGGCGCATTGCAGCCGTCAACAGTCCGGCCCCGATCATCACCGAGCCACCGACCCGGTTGATCCAGCGCAACGTGGATACCTGAGTGATATGGCGGCGCACTGACCCGGCGACCCAGGCGTAGGCGGCAGCGTTCAGTATCGCGAGCGCCAGGAAGGTGCTGCCCAGAATCAGGAACTGCGGCAGGGCCGGTCGGCCCGGATCCATGAACTGCGGCACGAAAGCGATGAAGAAGACGATCCCCTTCGGGTTCAGGGCGGTGACGATCCAGGCCTGGCGGATCAACTGGCCACCCGACGAGGGCATGACACTGGTCAGGGCATCCGGATCCGGTTTCGCGCGCAGGAGGCCGATGCCGAGCCAGATCAGGTACGCCGCGCCGACGAACTTCAGCAGCGTGAACAGGGTGGCGGATGCGGCCAGCACGGCACCCAGCCCGGCAAAGGACACCACCATCGCCGTGACATCCCCCAGACCAACACCGATCACCGACAGCATGGCCGCTGGGCGCCCGCGCGACAGTGCATTGGCGACCACCAGCATGACCGTGGGGCCAGGCAGGATCACCAGCAGGGTGGAGGCGAGGACATAGGCGAGGTAAAGGTCGAGGGGCATGGGACGGCTCCATCAGTTCTGGTGGACGCCAGTCATCCCTCTGGGTGCGATCAGGTCAAGTCGGTGTTGCGAAGGCCCGGTCTCAGCTCCCCGCCACCTGCCGCAGGCCTATTTCGTCCATCACGACCTGTTCGCGGCGGTCAGCGGCGCGGCGGCGTTCCTCGCGCTTGCGCTCGATCAGTTTCTCGTAGCGCTTGGTCTCGCGAAAGGCTTCGGCGACCACGTCGCGCAGCGCATCAATCTGGGTATCGACCTCCGCCATGGACGCGGCCAGCGTCTGCTGCTGGTGGCGGGCGGCGTTGATGAATGCGCCAATCGTGCTGCCGGCCATCGGATCGCTGATCGTGGCGGCCTTCTCGGCATTGATCTGGCCATCGATGCGATCAGACCGTGCCTGCATATCGTCGCGCATCGCATGCAACTCCCCGATCTCATGGCGGCGTCGGTCCAGTTCCAGTTGCGAAACCTGCAACAGCTTGTCGAGCGTGCTCATGCGGCGATGCCTCCCTCTTCAAGCAGTCCGGCGAGTTGCTGGAAACCGTCGTGCAGGTCGGCGCGGTCTTCCTGCCGTTGCGACAGGAAAGCTTCCAGCGCCGGATTGTAGGCAATCGCCTGATCGATGCGCGGATCGGAGCCGCGGCGGTAAGCACCAATGCGGATCATCTCCCCCATTTCCTCGTACGCGGCCAGCAGATCCCTTGCCTTGGACACGACCTGCCGCTGTTCCGGTGTCTGGCAGGCGGGCATCGTTCGGGAAATCGATTTCAGGATGTTGATTGCCGGATAGCGGCCGCGTTCCGCGATCTGCCGTTCCAGCACGATGTGCCCGTCCAGAATGCCGCGGACAGCGTCAGCAATCGGTTCATCATGGTCACCGCCTTCCACCAGCACGGTGAACAGGGCGGTGATGGCTGCACCGCCGATCCCGGGGCCGGCACGTTCCAGCAGCTGCGGCAGTTCGGCAAAGACGGAAGGGGTGTAACCCTTGGATGCCGGGGGTTCGCCCGCCGACAGGCCGATCTCCCGCTGGGCCATGGCAAACCGGGTAATGCTGTCGATCATGCACAGCACTTCCTGCCCCTGGTCGCGGAAATACTCCGACAGGGTAAGGGTCAGATGGGCCGCCTGACGGCGCATCAGCGCCGGTTCGTCAGATGTGGAGACCACGACGACGGTGCGTGCCATGCCCTCCGGTCCCAGATTGTCCTCGATGAATTCCTTTACCTCGCGGCCCCGTTCGCCAACCAGGCCAACCACGGCGACATCGCTTTCGGTGTACCGTGCCAGCATAGACAGCATGACCGACTTGCCGACACCTGAACCGGCGAAGATGCCCATGCGCTGGCCACGACAGGTGGTCAGGAACGTGTTCATGGCGCGGATGCCGAGGTCCATTGGCGCGCCCACCCGGTCGCGCAGGTGGGCCGACGGCGGGCGCGCGCGGAGGAAATAGTTCTCACGGCCCTGTTTCAGCGGCGGGCCGCCATCGACCGGGCGTCCCATGGCGTCCACCACCCGGCCCAGCCAAGACGAATCCGGTCGGATGCAGGGCTGTTCGGTGCCGACGACCGCCTTGCAGCCGACGCCGACGCCTTCCAGCTGACCAAACGGCATGGCGAGGGCATGATCGCCGCGAAAACCGACGACCTCAGCCTCCACTTCGCGGCCATCGCGGGTCTGTAGCAGGATGCGGCCACCGACGGACAGGCGCCAGGCGATGCCCGCGACCTCCACCATCAGGCCCTGGACGGCGACGACGCGACCATATTCTTCGCGTGCCGTGATCTGTTCGAGTTCTGTCAGCAACTGGCGCAAGGCAACTCACCGGTTCGTGTCGTTGATCATTCAAGACACACAGGTTGCCGCAACAGCCTTAATTTCCGGTGAACGCCGCCCTCGCGATCAGAGAATGAATTTCGACAGATCCGCGTCCTGCGCGAGTTCGCCGATCCGGTCCCGCACATAGGAATCGTCGATCGTGATCGCTTCCCCTGCACGGTCGGAGGCGGTGAAGCTGATCTCCTCCAGCACCTTCTCCAGGATCGTGTGCAGGCGGCGGGCACCGATGTTCTCGACACTTTCGTTCACCTGTACCGCCAGATCGGCGATGGCGTCGATCGCGTCCTCGCCAAAGGTCAGCGTCACGTTCTCCGTACCCATCAGGGCCGTGTACTGGCGGATCAAGCTGGCCTCGGTCTCGGTCAGGATCTGCTTGAAATCCGACTTGGTCAGCGGCTGCAGTTCCACCCGGATGGGCAGGCGACCCTGCAGTTCGGGCAGCAGGTCCGACGGCTTGGCCACGTGAAACGCGCCGGAGGCGATGAACAGGATGTGGTCGGTCTTCACCGACCCATGCTTGGTGGCAACAGTGGTACCTTCGATCAGGGGCAACAGGTCCCGCTGCACCCCTTCGCGGCTGACGTCAGCACCCTGGCGGTCGGAACGGACAGTGATCTTGTCGATTTCATCCAGGAAGACGATGCCATTGTCTTCCACCTGCCGGATCGCATCCTGCACCACATCCTCGTCATCCAGCAGCTTGTCGGATTCCTCGGCGATCAGGATCTCGTGCGAATCCAGCACGGTCATGCGTCGGGGCTTGCCCTTGCCGCCGCCCATGGCCTTGCCGAGGATGTCGTTGAGATTCATCATCCCCATCTGCGCACCAGGCTGGCCGGGAATGTCGAAGGTGGGCAGGTTGAGGCCACCGCCGGAATCGCGCAGGTTCAGCTCGATTTCCTTGTCGTCCAGCTCCCCGCTGCGCAGCTTCTGGCGGAACTTCTCGCGTGTTTCCCGGCTGGCACCATCACCCACGAGCGCGTCCAGCACCCGCTCCTCAGCACCCTGTTCGGCGCGGGTCCGTACTTCCTTGCGCTTGCGTTCACGCACCATGGTGATGGCGGCTTCCAGCAGGTCGCGGACAATCTGTTCCACATCGCGACCGACATAGCCGACTTCCGTGAACTTCGTCGCCTCGACCTTCAGGAACGGGGCCTGCGCCAGCCGCGCCAGACGGCGCGAGATCTCTGTCTTGCCGACACCGGTCGGGCCGATCATCAGGATGTTCTTCGGCAGGACCTCGTCGCGCAGGTCGTCGGGCAGTTGCTGGCGGCGCCAGCGGTTGCGGAGCGCCACCGCGACGGCACGCTTGGCGTCGTTCTGTCCGATGATGAAGCGGTCAAGTTCGTGGACGATCTCGCGCGGGCTGAAATCACTCATGGGGCTCAGACACTCTCGATGATGACGTTTTCATTGGTATAGACGCAGATATCGGCGGCGACCTTCATGGACTTCCGGGCGATGGCCTCGGCGTCCAGGTCGTCCATGTCGATCAACGCCCGTGCGGCAGAAAGGGCATAGTTCCCGCCGGATCCGATGCCGATCAGCCCGTCAGCGGGCTCCAGGACATCGCCTGTGCCGGTCAGTACCAGCGACACCTCCGCATCCGCGACGGCCATCATGGCCTCCAGCCGTCGCAGGTAACGGTCCGTGCGCCAGTCCTTGGCAAGTTCGACCGCGGCGCGGGTCAACTGCCCGGGATATTGCTCCAGCTTCGCCTCCAGCCGTTCGAACAGGGTGAAGGCGTCGGCGGTCGCCCCGGCGAACCCGGCGACGATATCGCCCTTGCCCAGCCGACGTACCTTGCGCGCGTTGGCCTTGATGACCGTCTGGCCCAGCGTGACCTGGCCGTCACCGGCAATGACGACCTTGCCGCCCTTGCGGACGGAGAGAATGGTGGTGCCGTGCCAGATGGCCGACTGATCCTGATCCATGATGGCTCCCGATTGGTGGAAGGGGTGGTGAACGATCAACGAGACGACACACGCGGCCACCGCTCGACCCCATGTATAGGTTCCGCGCCCTTGATCAAGGCACTGCGGGCTGGTCTGGCGGATCAGGCGTCAACCCGGTGTCGAAGCACCCGTCTCGCCCGGTGGGTTGGTGAACGCGGCAAACCCGGGTTGATCCCAGACCTGGCGGTACTGCTGCAACGCCCAGGTCACGCTGGGGAACGCCAGCTCGTCCCACGGAATCTCGTCCCAGGTGAAATAGCGGACCTCCAGCGATTCCGGCCCGGCCTTCACCTCTGGCGTGTTCATTTCGGCGCAGTAGATCAACTGAACCTGCGAAATCCGCGGAATGTTGTAGACCGCCAGCAGGCGGCCAATGCGGATGTCGGCATGCGCCTCCTCCATCGCTTCACGCGCTGCACCCTGTTCCGAACTCTCCCGTTCTTCCATGAACCCGGCAGGAATCGTCCAGAACCCGTGCCGGGGTTCGATCGCCCTGCGACAGAGCAGGATGCGATCATCCAGGCGGCAGACGGCGCCAACGACGATCTTGGGATTGACGTAATGCACCCAACCGCAGTCGCCGCAGACATGCCGCTCGCGATTGTCGCCTTCCGGTATCCTGGCCGCGAACTGGCTCGCGCCTGGCAGATGGCTCGGAATGGTCAAGATACTGGCCTCATGCTGGTCTGTGCGAAGTCTGCGGCGAACGGTTCCGGCTATCAAGCGCTATGGTATGTGAATACTGTTTCATAGCGATACAGGTCGTGGCTGCCGTCCCGGATGAGAACAGCGGGTCTGTACGAAAACGGTGCAGTGCAACCTCATGGTTCATAATACCATACTGATTTCATTGGTAAAATACGTGTCACGGGTATGGACCGGCACTTGCTTCTGATTGCCTGTTCGGTGCTAGTCACCTGGTGAATTTAGCGCTGCAGCATTCCCTCATCGGCCGACCGCGACTGTCGGCGGCCGACACTCGACGGAGGCGTCCCCTGGGGATGCCTCCGTTTTTTCTTGGGGCATGTTTCGACCCGCAGGCAATGTTTCGACCCGCAGGCCGTGTTTCAGCCGTCGAGTGCCTTGATCTGGGCGGCCACGTTCTGATGCGCACCGGAATCCGGCGGCAACTGGTCCAGCAGGCGCTGCCACTTCTCGCGTGCCTCTTCCGTCCGGCCCGCTTCCGCATCCGCGCGACCCATGAACCAGAGTGCGTCCTGATTGGCGGCATCCATTGCCAGTACGGCGCTGTATTGCTCGATCGCGGCCGGGGGCATCGGGCCAGCACCGGCCTGTTCGAGGATGGATTCGCCAAGGGCCAGCCGGGCCTGAATGTCGCCCGGGTTCAAACGCACCACATTGGCGAAGGCATCAGCGGCCTTTGCCTGATCGCCCAGCACGCCATAGGCGCGGGCAAGTCTGGTCCAGCCTTCCGCATCGTCGGGGTTTTCCACCATGCGGTCTGCCAGACGCTGCACCATGCCACGGATCATCGCCTGTCGGTCATCGGTCGACATCTCGGCGGCGGCACGCACGTCCTCCGCATCCGGGCCGCGGGTTCCGGCGATCGGCCCGACAGTACCCTGACCGCTGGACGGCGGGGCAGTGGCCACAGGGGGGGCGGCGTTCGGTGCCTCCAGTGGGGGCAGGGCGGGCAAGGCCGGGGCTGACGGCAGGACATCAGGCAATTCGATACCCAGGTCCCGGGCGACCTCGGCCAGTCGCGACCGCAGGGCAGGCATCCATGGTGCGTCAGCCGGGCTCTGCGCCGCGAGGGCCAGCCAGCCTTCGTAGGCACCACGCAGGTCACCGGCCTGACCCATGCCGAGGGCCAGGTAGAACTGTGCCCCCGGATGGCCCGGGTCGATCTGCAGCGCGCGGCGGAAGGCGAGTTGAGCCCGTTCCGTCACGACACCCTGGCTGGCAAAAATGATGGTCTCGCCCAATTGCATCTGGGCATTGGCGTCGCGCATGCCTTCGGGCAGGGATGCAGCGCGGGCATAGGCTTCCACCGCACGGTCATAGGCTTCCATGACGCCAAAGGAACGGCCGAGCAGCATCCAGCCATCGAAATCAGTCGGATCATCAGCCAGCCGTGCCGACAGGCTCTCCACCATCTTCTCGATGGATTCGAGGCCCTCCTGCGATGCGGCGGTGGCTTGGCCGCTGCCGGCCTGTGCGACCTGCGACCCGGCTGGTGTCGAGATGCCCCGGTCGGCCAGCGGTTGTGCGGGCAGATGCGGGGACCCGAGATACATGTAGATTGCCAGACCGGAGATCGGCAGGATCACGGCAAGTATCGCGCCCACGATCAGGCGGCTGTTGTCCCCTGTCCTGGCGGCTTCTTCCCCATCCTTGGCGGTCTGCAGCATCCGTCGCTGAATCTCGACACGTGCGGCCTCGGCTTCCTGGCCGGAGATCACGCCCCGGTCGGCATCGGCATCCAGCTCATTCAGCTGACGGCGATAGACGGTCAGGTCAAAGTCACCTCGCCTGACACCCTCTTCACTGTTGCGGATCAGCGGGCGCAGAAGATAGGCGGAAACGGCAAGCGTGATCAGCCCGACGGCAATCCAGAGTTCCATGTCGCGTCAGCCCTGCTCTCGCATCAGTCGTTCAAGTTCGTCTTTCTCCGTCGCCGAAAGGCTGAGGTGGCCCGCCGTAACCTTCGGCGCACGACGCATGCGGAAATAGACCAGTGCAGCTCCGATCAACAGGATCAGCCCACCCCCGGCCCAGAGAAAGATCGTCTTGCTGTTCAACGGCGGGTCCAGCAGGACCCAATCCCCATAACGGGTAACGAAATACTGGCGCACCGCGTCATCATCATCACCGGCGATGATCCGTTCCCGCACGATGACGCGCATGTCGCGGGCCAGATCGGCGTGACTTTCGGAAATCGCCTGATTCTGACAGACGAGGCAGCGGAAATCCCGCATCAGCTCCTGCGCGCGGGCTTCCTGTTCCGTATCCGGCAACAGCTTTTCGGTGAATATCGCAAGCGCAGGCAGGCTGAACAGCACCAGCATCAGGGCAATCAGGGGGGTGGCGGGCGTGCGTGTCACTTCTGCATCTCCGCAATCAGGGGCAACAGTTCCTTCTGCAGGATCACGGGCGTGATCGGCCCGGTGATCTTGCGGACGATGACGCCATTGCCATCGACGATGAAGGTCTCAGGCACGCCATAGACACCGAAATCGATGCCGACGCGGCCGTTCAGGTCGGATCCGATACGGTCGTAGGGGTCGCCGAAGTTCTGTAGCCAGTTGATGGCGGCGGTTGGCTGGTCCTTGTAGTTCAGTCCATAGATCGGAACCGTGCCATTGCGCTTCAGTTCCATCAGGATCGGATGTTCCACACGACAGGCCACGCACCAGGATGCGAACACGTTCACCAGCTGGACCGGATGGGTCAGGTCGGTGTTGCTCAATCCATTGGCCTTGCCGGGCAGGGCGGGCAGGTCGAACGCAGGCGCAGGCTTGTCGATCATGACCGAGTAGATATCCGACGGATCAAGCGACAGGCCCCGGAACAGGAACACGCCGATCACCACGAAGGCAGCAATGGGCAGCGCCGCCAGCAGCAACCCGTAGCGGGTACGTCGCTTGCCGGCAGCCGCCTCAGCAGCGGTATCAGCCGTGCCATCGGTCTTGGCAGAATCAGACATTTCCGGTCCTCAGCTTCAATCGCCTGCGCCAGCGGCTGCAAGGGCACCCGGGTCGCGGTTCTTCGTACCCGGTTCAGCTGCCTGCTTGCGTGATGGCGCACCAATCCGATGCCGTCGGTCACTGAGCGAGATCATGCCACCCACCATCATCGCGAGGGAGCCAAGCCAGATCCAGATCACCAGCGGCTTGTAGTACAGCCGTACGGCATGGCCACCCAGCCCGTCACCTTCACCGACGACCGTATAGAGGTCTCCGGCCAGGGTGGAACGAATCGCGGCCTCGGTTGTTTCCATCGGCGGGTTCGGGAAGATGCGCGATTCCGGCTGCAGGATGGTGACCGGCTGGCCGTTGCGGGTAACCACGAAGGTGGCCGCCGTGGCCGAATAGTTCGGACCCGGCACCTTCTCCGCGCCGATGAAGGTCAGTTCGAAATCGCTGATCGTTTCCACGTCACCGGGGCGCATGATCAGCTGCTTTTCGTCCTGCCAGGTCTCTGACGCTGTGATGCCGAGCACCATCAGGGCAACGCCCAGATGCGCTATCGACATGCCGTAGGACGCGCGGGGCAAACCCCGGGCACGCCGCCAGCTGTCAACGATGTCCCAGCGGAACAGCCGTACACGTTCCGCCCATTCGCGGAACACACCCAGACCCAGCCAGACGACCAGCGCCAGACCGAGAACGGCCAGGGGCATGATGTCCCAGGCGTACCAGGCCACGGCCAGTGCCGTCAGGAAAGCCAGGGCCGCCACGAATTTCAGCCGCCCCAGGACACCGGCCAGATCACCGCGTTTCCACGCCAGCATCGGCCCGATGGCGAGTGCCGCAACCAGCGGCGTCATCAGGGGCACGAAGACGGCATTGAAGTACGGCGGGCCGACAGAGACCTTCTCACTTGCCACCGCGTCCAGGAACAGCGGGTACAGCGTCCCCAGCAGAACCGTGAAACAGGCAGTGGACAGCAGCAGGTTGTTGAGCACCAGCGTGCCTTCGCGACTGACGGGCCTGAACAGACCGCCGCCCTTCAGTGAAGGCGCACGGATGGCGTAGAGCGTCAGGGATCCGCCAACGACGAACACCAGGAACGCCAGGATGAACACACCGCGTGTCGGGTCGGATGCGAAGGCATGCACCGAATTCAGCACGCCGGAGCGTACGATGAAGGTGCCGAGCAGCGACAGCGAGAAGGCGAGGATCGCCAGCAGCACGGTCCAGCTTTTCAGCGCATCCCGTTTCTCCACCACGATGGAGGAATGCAGCAGCGCGGTTGCAGCAAGCCAGGGCATGAAGGATGCGTTCTCGACCGGGTCCCAGAACCACCAGCCGCCCCAGCCAAGTTCGTAATAGGCCCAGTAACTGCCGAGCGCGATACCGGCGGTCAGGCAGCACCAGGCGGCCAGGGTCCAGGGGCGCACCCAGCGGGCCCAGGCCGGATCGACCCGGCCTTCGATCAGGGCCGCAACGGCGAAGGAAAAGGCCACGGAAAGGCCGACGTAGCCGAGGTAGAGGAACGGCGGATGGATGGCCAGTGCCGGGTCCTGCAGCAGCGGGTTCAGGCCATTGCCTTCAAACGGTGCCGGGTCGAGGCGGCTGAAGGGGTTCGACGTGAACAGGATGAAGGCCAGGAAGCCGACGCCGATCATCGCCTGCACTGACAGCACGCGTGCCTGCAGGGTCGGCGGCAGGTTCTGACCGAACTGGGCCACGGCAGCACCGAACAGCGTCAGGATCAGGATCCAGAGCAGCAGCGAGCCTTCGTGGTTACCCCAGACACCGCTGATCTTGTAGATCAGGGGTTTCAGCGAATGGCTGTTCTCGAACACATTCACGACCGAGAAGTCGGATGAAATGAAGCTGACCATGAGGCAGCCGAAGGCGAACAGGACAAGCAGGAACTGCACCCGGGCGGCGGCCGGAGCCACACCCATCCACGCGGCGTCCCGGCGATAGGCACCAACCTGTGGCACGATTGCCTGCACCGTCGCCACGATGATCGCAAGAACCAGGGCGTACTGGCCGAGTTCGGGAGCCATCAGCTATCCCCACCTTGAGGTTTGAAGTGACCGGATTTCTTCAGCGCGTCAGCAACTTCCGGCGGCATGTAGTTCTCGTCATGCTTGGCCAGAACTTCCTGTGCCTCGAACGTGCCCCCTGTATTGAGGACGCCCATGGCGACAATGCCCTGCCCTTCGCGGAACAGATCCGGCAGGATCTTGTCATACGAAATGGTCAGGGAGTGTGCGCCGTCCGTCACCCGGAACGTGGTCACGATGCCTTTACTGCTGACCGATCCGTCTTCGACCAGCCCGCCGACCCGGAATCGCTTGTCGGCAGGGAAGCCGTCTTCGGCCACCTGCGTCGGGCTGCGGAACACATCGAGTTCCTCGTTCAGTGCGAAGAGGGCAAAGCCGATCGCGGCACCGATGAAGACGAGTCCGGTGACGACGATGACAAGCCGCTGGCGTTTGGGTTTCATTCGACTTCAGCCTTTCTGCGGCGGCGTCGGGGACTGAGTTGTTCGGTCGCCTCTGCTTCCCGCGCCGCTGAACGCGCGGCGGAGACGCTCTGGATCAGCAGCGCGATCATCAGTGCGATACCAACCCCCCAGGATGTCCAGACGTACAGGCCGTAACCGCCCATGGACAGGAATTCACTCATGCGCTGTGTCCCCCATCAATCGGCCGCCTGCATGGCATTGTGGCGGTCGGCCTGCGCCATGCGCAGCATCCGGGTCCGGCGCTGATGGATCTCCGCCCGTACACGGAAGATCAGCACGGTCAGATAGTAGGCACCGAAGCCGACGATCATCAGCAGCAGCGGCCAGAGCAGGGATTCGTGAATCTTCGGGCCTTCCATGGTGATCAGGCTGGCGGGCTGGTGCAGCGTGTTCCACCACTCCACCGAGAACTTGATGACCGGAAGATTGATGGCACCTACCAGCGCCAGTATGGCCGCCGCCCGCGCCGCCTTGGTCTGATCGTCGAACGCCTGCCAAAGCGCCATGTAGCCCAGATAGATGAACAGCATGATCAGCATGGAGGTCAGGCGCGCGTCCCAGACCCACCAGGTGCCCCACATCGGCTTCCCCCAGAGGGAGCCGGTCAGCAGGCAGATGAAGGTGAACGTGGCACCGATGGGGGCGCTGGCCTTTGCGATCAGGTCGGCAATGGCATGGCGCCAGATCAGCGCAATGGCGCTGGATATTGCCATGCCCGCATAGACGCCCATTGCCATCATTGCGGACGGCACGTGGATGAACATGATCCGGACCGTGTCACCCTGCTGATAGTCCGGCGGCGCAAAGAACAGGCCCCAGACCAGACCGGCACCCAGACACAGCGCTGCAACCGCTGCGCTGAACGGCAGCACGGCAGCGGCAAGGCGCAGGAATCGGGTCGGGTTGGCAAATCTGTGCATGTCGCTCCTCAAGCTGGGGCGAAAACCGCGAAATCCAAGGTGACGGTCGTCGCAGTACCCCGCTGATTTCTCACATGATCCTAGTCGAGTGCAAGTTTCAGAGACCACGCTGCGGCGATCGGCGCGATCACAATCGTGCCAGACAGCAGGGCCGATAGAAAAAGCATATGGGCAGATATGGCAAAACCTTGCGCTGCGGCTTCCACGGCACTCACCCCGAAGATCAGGATCGGAATATACAGCGGCGTCACGATCAGGGTGAGCAGCACACCACCGCGCCGGACACCGACGGTCAGGGCGGCACCGATGGCACCGATCAGGCTGAGGATGGGCGTGCCGAGCAACATGCCGGCGACCAGCGCGCCATAGGCGTCTGGTGAAAGCTGCATCAACAGCCCCAGCAGGGGGGCTGTCAGGGTCAGCGGCAGCCCTGTGGTCAGCCAGTGCGCAATGGTCTTGGCCAGCACCACCAGCGCCAGCGGAATGGGTAGCAGCGCCAGCTGATCCAGGCTGCCGTCTTCCAGATCCGCCTGAAACATCCTGTCCAGCGACAGCAGCACCGACAGCAGCGCGGCAACCCATATGGTACCAGCGGCAATGCGTTCCAGCATCTCCGGTGCCGGGCCAACACCCAGTGGAAACAGACTGACCACCAGCACGAAGAACGCGATGGCCAGCAGGCTGCCACCCCCCTGGCGGTGGGCCAGCAACAGGTCGCGACGAATCAGCATCAGGAACGTGCGGCTCATGCGCTCGGCTCCGCGTCGTCCTCGAACGGGTCGGGGGGTACGATCTCCAGCACCTTGCCCGGCGATCCTGGCAGGTCGGCATGGGTCGCGGCGATCACCATGCCCCCGCCATCGCGGTGGGCATCGACGACCGACCCGAGCTGTTCGATGGCGCTGGTGTCGAGGGCGGTAAGCGGTTCGTCCAGCAGCCAGAGTGATGCAGGTGCGACGAGCAGTCGTGCGAGCGAAACGCGGCGGCGCTGCCCGGCGGACATGTACCGCACCGGCAGGTCGGCCAGGTCGGCGATACCGAAGGCAGCGAGAGCCTGGTCGGCGGGCTGGCTGCGGATCCCGCGCAGACGCGCGAAAAGGTCGAGATTTTCGGCCGCGGACAGGGCGGTCTTCAGTCCGTCCTGGTGTCCGGCGTAGATCATGTCCGCACAGAAGCCATCCGGGTCATCGCGCACGGGGCTGCCGTGCCAGCTGATCTGGCCGGCGAAGGGCGTTACCAGCCCGGCGATCATCCGCATCAGGGTTGATTTGCCTGCGCCGTTCCGACCCACCAGCTTCAGTAGTTCCCCCGCTGAGACAGTGAAATCCAGATTTGCGAATATCAGGCGTTCGCCCCTGAGAGCGGCCAGATCCCGCCCCTCCAGAACGGCCGCCGCGGTGCTGACCTGTCCCTGCATTGCGGGTGTTTCAGCCATGGGGCGTCTGGCCCGGCATCAGTCGGAGCGGCGGCGCGTCATTTCGGCACCGACGCTTTCCGTATCGCCGAACACGTCCAGCTTTTCGATACGAACTGTCGCTTCGACCACGCGCGGGTCTTCCACCACCATCTCCAGCACCGCATCACCCAGGGTTTCCACCAGATCGATATGGCCCCGACCGATGATGTCCTTGATGCCGTTGATCAGGTCCTCATAGGACACCACGCCCTCGATTCCGGGCATGTCAGGGTCGCGCAGCGTCTCCACATCCAGGTTCAGCCGAACCCGCTGGGCATGACCGCGCTCATGGTCGTGGATGCCGATCTCCATCGAGAGAACCAGGTCACGCACGAATATCCGGTAACTGTCCGACACGGCATGTCCCCCGCCATCAGCAATGCGACGGAGAGGTAGCCACCGCACTGCCTTGCGGTCAAGCAGCACTTGCCCGAAGGCGTGACGGGCAGTACAGGTCTGGCATGACTGATGACACACCTTGCCGCCTGTACCTGATTACCCCGCCGCAGCTGGATCCGGCTGCCTTTCGGGATACCCTTGCCGCTGCGCTGGACGGGGGCGATGTCGCCTGCCTGCAGCTTCGCCTGAAGGACGTGGATGATGATGCGGTCCGCCGTGCCATCGATGCCCTGATGCCCGTTGCGCAGGACCGCGACGTTGCCTTCATCGTCAACGACCGCCCCGACCTGGCGGCGGAATCGGGCGCCGACGGCGTGCATGTCGGTGGTGAGGATTCGCCGTATGAGACAGCGCGCGCCACAGTGGGCAGCAACGCCATTGTCGGCGTCAGCTGCTACGATTCGCGGCAGGCGGCGATGGAAGTGGCGGATGCCGGTGCGGATTATGTGGCGTTCGGTGCGTTCTTTCCAACCACGACAAAGGTGCCCCGGTCACAGGCGACAGTGGACATGCTGGAGGTCTGGAGCGGCATGACAACGGTGCCCTGTGTCGCCATTGGCGGCATCACGGTGGAAAACTGTCCGCCGCTGGTGGAAGCGGGGGCCGACTTTCTGGCCGTGGTCAATGGCGTCTGGAATCATCCTGACGGCCCGGCAGCAGCGGTTGCGGCCTTCAACCGGGTCTTTCGCGGCGACGCCTGATTGGCCTATTCGAACAGTGGTTCCAGTTTCACCGTGCAACCCCTGAAGCCGATCACGGATGCCCGCAGTTCGTTGCGCCGGTCGTTCCAGTACGGGTCACCATCATTGAACCGCACGTCGTAGCCCCAGCGCGCCATCGCACTTTCGCGCACGTCGATGCACCAGTAGAGGCCGGTCGGGACCAGACGGATCATGTACAGCCCGTCGTAGGGGTCGGTGTAGAACCAGACCTCGAAATCCTGACCCATCTCCCGCACCTTGCCCTTGGCCGACGGATATTCACCCCAGCGTTCGGGGGCCGGTTCGTAGTGCCGTACCGCGCCGCCGCCGGCTGCCGCCACCAGCTCGTCAGGCGACATGCCCCACTGGGCATAGCGCCAGCCAGCCTGTGCAGTCTGGATGCTTGCCAGAACGATCAGCGCCGCGATCAAGCCTGCAAGCCGGTGCATCAATGGGGGTCCAGCGACTGGTAGAGCGGCCAGCGGCCTGCGGCCAGCGCATCGAGTGATGGCGCAGGCTGCCCCAGCCGGTCGCGATAGATCCACAGGGACGACAGCACGTCCCGGGCGAATGTGCGGGTCTCCGCCGACCCCATGAGTTCCAGAAACAGCAACGGATCCTGCGCAACGCCCTGCTTTGCAGCCCACTTTGCGGCATTACCCGGGCCGGCATTGTAGGCCGCGATGGTCAGGACGAGATTGTCCTGGGGGCGCACGGCCTTGAGTACGTAGCGGATATAGGCCTGACCCAGCCGGATGTTCTGGCGGGGGTCGTGCAGGGAACTGTTCGTCGGGCGCGGCTGCCCCGCAATGCGGGCCACGTAGCGTGCGGTCGTGGGCATCAGCTGCATGACACCGCGTGCGCCAGCGCTGGATCGCGCCAGGGGGTCGAAGCCGGATTCGCGCCGCGCGATCGCATAGACCAGTGCGCGGTCCACATGCACTTCCGGCGACAGCGGCCATTCCGGTGCGGGATAGAGCGCGGGGTCATGTCTTTCGCCGTGGCTGTTGAGGCGGCGGCGGGCGAAACGCAGCGCGGTTGCGGGCGCATCGATATGCGCGGCGAGGCGCAGCAATGCGTCCAGGCCCGCCCGATTGGCGCGGGTCGCCATCAGTCGCAGTTCCATGTCAGCGCGCCCGATCTGCCCCACTTCCGCCAGGGCAAGGGCACGTCGAACGCCGGAAAACTGCAGCACGGCGGCCAATTGCTGTTCTGTCAGCGTCGGGGGTTGCCAGTCGAAGCCCGACTCCCGGGCGAGCAGACGGCGGGCAATCTGACCATACATGTCGCGTGGGGTCAGGCTGGCGCGTCGCAACGCAGGCAGCACCTGCAGGAAATCGCCGGTGGCCAGGGCCGATCGTGCACGCCAGATACCTGCGGCTGACTCCTGACCGGTCAGCGGGCCGCTTTCAGGACCAAGGGCAATGCCGAATGCGGCATGCGCCTCTTCCTTCCTGTCCTCTGCCCAATAGGAAATCCCGGCAAGGAATGCGCCCTTCATGCGGCCCGGACCCGTGCCGCCGACCGCCAGTTCCGCCGCCTTGATGGCCTTGTCCACATACCCGGCAGTCAGATAGCCCCGGGCAATCAGCGCGTGCGCCAGCGCCCGGGCATCCGATCCCATCCGCTGCCCGTCCTGCAGGCTCATGTTCTTCAGGGCGCGGGTCGGGGCGTTGCGATAGACCAGCCGACGGATGCTGCGCAACATGGTGCGATCATGGCGCGAAAGCTGCGGCTGTTCCGGCTTCGCAAGCCTTTCCGTGCCCGGTGCCGCGACCGTTCCGGTGATCTGCAGTGAAACCGCGCGGGGCCGCGTCAGGGCTTTCCAGCCGCTGGCCGGTCGCCGCCGCTCTGCCAGGTCGTAGATCTTTTCCGACAGGGGGTGGTCGGCATGGCGCGCCAGCCATTCATGCAGTTCGCGATAGCTGGACCGCCAGGCCGTGGGATGCATCAGGCGCTGGTAATCGACATGGCCCAGCAAGACCGGGTCCTCGATTTCCGCAATCAGGCGCCGTGCCTGTTTCCATCGACCGGCCTGCTGCAAATCGAAGATCTGGCGATATCGCGCCTGATCGGTGTGGCTCAGGATCCGTGGCAGCGCCGATTCGACAGCGGGTGCCGACAACACGCGGGTCGGCAGGCCATGCGCCATGACCAGAACAGCCATGATCACCACAAGCCAAAGGCCCCAATTGACGGGACGGAAAATCTGGCGCGTTCTGCTCATCGGCGCATTCAAGTCATACTGAGGGTCCGGGGCAAGCCTGCCGCTAGGTCACCCGCGCAAATGAACCACTGGGGAGGGACGGAAATGAGCCTGCCGAACGATCTGCGTGAACGCCTGAGCGTACCCGTCATTGCGGCACCCATGTTCCTGGTTTCAGGGCCGGAACTGGTGCAAGCCGCAATTCGGGCGGGGGTGATCGGCTCCTTCCCGACGGCCAACTGCCGCACCGTGGAGCAACTGGACGCCTGGATGACGGAAATGATGGCCGCGTCGGGGCCGGAAACGGCGCCGGTCGCGCCAAACCTGATCGTCCACAAGACAAACAGCCGGCTGGCGGATGATCTTGAGGTGATCTGCCGCCACAAGCCCGAGATCGTCATCGCCAGTGTTGGCAGCCCGGCGCCGATCATGGATCGCATCAAGGCCTATGGGGGGCAGGTCTGGGCCGATGTCGCATCCATGCGTCATGCCGAGAAGGCGATTGCCACCGGCGTCGACGGCCTGATCCTGCTGACGGGCGGCGCAGGTGGACAGACAGGCTGGGCCAACCCCTTCGCGTTCGCACGGGGCGTCAGGACGATCTATGAAGGACCCATGGTTCTGGCCGGTGGAGTGTCGGACGGGCAGGCCATCGCAGCGGCGGAGGTTCTGGGTTTCGACCTCTGCTACATGGGCACGCATTTCATCGCCACGGCGGAAAGCATGGCCGATCAGCGCTACAAGGACATGCTGGTCGCATCGGGGCTGGATGATGTGCAACTGACCAAGGCGATCACCGGGCTGGAAACCAGCATCCTGCGACCGTCCCTGGTGGCGGCGGGGCTGGACCCCGAGAACCTGCCGGAACGGGGCAGCATCGCCATCTCGAAGGACATCAACCCGGACACGCCACGCCGATGGAAGGACATCTGGTCGGGCGGTCATTCCGTCGAGGGTGTGCATGCCGTGCAACCTGTTGCCGCCATGGTTGAGGCCGTTGCAGCCCAATACCACACCGTACGCGACGCGCTGCGGGGCTGATCACGTTTCCGTCATCGCGGGAGAGGGTATCCGAGAAAGCTGCTTCCCTTGCCTGGGCAATTATGCGCCAATCAGCACGAATTCAGGGTGGGGGGATTTCATGGCTGACACAGCTGCTGTGGTTCAGGACCGGACTGCAAGTGACAATCGCCAGGATTTCGGGATTGATGACCTGCTGCAGTTTCAGGTCGTGACGCTGGGCAACAAGCTCGGATTGTCGATTCTGCGGCGCGCCCTTGCACCCAACAACCTCTCGATCCGCGAATGGCGCGTCATCTGCGTCATGTTCGTCTTTGGCCCCAGCATGGCGCGGCAGATATCCGAACATACGGCGCTTGATCCGGCGCATGTCAGCCGCACGCTGCATCAGCTGAAGCGGCGCGGCATCGTCACGTTTCACGAGAACCCGGACGACAAGCGCCAGATCATCGTTGACCTGACCAGTGAAGGCACCGAACTGGCGCGTATCGTGTTGCCTCAGGTCACCGAGATTGCGAATTCCATTCGCGAGATATTCTCCGACGATGAGTTCTCGCAGTTGCTGGGATACCTGCAGCGGGCAAATGATCACGTGGATCACCTGATGGCGGCGGAACCGGACTGAGCGTCGCAGGCGACCCGAAACCACCTGAGCCATCTTGTCGTCCCCTTCGTGGCTGTATCTGTATTGCCCAGCGGCCCCTGGCAGGGTTAGAACAGCGGCCTTGCTGGGGCGTCGCCAAGCGGTAAGGCAGCGGGTTTTGATCCCGTCATTCCCAGGTTCGAATCCTGGCGCCCCAGCCAAACTGTATGACCTGTGGATAAGTCTCCACCGGAGCCATTTTGCGCGGCGATTTCGGCATTTGTTTTCGCCAGTAAATCAAAGGGTTGCCGAAAAATCGCGGCGACCTCGCCCTGGTGCCAGACCGAGTTCGATATCACCAGATTGAGAAGTCGTTTTTTCTCGTGGGCCTCCTGTTTGGCGAAGAGATCACGGGCATTTTGGGCGAGTTCCAAGAGCCTGATCCCATCGTCCATATAGGAATGTTCGGCATCTGTATGCCGCTCGATCTCGCGCAACAGCCGAATTTGCTCCGTCTTCCATGCCTTCGCCGTGCGATCATGGAAGTCCGCGTCGATCCGCCCGTCGAGCTTGTCTAGATACATAGCGTTCAGTCGGTCTTCCAGCCGCTTATATTCGCCTTGGCAGCGCAGAACAGCATCCTCATGCTCGCGCCGCTCGTCGCTATGGCTGGATTTCAGCGCCTCACGCACCCATTCCAGCACTTCCTTATCGAAATAGAGCTGATCCAGCAGCGCCGCGAACTGCGCCTCCAACGCCTCTTCACGCACATATTTGCGCCGACAATCGGACGGGTTGCCGCGATTGCCATCGGCGTGACCGGTGCAGTGATAATAGATGTATTTGCCCTTCTTGATCTCCGCCACCACGGCGCAGCCGCAATCGGCGCATTTCATGAGGCCTGAGAAGGCGAATTCGCGGCCATAGGAATGGATCGGCGTTGTGTTCCGCCCCGTCAGCACACCCTGCACCCGCTCCCATAGCTCGATGGAAACCAACGGCTCATGCTTGCCCTGGTGGAGCTTGCCGTTCCACTCGAACAGCCCGGAATAGAGCCGGTTGCGCAGGATGGCATGGATGGTACTGACCGGCACCTTGTTGCCGCTCTTCGGGTAGACGAAGCCGTCGGCATGGGCCTCTTTGGTGAGTAATTTCAGCGAATAGTGGCCAGTCGCATAGCGCTCGAACAGCTTGGTGACCATGGGCGCCATGGCCGTGTCCGGTTCGATGATTTTCTTGCCGTCCTTGGCCGTGACATTGAGATAGCCCATCGGCGCCTTCGATGGCCAGATGCCTTGCTCGGCCTTCTCCATCTGCCCCTTGCGCGCCTCTTCGGAGAGGTTGTCGATATAGTTCTTGGCCATCAGCACCTTGATGCCGTGCATGAACTTTTCCGACGAGCGCGAATCGCCCGAGAGTACTGCGCCCTCCTTGGCGAGGTGGATTTCTATATCCAACTCGTCGAGCGTCACCCAATCCTTGAGATTGCGATAAAGCCTGTCGGTCTTTTCCACCAGAATTACCCGCACGCCGGGATGCTTGCGCAGATATCGGACCATCTCATCGAAATTGGTGCGGCCGGTGCTCTTGGCGGTCTCAATATCGATATATTCTTGGGCGATTCTGAAGCCATTCTGCGCTGCATAATCGCGCAGCAATTTGCATTGCGCCGGAATGGAGAAGCCTTCTCTCTCCTGTTCCTTGGAGGATACCCGCGCATAAAGCAGCGCCTTGACGGTCTGGCCCTGTTCGGGTGAAGTCAGCGCGGCCTTGACCGCGGCATTGTTGAGGCGTCGTGCCATGGATGAGCTCCTTTTACAGCCATATTACGTGAGTGGGGCATGTGTCCCCGGATCACGGCTGCGTCGCTCATCATCTATTTTGTTTGTTTACTTCACCGATTTCCATAGCATAAGCGCAATTGCCCCTATTTCAAGAGGAAACGGCAACTTCAAATCCGACAATGACCTCCGTGCCCATGATATTTGTCGCCAAAACGAAAGCCTCATTTCCCGGACGATTCAGAATTCCGCAATTCCTGCTCCGCCCGGTTCCATTCACCGAGAATGCGAAAGAACCCCGTCACATTCTCGATCATCTCCCGCGCATCTTCTCTGGTGAGGTTGCGATCCGTGCGCTTCTGAAAAAGTTCGATGGTCTCATCCAGAAACGCCTCATCGATGGCGCGACCGGGCGGCAGAACAGAAACGGCATTCGCATGGCCGTTTGTCCTGTTACCTCGATTTCGCCGTCGATTCTTCATCTCGTCCAGTCCTTGAATAAGCACGGAATAAGCTTCCGTCTGACAAGGACGAGAATGCCGCAAGGCACGAAAAACGCTTATATCCTTTATGTACGATGCAATGCGCTCACACACTGAATCAGAAGATCAGCCCACATTTTCTCAAACATATCTTCACCCTGTGATCGTCAGAAGCTCATCATCCAAGCCATAGCGAACGATCTTGAGGCAGCCCGCGCGTCCGAGAAGATTCTCTCCACGCAAGGCCGGAAGGTGAAAGGGGAAGAACGCCGGACTGCCCAGCAGCACGCCAAGTGGCGCTTTGCCATCCGGGCTCGCCAACAGTGCCGCATGGAGCAGCAGGGCGGCGACTTCGTGGTCGGCGACTGTGAGAGGATTGGCCTTCTCGTAGCAGCCTGTCGTCGTCGCATCCTTGAGCGCCCCCCAATCGACAAAGGAGCGAACCACGAAGCGCGCATAGCGGCTGACGGTCTGACGGTCGCCGTATTGTTCCTTGAGGCGACTGACGATCTGCGCTTGGGTTACCTGAGTTTGCAGGTTGAGCAAACGCCCTGTTTGTCTCGCCGTGTTGAACCAGAAGGGATAGGCGGCCGAGATCATTGCCCAGTGGATGGCTATTGCCTGGTCTGGATAGGCGCGAAGAAGATCCAGCGCTATACCCCGAAATGAGGACAACTCAGTACCTGGCGATGACCAGATCGCCATCAGATTGTTGACGAGAAACGTTCTGGTCCAGGCGCTGCGCTCGCCCGACTGAACCTGTTTCCCCTCTAGAGTTAGGGCCGCGTGCAATTCCTGGCGAATTTCCTTGGGCGGCAGTCCGGCGAGCACCAGACTTGCCGCTTTCCGCATCCATTCATACGGAATAACCTGCTTGATACCGATGGAATCGTGGCGGGTGCCCATTATGCCTCCCGCCGTTCGAACTTGATAAGGGGCACAATGACTTCCTCAATAGCGATGCCGCCATGCCCGACGAGCGTTTCGCCCGGCGTGCCAAAGGCGTCATTGCCTTGTGCAACAAGGGGGAATGTCTCAGGCGGCAGACCGACCGGATGCCATGGCCGAGCGAACTCGAAGGCTGCGGCAGTCTGATCGCGTAATTCTGGCGTAGGGTAGATCCGGACCCGTTCTCCGCGCACTTCTGCGATCACGCCTTCGCTTGGCCGCCCGTTGCCACAACATTCGATGTTGCCGTGATCGGCCGTCAGCCATACGTCATAGCCCCGATCAAGTAGTCGTCCGATCAGTGCGCTGAGGAAGCCGCCCTGGCACCATTGAGCAATCTGATTGTGCATGCCCGGGCTGCCTAGCTGCATACCGTGCATGATCTTGTCGACCTTATCGACAACCAGACCGACAATCTTATGTTTAGGTGACGTCAGAACGGTGTCCAGCGTCTCATTGATGTCGCCGCTGGCGGGCATGTCGCCCAAGCTTTTCTGATAAGCGATCTCGGCTTTCGTAAAGCCGGTATCTTCCCAGAATTTTCTCCAGAGATTGCCTTCGGCATGGGTCGAATGGAGCGTTGATGGAAAATAAAGGGGCGGTTTTCCGGCGAAGATGGCTTGCCGGGATATGGAAGTGAGCGTCGGAATCCAAGCGAAGACTGCGGACTCCCGCATGAGAAGCGTTCGGTCATGCTTCTGGAGGGAATGCCGGACCGTGATCCACTGATCGAGGGCCAGCCCGTCCATGACGATGAGCGCCGTGCGGGTGTTTTTTGACTGCTCCATTCCCCGCGCCATGAGCCTTGCGACATGATGCACCATCGCGGGCTTATTAGGCGGCAGGTTGATCAGGCTCGCATAGTGCCCGTCCAACCAGCAAGCGAAGGCGCCGTTTATCTCCGCACATGCCTGCCGAAAACGATCCCTGGACTCATTCCTCTCAGTTGAATGCACTAGCGCACTCAGTTCCGCCCACCTGTGAGCGAAGGCAATCCAGTCTGTGTGCCGGCTGTTCTCATTCGGACGTTCCGCGTCTACCAGCTCAAACAGGCGGGCGATCCGCGATGCGTTGCTGTCCTCTGTCTCCGTCACGATGCCGCTGCGCATCCAGTCTTGCGGCTCGGGCGCGCTCGAAGGCAGATGGATAGGCGTCAACTTTCCCTCGACGAAGAGGTTGTCGATATAGACGCGAATATCGTGGTGACCGAAGGGGAGATGGTCAGGGCCGGGATAGATAAGGCCATATTCCGTGCCATCCTCTCGGAAACCGGAACTGTCATGGTTTCGCAAATAGGTTGGCCAGCGCTCCTGGAGGAAAGCGTAGAAAGCGGCTTCATCAGGTACGATTGCTTCCAGCGGCCAGTCGCGGAATGCAGTCTGCGCCTTGATGACTTGCACGAGGCGGGCACTCAGTGTTGGCGGCAGATTTGTGTTTCGGTAGTGCAGACGCAGAAGTACTCGAAGTAAATCGACATCGGTGGTGATCAGTTCGGCGGCAATGCCGAAAATGTGTCGTAGGACGAAGTCCTTGGTCGCATTGTCCCCCATGCGGTCGGGCGAGACCTTGGTCTGGGCATCGAACAAGGCATCCAGAAGGCTGCTATCAAGCGATTGCAGAACCGGGTAGCTGAAATTGGGAAACAGGCTTCCCATGTTGAACGAGAGCCGCTTGCCCGCGCGCAACAGGTCATAGGGAAGCGTGTCAATTGCGGAATCAGGCAGACGCAGCGCGACGACAAGGGAGGTAGTGTCTCCTCGATCCCAAATCGATCGATACTGCGATTCATAAGCGTAGCGGAACTCGACCGGGTCGCTGAATTCGATCAGGTCGAAACCCCGCTGCCGCAATTCCAGCCTCAAGCGCTCTTCGGTAAGGAGCGCGTCCGGATCGGCCACAAGCGTCAGCCGACTGACCTGTGGCACGAAAGCGGCAAGTATCGTGTCGCGCCAACTCGTCATGGCGCCCCCATGTCTGCGACCTGCATCAGGAGGAGTGGCCGGATTTCGGGCATGATTTCCCGTGCTTGCGCCATTTCCAGTTGCCATTCCGCTTCATCGGCATCGCATCGCTTCAGGCGGTGCTGACGCACCTCCGGTAGCCCCACTCGTTCTATGGCGCGACGGCGCGCCCGCAAACTCGTGCCACCACGCTCCATTTCCCTTTCAATGGCGTCCTGGTGCTCCTGATGTAAGGCAGTGAAGATCGCTTCTCCGGACTGTTTCGCGGCGTCCGTCAGCCGGCTATGGAGAGCCTCGCTTGTCGTAGGTTCCAGGATATTCTCAATCCTGATCTCCGCCGTCTGGAGCGCATCCCAGATGTGGCGCGCAGTGGGCAGGAAGAGCCTGTCCTGCCCATCCACGAACACGCTCAACATTCGCCGCCGCACGAGAGGAACACGGATGAACCGGCCGCCTGCGGTCAGGCCGCTTTGCATGCGGATTTCGAACAAGCCGAATGCGCCATCGATGCCGGGTGGCAGGCCACCGATCGAGACGACCGGGATGGGCTGCCCCCTTGCCATCAAGGGCAAGTTAAGCGCCAATCCACGAATCCGGCTGTTCTCCAGCGTGAGCAGGTCCGCATCGGGCATGCCCTCGGCATCCTGCGTGCTGAATACGCAATTCGCTAACCGCTCGCCATCGGGCCAAGTCAACTCCCAAGCGGAGCGTCTTCTCTCCGCTTTGCCCCCATGACCGCCAAGATAGCTGACGGTCATCCGTTCCAGCCAAGTTGGCAGCGGATGCAGGCGAAGCTGCTCGGCGGATTGCGTGTCCGGCTCCGCGGAAGCGCCAAGCGGCGACGAGGATTCCCGCGCCATGCGGATTTCATCCCGGATCCGCATGGCCGTATGATCGGTGGTGCGCTCGATGCTTTCGGGATCGAGTATTGCAGCGGCAAAGGCTTCCTCGAACAGTTCACCGGCCTCAGCCGAATCAAGCACATCGCCGGTCTTGTCGATGCCGAATTCCTCGAAAATGACGGCGAGCTTTTGTTCCAGCACTTCGCGAACCCGGAGTTCCACGGAATCTTCAATCGCGAAGTTGATGGCGCGCACCGTTCGAGTCTGGCCGATGCGATCCACCCGGCCGATCCGCTGCTCCAGACGCATCGGGTTCCAAGGAATGTCGTAGTTGATGATGACGTGGCAGAATTGAAGGTTCAGGCCCTCGCCGCCGGCATCCGTTGAAATGAGCACGCGGGCTTCATGCCGGAAGGCATCTTGGACCCGCTTGCGGGCGTCCATGTCCATCGAGCCATTGAGCGTCACCACCGAAATGCCCCGCGCTTCCAGAAACTCCTTCAACATCTCCTGCGTGGGGACGAACTCGGTGAAGATGAGCACTTTCAGATCGGACTCGTTCTCCTCGGCCTGAAGCTGGTAGATCCAGTCGATCAGCGCTTCCGTCTTGGCGTCGGGGCCAGCCTGCTCACAGACGCGGGCGGCTTCCAGCAGTGTTCCGACATGGTTGCGTTCGAACTGATGCGCCGATACACGGGATAGAAGCTCGTCGAGCAATTCCTGCCCGTCCATGTCGTAAAGCTCTTGGATTTCGGCATCGGTGCCATTGGCCGCATCTAGCCGCAAACTCAATTGCCGGTCGCGTGTCTCAACACCCTTGAGAACAGCTTCCCGGCGCTCCAGCGTGGTGAGGATTGCGCGGGTGCTGGAGGTGACCAGCCGTTGCATCAGGATCATCAGAAAGCCGATGTGGCGCTTCTTTTCCCGCAAAGCCTGGTTATAGCCATCTCGCACATAGTCCGTGACCGCATCATAGAGCTGTTGTTGCGGACGGTGCCGCTCTTCCCAGGAAACGCAGGCCATGTGCGTGTGCCGTGGCTTGAACAGCGGTTTGCCTTCCGCGTCGATGGCCTTGCGCTTTTCCGTGCGGATGACGAAGGGCGCAACCCGCTCCCGTGTCACGCTTTCCGCGTCCGGGAAGGCGTCATTGTCGAGCAGATTTATTAGGCGATGAAAGGCATCGCTCTTGCCCTGATGCGGTGTTGCTGTGAGCAGCAGGACATAGGGCGCGGCCTCGGCGAGACCCCGGCCCAGCTTGTAGCGGGCAACGGCATCGGTGCTGCCGCCCAGACGGTGCGCCTCGTCCACCACGACGAGATCCCAGCCCGCCGTAATGAGATCCTCGAAGCGGCCGCGGTTATATTCGGCGATCCGGGCCGGCGACCAGCCGCGCCGCCTGTCGAGTGGTTTGACCGAATCCAGCGACACGATCACTTGATCAAACGTCGTCCATGGGGAGATGGCGGTACTGTTCCCAGATGAGAGGCGCTGCATCGCCCCGATGTCCTCGCCTAGGATAAGCTGGAACCGCTCGTTGAAATGGCTCTGCATCTCCGCCACCCATTGGGTGGCCAGCCCCTTGGGCACCACGACCAATATACGCCGCACAAGACCGCGCAGCTTCAATTCGCGCATGACCAGACCGGCCTCGATGGTCTTGCCGAGACCGACCTCATCAGCCAGGAGGTAGCGAACACGATCGCCGGAAATGGCGCGTGAGAGTGCGTGAAGCTGGTGCGGCAGCGGAATGACATTGGATTCCATCGGTGCCAACAACACCGGGCCATCCCCATCGCTGGTTCCACCATCCAGAACTTCGGCAACCTTGGCCGCCGCCGCGACATAGGCGATGCGGTGCGCCTCAATGTCAGGCCGCAGATCGGCTCCCAACGGCCGCAACGCGGAGCGTGGAATCCGGACAACGGCATCCTGGTTCGGCAGCCACACACGGCACACCGACTGCCCCCACAATGTCTGTTCCTCTAGACACAAGCAGGCACAGTTGTGGGTGGTGCTGAAGAGCCATTGATCCACCACTGCCATCACTCTGGTATCGAAAAATCATTATGGTGAACGACAGACCCTAATTCGACGGCGCCGGCCGCACATTCCCAGTAGTGCAGATGAAATTCGTAATCGATATCCCTTCTTTGCGCTTTGTCGCTTCCTCTCATGCGCTGAGGGTCATCACCTCCCTTGCCAACTCTCAAAGGATGAACCGCAGCCATGTTCTGGTTCAGCATGGTTTCGACAACTGCGCGTAATATTTTTGGAGAGAGAGTTCCGCCTTGATCACGACAGCATTGCTGACATGTTTCTAGGAAGCCGTGTCCTATTTTTGGAACTTTCGCTCCAGCCCAATCAGGCTCGTTGCCCTTTTCCAGATCGTCTTTGAACAAAGCGATTTTGATGGCCAACTCAATACCCAGTGCATCAGATGCGCCGGTGAGAATTGCGCTATCATCAAGACATTCCACAAGCCCTTTGAAGTCGTCGCATACGAGGACTTCGCCATCGAAAAATTCGGGGGGCGCGGGTAACTCGGGGAGATCATCACGTTCGTGTTCAATGGCGTGAATCTGTGCCCGAACATTGACGATTGGTTTCGGTGCCGAACGAAGAACGAGTGAGTGCCCCGCCAGCGGCTGCTGACAATGCTTGCGCAGGATTGCGATCAATACTACGCAACGCGCCAAATCTGATTGTAAACCATCATGTGTCGTCAGCTTTATGATGTCAGGAGCTGTGTTGATCGGGTTCGCCAGCACTTCCTTCACTCGATAATATGTTTCGAATGACGGCGTCAAAGTAAGTAACTTGTCTACAACCGTCGCAACTGTATTGATGTCATATTCGACTATTCCGTAATCGTTGAAGAGCGATCTAAGTTGATCACGCAATGGATATAACTCATCTGCAAAAAGCGCTGCCGCAGCTCCCTCACTGAGGTGAATAGCCACCCATGGCTCATCAAGAAGCTTACTCCAGTCGAGCAATGTATCCACGTACTTGTGCAATTCGTCAGCGGAACAGACGGGATGAGGAACAGCGATAACACCGGCGTCAATGGTTACGTTGAGCATGTCAGGCATCACCCTTGTTCCGACGGGCTTTCCGTTTCATTGCGGCAGCCTTGAGTATTTCCTCCGCCTGGTGCTGCGATTGATCAAAGAAGCCTTCGGGCCAGTCGACAATGGCTCCATACTCATTGATCGTGACCTCTCGGAAAGTTGAAGCCGGTCCGGGCTTTTCAACGAAATATATCTTCGCGCGATCCGTCAGGATGTCCCCTTCCGCAGCGGCGATCCGGAATCGGAGGCGATCAATGAGATACTCGCTATGTGTCTCGACAATGCATTGCTTGTTACACAGAGCCATAGAAAGGAAAAAATCGCCGAGCAGCGTTTGAACTTTTGGATGCAGATGCAACTCTGGTTGCTCGAACACCAATGTAGAGTCCGCTTCAGCCAACAGGCACATGACCAAGATCGGAAGCACTTGGCTAACGCCGACACCAACGTGGGTTAAGTCGTGCTTTCCATCAGAGTTCGCCAAGGCCACCTTGAGTTCGTGCCCCAGCTTGCCCATGTCCTTGCTCTCGACGGAGTTTGCGACGCCCAGGTATTGAAGCCAGTCAATAACCGCCGTTTCCAAGGTTCGGGTGATGGTCCGCCGTTCTACCGTAGGCAGCTTGAAGTGTGATGACGGTATGTATCGAACCTGCCTGTTCTTATGAAGGTCCAGAACAGATGCCGTATGCTCGCCCCGCAGGCCAACGTCGTAAGGATCCGCCGCTGGCGCCAATGGGTAAAGAGGCTTTGGCGCGTCTCGCAAGGGACCAAGATACTTCACGGACGAGGCAAAAAATTCGTCCAGATACCTCGCAGACTCTGCAATTTTTCGCGGCCCCAGGGGCATAACAAGTGTCGGAGACTTCGTTGAAGAAGTGGATTGTTTCAGGGTGTCCGCGATTCTCTCAAACAAGTCTTCAGACTCCTGAAGTGCTTGTTGGGCCTTGATGCGCTGTTCTCTTGGCATAGACCGCAGAATCTCTTGCCAAAGTTCCAGGGGAAGGGCTTCACCCTCAGTTTCGAACAGAGATGCTTGCTGTGTTCGAGCACTGATCACCTCACCCAGGTCGATACCTTCTTTGTTGAGGATATCCTTCAGAATCTTCAAAATGCCATTGCTCAAGAGCACGTCTCTCGTCTGCCAAGGCTGTGCCGCCAAAATGGTGGAGCGGGTAAAACGACTGCTCTGCAATACGGCAGTGATCGCTCGTGCGTCCTCCTGAACGGGATCGATGGCGTAGAGAATGCGAGCCGGCAGGAAATGCCTCAACACGCACCCGATAGGCTGAGCAGAGTGTGTTTCCTCTCTCACTTCAGTCAAAGACACGTCATCAAGACTAACGTCATATGCCAAGCCTGCGCGGACGTAGTCGTCCGCATCAGAGTTGTCTCCTAGAAGGTCAATTTTGCTTGCTAATTTCTCTGTGTCCGCATGGCGAACGACAACAGAGTGTCTCTGATCAACATTGTCTTCGTCACGTAAAACGCATTCCAATGCGCTGGAAAAAAGCCTCGGTTGAATTTGGAAAACGTCGCGTTCCGGGTTCGACGGATCAGCGTCAAAAGCAATTTCAAAGGAAACTTCACGAAGCCCCATCGATCTACGGCCGTAGTAAAATCCCCTTCGTGCCGGGAGGGATGGTCCTCCCCACAAGGGTGGGCCATCTGCGTCCGATAGCGGTCGACAGGTGCATTCGATGACGATCTGGTCCGCTTCGCTGCCGGTGGATTTCAGATCATCGAACTGCCCAAGGCTGGTGAGTGCTCCGTTGAGAACCACGGAACGGGAGCTGACCTTGTTCGACAGGGTTTGCGCGACGAGCAATATGGACTGAATGAAAGTGCTCTTGCCGCTGCTATTCGCACCGGCGAAGATCGTCAGCGGTCCAAGAGGTAGCTCGTCGCCATCCCGAATGGATTTGAAGTTGGAAACCTTCCAACTGGTGATCATGCGCCACCTCCCATCCGCGTGGTCGCCTGGTCGTACCACATGAGCAGTTTTGGATCCTCTTCGAGGACGCTGGTGGGGATCTTGTCCGCCACGGCCACGATGGTGGCGTAATCGCGGTCCATCCAGGCCTTTTTGAAGCCAGCGCGGACGGCTTCAAGGCGGAAAACCTTGAGCTTCTTTTTCTCTTGGCGGTACGCCTCGAATTCCTTGAGCAGCGCCTTTTCGCGGAGCTTTTCGAGATCGCCCGCCTTGTTGGGATCAGGCACATACCAGCGGTCGCGCGCCTTGGCGCACAAGCCGGGGTCGTCCTTCGCCAGATTGCGCAGGTCCTTCCAGTTGGAGGAGAGGTAGGCGTGGATTTGTTCTGGAACTGGATCGTTGCCGTCGTAGGGAAGGAAATTCTGTTGTAGCAATGTCAATAGTTCGAGTGGGATTTCATTCTTGCTCCAACCAGCGGTCTCCTTGAGGAACAAAGGGTGAAGATCTTGGAATGATTGTGGCTTTCTCAATAATTGCTGCTTAAGCCACTGAATGGCAGAGGATTCGTCGGTTACAAACAACTGTAGCTGCAGCACTTCTTTAACAGTCATTCGTTTTTTGTCATACATTGCCGCTTGATCCGGCAAAAAGTACATTCCGTCTCTCAACGAAAAGCGTTGATCAAGGCCAGAATAGAACTCCGAGGCAGACAGAGGTACAGCTACGCCTCGTTGGACATGAAATGCGACCATTCGGTCGAACAGAAGGTAATTTTGCCTTTCAGCAACAATCTCGACTTGACTGTCCTTTGCGACAAAAACCGGTAGTTGACCAAGATGCGTGCGTATAAAATCCCAAACACCGTCTTCGGTTCCGGCCTCAAGTTCAAAGCGTTCCTCAAGACCACCATTTGGTCTGTAGGCAGATATAACTAGGTCCTGCTTAACGGCACCGGCCGTTGTCATCTGCTTGTAAGTTCCTTGTCCTTTATCCAGAATCCGCACGTCAGCTATCACAAAGCCCGCTACCCCTAGAGATTCTTGAATAACATTCCAAACAGCATTCTTGCTGTTATGGAATGCAATGGTTATCCATCTTCCCGGTTTTAGGACCCGGAAAAGTTCGCCAAATGATCTTGTCATTAATTCTTTGTATTCATTGAGTCCCTTACTCTGTTTGCCTGAAATTATTGCCTCGTAGTCTTGCTTGGTGAAAACCTTGAGCCACGCCTCATATAAAAAGCTCAACTCAGAATAGATGATGTTATCTCCGAATGGTGGATCAATAAATATATAGTCAACACTGCTTGAGGAGATGTGCTGAAGATTTGTTCCTGATTGGGTGCTTGAAATTGTCCTGCCAGGCTGTTTATGCAACTCGAAGACATTGGAAACGTCCTTGACTTTTCCTTTTGCCAACACAAATAAATTTCGTTCTGCGGAGACACTTGGAAACTGCAAAGTGTTATATGTTTGACCAGCTAGATTTATTCTGCCTCCCTTGAAGCCTACATTGTGCATTCTACTTCCGGTTTTTACCGCGAACGATGTACACAAGAAGGTCATTTCATGAGGGAACGAACTATTCTGTGCTGCGGCGAATAGTTCAGATAGTACAATTAAGTTTCGTTTAGTCCAGAAATGATGGACATGGGTGATTCCAAAATGGATTCCAGACCTAAACATATCGCCCCATTTTTCACCATTGAACATCATGGGAAAGGAAGGTGAAAATGAAGTAGGTTTCAAGTTATTGATGCGAGACATTAGCTCGCGATCAAATTGCGATGGATGCTTCGAAAACGTTTTATTTCCCGCGCGAGTTTGGATAAGAACCAAATCTTGTCGGTTTTGTTTTATGGAAGATTTTAACTCATCGTCCCAAAATGTTGTGTGCGCCCTCCCAGAAGCTGTTTTTTTAATTTCCCTGCCACATTTTGGGCATTTCATGTCCGCATTGAAACCTTGAGATTCCTCATCAATCTCTGGATTCCAAAGAATTACCTCCTCACCACATTCACAAAAAATCACATCCGACCATAAGCCGTATTCGAAGCTTCCCATCGATTTACTGCCGGGGATATCAGTCTCGTACATCCAGCCCAATTTCTTTTCCGCTTCATCCAGGAGCTTCTCTGCGCAGCTTTGGAAGGATCGAGAACTAAGACTGGAATTGAAGTTCCTTTGCAAAAAAGTTGCGAATGGCGATAAGTCGACCATGATCGCATGACGTGTTCCCCATGAGGGCGTTTCTCGTCCGGTCTCTCGCCAATAGTCTTCAATTGCACTTTTCAGGTCTAATGGCGGTTCAGTGCACGCTTGTGCTGCAACTCCTGTCATTCCGGTGCCAGCGAAACAATCTAAAACGACATCGCCAGGAGAGGTGTAATTCAAAATGTATCGGACAATAGCTCTGTACGGGACTTTAGTGTGATAGGTATGTGCCATGCATACCGGGTCTTGCTTCCCCTCACTCACGTCGGCCGCAAAAGGCTCCCGGTGATAGAGGTAGCCCTCAGGCTGCTCAGGCTTCTGCGCCTCCCATTCGGCGATGAAGTCAGCAATCCACGGATTTGGGCAGGCTGTATAATAGGGCGGATCGCTCAGATTCAGGATGTCCTCGTCGCTGCCGATGGGAAAACCCTCGATTTTGCGGAACTCGGGATCCTTCAACTTTTCCCGGAGCTTTTCGGTAAACCAGGTGCGCCGTTCGGCGTCATTGGCAAAGTCCATGCCAAGGCAGGTGACCGGCCCGGCCGCCTTGGCCGTGCGGTTTCCCTCGTCAATATTCTCGAAAAGATCGGCCTTCATACCCCGTCCCCCTGACCCTCATCGATCTGGTGCTGGTCAAGCTCCAGAACGATGCGTGCTTTCTGGCGATCTTTGCCTTTGAGAAGCTTATCGATCCAAGCTTCAAACCGCGCGCGCAAATCATCGACGGTTACCGCGCCCTGATCGCCGAGCAATTCGTCACCCAGTTGCCTAAGGCTCGCTGTCACCCGCACCAGGCCGGAGAACGCCTCGCGCATTGCCGCGACAAAATCGGCATTGAGCGGTTCAGGCAGCGCCTTTACTGTGACAAAATCTGTGATGGCTTGCCGTTCCGCTGGCGGCAAGAGATCGAGATTATGCCGCGTGATCGGGTCTTCGAGATTGGCGAGCAGCGCGGATGTCCAGCTTGTCAGCATGTCATCAAGCGTCTTGTCCATCTGCGCCAGCAGGTTGGCGCCACTGATCGTGCTCGTTTGTTGCGGGCGGAAGCCGCAATGCGGGCAGACCGGGGAAGCATCGAGATCGCGCTCGGTCAACGCAAAGCAGCTCTTAAGCCCGGCCAGACGGTTCTGGAAATCGGTCAGTTGGGATCGAGGCATCAGTTCGATGCCAGCGAGTTTTTGCAGCGTCTGCAAACGCGGATCGGAAGCAAGCGTGCCCTTGCGCTTGTCGTCATTCACACCCAAACGCGCGCGTGTGTGCAGATCCATATACAGCGTGATAAATTCGCGCTTGAAGGGGCGCAATACGCCACCCATGCGATCCAGTTCTCCCGGCACCTGAGGGAGATCGGCACCCCGGATGGTGCTTTCCAGCTCCGCCTTTGCTGCGCGCACGCGCTTTGTCCACTCATGATCGGCGGGAAGCACCGTTTCTGCGATGCTGAGCCAATTGGTTGTTGCCCCGTTTCGGGCGACAAAATCCCGGAGAGTTTCCATCAGCCCAAGGGTGCGGATCGCCTCCCCGTGGATGTCGATGTCGCTGGCGGAAAATTTTAGGTTCTTCAGCTTGCCCGGCGAGGAATAGGCTTGAGCTGTTTCAAGGAACTCTTTTGCCGCGCCCAATCTTTCCGCTCGCACCATCAGATCGCCGATATTGCTCAGATCAATCCCCCATAGGGAAATGCCCTCCCGCAACATTTGCTGGGCTTCGACGATCCGCCGGACGTGCTTGCCGATCGCGTCCTGAAGGGTTCGGACCGGTTCGTCCTGGCCCTGGGTCACGAGCTGCGCCATGCCTGGAGAGAGCCCCATGAGCGTGAACAGCTCCTTGAGCGCGGCGAGGTTCCATTCCTTCGGCTGTTCGAGGTGCTTGAAGCGGATCAACTCATCGACGCTTGTCGCCGCCAAAAGGCCGAGATCGGTCGCCTCGAACTTCTTGCCCGGAATGGCCAGTACGATATCCCCGGACCAGACAAGGCTTGCCAGCAGGACAACCGCCCATTCGGGCTCCAGCCTCGCGGCTGCCGGGTCCATATATTCCAGCCCGAGATCATCCTTGATGATTTCGTCGCGGTTGATGACCTGCCCATGCCCCTTGGCTTTGACCACATCCAGGATGCTGCGGACATAACGGGATTTGGCCGGATCGAGGCGTTCCCCATCGAGCAGGCCAAGCGCGTCGAGGATGGCATTTGCCTGTTTGGTGCGGTTCTGGCCCGCAATAGCACGCAACGCATCCTGCGCCGCCTGCGCGCGGCTCGTACCTGTGATCAGAACCGAGAAGGCCGGATAATCCGGCGCGTGATCGGCAAAATGGGGCGCGAGGCATACGCCGGAAATGGTGTTGACCAGATCGCGGAAATTGACGGTTTCATGCGGCGCCAGACCGGAAAGATCGCGGATGGATTTGCCTTTGGCCCATTCAGCAAGGGGCTTGGTGCGGCCTTGCCACGTCACCTCGAAGGCCGTGCTCATGTTCTTCTGGAGCCATTGCACCAGGCTCTTCAGGAAACCATTGGCCTTCGCTTCATAGGTGGCCTTCGCCGGACCGGAGGCGGTCTGGCCAAGATCGAGCGCCGCCGCATAGGATCTGAGCGCCGTGAGGAAGGCGCCATCTGCACCTACCAGGTGGAAGAAGACCTCGTCGCTTCTTTTCTCTTTTTTGAAACCTGGCGCATCATAGGGCTGAAGGAAGTAGATATAGAAATCCCGTTGCGGCACTGCCGTGGAACGTTCGTTCGGCGCGCCGAAGAAGAGATAACCCGTCCGCGCCGCTTTGCGTTCCTGCCAGACGAGTTCGTGCTGCCAGATCTTGTAGCCGGTCACATAGGTGACATCCTGGCATTCCATGACGCGGCGCAGCGCCTCGTAATAGTAGCGGTCGAGCTGGGAGTCCGAAAATGTTTCGGCCTTCCTTTCTATAAGCGCGTCGAAATCATCGGTCTTTTTCAGATCGAGATAATATTGCCGGTTTTCCTTGTTCTCGGTGAGGAACTGGCCGCTGACCGTCCTGTGGATCTCGCGCAGCACCGTTTCGACGTGGGTCTGCAAATCCTTGTCCGGCTCGCCGCTGCCCATATCGGCAATCATTGGTTCGAACAGGCAGAGGCGATCACGCAGTTCCTCAGGCGTTGCGCCCATCGGCGCGTAAATATCACCCGTTGTCAGGCGGTGCACCGACAAGCCGTGAACGAGTCGCAGCGCCATCGGCTTGTACTGCTTGCGACCGATGGCGTTCTCGATCCGCGACTCCAGAACCTGGCTGCAATCGATCACCGCCCTGATTTCGGGGATGGCGCGGAAGGCCGCGTTGGCCTTCAGATTGTTCCAATAGCTGTCAAAGGCGATCAGCCCAGGTTCGTCCTGAGGGACTTGCCGGTCGAGACGCTCCTTCATGGCGAGCGAGAGCGTCTTGAGCACCTCGCGCTTTTCGACGACGGTCACCCGCTCGAAGGTATCGATGTAATCCGGATGCACCGGGAAAAGCCGGACGAATTCGTCCATCCGTTCGTTGAGGTTGCCGTAGTATTTGGCGAAAGGCGAAAGATGCTCGCGAATGCGCGCCTGCTGTTCGGCGGTCTTCTTGAGCAGGCGCTCGGCCACGACGAATTTTACGTCGTTTCGGGCAATGAGAACCTGCTCGAAGCGGTCCTTCACGCGCCGGATGCTGTCGGCCACGAAATTGAAGCGGTGGCTATCAAAGATGGCTTCCTGAACGCCGGCGATGAAACGGAAGCGCAAATCCTTGGCGCTCTCGCCAATTTCACGCAGAAAGTTCAAGTCAAGGATCAGTTCCTGATCCTTGCGGGTGCGCAGGTAGTCCAGCAATTCGTCCACGACGATAAGCAGCCCTTGGTCAGGATAGACCTGACCGAACTTCTCCATCATGTCCTCAAAGGCGCGCTTGTGGCTGGAGATCGAGTCCGGGTCCGGGAAGACGTAATCCACGCCGAGCTTGTCGAGATTTTCTTCCAACTCGGCGATCAGGATGTCACGCAAGGACATGGTGGTCGCGCCGATCTCGGTGCGGATCACCTTGAAGCGCCCGGCTATGCGGGAACCCGCTTCTCGAACACCGACATGGTGAATGGCGTCATGCAAAGACACATCAGCCGCAAGGCTGGATATCACCGACATCAAATGTGATTTACCGGTGCCATAGTTGCCGACGACCAGTAGACCCTTATTGTCGGCAGGCATATCAAACTGCAATTGCGGGATGACGAGATTGATCAGCCTATCCGCCATCTCTTCGGAGATGACATAGGATTTCACGAGTTGCCGCGCAGCATCGACCTTATTGGCGTCGCGTAACTGGACAACCGATTCGATAGGGTCGAATTTGATCAGGTCTGCGTATTTCATGCTGACCTCACTCGACCGGCTGGATCGGTTGCAACTGATTGTTTCATGTCCACAACCAACGTCTCAGTCAGGTCGTAGCTCCGGTATTCTGGATGCCCGGCTTCGGCATATGTCAGTTTATTGTCCCTAATTGTTCCGTTCCAGGAAGCCACCACGCAGCGATTGCGCGACATGCTTTGGAGGAGTCGAAGGGGATCTTGTTGCAAATCGTGGTCAAAGAGAATCTCGGTGTTGTCGAGAAGCGCGACGGGCGCGGCGTTCTCGACCGCCTCGCCCAGCAGCTTGGACAGGTGCACGGCGCGTTGCCTTGCCGTCAATTCGAGCAGCTTGGCGGAAAGCGCCAGATTGACATTGATGACGTCAGCATCAAGCTCGTGCGCCGCATCGCGGATGGCCGTTGTCTTGCCTGATCCAGTTTCGCCAACCAGCAGAACCAGCCGGTGGTAGAGTCCCTCCGACTGTTTGATTGCGTCTCTGATTTTGTCTTGGATCGGCTCTGGCATGATCACCCCCGCTTCTCATCACTGTCATTGTTGTCGGGCTTATCCGACGCGCCACCGGAGCGCACCCAATCGTCCACCTCATTCTGCTTGAACATCCAGCGTCGTCCCACGCGGTGAGCAGGCATGTCACGCTGCTCGATCCACTTGTAGACCGTTTCATTGCTCACGTTCAGGTACAGGCATATGTCCTCGACCGTCAGCCAGCGTTCATCCATCGCCTTTGCCTCATATTTCGATTTGCCCCATGCCCTAGGCAAACAGCCAAAAAACACCCCGATCGTAGAGAATCGGGGAAGCGCGAAGTTCTACCAAAATCAGCCGAATGAAGCCGATTAGAACCTGTTTAGCAGGAAGATGGGGGGATGTCGATAGCGTTGACCTGCGTCGTTCTCAGTCGAGCGAGCAAGTATGTTTGATTGTTCAGTAGCGTAATACGATGCGGGTTGGGGGTAGTGTAGACCGCCCTACCCATTCCGCCTTCTAAATGCTTCGGGGCTCATGCCGGTATGTCTTTTGAACGCCGTTGAAAAATTGCCGAAATTCTCGAAGCCGAGATCGAGCGCAATTTCGGTGATCGATTTCCGGGTGCCCAGCACCAGTTCCACCGCTGCGGCCATCACCGTATTGTGGGCAAACCGGCAGGGCGTCTCGCCAAAGCTCTGTTTGAATGCGCGCTGGAAATGGCGTCTGGACAGGCCCGCCGCTGCCGCCAGTTCGTCGACGTTGAATTCCTGCCGCCCATGCGTGCCGATATAGTCGAGCGTGAGGCGTTGCTGGGCACTGGTCAGTCCGCCCGAAATCGAAGGCTGCACCGTTCCGCCTGCGCCGAAACACGCCAGCAGGTGAATGACAAGCTGAGTGGCGATGGCCTCGGCGCATGCCCGGAGGTGATGCCCTTTTGCGCCGATTTTACCGCAAAGCGCCGTGCAGAGACTTTGCACGAGCGCGTCGCTGAGCGCGGCTTGGGGTTGCAAGCGCGGCGCATCGCCTTTGAACTGCTCGCGAACGACGCGATCCACAAAGTCTGGCGTGAACGTAATGATCGCCGCCCGCTGCTCCCCCTCCCACGCCACTTCCATCGGCGTATGTGCGGGCACGATATGAAACTGACCTGCTTCGACGCGATGGCGGGCGGGCTGCAGTTCATACGGCCCGCGCCAATCGATCTCGAAGGGGTCATCCTCATGCATGATCAGGGTGACTTGCGGTGAGACCAGCCGCGCGCCTTGCGGATTGGGATGGAACAGGTAGCGGTTGATCACTGCGGCCGGATTGACAAAACGCCCGAGAAGCTCTGCGAAGGGCAATGGCGCGTCTGCGGAAAAATCGATCATAAAAACATCTGACATATCACCCCCATGAATGCATAAATCCACTTGGGGCAGGTCGCCCGTAATATGACAGGCCACCTGACTTCCAAGATCAAAGTCTACTTATGCAATCATGGCGCGAATACGGCAATTATGGGGCAATGTTTGACAAAAACTGTCGGATTTACTTAAAAATCTTTGAATACTTCGTGGCGCAAATTCAAAAGCTGCGACCCTTTCGCAAAAGCGCGCCCGCCGTTCCCTATCGATAATCATCGATAGAGCGGACGGAAAACACCTCATCGCCAACAAGCATTCTTCCGTCTGCTGATGATGATCACGGCAAGGAGGAATGCTGCCATGTCTGAGGAGAAACCCGAACCGGGCATATGTCCAAGCGCCGATTGGCGCGAACCCATACACTATAATCCGTTGCTCAACTGCGACCGGCATTGCTGGGCGGGCGAGTGGCTGCGCAGGAACCCTGCGTTCCTTGCCGACCTGCGGGAAGCCCGATGCAGCCCGCCTGATGAATCCGGACACATCCTTTGCGATCAGGATTACCGCCTTTCCCGCTGGGGCGTTCGCTGTTGCCGGATCGACGAAGAGATGACGTTCTTCTGGCTGCCGGAATGCAATCCCCTGGTCTTGCAGGTGGAAGCCAAACCGCACGTCGACACAGGCAATACATTCGATTGTCGCCAATGCCCTTTATTCAAAACCGTCGTGCATGGTGATGACGGCCAGCATTTGTTATTCAGTGATGGAGCGCGGCATCTGCAACTCGCGGTGACAGAGGGCGATGCGCTCATCGGTCCGGCCCTGCTGAGTTGCACGCTTTGCGGCCTCAAGGAGTTCGAGATCAAGCCGCTGACCCTACAGCGCCTTTGCCGCCTGGCGCGCAGCGGACGATTGCTCAAATCCCTTTACCCACCTGAACGCCGCGCCCGCCGCTGGACCCTGATGCTCCGCGCCTTTGACGGGTCGGCCACCGGGGCTAGCCAGCGCGAGATTGCGGCGGTGCTGTTCGGGGATCGGGCGGTCCGGGAGGATTGGGAGGCAGGTTTCCTGCGTACCCGCGTTCAGCGCCTGCTCTCCGGCGCGAGGACCATGGTGCGGGGCGGCTACCGACGGCTGCTGGACCCAGAGGAAAAGGAGCGTTCGGGGCGGGTGAAGGGCTGAGGGCCAAGAGAGAGCCTGTCTGCCCGTAACCCGAAAAGGAGACTCCCGATGTTTCAACTTGTCAAAGGCAGCGCCGTCATCGGCATGGTGTTTTTCGCCTTCGTGTCCTTCTGGCCCGCGCTCGATAGTGACCACAAAGGTCCAGCCCGCGTTATCGATGCGGATACGATCGAGATCGATGGAAAAAGACACCGCCTCTATGGCGTTGATGCCATGGAGATGGACCAGATCTGCCACCGCCGCGATGGTGCCGCGTGGTCCTGTGGCAGAGATGCTGCGGCTGCTCTCGCCAAATTCCTAGAAGACCGGACGGTCAACTGCGATATCTGGCAAAAGACGACACGCGACGCCTATGGCCGCTTGATCTCGATCTGCTACGCGGGCAGCGACAATCTTTCAGCCTGGGTCGCCAATGAGGGCTGGGCCATCGCCGATCGCGATGCCAACCGCCTCTATAATTACACCAGCCAGGAAAGCATGGCGAAGTTCCTGCGCAAGGGGATCTGGAATGGCACATTCGACCCACCCGCCGAATGGCGACGCGGACAGCAGGCGGGAGAGCGGCCATGAACGCGCTGTTCCCGCCGCCGGCCGATACATCCACCGTTAAGCTGCGCGTGCTGTCGCTCGGCGCCGGGGTGCAGTCCACCACGCTGGCGCTGATGGCCGCCCATGGTGAGATCGGGCCGATGCCCGATTGCGCCATCTTCGCCGATACTGGCTGGGAGCCGCGGGCGGTCTATAAGCATCTCGCCTGGCTGAGATCACCAAACGTGCTGCCCTTTCCCGTACATATCGTCTCGGACGGCAATATCCGCGAGGGGCTCGTGAATGGCGCGCGGGGCGAACGCTGGGCCTCGATCCCCGCCTTCACCAAATCCGCGTCGGGCAAGGTCGGCATGATCCGGCGGCAATGCACAAAGGAACTCAAAATCGCCCCGATCCGCCGCAAGGTGCGCGAACTTGTCGGCATCGCAGGGAAACGTTCGCCAAATCGTCCGGTCGTCGAGCAGTGGATCGGCATATCCTTCGACGAGGTCGTGCGCATGAAAATGTCGATGGAGCCGTGGCAGGTGAACCGTTTTCCGCTCATTGAGATGGGTATGACGCGCCGCGACTGCCTGCGATGGCTGGAGCGGCACGGCTATCCCACGCCGCCGAAAAGTTCCTGCATCGGCTGCCCTTATCATAGCGACAGTCTATGGCGGCAGATGCGCGAGGAGGATCCCGATGCCTGGGACGATGCCGTCGTCATCGACCGAATGATCCGCACCGGTTTTCGCAATCTGCGCGGCGAGGTCTTCCTGCACCGTTCCTGCCTGCCGCTCGACGAGGCCGACCTCGACACACTGGCGGACAAAGGGCAGCTTGATCTCTTCGCTGACGAATGCGACGGCATGTGCGGCGTATAGCGCCGTTTCCCCTTTCATTGTTTCAGATGCTGGTCGCTCCCGAAGTCCGGGGGCGGCCATTTCCCAATGACGGGTCGACAGGCATGGAACGGGTCCGCGCCGCCCGTCGCGGGAGAACATTCATGCATGATCGTGATTACAGCGCCGATATCGCCAGGGCGCTCGCCACGTCGGGCGGTCATCTGACGGTCGGCCGCGGCGGCTTTTCGCTGCACTATCTGAACGGAAGCCTCTCTGGCTATGACGTCGAAGCGGTCAAGGCCCAGGCCATTGCCGCCGGGCTGCCGGTGATCGATAGTCGCTGCGTCGAGTTCGACCGGGTAGTGAAGCTCGCCATCAGCGGTCCGATGATCGCGGTCGGAAGAAACCCCGATCCGGAACCTCGGCACGCCTTTTCCTACGCCCCGCTGATCGTGGTGGCGCGGTCCTACGCGGCGGCGGGGGCGGAGGTTTACAATCTCGACCTGAACCAGGCAGCGGCCTGAAAGTGAGAGGGAAGTTCGGGTTTTTCGTGACGGGTTGGAAGGGGAAAGAAGGCTTTCCTCGCCCGTTCTGGAGAAACCGACATGGCAACCCTCAAGAAAATCACCCTGTCCCAGTCCCGGGACATTCCCTTCAACAAGCTGGTGCTCTCAAACCGCAACGTCCGCCGCGTGCAGGCGGGCGTGTCGATCGAGGATCTGGCCGAGGATATCGCCCGGCGCACGCTGTTGCAGAGCCTGAGCGTTCGTCAGGTGCTTGGTGAAGATGGTCAACCCACGGACAGCTACGAGGTGCAAGCTGGTGGGCGCCGATACCGGGCGCTGGAGCTGCTGGTCAAGCAGAAGCGCCTCAATAAAACCGCGCCGATCCCCTGCGTCATCCGCGAAGACGGCATTCTCGAAGAGGATAGCCTCGCCGAGAATGTCCAGCGGCAGGCGCTCCATCCGCTCGATCAGTTCCGCGCGTTCCAGTCTCTGAAAGATCAGGGCCTCTTTGAGGCGGACATCGCTGCCCGCTTCTTTGTCACCCCGCAGATTGTCAGGCAGCGGCTGAAGCTGGCCAGTGTGTCGCCCAAACTACTTGAAATCTATGCTGCCGACGAGATGACGCTGGAACAGCTCATGGCCTTCAGCATCGCAACCAACCATGAGCGGCAGGAGCAAGTGTGGGAGGCTGTGCAGCGCGGCTACAACCAGGAACCATACTATATTCGCAAGTTGCTGACGGAAGACGCCGTTCGGGCATCGGACAAGCGGGTTCGCCTCATTGGCCTCGATACCTATGAAGCCGAAGGGGGCAGCGTCCTACGCGATCTGTTTTCGCAAAATGACGAGGGCTGGTTGCAGGACGTGGCGCTCCTGGAACGCTTGGTCGCCGCGAAGCTGACCAGTGAAGCTGAGACGATCAAGGCGGAAGGCTGGCGCTGGATTCAAATCGCCCAGGAATTTCCCTATGGGCATACTGGCGGTTTGCGCCGCGTCATGGGTGAAATGCAGCCTCTGTCGGATGAGGAGCAAGCAAAGCGTGAAGCCCTGCGCGAGGAGATGGCGGAGATCGAGGAGCGCTACTCAGACACCGAAGAGGAGCTTCCCGAAGAGGTCGACCAGCGGCTGGGTGAAATCGAGGCCGCACTCGATGCCTTCGAGAGCCAACCCGTCATCTACGATCCCGCTGAGATTGCCCGCTCGGGTGTTTTCGTCAGCATCGACAGCGACGGCAGGCTCAAGGTCGAGCGCGGCTATGTCCGGCCCGAGGACGAGGTGCAGAATGAAAGCGATGAAGGCGAGGCCGACGCCGATGGCTTCGTCCGCGATCATGTCGAAATCGTCCATGTCGGTGCAGACGGCGAGACCCGGCAGGTCGATCCCGCCGTGCTATCTGGTAATGCATCTCCAGACGAGGAGGACGAAGGCATCAAGCCACTCTCGGACCGGCTGGTAATGGAACTCACCGCGCACCGGACGCTGGCCTTGCGCGATGCGCTGGCGGGCGACCCGGACATCGCCTTCATCGCCGTGCTGCATGGGTTGGCGCTCCAGACCTTCTATCGCTACGCCACCGATAGTTGCCTGGAGATCGCATGGAAAAGCAGCGGCTTTTCCGTGCAGGGGCCGGACCTGAAGGATTGCCCGTCTGCCAAGGCTATTGACGATCGTCAGACCAATTGGGAAAAGCAGTTGCCGGATGAACCCGAACTGCTCTGGGAGTTCCTCTGCGACTTCGATCATGACAGCCGCATGGCGCTCTTCGCCCATTGCGCCTCGCTCACCGTCAACGCCCTGCATGAGCCCTGGAACCGGGCACAGGGCCGCCGGCATCATGCCGACCAGCTTGCCTGCGCCGTGTCGCTCGACATGGCCACTGCCGGGTGGAAGCCGACCGCTGAGAATTACCTGAACCGGGTGCCAAAAGCGCGCATCCTGGAGGCGGTGACCGAGGCCAAGGGTGATGCCGCGGCCGAGCTTATCGACCACCTCAAAAAGGGCGACATGGCCGAACAGGCCGAGCGGCTGCTTTCCGACACCGGCTGGCTGCCTGAACCGCTGAGGACGTCCGGTGTCGATCCCATGAGCGCGCCGAATACGGACGAACCGGAGGTGGCGTCCGACGCCGAGCTTCCGGAATTCCTCACCGCCGCCGAGTAAGCGGTTCCTTCACTTCTCATCTATCATGGCCCGGATTGCCCCTGTTTTGCGCGCCATGTCGCGCGGGGCGCCGGGCCTTTCATTTATGGAGGCTCATATGCCGACCGTCATTGAAACCACTGTCTTCACCTTCGATGAGCTGTCAGGCGCCGCCAAGGAACGCGCCCGTGAATGGTATCGCGAAGGGAACCTCGATTATGAATGGTGGGATTGCACCTACGATGATTTTTCCACCATCTGCAAAATCCTCGGCGTCGAACTGAAAGCCCACCCCGTCCGGCTGATGGGCGGCGGCACACGTCAAAAGCCCTGCATTCAATTCCGAGGTTTCTGGTCGCAAGGGGATGGCGCGAGCTTCGAAGGCAGGCTGACTTACGCCAAGGGCAGCGTCGCCAGGATCAAAGCTTATGCGCCCAAGGATGCCGAATTGCATGATATCGCCGTGCGTCTGAACGCGATTCAGCGGCGCAATTTCTATCAGCTCTACGCCATCATCACCCAGCGCGGCCACTATTGCCACGAGAACACGATGCAATTCGATGTGCGCCGCGACGACGCGGAGATGACCGCCAATGCCGAGGACATCATCACTGATGCCATGCGTGATCTTGCCCGCTGGCTCTATGCGCGGCTGGAGACGGAATACGAGTTCCTCAACTCCGACGGGGTGGTCGAGGAAAGCATCACTGCCAATGCCTACACGTTCACCTGTAACGGCGGGCGGTTTGGGTGAAAGTAAGAGGAGTTTCCGGGAAGGGTGAACCGGAGCGGGTGAGAGAAAGCCTGTTCCGGTTCGGTTTTCAAACTCTCAACCCGGAGACATCCCATGAATTATGCTCTACCCGCAGCGGCGGCGCAAACTGCCGCGCCATTCCGCACGCCTGAGAATACTGCAAGCTGCATCTTCACCGCCGCCAACCGCATCCTTGCCGGTCTGGAGCGCGGCACCACCATTGAAACCCGCATCCTGCGTCAGGCGATGGAGGAATCTTTCGGTGGCTCGGACGCCGAGGGCTTCTGGTCCTGGAAAGACGCCTATGAAGCTTGCGAGGCGGCGCAGGTGCTGTTTCTGCGCAAATATGGCCGCGCCATGCAGGAAAAGGCGGCATCGCCCACAGCACTTCTATCGATGATCAGCCGCATCGCTGGGCTGCTCCCCACCCATACGCGCCGGTCGGAAGAATCTCAGGTTCTGCAACAATTCTCGACCCCGGCGCCCCTGGCGCTGGTGGTGGCCATCGCTGCCGGCATCACGCCCGATGACGTGGTGCTGGAGCCGTCTGCCGGGACCGGCCTAATGGCCATTTTCGCCGAGATCATGGGCGCCCGTCTGGCGCTCAACGAGATCGCCGAGACGCGCGTGGCGTTATTGCGGCGGCTGTTTCCCGACGCCGTCACCTCCACCCATGACGCGGCCAGCATTGATGATCGGTTGACGGACGATGTCTCGCCGTCGGTTGTCATCATGAACCCACCTTTCTCCGCCGCGCTCCACGTGCAGGGGCGCGTGTCTGATGCCGATTTTCATCATGTGCGTTCGGCTCTGGCGCGTTTGCCGGATGGCGGGCGGCTGGTGACGATCACCGGCCATAATTTCCCCTATGAGCGACTGAACGGCGCAATTCGCTTTTCCTGCGTCATCGATGGCAGTGCCTATGCCAAGCATGGCACGACGTTCGAGACGCGCCTCACCGTGATCGACAAGGTTCCGGATACTGGCGCCTCTCCGATCATGCCGACTGCGCAAAGCGCTGCCGAACTGCTCGCCAATGTCATCGAGCATGTGCCGCCGCGCATGAAGGTGGAGGGCGAAATCGGTCTTGGCGTGGCGGCGAAGCCCCTTGTAACGATCCGCTCCGTTCCGACTGCGCCCAGGCCGACGACGATATCTTCCGCTCCCGACGCCACTGAGATTGCCTATGAGCCGACCGAATGGAAAGCCAGCGAAGGCGCCGATCTCGCCGACACGCTCTATGAGGGCTATGCGCTGCAATCAATCCGTATCGAAGGCGCGCAGCCGCACCCGACCAAGCTGGTGCAGTCCGCCGCTATGGCCTCGGTGGCGCCGCCGCAGCCCTCCTACCGTCCGCGCTTGCCCGCCCATATTATAAAGAGTGGCATTCTTTCCGACGCCCAGCTCGAAAGCGTGATCTATGCCGGTGAAGCGCATGCCAGGCATCTCGCCGGATTATGGACGCTCGACGATACGTTCGACAATATTCATGCCGCCGCTGACGATGCCGAGAATGCCGTACGCTTCCGGCGCGGCTGGTTCCTTGGCGATGGCACCGGTTGCGGCAAGGGGCGGCAAGTCGCGGGCATCATCCTCGACAACTGGATCAAGGGCCGCCGCAAGGCGGTCTGGCTCAGCCGGTCCGACAAGCTCTTGGAAGACGCACAGCGCGACTGGTCGGCGCTCGGCATGGAAAAGCTACTGGTCCAGCCTTTGTCGCGCTTCAAGCAGGGCACGCCGATCCGCCTGTCGGAAGGCATCCTGTTCGTCACCTATGCCACTTTGCGCTCCGCCGAACGCGAAGGAAAAGCCTCCCGCTTGCAGCAGGTGATCGAATGGCTTGGTAGTGACTTCAATGGGGTGATCATTTTCGACGAAGCCCATGCCATGGCCAATGCCGCCGGCGGCAAGGGCGAGCGTGGCGATGTCGCGCCCTCGCAGCAGGGCCGCGCCGGGCTGCGATTGCAGCGCGCTGTGCCGGATGCCCGCGTGGTCTATGTGTCGGCGACCGGCGCGACCGACGTGCGCAATCTTGCCTATGCTGAACGGCTCGGCCTGTGGGGCGGCGAGGATTTCCCCTTCGCCAACCGTGGCGAGTTCGTGCAGGCCGTCGAGGCGGGCGGTGTTGCGGCTATGGAAGTCATGTCGCGCGATGTCAAAGCGCTTGGCCTCTATACGGCGCGCTCACTTTCCTATGACGGTGTGGAGGTCGAGATCGTCGAACACGCTCTGACGCCGGAGCAGATCGCCATTTATGATGCTTATGCCGCCGCGTTTCAGGTCATTCACAACAATCTCAACGAGGCGCTGGAAGCCACCAACGTCACCTGCCAGAACCAAACCCGCAACGGCCAGGCCAGGGCGGCAGCAAAATCGGCCTTCGAAGGCGCGAAGCAGCGCTTCTTCAATGGCCTGATCACCGGCATGAAGGTCGTAACGCTGATCAAAAGCGTCGAGCGCGACATCGCCGATGGCCATGCGCCAGTGATCCAGCTTGTCTCTACCGGCGAAGCGGTGATGGAGCGCAAGCTCGCCGACATCCCCGCCGAGGAATGGCATGACCTGACCATCGACCTGTCGCCCCGCGAAGTTGTTGGCTCGTACTTGCAGCATTCCTTCCCGACGCAGCTATTCGAGACTTATTCGGATGATGAAGGCAATCTGCGCTCGCGCCCGGCTTTCGACGCCGAGGGCAACCCCATCCAATGCAAGACGGCGTTGGCGGCCCGTGATCGCATGATCGAGCAACTCGCGACCCTCGATCCGGTGCCGGGTGCCCTCGACCAGATCATCCAGCATTTCGGGACGGATGAGGTCGCCGAGGTGACGGGGCGTTCGCGGCGTATTGTGCGCAAGGGCGAGCGCCTATGCGTCGAAAACCGCACACCATCGGCGAATTTGTCGGAAACGCAAGCCTTCATGGATGACGACAAACGTATTCTCATCTTCTCCGACGCCGGCGGCACCGGGCGCAGCTACCACGCCGACCGAGGCGCGAAGAACCAGCGCTTGCGTGTGCATTATCTCCTGGAAGCCGGATGGAAGGCCGATGCCGCCATTCAGGGCCTGGGCCGCTCCAACCGCACCAATCAGGCGCAACCGCCGCTCTTTCGCCCCATCGCCACCGATGTGAAAGCGGAAAAGCGCTTCCTCTCCACTATCGCCCGCCGCTTGGATACTTTGGGCGCCATCACGCGCGGACAACGTCAGACCGGCGGGCAAGGCCTCTTCCGCACCGAAGATAACCTTGAGGGTGATCAGGCCCGCGCGGCTTTGCGGCAATTCTATATGTTGTTGGCACAGGGCGGTATTCAGGGCTGTTCGCTCCAGCGCTTTGAGGAAGCCACCGGCCTGTCGCTGACCTTTGAAGGCGGCACGCTGAAGGAGGACCTGCCGCCGATCACCACCTTCCTCAATCGGCTGCTGGCGCTGCCCATCGCCATGCAGAACAGCCTGTTCGCGGCGTTTGAGGAACTCTTGAGCGCGCGCATCGAGGCGGCGATTGCGGCGGGCGTGCACGACGCAGGACTGGAAACCATCCGCGCCGAGAGCCTGATTGTCACCGACCGTCGCACCGTCTGGAAACATGACAGCGGTGCCGAAACCCGCATCTTCACGATCCAGCGCAAGGATCGTAATCGTCCGATGACGGCGGATCAGGCGCTGGCGGTCCGCGATGGCAAGCTCTTGATCAATGAGCGTTCACATCGCGCGGCGGTCCGAACGTCCGCCACCAGCCTGATGCTTGATGATGGCAGCATGCAGCGGCGCGTGCGGCTCATTCGCCCGATGCAGCGCGACATCATGAGTGTCGAGGGTTTCGCAACCACGCATTGGAAGGAGACGGAGGAAGCCGAGTTCACCGCCGCTTGGCAGAAGGAAGTCGTCGACATTCCGGAGTTTTCGACCAGCACCTTCCATCTGGTGACGGGATTGTTATTGCCGATCTGGCGGCGTCTGCCCGAAAGCAACGCCCGTGTTTATCGGCTTCAGACCGATAGCGCCTGCCCCGGAACTGGCCAAGGGCCAGTATCCGGGGGCGAGCGAGTGATCGGGCGCATGCTCTCGCAAATCGAGATGGAGGCCGTCTGCCGCAATCTCGGCATCGACGCGCCAAAAATCTCAAACACCGACGCCTGGGGGCTCATCATGGACGGCAAGGTCACGGCCCATCTCGCCGATGGCCTGTCACTGCGCCGCGTGCGGGTGATGAATGAGAACCGCGTTGAGCTGAGCGGCTTCACCTCTGGCTTGGTCGAGGCGCTGAAGGCGCGCGGGCTGATGTCGGAGATCATCAATTGGAAGCTGCGGGTGTTCGTGCCGGTCGGTGATCGGGGGCAAATGATTTTCGAAAGCCTGCTCGACCGCTGGGCGCTGACCCAGATCGCGGAGAGGGGATGAGCCATGTCCAGCGCTTCCGATCTGGCGCGCGGTCTCGGGCAAAATGCCGAGGCCGTGTGCCGAACCTATCTGCCCAAAGGTCGCCGTCAAGGCCGATACTGGCTCTGCGGCGATGTGCATGGAACGCCGGGAGGCAGCCTCTATGTCCAGCTTTTCGGTGATCGCGCCGGTAAGTGGTGCGATTCTGCAACGTCAGAACATGGCGATCTGCTCGACCTCATTGCCGCCAATCGCAACCTTGACTTCCGTACCGCTTGTGACGAGGCGCGGGCATTCCTGCGTCTGCCAATGCAGCGGCCTGCTCCCGCGCCGCCGGGCACTTCGGAAGCGGCGCGGCGGCTCTATGCCGCGTCGGGTTCGATCCGGGGCACGTTGGCGGAAGCCTATCTCCGGCAGCGCGGCATAGCTCTGCCAGCGGATGCTTCCGCCCTGCGGTTTCATCCGCGATGCTATTATCGTGCGCCGGAGGGTCGCCAGATTTGGCCCGCGCTGATTGCCGCCGTCACCGATGGCAAAGGCAACGTGACCGGTGTGCATCGCACATGGCTTTCACCGGATGGCGGTAAAGCTCCCGTCGATCAGCCGCGCCGCGCGCTGGGGCATCTTACCGGGAACGGGGTGCGCTTTGGCGCCGTCACCGACACCATGATCGCGGCGGAAGGCTTGGAGACCGCCCTGGCGCTCAAGATGGTCATGCCCGCCATGCGGGTCATTGCCGCGCTCTCGGCCGCCCATCTCGCCGCCCTGATCTGGCCGCCGAAACTCCGCCGGCTCTATGTTGCGCGCGATAATGATCAGGCCGGGCGGTTTGCGCTGGAAAAGCTGCGATCCAGAGCCACCGAGATCGATATCCGTCCGCTTGTCCCGAGAGCGGAGGACTTCAACGCCGACCTCCTTACCCTCGGCCCGGATCGTCTGCGAGGCTGGATCGGGGAACAACTCGCCTCGGATGATCGGCATCGTTTCCTCGTCCGCGATGGGCGGCAATGCGCGTGATGGTCCGCCATCGGGTCGCTGAAAGGAGTGCGCACACGGCAGGTCTCACCGTTTGCAAAGGGGCCGCGCCACGGCCTTTCCAAAAGGGGTATCTGCCAGCGCCAATCGGCTTTGCAACGGCTGCGCCGTCCTCCACTGCGTTGCGGCCCTGAAGGGTGCAAACCCGCTTTGCGGCGCTGGCGGACGATCCCCGGAAAGGCCGCGGGTGGCGCGGCCTCGCAAAACGGGAGACCCCGCCATGACGCTTCATAACCCCTTCCTCGAACCCTTCGACGACGAGCCGCATCACACATCATCGCCAACCGCCCATCTGCTCGATGAGTTGCAGATGTATGGCTATCGCCCCCATGGCGACGAGCCCGATCCGCGCCCGCTGCCCGAAGCCGCCCGCGCCGAACAGGAGATTGAAAACGCATTCGAATCCCTCACTGCCCTGATGGCCGACACGCGGCTGGAAGACGATCTCGATGATGTGCTCTGGAACCTCGTCAACATCTTCCACCGCAAGATCGCCAATCTCGACCGTGCGCTCGACGACAACGAACAGGCGCAGCGCCGGATGCAGCGTGAACAGGACGGCTCGGAGGTCAAATCCGTCGAACTGGAACGAATGACCGCGCAGGGCATCTCGATCATCGAGCGTCGTAACGCGTTCGAAGCCTTCCGTGAAATAGGCGCATCATGGTTCGAGAAATACACCTTCTCCGCCTGGAAACCGCGTTCCGGCTCGATGGCCAATCGCCAGACGATGACGGCGAGCATGATCGACAGCCGCGATTTTATCGCCGCCAAACGCAAGGCCGAGATTGAGCCGCTGCTGCCCACCGGCCCGCGCATCGCCTTCACCGGCGGCATGGATTGCAACGACCACGCCCGCATCTGGGACGCCCTCGACAAGGCCCACGCCAAGCATTCCGACATGGTACTGATCCATGGCGGATCGCCGAAGGGCGCCGAGAAAATCGCTGCCTGCTGGGCCGATAATCGCAAAGTTCCGCAGATCGTCTTCAAGCCCGACTGGACCCGCTTTAAGAACGCCGCCCCCTTCAAGCGCAACGACGCAATGCTCGACGCGCTACCCATCGGCGTCATCGCTTTTCCGGGATCCGGCATCAGCCAAAACCTCGCCGATAAAGCCCGCAAGATGGGCATTAAGGTCTGGCAATGCGAGGGCGGCGCATGATGCGCCGTTTTCGCGAAAACTCTTACTTACGGCCAGATACAAGAGCATGGGTCTATTTTGTGATGAAGCGACTCGTTCCCTCGTTCCAGCCTACGTCAAATCTTCCTACAACAAATCGTGACTCATCGACGATCTATATGCACTCGATTGTGGCCCGAAAAGTACTTTGAGCAATCACTTTATGGCCAACCCAGCAACGTATGGGCGATTTCGATGTCTTGGCCGGATGCGCAGATATGGGTCGTAAAGAACCGAAGGGGGCGACCATCGACAACGGGTGCGTCCCTCTCGGATTTAAGCCGGACTGCCGATGCGCGAACCGTCATCGCTCGACGCAATCCACGACGCGCGCGGTCAGTGTGGGCATTCATTACATAGCCGAGCATCATCGCCAGAGGGAGGCCGTTTGAGTATTGACCGGAGATAAAGCGCATTAGGCCGTCGTCGACATATTCACCCACGAGCCCCCTCGTACCCGACTTGTAAGGCACGTTGAGACGTTTGCACTCGCATGCCAGATAGGCATCCTCGTCATCGCCAATGGTCAAAACGAAATCGATATAGCTGGATAGCGTAACAGTCTTGTCGGCCGCGACTGTGAGAAGGCTATGTTGTGGAATAATTCGCCCTGGGACCCCTTTTGTTCGGATGAGGGCTTCAACCAGATGATTAGTGATGTGGTCTTCATGGGTCATACAGCCCTTCTTGAGCTGAAGCGGCGCGATACAAACAGGCCACGCGGCTTCGACGGCATCCGCCATCCGCTCCTCAAGCGTTCGGAATTGCGCTAGCCAGTCCCCAGTATCACCGGCCAGCATTTTGGGCATCCAACTTGGAATTTCGCGCCACAACAGCACTAAATTCGGCGGCAATCTGCTCGGCATCAGCTAATGCCGTTGAACGCAACCAATGTCGAAGTTGTATCGGCTTGATCAGATACATGTCATGGCCGATCACGAAACGAAGATCAGGTACGAGTTGCACATTGCCTGGTAGCGGAGCAGGCAGGTTTGCGTGAATCGTTTGAAGGAAGATCTCGAAATCTGTTGAGGCGTTCTCGCTGTAAGCCTCATCGGTTTGATCGGAGCTGTCGAGAGTCAGGCGCAACACAGCGATATCCGCAGATATTGCAGTTAAGGAAGCACCTACCGGCTTCCGAAACCAGGGCTTCAATGCGTCGCAAAGCGTCGCCGCGTAAGCACTACGGTGTTCTAAACGGCTGCTGTCCCAGATTTTTTGCATACCGGCACTCCGGCGCGGTTGCATGGCGGGAATAATATGTTTGAACGTGTCATCGATCAGAGCAATGTCGTGCTCGTCGAGTGCGTAATATTCGTAGACCAAGCCGTCGATCTCTTCTAGGACATTGCCATGCTGACGCAGCAGATCATTTGCCTGTTTGATTTCGCGGTCGACGAGACGAACGATCTTTTCCGCCGCCGCTGTCGCGCGCTCTGGATCGGGCATGCTCTCCGGCGCCGAAAACGGCAGCTTTAGCAGTTCGTTCTGGTGAACCTTTGCTCGGTCTGCGCCAAAATTTGCGGAATCATGGAAATAGAACCAGGCAGCAAGGCTACTGTTCAGAACAGCAGTAAGCAGTTTGGCAGTTCGACTTTCAGATGCAGGAAATGCAATTGCCTGAAGTGAGTGCTCAAATGCCAGACTCTGCTCGGTATATGCAGCGCGAACTCGACCGATAGAACGCTCTACCCCTTGCGGTACAAGGATATGAGGACCAATAAACCCCTCTGAAAATCCAGCGCGTCTTACCGATTTTGTATGCCAAGGCTTTTCCTCGATTGCCGGAAGTGCTATCGCCGAGAATGATTCCGCTGCAAGATACGGGTAGCCCGTCACAAAGTCGGATGTGGTGGTTCGATATTCTGGCTGCCCTGTCTTTTCTGGGTTCGCAGGTTGAAATCCTTGACCGATAGCCCAAGTGAAAGCGCGATCGAACTCTCCTTTTCGGAGCGTTTTGTATTCGCATATGAATATATTCAAAGCTGGCACGCTACGTAGGTATTGCAGCAACCTTTCGTCTGGACTCCTAGTCCATAAGCGCCGCTTGAAGATGGACGGATCACTTTCCACTTGATCGGAACGCAGTCGTAAGCGATCAGACCGCGATAATGTCATTATGCGCTTAAGACGCAGATTGAGGTCCGCCTTCGGAACCCAATATTCAAAGCGATAGGGCGTGCCGTCGTCTTGACCGTTCTGATAAAGAACGAAAGCCGTGGGCCGCTGTGCGCCATCGAACAATTGGAAGCACAGATCGGAGAGATTGATGATGCGCCTAACGCTCGCTTTGCGAAGCAGTAGCTTCCGAGCCGCCTCGCCTGATGTATTGTGAAGCACACCCATCGCCGGAAGAAGCAGGCCAATGAGGCCATCTGGTTTCACTGAGTTGAGAGACTTCCAGACAAATCCCCACGCGATATCCTTCCCAGGGTCGGGAAGGTTCTGTGCCTTGGCCCATTGCTGTGCTGTCGTGACGACGCCTGCGCGGCCCTTCCACGGCGGATTGCCGATGATCGCGTCGTAACGCGCCTCGTCAGCCGTGGTAAAGAAATCCTCCACCCGCAGCGTAACCCGATAAAGTGAGGGAAGGAGCTTGCCCTTTTTGATCAGCGCGGGGAGGTCAGGCGGGTTCGATTGCTCCAACAAAGCTATGTAAAGCGAGAAGGTCGCAACGCGCACCGCAGCAGTATTGACGTCTCCACCATGTAATCGAAGTGCGATAGACGTCAGTTCATTCCATGTCGCATAGCGCTTTTTTCTGGTTCTGCAATGATGGGCAACGAGCCGTTGAAAAACTCTAACAAGAAAAATCCCGGAGCCACACGCCGGATCGTAGAAGATGCCCTTCGATCTCTGCTCATCATTCAGTTCGTCCCAAACCTGATTAACGACCACATCGGCTAGGAACATCGGCGTGTAGAAAGCGCCATCTGAGTTCTTCTTCTCTGCCTCCTCCTTTAGAAAGCGATCATATACCGCACTAATCAGGGCGATCGGCATATGTTGAAAGTCATAACCGAAAAAGCGTAGCTGACCCGATCCGATCTCTTCCCGTCCGTGACGAAATGGCCCCAGCACACGAAGATGCTCTGTCTTCAGCTTTGGCGGAAGCTTCGACCCAAGATCAAATGCGCATGGCGCGTTGAAAACATCGCCATTGAACGCTTCCTTTAGCCATACAAACAGCTTTTCGAAGGGTTTAGCCGATTTGGCGGCGAGGATCTCCTCGAACTTTGAATGAGAACCGTTTGAAGCATCCTGAAATACGTCGGGGGTGATGATTTTCCGATCTTCTAGATAAGCAATGAACATTGTCTGCATGAGCAGCGCTTGTGCGCCATCACTGCCTAGATCGTCCTTCAATTTGCGGAAGGCGTGGAGAAGGTTATCCAACAAAACGCTATCGACCCGTTGCGACAGGTCGAAGAAGCTGTCGTTCTCGAACCAGAAGCGTCCTGACTCGGTGGAATCTATCAACTCGCGCAGCGTCAGGGCATGACCAAGCAGGGAAAGCGTGGTGATCAGCCGCGGATCTTGCTTGGACGTCCCTTCTTCACGCTTGAACGGCCGCTGCACCAAGGAATAGGCCGTTAGCTCGTCATCACCGATGACAAGCAGTAGGCTCATCAAGCCCTGATTCCAGAGAACTCTATGAACCGCATCAATGCGGTCGAGCGTTACGTTCGGCTCGTTCAGGAAGCCGATTGTTGGTGCACCTTCGATGCAAAAAACAGCGGCAAGCCCCAATTCGTCTAGAGCAAAGCGAATTGATTCGGCATGAGGGCCGAGCTTGATGGCATCACCCGCGCTATAAAGCTCGGGCGCCTTTCGGCGTCCGAGGGAAAGTGCGTCCACCCACTTTGATGGAAGAGCCTGGGCCACCGTTACCTTCCCCATCCTTTCATGAAGTTGCTCCTATCGATCCCTGCGGCGATCATGAAGATCGTCGTCAGAAACTGGAATGCCCAGCGCCTGTAGTGCCTTCAACACAATGGTCCGCTGTGTTGTATCTTCCTTTGCCGCTTGCATATTAACCGCCCGTTTGACGTCAGGAGGAACCATGACCTGCAAGGCCACATCCTTCTTTCCGCCACGCTGTTCATTCGTGATTTTCTTCGATCGCGCCATCGCCTCAGGATTACCCAATGTAATTCAGAATCTCCTAACTTCATGATATCCAATCTTCTGACAGATGAAAATAGCGGATTACATTTACAGTATGGGCGCCCGCACGGGGCAAGCCCCGCGCGCCGGGCTGTCGTGAACCGAACCCGCTTCGCGGTTTCTGCCCTGCGGGCTTCCATCCCATGGCGCTTTTGCCCGCATTCGTGGGCGGTGGATGGCTGGCGTTTCCCGCATGAAAAGCCCCATTCCTCGTGCGATCAGGCGTGGCCGGGAGGGCGGGAAAGGTGGGTTATGCCTCCTACCAGCAGTGCAGCGGGCCGTCTTGCGGGTGGTCTCAGCTTGGGCTGGGTCAGCGCATCGGGGCAGAAATGGCGCGGCTTATGAGGATTGGTTGCCGCTTCGCCGCTCGTTTTGGCGTGGCTGCCTGGCTCCGTTCTTCGTATCGCGCGGCCAGCATAGCGATGCGATGAAGGGGCGTTTTGGGGCTCATCTTTGCACGGAAGAATGCCGATCCGGCTGGGTGATGGGCGTCCGTGGGACCGGTAACGCCGTCATTCTCGGCTGTGAAAGCGGCGGGTGATGAGGCCATTCGTCTCCCTGTCGCGCCATTCATCGAGGACCAATCCCTGCATGTCTTTGTCGCTTAAATCCCGCGCCGGTCCGTTCAACCCTTCGGTCGGAAAAATTTCCCCTGGCCTACGGCCATTCCTCGCGAGGCAAATTTCCCCGCCCGGCGGGTGCTCCGTTGCACTTCGCCCTTTCAGGTGAACCGCCCGCCTTTGCGGTCTTTTCGCTGGTGACATCGCAGGGATGATCCCGCGATCAACAGCATAGGAGACTTTCAAATGGCTATCACCCTTGGCGCCTTCACCAAAAACGCCACTGACAACAGCTTCACCGGCACGCTCAAAACCCTCAACGTCACCGCCAGCCTCGTCATCGTCCCGGTCGACAAGATGAGCGAGAACGCCCCCGATCATCGCGTCTATGCCGGTAATGGCAACCGCTACGAAGTCGGCGCCGGCTGGTCGCAGGTCGCCAAAACCAGCGGCGAGACCTACCTCAACCTCAAGATCGGCGCGCCAGAATTCGGCCCCAACTGGGTGCGCGCCCGCCTGGTCAAGCTGGAACAGCCCGGCGAAGACGGCACCACCCATATCGCCCTCTGGGAGCCGCGCGACCGCTAAATCCTGCCCCTCAAAGCCCCGCTGCGGATCGACCGTGGCGGGGCTTTTCTCATGCTTTCGCGCGAGCTGGGCCGCCGGAATTGATGCGGAGTCGGCTGTCGCCGACGGGCTTTCCGTCTCGATTTCTTCAGTATGCCACCCGGCCAAACGCGAGCCTCAAGGCTGCGCGGTACCCCCAAAATGCTGCGCATTTCGGCTCCCCCACGCCCCGCCTTCGGCGGCGCTTCGCGGCCTTGACCCTCGGCTCACCGGATGACCGCTGGGCGCGTTCTCGACGGGAGAACGGCTCAATCATCAGGAGATTTTCTACCCATGTCACACATCGATATCGCCATCTGGATCGAACTCTTGGACATCGAATTGCGCGGGGGACTGCCCGCAGATGAGAGCGCATGGAACCGCGCCAAGATCGCCGAATTGCAGGCCCAGCTCAATGCGATGGATACCGGAGAAGGGGCATAGCGCCCCTTTTTCTCTTTTGTTTTCTTCGACGAAAGCCGTGTCGCGCGCCGCCACTTTCGCGTGAGCGAAAAGGGCAACGAAAGAGGGGGCTCGATTTTCGCGCCCCCCGTTTTTCGAGCGTCCCGGGACGCGCCCTTGCTCGCCATCCTTAGCCCATTCACGCCGAAAGGAGCTAACGATGCAAGACGATCAATCACGGGCGAGCGAGGCCAAAAAGGGCAGCCCGTTTCTCACCACCCGAGAGGCCGCGCATTACCTCAGCCTCTCCTATCGCACCCTTGAGAAGATGCGCCTCACCGGCAATGGCCCGCGCTTTCGCAAGCATGGCCGCTATGTGCGCTACCACATCGCTGACCTCGACGCCTGGTCGGAAGGGCGGCGGCAAAGCTCCACATCGGATGGGGCGCGGTGATGAAAAAAGCCGTCCTCCTTCCCCTTGTTGTCGCCATCTCCGGTGTGACACTGATCGGCATTTCCGCCATCGTCCACGCGCCCTTGTTGGTCTGGAACGCCTCTGCCAGCGCGCCGATTGGCCTCTATCGCGTCACATCCGGTGCGCCGGAACGTGGCGATCTGGTGCTTATCTCCCCGCCAAAATCCATCGCCAAACTGGCCGCCGAGCGCCGATATCTGCCCGCTGGCGTACCGCTGATCAAACGCATCGCGGCTATGGGTGGTGATGATGTCTGCGCCTTTGACGGCGCGATCATCATCAACGGCAAAATTGTCGCCCACCAGCTTGAACGTGACCGCGCAGGCCGCCCCATGCCGCGCTGGTACGAGTGCCGCGCACTCGTCGGTGACGAATTCTTCCTGCTCCTCACTCCCGCCGATTCCTTCGACAGCCGCTATTTCGGACCGGTCCCGCGCGCGCAGATCATCGGGAGGCTCGCACCGCTATGGACAGAATAACGCCCCTCATCATCGCGGCCGCCGCCATCATCGCCCCCGCCCATTCCGCACCTCTCGACCAGTTTCAGGCGCATATAAAAGAAGCGTCACAGCGTTTCGCCATTCCCGCGAAATGGATCGAGGCCGTCATCATGGCCGAGAGCAATGGCGATCCCAAAGCAATCTCGCCCAAGGGCGCGATGGGCCTGATGCAGCTCATGCCCGGCACCTGGGAGGAGTTGCGCGAGCAGCATGGTTTGGGCGCTTACGCTTACGATCCGCGCACCAATATTCTCGCTGGAACCGCCTATCTCAAAGCCATGTATGAGCGCTTCGGTACCCCCGGTCTCTTCGCCGCGTACAATGCCGGGCCGGGACGTTACGCGGAGCATTTGCGTACTGGGAAGCCGCTTCCTGCCGAGACCCGCGCCTATGTCGCTGGCTTAGAGGCGGCGCTTGCGGACGCGCCGGAAACCGCCGTCACAAATGCAAAAGCCAGCCCGTCGCCCGCACAAAATTCGCCGCAAATCGCCTTCGATGCGCGGCTATTTTTCCCGATTTCGACGGGTGAAAACAGCGACAATCCCGCGCGAAATGGCGAGCTTTTCGTGCCGCTTTCCACCCAAAAATCGGGAGAAAAATGAGATGAAGACGCCGTTTCCCATCGCGATTTCTGCGCGTTTTTACCCCCGGCAGCGCGATCTTGCTGCTGCCGGGATTTATGCCCCGGCGGAGGATCGGTCGCAGGTGATCGTGGATGGTCGCAGGGAGGATGATCAAAGCCGCGTAAGGCAAGATAAAGCTCCGGCACCATCCGCCCGTGGTGCGGATGGTAAGCCTTTGTCTGCACATCGTTTTTTCAGGAGGGTGAATAGTGCCAAGCGCCCTGCCATGGTGCCAGATCGCCGGCAACACCCTGATATTCCTGATGTTCTTTGGCACCAATCCCCAGACCAGGGAGAAGGTGCCCATGTCGGATGATGACGATTTCAAACCAAAGCTCGGTAAACCCCGTTCACGTGGATCGAAGGGTGGGCGCAAGTTCCTGCATCAGGTTCTGGCGGCTTCAAATCTCGCTCGTGGCGGTGTGGGAAAATCAAACTTCAGCGGCAGCCGTATCGGGCGTGGTGCGGGCGTTGGCCGTGTGCTTGCGAGCCGTGACCGCCATGCTGCATTCCGTCAGCGCCGCGTCATTATCAAATCTCGCATCGTCAGGTTGGCCGGCAAGGGGATGGGTGGGGCAAAGGCGCATCTGCGTTATATCCAACGCGACGGCGTCACCCGCGAAGGGGAGCGCGGCGACCTTTATAATGCGTTGGAGAACGAAGTCGATGGCAAGACATTCCTCGATCGGGCTGACGGCGACCGCCACCAGTTCCGCTTCATTGTCGCGCCAGAGGATGGCGCGGATTATGAAGACCTGAAACCGCTGACCCGCCGCTTGATGACGCAGATGGAAGAAGACCTTGGCACGAAGCTCGATTGGGTGGCGGTCGACCATTTCAACACCGGCCATCCGCACACGCATATCATGCTGCGCGGGCGTGATGACAAAGGGCATGATCTGATTATCGCCCGGGACTATATCACCACCGGCATGCGCGAGCGCGCTGCGGAACTGGTCAGTCTCGATCTAGGCCCACGCACGGATCGGGAAATCGAGAACCGGCTGCGCCATGAGGTTGAGCAGGAGCGCCTGACCAGCATCGACCGCCGCCTCATGCGCGAGATGGACGAGAACGGCAGCGTTTCCGCTATCGACCGCAACGTTTTCCAGCAGAGCCTGCGTGCGGGTCGTCTGAAGAAGCTCACACGCCTTGGCCTCGCCGAGGAACTCCGCCCCGGTCAGTGGCGATTGGAAGCGGGGCTGGAGGATACGCTGCGGCGCATGGGCGAGCGCGGCGACATCATCAAGACCCTGCACCGCGAAATGGCGACAAAAGACATCGCCCGTAGCCCTGCGGATTTTGCCATCCACGACCCCGCCGATCCACAATCCATCACCGGGCGCGTGATGGCGCGCGGGCTGTCCGACGAGATCAACGACCGACATTACCTCATCGTTGATGGGTTGGATGGCCGCGCCCACTATATTGACATCGGCAAGGGCGAGGCGACCGAGCCGATGCCTGAGGGCAGCATCATCCGCGTCGCACCCAAAAGCCTTGATCCCCGAAAGGTGGATCGCACCGTCGCCGAAATTGCCGCCGCCAATGGTGGCCGCTACAACATCGACATTCACCTGAAACACGATCCCCGCGCCACCGAAAATTTTGCCGAAACCCATATCCGGCGGCTCGAAGCCATCCGCCGCGCCATTGGCAAAATCGAGCGTGAGCCGGACGGCACATGGAACATTGCGCCTGACCATCTTGATCGCGTGACGGAATATGAACGCGGGCGGGCCAAGGCAGCGCCAGTCATTGTCGAAAAGCTATCGCACCTCACACTCGATCAGCAGATCGGCGCCGACGGCGCGACCTGGCTCGACCGCGAACTCGTCTCCAGCCAGCCGGAAACGACCCGCGATTCCGGTTTTGGCCGAGACCTGCGCGAAGCCCAATCCCGCCGCCGTCAATGGCTGATCGCCGAAGGTCTGGCGCGTGAAGACCAGGGTAACACAGTTTATCGCGC
>JARGPL010000024.1 GCA_029210175.1 Minwuia sp. | reverse complement strand
CTGCAGGCCTACAACTTCGCAAAGCGCCTGAAGACTCTCAGGGGGCTCACCGTCTTCGAATTCATCAACGAAAAATGGACATCAGAACCCGACAGGTTCAGAGTTCATCCAGACCATCTCATTCCGGGACCAAACATCTAGATCAATCCGCTGCTGGGGGCCATCACCGTCCCACGTCCGAAAACTGCCATGCCGGACAAGCGCAGCACCGATCCGGTATCCACGCCTTCCGGCATTCGCCAGCGCACGAAAACGTGGGCCCCGGGTCTGACGCCCGGGGTGACAACCGGTGCTGTGGCGCAACCCACGTCCGAAAACTGTCATGCCGGACAAGCGCAGCGTCGATCCGGTATCCACGCCTTCCGGCATTCGCCAGCGCACGAAAACGTGGGCCCCGGGTCTGACGCCCGGGGTGACAACCGGTGCTGTGGCGCAACCCACGTCCGAAAACTGTCATGCCGGACAAGCGCAGCGCCGATCCGGTATCCACGCCTTCCGACGTTTCGGATCGTGCGGTCCCCGACCGGACTATTCCGCGCCCAGTTCCGCCCGGATCTGATCGCGGAAGATGTCGATGGGACGCAGCTTGCCCTCCACCTCGATATGCCACCAGGTCCAGCCGTTGCAGCTGGGGGCACCCTGCACATGGGCACCGATCTTGTGGATCGATCCGGTGGCGTCGGCGCAGATCAGGCTGCCGTCAGCGCGCACCCGGGCCACATGCTTGCCCGTGGGACCGAAGACATAGGTGCCCGGTTCGATCAGCCCGCGTTCGACCACGGCACCGAACGGCACCCGCACAGCCTGCCGCTTCGGCGGCGTGATGGCGCGGTCTTCCTTCGCCAGCGTCCGCACCCGACCGATGCGGTTCTGTGCCAGGCGACAGTACTTGTCTTCCCGTTCGATCCCGATGAAGCGCCGCCCCAGCCGCTTGGCAACAGCGCCCGTGGTGCCGGTGCCGAAGAACGGGTCGAGCACGATGTCATTGTCGCGGGTGGCCGTGACCAGGATGCGGTGCAGCAGCGATTCCGGCTTCTGCGTCGAATGCGCCTTCTGGCCACTCTCTTCCTTCAGCCGTTCGTTGCCGGAACAGATCGGCAGCAGCCAGTCGGAGCGCATCTGGACGTCGTCATTCAGCACCTTCAGGGCTTCGTAGTTGAAGGTATAGCCCTTGTTCTTCTCCCCCTTCGCGCACCAGATCATGGTCTCGTGCGCGTTGGTCAGGCGGCGACCGCGAAAATTCGGCATCGGGTTCGACTTGCGCCAGACCACATCGTTCAGGATCCAGAACCCGAGATCCTGCAGGATCGCGCCGATGCGGTAGATGTTGTGATAGCTGCCGATGACCCAAAGGGTGCCGGTGTCCTTCAGCGCCCGATGCGCTGCCTGCAACCAGGCACGGGTGAAGGCGTCATAGGCCTCCATGCTCGAGAACTTGTCCCAGTCGTCGTTGACGGCGTCGACAACGCTTTCGTCGGGTCGCCGCAACTCGCCCTTGAGCTGCAGATTGTACGGCGGATCCGCGAAGATCATGTCGACCGACCCTGCGGGCAGTCCTTCCATGATCTGGATACAGTCGCCCTGAATGATTCTGTTGACCGGCAAGTCCTGCATGATGCCCGCGCTGTCCTGTCTTGTGTCCCACCCTGATTGCGCTGCAAACCCCTCGAATCAACAGCGCGTTGGCATAGTCACTTGAACCAGAATCTTAGGTCAATCGCTTTTTATGCGTGGAGTCAGTGATTTATCTTGCCTTCTTCAATGATCAAATCACGAACAGGCTGGAACGACCTGCGGTGTATCGGACAGGGCCCGAGTGCCTGAAGCGCTTGGCGATGCTGGCGTGTGGGGTATCCGGCGTGGCGTTCGAAACCATACCCCGGCCAGGTTTCGGCATGCTGTTTCATCAGGGCATCGCGATGCACTTTTGCAACAATCGATGCCGCTGCAATGGCGGCAACCCTGGCATCCCCCTTCACCACCGCCTCTGCCGGGATGGTCAGGTCGGGGGGCAGACGGTTGCCATCGATCAGCGCTGCAGCCGGTGCCAAGGCCAGACCGGCAAGCGCGCGGGACATGGCGAGCAGGGATGCCTGCAGGATGTTGAGCCGGTCGATCTCCTCCACCGTCGCCTCGGCAATGCAGACCGTGGCCAACTGATGAATGGTCACCGCCACCGCTTCCCGTCGCTTCGCCGAGAGTGCCTTTGAGTCCGCCAGGCCGCCGATCAGGCGGTCGTCCGGCAGGATGACAGCCGCCGCCACCACAGGTCCGGCCAGCGGCCCGCGCCCCACCTCGTCCACCCCGGCGACAGGTCCGCCCGTGCGGCTGCGCCAGAGGTCTTCAAGTCGTCGGTCGGCCATCGCGCGGTGCTTCGTCGGGAGGGGTGTCGGAAGTGTCCGCTGCATCCGGCGTCTCGGCTGCGGCGGACGTTTCGGGCGTATCGGTCGCGGCAGCCGCTTCAGGTTCCGGCGACGCCTGATCCGGGGCCGGGGCTTCCGGCATGGCTTCATCATGTGCCGCAGCGACAGGGGTCTCGGGCTTCCGGGGCTGCAGGCGGCCCACGATCCGGTCTAGTTCATTGATGCCATAGTCGCCGACACTCAATGTCACCCGCCCGACCCCGCGTGCGGCGCGGCCGGACCCCTGCACGAAGGCACCGGCGTTGCGGCCATAGATGGCGCGCGTGAAGTCACTGAACGTGCGCACACGTCGCCATTCGACCCCTTCCATCCGCCGCGCGGTGAACAGGAAGAACGGACTGGCGATCAGGCTGAGGGCGATGATGGCCGTCATCAGCTTCGATCCGAACGGGTCCACCACACCTGCGGCGACCCCGGTCGCCACCAGCACGAACGAAAACTCCCCCACCTGCCCGATCACGGTCCCGGCCAGCCAGGCCTTGGGCCAGGGTTCCCCCAGCATGCGCAGGATGATGATGTTGGTGCCTATCTTGGCAAACGAAACGGCGAGCAGCAGCCCGATCACCAGCAGCATGTTCTCCCAGATGAAATTCAGGTCCAGCAGCAGACCGATCGACAGGAAGAACACCATCAGCAGCACCGACTGCACGGGCTCCACCGCCGCGATCATCTTCTGTCGTTCAATGGTGTTGCCCACCACCAGCCCGCCGATGAAGGCGCCATAGGCCGGCGACAGTCCGACCAGTCCGCTGATCGCGGCGAACACGAAACACATGGCCAGTCCCGACATGGCAGCCAGGTCATGGTTGTCGCTGATCCAGTGGGCGAAGGGCAGATGTTCCCGCTTGCGACGGCTGAGCAGGAACACGATGCCGCCCAGGATCGCCACCGCCACCAGCACCGGCACCACCGCGCCATAGGGGCTGGCGTCGGGCTTGCCCATCTCGCTGACGATCAGCAACATCGGCACCACCGCCAGATCCTGCGCCACCAGCACGCCGACGGCCAGCTGCCCGACGTCGGACCTCAATTCGCCAATGTCTTCCAGTATCTTGATCGCCACAGCGGTCGAACTGAGGCCGAGACCGAAGCCGACGATCAGTGACAATTCCGGCGACCAGCCGAGGCCCTTGCCGAAAAGCCAGGCAAAGGCGAGGCCCAGCCCGATCTGCAGCCCGGCTATGGTCATGGCGGTGCGCCAGATGCGCCGGAAACTGCGCAGCGACAGCTCCATCCCGATCAGGAACAGCAGCATCAGCACGCCCAGTTCGGCGACCAGCTGGACTTCTTCCCCATCGCCGACGAGGCCCAGCACGGACGGACCAAGCACCACGCCGGCCACGATATAGCCCACCACCACCGGCTGCCTGATGCGGCTGAACAGCAGCCCGCACAGCAGTGCTGCACCAGCCACGATGGCCAGATTGATCAGTTCTTCTTCATGCATGGCCTGAAAGGGACTCCGCCACAGGGAACCGCTGGAACTCTACGCCGGAAAGCCTTGGCGCGGTCGACACGTCGGACGAGCCTACGCCACATCCACCGGATAGGCACCACCTTCGCGAATGCTGCGCAGCACAAACCCCGATTGCATACTGGCAACGCCGGGCAGTCGCGACAGACGATTGCGGTGAATGCGTTCGAAATCCGCCACGTCCCGCGCCGCGACCCGCAGCATGTAATCGGCCGAGCCGGTCATCAGATGGCATTCCAGGATTTCCTCCGTGCGCAGCACAGCCGCCTCGAAGGCCTGGAGCGAATCCTCACTCTGCGATGTCAGGCTGATTTCCACGAAGGCCTGGATCGTCAGGCCGAGCGCGGTACGGTTCAGCCGGGCCACGTAGCCGGAGATCACGCCTGATTTCTCCAGCAGCTTCACCCGGCGATGGCAGGCCGAGGGAGACAGGCCAACAGCATCCGCCAGTTCGTTCAGTGACGGGGATGAGTCACGCTGCAACCGCTGAAGAATTCGTCCATCCAGAGCATTCATCGGAATTTCTCCTTATACTGTGTCCTTGGGCCGGAATATATCCTGTTCGAAGCGAGAAAAGCGCCAAGAATCGGAACACTTTCGAATTCCGATCCGGCATTCTGTGGCATCTCAACGAGAAACCGCCCAGGAGGCCTGTGATGCGTGTCGGCACCCCCAAGGAAATCAAGAACCACGAATATCGTGTCGGCCTGACGCCGGAAAGCGTCGCCGAGCTGAAACTGAATGGCCATGAAGTGCTGGTGGAAACCGGTGCCGGTATGGGCGTCGGTGCCACCGATGAGGCCTATGTAGCTGCAGGCGCCGAGATCGTGGATACGGCAAGCGAGGTCTTTGCCCGCGCCGACATGATCGTGAAGGTCAAGGAGCCACAGGCCAATGAGCGTGCGATGCTGCGCCCTGACCAGATTCTCTACACCTACCTGCATCTGGCCCCGGATCCTGACCAGACCCGCGACCTGGTGAAGAGCGGTGCCATCTGCATCGCCTATGAAACGGTGACCGACCCCCTCGGCGGTCTGCCGCTGCTGAAGCCGATGAGCCAGGTTGCCGGGCGCATGTCGATCCAGGCCGGTGCCTCGGCACTGGAAAAATCCCACGGTGGACTGGGTGTGCTGCTGGGCGGTGTACCGGGCGTCGCACCGGGCAAGGTCGTCATCCTGGGCGGCGGTGTCGTCGGCTTCAACGCCGCGCAGATGGCTGTCGGTCTGCATGCCGATGTCACCATTCTGGACCGCAGCCCCGTAGTGCTGGAAAAGCTGGAAAACCACTTCGAAGCCTCCGCCAAGGTACTCTATTCCACGCGCACCGCTGTCGAGGAACAGGTCGCCGCCGCCGATCTGGTCGTCGGTGCCGTGCTGGTGCCCGGTGCCGCCGCGCCGAAGCTGGTGACGCATCACATGCTGACCACCATGAAGGACGGTGCCGTGCTGGTTGATGTCGCCATCGATCAGGGTGGCTGTTTCGAGACTTCGCGCGCCACGACCCACGCCGACCCGACCTATGTCGTCGAAGGCGTTGTGCATTACTGCGTCGCCAACATGCCCGGTGGGGTCGCCCGCACATCCACCTACGCGCTGAACAATGTCACCCTGCAGCACGCCATCGCCATCGCCAACAAGGGCTGGAGGGGCGCGCTGTCCGCCAACCCGCACCTGAAGAACGGCCTGAACGTCTGCAAGGGCCAGGTGACCTGCGAAGCCGTGGCCGAAGCGCTCGGTTATGACTATGTGCCTGCGGACGTTGCCCTGAAGGGCTGATCACCATGGGGCGGGCCTGGTCAGCGTGGTCACTGGCCCGCCACGGTTGCGACAAACTTCCCCGTTAAAGTTGCTGTCATCCGCCCCATCTCTGGGGGCAGGTGACAGCTTTCAGCGGAAGGAACGGCGGCCATGCCACGCAAGAAGGATCCGGTTGGACCGATCATCGATGCCACCATGCAACTCGCGGCCATGGGTGGCTGGCGCAATGTCACGCTGTATGACATCGCCCGCGAATCCGGCATGGACGTGGCCGACGTCGTTGATGCTGTCGGCGGGCGCATGGGCGTGGTCCGCCATCTTGCTGCCCGTGCCGATCAGGCGATGCTGGCCGCTGTCGATGATGACTGGCCCGATGAGGCCATCCGGGATCGGCTGTTCACGCTGCTGATCGCCCGGTTTGATCATCTGAAAGGCCATCGCGAAGGTTTGCGCGCCATCCTGTCCAGCCTGCCGACCGACCCCGGCGGTGCCATCGCACTGATGGCCGGACCCGGTCAGCGCGCCATGCGCCTGGCCCTGGAAGCCGCCGGCATATCTTCGGCGGGGATTGCCGGGACCCTGCGCATGAAGGCGCTGGGGCTGGCCTACGCCCAGACCTTCCGCACATTCCTGGACGATGACAGCCCGGACCTGTCGCGCACCATGGCCGCCCTGGACAAGTCCCTGTCCCGGCTGGATCGCCTGGCTGGTCGTTTCCAGCGCGGCCGGTCACCGTTCTCGGACGGGCAGAAGCACGCGGCGGACGCGGAAGCGACCGCAGGTTAGGCTGGCCCGTCAAGATGATGGAACCGCACCGGCCAGAGAACCGCACCGGCCAGAGAACGGCACTGGCCAGAGAACGGCCCGACCTAAAGCGCGTCGACGGCTGCGATGTTCCAGGTTTCGGCCGCAGCCATCGCGGACCATTCGACCATCAGGGGATGCGCCATGACGGCGGCACAGTAGGTGCTGCTGTCGGTATCCAATGCCGCGCCATAGCTGGTCAGGCGACTGACGACGGGGGCGAACATGGCGTCCGCAGCGGACCAGTCCCCGAACAGGAAAGCACCCCCGGCACCAAACCGCGCCCTGCAATCCGACCAGAGGGCGATGATCCGGGCGATGTCGGCGGCAACGTCTGCCGCCGGTAACAGCGGCGGCCCCTTGCGTTTCAGGTTCATCGGCCAGGCCCCGCGGAGCGCGGCATAGCCGCTGTGCATTTCCGCCGAAGCAGAGCGGGCCACGGCGCGCGCCGCCGGGTCGGCAGGCCAGATTCCCGCGTCCGGAGCCTGTTCGGCACAATATTCCGCAATGGCGAGGCTGTCCCAGACCGTCACATCGCCCTGGATCAGCACCGGCACCTTGGCCGAAGGAGAATGCTGCGCGATCAGCGTCGCCGACTCCGGCGTCCTGAGCGGGATCACGACTTCGTCAGCAGCGATGCCCGCCTGACGGACAAGCAGCCAGCCGCGCAGCGACCAGGACGAGTAGTTGCGGTTGCCCAGTATCAGAGTGGCCATGGTCTGTTCCCTTGCAGGTGTGTCATGCGTCAAAGCCGATGCGGTTCACGCAGATCGGTTTGCGGTTTAGCATTCGATCCAGGGGAGGACCATCGTGGAACCAATCGCCATCACGGGCACCGGCATCGTTTCTTCACTGGGCAGCAGTGTTCAGCGGTTTCACCAGAACGTCATGGCGGGCCGGACCGGCATCGGCGTGGCACCCTGGTACGACCCTGATCGCGACCCGCGCAGGATATTCTGGGGCCTGGTGACCGACTTCAACCCCGATGACTGGATGTCACCCAAGGTGGCTGAGGGATCGGACATGTTTGCCCAGTTCGCCCTGGCCGCAGCGCGCCAGGCGATGATGCAGGCAGGGCTGGACAGCCCGGCCCCCGACAACAGCGCCATCGATCCGGAACGCACGGGCGTCGTGCATGGCACATCCGGTGGCGGCGTCCGCGCGTTTCAGAAGGCCCAGTACATGCTGGACACCCACGGGCCGGAAGCCGTGCCAATGACGTTGGCGGCCTGTTCGCCCACGCCACCGCAACGCCGAAGGGCGACACGGCGGAAATCAATGCGATCAACCTGGTGCATGGCAAGACGGCGGGACGGGCGACACCCCTGCCCGTCAAGGGCCTGAAGGGGCACACAGGACATTCCGGCGCGTCATCGGGGGCCATGGCGCTGATCGAAGGCTTGTGCGGTATGGCGGATGGCCGTTTCGCCCACACGGCCAACACCAGCGACCCCGACCCGGAGGCGCAGTTCGATATCGTCATCGGTCAGCCGAGGGAGCTGGATTTCGACGTGCTCCAGGTGAACTCCTTCGGCTTTGGCGGACAGAACGCATCCATGATCGTGACCCGGAGCTGATGCCATGCGCCTGACCCTTGCCGAAACCATCATCAGCCGCTGCCGTACCGGTGAACAGCCACATGGCCCCGCCGGAAATGCAGTTCGTGGTGGAGGATTCGGACGCGAAGCTGATCCTCGCCGCCGCGCCCTACATGCAGGCAGCAGCGCAGATCGCCGCAGCCACGGGGGCCGTGGTTGTCGATGCCGACAGCGTTGCGACACCTGCGACAGTCGCGCGGCCCGTCCTGGGGGAGGGCGATCGCGGTGCCGAACATGCCGTCGTCGGCTATACATCCGGCACCACAGGCTTCCCGAAGGGCGCGCTCTATTCCAATGACCACTATCTGACGTCCGCCATGCGCTGGGGCTGGGAATTCGGCCTGACCGCAAGGGACGTGATGCTGGACCCCGGGGCCGTGGAGGCTTTCTGCCGCGAACGGCTGGCGGGCTACAAGGTGCCGCGGCGGGTGATCCTGGCTGACGATCTGCCACGCAACCCGATGGGCAAGGTGCAGAAATTCCGCATCATCGAAGGGCTGACGGCTTCCGGCTAACGTCTCCTGGCCGACGGCTCCTGGCTGACGGCTCCTGGCTGACGGCTCCTGGCCCGGAACCGGGGGCCTGACACCTGACCGGCCGGACAGGTACAGTCTTCCTGTGGCTGCGGTAGACCTGTGGCATGGGAGGGCTGTGCATGGCGGATACGGAACAGGGGCCGGATCTGGAATTCGAGAAGCTGGTGGCCGACGCCATCTCGCTTGATGACCTCGGGGACGCGCTGGAATACAAGGTACGCGCCATGGGCTATGCCGGGTACGTCTATTACACGCACCGTCGCAAGCCCCTGGACGAGATCGTGGCGGGGGAGCCGTTCGTGCTGTCCCGCGGACCGGGCTTCCTGAAAGCGTTCGAGGCGATCTACTACAGCCGCGGCATGTTCCGCTACGACCCCATGCTGCAACTGGTGACGGAGCGCTATCTGCCGTTCACGACACTGGGGGAGCGGTCGCAGATGACACTGACCCGCCGCCAGCGCTGGATCTGGGCACTGGAGAAACGGTTCGGCATCAAGTACGACCTGTTCATTCCCATGAACACGCCACTGCGGACCCAGGCCCTGTACCTCTTCATGCTGGGGGACCCGCCGAATGCAGCGGAAATCATCGCCAGCACCACAAGCGAGCTGCACCGTCTGGCCCTGCGTTTCACGGTCAGCGTCGCTGATTTTCTGGTCCTGGGGCAGGAGGATGAACTGGCCGGGATGATGTTCTCCCGCCGGGAACAGGAATGCCTGGCCTGGATGTCGAAGGGCCGCAGCAATGGGGAGATCGGCGAGATTCTGGGTATCAGCGAGCGCACGGTGAAATTCCACGTCGCCAACCTGATGAAGAAGCTGAACGCCGCCAACCGCACGGAGGCCATCGCCATCGCCGCCCGTTCCGGCTGGCTGACCAACTGAGCCTGCCCTGGCGCGACAGGGCCGGGTCTGATTTGCCGAGCCTTCAATCACCCTGCCCGTCATCGCGAACGAGCGCAGCACCGACCCGAGGTGACAGCAATGTGCAGGTGTCGATGAACCCTCCACCAGACGGCGTGCCCGGGCTTGACCCGGGTACCCAGGGGCGACTCATGGGCCGGAAGGCTGGACACGCGGATCAAGTCCGCTTGGCACCGTGAAGATGCGGTTGTGCAGGCCACCTCCGCCCAAACCTGTCATCCCGGGCAAGCGCAGCGCCGACCCGGGATCCACCCTGTTCAGCACGCATCACCGCGGAAAAGCGTGGACCCCGGGTCTTGCGCCCGGGGTGACAGCAATGTGCAGGTGTCCATGAACCCGCCACCTGACGACGTGCCCGGGGTGACAGCCATTCGCAAGTGCTGATTGGGGTGCAATCATGCGGTGGAACGATTCAGGTTGCCCGACCGGCCAGCCTTGCTCCCTTCCCGACCGGAGACCGCACCCCGTTGAATTCCTATGTTTCATTCATCGCCGCCAATCGGCGCTTCCTGTCATTCGGCGTGACGGCGGCGTTCCTGTCCAGCTTTGGTCAGACGTTCTTCATCGCGCTGTTCGGCGGGGCCTGGCGCACCGAGTTCGGGCTGAGCCATGGTGACTTCGGCACGCTCTATTCCCTCGGCACCCTCTGCGCCGGGCTGACCCTGATCTGGCTGGGCCGCAAGATCGACCATGTGGACCTGACCCGCTACACCCTGATGGTCTCCGCCGGGCTGGCAGCGGCCTGTCTGCTGACCTCCGTGATCCCGTCCGCGCTGTTCCTCGGGCTTGCCTTCTTCATGCTGCGACTGACCGGACAGGGGCTGATGAGCCACGTGTCGATCATTGCCATGGCGCGCTATTTCGAGCGCAGCCGGGGCAAGGCCGTCAGCCTCGCCGCCCTGGGTCATCCGCTGGGGGAAGCCATCTTTCCCCCCATGGCGGTGATCCTGCTCAGCCTCATCGGCTGGCGCTGGACCTGGGCCGGGTTCGGCATCGTGCTGCTGGTCGGCATAGCGCCGCTGATGCTGTGGCTGTTGCGCGGTCATGCGGCGCGGGAGACGGCGCGCAAGGCGGATCTGGCGCAGGCGCTGCAGAGCGGGCTGGGACCGGGCCGGTCGCGTACCCTGTCGGAGGTGGTCCGCGACCCCGTGTTCTACCCGCTGGTGTTCGCGATGATGGCTCCGGCGTTCATCTCCACCGGACTGTTCTTCCATCAGGTACACCTGGCCGAGGTCAAGGGATGGAGCCTGGAATGGCTGGCCAGCTGCTTTGTCGGCTTCGCCATCGCCCAGGGGCTGTCCAGCCTGATCACCGGCAATCTGGTGGATCGGGTGGGCGGCATCCGCCTGCTGCCGTGGTACCTGCCATTCCTTGGCCTGTCCGCGCTCAGCCTGATCGTCACCGACCATGCGCTGGGGGCGCTGGTCTACATGATGCTGGTCGGCGCCACCGCCGGGGCAGGTTTCACCCTGATGGGCGCGGTGTTTGCGGAGATTCATGGCACCGGCCACCTTGGCGCGATCCGCAGCCTGATCCAGGCCACCATGGTCATGGCGACCGCCGCATCCCCCGCATTCTTCGGTCTGCTGCTGGATGTCGGGGTCGGTTTCGACATGATCGCTGCCGGGTGCGTCGCCTATGTCGTCACCGGTGTGACCATCCTCAGCCTGCTGCAGCCTGCGCTGCGCAGGCGCCGTGACGACCTCAACCGATAGCGGTGCCGAACAGCAGCGCCAGCGCCACACCGGCCAGAACGCCACCGATGCCGGCAATGATGGCCCAGCGGGCGGTGCCGCTGGTGGCCTCATCCTCTGCCTGAGCCTCGATCTGCTCCAGCCGGTCGAAGGCCCGGTCAGCCTTTTCCAGCAGTCGCGGCACCTTCTCCACGATGTCCATCGTGTCGGTGATGAAACCGGCGATCCTGGCTTCGGGGCCGAGGTTGTCGCGTGCCCAGGTTTCGATCACCGGCTGCGACGCGCTCCAGAAATTGATCCCGGGATCGATGCCGCGCGAGACACCTTCCACGGTCACCATGGTCTTCTGCAGCAGCAGCAACTCGGTGCGGGTCTGCATGGCAAAGGTCTCGGTAACGCGGAACAGCTGCGCCATCAGCCGCCCGATGGAGATCTCGCTGACCGGCTTGCCGCGAATCGGCGCGCCGATGGACCGACAGGCCTGCGCGAACAGATCCACGGAAGTTTCCGGCGGCACGTAGCCAGCAGCGATATGCACTTCCGCTGCGCGCCGATAGTCCCCGGCGATGAAGGACCCCAGCATCTCCGCCATGAAAAGGCGCGTGCGATGGTCCAGTCGTCCCATGATGCCGTAATCCACGGCAACGACGGTACCATCCGGGTCCACGAACAGATTTCCCTGGTGCATGTCGGCGTGGAAGAAGCCGTGCGTGAGGCTCTGGCGCAGGAAGATGCGGATCACCCGTTCTGCCAGAGCCGGACGATCGATGCCTGCCGCGTCCATGGCCGCATTGTCGCCAATCGGCACGGATGTCACCCGTTCCATCGTCAGCACCCGGCCCGCCGTGCGTTCCCAGTCGATCGCCGGGGTGCGGAAGTCGGGGTCCTGCTGAAACACCTCACCCATCTCATCGGCGGCGGCGGCTTCCAGTCGCAGATCCATCTCCAGCGATACCGACTGCTGCAGGGTGCGGACAATATCCACCGGCCGCAGGCGACGCAGCTTCGGATCCGCCCGTTCCGCAATGCGCGCCAGCCAGAAGAACAGGTTCATGTCGCGCTGCAGCCGTTCCTCGATACCCGGGCGCAGCACCTTCACGGCCACAGGTGCCGGGCCATCCGGCGTCGCGATGGTGGCGAAATGCACCTGGGCGATGGACGCGGCAGCGACCGGCTTGCGCTGGAAATCCAGGTAGAGCGCGCTCAACGGCGCTTCCAGCTCGCTTTCGATGGTGTCGCGTGCCGCTTCGAACCCGAATTCCGGCAGGCGGTCGCGCAGGCGGCCCAGGTCAACGGCGATGTCTTCACCCAGCAGGTCGGCGCGCACGGAAAGCGCCTGCCCCAGCTTGATGAATGATGGCCCCAGATCCTCCAGCGCCGCCGCCAGCCGCTCCCCCGGTCGCCGGTCGCGGTTGCGCCGGGACCGGCCTGCAAACAGGCGCGCCAGCCGCAGCGCGAATGGCGGTGCGTCGAGCCGCTCCAGCGGGAACAGGGCGTCATGCTTCTGCAGGGTGCGGGCAATGCCGACCAGTCGTGCCACATAGGTCAGTCGCCGGATCATGCCTCAGATACGCCAGCCGCGATGGATGGCGGCAATACCACCCGTCAGCGCATCGAAGCCCACCCTGCGCATGCCTGCTTCGGCAATCATGTCGGCGAAGACCTGCGGTGCGGGGAACCTGGCGATGCTCTCGGCCAGATAGCGATAGGCCTCCGGATCATCGGCGATCACCCGCCCGATGCGCGGCATCGCCTGGAATGACCAGGCGTCATAGAACGGCTTCAGCCCCTTCCCCACGGTGGAGAATTCCAGGCAATGGAACCGCCCGCCAGGGCGCAGCACACGGCGGATGTCGGCCAGCGCCTTCGGAATGCGGGTCACATTGCGGATGCCGAAGGCTATGGTGACGGCATCGAAGCTCGCGTCATCGAAGGGCAGGGTTTCCGCGTCCCCCACCGTCCAGTCGATGCCCCGGAAAAGCCCCTGATCAAGCAACCGGTCACGGCCCACCTGCACCATGGAATGATTGATGTCGCACAGGGTGACGCGCGCCTGGCCCCGGGTTCGCTGGTGGACCAGTTTGGCAATGTCGCCGGTGCCGCCCGCCAGATCCAGGATCGCTTCGCCTGCGCGCGGGCGCAGGTCGGTGACGAAACGGTCCTTCCAGATGCGATGGACACCGAACGACAGCACGTCATTCATCAGGTCATAGCGCCGGGCGACGGAGTGGAACACGTCCCCCACCATCGCTGCCTTCTCAGATTCCGGCACATCGCGGAAGCCGAAGGAGGCCATGGAATCCGTTGCGGATTCGGCATTCTGATTTCGTGTCTCGCCCATGCGCCGCACCATAGCGGAGCCGCCAAGCGCACGCTACAGTGCCCCCCATGCCGGAGCTTCCAGAAGTAGAGACCGTTCGTCGCGGGCTGGACCGTCGCCTGACCGGGCGACGCCTGACCCATGTGGCGGTGAACCGCCCGGACCTGCGCTTCACGCTGCCGCCGGACCTTGGCGCCCGCCTGTCAGGTCGGCGGGTGGAGGCCCTGCGGCGGCGGGCCAAGTACCTGCTGTTCGATCTGGACAGCGGCGAAACCCTGATCGGGCACCTGGGCATGTCGGGGCGGATGCACATTCATGACGCCCGGCCCAACAGTCAGCAGCCGCACGAACATCTGGTGTTCGATGTGGACGACGGGACGGTGGTGATCTTTCAGGACCATCGCCGCTTCGGCTATTTCGACCTCTGCGCCACCGACGCCCTGGATCAGCATCGCTTCTTCCGCGATCTGGGGCCGGAACCGCTTGGGGATGATTTCTCCGCCGCCGTGCTGTCCCAGGCCATTGCGACCAAGCGCACCCCCATCAAGTCCGCCCTGCTGGACCAGCGGGTGGTGGCGGGCCTCGGCAACATCTACGTCTGCGAGGCGCTGTTCCGGTCTGGCATCGCCCCCACCCGGCTGGCCATGACGGTGTCGGGTCGGCGTGCGGCGCGGCTGGTGCCGGAGATCAAGCTGGTGCTGCAGGAAGCCATCGCCGCCGGCGGATCATCACTGCGCGACTATGTGCAGGCCTCCGGGGAGCTTGGCTATTTCCAGCACGACTTCCGCGCCTATGGGCGCGAAGGCGAGGCCTGTCGCAAACCCCGCTGCAAGGGCACGATTGCCCGCATCGTGCAGTCGGGCCGATCCACGTTTCACTGTCCGGTGTGCCAGCGATGAAAACCCTTCTGATGACCCTGACCGGCCTGTTTCTGCTTGTTGCCCCGGCACAGGCTGAAACATGGCTCGAACAGCTCGACATTCCCCTGATGGACGGGCTGAGCGAAGTTGTGGAGGCCGGAACGGTGTTCGAGAGCGCCACCGGTCGCGTCATCGTGGTGGAGACCACAGGCGCAGTTGCAGCACGATCCATCGAAGGCTACTACGAACAGGTGCTGCCGGAACTTGGCTGGCGCGCTGACGGGGCCAACCGGTTCCTGCGCGACGGGGAGTTGCTGGCCCTGACCATTTCGCGGGCCGCTGGCCTGACCCTTGTTGTCTTCCGGCTTTCACCGGAAGGCTGAAACCACGATCCGAAACACTGATTCCGAGTACCGGGGGAGAACCGATCATGAGCTATGGATGCATTCTGACCGACACGCGGGGCGCTGTCGGCCTCATCACCCTGAACCGTCCCGAGGCGCTGAACGCGCTGAACAAGCAGCTGATGGACGAACTCGGCCAGGCGCTTGACGGCTATGAGGCCGATGACGCCATCGGCTGCATCGTCATTACCGGTTCCGCCAAGGCCTTCGCGGCAGGCGCGGACATCAAGGAGATGCAGCCCAAATCCTACATGGATGCCTACAAGGAAGACTTCATCACCGCCAACTGGGAACGGGTGACCCGCTGCCGCAAACCGGTGATTGCCGCCGTGGGGGGCTATGCCCTGGGCGGGGGCTGTGAACTGGCCATGATGTGCGATTTCATCATCGCCGCCGACACCGCCAAGTTCGGCCAGCCGGAAATCAACCTCGGCGTCATCCCCGGTTCCGGCGGCACGCAGCGCCTGACCCGCTTTGTCGGCAAGTCCAAGGCGATGGAAATGGTGCTGACCGCCCGCATGATGGACTCGGCCGAGGCCGAACGCTCCGGTCTGGTCAGCCGTGTCGTGCCTGCCGACGACCTGGTGGACGAAGCGCTGAAGGTGGCCAGCCGCATTGCAGAGCTGTCCCGCCCGTCCGTGATGATGGCCAAGGAAGCGGTCAACAAGGCCTATGAGAGCATGATGCGCGAAGGCGTGATGTTCGAACGCCGCCTGTTTCACTCCCTGTTCGCCACCGAGGACCAGAGCGAAGGCATGGCCGCCTTCGCCGAAAAGCGGAAGCCGAACTTCAAGCACAAGTAGGCCGGTAACATACCGTCACCCCGACTGGCGCGCCTGGCCGATGTTCAGGCTGGCGCGCCAGACGCGGAAAGCCAGGTCACGCCGCGTTTCCCTCTTCCGCTGTCACCTGGGCGGTGATCTCGGTCAGCCAGGTCTCGAACGCCTTCAGCCGTGGCCGGTTCTCGCGGCCGACCGGGTAGACCAGGAAATACCCACCCTTCACGCTGAGGTGGAAATCCAGCGGTTCGATCAGGGTCCCTGCGTCCAGTTCGGGGCGCACGAGGCTGGGGTTGACCGGCACGATGCCCAGGCCCTGGATGGCCCCCTGCACGGCGAGATTGGTCGTGTCCAGCTTCAGCCCCCGGTCCGGGTCGACCGTATCCTCACCCACCGCAGTCAGCCATTGCCGCCAGGTATCGGGGCGGTTCACGTCATGCAGCAGCGGGTAATGCACCAGATCCGCCGGCGTCTTGAGGCGGGGACGTCCCTCCAGCAATGACGGGCTGCAGACCGGCACGATCTCTTCGCGCAACAGCAGCTTGGCGGTCAGGCCAGGCCAGCCACCGACGCCATAGCGGATGGCCGCGTCAGCCTCCACCCGGTTGAAGTCGATCGCCTCCACATTCGTGGTCATACGCACCTCGATCTCCGGGTGGCGTTTCTGGAATGCGGACAATTGCGGCACCAGCCAGCGCATGGCGAAGGTCGGCAGCACGTTCACGGTCAGCGGTCCCGCCGTGTCCTCGGCCTTCAGGTCCTCGGTCGCGGCGTTCATCTGGTCGAAGGCCTGACGCATCGCCGGGTAATAGCGGCCTCCGGCAGAGGTCAGGATGACCTTGCGCTGGCGCCTCTCGAACAGCTTCACGCCCAGCAGATCCTCCAGCCCCTTGATCTGATGACTTATCGCCGACGGTGTCAGGCTCAGTTCATCAGCTGCGCGGGTGAAACTGAGGTGCCGCGCGGCGGCTTCGAAGGCACGCAGGGCGTTGAGGGGGGGCAAGCGTCTGGGCATCCGGGGCCTTCCATTCATGCTGCAATTGCTCTTCGCAGCGCACAAATTTGCCTGATCAATGAGCTCAGCTCATCAACTTGGTGAGAAATAGTCTTTTGTCAAGCGACAGCATTGTTGACATATTCCCCTCAGTCAGCCGCCGGGTGAGGGGCGACGGGCAGACAGTATCCTCATCGAATCAGGAGAATTCAGATGCAGTTCCAGCAGATCAACCTCAACGAATTCAACAATCTGAACACGTCCACCGGTGATGACCTGCACCTGCGGGCCGACGGCTCCATCGACGTGGACTTCTATGTCGGCCGCGCCCAGAGCGCCCGGGCCGCAGAGACTGCCGCCGCCTTTCGCGCCATCCGCCAGGCTGTTTCCCGGATCTTTGCCTGAACCCAGTTCATCATATCCGGCAAAGGTCCCACCGGGTCTCAGCCGCTGATCAGACCTTCGATGACGCCGATGCGGGCAACCGTGTCGGCGTCTGCCGTTCCGCTGACCTGTGCAGGGCGGAAATGACGTTGAAAGGCGGCGACGACCGCCTGGGTCTGCGGCCCCGCAACACCATCGACCGCGATGCCATAGCCGATGGTCGCCAGCGACCGTTGTATCTGCGCAACCAGCGTCACTTCTCCGTCCGCAACCGTCCTCCACACGTCCCCGTCCGGCCAGATGCCGATACCGGCCGCAGCCAGCCGCGCCCAGGGAAAATGCGCGCCGGGGTCCTGCTTGCGGCCCGGTGCCACATCGGAATGCCCCAGAACCCGTCGGTTCGGGATGCTGTGGCGCTGGCGAATGTGGTCGATCAACGCGATCAGCGCGTCGATCTGTGCGTCAGGAAAGGGCTGGACCGCCCCACCCGACGCGCCGGAATGCCCGGTGTTCTGGATCTCGATGCCGATGGAACAGGCGTTGATGTCGCTGACACCCTGCCAGACGGCAACTCCGGCATGCCAGGCGCGCCTGTCCTCCGCCACCAGACGGCTGACCTGACCATCCACATCCAGCAGGTAATGCGCCGAAACCTTCCGTACGGGGTCCGTGAGCATGTCCAGCGCGACGGATGCGTCCGCGACATCAGTGTAGTGCAGCACCAGCATGTCCACGGGCGCGCCATTGCGACTGTCGTGATTGGGGGAGGGGCGGTCTATGATCCGCATGTTGACCCCATGGCCCGAAAGACGGATCGCGGTATCCGAACATCAGTCAACCTGTTCATCTCCCCCGGTCATGACGGCGGCCCGGCGACCGTTCGCTGCCCGGTCGGAGCCGCAGCGCGCCGCGGAATTGGCCCGAGACCGAAAGAACCACGATCAACTGAAACCGCGGTCCTTCGATATCCGGTCGTAGGCGGCGTTGATGCGCGACAGCTTCTCGTTGGCGACGGCAACGAACTCCTCCGGCAGACCCTGCGCAATCACCCGGTCGGGGTGATTCGCCTTGATCAGGCTGCGGTAAGTACGCTTGACCTCCGCATCCGGGGCATCCGGCGCAACCCCCAGCACGGCATAGGGGTCTTCGACGTCCGGCCCCAGATAGGTGGCGTGCAGACGGTTGTAGGCGGCATGGCTGATGCCGAAGATCTCCGCCACCGCCTTCAGGAAGGCGACTTCATCGGGATGGATGACATTGTCCGCACGGGCAATGTGCATCAGCCCGGCCAGCAGATCCTCCAGCACTTCCGGGTTGCCCTGAAACATCCCGCCGATCTGCTCGGCATAGGGCTCGAAGCCCGTGGCTTCCTGCTTGGCCTGATTGAACACCTTGGCGACATTGCGCATCTCGTCCTTCGGGACCTGAAACACCTCCCGGAATGCCAGGATCTCGTCCTTCGTGACGACCCCGTCGGCCTTGGCCATCTTGGCACCGAGGACGATGACAGCGATGGTAAAGGCGACCTTCTTGGTGGCCGCCGGGCGGCCGCTGTCCGCCGTGCCCTGCGCCAGTGCCAGGGCTTCTTCCTCATCCTGATCGCGAATGCGGTCGACCGCATGCCCGGCCAGGCCACCGACAATGGCCCCGATCGGCCCGCCGAGTGCCAGTCCCAGCCCGCCGCCAATCAGTTTTCCCCAGACGCTCATTCGCTCGCCAACCCCGTGTAAATGCTGCTAGGTCTCTTGACTGTTCGAAATCGTTGCCAGCCCGCCGCCATCGCGCGATGGAATGATCCCGAGCCTAGCCACCTTGCATGACGACGCAAAGCGTCCGATTGTCTCCCCATCCCCGAAACGGCCCCGGAGAGCGAGCACGTGTCACTGGATCAACTTCTGGACGGCTATCAGGCGTTCATCGAGAAAGGCTTCGCGAGCAACGCCGACCGCTATCGCCAACTGGAAGCGCTCGGCCAGTCGCCCAGCGTGATGATCATTGCATGTGCCGACAGCCGGGTGGACCCGGCAACCATCTTCAATGCCGGACCGGGGGAGCTGTTCATCATCCGCAATGTGGCCAATGTGGTGCCACGCTATGCCCCGGACGGTCGGGCGCACGGGGTGAGTGCCGCGCTGGAATTCGCGATCAAGGTGCTGAAGGTCAGCGAGATCGTGGTGATGGGTCATGCCGGGTGCAGCGGCGTCAAGGCCCTGCTGATGGATTACGAGGACACCGACGGCATCGGCGAGTTCGTCGTCCCCTGGATGGCCAGTTCCCACGAGATCCTGGACCGGGTCATGAGCCATTCCGCCGGACACAAGGTCGACACCATCCTGGGTCAGATGGAAGAGGAGAACATCCGCCTCGGCCTCAAGAACCTGATGACCTTTCCCTGGATTGCGGATCTGGTCCGTGAAGGACGGGTGCGGCTGCACGGCATGCATTTCGGCATCGCCAAGGGGCGGCTGGCCCGCCTTGACCCGGCAACCGACAACTTCGTCACGGTCGAGCGACCGGAAATCCCGGCATTGAAACCGGCACCGACGTCCCACGGTTCGGAAGCACCGGCACCTGGGCCTGCACTGGCGGCACAGAAGGACGGTGGAGCCATTCTGCCGTGACCCTTCGCCCCGCCCAGATCATCGCCACCGCTTTCTTCGCGGCGGGCGCGGCCCTGTTGCTGCTGCCGGTCGAGGGGCTGTCGCGGGAGGCGGCGATGGGCGGCGCACTGGCGCTGTGCGCCATCGGCCTCTGGGCGACCAACGCGATCCCCGAACATCTGACGGCGCTGCTGTTCTTCCTCGTCGCCATGATCACCGGCGTCGCGGCGGCTCCGGTGGTGTTCTCGGGCTTTGCCTCTGCAGCCTTCTGGCTGCTGTTCGGTGGCATGATCGTCGGCGCGGCAGTGCGCGATACCGGCCTCGGCGCGCGGGTCGCCGGTGCGCTGGCGCGGCGCATGGGGGTCAGTTACCTCGGCGTGCTGGCCGGAATCATGTGTGTCGCCCTGGGTCTGGCGTTCGTCATGCCGTCATCGGTGGGCCGCGTTGTGCTGCTGATGCCCGTGGCGCTGGGGCTGGCGGATGTATTCGGCTTCGAACAGGGGTCGAAGGGACGGACCGGAATCGCCATAACCGCCGGGCTGGGGGCGTTCCTGCCCGGGTTCGGCATCATGCCGGCCAACGTGCCCAACCTGGTGATGATTGGCGCTGCCGATACGCTCTATGGCCTGAAACCGGTCTATGGCGACTATCTGCTGCTGCATTTTCCGGTGCTGGGCCTGCTGAAGGCCATCACGGTCGTCGCGGTGATCCGCCTGCTGTTTCCCGACAGGATTCGCGGCGACGTGAATACAGATGTCAGTCCCGGTCCGCTGTCCGTCCCGGAACGCCGCCTGGTGGTGATCCTGGCGGCGGCTCTGCTGCTCTGGGCGACGGATTTCGTGCATGGCGTTTCCCCGGCATGGGTGGCGCTGGGGGCAGGCATCGCCTGCATGCTGCCGCCCTTCCGCCTGATCGACGCGGCGAAGCTGACCGACGCAGTGCAGTTCCGCCCCCTGCTCTACATCGCCGGCGTTCTGTCGCTGGGGGCCGTTGTTGCGACCACAGGCATTGCCGACCACATGGCCAGCGCATTCCTGAACGTCGCTGACCTGGCCCCGGGGCAAGACGCCTGGAATTTCCTGGCCGTCACCACCGCATCCATCGGCGTCAGCCTGCTGGGCACCGCACCGACCGTTCCCGCCGTGCTGACACCGCTGGCCGAGCAGCTGTCGGTCGCCATGGGTCTGCCGCTGGCCACCACGCTGATGATGCAGGTCCCGGCCTATTCCACCGTGCTGTTTCCGTTTCAGGGCCCGCCCATCGTGGTGGCGATGCAGCTCGGCAACGTGCGGATGGCGGATGGCATCCGGGCAACACTGGTGGTGGCGATCATCACCATCCTTGTGCTGTTGCCGCTGGACTATCTCTGGTGGCAGGTGCTGGGGCGGTTCGATGGCTGAGGTGCCGAAGGTCGTGCATCTGCTGAAGATATGTGTCGGCGTCGAACAGGTGGAACAGCTGGAACTCTGGCAGGGACAGCGGCTGGCACGGGGCGAAACCCTGCGCCACGTCACCCGCAACCGCCCCCGGCGGGATACCGAGGTGCTGGCCGGCGGCTCGCTCTACTGGATCATTGCCGGGGCCATCCGGGTGCGGCAGAGGATCATCGGCCTGGAACAGGTACAGTCCGATACCGGCAGGAAGTGCGGCCTGATCCTGGGGCCGGAGCTGGTGCGGACCGAACCCTATCTGCGCAGACCGCATCAGGGCTGGCGCTATCTTGAACAGAAGGATGCGCCGCCGGATCTGGATACCGCTGGCGGTGGCACCGACGAATTGCCGCCCGACCTGCGCGTCGCGCTGCGCGAAATCGGCGTCTGGTAGACCGTTCCGCTGCTGGATGACAGCACCGGCAACGCAATCAGACAGCCGGGCAGATTACAGCAGGCTGCTTTCGCCCTGCCGCGGGGGGATGGTCCGCCCCTGATCCGCCACCAGACGCAAGCCCGGCGGGCGGCCCGGCTGCCAGTGCCAGACCCAGTAGCCGATCAGGAAATCAATGGTCTCGCCCGTGCCCAGAAACGGGGTGAGAACCCGCTCGTACCCGGTCAGTTCACGCCCAGACGCGCGCGCACGCCGGAACCAGTAATGGGGCTGTGCGTCGTTGACGACCTTGACCAGCACCGGGCGCAGGGCGGACATCTCGGCCTCCGGCAGCACGTCATCCATGAAGCGACCGCTGTGGCTGGCCCCATTGACGTGATCGTGACCGGTCCCGAGGAACCGGTACCTGTAGCGGTCATCCATACCCGGCTGGCGCACGATCTCTATGATGCCGATGCCACGCCAGAGCCGGGCCACATCCAGGGGGTCGAACTCGCTTTTCCGCGGCAGACGACCCATCTGATGCTTCAGTCCCTGCCAATAGCCAAGGAACGTCTGCAGATCGTCGCGCAGGTGCGCAGGGGTCCGGGCCGTTGCGACGACTTCCGTCCATTCTGCCGAGTTTGCTGTCATGCCCACCCTTTCCAACACGTGCCAAGCCTGCGACGCTCCCTGCCGAGAGCGGGTCCAGCTTGTAGACTGCAAATCGCAGGCGACGAAGTACGCAGACACCAAAAGCCGTGGAAAAATGATAATGTCTTGCACGATTCCCAGAATCGGACCGATTTGCCTGTTTTTTGCGCTGTTTCTGGCACTCGCCCCGACCGCACCCCGGGCGCAGGCGGATCTGACAGACGCCCTGCCGGATGCCGTATCCGCCAGGGGCACCGGACTGATCGAGCAGGTCTGGCTTGGCCAGCCCGTGAAACGTTACCGCCATGGCATTCTGGGCGACCGGATCGAGGCTGGTACCCTGTACGCGCGCCTCAGCAACGGTCGGATCATCGGCCACCGGCTTGGCAGCCGCTTTGTCTTCGAGGACCTGACGGCACGTCTGGCGGACCTGAACGGCAATGGTCAGGACGAGATCGTCGTGGTGCAGTCCAGCCTGGAGAAGGGATCGGCACTTGCGGTCTTCGGGCTGCGGGCCGGGCGCTTGCAGGCGCTTGCGCGCACACCGTGGATCGGCACCGCCAATCGCTGGCTGAACCCGGCCGGTATCGCCGACTATGATGGTGATGGGGTGCTGGAGGTGGCGCTGGTTCGCACGCCGCACATCGGCGGGACCTTGCAGTTCTGGCAACTGGACGGTGGCGAGATGCGGGCCATGGGGGAACTTTACGGATTCTCCAACCATGCCATAGGCAGCCGCATTCAGGACCTGTCTGTCACGCTGGACTGGAACAGCGATGGCCTGCCCGATCTGGTGCTGCCGGAAATCGGGCGCAAGTCGATTGCAGTCGTCAGCTTGCGCGGCGGTCAGGTAACCGTCCTGACATCCATCCCCATGCCGGACGACATCCTGGGACCCATGAAAGTCGGTGACGACGGCATGTCGGTCATCATCCCGCTGGTGAAGGGGCAGGAGGTGACACTGTCCGTGCCGCGCTGAGGCACCGCCGAGACAGATGCTTCTGCCGCCCGGCAGCGGTGCCGGGCCGGGCCGTCAGCGGGGCAGAATCCGCTCCGCCTGCAGACGGGTCAGCCAACCGAGGAACATCTCCTCCGAATCGATGCAGTCACCGAATCCGGCCTGCCGGATGCGGATGGTCGACAGGATGACATCGTTCGGACGGCTGCCGTACCCCATCGAATAGTCGATGAACGACCAGGACGGCACCAGTTCCGCCAGGGTTGTCTGGCGCAATCCGTGCCGTTCGACAATCCGCTGCCAGACCACTTCCTTGTCCGCCATGGACCGGGTCAGGCTGTGCGGGTGCGGCACATCGGTCGGCATGGCGAAATGGGCTGCCACCCGCCGCCAGAAGTGCGCGAAGACGAACACGTCGCCGTTGGTGACGTTGAAGATCGTGTTCTGCGCCGTTTCCGCCTGGCCTGCCCAGTCGATGGACCGGGCGAGCAGGGCTGCGTCCGTCAGTTCGATGGTGCGCGGCTCCCCACCCGGAAACCGCAGCGGCAGGCCGAGTTCCCGGCAGATGGCCGCATAGGCTCCGACCCCGGCGATGATGTTCATCGGGCTGCCGAGCGCGAAGCCGCAGACCAGTTGCGGGCGCAGCACGGTCCAGGTCCAGCGCTTGCCCTGCTGTTGCGCGGTCAGCCAGTCCTGCTGGTTGTAGTAGAAATTCGGTGTCATGTAGCGGGGATCATCCTCCCGCGCCGGCAGGCGGAACGGCCCCATGTGGATGCCATAGGCCTTGGTGCCCTGCATCAGGGTGATGTGGCGCAGGTTCGGTGCCCGCTGTTCCAGCACTTCCACCAGGTTGGACAGCATTGCGAGGTTGGTGGTGACATGCTCCGGATCCGTCCAGCCCCGCGCGATGTCCGCCTTCTCGAAGACCGCCGCGTAGACCAGATGCGTGACCTGTTCCAGGCCGGTCAGACCCGCCTCGCAGGCCGCACGATCACTCAGGTCGACGCTGAGGAAACGTGCCCCTGTCCCGAAATCAGGCTGCCGGCGCGACAGGCCGACCACCGGTTGCCCGGCCGCTTCCAGATTTTCCAGCACGGCGCGCCCGACAACGCCCAGCGCGCCCGCAATCAGCGTCGTGCCACGCTGTGCCTGATCCGTCATTTCTGTTGCACCGTCCATCTTCCGTCCCATCTGCTGGTCTGCGATCCGCTTCATCGTGCCTACCGGATTGCCGGTCGGCTGCTTGCCGGCGGCAGTGTAGCTGTCCCGGCGCGGCAGTGAAATCCGATGTGTGCGCCCGCATGCCTTGCCGGTCCGATGCCATGCTGCATCCGCGTGCGAAGGACCAGGCAGCCAGCACGAAAGTGTCATGAACAGGTATTCTGTTACCGCGTGGCCCTAAAACGGGTTGCAATCTTCGCATTAATTCCGCCAATTACGCGGGAGCAGCTTTGTCAGGGCCGCGTAACAACGCATCAGGCCCTTGCTGCACGAAAATGAAAGCGATCAAACGGAGGACTTCAAGTCTATGGAACGTCGTAAATTTCTGAAGGGTGCTGCGCTTGCGGGCGTTGGTACCGCGGCGCTGGCAGCGCCGGCCATTGCCCAGGGCGGCAAGACCATGACCATCGTTTCAACCTGGGGCCGGGATTTCCCGGGACTGGGTGTGTCCGCACAGCGGCTGGCCGCGCGTATTGCGCAGCTGTCGCAGGGCGCACTGAAGGTTGAGTACTTTGCCGCGGGCGAACGCGTCGGTGCGTTCGACTCCTTCGACGAAGTGGCCTCCGGCAACTCCCAGGCCTACATCGGCGCTGACTACTACTGGGTCGGCAAGCACCCGGGCTTCGCCTATTTCACCGCCGTGCCGTTCGGCATGACGACTGTGGAATGGAATGCCTGGATCAAGTTCAAGGGTGGCCAGGCCCTCTGGGACAAGATGTCGGGCGAATATGGCCTGAAGCCCCTTATGTGCGGCGCGACCGGCACGCAGGCCGGCGGCTGGTTCAACAAGGAAATCGAATCCGCTGACGACCTCAAGGGTCTGAAGATGCGTATTCCGGGTCTCGGTGGCTCGGTGATGTCGAAGCTCGGCGTCTCCACCGTCTCCCTGCCGGGCGGCCAGATCTATGAAAACCTGGTTTCCGGCGCCATTGATGCGACCGAATGGGTTGGCCCCTACAACGACTACTTCATGAAGTTCTACGAAGCGGCCAAGTACTACTACACCGGCGGCATGCATGAGCCGGGCGGCGGACTGTCCCTCGGCATGAACGCCAAGTTCTGGTCCAGCCTGACCGATTGGGAAAAGGCCGTCATCGAAGCAGCCTGCTACGAAGAGCATGGCGCTGCGTTCGAAGAGAACATGGCCAACAACGGCGAATACATGACGAAGCTGATCAATGATCACGGTGTTCAGGTTCGTGCGTTCAACGACGATGTCTGGGATGCCTTTGGTACGGCATCCGAGGAAGTATTCGCGGAAACCCGTGACCATTCGGCCCTCGCCGCGGAAATCAACGACTCCTTCCAGAAGAACCTGCGGGAGATCGGCGGCACCATGGCGAAGTTCGAAGGCACCTTCGTCAACCAGCGCAACCGCGTGCTGGGTCTGGTCTGATCTGCCAGTGACCCAAGGGACAAGGGCGGGGCTTCGGCTCCGCCCTTTTTCTCTCTGGCCATCTTCTGGAAGACCCGCAGATCACGCGACGATACCTGCCCAGGCACCCTCGATCCCACAGGATTGCAGATGACAGACAGCAGCATGACCATGGATATCCCCCGTTATGGCAGACCCGCGCCCGTGATCCGGATCATCGGCTGGTCCCTGTTGGCATTCCTCACCGCGTTCCTGATCGAGAACGTGCTGATCGTCGGGTTCGATTTCCCGGGCAGTTTGCGCGCCTTTTCCGATGGTGGCGCCCTCGCCTGGCTGCAGCTGCTGATCTATGGCGTTGCGCTGGCGGCAGGCGTCCTGCTGGTGCTGCGCACATCGGACCGCGCGCTCCGCTGGGACGCACACCAGATTCACCAGTTCAATCTCTATGTCATCCGCGGCTTCTTCTGGACCGTCCTGCTGGTCGGTATCGTTGATTCCACCATCGCCTTCATGCGGGTGGAGAACCTGCTGCAGGTTTTCGTGGGTGAGGATTCGGTCCGCGAACTGAGCCGCGCCCGCTTCGTCGGTCCCTGGATCCACATGCCGCTGGTGGCCATCAGCTTCATCATTGCCGCCTTCACCCGCACGCTCGGGTTCACCTGGCTGGCGCTGCTGATCGTGGCGGCGGAGTTGCTGATCGTCATCACCCGCTTCGTCTTCTCCTACGAGCAGGCTCTGATGGGCGACCTGGTGCGGTACTGGTATGCCGCCCTGTTCCTCTTCGCCTCCGCCTATACCCTGTTCGACGAAGGCCACGTCCGGGTGGACGTGCTCTATGCCGGGTTCAGGAACCAGACACGCGGCTACGTCAATGCCATCGGCAGCATCCTGCTGGGCGCGACCACAGCCTGGGTCATCATCTACATCGGGTTCGACGGCAAGCAGTCGATCATCAACAGCCCGGTGGCCAATTTCGAAATCTCGCAGACGGGCAGCGTTGGCATGTTCATCAAGTATCAGATGGCCGCCTTCATCGGCATCTTCGCCATCACGATGCTGATCCAGTTCGTCAGTTACTTCTTCGAGGCTGTGGCCGATATCCGGGACGAACCCGGCCGTCGTGAAGCCCAGCCCGTCTCGCACTGAGGCCGCGTCATGGAACTGTTCTTCCTCGCCCTGCTCGTCCTCATCATGGCCTTTGCGCTGGGTTCCGGTTATCCGGTGGCCTTTGCGTTGCCCGGTGCCGCGATCATCTCCATCGCCCTGGCAGCCGGTTCCGGCTACCTGTTTGCGGGTGACACGGACGTCTATTTCCACAGCGGCGGACCCGCCCAGTGGCTATCGGCAGGTGTCACCAACCTGAGAGGGGTCTATTGGGAGGTCGAACGCGACACCCTGATCGCGATTCCGCTCTTCATCTTCATGGGCATCATGCTGCAGCGGTCGAAGATCGCCGAAGATCTGCTTGTCACCATGGCACAGCTGTTCGGCCCGGTGCCCGGCGGCCTCGGCATCTCCGTCGTGTTCGTGGGTGCACTGCTGGCGGCCACCACCGGCATCGTCGGTGCCACGGTCGTTGCCATGGGCCTGATCTCCCTGCCCGCGATGCTGCGCAACAACTACTCGCCGTCGCTCGCCACCGGCACCATCGCCGCGTCCGGCACCCTGGGGCAGATCATTCCACCGTCCATCGTGCTGATCATTCTCGCCGACCAGCTGGCGTCCGCCACCGATCAGGCAGGAACCGCCCGCAAGGCGCTCTACAAGGAAGCGACCGGCGAACTCAGCATGCCGTCGATCTTCGATGTGGCCTCCACCAGTGCGGGGGAAATGTTCCTCGGCGCCTTCGTTCCCGGCATGGTGCTGGTCGGCCTCTACATGCTCTACATCATGATCTTCGCCATCATCAAACCCAGCGCGGCCCCTGCCGTGCGGTTCGACGGCAAGTTCGACTTCAGCTTCTGGCGCAATGTGGCCCTGACCCTGATCCCGCCGCTGGCGCTGATCTTCCTGGTCCTCGGCTCCATCATCACCGGCGTCGCGACGGTCAACCAGGCTGGTGCGATCGGTGCCGCCGGTGCCCTGATCATGGGCGGCTATCGCCTCACCGAGGGCAAGCGCACCACCTACATTCCCGCCATCATGGCGATCGTCTCGCTCTTCCTGGTTTCGTACGCCCTGTCGAACTACGACATGAACGTCAAATCCATCGACAGCAGCGAGGACCGGGTCGGCATCACCATTGGCGTGGTGGCGGCGATCATGTTCGCCATATCGCTGGCCTGGAGCGGCTGGCGCGTCCTGAAGGTCGAGGACACCCTGCGCGGGGTCATGCTGGAAACAGCCAAGACCACGTCGCTGGTGTTCATCATCCTGCTCGGCGCGGCCATGCTGACATCCGCGTTCCGCGCCTTTGGCGGTGAGGACCTGGTGCGTGACTTCCTGAACTCCCTGCCCGGCGGTTTCTGGACACAGTTCATCATCGTCATGCTGGTGATCTTCATCCTCGGCTTCTTCCTCGACTTCATCGAGATCGCGGTCGTCGTGGTGCCCATCGTTGCCCCGATCCTGCTGGCCGACCCCTCGGCCAACATCACCGCTGTCTGGCTCGGCGTCATGATCGGCCTGAACATCCAGACCTCGTTCCTGACACCCCCGTTCGGCTTCGCGCTGTTCTATCTGCGCGGCGTCGCCCCGGCGGCGGTCCGCACGGTACAGATGTATCGGGGCGTGGTGGCCTTCATTTCACTGCAGCTGCTGGCCCTGGGGATCATGGGTACGGTGCCTGAACTGGTGAACTACCTGCCGAACCGGGTGAGTTACCTTTCCGACACCTCCCCGCCACCGCGCAATCCGAAGCTGCAGTTCTGCCTCGAGGAATATGTCGAGGACCATCTGGCAACGGACGGTGCCACGGTCAGATCCGCCATTACCAGGGCACGCGGGCTGGACCTGAGCACGCTGCCGAAGGACCTGGCGAAGGACCTGGGCAAGAGCTTCGAGGATGCCGACAACGCCATTCTCGCCCTGAAGGCGACTTCCGACGCCGGTGACGCGGTTGTCGCCGCTTCGGGTGACTACCGTCCACTGTTGCGCAGCGTGCGACGTCTGGAAAAGGACATTCGCACGGAGGAGGAAGAGGCCAAGGCATTGCAGACCCGCATCAATCGGCTGCAGGACGGCGAATTCGACCTGAAGCCGGAGCTTGAAGCGGAAATGCAGGTGCATCTGGCCCGGGCCGAGGAACTGCGCGGCGATATCCCCGCCGAATGGCGCGATGCCTATGCGACCTTCAGTTCCCTGACCAAGGCCGAATCCCGTGCCCGGACGTCCTACCAGCGCTCGGCGGATTCATCCTGGGAAGGGGCGGCGCAAGTGCTTGCGGTCCTGAATGCAAATGCGGCCTTCACCGCGCTGGAAGCCGATCTGCGCAACCTGCGCATGGTGATCGAGACGACTGCCGAAAAGCAGGCGATCGCGACCGTGCAGGATGTGGAACGGGCGTTCCGCGATGTCGAAGGTGCCGACGAGGTCAAGAAGGCACTGGCCAAGGCCCGTCGCGAGCTGAAGAACAGCGGTACGGACCGGTCCGACGCTCTGGGCGAATACGAGGATGCGGTCATCGAGTTCGAGGCACAGCAGGTCTGGCGACCGACAGCGGAAGCGGCCCTGAAGCCGGAGATCGAAGCCTATCTGGCGGCGATCCAGGACACTCTTGGTGCCAGACAACAGCCGCGACTGTCACGGGAACAGGCCCTGTTCGTCGCAGCCTGCAGTTCCAGCCATCGCGACGTCTCGCTGAACTTCTGATCCGGAAGGACATGACTGTGGCGGGCGCTCTGATCTGATCAGGGTGCCCGCCCTGTCAGTACGAAACTCAACCAGGAACCTTCTGTGCGAGCTCCGCCGGCGCGACCTGTCGTCTCCGGTGGAATGCAGTGGCTTGCGCGTTCCGTGGGTTCATGAAGGGCATGAGGTCCGGTTATCGGCTGACCGCCCCGCCATGCAATCCCGCACGAGGCAGACTCGTCCGCCTCACATCAGGCCTTCAGACAGAACGTCAGGTGCGATCCAGCGCCGCCGGTTTCGGACCGCCCGTTGCCCAGTCCAGCAACTCGGCTGTATGGACAATGGGTACGTCCGTGCCGCCACCAAGCTGTGTCATGCAGCCGATGTTGCCTGCCGCGATGACATCGGGGCGGGTGCGGGCGATATTGCCGAGCTTTCGCGCCTTCAGCTTGTCGGCAATGTCCGGCTGCATGATGTTGTAGGTTCCGGCAGAGCCGCAGCAGAGATGCGGTTCGGCAGGCTCCGACACCTTGAAGCCGGCAGCCCGCAGCAGGTCCTTCGGCGGGTCGAGCACCTTCTGGCCATGTCGCAGCGAGCAGGCCGAATGATAGGTCACGTTCAGCTTCTCCGGCGGGCTGATGCCGTCCGGCAGACCCAGTTCGGCGAGCAATTCGGTGATGTCGACCGTCAGGTCCGACACGGTCTTCGCATTCGCGGCCCAGTCCGGGTCGTTGCGCAGCATGAAGCCGTAATCCTTCACCGTGGTGCCACAGCCGGATGCATTGATGACGATGGCGTCCAGCCCTTCGCCCTCGACCTCCCGCATCCAGGCGCGGACATTGTTCCTGGCGGATGCGAAGGCAGACTCCTCATGCCCCATGTGATGGGTCAGGGCACCGCAGCATCCTGCCCCCCTTGCCACCACGACCTCGCAGCCGAGGCGGGTCAGCAGGCGGATCGACGCTTCATTGATCGCCGGATTCAGTACCTGTTGGGCGCAGCCGGTCATCAGCGCGACCCGGCGCTTGCGCTCCCCGGCCACCGGACCCGCAGCGGGAAAGGTCTGTGGCCGGTCCATCGGCGATGGACCCGGCAGGTCAGCCGGGGCGAGGCGCAGCATTGCCCCCATGCGACCACCGAACAGGCCGCCCAGCACCCCGGCCAGCGGGCGCGACAGCCAGGCCCCGATCAACGCCAGACGGAACCGGCCCGGATAGGGCAGCACCTCCGCGAGCACCGCGCGCAGGAACCGGTCGGAGCGAGGCCGCTCGTGATGTTCCTCGATATGTGTCCGCGCATGATCGACCAGATGCATGTAATGCACCCCTGACGGGCAGGTGGTCATGCATGACAGGCACGACAGGCAGCGGTCCACGTGGTGGACGACCTCCGGTTCCGGCGCACCGCCCTTTTCCAGCATTTCCCGGATCAGCCAGATGCGGCCCCGCGGGCTGTCACGTTCATCGCCCAGGGTGACATAGGTCGGGCAGGTGGCGGTGCAGAAGCCGCAATGCACGCAATTGCGCAGGATCTCGTTGGACCGGGCGATGCCGGGGTCGGCAAGCTGCGCTTCGGTGAAACTTGTCTGCATGGCTCAGACTCCCTCGACCATTCGGCCGGGATTCAGAATACCCTTGGGGTCGAACCCATCCTTGATGCGCTGCGTCAGCGCGGCCAGCGGCGCGGATTGCGGCTGGAACACGGGGACACGGGCGCGCAGGTCAGCCGCGCCCCGGATCAGGGTTGCATGCCCCCCGTCCATCACAGCACGGATCGGCGCGACACCGCCATCCTCGGCACCAGCGTCGAGACCCAGCCAGATCTGGCCACCGGCCCAGTCGAGCATGCCGCGTCCGGATACCTGTTCCAGGATGTCATGCATCGTCTGTCCGCCGCGCGTCGGGGTCACGGACAGTCGCCAGAGCGGGTTGCCGAACGTGCCTTCACTGTCGAGCAGTGGCGCGACGTCGCGCACCTCGCGCCAGAACGTGACCGAGCGGTGGCTATGCAGCACCTCGATGCCCGGTGCGGTGCCAAGCGTTGCCTGCAGTGCCGCCGCGCGATGCACGACCGATGGCGCAGGCCCTTCGACGCGGAACGCGGTCACACTCGCAGCCGCGCCGGACACGAAATCGACGGAACTGCGGGCCGCAACCGCTTCCGGCAGGTGACAGAGGCCGGTCACGTCATGCGGTGAACCCGCCGCAGCCGCCATGGCCTGAACCGCTTCCCCGGCGGTCAGGCCGAACGCCAGCACCGTCCATATCTTCTCGGCCCGTGGCAGCACCTTGAAGGTGACTTCGGTCAGGGCCGCCAACGTACCGAAACTGCCGCACATCAGCTTGCAGAGATCATAGCCGGTGACATTCTTCACCACCCGGCCCCCGGACTTGAAGACCTCCCCACGGCCCGAAACACCACGGAAGCCCAGCAGATGATCCCGCGCCGAGCCGGCCTTGAAGCGTCGTGGTCCGGCCAGATTGCAGGCAAAGACACCGCCGATGCTGCCGTCCGTGACCGCATTGGCCTGCATGTGGCCCATGTGTGGCGGCTCGAACGCCAGTTCCTGGTTCTCTGCTGCCAGCGCCGCCTCGATCTCCGCCAGCGGCGTTGCCGGACCGGCAGTCATGACCAGTTCGTCCGGTTCATACATGCTGATGCCGCTGAATCCCGAAAGGTCCAGCTGACCGGCGGCCTGCGTTGCCCGCCCGAAGCCCCGTTTCGACCCGCGTCCGATCAGTTCCAGCGGCTGTTGCGCAGCCACAGCAAAGGCCACGACCTCTGCCAGGTGTTCTTCGGATGCGGGTTTGAAGTCCTGTGCCGTCATGGTCAGCTGATCCCGTTGATGCTCTTGTGGCGGTCCATCAGAACCGGGGCAGGTCGGGGAACGGCATCTGTCCCCGGTGAATGTGCATCCGGCCAAGCTCGGCGCAGCGGTGCAGGGTCGGAAAGACCTTGCCCGGGTTGAGCAGCCCGTCGGGATCAAAGGCACATTTCAGGCGTTGCTGCTGGTTCAGGTCGACTTCGGTGAACATCTCCGGCATCAGGTCGCGTTTCTCGACGCCAACGCCATGTTCGCCGGTCAGCACACCGCCGACCTCGACACAGAGCTTCAGGATGTCGGAGCCGAATTCCTCCGCCCGTTCCAGTTCCCCCGGCATATTGGCATCATAGAGGATCAGCGGGTGCAGGTTGCCGTCTCCGGCATGGAATACATTGGCGACGCCGAGGCCATGCTTCTCCGCCATTTCCGCCATCCGTTTCAGCACCAGCGGCAGCTGACGGCGCGGGATGGTCCCGTCCATGCAATAGTAATCCGGTGAAATCCGCCCGATGGCAGGAAACGCCGCCTTGCGTCCGGCCCAGAAATTCATCCGTTCCGCTTCCGTGGCGCTGACCCGCACCGACACAGCACCGCTGTCGTTGCAGATGCCGCTGACAATCTCCGTCAGGTGATCGACCTCCGCCTCCGGCCCGTCCAGTTCGATGATCAGGATGGCTTCCACATCCAGCGGATATCCGGCGTGGCAGAAAGCCTCCGCCGCATGAATGGCGGGCTTGTCCATCATCTCCATGCCTGCGGGGATGATACCTGCCGCAATGATGCGCCCGACGCAGTCACCACCCTGTTCGACCGTGGGAAACCCGACCAGCAGGGCACGTACCGTCTCCGGCTTGCGCAGGATGCGGACGGTGACTTCCGTCACGACACCCAGCAGCCCCTCCGACCCGGTCATGATGCCCAGCAGATCATAGCCTTCCGCGTCCAGATGCTTGCCGCCGATACGCAGCACTTCACCATCGATGGTGACCATCTCGATCCCGAGGATGTTGTTGGTGGTCAGACCATACTTCAGGCAGTGCACGCCGCCGGAATTCTCCGCGACATTGCCACCGATGGAACAGGCGATCTGGCTGGACGGATCGGGCGCGTAATAGAACCCCTCCCCCTCCACCGCATGGGTGATGGCGAGGTTGGTGACGCCCGGCTGCACGGTCGCTGTCCGATTGTCGTAGTCGATGTCCAGCACCTGATTGAACTTGCCCAGCCCCAGCAGCACACCGTCCGCCAGCGGCAGCGCACCGCCGGACAGGGATGTGCCGGACCCGCGCGGGACAACCTTGACGCCCCATTCCCTGCACAGTTTCAGGATACGGCTGACTTCCTCAGTCGTTTCCGGCAACACGGCAATCATCGGGGGCTGTCGGTAGGCGGTCAGCCCATCACTCTCGAAGGCCTTCAGCGTCGCCTCGTCCACCACGACATGGGATGCGGGCAGGAATTCACGGAACGCGGCGACCAGGTCACTGCGGCGGGCGATCACGGCCTCATCCGGCTTCGGCATCTGCATTGTGTATCGCCCCCTGCACGCATGTTCTTTCGGGGCGTTATAGCAGACCGTGCGCCTCCAGGCAGTTCTTCAGTGCGGCGGGATCGGTGAAGGTATGGACGTGGTAGCCCAGCGTCGCGGCAGACGCGGTGTTGCGGGCGCTGTCGTCCACGAACAGGGTACGCGCCGGGTCGAGACCATGTGTCTCGCGACAGATCTCGAACAGGCGCGGGTCGGGTTTGGCGACCTTCTCGCGGCCCGAAACGGTGATGCCCCGGAAGTGTTGGAGGAACGGCAGGCGCTCCTCCGCATGGTGGAAGGTTTCGGCAGACCAGTTGGTCAGCGCATACAGGGGGGTCTGGCGGGCCTGCAAGGCGTCCAGCAGATCGACGGAGCCCTGGATCGGGCCCTTCATGGTCTCCGGCCAGCGATGCCAGAACGCTTCGATCTCGGTCCGGTACCAGGGGTGCTCGGCAGCCAGTGCCGCGACATTGTCGGGGAACGACTCGCCTGCATCATGGCGCACGTTCCAGGCACCGTTGCAGACATGGGTCAGGAACCAGTCCATCTCGTTGGGCCGGTTCCGGAAGATCTTGCGGTAGAGGTAACGCGGATTCCAGTCGACCAGGACATTGCCGAGGTCGAACAGCACCGTGTCAGGCCGGGTGGATTTCAGGTCATCACGCATGACGCCGGTCCCCGGCCATGACAAGCAGGTCCGGCAATCAGCCCTGACGGGCCTTCATGCGCGGGTTCCGCTTGTTGATGACATAGAGCCGGCCCTTGCGGCGGATCAGGCGGTTGTTGCGGTCGCGCGAACGCAGCGACTTCAGCGAATTGACAACTTTCATCGTACTCTTCTCACTCTCTGTCTGCTGGCACCCGGGCAAGCCGGTTTCCGGTCACCCACGATGGTCCAGAGGGTGCCAGCCCTCGAAACCCGAGCCGCGGTTGATAAGGGCTGCGCCGGGGCCTGTCAAGGACAGGTCTGGTCATGGGCGGGAGGACTGGCGAACCGCAATTGCCGACTGATGTCGTCAGGGGGCATCACTTCGGCAACTCGATCGGAAAGTCCTCGTTTGCCGGGCCTTCCTGCCGCTGCCGCCGGGCCCCTGCTTCAAACAGGCGCTCCAGCCGCCCCCAGAGGCCGCCACCCGCATCATCACCATCACTGTGCATCGACGGCGGCGCGCGGCCATCACCAAAACTGAACAGACCGCGCTCCGGCGGGGCCGGCAGCGGGCGCACCGGCAGGCCGCGATGTGCGGCCAGCATGGCTGACCGCCAGATCTGGGCGGGCAGGCCGGAGCCGGAGACATTGCGGGTCGGTGCATCATTGTCATTGCCGACCCATACAGCCGCGATCAGATCGGCACTGTAGCCGACAAACCAGGCATCGCGGTTGTCCTGGCTGGTGCCGGTCTTGCCGCCTGCGGGACGGTCCAGCCGGGCCGCGCGACCGCTGCCGGTCTGGATCACCGCCGCCATCATCTGGTTCATTTCCCCCGCCACACGGGCGCTGAGCACCGGGCCGCCGCCATCGCCACGGCGCTGCCAGATGGCGTCGCCGTCAGCATCATCGATGCGGGTGATCAGGTGTGGCACCACCGCGCGCCCGCCGTTGGCCAGCGGCACGAAAGCCCCGGCCATGGCCAGCGGCGTGATCTCGGTCGTGCCCAGCACGATGGACGGGTTGTCGGGCAGGTCGGCATTGATCCCCAGCCTGTGCGCCATCTCGATGGCCTTGCCCCACCCCACTTCACGCGCCAGCCAGACAGTGCCCGCGTTGACCGACCGGGCCAGCGCCTCCGTCAAGGTGATGCGGCCAAGATACCTGTTGGCAAAATTGGCGGGTTTCCAGCCATCGATCTCGATGGGTTCGTCCAGCACCGTGTCGGTTGGCGTGAAACCGGCTTCCAGGGCGGCCAGATAGAGGAATGGCTTGAAGGCCGATCCGGGCTGCCGCCGGGCGAGGATGGCGCGGTTGTACTGGCTTTCACCGTAGTCCTTGCCGCCGACCAGGGCACGAATGGCCCCGGTGGTATCCAGTATGACCACAGCGCCCTGGCCCACACGGGATTTGCTGCCATTGCGGCGCAGGCTTTCCGACAGGGCCTGGCCAGCCGCATCCTGCATGGCGCCGTCGATGGTGGTACGCACCCGGATGTCGCCGTCCGGCGTCCCGATCAGGTCCGCAACCTCATCGCGGGCGCGGTCCGTGGCATAGCGGATGACGGTCCCGCGCGGGCGACCGACCGGAATTGCGGGTGCATCCAGCACGGCCCTGGCCTGCCCCGGGTCCAGCAGACCGGCGTCCACCATGTTGTTGACGACAATACGCATCCGTGCCGCCGCCCCTTGCGGGTTTCGCGTCGGGTCATAGCGGCTGGGCGCCTTCAGCAATCCGGCGATCAGCGCCGCCTCGCGCAAGGTCAGATCGGACGCCGACTTGGCGAAGTACCGTTCCGACGCCGCTTCGATGCCATAGGTCCCGGCGCCGAAATAGACCCGGTTCAGATACATCTCCAGGATTTCGTCCTTGCTGAAGCGGCTTTCCAGCCCCAGCGCCAGCACCGCCTCCTGCGCCTTGCGTTTCAGGGTCTGCTGCGGGCCGAGATAGAGATTCTTGGCCAGTTGCTGCGTCAGGGTACTGCCCCCCTGCACCACCCGCCCTGATGTCAGGTTGATGAAGGCGGCCCGGACAATGCCGATCGGATCAATGCCGAAATGGCTGTAGAACCGCCGGTCCTCCGTGGCGATGACGGCATCCAGCACATGCCGGGGCAGCCGTTCGATCGGAATCGCCCGCGATCCGGGGCCACCATAGATCGCGATCTCCCGGCCCGACTGATCCAGAATGGTGACCGTGCCGCTGCTGACCGGTTCATGCGGCGCAGGCAGGTCGTGCAACAGGATCACCGCAACCACGACTGTCGCCGCCAGCGCCAGCAGCAGGCCCCATTTCAGGATGTGGCGAATCATGGGCGCGGACCCCGGGCCTGTTCAACAGTTGAGGGTTGCACCGGCCCTTCCGTCACCCGACCGATCAGGTGTCGATGTTGGCGACGGACAGCGCGTTATCGCGAATGAAATCACGCCGGGGTTCCACGACATCGCCCATCAGGGTGGAGAAGACCTGATCGGCTTCCTCCAGATGGTCGACGCGGACCTGCAGCAGCGTCCGCGCCGCCGGGTCGAGCGTGGTTTCCCAGAGCTGATCCGGGTTCATCTCGCCCAGACCCTTGTAGCGCTGCACGGACAGGCCACGCCGTCCGGCATCCAGCACGCCTTCAAACAGGGTCGACGGTCCGTGGACCGCGATTTCCTTTTCCTTGATCAGCAGACGACCGGGCTTGTCGAACAATGAACGCAGATCGGCGGCGATGCGGTCCATGTTGCGCGCCTCCCCCGACCCGATCAGGCGGTCGTCGATCAGATAGGCTTCGCGCACGCCGCGCAGCTCGCGTTCGAACACCACCGATCCATCGCTTGCCCGCGTGCCGATCCAGCCCTGTTCGTAATCGGCAAACAGCGTGTCGAGGCGGCGGGCGACGGCGGCAGCACTCTCTGTCGCCCTGTCCGCATTCCCGAAGGTCTCCGGTGCCAGTGCCCCGGCAATGGCCATCTGCTCGACGATCCAGGCCGGGTATTTCTGGCCGACGGAATCCAGCAGGCGGCGTACCCGGCGGGCTTCCAGCAGCAGTTCATGCAGTTCCGCACCGCCATGCTGCACACCCGCATGATCGATGAAGATCGCGTCGGTCAGGCCGTTGTCCAGCAGGTAGTCCTCGTACTGGCGTTCATCCTTGCGATAGACGAAGGACCTGCCCTTGGAGATCTTGAACAGCGGCGGCTGGGCAATGTAGAGGTACCCGCCCTCGATCAGTTCCGGCATCTGGCGGAAGAAGAACGTCAGCAGCAGGGTCCGGATATGCGCACCGTCCACGTCGGCGTCGGTCATGATGATGACCTTGTGATAACGCAGCTTGGCGATATCGAAATCATCGCGGCCGATGCCGGTGCCGAGCGCCGTGATCAGCGCCGTGATCTCCGTCGAGCCGAGCATCTTGTCGAAACGGGCACGTTCCACGTTCAGTATCTTGCCGCGGAGCGGCAGCACTGCCTGATTGCGCCGGTGCCGTGCCTGCTTGGCGGACCCGCCAGCGGAGTCACCCTCCACCAGGTACAGCTCGGAATCGACCGGATCCTTGGACTGGCAGTCGGCGAGCTTGCCCGGCAGACCGCCGAGATCCAGCCCCGTCGGCTTGCGGATGGTTTCGCGAGCCTTGCGGGCGGCCTCGCGCGCGGCAGCCGCCTGAACCACCTTCTGGATGATGATCTTCGCCTCGGCCGGGTTCTCCTCGAACCACTGGCCCAGGCCGTCGCCGACCAGTTTCTCCACCGGCGGGCGCACTTCGCTCGACACCAGCTTTTCCTTGGTCTGCGACGAGAACTTCGGATCCGGCACCTTCACCGACAGCACGCACGACAGCCCCTCACGCGCGTCATCGCCGATGATCGAGACCTTTTCCTTCTTGGCGATGCCGCTGTTGGCGGCATAGGCGTTGACGTGCCGGGTCATGGCGGCACGGAAACCGGCCAGATGGGTGCCGCCGTCCTTCTGCGGGATGTTGTTGGTGAAGCAGAGGACGTTTTCGTGGAAACCGTCGTTCCACTGCAGTGCGGCCTCGACGATGATGTCGTCCTTTTCGGCGCTGACCTTGATCGGCGTGCCAATCAGGGCAACACGATTGCGGTCGATGTACTTGACGAATTCCTCGATACCGCCCTCGTAATAGAGCTCCACCTTCTTCGGTTCCACATGCCGCTGGTCCTCCAGCGTGATGCGTACGCCGGAATTCAGGAACGCCAGTTCGCGCAGGCGGTGTTCCAGCACGGCGAATTCGAATTCGGTGATCTTGAAGGTCTGCGGGCTGGGCAGGAACCGCACGGTGGTACCGCTGCGACCCGCCGCGTCACCGCGGATTTCCAGATCACCCTGCGGTTCCCCATGGTTGAAGCGCAGGAAGTGTTCCTTGCCGTTGCGGCGGATGGTCAGGTCCAGTTCCGTCGACAACGCATTCACCACCGACACGCCCACGCCATGCAGACCGCCGGAAACCTTGTAGCTGTTCTGGTCGAACTTGCCGCCCGCATGCAGCTGGGTCATGATCACCTGCGCGGCGGACACCCCTTCTTCGGTGTGGATGTCGACGGGAATGCCGCGGCCATTGTCGGACACGGTGCACGAACTGTCCGGGTTGAGCACGACGGTCACCGTGTCGGCGTGACCGGCCAGCGCCTCGTCGATCGCATTGTCCACCACCTCGAACACCATGTGATGCAGGCCGGAACCGTCTTCGGTATCGCCGATGTACATGCCGGGGCGCTTGCGCACGGCATCCAGGCCCTTCAGGACCTTGATGGAATCCGCGTCATAGGCGTTCTCTTCGCCGTTCGCCTGATTGTTCTCTTCAGTCATGATCCAACTTTCCTGTCATCCGGCCTGTCATCCGGCCTGCCGCCCGACACCCGGGGCATTACCCCGGCGTCACCAGCGAGCCGTCGATCCCGAAATATTGTGCCCGCGTCCCGAAGGTCGCGAACAGTTGCCGGTCGGTACCGGTCAGCCAGGCCTGTCCGCCCAGCTCTGAAATCTCGTCGAACAGGGCGCTGCGCCGCGCGCTGTCCAGGTGTGCCGCCACTTCATCCAGCAGCAGGATCGGCACCACGCCCCGCTCCGCCAGCTGCATCCGTGCATCCGCCAGGATCAGCGAGATCAGCAGCGCCTTCTGTTCCCCTGTGGAGCATTGCTCCGCCGGAATGTCCTTGGCCACGTGCCGCACCAGCAGGTCACTGCGATGCGGTCCGGCCGCGGTCCGGCCTGCATGGCGGTCCAGGCCCCGGCCATCGCGCCATCGCGTTGCCAGGTCCTCTTCCACCTGCACCGCCGGCTGTGTGGCCAGCGCCTCTTCCGCCAGCCCCTGCAGCGCTATCTCGGCCGCCGGGAACGCGCCGGTCATCTGCCGCAAGGCACCGCCGATCCGCAACGACCAGGCCCGGCGCGCGGCAGCAATGGCGACGCCATGCTCCGCCATCTGCGCCTCCAGCGCGCTCAGCCAGGCGGTGTCCATGCGCCCGTCCTTCAACAGCCGCAGCCGTTCACGCATGGCCTTCTCGTAGGCGTTCGAGCGGGTTGCATGACCAGGGTCGAAGCCAAAGATCAGCCGGTCCACGAACCTGCGCCGGGCGGAGGCGCCATCCAGGAACAGTCGGTCCATCTGCGGCGTCAGCCAGGACACCGGCAGCAGCCCGCCAAGCGCTGCAGGACCAACCGTTTCACCATCGATCCGCGCCACACGCCGTTCCATGCCATTGTCGGTGTTCAGGCCCGTGCCGATGGCGCAGGCCCCTTCGGTTGTTTCAGCTTCCGCCGCGATGGCCCACCGGGTGGCGCCATTGCGCACCATCGCCGAGAGCGTCGCGCGGCGCAGGCCACGGCCCGGGGACAGCATCGACACGGCTTCCAGCAGGTTGGTCTTGCCCGCACCGTTCGGACCCGTCAGCACGATGGGACCGACATCGGATTCCAGCACCGCCGAGGTGTAGGAGCGAAAGTCCGTCACCATCAGACGCCGGACCCCGGCACCACGGGTGACAGGGTCAATTATTGCCGTGTCTTTGGTTGCCGTTGCCACCACCGCCCGCGTCAGACCCGCATGGGCATCAGCACATAGAGCGCCGACGCGTCATCCGCATCCCGGATCAGGGTCGGTGAGTTGGCATCCGCCAGTTCGAAGATGGCGGTCTCGCCATCGATCTGGCTGGCAACATCCATCAGGTACTTGGAGTTGAAACCGATCTCCATGTCGTCGGATTCATAGCTGACAATGACCTCTTCCGAGGCGCTGCCCGCGTCGGGGCTGTTCGCCGAAAGGGTCATCCGCTCGTTCTGCAGCGCCATCTTCACCGCGCGGGATTTCTCGGTGGAGATGGTGGACACCCGGTCCACCGCCGACAGGAACACCTTTGCATCCACATCCATGCGCTTGTCATTGCCCGACGGAATGACGCGTTCATAGTCGGGGAAGGTGCCGTCGATCAGCTTGGACGTCAGCACCGTGTCACCGATACTGAACCGGATGCGGGTTTCCCCAACCGAAACTTCCATCTCGCCACCGGCATCACCCAGCAACTTGTGAATCTCGTTCACCGCCTTGCGCGGAATGATGACGCCGGGCAGGGCTTCCGCACCGGCCGGGGCCTCCATCTCGAACCGGGCCAGGCGATGGCCGTCCGTCGCCACGGCGCGGACATGCCCGCCATCTTCCGTGGCATGCACATAGATGCCGTTCAGGTAATAGCGGGTTTCTTCCGTCGAGATCGCGAACTTGGTCCGCTCCAGCAGGGTCCGCGCCGTCGCCACCGGCAGATTGAACCGGTGCGGCAGCTCATCATCCTCGATGGTCGGGAAATCCTCATTCGGCAGGCACGCCAGCGCAAAGCGGGACCGGCCCGCCTGCAGGTTCAGCCGCCGCCGCTCCACATCCAGGCTCATCTGGATGTCGGAACCGTCGGGCAGCTTGCGCACGATGTCATAGAGCGTATGCGCAGGGGCGGTCGCCATGCCCGGCGTTTCCACCATGGCGGCACAGTTCTCCACCACGGCAAGCTCCAGATCCGTGGCGCGGAAGCGCACGCCATCGGCGGTCGCCTCGATCTGCACATGGCTGAGAATGGGGATCGTGTTGCGGCGCTCGACCACGCTCTGCACATGGTTGAGGGAGACCAGCAGCGCGGTACGTTCAATGGTAAGTTTCATCGTGGATTCTTGCCAGGTGTCGTTGCCAGGAATCTTGCCCGACTTGGACCTTGGGCAAGAGACTCCCTATAGCACGGGCGAATCCGGATTCGCCAGTGAAACCGGCAGGCGCGGACAGGTCCCGGCCACAGTTGACGGCACCGGCCTGCCGTCAGTTGGACAGGGCCGCTTCCAGCAGGCGCACGTCTTCGGCCAGTGTCATGTCGGACTGGATCAGTTCCTCGATCCGGCGCACCCCGTGCAGCACGGTCGTGTGGTCACGATTGCCGAACTTGCGCCCGATCTCGGGCAGGCTGCGGCTGGTCAGGCGCTTGGCGAGGAACATGGCCACCTGGCGGGGCCGGGCAACGGCGCGGGCGCGGCGGGCCGACGACATTTCCGCCATGCGGATGTTGTAGTGTTCGGCGACCTTGCGCTGGATATCGTCGATCGACACCTTGCGGGCATGGGCGCGCAGCACGTCGGCCAGCACTTCCTGCACCATGTCGAGGGAGATCGCGCGGCCCATCAGGGCGTGATAGGCGATGACGCGGCGCATGGCGCCTTCCAGCTCGCGGACGTTGGACGTGATGCGATGGGCCAGGAACTCCACCACTTCGCGCGGCACCTTCACCTCGGGCTGCGACACCAGTTTCTGTTCCAGAATGCCGACCCGCAGCTCGAAGTCGGTCGGGTGAATGTCGGCCACCAGACCCCAGGCCAGACGCGAACGGACCCGCTCCTCCATCCCCTCGAGATCGGACGGGGAGCGATCAGCCGACACCACGATCTGGTGATTGCGGTCAATCAGTTCGTTGAAGGTGTGGAAGAATTCCTCCTGCGTCGATTCCTTGCCGGAAATGAACTGCAGGTCATCGATCATCAGCACGTCAACCGACCGGAAACGGTCCTTGAACGACACCGTGTCGCGAAACCGGACCGCCTTGATGAAATGATACATGAACATCTCGGCAGTGACGTAGAGCACCTTCCGCTCCGGTCGCAGCTGCCGGATGTGCCAGGCGATCGCATGCATCAGATGGGTCTTGCCAAGGCCGACCCCGGCGTAGAGGAACAGCGGGTTGAATGCGACACCTTCGGCATCGGCGACGCGACGGGCGGCGGCATAGGCCAGTTCGTTGGGTTTGCCGACCACGAAATTGTCGAACGTGAGGTTCCGGTCGAGCACATTGGCCCGGGCCTGACCGGTGTCACTGCCGTTGCCCCCGGGGGCCGCATCGGCGGGTGAGATGATCGCCGGCGCGGCCATCGGGGTTCCGGCATCCAGACCCGAAGCATCACGGCACGCCACATCGGCGGAGCCGGGCCTGTCAGCGGAGCCGGGCCTGTCAGCGGCACGCTGCACCGCCTTGCGGTCGCTGGTCATCGCCTCCAGCCGGGCATCGAGCCCGACCTCGATCACCACTTCGCGCAGGTGCGGGATGTCCACGCGGAACTCCCGCTCAAGAACCGCCCGGTACTTGCTGGATATCCAGTCCCTCAGGAAAGCCGTGGGTGCCAGCAGGACAACGTGCGTGTCATGTAACGCGACAGGACGCAACGGACGCAACCAGCTGTTGTAGGACGCCTCCCCGATGGTCAGGGCAGCACGCTGGGACACGCCGAGCCAGAGAAGATCGAGGGCCGCCTGACTGTCGTCGCTGATCGCCTTGTCCGACTGTGGCGTGCCTGGCAAATCCCCGTCCCCCAAAGCAGCCTCCCCCAAAACCAATTCCCTGAAACAGGAAAGAACAAGACTTTCCCGTCGCGCATATTTCAACAACATACGCGTGATAACTCATCACAACAGGCTACAATTAGCGTCAAACCAGTCAGGTTAGCCCAAAAGCCGTGCATTCTTGTTTGTCATTTCGCACGCTTTTTCTTGGACAACCGTCGCCCGGTCAACGCGACAGAACATAGATCGTTCTGGGGGCAGTGTGCAAGCGGAACGAATCGGGTAATTGACCGAATCGGTGGACCGATCTGCGAGGCGCCTGAGCCAAGACAGCGGAATCAAACGGGAATCCACCAAATCATAAATGACAGTTTTTTTTCTGCCCCGGAACGGTCTGTGACAGACACAACAAAGGCGCTGTGACCAGTTGGTGACAGCGCCCTTTTTGGTTGTATTTCAGTGACCCGCCCACGACCGCATCAGGGGGCAGGGTCAGATCTGCTGCATCCCGGTCAGGCTGCGACCAGAGCCTTCACGCGGGCATTCAGACGCGAGACCTTGCGGGATGCATTGTTGCGCTTGATCAGGCCCTTGCTCGCCGCGCGATCAAGTTCCTTCTGCGCTGCCAGCATGGCAGCACGCGCGTTCTCGGCGTCACCGGCAGCGAGTGCGACCTCGACCTGCTTCACCTGGGACCGCATGCGGCTGCGCCGTGCCTTGTTGCGTTCAGTGCGCTTTACATCCTGGCGGATGCGCTTCAGCGCTGACTTGATATTGGCCATGCCTGTGAATTCCGTGCATTGAATAGGGTGTTCTGAAGGCCGGGCTTATAGAGAAGCGTCCGGGGCGCGTCAAGCAATGGAAGTCATCAGGGCAGATCACTGCCGTCCGGTGGCCATGTTGCCGCGTCCAGCGAATAGAGCCTGGTCACATGCCCCATCTTGCGGCCCGCGCGGCTTTCGGCCTTGCCATAGAGGTGCAGGCTGCCCGGCCCGGCCAGCAGCGCCGCCCAGGCATCGCTGTCCGCACCGATCAGATTGCGCATCACGGCCCTGTGGTGCGGCGCGGTCGACCCGAGCGGCAGCCCCAGGGCCGCGCGCGCCTGCTGCTCGAACTGGCTGACGCGACAGGCCTCCATCGTCCAGTGACCGGAATTGTGCGGTCGCGGAGCCATCTCGTTGAACAGGATGCCGCCGTCCACCGTGACAAAGAACTCCACTGCCAGCAGCCCCACCAGATCCAGGCCCTCCGCCAGGGTGCGGGCGGCGGCGGTTGCTGCTTCGGTGACGGATGTCGGCTGCGCCGCGGGTGCGACGGTCAGGTCAAGGATGTGATCCCGGTGGCGGTTTTCCACCACCGGCCAGGTCAGCAGGGTTCCGTCGGTGCCCCGGGCGGCAATGACCGACACCTCGGCAACGAACGGTACGAAGGTTTCGAGGATCGCAGGCTTGCTGCCCAGTTCGGCGAAGGCGTCGGCGGCCCGGGCCGGATCGCGGATGATCCGCTGCCCCTTGCCGTCATAACCTTCCCGTCGGGTCTTGAGCACGGCAGGCACACCGATGCCGGCCACGGCGCGGGCGAGGTCGGCGCTGTCATTGACCTCCGCAAACGGGGCGACAGGCACACCGGCATCCTGTGCCGTCCGCTTTTCCGCCAGCCGATCCTGCGCCACAGCCAGAACCCGCGCCCCGGGCCGTACCGGCACCCGCGCGGCCAGCCGCTCAACGGCGGCGACAGGCACATTCTCGAATTCCAGGGTCACGGCATCGACGCTGGCAGCGAACCGGTCCAGGGCATCCAGATCGTCCCAGCCCGCGACTGTGGCCGCGTCGGAAACCTGCGCCGCAGGCGAGTCCGCCTCCGGCCCGTAGACATGCACCCGATAGCCCAGCCGCGCCGCAGCCAGCGCCAGCATGCGCCCCAGCTGGCCGGTGCCCAGCACGCCAAGCGTCGATCCGGGGGGCATGGCGTCCGGTGTGGCCGGATCCGCCGTCACCGCTGTGGCTCTTCAGCCACGGATTCGGTCCGGGCCGCGCGCCAGGCCGCCAGCCGTTGTGACAGGGCCCGGTCCTGCAATGCGATGATCGATGCCGCCATCAGGCCCGCGTTGCGCGCACCAGGCTTGCCGATCGCCAGCGTGCCGACAGGGACACCCCCGGGCATCTGAACAATCGACAGCAGGCTGTCCATGCCGCTCAAGGCCTTGCTCTCCACCGGCACGCCGAGCACCGGCAGGATCGTCATGGCCGCCACCATGCCGGGCAGGTGAGCCGCGCCGCCGGCACCGGCGACAATGACCTGCAGACCACGGTCCGCGGCAGTCGTGGCATAGCTGACCATGCGGTCGGGCGTGCGATGGGCGGACACGATGCGCACTTCATGCGCAACGCCCAGTTCCTCCAGCACCGCGACGGCCTCACGCATGGTTTCCCAGTCGGACTGGCTCCCCATGATGATTCCGACCTGTGCAGGCATTGTCGTATCTGGCATTGGCTGGTCCCTGGACGTCACCCTGAAAAACAGGCCGCGGATTATAGGGATGGACCCCGCGACCACAACCCGCGACCACAGCCGACTTCAAATCGGGCCTGTGACCGACACCGACTGGCGGTCGAGCTTCAGACACGGGAAGGCTTTCTTAACCAGTCGTCGCCATCTTGCGCCCCGGACTGGAGTCATACTTGCTTGTGATCCGCATGATCGGCCGATGTTTGGCACCGATGTGGCAGATTGCGAAAAAAATTTTGAGAGGGACCGCATGAAGATCGGCGGATATTCAGCCCAAACCGCAGTTCGTGCGGCAGATCGGGTGCGACCGGGCGCACGTACCGGGCGCAGCACAGATGCAGCGGCGCCCGCGTCTGGTGCCGGTCCTGCGGTGGAAGTGAGTGACTTCTTCGGTGTGCCGGAGGGCGAACTGACACCCAAGGTGCGTGAGGCCCTGATGGGGTTGATGGACGAAGTGGATTCACTGCGTCGCGAATTGCAAATTGCCAAAGGCAAGATCGAGGGTCTGGAGGAACTGGCCGACAGGGACCCGCTGATGCCCGTCGCAAACCGGCGGGCCTTCGTGCGGGAAATGTCGCGCATGATGTCCTACACGGAACGCTACGGCGTGCCGTCCAGCCTAGTATTCTTTGACGTCAATGGCCTGAAGCAGATCAACGACAGCCTTGGCCACGCAGCCGGTGACAAGGCATTGCTGGCGGTCGCCACGACCCTGGGCGAGCAGATTCGCGATACGGACATCGTCGGCCGGATCGGTGGCGACGAATTCGGTGTCATCCTGGCTCAGGCGGATGAAGATGTGGCACGCGTCAAGGCGCAGCAACTGGTGGACGCCATCAAGGCACTCCCCGTGGCGTTCGACGGTACGACTTTTCACGTGGATGTCGCCCACGGCATCTTTCCGTTCGGCAAGGGCGACACGACGACCTCCGCCCTGGCAGAGGCCGACCGGCGCATGTACGACCGCAAGCGGGAAATGAAGGCCGCTGCGGCTGAGGATTCATCCGACGACGCCTCAGCTGGTTCAGATCCGCCCGCACAGCCCCGCACTGTCACAGCGTGACCCGCAGTCAGCGCCTGCCACGTATCCATCCCTGACCACTGGTGTCCGAACGGGGCGTCGGCATAGTGTAGCGTCATGACCCTCGAACTGACCGGGCAGGACCATGACGCGCGAACCTTCTTCTGACGACACACCCGAGTTGGTGCGCATCCGCACCCATGATGGCCTGAGCCTCGTCGCCGACCGCTATGGTGCGCCAGACGGGCAGCCGGTGATCTTCATGCACGGCGGTGGCCAGACCCGCCACAGCTGGGGCGGCACGGCAGCTGCCATGGCGCGTCGTGGCTGTTCGGCCTTCACCTGTGATCACCGGGGGCACGGCGACAGCGACTGGTCGCCGGACCAGGCCTACGCCTTCGATGACAATGCCAGCGACCTGCGCGCCTGGGCGGCGTCCATGCCCCGCCCGCCGGTCGTCATCGGTGCCTCGCTGGGCGGCATCGCGGGGATGCTGGCGCTGGGACATGCACCGCAGGTGAAGGCCCGGGCATTGGTGCTGGTCGATATCGCGCCCCTGATGCAGCAGAGCGGCACCGACCGCATCATCGCCTTCATGCGCCGCAACATGGTCAGCGGCTTCGCCACCCTGGAAGAGGCCGCGGAGGAAGTGCGGGCCTATACGCCGGAGCGCAAGCGCGCGGTGGACCTGAATTCCATTCGCAAGAACCTGCGACACCGCGATGGCCGCTGGTACTGGCACTGGGACCCTGCCTGCCTGAAGGATGAGGACATCGAGGACATGACGAGCCTGCATGACCGGCTGTGCGCCGGGGTCCAGGCCGCCGATTGCCCGATCCTGCTGGTCCGGGGGCGGCATTCCGATGTTGCCAGCCCGGCATCGGCGGAGCACCTGCTGTCGCTGCGCCCCGACGCGGTCTGCGTTGACGTTTCCGGCGCCGGACATATGGTGGCGGGCGACCGCAACGACATCTTCACCGATGCAGTCCTGGATTTCCTGCAGAACCACGTGCCGCTGACGCAGGTGGCCTGATCCGGGTCCAGCGCCGTATAGAGTGGTGTTGCATCCGGTGACGACCCCCTGATCCGAACACCATCGACGCCCTTGAAGCAGCGCGGGAGCACGTGACAGACATGGCTGAGCCGAAGATTGTAACCGCCGCCCTGATCATCATCGGCAACGAGATCCTGTCGGGCCGCACCAAGGACAGGAACATGGGGTTCCTGGCCGAGGAACTGACCGCGCGCGGCGTGCGCATGATGGAGGTCCGGGTCGTGGCCGACATCCAGAGGGAAATCGTCGATGCGGTGAACGCGCTGCGTGCCCGCTATGACTACGTCTTCACCACCGGCGGCATCGGCCCGACCCACGACGACATCACCGCAGATGCCATCGCCGTCGCCTTCGGTGTCGATATCTCGGAAAACGAGGAAGCCGTCGCCCTGATGGACAAGCGCTACAAGCCCGGCGAATTCACCGCCGCGCGCCGGCGCATGACCCGCATTCCGCACGGCGGCGTGCTGGTACGCAATCCGGTCAGCACGGCGCCGGGGTTCCGGGTCGAGAACGTCTATACCTTCGCCGGCATCCCCGCTGTCATGCAGGCCATGTTCAAGGAGATCGCGCATGAACTGGCCGGTGGCGATCCGGTGCTGTCGCGCACCGTGACGTCGATGTTGCCGGAAGGCATCATCGCCGCGCCGCTGGAGCAGGTGGAGAAGAACCACCCGGGGCTGGAGGCCGGATCCTACCCGTTCGTTCGCGACGGTCGCTTCGGGTCCTCACTGGTGATGCGGTCGACCGACGCTGCGCAGCTGGAAAGCGCGGTGCAGGCGCTGTCCGCCGAGATCATCACACTGGGTGGCACCCCGGTGGAGGAATAGGCATGACAGCAGAGGGCAGATCGGCGCGGCGTGTCAGTCCATTCGCCAAGTTCCTGATCGAGGTCGGGCCGCTCGGCGTCTTCTTCTTCGCCAACAACCGGTTCGACATCTTCACCGCGACGGCGGCGTTCATGGGCGCGGTCGTCATCTCGCTGGCCGCGAACTATGCCATCGAGCGCAAGCTGCCGACCATGCCGCTGGTGACCGGGGTCTTCGTGCTGGTGATGGGCGGCCTGACGCTCTACCTGCAGGACGATCTGTTCATCAAGATCAAGCCGACGATCACCAACCTGCTGTTCGCGGCGATCCTGCTCGGCGGGCTGTATTTCGGGAAGCTGTTCCTGCGCTTTGTCTTCGGGGCCGCCTTCAGCCTGCAGGACGCCGGCTGGCGCGTGCTGACCATCCGCTGGTCGATGTTCTTCATCTTTCTGGCGCTCACCAACGAACTCATCTGGCGCAACTTCGACACCGACACCTGGGTCAACTTCAAGGTCTTCGGCATCATGCCGATCACCTTCATCTTCGCCCTGGCACAGCTGTCCGTGGTGAAGAAGTACGGCAGCATCCGGGGGCTGGAAGACGAGGCCGAGGCCGACGCAGCCGCTGGCCAGTCTGGCGGAGCGGTTGGTCAGTCTGGCGGAGCCGGGGAAAATGACGGCAACCGCCCGGCCTGACGTTCCCTATTTCCCGCCGGAGGGCGGACGGTTCCGCCTGACACTGGGGCTGAAGGTCCTCCCGGAATCGGACTGGATCGAGATCGATGCCGCCCTTGCCAGCGATCTGGCCGAGAAGCGGCGGCTGCTGGACAGCGCCCCGGACGCGGTCTTCCGCATGCTGCCGGGCAGCGAACCGGCGCAGCAGGAATTCATCGACCATCTGGGGCGGCACCTGCTGGCCCATCACGGGGACAGGTTCACCGGTACACCCGAAAGGCTGCATGTGCGGCCGACCGGCGTCGATGTGGTGCCCGATCCCGCAAGCCCGCTGCGAGCCGCAGCATCCCTGATACAGGAAGACGTCCTGTTGCTGCAGCGGCGCGACGGTGCCTTTCACCTGGTGGCCGGACTGCTTGCCTTTCCGACGCGCTGGTCGCTGGCAGAGAAGATGGGCCGACCGCTGGCCGCCATCCACGCCCCCGTACCCGGCTATGACACTCATCTGGCGCGACCGATGGACCGGCTTTTCGACAGGCTGGTTCCCGGCCGTCTGCTCTGGCGCGCCAACTGGTCCCTGCTGGACGACCCGGCGCTGCATCAACCCGGCGGCCATGGGGCTGGTGATGCCGGAAGGACGCTCACCGCAGACACCATCGGCGACCGGCTCTGGTTCCGGGTGGAGCGCCAGACGCTGAGCCTGCTGCCCGAAACCGCCACCGCTGTCTTCACCGTCCGCATCCATCAGGCAACCCTGTCGGATCAGGTCAGGACGGTGTCGCAGGCAAGCGATCTGCTGGCATCGATTCGGGAAATGCCGGAGGCAATGCGCCACTACAAGTCCATGCCCGGTTTCCTCACGGCGCTTCGGCAATGGCTGCTTGCCCGCACCGAGACACCCGCGCAGGGCTGATTGACTGGCACGGGGGTGGCGCAATGGGGGGGCACCGCAAAAGCGTTCGACGAAAAACCCTCTCTGTGATAGATTGCAGGTTGCGACCGACGCGTGGTTGCTCCGGTTGTCGTTTTTGCGACACTGGACAGGCTCGCGCCGCAAGCGCCTGCGGCCCTGTCCACGTTCGGATGATCTTCCGTGCTTCACGGGATTGTCAGCGGGACGATCGGTCGAGGCACTCGGTCGCCATGCATGGGCTGATCTTGCGGCTGCCCCGAGCTAGTTGCGCCAGGGAGAATCTTTTATGGCGACCGGTACGGTAAAGTGGTTCAACACGACCAAGGGTTACGGCTTCATTCAGCCCGATGACGGCGGCAAGGATGTCTTTGTCCACGTCACCGCGGTAGAGAAAGCAGGCCTGCGTGGCCTGAACGATGGCCAGAAGATCAGCTTCGATATCATTCCTGATCGCGGGAAGAGCGCGGCAGGCAATCTCGAACTGCTCTGACGGGCTGATCGACAGTCTGTTTCAACGGATTGCCCCGGCGTCTTCGCCGGGGCATTTTCGTTTGCGGGCGGCGCACCGCGCGGGTCGTGCTGGCGGCTGTCAGCCGGGGTCGGGCAGCGGGCTGGAAATGCCGCCGCCAGCAGTGAACCTGCCAGACAGGACCTGGGTCAGGAAACCGGCCGCGACCTCTATGCCGTCCTGGGCAATGCCATGGCCGGTGCCATTGCTGACATGAAACCCCACCGGCAGCCCGGCGCGGCCAAGGGCACCTGCGGCGTGGAACATCGCCAGCGCAGGCACCATTTCATCGCGGTCGCCGTGAATCAGTTGCACCGGCGCGGGCGAGGTGATCTCCGCCGCCAGCGTCTCCCCCCCCAGCAGGGCGCCCGAAAAGCCGACGATACCGGCAAGCGGCCGGGCGCGACGCAGACCCACATGCAGGGAAAGCATCGTGCCCTGACTGAATCCGATCAGCGCGATGTCGCGGTCCTGCAGCCTGTGGCGATCCCGCTCCGCATCCAGAAAATCATGCAGCAGGGGCGCCACGGCATCGGCGCGGCTGCCCATCGCGCCATAGCGCTGCACCATCTTTTCGGGGTCACCGCTGGCCCGCGCCGGGTCATCCAGATTGATGCCGAACCACTGCCGCCCGGCCGGCGACATCTCGCAGGCTTCCGGCGCATCCGGGGCGACGAACGCCGCGTCAGGCAGGCTGCGGGCCAGATAGGGGGCAAGGCCGATCAGGTCCTGACCATCGGCACCATAGCCATGCAGCAGGACAATCAGTTGCTTCGGGCTGTCGCCCCGGGCCTGGGGATGACGGGGACCATCAAGGGGGGTCGACATGGGCGGGAACCTTTGTGCGTTGAAGCAATGGCAGGCATGGGATAGCGGCTTGAACCACACGGTGACGACTGCCGCCACCGGTGACGCGGTCAAGCATAGCGTCCCGCACCGCCGCGGTCAGCCAATCGTCGCCAGGCCGGGGAACAGGTCCAGCAGCCAGATTGCCAGGATCTGCAGATCATTGGTGAAGATCAGGATGCCGGTCACGATCAGCAGAACACCCGTGCCGATCTCCACCTTGCGCAGGTGACGGCGGAACCTGACGAGAAAGCCCAGGAACGCCCGCACCGCCAGCGCCGCCAGCAGGAACGGAATGCCCAGCCCCAGCGCATAGACCGCCAGCAGGGCCGCGCCCGTCGCCACGTTCTGCTCGCTGGCGGCCAGCGCCAGGATGGTGGCCAGGATCGGGCCGATGCACGGGGTCCAGCCAAAACCGAAGGCCATGCCGAGCAGATAGGCCCCCGGGGCCTTCAGGTTCCTGGTCCCGGCGGCGAAGCGCGCTTCACGATAGAACACGCCGATCCGCAACAGGCCGATCATGTGCAGGCCGAAGAGGACAATGACACCGCCCGCCACCTTGGCCAGCACATCCATCCAGGGCCGGATCAGTTCGTTGATGGCACTGGCCGATGCCCCCAGCGCCACGAATACGGTGGAGAACCCCAGGATGAAGAACACGGCCATCAGGACCACGCGGCGGGTCAGGGCCGGGTCCTTGCCCGCCTTCTCCTTCATCTCGTCGAAGTTGGTGCCGGCCATGTAGCTCAGGTACGCGGGCACCAGCGGCAGCACACAGGGGCTGAGGAAGGAGACGAAACCGCCCAGGAGCGCCCAGGCAAAGTTGATTTCTGCTGCCATGTCTCGCGTGCTTCCCAACCTGCTAGTATCGTGTCCGTCGGATCCGGGATCAGCGGACCCGCTGCTGCGTTCCTGTTTACGCGCAACGGGGCGCAAGGCCAATCAACTGACCGTCACTGATCCGTGGCATATTGCGCCACCACGCAACGGATACCCTGGGGAGGGAAATTGTCATGAAGGCACTGGTTGTCAACGAACTGGGCACACCGGACATCATGCAGGCGGAAGAATGGCCATCAGTGCCCCCGGGGCCGGACGACATCCGTGTCGCGATCCGGGGCGTGGGGCTGAACTTTCCCGACATCCTGATGATAGCAGGCAGGTATCAGCACAAGCCGCCGCTGCCCTTCATTCCAGGCATGGAAGCTGCGGGTCAGGTGCTGGAAATCGGCAGCGACGTGACCGGGTTCGCCGTCGGCGACCGGGTCATCATCCATTCCAAGGGCGGCATGTTCGCAGAGGAAAAGACCCTGCCCGCCGCCTGGGCCGTGCACCTGCCGGATCCATGGAGCTATGCGGAGGGCGCGGCCTTCTGGTCGGCCTATTGCACCGCCTGGGTCTCGCTGGTGGAACGGGGCCACCTGCTGGCGGGGGAGACGCTGCTGGTGCACGGGGCCGCCGGCGGTGTCGGCCTGGCCGCCGTCGAACTGGGTGTCGCACTGGGGGCGAAGGTGATCGCCGTGGTCGGCAGCGACGCCAAGGCGGACGCGGTGCGGGCCAAGGGCGCCGCACACGTGATCGATCACCGGACCGAGACCTTCCGCGACCGTGTGCTGGAAATCACCGGCGGCCAGGGCGCCGATGTGATCTACGACCCTGTCGGCGGTGACGTGCTGTTCCAGTCTTTGCGCTGCATTGCCTGGGGCGGGCGGTTTCTGGTCATCGGCTTCGCGTCCGGCACCATCCCCGATGTGCCTGCCAACTATGCCCTGCTGAAAAGCTGTTCCCTGATCGGTGTCCGCGCCGGCGAATACGCCCGCCGCGACCCCGCCGCCGCCCGCCGCATGATCGATGGCATGCTGGCCATGGCCGAAGAGGGCACGCTGCGCCCCACCGTCCACCAGACCATGCCCCTGTCCGACGCCGTCGCCGCCCTGGACGTCATTTCCAGCCGCGGCGTCATCGGCAAGATGGTACTGGAGGTGGGTTGATCCGGCCACGTCCACCCGCCAACGAAAAAGCCCGCACCCTGATCATGCAGGGACGCGGGCTTTCATCGTTTCGAGAGGCGTCGGCGTTCCCGCTTACTGGGGCACGCTGCCTTCGACGCCTTCGACGTAGAAGTTCATGCCCAGCAGGTCGCCGTCGGGCGCGGTTTCGCCGGCCTTCAGCCAGGCAGAGCCGTCCTGCTTGTTGATCGGGCCGGTGAAGGGGTGCAGCGTTCCGGCGGCGATGGCCTTGCGCGCGGCCTCCGCTTCCGCCACCACATCGGCGGGCAGGTTGGCGTTGTAGGGGGCCAGCGCCACCATGCCGGTGTCGAAGCCGCCCCAGGTGTCGGCGGATTCCCACGTGCCTTCCAGCGCCGCCTTCACACGCATCACGTAATAGGGTGCCCAGTCATCGATGATCGCCGTCATCTGCGCCGTGGGGCCGAAACGGGACATGTCGGATGCCTGGCCGAAGGCGCGGATGCCCGCATCCTCGGCAATCTTCATCGCCGCCGGGGAATCGGTGTGCTGCATCAGGATGTCGGCACCCTGATCGATCAGGGCGCGGGCCGCATCGGCTTCCTTGCCCGGGTCGAACCAGCTGTTGACCCAGATCACCTTGAAGCGGACGTCCGGGTTGACGCTGCGCGCCGCCAGGAAGGCCGCATTGATGCCGCGCACGACCTCGGGGATCGGGAACGACGCCACATAGCCGACCGTGTTCGACGTCGTCATGCGACCGGCGATCAGGCCCAGGATGTGCCGCCCCTCATAGAACCGCGACGAATAGTTGGCGACATTCATTGCCCGCTTGAAGCCGGTGGCATGTTCGAACTTCACCTTGGGGAAGGTCTTCGCGACCTTGACCGTCGGGTTCATGAAACCGAACGACGTGGTGAAGACCATGTGGTTGCCGGCCTGCGCCAGCTGCCGGATGACCCGTTCCGCATCGGGACCGTCGGACACGCTTTCGACGAAGCTGGTTTCGACCTTGTCGCCAAAAGCCGCTTCCACGGCCTTGCGGCCCTTGTCGTGTTCATAGCTCCAGCCCAGATCGCCAACCGGACAGCAGTAGACGAAACCGATCTTCAGCTTCTCTTCCGCCTTGGCCGTGCCGACCGCTGCAACCATGGCCACTGCAACCATGGCCACCGCAGCCGAGAGACCGACCGCCAGATTCCGCAACAACGTCATGCCCGAAGCCCCCTGTACATTGATGTTCCCTGTCATGTGTCTGTGTTCCAGACCGGCACCCGTCGTACCATTCCTGCCCCCGCAGGTCACGACCCGCATTGCCGCCCGCCGTGCGATCGGCGATAAACCGGACTGGAGCTCAGCGACCGGATCTGACCAATAGGCAGATCCGGCCAACAGATAGACCGGCCAACAGATAGACCGGCACCATTCAACGGGAGAGACGATCATGGCAGGCAGGATCGACGCACGGCTGAAGGAACTGGGGATCGAATTGCCCGTGGCATCGACCCCGGCGGCGAATTACGTACCCTATACGGTCACCGGCAATCTGGTGTTCGTGTCCGGCCAGGTGCCGTTCTGGAATGGCGAGCTGAAGTACATTGGCCGCCTGGGCGAGGACACCGACATCGAGACCGGCCAGGCCGCCGCCCGCACCTGCGCCCTGAACATCCTGTCCCAGGTCCGCGCCGCCTGCGGTGGTGATCTGGATCGGGTGAAGCGCATCGCCAAGATCGGCGTCTTCATCAATTCCACCCCGGACTTCAACAAGCAGCCCATCGTCGCCAATGGCGCGTCGGATCTTCTGGTGGAGATCTTCGGTGATGCCGGCCGGCATGCCCGCTTTGCCGTGGGCAGCAACGTCCTGCCGATGGGCGTCGCGGTCGAGATCGATGCCGTCGTCGAAATCGACTGAGCCTGACCCGCGATGCACGCTGAGGACTGGCTGACGACACTGCCGCTGGCGCATCGCGGGCTGCACGTGCCGGGCGGTGCCTGCCCGGAGAACAGTCTGGGCGCGCTGGCAGCGGCGGAGGCCGAGGGCTTCGGTGCGGAGGTCGACGTGCAGCTGTCCGCCGACGGGGTGGTCATGGTGTTTCATGACCGCGACCTCCGTCGCCTGACCGGTGTGCCGGGGCGGCTGTCCGACCGGCGCGCCCGCGACCTGGCGCGGCTGCGCCTGCCGGGCGGGGATCAGCGCATTCCCACCCTGAGCCAGGCCCTGCAGATGTTCCCGGACCTGCCGCTGCTGATCGAACTGAAGATGGCAACCGACGGCAGCCTCGCGCTGGCCCCCGCCGTGGCGCAGGTGCTCGCCGGGCATGCAGGGCCGGTGGCGGTGCAGAGCTTCGACCCCGCGCTGGTCGGCTGGTTCGCCGATCATGCCCCCGACATCACCCGCGGACTGATCGCCTATCAGCGCCGCGGCATTGGCCACAAGACCGTGGAGCCGCGTTTCAGTCCAGCGTTCCTGGAGATCGCCCGCCCGGATTTCCTCGCCTGGCACGTGAAGAGCCTGCCCGTGGCGCCGCGCATCGCGGGCGACCTGCCCGTGCTGACCTGGACCGTCCGCAGCCCGCGCGAACAGCAGGTGGCGGCACACCACGCGACGAACATCATCTTCGAAGGCTGGCTGCCGGGCTGAGCGGGTGTGAAGCAGGCACACGGGATTCCATCATCTGATGGACCGCTTCAGGTGAACATCCGGCGCTGGCGACGGCGGCGGGCGAGCACCAGAATCAGCAGTGCGGGCACCCCGGCGACCGCCCAGGCAGGCCACAGCAGCACGGTCAGCAACAGCGGATCGAACAGGAACGGGTGGACGTAGCGTTCCAGCCCCACCTGCACCAGCCCGATGCTCTCGCGATCGATCTCGGCCCAGACGTCGCCAGCGGTCAGGACAATCCATTCCCCCGCCTGCACGGACGTCAATATCTCCGCCCCCAGCGCGGCAATCGCCAGGAAGAGCAGCAGGTAGCCGAGCAAGCGAAAGAAAATCATGAAATCCAGCCTGTAGGTTGCGCGGCTACATTCGCAAGCGGGCAGGCTGCCGTCAATCAAGCGACAGAGCCGGGCCAGGTCGCAGACATGCCGGTCAGACCGGTCAGGTGCCGGATGCATCATCGGCCCGCTTGTCCCCCCGCGCCCGGCGACGTAAGAGACAGGGCACAATTCGGTTGATCGGTTGGCTGTTGGGGGCGGTTATGGGCATGGACGTTCTGGTGATCGGGTCCGGCGGGCGGGAACACGCGCTGTGCTGGAAACTTGCGGCGTCACCGCTGCTGGGCAACCTCTACTGCACGCCGGGCAATGGCGGCATTTCCGAGGAAGCGCAATGCATCGACATGGACATTGCCGACCATGCCGCCATCATCGACTTCTGTCAGGACCGAAAGATCGATCTGGTGGTGGTGGGGCCGGAGGCACCGCTGGTCGCCGGGCTGGTCGATGATCTGCAGGCGGCCGGCATTCGCGCCTTCGGTCCGGACGCCGCTGCGGCCCGGCTGGAGGGGTCGAAGGGCTTCACCAAGGACCTTTGCGCCCGCCACAACATTCCGACCGGAGCCTATGGCCGCTTCACGGATGCCGCAGCCGCCCGCGCCTACGTCGCCGAGAAGGGTGCGCCCATCGTGGTGAAGGCCGACGGGCTGGCCGCGGGCAAGGGTGTCACCGTCGCCATGACGGAAGCGCAGGCGATTGCCGCCATCGACGATGCCTTCGGCGGCCGTTTCGGCGCAGCCGGTGCCGAAGTGGTGGTGGAGGAATTCCTGGAGGGAGAGGAAGCCAGCTTCTTCGTCCTGACCGACGGTGTGAACGCCCTGCCGCTGGCCACCGCGCAGGATCACAAGGCCGTCGGCGAAGGCGATACCGGGCCGAACACCGGCGGCATGGGGGCCTATTCCCCTGCGCCGGTGATGACCGACGCCATGATCGCGCGCACCATGGACGAGATCATTCGCCCCACCATCGCCGGGATGGCGGCGGATGGCTGTCCGTTTCGCGGCGTGCTGTTCGCCGGACTGATGATCACCGAAACCGGGCCACAACTGATCGAATACAACATCCGCTTCGGCGACCCGGAATGCCAGGCCCTGATGGTGCGGCTGAAATCCGACCTGATGGCCGCCCTGATCGCCACCATGGACGGAGTGCTGGACCGTTTCGACCTGCGCTGGGACAGCGATGCCGCGCTGACGGTGGTGATGGCGGCGGACGGCTATCCCGGCGCGGTGCAGAAGGGCAGTGCCATCGGCGGCCTGTTCGACGCCGGGCTGGTGGACGGTGTCACGATCTTCCACGCCGGCACCCGCGAAGACGGCATGACTGTCCGCGCCAACGGTGGCCGCGTGCTGGGCATCACCGCCCTGGGCAAGACCGTGCGGGAAGCGCAGGGCCGCGCCTATGACGCCGTCGATCGCCTGGAATGGCCGGAAGGTTTCTGCCGCCGCGACATCGGCTGGCGCGCCATCGCCCGCGAAGACGCCAGCGACTGAGCAGGCGGCGAGGAAGGCAGAAGCTCGGGCGGGACCATTCAGGCCGTCGGCTTGAAAGCGCCTCTTGGACCTGGGTTACCAGGTGGGTGCCGTGTCATTGGAACCACGGTTCCAGCGAGGGACAGCTCCCGAGAGAGCGATATTGGCCCAGGGGCTATGCGTGCCTGACGTACCCTACAGAACCCGCCCGAACGGGGTATATAGCGCCTGACGGGTCGGATTGAAATGGGGGGTCTGCAATGAACCGCCGCAGGGGCGAACCCGCCACTCAGGCCTGTTCAAGCCTGTTCAAGCCTGTTCAAGCCTGTCGGCGTAGGCTTCCAGCCGTTCGGCGATTGCGCGCATCCGCACCGGATCGGCGCTGGCTGCGGTGGCAGGCGCCGCTGAGGCATCGGTCGTGTCCGCGGCCGCCGATTCCCTGGCCCGTTCCACATCGTCCAGCGCTGTGGCGAGATCGTCGGCGATCATCAAGGCGGTCATCAGCAGCAGGCGGTTATAGGTTGGTTGCGCAGCACCCGCCGCGAGTTCCACCGCCCGGGAATCGACATATTCGGCCAGTTCGGCCACCCGGGCCTCTTCCCCCGGACCACAGCCGATGGTGTGGCTCTGGCCGCCAACGGAAACAGTGACTGTTGCCATGGTCGATTCAGCCTTTCAGCACGGTGTCGAGGGTGCCAATGGCACGGTCAACGCGCGCCGCCGCATCACCCAGGGCGGCCTGCTGCGCGCTTTCCTGCGCCAGAAGAGCGTCAAGACGGGCCTTCATCTCTGCATTCTCTGCGGCCAGAACCGCAGAATCGCTGCTGTCCGCCCCCGAATCTGCGGCTGTTCGCCGCAAGCTTTCCGGGTCGGTCAGATGGTCAAGCCTGTCCAGCGCGGCTTCGATCCGCGCCAGCGTCGCCTCATCATCGCCCTGATCAGTTTCGGAACTCAAAACCTGTTTGCCCGTCATGCAGTTACATCGCGTCGTTGACTGGTGACTATAGAAACAGCTTGGGCAGAGCGTCAATATCAGCTGACAGCAAGCCATGCAGATAGCGGATCGCCGCCGGGGCACGGGCCACGATAATGGCCGCCGGAAGCTGCCAATATTTGCGCCAGCGGCGGGAAAGCAGTACACCACGCCGCGACGACACCGTCAGCCTTGCGCCCCGTGCACAGTTGCCTATGTCCGAGACCAAGCCGGCTTGCGTGGCCGGGATCCGAGAGAGCATCCCTACAGAAGACTACCGCCCAAAGACTTCAGTTTCCTTCGAGGCCCGTCATGAAAGTTGAACACAGCGCAATGGCCAATGCCATTCGTGCCCTGTCGATGGATGCTGTCCAGCAGGCAAATTCCGGCCATCCGGGCATGCCCATGGGCATGGCCGACGTGGCGACGGTGCTGTTCTCGAAGTTCCTGCACTTCGATCCGCGCCGCCCCGACTGGGCCAACCGCGACCGCTTCGTGCTGAGCGCGGGGCACGGGTCCATGCTGCTGTATTCGCTGCTGCACCTCACCGGCTATCCCGACATGACGATCGGGGAGCTGCGGAATTTCCGCCAGATGGGCGCGAAGACCGCTGGTCACCCCGAATTCGGCCATGCCAGCGGTATCGAGACCACCACGGGGCCGCTGGGCCAGGGCATCGCCAACGCCGCCGGCTTCGCGCTGGCCGAGCGCATCCTGGCCGCCCGCTTCGGGCCGAAGGTGATCGACCATTACACCTACTGCATCGCCGGTGACGGTTGCCTGATGGAAGGCATCAGCCATGAGGCGGCGAGCTTTGCCGGGCATCTGAAGCTGGGCAAGCTGGTCGTGCTGTTCGATGACAACCGCATTTCCATCGACGGGCCGACCGATCTGTCGGTATCCGACGATCAGCTGGCCCGCTTCGCCGCCTCCGGCTGGCACGTCCTGGACTGTGACGGACATGATCCGAAGGCCATCGAGGAAGCCATCGAGGCCGCGAAGAATGATCCGCGCCCGTCGCTGGTCGCCTGCCGCACCATCATCGGCTATGGCGCCCCCAACAAGGAAGGCACCGCCGCCACCCATGGCGCACCGCTGGGCGCGGACGAGATTGCCGCCGCCCGCACGCGCCTCGATTGGTCTGCCGCACCGTTCGAGATCCCCGATGCCGTGCTGGACGCCTGGCGTCTGGTGGGTGCCCGGGGCGGCGCCCGCTGCGCCGCCTGGGAAGAGACCGTTGCCGGCATGGATCGGGAGCGGCGTGATGAACTGATGCGCGTGCTGGCCGGCAAGCTGCCTGCTGGCTGGGACAAGGCGCTGAAGGCGCATCTGGATCACCTGGTTGCCGACAAGCCGAAGCTGGCCACCCGCAAGGCGTCCCAGGACGCCATTGCCGTGATCCAGCCGCACCTGCCGGAAATGGTCGGTGGTTCCGCCGATCTTACGGGGTCGAACCTGACCCGCACCGGGGGCATGACGCCGGTCTCGGCAGCCGATTTCGGCGGCTCCTACGTCTATTACGGCGTCCGCGAACACGGCATGGCCGCAATCATGAACGGCATGGCGCTGCACGGGGGCATCATGCCCTTCGGCGCGACATTCCTGGTCTTCACCGATTACTGCCGCCCGTCGATTCGCCTGGCGGCCCTGATGGGCATCCAGGTGATCTATGTCATGACCCATGATTCGATCGGCCTGGGCGAGGACGGCCCGACGCATCAGCCGGTAGAGCATCTGGCGTCGCTGCGCGCCATGCCCGGCCTGCGCGTGTTCCGCCCCGCCGACGCGGTGGAAACGGCGGAAGCCTGGAAACTGTCTGTCGAACATCGCGATGGGCCGTCGCTGCTGGCCCTGTCACGCCAGGGCACACCGACGCTGCGGACCCGCGTGAACGACAACCTGACCGCCCGCGGTGGCTACGTCATGGAAGAAGCCAGCGACGACGCGAAGGTCACGATCATCGCCACGGGCACCGAGGTGCAGACAGCCCTGGATGCCCGCAAGCTGCTGCAGGCCGAAGGGGTGCCGACACGTGTCGTCTCCATGCCCTGCACGGAACTGTTCGATGCGCAGGCCGCCGACTATCGCGTGGCGACGCTGGGCAAGGACACGCTGAAGGTCGCGGTGGAAGCCGCCGCAGCCTGGGGCTGGGAACGCTATGTCGGCACCGATGGTGTGGTGATCGGCATGGACAGCTTCGGTGCCTCGGCCCCGGCGCCGGAACTCTATGAACATTTTGGTATAACGGCCGCGCATATTGCCGCCGCCGTGCGGGACAAGCTTTCCTGAAGGAGACGAGATCATGACAGTACGTGTTGCAATCAACGGGTTCGGGCGTATCGGACGCCTGGTGCTGCGGGCCATCGCCGAGTCGGGCCGCGACGATATCGAGATCGTGGCGATCAACGACCTGGGTTCCGTCGAGGCCAATGCCCACCTGCTGCAGTACGACACGGTGCATGGCCGTTTCCCGACGAAGATCACCACCACCGCAGACAGCATGAACTACGGTTCAGGCAACGTGCGTGTGACAGCGGAACGTGACCCGGCCAAGCTGCCCTGGGGGGAAATGGGCGTCGACATCGCGTTCGAATGCACCGGCATCTTCGCCAGCCGCGACAAGGCCGCCGCCCATCTTGCCGCCGGTGCCAAGCGGGTTCTGGTGTCCGCCCCGGCCAGCAATGCCGACCTGACCGTTGTCTATGGTGTCAATCATGACCAGCTGACAGCCGACCACACGGTGGTGTCGAACGCGTCCTGCACCACCAACTGCCTGGCCCCCGTGGCGCAGGTGCTGAATGATCTGGTGGGCATCAAGCAGGGGTTCATGACGACAATTCATGCCTATACCGGCGACCAGCGGACCGTCGATACCCTGCACAGCGACATGCGTCGTGCCCGAGCCGCGGCGTCATCGCTGATCCCGACCACCACGGGCGCTGCGAAGGCCGTGGGCCTGGTGCTGCCGGAACTGGCGGGCAAGCTTGACGGCACGTCTGTCCGGGTACCGACCAACAATGTCTCGCTGATCGACCTGACCTTCACCGCCGGTCGCGCGACCACGGCGGAGGAGATCAATCAGGCCATGATCGAGGCATCGAATGGCCGCCTGAAGGGCGTGCTGGATGTCAATGATGCACCTCTCGTTTCCATCGACTTCAACCATTGCCCGGCCAGCTCCACCTTCGACCTGACCCAGACCCAGGTGATCGACGGCACCTTCGTGCGCGTCCTCAGCTGGTATGACAATGAATGGGGCTTCTCCAACCGCATGGGCGACACCGCCATCGCCATGGGTGCCCTGATCTGAGCCGGGGGGACTGAACGTGGCATTGAGCGCATTCCAGACCATCGATGATCTAGAAGTCGCGGGTCGGCGGGTGCTGGTACGGGTCGACCTGAACGTACCGGTGCAGGATGGCGTGGTTGGCGACACGACGCGGATCGAACGGGTGCTGCCCACGATCCGCGACCTGTCGGAACGCGGTGCCAAGGTGATCCTGCTGGCCCATTTCGACCGCCCGAAGGGCAAGGTCGTGCCTGCCATGTCGCTCAGGCCCGTGGCCGACGCGGTACAGCGTCTGCTGGGCCAGGATGTGGGCTTTGGCGAGGATTGCATCGGTGCCAAGGCAGAGGCCGCGATTTCCGCCATGGACAATGGCGATGTCGTGCTGCTGGAAAACACCCGCTTCCACACGGGCGAGGAAAAGAACGACAAGGGCTTTGCCGACCGGCTTGCCGCGCTGGGTGACCTGTTCATCGCTGACGCCTTTTCCTGTTCCCATCGTGCCCATGCCTCGACCGAAGGTCTGGCGCGCCGTCTGCCCAGCGCCGCCGGGCGTTGCATGCAGGCCGAACTGGAAGCACTGCAGGCCGCCCTGGCAGATCCGGCACGGCCCGCCGCCGCCCTGGTTGGCGGGGCAAAGGTCTCGACCAAGCTGGATGTGCTGACCAACCTGACCGCAAAGGTCGACCTGCTGATCATCGGCGGGGCCATGGCCAACACGTTCCTGCTGGCCCAGGGGAAGGGTGTCGGCGCATCGCTGGCCGAACCGGACCTGGTGGATGTCGCCGCCCGCATCCTGAAACAGGCCGAAGCCAACGGTTGCGCGGTGCTGCTGCCCAGTGACGCCGTCGTGGCGGCGAAGCTGGAACAGGGTGTCGCCACCGAAACCGTGGCGATCGAGGATGTTGCCGCCGACCGGATGATCCTGGACGTCGGTCCGGAAAGCACGGCAGAGGCAGTTCGCCGGATCGGCGAGTGCCGCACCCTGATGTGGAATGGCCCCATGGGCGCGTTCGAGTTCCCGCCTTTCGATGCCGCAACGGTTGCCGTGGCCCGCGCCGTGGCCAGACAGACCCGGGCGGGCAAGCTGCGATCCGTCGCCGGGGGCGGTGACACGGTTGCCGCGCTGAACCATGCCGGTGTCGCGGATGATTTTTCGTATGTATCGACCGCAGGTGGTGCGTTCCTTGAATGGATCGAGGGCAAGGAACTGCCCGGCGTCGCCGTGCTGATGAACCAGGAATGAGGCCGGGTCCCCGCGACCTGGCGTGATGTTCGCGATCAGGGCTGAAGACCCCTGACCCGAGAGTATGTTTGGAGGAAGTGATGTCTGACCGTGATCTGAATGCCATTGCCAGCGCCATCGTGGCGAATGGCCGGGGTGTGCTTGCCGCCGATGAATCGACCGGCACCATCAAGAAGCGGTTCGATTCCATCGGCGTCGAGAACACCGAGGATCATCGCCGCGATTACCGCGAATTGCTGTTCCGGACCGCAGGCCACGGCCAGCACACCGGTGGTGTGATCCTGTATGACGAGACCCTGCGCCAGAAGGCAGCCGACGGCACGCCGCTGGTCGACCTGATCCGCGCCGAGAACGTGGCACCGGGCATCAAGGTCGACATGGGCGCCAAGCCGCTGGCCGGGGCCGAAGGCGAGACCGTGACCGAAGGCCTCGACGGCCTGCGTGAACGCTTCGCCGAATACCGCCAGCTGGGTGCCGATTTCGCCAAGTGGCGTGCGGTCATCGCCATCGCGGATGATATTCCGTCCGCCTATTGCATCGACACCAACGCCCACGCCCTGGCGCGTTATGCCAAGCTGTCCCAGGAAGCCGGCATCGTGCCGATCGTGGAACCGGAAGTGCTGATGGACGGCAGCCACGATCTGGCCCGCTGCCAGCAGGTGACCGAGGATACGCTGGATGCGGTTTTCAACGAACTCTATGCCCAGCGCGTGGAACTGGAAGGCATCCTGCTGAAGCCGAACATGGTGATCTCCGGTCAGGACGCCGCCAACCGCGCCGACGTGCAGGCCGTTGCCGCAGCCACCGTCGCCACGCTGAAGCGTTGTGTGCCATCCGCCGTGCCGGGGATTGTCTTCCTGTCCGGTGGCCAGTCAGAAGTCGAGGCGACGGCCCATCTGGATGCCATGAACCGCATGGGCCCGCTGCCCTGGGCACTCAGCTTTTCCTATGGCCGCGCCCTGCAGCAGTCTGCGCTGAAGGCCTGGGTCGGCAAGACCGCCAATGTCCCGGCCGCACAGGCCGCCTACCTGCACCGCGCCCGCATGAACGCCCTTGCCGCCCGTGGCGCATGGGAAGCCGGCATGGAAGACGCCGCCTGATCTGAACCGGCAATGACGGGTCCGCCGTTCAGCGGCGGGCCCGCCGACGGACTGGACACGAGCCAGCGCCGGAAGCTGCTTCAGCCCATCTGCCCGATCACGCTGCGCACGATCAGCCAGACCGACCCGATGATCAGCAGCAGGAATGTGACCAGCGCACCGCCAAACCGGCCCCGCGAATAGGCCGGGTTCTGCGACAGGCCGCTGGCGTGCGCCACGCGGGCGAGGAACAGCAGCGCGCCGAAGATGTGCAGCGCGACCGGGTTCTCGCCGTTCATTTCCAGCAGCAGCATGATGATCAGCGCAAAGGGCACATATTCGACGAAGTTGGCCTGGACGCGGATCAGCCGCGAGGCCGCCTCATTGCCCCCGTCACCGATCCCCACGCCGGAAGACCGTCGGTAGCCGACCACCCGGAACGAGAGAACGATGAGCAACAGGCCAAGCAGGCCACCGTAAAGCATGGTGATGATGGGGATCATTGGGGCGTCTCCTGCCAAATGTTGTTCTTGTGCCGGTCAGCTGGTCGGGTGCCATTGCTTCGGCGAGACTCCGCGAAAAGCCCGGACCGTGCAAACGCTTTACGCCGCCGGGCAGTTTTCGGATGACAGCCGCGCCCTATGTCGGGAGGCTTGGCACTATGACCGAGACCCCGGCTTCAGGGGCACGTCCGGCTTCACAGGCAAGTCCGGCTTCACAGAAATGAAAGACAGGTCCGACCATGACAGCACGCATTCTGGCCTTCGCCGGCAGCATCCGCCGCGATTCCATCAACCGTCGCCTGGCCAGGGCCGCGGCACGCGGGGCAGAGGCGGCGGGTGCCGACGTGACCTGGCTGGAAATGGCGGACTATCCCCTGCCGCTCTATGACGGCGACCTGGAGGCGGACAGCGGTTTCCCCGACAATGTGATCGCGCTGAAAGACCTGTTCGATGCCCAGGACGGTCTGCTGATCGGCTGCCCGGAATACAACAGCTCCATCACGCCGCTGCTGAAGAATACCATTGACTGGGTGTCGCGCCCGATCGAAGGCCGCCCCCCGCTGCACGCGTTCCAGGGCAAGGTGGCGGGTCTGGTCGCCGGCTCCGGCGGCGGGCTTGGCGGGTTGCGTGGCCTGGTGCACGTCCGGTCGATCCTGGGCAACATCGGCGTTCTGGTGGTGCCGCAGCAACGTGCGCTGGCCTGCAATGCAGACACCTTCGATGCGGAAGGTGCCATGCAGGATGAGGCGCAGCGGAAGTCCATCGAGCTGGTTGGCAACCGGGTCGCGGTGGTTGCCGGGGCCCTGAAACAGGGCTGACGGCCCACCGGCTTTCCCATCGCAGCGGTTAGGACTAACATCCCTCCCCTGTTTTCCTGGGCAGGGATGATCATGCGCATGGGTGCCTGGAAGGGCTTCGAACTTTCAATGAGTGATCCGGGTATCCTGTGGGTGACCCTGAACCGGCCGGAACGCAAGAACGGCATGACATCGGCCATGAAGCGGGACCTGATCGAGGCCCTGACCCATGCGCAGATGGACGACAGCGTCCGGGTCATTGTCTTCATCGGCAGCGGGGATTCGTTCTCCGCCGGGGACGATCTGAAGGGCTATGCCACCAACATGCGCGAAGAGGCGGGGGAGGTGCCGCTGATCCCGCCGGGCCATGACACCGGCATCGGCACCTATGATGGCTTGCGCTGGATTTCCCAGCAGCTGAACACCACCGTGCGCCAGATCGACAAGATCACCATCGCCGCGATCAATGGTGTCGCGATCCAGACCGGGTTCTCCCTGGCGCTGGCCTGTGATTTCCGCATTGCCGCGACCACCGCGCGGATGGGCAGCGCCACCCTGCGCTTTGCCCTGCTGCCCGATGAGGGCGGGCAGGCCCTGCTGGTACAGCATCTGGGGCTGGCGAAGACCATGGATTTCCTGATGCGCAAGCGCATCGTCACCGGTCTGGAGGCGGCGGAAATGGGGTTGGTCACCGCCGCTGTCGCCCCCGCCGATCTCAAATCCGAAACCGAGGCACTGGCGCGGGAAATGGCGGAGGGGCCGCAGGTCGCCATGCGGCTGCTGAAACGGTCCGTCTACAACGCCGCCGAGATGACCTGGGCACAGTCGCTGGATGACATCGCAGGCAAGACCGCCGTTGTCGACCACCACCCGGATGCGAAGGGAGGCGGCAATTCATTCAGGGAGAAACGTCGCCCGACCTTCAATGCCTGGCTGGATGCGCAGGACAGGGATGCCGGATGACCACGGCCCGCCAAGAAGAACCCCGCCCGATCCTGTCCGGCGTCCGGGTGATCGATGCGGCGACCTGGATTGCCGGACCGACCGCCGCGACGGTGATGGCGGACTTCGGCGCCGACGTGATCAAGGTGGAGCCACCGGGGGGTGACGGGTTCCGCCGACTGAACGACACGCCGGGCTTCCCGAAGGGCGACACCGACTATGCCTGGCAGCTCGACAACCACAGCAAGCGCGGCATCATCATGGATCTGGGGCAGGACGCCGACCGGGCGCGGATGCGGGCACTGGTCGCCTCCGCCGACGTCTTCATCACCAACCATCCGCTGCCGGTGCGCCGCAAGTTCGGCCTGACCTGGGATGAACTGTCGCCGATCAACCTGCGGCTGATCTATGCCTCCCTGACCGCGAAGGGGGAGGTGGGGCCGGAAGCCGACGGCTCCGGCTTCGACATGACAACCTATTGGGCGCGGTCGGGGCTGATGCATCTGGTCCGCCCGGACATGGCCGGGCCGCCCGCCCTTTCGGTCGCGGGACAGGGCGATCATCCGACGGGCATTGCGCTGTTCGGGGCGGTGATGCTGGGCCTGTACGAACGCACCATGACCGGGCGCGGGCGGGAGGTGCATACGTCCCTGATCGCCAACGGTCTCTGGTCCAATGCGGTGCTGGCCACGGCGGTACTGGCCGGTGCCCCGTTGCAGAACCGTCGCCCGCGCAACGACCCCTGGACGGCGATGGTCAATTATTACGAAACCCGCGACGGGCGCTGGTTCATCGTCTCCGCGCTGGATCCGCAGCGGGACTTCACCCGTCTGGTGCAGGTGATCGAACGCCCCGACCTGCTGGACGACCCGCGCTTCGCCACGGTGGAAGCCCGGTCGCAGAATGCCGCCGCCCTGACGCGGATCTTCGACGCCGCGTTCCTGCAGCGCGACTGGGCCGAATGGCGCGTCCGGCTGGGGGAAACCCGCCTCGCCGTCGGTCCCGTCCTGACCCCGGAAGAAGCCGCCGACGACAGCCAGGCCCGCGCCATCGGCGTCATCACCGACACGGCAGACGGTGCCCTGCTGTCACAGCAGATTGACACCCCGATCTGGGTCTCGGGCCAGGAAAAGGCCCGGCCCCGCCGCGCCCCCGGCCCGGATGAACACGGCGACGCGATCCGCGCCGCACTGAATGGCGGGGGACTGCCCTGGGAGGGGTAGAACACCGCGGCAAACTCGGCTCCGCCGCTCACCCCCATCCCGGCCTTGCCCCGTCGAGGGGGAAGGGGAAGCAAGGGCAGGACTACGCCGCCGTCCTTGCGTCCACGATTTCCACGATGTCGGCCATGATGGCGGACAGGTCGAAGTCCTTCGGGGTGTAGATGCCGGCTATGCCGGCGGCCTTCAGGCTGGTGGCGTCGGCTTCGGGGATGATGCCGCCGACGACCACGGGGATGTCGCCCAGGCCTTCGGCGCGCAGGCCGACCATGACGTCGCGGGCGAGGGCGGCGTGGCTGCCGGACAGGATCGACAGGCCAACCAGGTGGACCGCTTCCTCCAGCGCCGCATCGACGATCTGCTGCGGTGTCAGGCGAATGCCTTCATAGACCACTTCCATCCCGGCATCGCGGGCGGCGACGGCGATCTGTTCGGCACCGTTGGAATGGCCGTCGAGGCCGGGCTTGCCGACCAGGATCTTGATCCGGCGCCCCAGGCGGGCGGAGACTTCCTCGACCCGCTTGCGCACGTCCACCAGGCTGGCGGCAGCGACACCGACGGCCCCGCCAACGCCGGTCGGCGCGCGATACTCGCCATAGATCCGGCGCAGCGTATTGGCCCATTCACCCGTGGTGACCCCGGCCCTGGCGGCGGCGATGGAAGCTTCCATGATGTTGCGGTCTTCGCGTGCGGCCTGGTCGAGGTCGGCCAGCGCCTGCGCCACCGCCGCACTGTCGCGGCCTTCGCGCCAGGCCTGCAGGGCGGCGATCTGGTCGGTCTCCGCCGCCGCATCCACCGTCATGATGGCATCGGCGGAATCGGCCAGCGGTGACGGCGCGCTTTCGGTGAAGCGGTTGACGCCGATGACCGGAATGTCGCCCTTCATGATGGCCTGCACGCGGCGGGCATTGCTCTCCACCAGCGCTTCCTTCATGTAACCGCTCTCCACGGCGGCCAGCGCGCCGCCCAGCTTTTCGATGGTGGCCAGTTCGGCGCGCGCGGAATCCTTCAGCGCCTGCACCTTGGCCTCGATCACCGGGGAGCCGTCGAAGATGTCGCCATATTCCAGCAGATCGGTCTCATAGGCCACGATCTGCTGCAGACGCAGGCTCCACTGCTGGTCCCATGGGCGCGGCAGGCCCAGGGCTTCGTTCCACGCGGGCAGCTGCACGGCGCGGGCGCGGGCGTTCTTCGACAGCACCACGGCCAGCATCTCGATTAGGATGCGGTAGACGTTGTTTTCCGGCTGTGGCTCGGTCAGGCCGAGGCTGTTGACCTGCACGCCATAGCGGAAGCGGCGGAACTTTTCCTCCTCCACGCGGTAGCGGTCGGCCAGCAGTTCGTCCCACAGGTCGACGAACGCGCGCATCTTGCACATTTCCTCGATGAAGCGGATGCCGGCATTGACGAAGAAGCTGATGCGCCCGGCGACGGCGCTGAACATCTCCGACGGCACCTCGCCCCGGTCGCGCACCGTGTCCAGCACGGCGATGGCCGTGGCCAGCGCGAAGGCCAGTTCCTGCTGCGGCGTCGCACCGGCTTCCTGCAGGTGGTAGGAACATATGTTGGTCGGGTTCCACTTCGGCATTTCCGTCACCGTGAAGCCGATGACGTCGGAAATCAGTTTCAGGCTCGGCGCGGGCGGAAAGATATAGGTCCCGCGCGAGAGATATTCCTTCACGATGTCGTTCTGCACCGTGCCCATCAGCTTCGTGCGGTCGGCACCTTGCTCCTCGGCGGTGGCGACATAGAGCGCCAGCAGCCAGGGCGCGGTGGCATTGATGGTCATGGAGGTGTTCATCTGCTCCAGCGGGATCTGGTCGAACAGCGCCCGCATGTCGCCGATGTGGGAAATCGGCACGCCCACCTTGCCCACTTCACCCTTGGCCAGCGCGTCGTCGCTGTCATGGCCGGTCTGGGTCGGCAGGTCGAAGGCCACGGAAAGGCCGGTCTGCCCGCGCGACAGGTTGGTGCGATAGAGTTCGTTCGATGCCGTGGCCGAGCTGTGGCCGGAATAGGTGCGGATCAGCCAGGGCTTGTCGCGGGTTGCGGCAGCCGGTGCCGTCCCAGAGGTTTCCGTTCGCGTCATGCTGTCGCCCTTATTCATCACATTATTCCGTCACATTGTTCGTTTGCGCACGAAAATTATGTCTTGCGTGCGACCGTGGAAATATCATATCAGTTGCCGCGCTGCAAAACGCGTTTTGCGGCCCTGCAACATAAACCCGTTGCCGGCAGGTGGTCCAGCGCATTGACCAGCCGGCGGAGACGAGTCATCTGGCGCAGTGCCGCACTTAATGGAGTAATGAGCATGGCCGAGATCCAGCCCGTCGAAAACAGCCCGATCGACCCCGCCGAAGGCGACCGTCGTGACCTCTATGAAGTCGGCGAGATTCCGCCGCTGGGTCATGTGCCGAAGAAGATGTACGCCTGGGCCATCCGTCGTGAGCGGCATGGCAACCCCGACACCGCGATGCAGTGCGAAGTCGTGGAGACCCCGGAACTGGACAGCCATGACGTGCTGATCCTGGTGATGGCAGCGGGCGTCAACTACAACGGCGTCTGGGCTTCCCTCGGCACCCCGATTTCCCCCTTCGACAGCCACAAGCAGCCCTATCACATTGCCGGTTCCGATGCCTCGGGCGTGGTCTATGCCGTCGGGTCCCGCGTCAAGCGCTGGAAGATCGGTGACGAGGTCGTGGTGCATTGCAATCAGGACGACGGCGATGACGAGGAATGCAACGGCGGCGACCCGATGTTCTCCACCTCGCAGCGGATCTGGGGCTACGAGACGCCGGACGGGTCCTTCGCCCAGTTCGCGCGCGTGCAGGACCGCCAGCTGATGCCGCGCCCGCGCCACCTGACCTGGGAAGAGAGCGCCTGTTACACGCTGACGCTGGCCACGTCGTACCGCATGCTGTTCGGCCATCGCCCGCACATCCTGCGTCCCGGCGACAACGTGCTGATCTGGGGTGCCTCCGGCGGCATCGGTTCCATGGCCGTGCAGCTGTGTGCCGCAGCAGGGGCCAATGCCATCGGCGTCATTTCCGACGAGACCAAGCGCGAATTCGTCATGTCGCTGGGGGCCAAGGCGGTACTGAACCGCAAGGACTTCAATTGCTGGGGTCAGATGCCGACCGTGAACTCCGACGAATACAACGCCTGGACAAAGGAAATGCGGAAGTTCGGCAAGGCGATCTGGGAGATCACGGGCAAGGGCAACGACGTCGATTTCGTCTTTGAACACCCCGGTGAGTCGACCTTCCCCGTGTCCTGCATCGTTGTGAAGCGTGGCGGCATGGTCGTGTTCTGTGCCGGCACCACCGGCTATAACCTGACCATGGACGCGCGCTTTGTCTGGATGCGCCAGAAGCGCATTCAGGGCAGCCATTTCGCCAATCTGAAGCAGGCCAGCCAGGCCAACCAGATGGTGATCGAACGTCGCGTCGACCCCTGCATGTCGGAAGTCTTCTCGTGGGACGACATTCCCCGCGCGCACATGAAGATGCAGGCCAATGAGCACAAGCCCGGCAACATGGCCGTGCTGGTGTCATCGCGCCTGCCCGGCCTGCGCACCATCGAAGACGCGATCGAGGCCGGCAACGGCTGAGACGGCGCACCAGACTGAATCGAACGGAATCCGCACCGGCGCACCATCCAGATGGGCGTCGGTGCGGTATATGTTGATGGGTCCCGTGTGATCCATGCGTGGTGGTCAGTACTGAGTGATCTGCGCTTCTGGCGGTTTCATCGCCGGTGGCGCTGTCCTATAAGGCAGCCACCAATCGAGTTTATTCTTTCCGGGAGGCTACCATGCCCGATTCCGCACCTGTTCTGAGTGCCACTGACGAATCCCCTGTCCTGTCCGATCTGCTGCGCCTGTGTCAGGGCGCGCTGGACGCTGCCGACCGCTACAAGCAGGTCGCGATCAATTCCGTCGCCACGATGGTCCGCAACGACGAAGGGCGGATCGACACGAAGCTGCTGGAAGTCAATCAGTACGCCAGCCACGGTCTCGCCTGGGTTGCGACCTATGTCGAGAGCCTGCGGGAGCTGCTGAACTGGGCCAACCGCCTGAATGCGGACGGCAAGCTCGGCGAGCTGGAACAGCTGATGCTGCAGGCCGGTTTCGGCGAATATCTGGCCCAGCTTGGCAACGGCATCCCGATGAACCAGGGGGAGGTCGTCCGGCCGCAGGACCTGAACATCGACATGACCCAGGTGCAGCGCCTCGGCACGCCGGAAGTGCGCCGCCTGATCTTCAACGGCAATACCGCTGCTGTCCGTGCCCGCATCGCCACCCTGCTCGACAATGCACTGGAAACCGGCAACTTCGGTGATCCGGGGCTGGACGAGACCTATGGCATGGTGCGTGACCAGTTCCGCAAGTTCGCCGACGACAAGGTCGCACCGCATGCCCACAAGTGGCATCTGGACAACGAACTGATCCCCATGGAAGTCGTGAAGGAAATGGGTGAGCTGGGCGTCTTCGGCCTGACCGTGCCGGAAGAATACGGCGGACATGCCATGGGCAAGATGGCCATGTGTGTGGTGTCGGAAGAACTTTCGCGCGGCTACATCGGTGTCGGCTCCCTCGGCACCCGCTCGGAGATTGCGGCGGAACTGCTACTGACCGGCGGAACCGAGGAACAGAAGCAGCGCTGGCTGCCCGGCATCTGTTCCGGCGAGATCCTGCCGACGGCAGTCTTCACCGAACCCAACACCGGGTCCGACCTGGCGTCGTTGCGCACCCGCGCGGTGAAGGACGGCGACAGCTATCGCATCACCGGCAACAAGACCTGGATCACCCACGCGGCCCGCGCCGACGTGATGACCGTGCTGGCCCGCACCAACCCCGATGAGGCGGGCTATCGCGGCCTGTCCATGTTCTTCGCACCGAAACCGCGCGGCGAGGAAGGCAACCAATTCCCCGCCGAGGGCATGAGCGGCGGCGAGATCGAGGTGCTGGGGTATCGCGGCATGCGCGAATATGAACTCGGCTTCGACAATTTCGAGGTCGGCGCCGACAATCTGCTGGGCGGGGAAGAAGGCAACGGCTTCAAGCAGCTGATGGCCACATTCGAGTCCGCCCGTATCCAGACCGCGGCCCGCGCCATCGGCGTGGCCCAGAATGCCATGGAAACCGGCATGCGCTATGCCAAGGACCGGGTGCAGTTCGGTCGCCCGATCTATGAATTTCCCCGTGTGCACGGCAAGGTCGCCTGGGCCGCTGTGGAGACCATGATCGCCCGCCAGCTGACCTATTTCTCCGCCCGCACCAAGGACGAGGGTCGCCGCTGCGATCTGGAGGCCGGAATGGCCAAGCTGCTGGGCGCCCGCGTCGCCTGGGCGAATGCGGACAATGCCCTGCAGAGCCATGGCGGCAACGGCTTCGCGCTGGAATATGACATCAGCCGCATCCTCTGCGATGCCCGCATCCTGAACATCTTCGAAGGCGCCGGCGAGATCCAGGCCCAGGTGATTGCGCGGCGTCTGCTGGAAGGTGCCAACTGATCGGCATCTGCTGGCGAACCTGAACGAAAAAGGCCCCCGGGGGAACGTACCCGGGGGCCTTTTTTGTCGGTTATGGACGGGGGATCACTTCAGGCCGAAACGCTTCGCCAGCAAATGATCGATCGACAGTACACCGGCACCCTTCGCGATCAGATAGCAGAGGATCGCCATCCAGAAATAGTGCTCGAAATTGTCATAAGCGGCAGCGCGGGCGCCGAGGACAAACTGGATCACCAGTGACATCACCAGCAGCGGCACGGCCGCCAGGCGGGTGAACAGCCCCAGCAGGATCAGCACGGACGCGCCCAGTTCGAACACCGTGCCAAGGAAGGCCGCGACGGCGACCGGCAGGATCGGCACCATGTATTCATACTCGAACAGCAGCAGCGTGTTGTCCCAGTCCGCAATCTTGGTCATGCCTGCGCGATAGAACGTCAGGAAGATGACGATGCGCAGGAACAGCACGGCTGCCGGGCCGCCGAAGGCATCCAGCGGGCGGGTGATGGCGCTGACCAGACGGGCGATGGCGTTGCTGGGAGCGGTGTCGGTGGTGTTGGCCATGGTGGGGCCTCCCCTCTGTTTGAGACAGGTGGTGTGGACTGCAAAGCCCGGTGTCAGGGTTCGGACGCAGTGAACAGACCGCCGGAAAGATGTCCGGCAAACGCGGTCATGAGATCGAAGGACGGGTCGGCTTCCTGCGCGGCCATCGCGGCCTCGCCCAGGCTGCCGCAACCGTGCAGGGCCGCCAGCAGCGCGTGCTCGGCCGGGTGCAGCAGCAGGGTTTCCACCTGCATGCCGGGGCGGGCCACCAGCACATGTTCATCACGGGGCCGGATCTGTTCATCGGCGAAGGCCGCGGCATTCATCCAGATGGCATGGACCGGCCAGCCGGACGCCAGCGGCACGGCGGACGGGATCAGCGACAGCCGCAGGTCCATCAGTGCTTCCGGGGTCAGTCCCTGCAGGGCGGACGGACCGAGCGGTGTTGCATCTGCTGCCGCATAGGCGGCATTGCGCGTCCAGTCGAGGCGCGCGACATCGACCAGCCAGGGCCGGTCAGCCAGCGGCTCGGACAGAGCGATGAAGCCAGGCAGTTCCGCGCCATAGTCCAGCAGGTGGTTGGCCCGTGACGGGGCATTGCGGATGAAGGCGGTGACCAGACGGGTGAACAGGCGATCACCCAGCAAGGTCTGAAGTGTCGGGAAGGCGTCGGCCAGCACGTCCAGGATGGAGGCATGGGTATTGTTGCGATAGACCGCGAAGCGGGCCGCCTGCCGTCCGTCATCGACCAGATCGGCGAGGGGGGCGTCACTGCCCTGAAACACCCCTGCCGCGAAGCGGGCCTGAATGTCGGCGAGACCGGTCATGACGCCACCTGCGGCGCGCCGGGCAGCGCATCCAGCCGCGCCTGTGCCGTGGCGACCTCCGCCAGCAACACGTCGAGGGCCGGGATCTCGGTATCCCATTCGACCAGGGTCGGCACGGGGCCAGTGACCCCGATCGCCTGATCATACAGGTCCCAGACGGCATCGCGGACCCGGCTGCCATGATCATCGATCAGCAGGGTGCCCGCTGCGTCCTCACGTTCCGCATGCCCGGCGAGGTGAATTTCCCCCACCGCGTCGAACGGCATCTCCGCCAGGTATCCGGCAGCGTCGAAGCCCAGGTTGTGGGCGCTGACATGGATGTTGTTGACGTCCAGCAGCAGGCCGCAGCCCGCGCGGCTGACTGTCTCGGCGACAAAGGCAGCGTGGTCCAGTTCGGCCCCGGCGAAGGCGGCATACATCGACGGGTTCTCCACCATCACCTGACAGCCGGTGGCGTCCTGGAAGATGGCGATGTTGCGGGCGAGAATGTTCACCGCTTCCTCCGTGCATGGCAGGGGCAAGAGATCGTTCAGGCTGGGTCCGCCGGACGGATTTCCATCCATCGCAGCAGGTGCGCGAACCCAGGCGATGTGGTCGGACAGCGCCGCGGGCCGATAGCGCCGGACCAGGTCGCGGATGCGTTTCAGGTGAGCCCGATCAGGCTCATCGACGGACCCGAGCGACAGTCCAACCCCATGGAAACTGAGGGCAAAGCTTTCGCGGATCGCATCCAGCTGGCGCAGGCGGGGACCACCGGCCACCATGTAGTTCTCTGTATGGACTTCCACCCAGTCAATCGCGGGCGGCCGGTCGATGATGTCAAGGACGTGCGGGTGACGCAGTCCGAAACCGGCCGTCGGCGGCAAACTGGTGAAGGGCCCTTTCATGACATGGCATGTCCGCGCTTCGGTTTCGGGACGTCGACAGCACTGCCGACGTCCCGGATCCGATAATGGCGAGGATCAGCCCTTCAGCTTATCGTTGACGCCATCAAAAGCGGTCTGCTGGCCGCCCATTTCCGCACACTTGTCGGCGGTCGCCAGCTTCCATTCGCCACCGTCGTAATCGACCGTGGACTGACCGGCGCAGGAATGCGTACCAGCCTTGTTGGCGCAGTCATTCTGGCCAGCCTTGGAAATGCCATAGCACTTCACCTTGTCGGCGGCGGTCGCTTCGACCGGGGCCAGCGCGGCGGCCATGCCAACGGCACCCATCAGGGCAGCGGCAACGGAAAGGCTCTTGAGTGATGTGGTCTTCATGGTGATCTCCTTCAGGTACTGATCAACTTGGTTCAAATGACGGGATCCCTGCAACCCGCTGCGTCATACTGTATCGACACCTTCGCAATGGCCAATCGCCTTCACGAAATCTGGCGCGAATGTGATCACGCAACCGGGTGGCCCTGATCCCTGTTCCACCGCGGCAAAGCGAGGGAAACCGGGGGTTCAGGCAGGGCGGTTCAGTTCACCGGTGCCTGGCTGGGGTCAAACTGTGGCACCGGGCTGTCCGGAGAATTCTTCTGCTCCAGGCTGGTCCACTTCACTTCGGCCTGCTGCAGATTGCCCGGAATGTCGGCTTCCCAGAAGCCGACGACGGTGCGGGTGATGTTCAGATACAGCTTGCCGTCGACGATGCGCCAGAGGTTCGGGTTCGCCGGAACCTTGCCGCCCTGGGAAATGCCATAGGCGCAATGCCCGTCATAGCCGGGGGCATACTTCGCCGGGTCGGCGAGGAAGGTATCGCGGTTGGCTTCGCTGGCGAAGGCCCAGGTGGCCCCGTTGTAGTCAGCGGTGATGGATGCCTTGCCCGGCACGGCAGCTGTCTGCTTCTGGCCGACCGGCACCTGTTCCAGGCTGCGGTAGGCGACGACATCGTAGCCGCTGGCGGCAAAGCCGGTGCCGTCGACGTACTGCTCACCCGCGAAAGCGGTGCTGGCCATCAGGCCGCCGGTCAGCAGCGCGGCACTGAACATGCCTGCCTTGAGATACTTGATCATTGTTTCATACTCCCTAGAAACGCCGTGTCCTGTCGCGGGCCGTGCCCTTGGCTTTCCGGTGCCGCTGTCGGGGATATGATGCCGCTCGGGGCCAAAGGGTTACACGCGATTGCGTGAGTTTTCGTGATCGATGCACCTGCGCAGGTGTCCCTGTGAACCAGCTCGTTCTGAATCCACAAATTAAATTCAACAATATCAATATGGTATGCGTGTCCCTGTCCGACACCAGATTGGCAGATAGCATGTTGCTCACGTTCAGTTGATGGCGGGCAACCCGGTCCTGCCCGGCAATTTCGGTGGCAAAACAGATTGTCTGACCCGGTGCAGCGGCTATCTTCGCCGCTGTTTCCCGGCTTGGAGGATACCGCAGTGAAAGTCGACGGCATTTCCCGGCGTCCCATCGAAGTCGCCAGCGATGGCGCCACGGTGGTGATCATCGACCAGACCCGGTTGCCGCATGAATTCGTGACCGTGAACCTGACCACGATGGCAGAGGCCGCGCATGCGATCCGCGCCATGCTGGTGCGCGGTGCCCCGCTGATCGGTGCCACCGCCGCCTACGGCATGGCCCTGGCGATGCGCGAGGATGCGTCGGACAGTGGCCTGGCCAGCGCCATCGACACCCTGCGCCAGACCCGCCCCACGGCGGTCAACCTGTTCTGGGCGCTGGAGCGGATGCGGGCGGCCCTGCACAATCACGCCCCGGCGGCACGGGCCGCCATCGCCTGGGCAAAGGCGGCGGAGATCGCCGAGGAAGATGTCGCGATCAATTCCGCGATCGGCGACCACGGACTGGCGTTGATCGAGGCGGCTGTCGCTGCAAGGCCTGCGGGCAGCGGGCCGCTGAACATCCTGACCCACTGCAACGCCGGCTGGCTGGCGACGGTTGACTGGGGCACCGCCCTCAGCCCGATCTACAAGGCGCATGACGCGGGGATCGACGTCCATGTCTGGGTCGATGAAACCCGCCCCCGCAATCAGGGCGCATCCCTGACCGCCTGGGAACTGGGTGCCCACGGGGTTCCGGCAACCGTCGTCGTGGACAATGCAGGCGGTCACCTGATGCAGCATGGCATGGTCGACCTGTGCATCACCGGCACGGACCGCACCACGCGAACCGGCGACGTCTGCAACAAGATCGGCACCTATCTGAAGGCGCTGGCGGCACATGACAACGGCATTCCGTTCCATGTCGCCCTGCCCGGCCCCACCATTGACTGGACCGTGCGTGACGGAGTCCGCGAGATCCCGATCGAGGAACGGGGCGGCGATGAAGTCGGACGGATCACGGGTCGGCTGGATGATGGCCGCATCGCTGCCATTGACGTATTGTCCCCCGGCGCACGGGCGGCCAATCCGGCGTTCGACGTCACGCCCGCGCGACTGGTCACCGGCCTGATCACGGAGCGTGGTCTCTGTCCGGCGACCGAAGCCGGTCTGACAAGCCTGTATCCGGAGAAAGACGGGCCTGGATCCGGAGAAAGACGGGCCTGTATCCGGAGAAAGACGGGCCTGTATCCGGAGAAAGACGGGCCTGGATCCGGGGAAAGCAGAGGATCAAACACATGACTGACCCGCGCGCCGATCTGCTCGCCGCCGCCCGGACCATGGCCGCCGTCCGCCTGTCACCCGGTACATCCGGCAATCTGAGCGTCAGGGCCAGCGCCACCGGTGACGCGCGCGACGGGTTCTGGATCACCCCGTCCGGCGTACCCTATGACCAGCTCGAAACCGGCATGATGGTATTCATGGACATGACGGGTGACTGGTCCGGTGCCCTGAAGCCGTCCAGCGAATGGCGGTTCCATCTGGACATCTATCAGGCGCGATCCGACGCCCATGGCATCTGCCACACCCATTCGATCCATGCCACGGCCCTGGCCTGCAGCCGACAGGCCATCCCCGCGTTTCACTACATGGTCGCGGCGGCGGGGGGGCAGGACATCCGTTGTGGACCCTATCGGACCTTCGGCACCCAGGACCTGTCGGACGTGGCCCTGACCGCGCTGACCGACCGGCGCGCCTGCCTGCTGGCCAACCATGGCGTCATCGCGCTCGGCCCCAGTGTCGCCAGGGCGCTGACCCTGGCGCAGGAGGTCGAGGTGCTGGCACAGCAGTACATCCTGTCGCGCCAGATCGGCGATACGGTGATCCTGCCCGACGCAGAGATGGCCACCGTGCTGGAAAAGTTCCGCACCTACGGCCAGCAACCGAAACCTTAGGCCGACCCGATGCACGTGTTCAGCGTTTGAAGGCCACGCCGTCTGCAGAATGGCTGTCACCCCGAACGCGAGACCCGGGGTCCACGCTTTCGGGAGAATGCACGCGCTGCAAAGCGTGGGTCCCGGGTCTGCGCTGCGCTTGCCCGGGATGACGGGCGGGGCATTGCTTCGCCACCACCCACGGCGCGAGACCCGGCGAAACACAGAAGGCCGGCCACGTGTTGTCACGTGACCGGCCCTCGATTTCGTGCCGCTGGTTCAGGCGAATGCCGGATCAGAAGGCGTCTTCTGACAGGGCCATCAGGGTGGCACCACCGGACATGGCCTTCGCGGCATGGGCGTGCACGTCGGGCAGCATCCGTTCCATGAAGAACCGCGCCGTTGCCAGCTTGGTTTCATAGAACGCCGCATCCCCTTCGCCTGCGGCCAGACGGGCCTGGGCCTTCTCGGCAATCTGCGCCCACATGAAGCCGATGGCGACCAGTGCCACGCAGCGCAGGTAATCCGTCGATGCGGCACCGGCCTCATCGGCATTGGCCATCATCTTCGGTCCCAGATCGGCGGTCACCGACTGCAGCCGCGCAAAGGCCTTCGCCATGGGCATGACGAAATCCTTCATCTCCGGATTGGTCATGTTGGCCTGGATGAAGGCATCCACCGGATGGAAGAACCGGCGCATCAGCCGCCCCATGCCGTCGGGCAGTTTCCGCCCCACCAGATCCAGCGCCTGCACGCCGTTCGCGCCTTCGTAGATCATGGTGATACGCGCATCACGCACGTACTGTTCCATGCCCCATTCGTGGATGAAGCCGTGTCCGCCATAGACCTGCATGGCGTCCACCGCGCACTCGAAACCCATGTCGGTCAGATAGGCTTTCACCACCGGAGTGATGAAGGCTGCGAAGTCATCGGCCTTCTGGCGTTCTTCCGGGTCCGGATGCTTGGCGGCAAAGTCGATCATCAGACCGGTCCACAGTGCCAGCGCGCGGGACCCTTCGACGAACGCCTTCTGCTTCATCAGCATGCGGCGCACGTCCGGATGCACGATGATCGGATCAGCGGCCTTGTCCTTGGCCTTCACACCGGTCAGGGACCGGCCCTGAATGCGGTCCTTGGCGTAGATCACGGCGTTCTGATAGGCGGCGGAGGCCTGGCTGAGACCCTGGATGCCGACACCCAGACGGGCGGCGTTCATCATGGTGAACATGGCGCGCATGCCCTTGTGCGGATCTCCCAGCAGCCACCCCTTCGCCCCATCATAGTTCATGACGCAGGTGGAGTTGCCGTGGATGCCCATCTTGTGCTCGATGGCCCCGCACTGAAGGCTGTTGCGCTCCCCCGGTTCGCCATTCTCATCCAGGACAAACTTCGGCACGACGAACAGGCTGACGCCCTTGATCCCTTCCGGCCCGCCGGGAATCTTCGCCAGCACCAGATGAATGATGTTTTCGGACATGTCGTGTTCACCGGCGGAAATGAAGATCTTCTGCCCGGTGATGGCATAGCTGCCGTCGTCCTGCGGCTCTGCCTTGGTGCGCATCAGGCCCAGATCGGTGCCGCAATGCGGCTCTGTCAGGTTCATGGTGCCGGTCCATTCGCCCGATACCATCTTCGGCAGGTACGCCTGCTTCTGGGCGTCATCGCCCCAATGGTGAATCGCCTCATAGGCGCCATGGGTCAGGCCCGGATACATGGCAAACGCCATGTTGGCCGACGACGCCATTTCCGACACGGCAAAGCCCAGCACGTGCGGCAGGCCCTGGCCGCCATATTCCGGATCGGCAGTCAAACCGCCCCAGCCCCCTTCGATGTAGGACTTGTAGGCTTCCTTGAACCCGGTCGGCGTGGTCACCGTGCCATCATCGTGGCGGACGCAGCCTTCGGTGTCGCCAACGGCGTTCAGCGGCGCCAGCTCGTTCTCGAAGAACTTCGCGCCCTCTTCCAGTATCGCGTCCACCAGATCCGGCGTCGCGTCGGCAAAGCCGGGCAGGTTGGAATAGCGCTGCAGGTCGATGAATTCATGCAGCAGGAACTTGAAGTCATTTACAGGGGCCTGATAGGTCGCGGGCATGCGCGTTTCTCCTGTCTATCTTGTCTGTTGACCGTTCCGCCCCTCTCCCTCTCCCGGCCACCCACGCAAGTATCCTGAAATGGGTGGCCGGGAGAGGGAGAGGGACGGAGCAGTCCTCAATGAAACCGCCTCAGCATCAATTACGCAGCGGGCGTCCCTTGGTCAGCATGTGCTCGATCCGCTGCAGGGTCTTTTCCTGCCGGATCAGGTGCATGAAGCCTTCGAGTTCCAGCGCCAGCAGCTGCTTTTCCGTCACCACTTCCGTGATGTCGGTGTCACCGCCGGAGAGGACGCGCCCCACCTGCGCCGCGACTTCCACATCGTATGGCGTGGCCTTGCCCTGCTGGGCGAAGCCTTCGACAGCCATCTGAAATGCGGTTGCGGCGGTCGGGCCCGGCAGATTGACCTCGATCGGTTCCGGCTTCGCGTAGCCTTCGACCATGGACAGCGCCTTCTTCTTGGCATCGGCCAGCACCCGGTTGCGGTTCATGGAGATACCGTCGCCTTCGCGCAGGATCTGCATGTCACGCGCTTCCTGCGCACTGGTCGCCACCTTGGCGGTGGAAATCGCCTCGAACGCTGCCGACAGGGCCGGCATCGGCCCCTGCGGACGGCGCTTGTTGGCGATGTTGCGGATCGTCAGCTCCTTGCAGCCGCCCCAGCCCGGCAACAGGCCGACACCGACCTCCACCAGACCCATGTAGCTTTCGGCATGCGCCTGGATGGCGTCCGAATGCAGGCAGACCTCGCAGCCACCACCCAGCGCCATCCCGGCAGGTGCCGCGACAACGGGGAACGGGGCATTCTTCAGGCCCTGCATGGCCTTCTGGCCACTGGCGACACCATTCTCGATCACCGGCCACATCGCGGCATTGGCACCGAAAAGCGCCACACCGACATTGGCACCGACGGAGAAATTGTCGGCATCCGAGCCGATGATCAGCGCCTTGAAGCCCAGCTTGTCGATCTTCGCCGCAGCCACGATCATCGCGATCGAGTTCTCGTCCAGACTGTTCATCTTGGAATGGAATTCCAGGCAGGCGACACCGTCACCCACATCCCATAGCGATGCGGAGGCGTTGGACTTGACCGGTTCCTTGCCGCGCTTCTTGTCGGCCAGGGTCCAGGCATCCTGGGCCACGGGAATCTCGGCATAGTCGCCGGACGTGGTCAGGATGTAGGCCTTGCCGCCCTCTTGCCTGTAGAACGTCTTGCCACGGGCGGCTTCCAGCAGCGCCGGGACGGGGCGGCCTTCGGCGGCCAGCTTGTCAGCCAGCCAGTCGGCACCCAGCATGTCGATCATCTCGAACGGGCCCCATTTCCAGGCGTATCCCGTCTTCATGGCCAGATCGACGCCCCGGATGTCGTCGGAAATCTCCGGCACCAGATCCGCGGAATAGCTCAGGACGTGGCTCAGCACGGTCCAGGCGTACTGGCCGCCCTTGTCGGGATGCTCCACCAGGGCGCGCAGGCCCTTCCTGGCTGCACGGGCGCTTTCCAGAGTGGAGCGCTGCTCGGCACGGTATTCACCGGTCTTCAGATCGATCGCCTGCTTCACGGTCTGGCCGTCGATCTTCGTGCGGCGATAGAAACCGCCCTTGCCCTTGCGACCGGTATAGCCGTCCGCAATCATCTTCTGCGTCAGCCTGGTCAGGGGATGTTCCGCATCGACGAAGTCGCGCAGCGGGTCATTGGCGGGCACCAGGTCGATCATCGAGGCGATGACATGCGGACCCAGGTCGATGCCCGTCAGGTCACCCAGACCGAAGATGCCGGTCTTCGGCACGCCCGTGGGACGGCCGACGATGGAATCCGCTTCCTCGACCGTCAGGCCCAGGTCATAGGCGGACCGGGTGGCAACAGTGGACCAGAAGATGCCGATGCGGTTGCCGATGAAGCCCGGCGTGTCCTTGCAGTCGACGACTTCCTTGCCCAGCTTCTCATCGCCGAAGCGCTTCAGCGCATCGAAGGCGTCATCGCGGGTATGGGCACCCTTCACGACTTCCAGCAGCCGCATGTAGCGCGGCGGGTTGAAGAAATGCGTGATGGCGAAATCACCGGCAAAGGCGTCGCCCAGCCCGTCAGTCAGCACGTTCAGCGGGATCGTCGAGGTGTTCGATGTCACCACCGACCCCGGCTTGCGAACCTCGTTCAGACGGGCATAGAGATCGCGCTTGATCTGCGGGTTCTCGATGATCGCCTCGCAGATCCAGTCGCAATCGGACAGGGCACCCAGATCGTCTTCCAGATTGCCGGTCTCGATCAGCCTGGCATTGCGCTTGTGCATGAACGGAGCGGGGTTGGTCTTCAGCATCCTGGCGACCGCGCCGTTGGCGATGGTGGAGCGGTCGTTCGCACCCTTTGGCACGATGTCGAGCAGCACCACCGGCACACCGGCATTGGCGATGTGGGCGGCAATGCCGGCCCCCATCACGCCCGCGCCGATGACCGCGACTTTCCTGATCTCAGCCATATCAGCAGGCCTCCAGGACCGTGGCGATGCCCTGACCGCCGCCGATGCACTGCGTGGCCAGCGCCAGGCCCTTGCCCTCACGCTTCAGCAGCGCGGCGGCCTTGCCCGTGATGCGCGCACCGGTCGCGCCCAGCGGATGGCCCAGCGCCAGTGCGCCGCCATCGATGTTGGTATTGTCGAAGGTGATGCCGGTTTCCTTCATAACCGCCAGCGCCTGCGCCGAGAACGCCTCGTTCAGTTCGATGATGTCCAGATCGGCCACCGTCAGACCGGCACGCTTCAGCGCCTTTTCGGTCGCCGGAACCGGGCCGATGCCCATGATTTCCGGCGCGCAGCCGGCAACGGCGACGGAGCGGATGCGGGCCAGCTTCTCCAGCCCGTGGGCGTCGGCGTATTCCTCCGAACAGACCAGCACGGCCGATGCGCCGTCGGTCAGCGGGGACGACGTGCCTGCGGTCACCGAACCGGCCTGGTCAAATGCGGGCTTCAGGCCCGACAGGTCGTCACCGGTGGTGCCGGGGCGGATGCAACCGTCCTGTTCGACACGGATGTTGCCATCGACAATCGGCACGATCTCGTCACTCAGCTTGCCCTCGGCCTGCGCCTTGGCGGCACGGGCGTGGCTTTCAACGGCGACCGCTTCCTGATCGGCGCGGGAAATGTCGTACTTCTTCGCCAGATTCTCGGCGGTGATGCCCATGCCCACATAGGCCTCCGGGTAGCGCTGGTAGAGGCCCGGATGCGGCGCGGGGTTGAAGCCTGCCATCGGCACGCGGCTCATGCTCTCGATACCGGCACAGATGAAGGCCCGGCCCGCACCCATGGCGATGGCACCGGCGGCCATGTGGATCGACGTCATGGACGATCCGCAGAACCGGTTGACGGTGGTGCCCGCAATGGTCTGCGGCAGCTCCGCCAGGAACGCGATCAGGCGCGCGACGTTCAGACCCTGCTCGCCTTCGGGGAACGCACAGCCGACGATCAGGTCTTCCAGATCCGCCGCCTCGACACCGGTCTTCGCGACCAGGGCCTTGACCACCTGTGCGGTCATCTCATCAGGGCGGACCTTCGCCAGAGCGCCCTTGTAAGCGAATGTGAAGGGTGAGCGCTGGTAGCCAGCGATAACCACGTTGGTCATGTCGGGTGAACTCCCTCGGTTGGTATCTTGTTTGTGGACCGGTCAGGTCAATCAGTCAGGTGTGCCGCAGTTTCAGTCGGCGGCCTCGGCTGCCAGGCCCTGATCATCCAGCCAGCCTTCGACCTGCTGCATCTGCAGTTTCAGTTCCTCGATGGTTTCGTTCAGCTCCTCACGCTGCAGCAGCAACGCGGTCATCCGGTCCTCGGACGCGTCGAGCAGCATCCGCGCCTGGGCAACCTGGCCGTCGCGGACGTCATAGAGATCAAGCCAGTTGCGGATTTCCGCGAGGCTGAAGCCCAGGCGCTTGCCACGCAGGATCAGCGCCAGCCGTCCCTTGTCGCGCCGGTCATAGATGCGCTGGGTGCCGCGGCGCAACGGGCTCAACAGCCCCTTGTCCTCGTAGAATCGCAGGGTGCGCGGGGTGATGTCGTATTCCAGCGACAGGTCCCTGATGGAGTAGGTTTTTGTTTCGCTCATGATGGTGTAATCTCTGGCCGTCCGGTGGGTGACGCAGCGTTCGCGCCGGTTGCACAGATACCTAAGTTACGTTGACGTCAACGTCAAGCACCGTCCGGTGCCCTCACCTGCCGATTTCTTTCAGACAGTCCTTGCCGCGCGATTCCGCTTCCCCGATGCCCCGAGGCCCGAAGATGTCCAGCCAGCCAACCAACTACCGACAGTTCTGGCCGTATTACCTGCGCGAACACTCGCGCATCCTGACCCGGCGCATCCACTATTTCGGCACCGGCGTGGCGCTGATCGCCATCATCGGGGCCGTTGCCACGGGCAACCTCTGGTTCCTGCTGGCCGCGGCACTGGGCGGTTACATCCCGGCCTGGTCGGCGCATTTCTTCGTTGAAAAGAACCGCCCCGCGACCTTCCGCTATCCCTTCTGGTCGCTGATCAGCGATTTCCGCATGTTCTTCATGTGGATCGCCGACCGCCTGCAACCCGAACTGAAGCGCGCCGGCTGCCTGGCCGAGATCGATATCGAAGACCCGGCCCCGAAGCCGGAGCAGAAGAAGGCAGCGTGAGGACGGGCCGGTGAGGATGGGCCGGTGAGGATGGGCTGTTGACCGGGCAGACACCCCGACGGGTGGCCATCATTGCCGACGCGCGCGAACGCCCTACCCGTCTTCACCGGCGACGGTCGACGGACCCGGCTGATCTGCGGTCATTTCAGCTACGACCTGTCACACCGCCACCCCCTGGTGGCGGAACTGCCGGATCAGCTTGTGCTGCGATCATCGGACATTCTGGGGAACGAGACGCTGCTGGCACTGCTCCGGCTCATCATCACCGAAACCAACCAGCCGAATCTCGGGTCTGAGACCATTGTCCAGCGGCTTTCGGACGCGGTTCTTGTCGCCATCCTGCGCGCCCATATCACCCGGTCGACGCCAACGCCGGGATTCCTCGCAGCGTTGAGCGATCCGCGTCTTGCCCAGTGTATCGCCGCAATCCACAGCGCGTTTCCGCAGACCCCGTCACTGGAGGCACTGGCCCGGACGGCAGGCATGTCGCGTTCATCCCTCGCCCTGACCTTCAAGCGGCATCTCGGTTTCGGTCCGGGGGAATATGCAGTGCGCTGGAAATTGCTCAACGCGGCGCAGATGCTGGTCCGCAGTGATGAGACCATCGAGATGATCTCGTTCGCGTGCGGTTACCAGTCGCCATCATCCTTCTCGCGCGCGTTCCGCAACTTCTTCGGACAGGCGGCACGGGACTATCGCGATCTCCGGCGATCCGGCCTTGCGGCGGACCGGCCCTAGTTCGGCTTCACGCCCGGATCGTCGTGGAACAGTTCGGCCAGCTTGTCCATCATCACGCCGCCCAGCTGTTCCGCGTCGACGATGGTGACGGCACGGCGATAATAGCGAGTGACGTCGTGGCCGATGCCGATGGCGATCAGTTCGACGGGGGACCGGCCCTCGATATGTTCGATGACTTCGCGCAGGTGGCGGTCCAGATAGTTGCCGGTATTCACCGACAGGGTCGAATCATCCACCGGCGCGCCGTCGGAGATCACCATCAGGATGCGCCGCTGTTCGGGGCGGGCGATGATGCGGTCATGCGCCCAGAGCAGGGCCTCACCGTCGATGTTTTCCTTCAGCAGCCCTTCACGCAGCATCAGGCCGAGGTTCTTGCGCGCCCGGCGCCAGGGCATGTCGGCAGGCTTGTAGACAATGTGGCGCAGGTCGTTCAGGCGGCCGGGATTGAGCGGCTTGCTGGCGGCGAGCCAGCGTTCGCGGGACTGCCCGCCCTTCCAGGCGCGTGTCGTGAAGCCGAGAATCTCCACCTTCACCGCGCAGCGTTCCAGCGTGCGGGCCAGGATGTCGCCACACATGGCGGCAACCGTGATCGGCCGCCCGCGCATGGAGCCTGAATTGTCCACCAGCAGGGTGACGACGGTGTCGCGGAAGTCCGTGTCGCGTTCCATCTTGTAGGACAGCGGCAGCGACGGGTTGGCGACCACACGGGCCAGTCGGGCGGTGTCCAGATAGCCGTCTTCCAGATCGAAATCCCAGGACCGGTTCTGCTTCGCCATCAGGCGGCGCTGCAACCGGTTGGCCAGCTTGCTGACGACAGACTGCATGTGGTGCAGCTGCTGGTCGAGCTGGGCGCGCAACCGGGTCAGTTCCTCATTGTCGCAAAGGTCGGCCGCTTCCACGATCTCGTCGAAATCGGTGGTGAAGGGACGATAGGCGGGACGCGCCGGTTCATTGGCGAAATCGTCGGGGTAGAGCGGGCGACGGCCCTTGCCGGCGTCATCGCCTTCGCCTTCCATTTCATCTTCACCGCTGGACTGGACCTGCTCGCCCTGCTGGTCAGCGGCATCTTCCCCCTCACCGGCTTCCGCCGACTGTGGTTCGGCGGCGTCCTGGCTGCCGTCCTGGCCCTCTTCCTCGCCCTGCTGCTGCTGTTCGGCGCTCTCGTCGGATTCCTCGTCCTCGTCTTCATCGCCGTCCGTCTGCTCGTCTTCCATGTAGCCAAGGTCGCGGATCAGCTGCCGCGCCGCCTTGGCGAAGGCCATCTGGTCATCGAGATTGCCGAGCAGACCGTCTAGGTCGCCACCCGCCTTTTCCACCAGATCATCGCGCCAGAGGTTGAGCAGGTTGCGCCCGTCTGCGGGCAGTTCGCGGTCCGACAGGGCTTCGCGCATCAGCAGGCCCACGGCCTCCGACAGCGGGGCCTCTGCCTGATCGCGCAGGCGGCCATAGCCGCGCACGCGGCACCGTTCTTCCAGGGCGGCATGCAGATTGTCCGACACGCCCGTCATCTGGCGGGCCCCAATGGCCTCCACCCGGGCCTGTTCGATGGATTCGAAGATCGCCCGGGCGGTGCCGCCCTGGGGCATGTTGCGCAGATGCACCGCGCGGTCATGGTGGCGGATGCGCAGGGCAAAGGCGTCCGATGTGCCCCGGACCTGAGCCAGTTCGGCCTTGTCCATCTGCCGTCCGGGAACCGGCAGCCGCGCCCGCTTGCCACGCAGGGTCGGCGTCTCGGGGCCATAGCTGACCTCAAGCTCCCTTTCCCCCGACATGGCCCGCATTGCCGCGGCAACGGCACGCTTGAACGGTTCTGTCGGCCCTTCCGTACCCTTGCTCACGTGGCAGGAATCCTCACTCTTTGTGGCTCCGCAGTCGGCTCCGGCCCTCTCCCCCACCCGACCACCCATCAGGATACTCACGTGGGTGGTCGGGTGGGGGAGAGGGCCGGAACAGGCTTTACATCGCGATCAGCTCACCGTCGCCATGGCGGCAGACTCGGGCAGATCCATGCCCAGGCTGCGCTGGTAATATTCGGCAACGATGCTGCGTTCGGTCTCATCGCACTTGTTCAGGAACGTGACCCGGAACGCGAAGCCGACATCGCCGAAGATCTCGGTATTCTCCGCCCAGGTGATCACGGTCCGCGGCGACATGACCGTGGAAATGTCGCCGGACACGAAACCGGCGCGGGTCAGGTCCGCCACATTGACCATGGCGCTGAGCAGCTTCCTGCCCTCCGCCGTGTCATAGGACGGGGCCTTGGCCAGAACGATCCCGGCCTCCGCATCATGTTCCAGATAGTTCAGCGTGGTGACGATGTTCCAGCGGTCCATCTGACCCTGGTTGATCTGCTGGGTGCCGTGATACAGCCCCGTCGTGTCACCCAGGCCAATGGTGTTGGTGGTGGAGAACAGGCGGAAGCACTTGTGCGGATGCAGCACGCGGTTCTGGTCCAGCAGGGTCAGCTTGCCGTCATGTTCCAGCACGCGCTGGATCACGAACATCACGTCCGGACGCCCGGCATCATATTCGTCGAACACCATGGCGACAGGGTTCTGCAGCGCCCAGGGCAGGATGCCGTCCTTGAACTCGGTGACCTGCTGGCCGTCGCGCAGGACGATCGCGTCCTTGCCCACCAGGTCGATACGGCTGATGTGGCTGTCCAGGTTGACGCGGACGCAGGGCCAGTTCAGCCGCGCCGCGATCTGTTCCACATGGGTCGACTTGCCGGTGCCGTGGAAGCCCTGGATCATGACACGGCGGTTGTGCTTGAACCCGGCCAGGATGGCCAGCGTGGTTTCCCGGTCGAACAGGTAGGACGGGTCGATCGGCGGCACGCGGTCGGTCGGTTCCGAAAACGCGGGCACTTCCATGTCGCTGTCGATCCCGAAAGCCTGGCGCGCGGAAACAACCTTGTCCGGATTGCCCGAAGGCAGTGTCGGCAGGTCGTCAAAATCCCTTGAAGTCATTCGTTTCCCCTGGATATGGAGGGACCGCTGGATACCACGGGCGATGCCGGGGCAAGGGTCGTCAGGAAAGACCGGCGTTGAGCACGCTGAAGGCCTGGTTGATGTTCTTCAGCCGGTCCTCGGCGCGGCGATCACCGCCATTGGCATCCGGATGAAACCGCTTGACCAGTTGCTTATAGTGTCTCTTGAGCGCGTGCAAGTCATCGGTCGGATCTACGTCCAGTGTTCTGAACGCAGCCCTCTGCTCGGCGGTGTACTGGCGGCCCTGGCGGGCCTTTTCCGCCTCCCGCACTGCCTTCTTTCGCGCCACTTCATCGGAGAATCCGAACGGGTCCTGGAACGGTACATCCGTGCGCATCGTCGCCGTGCGATGCCCCATGGGCCAGGTCTGGCGATGGCCATAGGCGGCGGAATGCTGGAACGTCTCCGCCTCATCCGGCTCCATGTCGGCGAAGTAGTTGTAGGACTTGTTGTATTCCCGGACATGGTCGAGGCAGAACATGTGGTAGCCCGCAGCGCCGTCACGCGACTTCGGCGCACGGAATTCCCCCGCCTCGAGACAGCCCGGCATTTCGCAGGGCCGTGCCGACGGGTCATCCGCGATGATCCGCCCCGCGTATCGCGTGCGGCTTCTCTGCTGGGTCCGTGCCATGCGGCGGATTATGGTGACGCGCACCGGCAGGGGCAAGCTTGACAGGCGCGACAAAGCACCAAAGATCGTTCACGTTCCGTCGGCGATAATGTCCGCCACACCCCTTGGCTGCAGATCACGCGGTCAGACACATGCAGCAGGAGTCTTCATGACCTACGCCGAACGCATCCAGCAGCGCCTGACCGAGGGACTGGCCCCCGAACAGCTGCAGATCGAGGATGAATCGCACAAGCACAAGGGTCACGTCGGCGCCCGGCCGGAAGGCGAGACACATTTCCATGTGCGCGTCGTGTCCGTCGCCTTTGAAGGGCAGAACCGCGTCACCCGCCAGCGCAGTGTCTACCGGTTGCTGAAGGCGGAGATGGACGAACGCGTCCACGCCCTGGCCCTGGAAACCCTGACCCCGACGGAGGCTGCATCCCAGGCACGGCCCTGACCCTTCGCCTCCAGCGCTCACGCCCTACCTGACCTTCTCCCGTCGAGGGCGAAGGGGAAGAAGGGGCGGGTCAGCCTGCGGGGTTGATGACAACCGTCTGTGCTGCGGTGTCGTGATCGCCGTCCGGCATGTCCACACGGACGGCGTTGCCCACCACCCGGGCGCGGCCTTCCGCCACCAGCTTCACGGCCAGCGGGTAGATCCGGTGCTCCACGGCGAGGACACGGGCACCCAGGCTGTCCGGGGTATCGCCCGACAGCACGGGGATCGCGCCCTGCACGACGATCGGCCCCTCATCCATCTCCGCACGGACGAAATGCACGGTGCAACCGGTGAACTTCACGCCGCTGTCCAGCACCCTCTCATGGGTGTTCAGCCCCTTGAAGGCCGGCAGCAGCGACGGGTGAATGTTGATGATCCGGTCCCGCCAGTGGTCGACGAAGCCCTTGGTCAGCAGGCGCATGAAACCGGCCAGGCAGACCAGCCGCACCTGATGGGCGTCCAGCGCCTCGGTCAGGGCGGATTCGAACGCCGGGCGGCCGTCATGCGCCTTGTGATCGACCACGGCGGTGGGGATTCCGGCCGCTTGCGCCCGCGCCAGCCCCTGTACGTCCGCGATGTTGGAAATCACCACGGCGATCTGGGCGGGAAACGCCGGATCAGCAGCGGCGTCGATCAGGGCCTGCAGATTGCTGCCACGGCCGGAGATCAGTACCCCGAGTTTCAGCCTTGCCAACGGTCGAGCCCCGCAATCACCACGGCGCCTTCGGCATCCTCGACAACTTCACCGATGTCGTGGACCCCCTCACCCTTGTAGGTCAGGAAGGCGATGACCTTCTCCGCCTCGGCTGCCGGGACCACGGCAATCATGCCGATGCCGCAATTGAACGTGCGCGCCATTTCGGCCGCCGCAACGCCGCCTTCGCGCATCAGCCAGCCGAACACGGGCGGCAGGTCCCAGGATGCGGTATCCAGATGGACCCCCAGACCGTCAGGCAGCACGCGCGGAATGTTCTCCGTCAGGCCGCCGCCGGTGATGTGCGCCAGCGCCGAAATGCTGCCCAGCTTGATCGTGGCCAGCAGGTTGCGGACATAGATGCGCGTTGGCGTGAGCAGGCTTTCGCCCAGACTGACCGCCGGATCCCAGGGTGCGGGGGCCGCAAGATCGGCACCGCTGCGTTCAACGATTCGCCGCACCAGCGAGAAGCCGTTGGAATGGATGCCGGACGACGCGATGCCCAGAATGCGGTCACCGGGGCGGATCGCGTCACTGCGGGGCAGCAGGCCATCGCGTTCCACGGCGCCGACACTGAACCCCGCCAGGTCATACTCGCCCGGCCGGTAAAGACCCGGCATTTCCGCCGTTTCACCGCCAATCAGGGCACAGCCGGACTGGCGACAGCCCTCCGCGATGCCGGACACAACAGCTGCCGCCTGGTCCACCGAAAGCGCGCCGGTGGCGAAATAATCGAGGAAGAACAGCGGCTCCGCCCCCTGCACGATCAGGTCGTTGACACACATGGCGACCAGGTCCTGGCCCACCGTGTCATGTCGTCCGACGTCCGCCGCCAGGGTCAGCTTGGTGCCGACACCGTCGGTGGCCGCGACCAGCAGGGGATCGACATAACCGGCCGCCTTCGGGTCGAACAGTCCGCCAAACCCGCCAATCGCCCCCAGCGATCCGGCACGGTTGGTGGAAGCCGTATCGGCCTTGATGCGGTCGACCAGTGCGTTGCCGGCATCGACATCGACGCCTGCATCGCGGTATGTGAGCCCGTTCGTGATGACGCCCTCCAACAGCTCGGCTAAGGTGGGGGCCGACGATGCCGCCAACGGAGTCTGATTGCAATGCCTGGCCACGTCCTGCGCCATCTGTCGCGCCTGCCTGCCCTGTCAGAGACGGTCCTGGGTCTTGTCCTGAGCCTGTTCCTGATCTGCGTGCCGGTACTTGGCGCGACCGCATCCGATATCTACACCGTTTCCGCCGTGCCGGTGGATGTGGTGGCCGAAAGTGCGGCAACTGCCAAGCAGCAGGGTGTCGCGACCGCCCGGTTGCAGGCCGCCCGGATCATGCTGCAACGCCTGACCCGGCAAGCGGACTGGCCCGGCCTGCCGCTACCGGATGACGCCACCCTGTCGGACATGGTGGTGTCCCTGCGGGTCGCGAACGAAAAGACGGCACCGGACCGCTATATCGCCGACCTGACATTCACCTTCCAGCCTGCCGCCGTCCGGTCGCTGCTGAATCGTGCCGGTATCGCCTTTACCGAAACCCGCGCCCTGCCCGCCCTGATCCTGCCCGTGCTGCGCGCCGGCGGGGACATGGTGCTCTGGGCCGACCCCAACCCCTGGCTCGACGCCTGGGCACGGTTCGAAGGGCGCGACCGTCTGGTCCCCATCGTGGCACCGTTCGGCGATGTGGATGACGTCCTGACGATCACCGCCGAACAGGCCGTCACAGGCGCGGCGGAGCCGCTGGCCGCAGTGGCGGAGCGGTACCGGACCGAAGGCGTGCTGGTGGCTGACGCCTCGCTTCTGGTCGACGCCGAACAGCAGACGGCCCGGCTGGACATCGTGCTCTACAGCTTTGGGCCCGACCCCTATCCCGTGGTCATCCGGGCCTTTGACAGCACCCCCGACGCCGACGTCGTGGCGTTCATGAATGCCGCCGTCGATCAGATGGTGGTGGAGATCGAGGATCTGTGGAAGCAGCGCAGCATCCAGAGTTTCGGGGATCAGCGACGGTTGAGCGCGCTTGTCCGCATCACCGGTCTGGCCGACTGGCAGGATCTGGAGCGCGCGATTGGTGCCGTGTCGCTGGTGCGCCGGGTTGAACTGGCACAGATCTCGGTCAGTGACGCGATCATGGTGCTGCACCATGTCGGCGACACCGCGCTGCTGGCCCGGGCGCTGACCCAGCAGAACCTGGCTCTGGAGGAACGCGACGGGTTCTGGACGGTGCGCCGCCAGAATGCCGCGGGCCGCCAGAATGCCCCAGGCCAACAGAATGCCCCAGGCCAACAGAATGTCTCGGATCGCCAGGGTCTGTCGGACGGGCAGAGGGATTCCACTGCCCCGGGGGCATCAGGCCAGAATGCTACCCTGCTGAACCGCCCCGCCGGAGCCCGCCAGTGAGCCCGCAACGTCAGGCCAGTTTCTGGTTCATCTGCATCATCGCCCTCGGGCTGGTGGTATTCCTGCTGCGCGACATGCTGCTGCCCTTCGTGGTGGCCATGGCCGTGGCCTATCTGACCGATCCGCTGGCGGACTGGCTGGAGAAGATGCGCCTCAGCCGCAATCAGGCCACCATCATCATCACCGCTGGCTTCGTGATCATCTTCCTGCTGGGTCTGCTGATCCTGGTGCCGCTGGTCGTGCGCCAGTCCGGGGCGCTACTGGTGCAGCTGCCGGAATATATCGAGCGCGCGACCCGGCTGCTGCAGCCGATCGTGGCCAACCTGCTGGAAGCCGCATCGGATCGCGGCGTCGATGTCAGCCGCGACGAGGGCGCGCAGGCGCTGAAGAACTACGCCAGTCAGGCGGTACAGTTCTTCACGCAGCTGGCTGGCAACGTGGTACGCGGCGGCGCGGCGCTGGCCAACTTCCTGGCACTGCTGGTCATCACCCCCATCGTCACCTTCTACCTGTTGCTGGAATGGGACCGCCTGGTGGCCCTGATCAATGGCTGGCTGCCGAAGCGCTATGCAGGCACGATCCGCAAGCTGGTCGTTGACATCGACCGGACACTCGCCGGGTTTGTCCGGGGGCAGGGCACGGTCTGCCTGGTGCTGATGGTCTATTATGCCACGGCGTTGAGCATGTCCGGCCTCAGCTTCGGTTTCCTGATCGGCATCCTGTCCGGTGCGCTGTCATTCATTCCCTTCGTCGGCGCGATCTTCGGCGCCATCGCCTCCATCGGCCTGGCCATCGTGCAGTTCTGGCCCGATGACATGGTGCGTGTGGCCATTGTTGTCGGCATCTACGCCGTCGGTCAGGTGGCCGAAGGCTATTTCCTGACGCCAAATCTGGTGGGCGACCGCATTGGCCTGCATCCGGTCTGGGTCATGTTCGGCGTCCTGGCAGGCGGTGTGCTGTTCGGCTTTGTCGGCATGCTGCTGGCCTTGCCCGTCAGCGCGGTGATCGGCGTCGTCGCCCGTTTCGGGCTGGAGCAGTACCTGCAGAGCCGGTTCTACGACCCGGCCAACCCGGAGTAGCGCGGTGGCGCGCCACCCGGCATGAGGCACAGGCCCCAGGACCCCCTTGACCTCACCCAGCGGCCGCGCTTCGGGCGGCAGGATTTCATGCCCGCCCCGTGCAATGCCGACGCGCTGGCCTGGATCGCCGCCTGGCCGGACTGGCCCGGACCGGCACTGGCGCTGCATGGCCCCGCCGGGTCAGGCAAGACACACCTGCTGCACATCTGGCGCGACACCAGTGGCGGCACACTGCTGCAGGGGCCGGACCTGGACATGGACACGGCGCATGCGCTGGCCGGGCAGCCGGTTGCCATCGACCGGGCGGACGCGATGGCCGACCCGGAACCCCTGTTCCACCTCTACAACATGCAGCGCGATGCCGGGGCGCATCTGCTGCTGGCGGCCCGGACCCCGCCCGCGCACTGGACCCATGGGCTGCCCGACCTGGCATCGCGGCTGGCCACCGCACCCGCCGTGGAGATCGCGGAACCGGACGACACGCTGCTTTCAGCCCTGATCCTGAAATATGCCGCCGACCGCCAGCTTGACCTGACTGAATCCGCCTTCGCCTATCTGCTGCCGCGGATGGTGCGGTCCTTCGCCGGGGTGGAGGAAACGGTGCGGCGCCTGGACCGGGTCGCACTGGGCCAGCAACGACGGCGGGTCTCGCGCGACATGGTGATCGCCGTGCTGCGGGAAATGGAATGAGCGGACGGGATCACGGGTCTGGCGACTTCCGCACCTGCCCGGTCGGGACTATGATCGCGGCACAGACGATCAGACAGGCAGGCCCGCCCTGCCGATATCGGACATCAACGGAGATACCGATGCGCATACGCCCCCTTGTCCTCGCCCTCGCGGCACTGCCTTTCATCAGCCTGGCCGCGCAGGCGGCAACGGACCCGGTCGAAGGCACCTGGCTGACGGAAAACGGCGGTGCCCATATCGAGATCGCGCCCTGCGGCGGATCCATGTGCGGCACCATCATCTGGCTGAAGGAACCGTTGCGGGAAGACGGCACGCCGAAACGCGACATCAACAACCCCGAGGAAGCCAACCACGGCAACCCGATCATCGGCCTGCAGATGATCAAGGGCTTCAAGAAGGAAAAGCCCGGCATCTGGGAAGATGGCGAGATCTACGATCCCGAAAGTGGCAAGACCTATGATTCCAACATGGAAGCCAGGGGCCCCGACACCCTGGGCGTCGAAGGCTGCGTGCTGTTCTTCTGTCAGGAGCAGACCTGGACCCGGATGAAATAGCGGTTTCGGCCCGAGCCTGAATACCTGACCACCCCCCCCCCTCAATCTGGCGAAACCCGCCCAGCCTGAATATCAAGGAGCGTTCGCCCATGCCTCGCATTCCAATGCTGACTGCTGCCGATGCCAATGACAGCAACCGCGACGTGCTGCAGCGCGACGTCAATCTGTACTACGCGCTGGGTCACGTGCCCGGTGTGGCAAGGGCGTTCAGCCAGATGGGTCTGTGGTTGCGCTTCGATTCAACGCTGGACACCCGGCTGCGGGAACTGGCGATCCTGACCGTCGGCTATGTCGAGCGCGCCGCCTACGAATGGGCGCATCATATCGAGCTGGGCTATCAGTTCGGGGTCACGGACGACGATATCGGGCGTCTGATCCAGGAACTGGAGGGCCAGCAGACCGATCTGGACCCCATGGCGCGCCACGTCATTGCCGCCGCACGCGAAATCACGCGTGAAGGCGCCATGGGCGATGCGACATGGAATGCCCTGGCCCCGGACCTGGGCACCGAAAAGATGATCGAACTGACCGGCGCCATCGCGTTCTACTGCGCCATCACACGGGTGCTGAAGACGCTGCAGCTGGATCTGGAACCGGAAGCTCGGAAGTTCCTCGAACGCTGGCCCCTGCCGACGGACTGACCGGTGGCCAGACGACCAGTGGCCAGAAGATCGGTGGCCAGACGACCGGTGGCCAGAAGACCGGTCGCCAGGACAAGCGTGCCACTGAAAGGCTGGGCGCGCGGATCAGGTCAGCGGGCGTCGTGGGGAGATCTTCAGGTCTGGGCGAAGGTCCGGTCGACATAGGCGGAGACGCGGGCAACGCTTTCATCGACAGTCAGGTCGGAGGTATCGACCTTCAGTTCCGCCGCTTCCGGGGCTTCATAGGGGGCGGAGATGCCGGTGAAGCCCTTGATCTCGCCCGCACGCGCCTTCTTGTAGAGGCCCTTGGGATCGCGGCTTTCGCAGATGGCGACGTCGGCATCGATGTGGATCTCGTGGAAATCCTCCCCCGCCGCCGCGCGTGCGCGGTCCCGGTCGGAGCGATAGGGGGAGATGAAGGCCGTCACCACGATGAAACCAGCCTTGGCCATCAGGGCTGCGACCTCGCCGACCCGGCGGATGTTCTCCGCCCGGTCCTCGGGGCTGAAGCCCAGGTCCGCGTTGAGGCCGAAGCGGACGTTGTCGCCATCCAGCACATAGACCTGATAGCCCTTGTCGAACAGCCGCCGCTCGGTCGCCACCGCAATGGTGGACTTGCCCGCACCGGACAGGCCTGTGAACCAGAGCACGCCACCCTTGTGGCCATTGCGCTTGGCCCTTTCCGGCTCCCCGATCGCGGCCTCGACCTTGGTCACATTGGTGGCGCGGACGGTGATCAGGCTGCGCTGGTCGGCATAGCCTTCCATGGAGATGATGCCGCCACCGGCGATGTCATAGCCATCCACCAGCACGAATCGCCCGGTTTTCTGGTTATGGCGGAATTCGTCGAGCGCCAGCATCTGGCGTGACCGGATGGTGATCTCCGCCACCGCGTTGCGTTCCACGCCGGAAGCCTCGGAATGGCTGAGGTCGCCGGTGTCGATGACCCGGTCGATGGACTGCACGGTGACCCGCGCCTCCGCATTCGCCAGCTTCATCTTGTAGGTCTTGCCCGGCACCAGCGGATCATTGCCGAGCCAGAAGACATGCGCCCGGAACACGTCCGTTTCGACAGGCGGCTGGTTCTCGTGGCTCGCCATGTGGCCGCGTTCGATGAACAGCTGGTCCTCCAGCGTGATCCCGACGGACTGCCCGGCCGAGGCCTTCAGCGGCAACCGGTCAACATTCCATGCCTCGATGGACCGGACCTTCGATGTCTTGTTGGTGGGGGAAAACAGCAGCGTGTCACCGACCCGGATGGTGCCGCTTTCGATCCGGCCCGCAATGATCCGCCGTTCATCGAACTTGTAGACGTCCTGCACCGGAAACCGCAGCGGCTGGTCGGTCGCGGGCAGCGGTACATTGAACCCGTCCAGCGCCTGGGTCAGGCTCGGCCCCATGTACCAGGGCATGCGGCGGGACGGACCGGTGATCAGGTCGCCTTCGCGGCCCGAAACCGGGATCACGTGGTTTGGCACAACGCCGATGCTGGTCAGATAGGCGCGGAATTCCTGCTCGATGGCTTCGAACCGGGCCTGGGAATAATCCACCAGATCCATCTTGTTGACACAGACCGTGACCTGACCAATGCCCATCAGATGCAGCAGATAGCCATGCCGGCGGGACTGTTCCCGCACGCCCTCATTGGCGTCGATCACCAGGATGGCCGCGTCTGCCGCCGCCGCACCGGTGATCATGTTCTTCAGGAATTCCTTGTGGCCCGGCGCGTCGATGATGACGTAGTCGCGCTTGGCCGTCTTGAACCAGATCTGCGAGGTGTCGATGGTGATGCCCTGGTCACGCTCCGCCTGCAGCGCGTCCATCAGGAAGGCATATTCGAACGGCATGCCGCGCCGCTCGCACATCTTGCGGATTTCCTCCACCCGGCCGTCGGGCAGTGAGTCGGTGTCATGGAACAGACGCCCGACCAGGGTGGACTTGCCGTGGTCCACATGGCCGACGAAGACGGTCTTCAGGGATTCGCGATGGTTGCTCATGGTCCGGACCCCTTACATGTAGCCATCGGCGCGCAGACGCTCGAACGCGTCCTCGGCCTCGTGATCCATGGCCCGGCCGGAGCGTTCGGAAACCCTGGTGGTCCGCAGTTCCTCGATGATCTCGTCCAGCGTCTCCGCGTTCGAGTCCACCGGATTGGTGATGTCCTTGTCCCCCAGCGAGCGGTAGCGCTTGCCGTCCCTGGCGAAATAGAGGTCGATGACGGGAATCTTCTCCCGCTTGGTGTAGAGCCAGATATCCATCTCGGTCCAGTGCAGCAGCGGGTGGATGCGCACATGGGTGCCGGGGGGGAAGTCGGTGTTGAACTGGTCCCAGAACTCCGGCGGCTGGTCGCGGAAGTTCCAGGCGCCGGTGGCACCGCGCGGGCTGAACACGCGTTCCTTGGCGCGGGTCGCCTGCTCGTCGCGGCGGATGCCGGCAAAGATGCCGTCAAAGGGATTGGCGGCCAGGAAGTTCTTCAGCCCCTCCGTCTTGCGGGCGGCGGAGCGGGCGGCGGGCGGCAGGCTGGGGTCGATCTCCTCGA
>JARGPL010000011.1 GCA_029210175.1 Minwuia sp. | reverse complement strand
CTTCGCCGTCGCGCCGCCCGACTCAGCAAGCACCATCGTGATCGCTGCCGTCAGTGTCGTCTTCCCATGGTCAACGTGACCAATCGTGCCAACATTGCAATGCGGCTTCGTACGCTCAAACTTCTCTTTGGCCATCTCTCTGTGCCCGCCTTCATATTCTGTTTCGTACGGAGCCCCATGGCATCCGTCTCATCGCATTGTTGTCGGAATGGAGCGGGTGATGGGAATCGAACCCACGTAACCAGCTTGGAAGGCTGGGGCTTTACCATTAAGCTACACCCGCATCCTGCCCGGCCCGCGCCATCCTTGCGTCTGATCTGCCCACCGGCAATCGATTGGTGGAGGGAGTTGGATTCGAACCAACGTAGACGTACGTCAACGGGTTTACAGCCCGTCCCCTTTAGCCACTCGGGCACCCCTCCAAACCAGACGAAGTCGGATGGCCGATCAAACGCGGCTGCACTATCCCCAATCCCCTCGTCATGTCAACAACCTCGCGGCTGCTTTCTGGTGCCATTCGGCATGAATTCGCTGTTGCAGGGCCCGAATGGCGCAATAGCGTTTGCGGGACCGCCACCACGCTCCTATAAGCCGCCCAATGAGCGACAACGATCAGAAGAATGGCGGCAGTGGCCGTCGTGACGGTGGCGGACGCGACAGCGGCCGTGGCCCCGGTGGTGGAAACCGCAGCGGTGGCGGTGGCAATCGCGCGCCAGGTGGCGGTGCCCGCGATGCCCGTCCCCCACGCCGGGACGGCGACGGCAGACCGCCGCGCCGTGATGGTGACAGCAGGCCAGCCCGCAGGGATGGCGATGATCGCCCGCCGCGCAGGGAAGCTGATGGCCGCCCCCCACGCCGGGACGGTGACAGCAGACCGCCACGTCGTGATGGCGACAGTCGGCCGCCACGCCGCGAAGGCGTTGATACAAGCGTGCCGCGACGCGATCGCGAACAGAGTGATCCGCGCGGTCGCAACCACTTCAATTCGGAGGCGGACCGTCGCCCCCGTCGCGATGATCGCGGCAAGGACCGGCCCAAGGTCACCCGACGCCATCCGGAGGTCGAAGTACGCTCCGGCGGTCGTCAGTCCGCGTCCACGAAGGATTCGATGCACTGGATCTACGGACGTCATGCAGTCCTGGCCGCAATGGCCAATCCGAAGCGCGAGATCCAGCGCCTGATTGCCACACCTCAGATCCTCGAGAACACCGCGCTGGGCAATCATACCCTGCTGGAGACCATGTCGCGGGCCGACATGGATGCCGTGCTGGCGCGCTATGACCGTGACGGCACCACGCACGGCGGCATCGCCGCCTATGCCGCACCGCTTCCCGTGCCCCCGACAGAGGCCCTGCTGAAGGCAGAGGGCAAGTCCATCGTCGTGGTCCTGGACCAGGTCAGCGATCCGCACAACGTCGGGGCGATCCTGCGGTCGGCGGCGGCGTTCGGTGCCCGTGCCGTCATGGCTCCGGAACGGCATGCGGCGCCCGTCACCGGCGCGCTTGCCAAGGCAGCATCCGGCGCACTGGAAACGGTTCCCTACCTGCGCCCCACCAACCTCTCGCGCGCTCTGGCAATGCTGAAGGAGTGGGGATACTGGCGGATTGGCCTGGATGGTGAGGCGGAAGACGGCCTGGCCAAGGCGGCCGAATTTGACCGCGTTGCCATCGTCATGGGCGCTGAAGGCAAGGGCCTGCGGCGGCTGACAGCGGAAAACTGTGATCTGCTGGTGAAGATCCCGATGCAGCGGGGCGTTGAAAGCCTGAACGTGTCGAATGCAGCGGCAATCGCGCTCTACGAACTGACCCGTTCATAGGCCAGGCGTGCGGCGGCCAGATCTTCCAGGGCCGCCCCGACTGACTTGAAGGCCGTGATCTCCTGGGCACTCGTGCGGCCCGGATGCACGCTGCGGGTCAGGTCGTACAGGTCGGCGGCGATGTCATCATAGCTGATCGCCCCGCTGTCGACCGCCTGCACGATGTCGCCGCCTTCCTTGGTGGCACCGGCACGCGTATCCACGAACACCGTGCAGCGCTGCATCGCCCTGTCATCGCTTTCACGCATCTGGGGCGTGAAGGCACCGACCAGGTCCAGATGCGCACCCGGCTTCAGCCAGTCCCCGAGCACCAGCGGCGCGCGCGACAGGGTGGCGCAGGAAATGATGTCGGCCTGACGCACGGCTGTTTCCAGATCCGGCGCGGCCTCGGCAGCAATACCATCATCGCGCAGCGCCCTGGCGCGGGCCTCCGCCTTGTCGACATTGTGGTTCCAGATGCTGACACGGGTCAGCGACGGGCGGGCGGCCATGTGGGCGCGGATCAGACAGGGTGACAGGGCACCTGCCCCGACCATGACCAGATGCGACGCATCCTGCCGTGCCAGATACCGTGCGGCGAGGGCAGAAGCAGCCGCCGTGCGGCGGACCGTCAGCCGCGCGCCATCCAGCAGCGCCAGTGGCGCGCCGGTGTGGGGGTCAAGCAACAGATAGCTCGCCTGGACGGCGGGCAGCCCCCGGCTGTTCGCACCGGGGAAGACGCTCGCCACCTTGATCCCCACCGATTCACCGGGCTGCCAGGCAGGCATCAGCAACAGGGTTGCATCCGGTTCCCCAGGCACGGTCATGCTGTGGTGGTGGCGTACGGGCTGCTCACAGCCGTCCCGAAACATGACGCCCAGGCTATCGGCCAGCGCAGTTTCGTCGAACACGCGGTCCAGTTCAGCGGCATCGATATGCAGCATGGATCAGGCTGCCTCCGGCCCGCGCAGCGCCTTCCGGTCATTCGCAGCACGCGCCAGGTCACGGGCGTGGTCCAGTTCGTCCTGGGTCTTCTTCAGATCGCGTTCCAGTTCATCGGCATGGCGATGTTCCCGGCGGGCGCGCTGTCGCACCGAACCGTCGCGCCACCACATGCTGAACCCGCCGACAATCACGCCAACGAACATCGCCCCGAAGATGACGGCAAACATCGGGATGTTGATGACGAAAGGCAGCGGCTCCAGACCCACAGCCACGGTCTCGCGATTCGAGATCGCCAGCGAGATACAGACCACCAGGGCCACGAAAAGCACAAGCAGACGGATAAGCTTCACCGGTCACTCCAAACAGTTTGTCAGACGCCCGAGGCCAGCTTCGTACCCGGTCGCAGGTCTCAGCCTTCGTTGAGGCGTTCCCGCAATTCCTTGCCGGTCTTGAAGAAGGGTACGTATTTCTCATCAACCTGAACCGATTCACCGGTGCGCGGATTGCGACCGACACGTGCAGGACGACGCTTCACCGAAAACGCACCGAAGCCGCGCAGCTCGACCCGCTCCCCCTTCGAGAGGGCACCGGTAATCTCGTCGAAGATTGTCGACACTATTCGCTCGACATCGCGTTGATGCAAATGCGGGTTGTCTTCGGCAAGCTTCGCAATAAGTTCAGATTTGATCATCGAACGATTGACCGCAAACCACGGTCTTCCCTGTCATGATTGGCAACAATGCCAAAGCTTGACGGGAATGGTCAAGCGTCGCGGGACCGTCGTGGGCGCGGCAAAGGTGTCCCCCGTGACAGCCAGGCCCGGGTTTGGGGCCTCCGCTGTTCTAACGCCGTTGTGAAGGACGGTGATGATCCTTGTATTGCGGGCGGTACTTCCGATGCACACACTCATCGTCAGGAAGCGGGATCAATCCGCATCCAGAGTCATTCAGGAGAAACCCCCGATGCTGAAGAAAACCCTCACCATTGCCGCCATGGCCACCGTTGCAATGGCTGCGGCCGTGCCAGCGTCCTATGCCGGTGCCCACAAGGCCGCCTGCGGCGCGGCGAAGGCCTGCAGCCCGTGTGCCGGCAAGTGCAACCCCTGCGCTGCCAAGTGCAACCCGTGTGCCGCCAAGTGCAATCCTTGCGCCGCCAAGAACCCCTGTGGTGCCGCCAAGGCCTGCAACCCTTGCGCCGCCAAGAAGAAGAACTGATCAGGCTGCATCTGCAGTTTGTCTGAAGGGGTCGCGCTTCCGGATCGGAGGCGCGGCCTTTTTCATGCCGGGCCCGCGAAACGACATTTGCCGACGGACATGACCGGTGCAGATTCCCTCCCCCGATGAAACGTTCTAGGCTGCGTCGCATGAGCGACCAGTCAACAGGTGGCGGCCATCCGCCCATCCGACGCAGCCTGTCAGCCCGCTTGCTGATCCTGACGGTCATCTTCGTCATGCTGGCGGAAGTGATGATATTCCTGCCCTCGGTCGCCCGCTACCGCGTCACCTATCTGCAGCAGAGACTGGATGAGGCCAATCTGGCCGCCCTGTCCCTGCTCGCCTCCCCGGACCAGATGGTATCCGAAGATCTGAAGGCGACGCTGCTGTCCAGCGTCGGGGCGTCCGGTATCGTGCTGAAATTCGATGACCGTCGCATGCTGCTCATGTCCGACGACATGCCGCCTGCGGTCGATCAGACCGTCGATCTGCGGAATGCCGGTGCCATGACCCTGATCATGGATGCGCTCGAATCCCTGTTCCAGTCGGATCCGCGCACGCTGCGTGTCATTGGCGATGCACGCAGCCAGTCCGATGCGACGGTGGAAATCCTGATGCAGGAAGCCCAGTTGCAGCAGGCCCTGCGCGATTACGGCTGGAATATCCTGACGCTCAGCATGGTGATTTCGATCATCAGCGCCAGCATGCTGTTCCTGACGCTGCGCTGGCTGATCGTGCGCCCCCTGCACCGCCTGACCGAGAACATGATCGCGTTCCGCAAGGACCCGGAATCGCCGCAACTGCCTGCCCTGCCCCGCAACCGGTCAGACGAACTGGGCGTGGCCGCGTTCGAACTGGATGCCATGGAAGACGACCTGCGCCGGGCGCTGGCGCAGAAGAACCATCTGGCAGCCCTGGGCACGGCAGTCGCCAAGATCAGCCATGATCTGCGCAACATCCTTTCCACGGCACAGCTGGTCTCCGAATTCCTGGCCAGCAGCGAAGACCCGGTGGTGAAGAAACTTGCCCCCCGCTTGCTGAAGACACTCGACCGCGCGATCACCCTCTGTGACCGATCGCTGAAGTTCGGCAGCGCGGACGAACCCGCGCCGGACCCGACCCGGTTTGATCTGTCTGTCCTGGTGGAGGAGTGCTGCGGGGTCGTCGAACCCCGCGATGAGGAAGGATCTCTCTGGCGGAACGCCGTGCCGGACGGCTTCACGGTCCACGCAGACCGGGAACAGCTCTTCCGGGTCCTGATGAACCTCGGTCGCAACGCGGCAGAGGCGGTGGGCGACGATGGCAATGTCACGGTCCGGGCTGAGCGGGTATCGGGCAATGTCTGCATCCGTGTCTGCGACAACGGCAGTGGCTTGCCGGAACAGGCCAGGGCGAACCTGTTCGAACCTTTCATGGGTTCCGTCAGATCCGGCGGCACCGGGCTTGGCCTTGCCATCGCCCGTGATCTGGTGCTGGCGCATGGGGGTGTGATCGAACTGGAGCAGACCGGCCCGAACGGCACGACATTCCGGATCACTCTGCCAGATCGCTGAACCTCGGCAAAGCCTGGATTTCGGGCACCGCAGTTTACCATTCCTTCAGCAAGTTGCGGCACAAGGGGACCATGATACGCATCAATCTGTTCCCGTTGCTGGTCCTGCCCCCGCTTCTGCTGCTCGCCGGATGTGGCGAGAACCCGTTCGCTGAACGGGGCATCCCGCGGACGGCGACCGAGGTCACATACGCCAAGGAAGTCTGTGATGAGGCAGGCCCCCAGGCGCGTGCTTGCGACGATGCCCGCCGCCAGATGGACCTGCGCTGCTACCGGACACTCGGAACGGTGGATTGCTACCGCACCGATGACCCGTTCGGCATGTCGGAACGGGACCGCGCCGCCCTTGCACCGATCGACCGGCGACCGACGCGCAGCAGCGATCTGCCGCCACCGGAGGCTCCCGTCGTGAATATCTCCGCCACGAACACCAAGGCGGACAAGCCGGATGCAGGATCGGGCGCTGTCGGGAACGCACAGAAGCCTGAAGAAGCCGGAGCGAGCGACACAGCCGCATCCCCGGCAACCAACGGCTGATCTTTCCGTGCCGTCGCGGTCGAGCGCCCGATCCGGCCTCGACACATGAGCTGTCCGTCGCGTCACACACATGGCCGCCCATAGTCCTTGTATTGGTGCTGTCGGGCGGGTGATCGTATGCTCCGAATCACGGAATTCGCATCGGGAGTGTGCCGCGTGGGGACGACCATCATCATCGCGCAACAAAAGGGCGGCGCAGGCAAGACAACCCTTGCCGCCCATCTGGCTGTCCTGTTCGCCAGTCAGGGGCTGTCCATCGCCATCATGGACATCGATCCGCAAAAGAGCCTTTCCGCCTGGCATGCCGCCCGGCAGCAGACCCTGGGCGACGATGGCGGCATCACCCTGCGACAGGTGTCCGGCTGGCGTTCCGGCGCGGAGGTGAAGCGCCTTGGCCGGGACTTCGACCTGGTGCTCATCGACAGTCCGCCGCATGGCGACACGGATGCAAAGGTGGCCGTGCGCGCCGCTGACCGCGTGCTGATGCCGATCCAGCCCAGCCCGATGGATTACTGGGCCGCGCGTCAGACCATCGAACTGGCCAACCGGGAAGGCAAGGATTTCACCCTTGTGCTGAACCGGCTGCCGAGCCGGGGCCGTCTGGCAGACCAGATCCGCGCCATGATCACGTCCGACGGCCTGCGCGTGGCTGACAGCAGTCTGGGCAATCGCCAGGCCTTCGCATCAAGCCTGCTGACCGGGCTGGGCGTGACGGAGGCACAGCCAAGAGGTCTCGCCGCGCAGGAGATCCGCGCACTGGGCAAGGAGATTCGCCCGGAGGGCCGGGAAGCATGACAGCCTGACCACGCCTGCCGGGGAGCAGGCGGGCGGTGCGGCTGAACACTATTCTGGAACACATGAGGGGAGCAGACGCATATGAAGGAAGCCGAGCATGGATCAGGCCCACGCCCGCTGGCGGGGCTGCGCGTCATTGACTTCACCGCCTTTGTCGCAGGCCCCTACGCCACCCGTCTGATGGCGGACATGGGGGCCGATGTCATCAAGGTGGAGCCGTCGGAAGGCGACACCATGCGCAATGCTGCCCCCGTAGTGAACGGACAGAGCGGCTTCTTCAGCCAGATGAACCTGGGCAAGAAGAGCGTTGTCATTGACCTGAAACAGCCGCAGGGCCTCGCCCTTGCCCAGGACCTGATCAAGGACGCGGACGTGTTCGTGGAGAATTTCCGCCCCGGCGTCATGGCCCGTCTCGGTCTGGGGTATCCCGAACTCAAGCAGCTCAACCCGCGGCTGATCTATTGCTCCATTTCCGGCTATGGGCAAAGCGGCCCGGACACCGCGCGGCCAGCATTTGCACCCATCATCAACGCCGCCAGCGGCTATACGATGGGCGAGTTCCGCTATCAGCGCGGACGCGAAAAGCCGGAGCGGTCGCGCAACCTGTCAGCGGACGTACTGGGGGCGACGCATGCCCTGATCGCCATCATGGCCGCCTTGCGCCAGCGTGAAACAACCGGATCGGGCGACCATCTGGACGTGGAATTGCTCGCTGGCCTGATGAACATGATGCCGTTCGAATTGCAGGAAGCGCAGTTCCCCGACCCGGAACTGAAGGTCCCGGTTTTCGACCCGGTCGCCTGTGCCGACGGTTTCATCGTTGTCGCGCCGGTGACCGCGAAGAATTTCGAAGCCATGGCCCGCGCCTGCGAACGCACCGACTGGATGCAGGATCCGCGCTTTGCCACACCGCTGGCGCGGATGCAGAACTGGCCGCGCCTGATCGCGGAGGTCGAAGCCTGGGCCGCGCCATTGAAGGCTGTGGAGGCCGCTGCGCTGATCGAGGATGCCGGTTGTCCCTGTCGCAAGTACCTGACCCCGGCAGAAGCCCTGGAGAACCCGCACCTCATCCAGCGCCGGGGCGTGATCGAGATCGAGGACGGCATGGGCCGCCACAAGGTCGTCAACACACCCTTCCGGTTTCAGAACGCCAGTTGTGGTATCTCGGGACCGTCACCAGAGCTTGACGCCGATACCGATGAGATACTATCTGTCGCGCTCGGTCTCAGTGCCGACCGTGTCGCAGAACTGCGCCGGGGAGCCATAATCGGGACCAAGGTGACCTGACGGGGTTGTTTGCCAGAAGCGGTCTTCTCCCCCACCTCGACAATCCCTGTTCGTCAAGGAACCAACATGCTGGATATCATCCGTATCATCCTGTCCGTCATCATACCGCCGCTCGGGGTTTTCCTGCAGGTGGGCATCGGCCTGCATTTCTGGCTCAACATCCTGCTGACGCTTTGCGGGTACATTCCTGGCCTGATCCACGCAATCTGGATCATCGCGCGCCGTTGAGTGCACGAACGCCACACCATCACGCAGTGACGACGGGGTCTCTGGCTTGAGAAAAATCGATACCGACCGCGAACTGCGGCGGCTGGAGAGTCTTGCCGAATGGCTGGACAACCGTTTCCGCATCCCCGGAACGCAGATCCGGTTCGGGCTGGACAGCCTGTTCGGCATCTTGCCCGGTGTCGGGGACGGCCTGATGCTGGTTCCCTCGGTCTACGTGATCCTGCGCGCACGCCGACTGGGCGCGCCCATTTCACTGATCCTCCGGATGCTGATCAACGTCCTGCTCGACTTCGTGGTCGGGTTGGTGCCGGTTCTGGGTGATGTCTTCGACATCTTCTTCCGGGCCAACACCAGCAATGTCGATCTGCTGCGCGACTATCTCAGCCGCTGAGAAGAAGGCGCGATCCGCCCCGGTGTCAGACAAGCAGTCCCGGGCGATTGTCAGGCTTCCGGTCAGTCTGTTCTGATTTCTGGCGCATCACATAGCGCAGTCGGGCCAGCACGTTGCGCCGCAACTGCGGCTCCCCTGCGTGTGAGGGGCCGACAATGCTCACCTCGATACCTGTGGCGACGTGAATCGCGGTGGCGCGCACGCTGCCCTTCAACTCGACATATTCCAGAAGGATCTCTTCCGGGTCCGACGGGTTCATCGTTCCGATCACCTGGCCGTTGGCTGTTCGCAATTGCGCACAGCATGAAACACGATCAGGCTTAATGCATCGTCAACGACCGGCGCGAACCGCCATCCGTTCAGGCCTTGGCGGCAACCGCCTCGACCTCGACCTTCAGATCGGGGTGGACCAGGGCGGTGATCACGACCAGTGTCGATGCGGGCAAGGCGTCCCCCATGACCGCGTCGCGCCCGGCACGGAACTTCGCCACGTCGGCTGCGTCGGTGATATAGCTGTTCAACCGCACGATATCCTTTGCGCCCATGCCGGACTCGGCCAGCACAGCCAGCACGTTCTGGAACGCGCGGCGTGTCTGCGCCTCCATTCCTTCCTCGATCTTGCCATCGGGTGACCAGCCGACCTGACCGGAGACATAGACCCAGCGCGCGTCCGGTCCGACTTCGATTCCGTGGCTGTATTGGCCTCCCGGCTTGGCAATGCTCTTTGGTGTCAATGACTTGTTCGACATTTTGCAGTCTCCCCGATTGCTGGTCTGATCAGCGTTCGTTCAGGCCATGATAGGCGTAGAATTTCTCGATGCGCGGGAAATCTGGCCATTCCTCAACGACTTCCCTGGCCCGCGCCATCTTGTCGAACGGTCCCGACGCCTGCAGCACCTTCGGATGATACAGCAGGCCCAGCGCTGCCATGTCATAGCCGGTGGGCCAGGCTTCCCCCCGCAGCACGGATGCGCCGCGACGCGGTTTCTGCTGCAGGCCCAGCGCCTCCACCAGTCCCGCGAACACCAGCCCCCGAACAGTTTGCAGCACCGCATCGTCACCAACACATCCATCCTTCGGATTGGTGCAGTTGCTGTCGTGCCCGACGGCCACCCTAGCGATGTCGATGGTGACCGAGGCCGCGCGCGTGATGCCATCCGAAATCTGGCGGCCGATCCGTCGCTCGGGCCCATTCCCGTCCAGTTCGAAATCGTAGGTGATTGCGGCATCCTGCGCCGCTTCGACGCGGAAGAAGTCGAGCCCTGTGGTTGCAGCGACATACTTCAGCGATCGGTCCAGTTCGGCGATGACGGGATCGATGATCACCTGGCCGCTTTCCGTTGCAACTGCGTCCGGCAGCCAGATCGTGATGGGTCCGGCGAATGGTACGGCATCCACCAGATCACCCGCCGGTCCGGTCAGCACCGTCGCCTCGAAGAACGTCAGCAGGCGCTCATCCCCGGGAAACGCTGTCCGGCGGTTCCAGTCATAGATCAACATGATGACCGTCAGGACGACCACGACGATCAACCCGACCATGAAACGGGTCTTGCGCGGCCAGTGTTTCGGATTGGTCACCTGGTATCTCCCTGCTGCGACGTTTGGGACAATCACAAGACCGCCGCTTGACGGCAAGCGGTGAGAAGCGATAGAAAACCGACCTGATGGTGGTCACGCCCCGTTCGTCTAGTGGCCCAGGACGCTGGCCTCTCACGCCGGAAACAGGGGTTCGATTCCCCTACGGGGTACCATCGGAATTAAATTTCAATTATAAATCAATTGCTTATCCAGTTTTTTTGTCCCACTTTTTTGCATCTGGGTGAAGGTGGGACACTTTGGCATTCATCGCGTCGGCGATGCCAGTGCCCATTTCGCGGCGATTCGCGGAGCGGGTATAGGTCGCGGCTTGGGTCGGGGTGGCGTGGCCCAGCAGGACCATGATCTGATGTCCGGTCGCGCCCAGTTCGGCGGTGACGGCGCCGACACCCTTGCGCACGCCGTGCGTCGACAGATGATCCAGCCCCGCCGCGTCGCACCATTTGCGGAACCGGTTGCCGATGCCGCCGTCGGTGTAGGGGTTCCCGGCCGGGGTGGTCAGGAATGTAAGCCGGCCAAGGCGCACCGCTCTCCACAGCAGAAAGAGCAGGGCAAGCGGCGCTCGGATGCAAAGTTTAGAGTACTCAAACGTACCATACAATTTCAAGTCGCCCAATAATTAGGCATTTATAAAAATAAACGCATCGCGTTAAGTCGCTCATTGACGTTATTCCGCAAGTGAATTATGTAGAGTCGGCATGGAAGTAAGGTTCGCAAACGACGATCTGGCACGGGTATGCACAGAGGAGGCCCACAAGATGGGCTTGCCGGTTTCCGCAATCAAAGCATCCCGAAAGACATTGCTGAAATTGGAGGCCGCCACCTACGAGAGCGACCTCTTCAGCATCGGTAGCCTCAGATACAAAAGGCTCAAAGGGGATAAGAATGGAACGAGACAAGTGCGAGTGAATGATCAGTACAGGATCTGGTTCACGGTTTCAGGAGACGGCGCAAGTGCCGTGGCAACTGTTACTCTTATCGGCGACCCGCATTAAGGAGGGCCTGCAATGAATATAGCGTCAATGCTGAAGGAAGTCCCTCACCCAGGGGAGTTCATTCGAGACGAGCTTGAAGATCGCGGCTGGGCGCAGCGTGATTTGGCGTACATTCTTGGACTGAAGGAGCAGGCGATAAACCCGATCATGTCGGGTAAGCGCGGCATTAGTCCTGATATGGCTCAGGCGCTGTCGAAGGCGTTTGGGATCACTGCAGAGTATTTCCTGAACCTGCAAAAGGCTTACGAGCTTTCCATGGCGCGTGACGCCGACCCGGCGATCGAGCGCCGAGCAACGTTGCAATCCGTCTACCCGATCCGGGAGATGATTAAGCGCAACTGGTTCGAGGACACCACAGATATTTCTCTGCTTGAAGCCCAGGTTATGCGATTCTTTGGAACCAACTCACTGGACCAGGTTCCTGGATTGACACACAACGCCAAGAAAAGTGGAAATTATTCGGAGACAACTCACCTCCAATGGGCATGGCTTTTTCGTGTGAAGCATATTGCTAGTGAGACTGTGGTGCCTGCCTACTCTGAGAAAAAACTCAGAAGCGCTATTGGCGACTTTGAGCGATTGATGGTGGACCCAGAAGACATTCGGCATGTGCCACGTATTCTCTCAGAGGCGGGCGTACGGTTCGTCGTGGTTGAAACGCTTCCAAAGGCGGACATCGATGGTGTGTGTTTCTGGCTCGACAATAGATCACCTGTCATCGGGATGACGTGCCGACACAATAGAATCGACAACTACTGGTTCGTGCTTCGACACGAGATAGAGCACCTTCTCAACAAGGACGGGCAAGGGAAGCAACTCGACACCAACATTGTAGATGTTGACATCAACCCCGGTTCAATAGGGTTGCCGGACGAAGAGATGATCGCTAATCGCGCCGCCTCTCAGTTCTGCGCTGACCAAGGGGCGTTGGATTCGTTCATCATCCGCAAGTACCCGTACATGAGAGAGAGTGACACTCTGCGGCTCGCACGCAGGCTGCAACGTCACCCAGGCATTATTGTCGGACAACTCCAATACAAGATGGCGGCCCAGTATGGGGTCAACAAATATGCTTGGTTGGCAAAGCACAAAGTCAAATTCAGACACTTCCTCGATGGAGCCACCACGATGGATGGATGGGGCACCCCCGTACCAGTGAGTTTATAGGAGGTCAGAATGGCCAAGTACAAAGAGCGACTTCAGCATGTTTGGCATCAATATGAAGCCGAGAATGGCTCGGTGCCTGCAACAGCGCGCGAAGCGGTCTCGTGGGGTGTTGCGAGGGGCATGATCGAAATACCCGATGTTGACCCACTTGATAAACTTGCGTCTGATATGTCGACCGCCCTCAGAGAAGAGTATGCCACTGATAAGAATGGCAGACGGTATCGCGTGAATCACGCCGTGCGCGTGACCAACGGCGGAGTCCAGTACACTTTCTGGGCAATTATGAAGGATGCTCCGCGCGAGCACATGCAGAAGGCGTTCATTCAACGCCGTGACCAAATAGTTGGAGACTGTGTCCAGCTAGACACAGATGTTGAGGCATATAACTCGTTGCATGCGGACCAGCGGCCTATCCAGATGCTTTTCGACTTTCGCGATGATATCGATGAGCGCAGGTTTGGTACTGAAGAGGCGGCTTAACCTTATCTACCATCGCGCTGGGGCGGCTAATCTTGCCATTTCTTCGCGCTGTTCTGATGAAAGAAACGCCGCCCGGTTCTCGCCACCTTTGCGCCCACCTTTGCTCTGCGCCGATGTATATGGACTAGATGTATAGTCCCGCAGTGTGATGGTGTATTGATTTGCCATCACACACGGGAGGGGTTATGGGCCAGATACTTCACGGAAGCGCCACGACCACGCACGTCGTCCGAGCGGCAATACAGCGATCGAAGGCTTCGATCGCGGAGCTGAGCCAGACTTACGGTGTCAATCCCAAGAC
>JARGPL010000014.1 GCA_029210175.1 Minwuia sp. | reverse complement strand
TGGCGCAGTTCTACGCGGAGATCGAAGGGCATGTGTCGGACGTCGCCGTCGCCCGCGCCCTGGATGAACTCCGCTATTACTCCACGACCGTCCGCGAACTCGGCGTCTACCGCGCCCACCCGTTCCGCAAGATCGGATGAGGGATCAGAGGGACTACTGCTCCCTGAACAGCGGCGCGACCACCAGAAGCGCCTTTCGGTTGGAATCGGCGAAGACCGTTGGTGACGGGTCGGACACATAGATGCCACGGTTGAGGCCGTAGTCTGCAACAGCACCGATACTGAAGACGTACTTTCCGTTGAAGCCAACCATGCCTAACGGAGCAGCGCCCTTCGCCCTTGCAATGGCGTTGGCCGTTGTCAGTGCTCCGCCGGACATGGCTGAGGTGTTCTTCGCGATGACCAGATCCGCATCCGAAAGGAACAGCGGAGCATAGCCATGCACGAACAGGCTGTACCTGTGGTCGATGGTGAAGGTACCGCAACGCGTGCTGGATTCGTTGACCTCCTCCACTTCGATGATGTGCCGCGACAGGGGCGCGACGGGCACGGCCAACGTCGATGAATTGAACGCAACATTGCTGTTGCGGCCGCCTGGGCAGCCGTTCCATCTGTTCCTGAGGTTTTCCACCAGAACGACGACCCAGTTGTGGGCAGAATACTTCGCCTTCAGGGCCTTGCCGATTTCCCGAGCTACGGCCTCGGTCTCGCGAACAATCTTGTCTTCACGGGCCTCAATCGCTGCGGGAGACAGGAAAGTCTGGTCCACGAAACGATCGACATTCCGGGCCATCACCGTACGCGACATCAGGGCTGTCCCGATATCACGTCCAGCCTTCTCGCAGGCGCTCCACGCGCCTTGCAGTTCATTGGTGGCGCGGCTCACCTGCCGGCGAACGGTGGCGTTGATGCTGTCGATCTGGGCGACGGTCAGGCTCTCCCGGATCTCCGAATTCGGCAGCAATGCGAAACGCTGCATGCCATTGCGCGCCGCCTGAGCCAGCAGTTCCCGGCGATAGGTATCCTGCGCCGTCATCCAGACACCAACGTGCTGGGCCTTCCGCAGTGCTTCGATGACCTGCAGCAGGGTCATCGCCGTCTGGGTGTAGTTGCCGAAGTCCCTGTCCGCGACCGTTCGCAAGACGGAAACGCTGTTGTCCAACGGTTTGCAGATCAGCCCGAGCCGCTTGCCGATCTCGAAGAAATCATCAGCCGTATCGGAATAGCTGGGCGCGACCGGTTCTGTCGGGCATTTGCGGATCTTGCCCGGATCGCTGCCGCGCTGCCGGTGCGCGTCGCGCATGCGTTCCGCCTCCTCGAAACACACCACACGGCGCTGATAGTTCCGGACGGTCTGATAGCGCACCTCGATATCACCAAAGACCGACCGCTTGTTGCTCTGACGAAACTCGTCAACCAGCACCAAGTGAGCCTGATCGAACAGGGCACGCATGTCGTCGCCCAGACGCGTCACCTTCACGTCCAGTTTCTCGATTTCCCCCAGGATGATTTCGGTGTCTGATGGGGTTCCCTGAGCGATGTCATTCAGTGTCATGGCAAGGTCAAGAAAGGCGAACGCGATATGTGCCGCCTTCAGACCCTTCATGGAGTCCGCCAGCAGCTTGATCGCGCCAGGGTTCCGCGCGATCTCGCTCTCTTCTACGAACTCGGCGAAATCCTGGAATGCCTCACGGGCCTGATCCGCGGTGTCGACCTGCGCTCTGGCCGTGAAGGTCCAGCAGGATGCCAGCACGATGCAGGCCCCCAATGCGACCTGCCGGACAAACGCCCCCCGGCGTCCAGTGCGCCGCCCATCTGATGCTGCAACACCACCTGAATTCATGATCGCCCCCTGATCGTCGATAAACGCAAAGCGATGACGCTTTCGGGTCCGAGCAGACCCGAAGCTGTCCATCAGCAGGAACAACACGCTTCAGGAGACGATTATTCACTGACGGGCGCTTCCCGTCATGCGACGGGTAGTCAGGGAGCGGTCAGGTCAGTCCTTCGGTTTCAGGATCGTGACGGTTGTGAAGGTTTCCTCCACCGCCGCGCGGCTGAGCGGGATCTGGATGTAGTCACCGCGTTGCCACAAGGGCATCTGGTCGGCGAAGCCTTCGGCGTTCATCCTGCCGTCCTGGCCGCCCAGCAGCACGAACCAGTTGGCATCCATGTCAGCCATGTCGTTGATCTGGCGGGCCTGGCTGCCATAGGTGGTCGCGTGCCGTTCGGCGGTCGGGTTGTGGGATGACTTCATGACGGTTTCATTCGATCCGCCGGCGGCAACATCGGCGAAGACATAGCGCTTGCCCAGGATCGGTGCGTTGGCAAGCGGATGCCGCAGTTGCAGGCGATGCATCTCGCCCCAGGTGGCGAATTCCGCATCGGCCCCTGAAGCGGCTGCCGATGCAGCGGGCAGGATCGCCCGGATCTGTTCCGGGGTCAGACGGCGGATATCGGCGGCAAGCTTGTAGCGGAACCAGGACCAGCGGCGGATCACGTCGAACACATCCGATTCACCCAGCGCCGCATAGACCATCGGTGCCATCGTCGACTGCATTGCCTCGAACAGGACGGCGGCCTTGGAATCGATCTCGTACTGCCCGTCCCAGGCCACCAGACGCGCTGGCACGCTGGCCGCCATGTCGGCGCGCAACGCGGCCTCCACGATGGCGTCACGCAGGAACACCGCCGACAGCGAATAGGTGTCGCGCTGCAATGCCGCCATGAAATCCCGGTCAACATCCTGTGCCGCCGCCAGCTTCTCGTTCAGACGCGTGATCCGGTCAGGCGGCGTATCGAACAGGGTGAGAGGAACCGACGCGCGCGCCGTCTGGTTGTTGGCAGATGCGACGAAACCCCGTTCCGGATTGACGATCCAGGGCAGATCGGTGGCGTCAACCACAGCGGCCCACGGGTCGTCCCCGGCATCGGGCAACGGCGTGACCAGATCGCGCGGCGTTTCCAGGGGTCGCCTGGGCAGGCGCGCCGCGGTTCCGATTGCAATGTCACCGCTGGCTGTCGCCACAATGAATGCCAGTCCGGGGACGGCGTAGTTCTCGAAAGCCTGCTGGAACTCGGCGATATTGGTCGCCTGTGCCCCGGCAATATAGGCCGTCAGTTCGTCCGATGGCAGATGACCGATCCAGCGCAGCGCAATGCGGCGTCCTTTCGCGTCCGTGACCAGCGGGCTGTCGGTGATCAGGGGACCATAGGGCGAAACCTTGCGCTCGATATCCCGATCGAAACCGAAGCGGACCTGAACAGTTTCCTTTTCCACCGTGTAGGCCGTATCCGGCAATGCCGTCACATCCACCAGGTCGCTGGACCGCGCACGCAGGTTGGTGGCACCCCAGGCCATGTGGCGACTGCGGCCCAGGCCAAAGATCGGCAGGCCGGCCGGCATCATGCCCACCACCTCATGACTGGGTGACTTCAGGCCTGCCAGCAGCCAGACGTTCGGTGCCAGGATGCCAAGGTGCGGATCCGTCGCCAGGATCGGCTTGCCACTGGCGGAGCGTTCGCCATTCACGGCCCAGGCGTTGGACCCACTGCGGGCATGGGCGCCGATCATGTCGAGCAGGGCGGCCAGACGGACCGCGTTCTGCTGTTCCTCGGCACCTTCACCCATGGCGACGCTCGGCACCGCACCGCCGTTGAATTCCATGGCCTGCGCCCAGATCGTTGGCCAGTCCGGGCGGTCCGTCAGCGCCAGCATGCCGATGCCTGTCAGCCAGTTCACATCGGACCCGGCAAGCCGACCAAAGGCCATGACGTCATAGACCGTCCAGGGTTCCGGTTCGAAGGCAAACAGCTTGTATTCGTGCGGCAGGTCATCGATGCGCGCGATATAGGTATTGATGCCGTCCGTGAAGCGATCCAGCCAGGCCCGGGTCGCGGGGGGCAGTTGCTCATACGCTTCCTTCGTGCCGCGATAATAGCCGATGATCCGGATGGTCTCGTCAATGTCCGCAGCAAGGACGCCACCGATCTCCGAAAGTCGTCCCGCCGCCAGCCGTCGCGCGATCTCCATCTGACCGAGGCGCAGGTAGGCGTGCACATAGCCCAGCGTGTAGGCCGCATCATCGTCCGTCTCAGCGGTGATCCAGGGGACCATGTGGCTGTCCCAGCGCACCTCCACCGGTCGCTGCAGGTCCAGGCCGGTCGTGGACAGACCAGCGATCCGCTGATCAGTGCTGACCTTGTCGGGCAAGGATGTGAACAGGCTGCATCCGGCAAGGAAAGTGGACGCGGCTGTCAGACTGGCGACAGCCAGAAGACCTCGACGGCGCATGGGCGTGAACTCCATTCTGCTTGACCATCAGGTCTACAGATCCTGACATGGGATGGATCACCGTGCACACCACCGCTGTCGCGCCGAATTGATGTGACGCTGGCGCTGGCGCCGTCGTTCAGGCGTCCGGCCAGATGATGTCTGCGGCGATGTCATCGATATCGAACCCGAGCAGATCCATCGCTGCCAGCATGTGGGCGGACGGATGTGCAACCACGTCCAGCATCTGACCGTTCGGACGGCGCAGTTCCAGACGCCGCGCATGCAGATGCAGGTTGCGGTCAAAGCCGCCAGGATGCGCGTCGGCACCGCCATACTTGCCATCACCGATGATCGGATGGCCGATCTCCGCCGCGTGAACGCGCAGCTGATGGGTTCGACCTGTCACAGGACGCATGGCAATCCATGCCGCGCGCTTCGACGCCGCGGCCACCGTCATGAACTGAGTGATCGCACGCTGCCCACCATCCGGCACCACTTCCACCCGTTCACCGTAATGGCCGCCTTCCTTGAGCAGGGGGACGTCGATCGTGCCTTCTGCAGGGCGTGGTGCGCCGATGCAGATGGCCCAATAGGTCTTGACCGTGTCGCGGTTGCGGAATGCCCTGGTCAGCCACTGCGCGGCCTGACGCGTACGGGCAAGCACCAGAACCCCTGACGTGTCACGGTCGAGGCGATGCACCAGGCGCGGCGGCTCATCCGCATCGAAGGTCAGCGCTGGCAGCATGCCATCCAGATGGCGACTGATCCCGCTGCCGCCCTGCACGGGTAACCCCGCAGGCTTGTTGATCACCAGCACCTCGTCATCCTGGTGGATGATCATGTCGCGCAGCGCCGATGCATCTTCTTCGGAATAGGTCACCGGTCGCGCCAGGGGCTTCCGGTCAGCCCGTTGTGCCGGGGCCAGAGGAGGCACCCGTATCTGCTGACCGGCAGAGATGCGGGTATCCGCCTTGGCACGTCCGCCATCCAGACGGATTTCCCCCTTGCGCAGCATCTTCTGCACCCGACCCTGGGTCACATCCGGAAAGCGGGACCGGAACCAGCGGTCGATCCGCATGCCATCTTCATCGCGGCCGACCTTTTCCTGTCGAACACCCGTCATGCAAACATCCCCCGTCCGAGCCATAGCCCGAGAAACAGCGCGCCCACAGACAGGCACACCGACAACATCACATACAGCGCGGCAAGCGCCATTTCCCCCCGCCCGTGCAGCAGGGCCACATCAAGCGAGAAGGTGGAAAAGGTCGTCAATGCGCCCAGCAGGCCGACCGTTATGAATGCCCGCCAGACATCCGGCAGCCCCCGTGCGGTCAACCATTCGACGGCCAGACCCATGGCGAGGCTGCCCGCCACATTGACGATCAGGGTACCCACCGGAAAGCCCGTGCCCCAGAGGCGCAGGGTCGTCTGCAACACGCCGAAGCGCAGCACCGCGCCCACAGCCCCCCCCAGGGCGACAGCCAGGATCATCGCCGGCGACATCATTCGTCCGGCTCCCGCCGTCTGTCGCGCAGCTTGTCCCAATAGGCCAGGCGCTTCCCGATCTCACGCTCGAAGCCGCGTTCCACCGGCTGGTAGAAGGTTTCGCGCGCCATGTCATCGGGGAAATAGTTCTGGCCGGAAAACCCGTCCTTCTGGTCGTGGTCATAGGCATAGCCGCTGCCATAGCCCAGGTCCTTCATCATGCCGGTCGGCGCATTCAGGATGTGCATCGGCGGCGCCAGGGATCCGGTCGCCCGCGCAGCCTTCTGCGCCCGTTTCATGGCGGTGTAGGCCGCATTCGACTTCGGCGCGGTCGCCAGATACAGCGCGGCCTGCGCCAGCGCCAGTTCCCCCTCCGGCGAGCCGACAAAGTCATAGGCCGCTTTCGCCGCCAGGGCCTGATGCAGGGCCTCCGGGTCTGCCAGCCCGATATCCTCCGACGCGAACCGGACGAGGCGGCGCGCGATGAACAGCGGGTCCTCCCCCCCGGCCAGCATCCGTGCCAGCCAGTAGAGCGCGGCGTCACCGTCGGAGCCACGCAGCGACTTGTGCAAGGCGCTGATCAGGTTGTAGTGGCTCTCCTGCCCCTTGTCATAGACTGGCGCACGGCGCTGCAATGCCTCGGCCAGGGCCGCAGGTTCCAGCGGTGCCGGTGGGGCCAGGCGATACAGTTCCTCAGCCAGGTTCAGCAGATACCGCCCGTCACCGTCCGCCATCGCCTTCAGGGTCAGACGCCCGTCGGCCGTCAACGCCAGGGGTGCGGCCATCAGTTCCTCCGCCCGCGACAGCAGCGATTCCAGCGCCGCATCATCGTGGCGACGCAGAACCAGGACCTGACACCGCGACAGCAACGCCGGATTCAGCTCAAAGGATGGGTTCTCGGTCGTCGCGCCGATGAGGACGATCGTGCCGTCTTCCACGACCGGCAGGAAACCATCCTGCTGGGCGCGGTTGAAACGATGGATCTCGTCGATGAACAGCAAGGTCCCGCGACCGTCCTGACGTCGGGTCCGCGCCTGATCAAACGCCTTGCGCAAGTCCGCCACGCCGGAAAAGACGGCAGAAAGCTGCACGAACTCCATATCCACGGACCCGGCAAGGAGGCGCGCAATTGTCGTCTTTCCGGTACCAGGCGGACCCCAGAGAATGATCGAGCCCGGGCGGCGCTGTGCCGCCATGCGGGCAATCGGCCCCTCCCCCGTCAACAGATGATCCTGCCCCACCACCTGTTCGAGCATCTGCGGGCGCAACCTGTCGGCCAGCGGGCGGTGCATCCCGTCATCCACACCGGCAGCGGCAAACAGGTTACTGGTCATGAGTTGCGCCGTGCCCGCACGCGATGGGTCCGGTCGCCGCGCTGCACCTCGATTACCCACTGTTCCGGTTCGTCAGACAGCATGCGGTCCAGTCCGGCAGTACCTGTCACATCACGCCCATTGACCCGCCGCAAAATATCACCCGGGCGGAAATCAAATCGCGATACCGGCGTGCCACGACGAATGGCGAGGATGATCACCCCCTGCCGCATGGGGTCCACGTCCAGTTCCAGGGCGAAGGCAGGCGACAGGTTGCCGACCTTGGCCCCCTGCAGCGGATGGCTGGCGTTGAGGTCCACAACCGCGCGCGGCGGCGTTTCCGGCGCAGGCTCCAGCGGCAGTTCTACCGAACGCAGGACGCCTCGGCGCCAGACTGAAAGCTGTGCCATGCCACCAATGGGCAGGGTCGCGATCCGAAACTGCATCTCGGCCGGGTCGCGCACATCGCGCCCGTCCACGGCCAGGACCACATCGCCCTGCTGCAACCCCGCCCGGTCAGCCGCGCCACCCGGGAACAGTTGCGTCACCAGCACGCCACCGGGCCGTTCCCGACCGATCCCTGTTGCCAGGTCCGCTGTCAGGTCCTGGCCTTCCATCCCGACCCAGGCCCGCACCAGGCCCTTGCCGGACCTGGCAGCCTGAACCACTGCAGCCACCAGATCGGCGGGTATCGCGAAACCGATGCCATGACTGCCACCAGATTTGGAGAAGATCGCGGTATTGACGCCGACCAGCCGTCCATCAACACCCACCAGTGCCCCCCCGGAATTGCCGGGGTTGATCGCGGCATCTGTCTGAATGAAGGACTGGGGGCCACCGGAATCGGTGACGCGGCTGCGCGACAGGCCGGAAATGATTCCGCTGGTCACGGTCTGACCGACGCCAAAGGGATTGCCGATCGCCAGCACGATGTCACCAACCCGCACAGTGTCGGAGCCGCGCACCTGAAGGAACGGCAGGTCACGCCCCTCCGCATCGATGGCCAGAACGGCAAGATCCGTATCCTCGTCCGACAGGACCAGCCGCGCGTCATATTCCCGCCGGTTGCTCAGCACGACGGTGATGTCCTCGGCATCCGCGACCACATGGTGATTGGTCACCACCAGCCCGGATGCGTCCATGATCACCCCGGAACCGAGGGACCGTTCCTCCTGCGGGCGGTCGCGCCTGAACATGTCCCCGAAGAACCGACCGAAGAACGGGTCGTCGAACAGCGGATTGGTCCGCTGACGCACCATCCGCTTCGCATAGATGTTCACGACGGCGGGGGCGACACGCTCGACAAGCGGCGCGAAGCTGGATGTGAGCGCACTGCGGTCCTGCGGCACCGTCTGCGCCAGCACCGGTGACAGGTTCCCCAACAGCATCGCCAGGATGAAGATCAGTAATCCACGCATCTGCTCTTTCCGCATTGCCTTCACCAGGAATTCCAAACGCAGGTCGTCGGGTCAAAAAAAATGGGGCGACCCGTTGCCCGGACCGCCCCACCCTAACACTTCTCGAACCCGCAGGACGGGATCAGGCGCTGCCAATCAGGCTGCGTCTTCGAGTTCATCCTCGTCATCGCCCATCACCGGACCGCTGTCGGTGCCCTTGGCATCGGCGTCCCGGTCAACGAATTCGATGATCGCCATCGGCGCCGCATCGCCATAGCGGAAACCGGCCTTGATGATACGGGTATAGCCACCCGGGCGATCCGCGTACCGCGTCGCAAGTTCATCAAACAGCTTCGCCACAACGCGATCTTCCGGCAGATAGGCATAGGCCTGACGGCGGGCATGAAGACCGCCACGCTTTGCAAGCGTCACCAGCTTCTCGACGACAGGACGCAGGTCCTTTGCCTTCGGCAGGGTGGTCTTGATCTGCTCGTGCTTGATCAGCGCGTTACAGAGATTCGACAGCATCGCCTTACGATGCGAGCTGGAGCGGTTGAAGCGACGCCCCTTTTTGCGATGACGCATAATTCAAGAAACCTTCTTCAGAGAAAGCTGACCGACAGGCCGCCTTAGTAGTGGTCTTCCAGCCGCTTGGCCATTTCCTCGATATTGTCCGGCGGCCAGCCCGGCACTTCCATGCCAAGACGCAGGCCCATCTGACCGAGAACTTCCTTGATCTCGTTCAGTGACTTCCGACCGAAGTTCGGGGTACGGAGCATCTCCGCTTCCGTCTTCTGGATCAGGTCGCCGATATAGACAATATTGTCGTTCTTCAGGCAGTTGGCAGAACGGACAGACAGTTCCAGCTCGTCAACCTTGCGCAGCAGGTTCCGGTTGATTTCCGGCTCGCCCGTACGTTCCTCGACCTGTTCACGCTTCGGCTCTTCGAAGTTGATGAACAGCTGCAGCTGATCCTGAAGGATGCGCGCGGCGTAGGCGACGGCATCTTCCGGAGTGACCGAACCGTTGGTCAGGATGTCCATGCTGAGCTTGTCATAGTCCAGCACCTGGCCTTCACGCGTGTTCTCGACGCGATAGGCGACCTTGCGCACCGGCGAATACAGCGAATCAACCGGGATCAGACCAATCGGCGCATCTTCGGGACGGTTGGCGCTGGCAGGAACGTAACCCTTGCCATTGTTCACCGTCATTTCGATGTTGATCGTCGCGCCATCGTCCAGATGCATCAGCACCAGATCAGGGTTCAGCACGTCAATGTCATGACCGGTTTCAATCTGACCCGCAGTGACGGCACCAGGCCCGGTCGCACGCAGTGTGATCCGCTTCGGACCCTCACCATGCATGGCCAGCGCCAGCTGCTTCACGTTCAGGCAGATGTCGGTGACATCTTCACGCACGCCCTCGATCGAGGAAAATTCGTGCAGCACGTTATCGATATGGATCGCCGTGACCGCGGCACCCTGCAGGCTGGACAGCAGGACGCGACGCAGCGCATTGCCGAGCGTCATGCCAAAGCCGCGTTCCAGCGGCTCCGCCACGACCGTCGCCTTACGCTTCGGGTCTTCGGCATTGATCTCAAGCTTTTCGGGCTTGATCAGCTCTTTCCAGTTGCGCTGGATCACTTCGCGGACCTCATTGTTCATTCAGCATGACAGCACCCGCACACCACAAGGTGGCCAGGCCTCACATGCGCCAACACCGCCACGAAGGGCGACGTCAGCATGTACTCAAACGCGACGGCGCTTCTTCGGGCGGCAGCCATTGTGCGGGATGGTCGTGACATCACGAATGGACGTCACATTGAAACCCGTCGCCTGCAACGCACGCAGCGCCGACTCACGACCCGATCCCGGGCCGCGCACCTTGACCTCAAGCGTCTTCACGCCATGGTCCTGCGCCTTCTTGCCCGCATCCTCAGCTGCCATCTGCGCAGCATAAGGCGTGGACTTCCGTGACCCCTTGAAACCCATCATGCCAGCGGACGACCATGAAATGGCGTTGCCCTGCACATCGGTAATGGTGATCATCGTGTTATTGAACGTCGCCTGGACGTGCGCGACGCCGTTGGTGATGTTCTTCCGTTCGCGACGACGGACCTTTGTCTCTTTCTTCGCCATCGTGCCCTACTTTTTCTTGCCGGCAATGGCCCGTGCGGGGCCCTTGCGGGTACGTGCATTGGTATGTGTCCGCTGGCCACGCACGGGGAGACCCCGACGATGGCGCAGACCGCGATAGCATTTCAGATCCATCAGACGCTTGATGTTCATCGCCACTTCGCGCCGCAGATCGCCTTCGACCATATAGCCGCCTTCGATCGCTTCGCGGATCTGGATGACCTCCGCCTCAGTCAGCTCATTCACACGACGTTCGCGCGCGATACCGACCTTGTCGCAGATCTCACGCGCCTTCGTGCGCCCGATACCGTGAATGTAGGTCAATCCGATTTCCGCCCTCTTCGAGGTCGGGATATTCACACCAGCAATACGCGCCACGCGCAATCTCCTCAAAACGCAAGCCAAAGGACTGCGGAAAAACCGTCAAGGGACTAGGTCTGTTGAAGGCGCGCGATTATACGCACGCAATCACACTCGTCAACCACCCCAGAGAACCGGTCTTTCAGCCCTTCGGAATTATTCTCAACCCTCCAGGAGCTTCATGATCTCTGCGGTAACCGCATCGATCGCCTGCAGACCATCCACCGTTTTCAGCATGCCCTTCTCCTGGTAGTAGGGCAGAACAGGTGCCGTCTGCGAATGGTAGACTTCCAGCCGCTTCTTCAACGTCTCGGCATTGTCATCAGCGCGGGCGCCACCAGTCTCCGCCGCACGCTTCTCGATCCGCGCGAACAGTTCCGAATCAGGCACCCTGACCTCGATCACCGCGTCCAGCCCCAGACCCTTTTCCGCCAGCATGCGATCCAGGCCCTCGGCCTGGGGCAATGTCCTCGGAAATCCGTCCAGAATGAAACCACAGGCACAATCGGGTTCACCGATCCGATCCCCGATAATGCCGAGGATGATCGCGTCATCCACCAGTTCACCGGCATCCATCACGGCCTTCGCCTTCCGGCCAAGCTCCGTACCCTGGGCCACAGCTGCACGCAGCATGTCCCCGGTCGAGAGCTGCACCACATTGAAGCGGTTCACGATGAATTCCGCCTGCGTGCCCTTGCCAGCGCCCGGAGGCCCAAAAAGAATGATGTTCATCGGCGCGCTCCCCGTAGACGCGATTTCTTGATCAGACCTTCATATTGATGCGCCAGCAGATGGCTCTGCACCTGGCCGACCGTATCCATGGTCACCGACACCACGATCAGCAGCGACGTTCCGCCGAAATAGAACGGCACACCCCATTGGCTGATCAGCAGTTCCGGCAACAGACAGACGGCGGTCAGGTAGGCAGCGCCGATCACGGTGATGCGCGTCAGGATGAAGTCAAGATGCTCTGCGGTCCTCTGGCCCGGACGGATACCGGGCACGAAGCCGCCGTTCTTCTTCAGGTTGTCCGCGGTGTCCTGCGGATTGAATACGACGGAGGTATAGAAGAAGCAGAAGAAGATGATGCCACCAATATAGAGAGCCAGATAGAGCGGCTGACCGCGTCCCAGCAGCGCCACGATGGTCTGGATCCACTCCGGCCCCTGGCCCTGGCTGAACTGCGCAACCGTGACCGGCATGAGCAGCAGTGAAGACGCAAAGATCGGCGGAATGACGCCCGCTGTATTGAGCTTCAGCGGCAGATGCGATGTCTCACCCCCCACCATGCGGTTGCCCATCTGGCGCTTCGGGTACTGAACCAGCACTTTGCGCTGCGCCCGCTCCATGTAGACGATGAAGGCGATGACGGCGACGATCATGATGATCAGGAACAGGATGATACCAGTCGACAGGGTGCCCAGCCGACCAAGTTCCAGCGTTCCGGCGAGCGCGCTTGGCAGCTCTGCAACAATGCCGGCAAAGATGATCAGGGAAATACCGTTGCCCACACCGCGGGACGTGATCTGTTCACCCAGCCACATCAGGAACATGGTGCCGCCGGTCAGCGTCACGACAGTCGTGAACCGGAAGAAAGCACCCGGATTGTCGACGGCGTTGCCGCCGCTGCCCTCAAGCCCCTCCAGTCCGATGGAAATGCCATAGGCCTGGAAAGCGGCCAGGATGACCGTCCCATACCGGGTATACTGATTGATCTTCTTGCGGCCCTGCTCCCCTTCCTTCTTCCACTGCTCGACGGTGGGAGAGATCGTCGTCATCAGCTGCATGATGATCGACGCGGAGATGTAGGGCATGACATTCAGGGCGAAGATCGTCATTCGCTCCAGCGCGCCACCAGCGAAGACGTTGAACATGCCGAACACGCCATTCGCATTCTGCTCGAACACGTCACGCATGATGGCCGGATCGACGCCCGGGACCGGGATGTATGTCCCGAGGCGGAAGACAACCAGCGCACCGAGAGTGAACCACAGACGCTTCTGCAGCTCGGTCGCTTTCGCGAACGCGCTCCAGTTCACATTGGCTGCGAGTTGTTCGGCGGCTGACGCCATTGCTTCACCTCGATGGACGGGGGAATCCGCAGGACACCCCCAGGTTATTTCTGCCGGATCAGATCTAGATCGGGCGGCGCGTCACGCATTGCCACCCCGGCAACGATCACTTTTTCTTTGCGGCACGTGCCTTGCGGCGTTCGGTCTTCGCGGCCTTGGCGGCCAGATCGGCTTCGGTGGTGGCCTGTGACTGGGTCACGGAACCGCCAGCCTTCTCCACCGCGGCGACTGCAGCACCGGATGCACCGGCGACATGAAGGTCCAGCTTGACCGTCAGTTCACCCTTCGCCAGCAGGCGCACGCCATCACCTTCACGGCGCACGACACCCGCGGCAATCAAGGTGGCGGCATCGACCTTCGAACCGGCTTCCAGCTTGCCCGCATCCACGGCCTGCTGCAGGCGGCCCAGGTTGACAATGGCAAACTTCGACGGGTTCAGACTGTTGAAGCCACGCTTCGGCAGACGCCGATGCAGCGGCATCTGGCCACCCTCAAAGCCCTTGATCGCCACGCCGGAGCGCGACTTCTGACCCTTCATGCCTCGTCCGGCGGTCTTGCCCGTGCCGGACGACATGCCACGACCGACGCGCTTGCGCGGACGGCTTGAACCATCGATGTCCGAAATCTGATTGAGGCGCATGAGATGCCTGCCCTTCTATCCTGCTGTCACGGTTCGAAACGCCTGGTCAGGCGTCGACCGTCTCCACCTTCACGAGGTGATGTACCTTGTTCACCATGCCCCGAATCGACGGCGTATCGTCGAGCACGCGGGTACGGTGCATCTTGTTCAGCCCCAGCCCAACCAGCGTAGCGCGCTGATCCTTCGGCCGCCCGATGGGGCTGCCGATCTGTGTGACCTTGATCTTTCCGGCGTTGCTCATTGCTGTCACTCCTGCGCAGCAGCAGCGGCAGCCGCATCGTCACGGCGACCAACGATGTCACCAACCTTGCGACCGCGCTTGGCGGCAATCCGCTTCGGCGAGTTGATGTGCTCAAGCGCATCAAACGTTGCGCGGATCATGTTGTAGGGATTGGACGTGCCGATCGACTTGGTCACCACGTCATGGACACCCAGGCTTTCGAACACCGCACGCATCGGGCCACCGGCGATGATACCGGTACCGGCAGGCGCGGCACGCAGCACGACGCGACCGGCACCATGGCGCCCCGTCACATCATGATGCAGGGTCCGGCCTTCGCGCAGGGGCACACGGATCATCGTGCGCTTGGCACTTTCCGTGGCCTTGCGGATCGCCTCTGGCACTTCGCGGGCCTTGCCCTTGCCAAAGCCGACGCGGCCTTTCTGGTCACCAACAACCACCAGGGCGGCAAAGCCGAACCGGCGACCACCCTTTACAACCTTTGCAACGCGGTTGATGTGGACGAGCTTGTCCGTGAACTCGTTGTCGCGATCACGATCGTTATCGAAACGGGCCATACGATCCGTACTCCCTAGAATTCAAGACCGCCCTCACGGGCGGCATCGGCCAGCGCTTTCACGCGGCCATGATAGCGAAGTCCGCCACGGTCGAAGACAACAGCCTTCGCCCCGGCAGCAACAGCACGCTCGGCAACGATCCGCCCAATCTCGGCCGCAGCCTCGACATTGCAGGTCTTGCCAACCTTCTCGCGCACGTCCTTCTCGACGGTGCCGGCGGCAGCAAGAGTGCGCCCCGCCTTGTCGTCGATGACCTGCGCGTAGATGTGCTTGGATGTCCGATGGATGGAGAGCCGCGGGCGGCCATTGGCCACCGCAAGGATCTTCCCCCGGACGCGTTCGCGGCGCTTCTCCGCTGATGTCTTGCGCTTGTAGAAACCCATGATACGGCGTCCTTACTTCTTCTTGCCTTCCTTGCGGACGACATACTCGTCCGAGTAACGCACACCCTTGCCCTTGTAGGGCTCCGGCGGGCGCCAGGCGCGAATTTCTGCGGCAACCTGGCCCACACGCTGCTTGTCGATACCGGACACGCGGATGGACGTCGGCTTCTCGCACTTGATCTCGATCCCGTCAGGGATCTGGTAATGCACGTCGTGGCTGTAGCCAAGCGACAGGTTCAGGATCTTGCCCTGCACCTGGGCGCGGTAACCAACACCCGTGATCTCCAGATCACGAACGAAACCCTCCGAGACACCTTCGACGAGGTTGGCAGCAAGGGTACGCTGCATGCCCCACATCATCCGGGCCTTCTTGCTGGTCCCGACCGGCTTGACGGTGATCTGGGCATCTTCGAAAGCAACCTCGACATCGTCGACGAAACGCATGGACAGCTGACCCAGCTTGCCCTTCACGTTCAGGTCCCGGCCATCCAGCTTGACGTCAACGCCAGCCGGCACCGAAACAGGGTTCTTGCCAATACGTGACATGATCAGAACACCTCGCAGAGGATCTCGCCACCGACGTTCTCGGAGCGTGCCTCAGCATCGGAGAGCACGCCACGCGGCGTCGACAGGATCGATATACCGAGACCGTTGGCAACCTTCGTCAGGTCGCCCACACCGGAATAGACCCGGCGGCCTGGCCGCGACACCCGCCGGATCTTGCTGATCACGGCGTCGCCTTCGTAATACTTGAGTTCGATGACCAACTCGCCATGACCGTCCGCACCGTCTTCACGGCGCCAGTCACGGATGTAGCCTTCGCGCTTCAGCACTTCCAGGACATTGGCCCGGAACTTGGAAGCAGGGGAACGGACGACGCTCTTGTGCACCATCTGCCCGTTGCGGATTCGGGTAATCATGTCCCCGATCGGATCCGAAAATGACATTGCTCGCTACCCTTACCAGCTCGACTTCACGAGGCCGGGGATCTGACCAGCAGACCCAAGCTCGCGAAGTGCGATACGCGACATGTTGAACTTCCGATAATAGCCCCTCGGACGCCCGGTGATGCCGCAGCGATTGTGCACACGGGTCGCAGCACTGTTACGCGGCAATTCGGCCAGCTTCAGGCGGGCGGCAAACCGCTCCTCCTGCGACAGGGAATCATCCTTCGCCATCAGGCGCAGGGTCTCCCGCTTGGCCGCATACTTTGCCACCAGCTTCCGGCGGCCCTTGTCCTTCTCGACTGAACTCTTCTTGGCCATTGAATCAGTCCTTCTTCTGGAACGGCATGTTGAACGCGGCGAGAAGCTCACGGGCTTCATCGTCGGTCCGCGCCGTCGTGCAGATGATGATGTCCATGCCACGGATGTCATCAACTTCGTCGTAGCTGATTTCCGGGAAGACAATCTGTTCCTTCAGGCCCATCGCATAGTTGCCATTGCCATCGAAGCTCTTCGGATTGACACCGCGAAAGTCGCGGACCCGGGGAAGCGCGATGGTGATCAGGCGATCAAGGAACTCGTACATCCGATCAGAACGCAGCGTTACCTTGCACCCGATCGGCATCTCTTCGCGCAGCTTGAAGCCGGCGATGGAGTTGCGTGCCTTGGTCACGACGACCTTCTGACCCGAAATCTTTTCGAGTTCACTGACCGCAGCGTTGATCTTCTTGGAATCGCTGACCGCCTCGCCCACGCCAATATTGATGACGATCTTGTCGAGTTTCGGGGTCTGCATCGGATTGGAGTATTCAAAGCGCGTCTGCAAGGCAGGACGGATATCGCTGTGATACTTCTCTTTCAGCCTCGGCTGAGCCATGTCGCTCCTCCTCAGACGTCGATGACTTCGCCGGACCGCCGGGCGAAACGCACCTTGCGGCCATCGTCGAGAACACGGTAGCCGACGCGTGTCGGTGCGCCGTCCTTCGGGTCCTCGATGGCGAGATTTGACATATGAACCGGGGCCTCACGCTCGATGATGCCGCCGGTGTTGCCCTGACCAGGCTTCTGATGCCGCTTGATCATGTTGACACCGGATACCACGGCGCGGCGGTTTTCGCGGATCACCCGCAGAACCTCACCACGGCGGCCCTTGTCACGACCAGCCAGAACGACGACCTTGTCGCCCTTCTTGATCTTGAACTTCTCGGCCATCAGATCACCTCCGGCGCCAGGGAAACGATCTTCATGTAGCCCTTGCCCCGCAGTTCGCGGGTCACCGGGCCAAAGATGCGCGTCCCGATCGGCTCGTTCTGCTTGTTGATCAGAACGGCCGCATTGCGGTCAAAGCGAATGGCGGTTCCATCCGGGCGTCGGACTTCCTTGGCGGTACGCACGATAACCGCGCGCATCACGTCACCCTTTTTCACTCGGCCACGCGGGATCGCATCCTTGACGGAGACGACGATGATATCGCCAACTCCGGCAACCTTGCGGGCCGCGCCACCCAGTACCTTGATGCACTGCACCCGGCGGGCGCCGGAATTGTCGGCGACATCCAGGTTGGTTTGCATCTGAATCATGGACTACTCCTGTCCTTGGCTAACAAAACCCAATTGACCTTCAGGTCACTCGGCTTCGTGTAAGACTTCCCAATGTTTCAGCTTCGAAAACGGACGGCACTCACGTACCCGGACCGTCTCACCCGCCTTGCAACGGTTGTCGGCGTCATGCGCATGCAGCTTCTTGCTCATGCGGATGATCTTCTTGTAGAGCGGATGTGTGACCCGGCGTTCGACCCGGACAACGACAGTCTTGTCGCTGGCATCACTCACCACCACGCCCTGCATAATGCGCTTTGGCATGTTCTCAGGCTCCCTTCGACCGTTCGGTCAACACCGTCTTCACGCGCGCGATGTCGCGACGGATGGTCTGGATGCGGCTGGTATCTTCGACCTGTCCGGTTGCCCGGCGAAAGCGCAGATTGAACTGCTCCTTCTTCAGATCGACCAGGCTGTCCTTCAGCTGGTCATCTGACTTGGCGCGAAACTCTTCGGCACTCATGATCAGTTACCCTCCGGATAGCGGCTGACCATCTTCGTTGCAATGGGCAGCTTTGCGGACGCCAGTTCGAAGGCGACGACAGCCAGTTCAGGCGGCACGCCATCCAGTTCGAACATGATCCGACCAGGCTTGACGCGAGCGACCCAGAATTCAGGTGTACCCTTGCCCTTGCCCATACGAACTTCGGTCGGCTTCTTAGACACCGGAACGTCCGGGAAGATGCGGATCCACACACGGCCCGCACGCTTGATGTGGCGGGTGATCGCGCGACGCGCAGCCTCGATCTGACGGGCCGTGATGCGGCCAGGCTCCTGAGCCTTCAGGCCATAGGCGCCAAAGTTCAATGCGGTTCCGCCCTTGGCCTTGCCATGGATACGGCCCTTGTGGGCCTTGCGGAACTTGGTGCGTTTCGGTTGCAGCATGTCTTAACTCGCTCCCGATTCCTCAACCACGCCCGCCGGAGCTTTGCTGCTCCTGCGCGCGCTTGTCCTGGGCCATCGGATCGTGGGCCATGATTTCGCCCTTGAAGATCCAGACCTTGATACCAATCGCGCCATAGGCGGTCTTGGCTGTTGCTACGCCGTAGTCGATGTCCGCACGCATGGTGTGCAGCGGCACACGGCCTTCACGATACCATTCGGTCCGCGCGATCTCCGCGCCACCCAGACGACCACCGCAATTGATGCGAATGCCCTGGGCGCCGAGGCGCATGGAATTCTGCACCGACCGCTTCATCGCGCGGCGGAACGCAACGCGGCGTTCCAGCTGCTGCGCGATATTCTCGGCAACCAGCGTGGCATCCAGTTCCGGCTTGCGGATCTCGACGATGTTCACGGCGATCTCAGAGTCGCTGATTTCGCTCAGACCGCGACGCAGCTTCTCGATGTCCTGGCCCTTCTTGCCGATCACCACACCCGGGCGCGCCGAATGAATGGTCACACGGGCCTTCTTGGCCGGACGTTCGATGACGATCCGCGACACGCCTGCACCCTGCAACTTCTTGAACAGGTACTCACGCATCTGCATGTCCTCATGCAGCATGCTCGCGTAGTCGTCACGGTCCGCATACCAGCGCGAGTCCCATGTGCGGTTGATACCGAGCCGAAGCCCGATCGGGGAAACCTTTTGCCCCATCAGTTCGCCTCCTCGACTTCAGCCACGACGATGGTCAGGTGGCTGAATGGTTTCACGATGCGACCGGCACGGCCACGTGCACGCGCCTTAAACCGCTTCATGACCAGACCCTTGCCGACCCAGGCTTCCTTGACGACCAAGGCATCAGGATCAAGCTGGTGATTGTTCTCGGCGTTCGCGATCGCGCTCTGCAGCGCAACCTTCACCGGACCCGAAATACGCTTGTTGGAGAATGTCAGACGCAGCAACGCGTCCTCCACACGCCGACCGCGGATCATTCCGGCGACCAGGTTCAGCTTCTGCGGGCTGATGCGCAGGTTGCGTGCAATGGCTTTCGCCTCATTGTCCGCCTGCTTGCGCTCTTTGGCTTCCTTGCCCACCCGATTACCTCCTCTTCGCCTTCTTGTCGGCGGCGTGGCCGAAGTAATTGCGGGACGGCGCGAACTCGCCGAACTTGTGACCGACCATCTCTTCAGACACCAGCACCGGCAGGTGCTTCTGGCCGTTGTAGACGCCGAACGTGAGGCCGACGAACTGCGGCAGGATCGTGGAACGGCGCGACCAGATCTTGATCACATCCTTCCGCCCTGACGTCTGCGCCGCCTCGGCCTTCCTCAGGAGGTATCCGTCAACAAACGGACCTTTCCAAATTGAACGTGCCACGGTTCGCTTCTTCCTTCTTTTCGGAGCGCCGACACGGTGTCGCCGCCCCATTTCGTCCACCCAGCCACCGGCGCCGGAACACGGCGCCAGACATCACAGAACGATGCCTATTTCTTCGTCTTGTGGCGGCTGCGCATGATGTACTTGTCGGTACCCTTGTTCGAACGCGTCCGGGCACCCTTCGTCGACTTGCCCCACGGTGTAACCGGGTGACGGCCACCGGATGTACGGCCCTCACCACCACCGTGCGGATGATCCACCGGGTTCATCGCCACACCGCGAACGGAGGGACGCTTGCCCAGCCAGCGCTTGCGGCCAGCCTTGCCCAGTTTGATGTTCTGCTGATCCGGATTGCTTACCGCACCGACAGTGGCCATGCATTCGCCCCGAACCATGCGCTGCTCACCTGAAGACAGGCGAAGCTGTGCATAACCGGAGTCCTTGCCGATCAGCTGTGCGTACGTACCAGCAGAGCGGGCTATCTGGCCACCCTTTTCCGGCTTCAGTTCAACATTATGGATAACCGTGCCCACCGGCATGTTGCGCAGGGGCATCGCATTGCCCGGCTTGATGTCGCAACGCTCACCGGAAATCACCTTGTCACCGGCCGAAAGACGCTGCGGTGCAAGGATATAGGCCTGCTCGCCATCTTCGTAATTGATCAGCGCGATGAAGGCTGTCCGGTTGGGATCGTATTCCAGCCGTTCAACCGTTCCGACGACGTCGAATTTCCGACGTTTGAAGTCAACCATGCGATAGCGGCGCTTGTGGCCACCACCGATCCGGCGCGCGGTGATGCGGCCGGTATTGTTGCGGCCACCCTTCTTGGTCAGACCTTCGGTCAGACTCTTGACGGGATCACCCTTGTGCAGCTGCGACCGGTCAACGAGGACCAGGTTACGCCGCGACGGTGTCGTCGGATTGAATTTCCTGAGTGCCATGCTGTCAGAGCCCCGTGGTCACATCGATTGAATGGCCATCAACCAAAGTCACCATGGCCTTCTTGACGTCCGGACGACGGCCGCGACGGCCCCGGAACATCTTGGTCTTGCCTTTGGTGATCATCGTGTTGACGCCCTTTACCTCGACCTTGAACAGCGTCTCGATCGCTGCCTTGATCTCCGGCTTGGTGGCATCGTTCGCCACACGGAACACAACCTGATTGTGTTCCGAGACATTCGTCGCCTTTTCGGTAATCACCGGGCTCAGAATGATGTCGTAATAGCGTTCCAGGCTCATGACAGGCGGGCCTCCAGCGCTTCAACTGCGGACCGGGTCAGCACCAGGTGCTCCCGACGCAGGATGTCGTACACATTGGCACCCTGCTGCGGCAGAACGTCGATCAGCGGAATGTTGCGCGCCGCCCGAACAAAGTTCTCGTTCACATCGGTACCGTCGATGATCAGGGCGGAGCTGAGGCCCATGACCTTCAGCTTGGCGACCAGGACGCGGGTCTTGCCCTCGTCCAGCACCGCCTGATCCAGCACGATCAGCTTCTCGCCGGCACGCTTGGATGACAGCGCGTGCAGCATGGCGAGACGACGCACCTTCTTCGGCAGGTCGTGCGCATGGCTGCGCACCTGGGGACCATGGGCAATACCGCCGCCACGATGCTGCGGTGCCTTCCATGAACCCTGGCGGGCGCGGCCCGTGCCCTTCTGCTTGAACGGCTTTGCACCGGTCCGGGCGATTTCGTGACGCCCCTTGACCTTGTGCGTACCGGCACGGCGCTTGGCCAGCTGGTAGCGCACCATGCGGTGCAGAAGATCCTGGCGCGGCTCCAGCCCGAAGATCGCATCATTCAGATCGATCTCGCCGGCTTCGGCATTATCCAGGTTGATGACCTTGGTCTGCATGGTCATTCGCCCTCCGTTTCCGTCGCCGGTGCTTCAGCCGGGGCCGAATCATCCGCGGTCTCGTCGGAAGCGGCAGCAGATGCCACCACCGAACCCGGGTACGGCGCCGAATCGGGCCGTGCCTTCTTCACCGCGTCGCGGATCAGAACCCATGAACCACGGGCACCAGGCACACCGCCCTCGACCATGACCAGGCCGCGGGCAACATCGGTGCGAACCACTTTCAGGTTCTGCAGCGTCACGCGCGCATCACCCATGTGGCCAGCCATCTTCTTGCCCTTGAATACCTTGCCCGGATCCTGACACTGGCCCGTCGAACCATGGCTGCGATGGGAAATCGACACACCATGACTGGCACGCAGACCAGAGAAGTTGTGCCGCTTCATCGCACCCGCGAAGCCCTTGCCGATGGACGTGCCAACGACATCGACCTTCTGCCCGTCAACGAAATGGTCAGCCGAGAGTTCGGCACCCACGTCGATGAAGGCATCATCCGCAATGCGGAATTCAGCCAGCTTCTGCTTCGGTTCAACCTGAGCCTTCGCAAAGTGGCCGCGCATCGGCTTGATGGTGTTCTTCACCTTCGCCTTGCCGGCACCAAGCTGCAGCGCCTGATAACCATCACGTTCCGCCGTGCGGTGAGCCACCACCTGGCAGGAATCAATTTGAAGCACCGTCACCGGAAGATGACCGCCGTCTTCACCGAAGACGCGGGACATGCCCAGCTTGCGTGCAATAAGACCGGTACGCATCGTGTCCAATCCCATCCTTACAGCTTGATCTCGACATCGACACCGGCGGCCAGGTCGAGCTTCATCAGCGCGTCCACGGTCTGCGGTGTCGGCTCGACGATGTCGAGCAGCCGCTTGTGAGTCCGAATTTCGAACTGCTCACGCGACTTCTTGTCGATGTGCGGCGAACGCAGCACGGTGAATTTCTCGATACGAGTCGGAAGCGGGACGGGTCCACGGACCTGTGCGCCTGTGCGCTTGGCCGTGTTGACGATCTCGCTCGTCGACTGGTCAAGTACCCGGTGATCAAAGGCCTTGAGCCTGATCCGGATATTCTGACTGTCCATGTCACCCTTCCTCAATCAAACAGCAGCGCCACCGGACACAGCGTCCGGTGGCGGTCTTGGTCTAATAGTTACGCGATGATCTGCGCGACGACGCCGGCACCGACGGTGCGGCCACCTTCACGGATGGCGAAGCGCAGGCCCTCGTCCATCGCGATCGGGTTGATCAGTTCGACGATCACCGCAATGTTGTCGCCCGGCATCACCATCTC
>JARGPL010000018.1 GCA_029210175.1 Minwuia sp. | reverse complement strand
GCAGGTATGTGTTCTGGGAGACCAGAGGGGCCCAAGCGTAGCAGCGAGAGCAGAAAGCCACGAGAGCAGGCAGAAACTGACGCCAGCCAGTCACGCATTACCTCAAGGTCGCCAATCACACCGGTAAATAGAAGTGCTCAGGTGGTTGGTGAACCCGGCCAGCCGGTCACCGGTGTCGGCAACAAAGGTCTTCAGCACCGCATCCGGCCCGATCATGTCCCGCGCGACACCCCGGGCGGTGAAGGGCTGCAGGCTCTCCGCCCCCATGTCCTCCGCATCGAAGACATTCGCCATTCTGGCCAGCGCATCCGCATCTCCCGGTTCGGCCAGCCGAACGCGGAATCCTGCCATCGTCAATAGCCTCGGGTGGGATCGACCAGGTTGGTCACCTGTTCCCCGCCCTCCACCCGGCGAATGTCCTGCACCACCTGACGGACCAGCGCACGCGGATCGGTCATGGCGGCAATGTGCGGTGTCACGGTCACGCGCGGGTGCGTCCACAGCGGATGCGTGACCGGCAGCGGCTCGGTCTGGAACACGTCCAGCGTGGCCTCCGACAGCGCCCCGCTGCCCAGCGCCGCGATCAGATCCGCCTCCACCACCTGCTGGCCGCGACCGGCATTGATGAAGGACGCGCCGCGCGGCAGCGGCGACAGGAAATCGGCATCGATCATGTTGGTGGTTTCCGGGGTCAGCGGCAGGACGGAGACAAGGATCTCCGTCTCCGCCAGAAACGCGTTCAGCCCGTCAGGTCCATGGAATGTACGCACACCGGGCACGTCACGCGGACTGCGCGACCAGCCGATGACGTCGAAACCGATCCCGGCCAGGTGACGGGCGGCATCGCCCCCCAGTTCCCCCAGTCCCATGACCCCGACACGGCGCTCACCGGCATGTGGCTGGTCCAGGTCGCGCCAGACCCGCGCCCGCTGCAACTGGTTGTATTCCCGCTGCCTGCGGTGATGCGACAGGACATGCAGCAGAACCCATTCCCGCATCCGCAACGCCATGTTGTCGTTCACCACGCGGCTGATCGGCACCCCTTGCGGCAGGTCCGGGTCGGCGAAGATATGGTCCACGCCGGCCCCCAGCGACAGGATCGCCTTCAGGTTCGGCAGGGATGCCAGCAGGCCAGGCTCGGGCTTCCAGACCAGCGCGTAATCGATCTCTGCGCGGTCGCCGACATCCGGCCAGACCCTGAACTCGACCCCCGGCAGATGCTCCGCCATCATCTCCCGCCACCATTCAGTGCGATCAGACTTGGAATAGAAGAGCAGGGTCGTCACAACAAAACTCCCAGATATCGCAAATTTTTTTATAAATATACGTATTTAGCATAGAGCAAGCTGAATTGTTTCAATCATCGGCGAGTTGCGCCTTCAATAACCCCTCTAGATAGGCAGCTAATTTACTTACATCAAAATGCCCTGCGGCCCAAGCCTGATCTGCTGAGCGTAAAGCCGCATAATATGGCTCGCGATTCTCTCGTATCCTCTCCGGAACTATCTTCTTACCCGGCAAAAGATCACCATATCTCAAACATATCAAATAATAACAAGCAGCTCTCGCGGTTCGGCCATTACCCTCAACGAATGGATGTATCCAATTCAAACGCCATAATGCGTATGCTGGTAGCATTGTTGGATGTTCCATAATGGTCCAATTTTCATGGACGACGGAAAAAAAACGATCCATCTCGTCGTAAACATCATCAAAATGCGGCGGAATATGATCTCCTACATATATAGGATCCTGCCTAAATCGACCTCCAAAATTGAGCAATATTTGCTACCGCCACGTGATTTAAGGACCAAAGTGTATATTTATCAAAAGAATCGATACCTTTTTCTATACCTATTTCTATCGAATTGGTCAACAAATCATATTGGCGCAAGAGATTTTGCTCTTGCACCTTGTGAAACAATTCTGGATTATCTTTTTCTCTTACAGACATACAAAAAATGGCCTGCCTTTCGGCAGGCCATCCTCTTCAAGCTCGCAATCGCAAGGCCTTTGACGACCTTCGAACGCTGTCTTTCGTTATCTCATCTGTGTTCATGGCGTTGCCAAACGCAAAACTAATCCGCTGTTCACGAAGGTCTTCTTCAGTCAGCTCCCGCGTCCGCGCAGCCTTCAACAACGCCAATAGCTCCACATCAGCGATCATAGACCCTGTGAATTGCTTCCTGTTAGCCATTCGCATTCTCCCTTTGGACTCCTAAAAAGTCCCAAGCCGCTTATTGCTCCGGTCAGCGGCGACTCGGGGACCAAAACTACATGATCTTAACCCCATTGTGGAGATTTTTTGCTACTATCTGGCTAGCTCCTAGTACACGCCCAATCAAAAAAAAACTTAATCAGACGGTCGCGACATAGCTGTCCCCGATCATGCGGTGTTCGAACGCGGCGGCAAGCAAGGCCCTCGTATAGGGTTCTTGCGGCGCATCGAATATCTGCTGCGCCGGACCACGTTCCACCACCCGGCCATCCTTCATCACCACCACCTCATCCGACAGGGCGCGCACGACCTTCAGGTCGTGGGAGATGAACAGGTAGGCGAGGTTGTAGCGGTCCTGCAGGTCGCGCAGCAGGTCCACGATCTGTGCCTGGACAGACATGTCGAGAGCCGATGTCGGTTCATCCAGCACGATGAAACGCGGCTTCAGGGCGATGGCGCGGGCGATGGCAATGCGCTGGCGCTGGCCACCGGAGAACTCATGCGGATAGCGATCCTGCATGTCGCCTTCCAGGCCGACCTCCTCCAGCGCCGCAGCGATCACGTCGCGCCGGGCGGAGGATTTCCCGACCAGGTCATGGACCAGCAAACCCTCCTCGATGATGTCACCGACTGACAGCCGTGGACTGAGGGAGCCATAGGGGTCCTGGAACACCACCTGCATCTGCCTGCGCAGCGGGCGCATGGCGGCATAGCCACGCTCGTCAATGCGTTCGCCGTCGAAGTAGATCGCACCACGGGACCGGATCAGCCGCAGGATGGCCTGTCCGAGTGTTGTCTTGCCGGATCCGGATTCCCCAACAATGCCGACAGTGCGGCCCTGAGCCAGTTCGATGTCTATACCGTCCACGGCCTTCACATGGCCGACCGTGCGGCGGAAAACGCCACGCTTGATCGGAAACCAGACCTTCAGGTTCTCGGTCACCAGCAGCGGTGCCGGTGCCGGGCCGCTTCTGTCCGGGCGTCCCTTCGGTTCCGCTGCCAGCAGCATCCGGGTGTAGTCGTGTTGCGGATTGTCAAAGACTTCTGCCGTTGCGCCCGCCTCCACGATCTCCCCCTGCGTCATCACCGCCACACGGTCCGCCATCCGTCGCACGATTCCGAGGTCATGGGTGATGAACAGGATCGCCATGCCCAGACGCTGTTGCAGATCCTTCAAAAGGGCCAGGATCTGGGCCTGGATGGTGACATCCAGCGCCGTCGTCGGCTCATCGGCGATCAGCAGGTCTGGCTCATTCGCCAGCGCCATGGCGATCATGACCCGTTGCCGCTGCCCGCCCGAGAGCTGATGCGGGTAGTCGTCCAGCCGCTGCGCCGGTTCGGGAATGCCGACGAGGTCAAGCAGTTCCAGCACGCGGGCACGGGCCGCGGCGCGGTTCATGCCCTGATGCTGGATCAGCACCTCAGCCACCTGCTTTTCCACATTGTGCAACGGGTTCAGGGCCGAAAGCGGTTCCTGAAAGATCATCGAGATCCTGCGCCCGCGCATAGACCGCATGAAACCGTCCGGCGCACCCACCAGTTCCTCGCCATTCAACCGGATGGACCCGGTCGGGTGCGACGCCCGCGGGTAGGGCAGCAACTGCATTACCGACAGGGCCGTGACAGACTTGCCGGAACCACTTTCTCCGACCACGGCCAGCGTCTCACCTCGGTCCAGCGTGAACGAGACGCCGCGCACGGCATCCACAGCCCCGGCTTCGGTATGGAAGCGGACGGCCAGATCCTCGACGGCGAGCAGCGGCCCTGTCTGGTTCCTGTCGGCCATCAGCTGAACGTCTTTCTCGGGTCGAATGCATCACGGACCGCCTCTGCCATGAACATCGCCATGGTCAGCATCAGTGACAGGACCAGAAACGCGGTGATGCCCAGCCAGGGGGCCTGCAGGTTGGCCTTGCCCTGCGCCAGCAGTTCACCCAGCGACGGTGACCCCGGCGGCAGTCCCAGCCCCAGCGTGTCGAGGCCGGTCAGGGCGGTGATGCCACCGGTCAGCACGAACGGCAGGAAGGTGATGGTGGCAACCATCGCGTTGGGCAACAGATGCTTGAAGATGATCACCCGGTTGGACACGCCCAGCGCCCGCGCCGCCTGCACATAGTCGAAGTTGCGCGCCCGCAGGAACTCCGCCCGCACGACGGCGACCAGCGCCGTCCAGCTGAAGATCAGCAGGATGAACAGCAGGGTCCAGAAACCCGGCACGAACAGCGCCGAGAAGATCAGGATGATGAAGAAGAACGGCATGCTCTCCCAGATCTCGATGAACCGCTGCGCCACCAGATCGAGCCAGCCACCGTAATAGCCCTGAATGGCCCCCGCAGAGACACCGATGATGGTGGACAGCACGGTCAGCATCAGTCCGAACAGCACCGACAGCCGATAGCCGTAAATGACCCGCGCCATCACATCCCGACCCTGATCATCCGTGCCCAGCCAGTTCTCGGCGGACGGAGGCGCCGGCGCAGGCACCGGCAGGTCATAGTTGATGGTGTCATAGGAATAGCGGATCGGCGCCCAGAGCATCCAGCCGTCCTTCTCCGCAATCAGCTCCTCCAGAAACGGATCGCGGTAGTCGGCCTCCGTCTCGAAATCACCCCCGAACCGCGTCTCTGGATAGGCCACCAGGAACGGCACGTAGAGGTCCCCGTCATGCGACAGCAGCAGCGGCTTGTCGTTGGCGATCAGTTCGGCGAACAGGGTCAGCAGGAAGACCATGAAGAACAGGATCGTCGCCACATAGCCCCGCCGGTTGCGCCTGAAATTCTGGAACCGGCGGCGGTTCAGCGGAGAGATACGCGGGCGCTTGACGGGATGGTCAGACATCGCGGCCCTCGAAATCGATTCTGGGGTCGACGAAGGCATAGGTGATGTCGCGCAGCAGGGTCATGACCAGGCCCATCAGGGTGAAGGCATAAAGCGTGCCGAACACCACCGGATAGTCCCGGTTGACGATACTCTCGAAGCCCAGCCGCCCGATGCCGTCCAGACTGAAGAAGACCTCGATGAAGAACGTCCCGGTGAACAGCATCCCGATGAAGGCAGACGGAAACCCGGCGATGACGATCAGCATGGCGTTGCGGAACACATGGCCATACAGCACCCGCTTCTCGGTCAGTCCCTTGGCCCGCGCGGTCTGCACGTACTGAAGGTTGATCTGATCGAGGAACGAGTTCTTCGTCAGCATGGTCAGGTTGGCAAATGCCCCCACGGTCAGTGCCAGCACCGGCAGGGTGATGTGCCAGAAGTAGTCGGCAATCTGCTGGTACCAGGCCATCTGCTCGAAATTCTCGGACACCAGACCGCGCAGCGGAAAGAACTGCCAGTAGGAACCGCCAGCGAACAGCACGATCAGCAGCACCGCGAAAAGGAACGCCGGAATGGCATAGCCGACGATGACCACCGAAGATGTCCAGATGTCGAAGCGCGACCCGTCTGACACCGCCTTGCGGATGCCAAGCGGTATGGAAACCAGATAGGCGATCAGGAACGTCCAGACCCCCAGGGAGATCGAAACCGGCATCTTGTCCAGCACCAGATCGACCACGTTCTCGTCGCGGAAGTAACTCTCGCCGAAATCGAACACCAGATAGTTTCCGACCATCAGCAGGAAGCGTTCGTGGATCGGCTTGTCGAAACCGAACTGGACCTCCAGTTCGCGGATGAATTCCGGATCGAGGCCCTGCGCACCGCGATAGCTGTTGTCCTGCACACCGGTGCCGGGTTGCCCGCCGCCTAAGACTTCACCGCCCCCGGCGCCGGTCAGCCGTGCGCCAGCGCCCACTGCGGTGCCCCGAATCTCCGCAATCACCTGCTCCACCGGCCCGCCGGGCGCGAACTGGATGATGGCGAAGTTGATCAGCATGATCACGAACAGGGTCGGAATCATCAGCAACAGGCGGCGAACGATATAGGCAATCATGTGCCGGACACCCGCGCCAAAATGGGATCAGCCGCCATTCTTGCCCCCGATGCGCCGCGCCTTCTCGGCATCAAACCACCAGCTGTTCACAACACCCCTGTGATAGTCGGGCTTTGGCGTCGCCGGACGGCCGAACCGGTCCCAGTAGGCCAGATTGTGCTCCCCCTTGTACCACTGGGGAATGATGTAGCGGTTCCACATGATCACCCGATCCAGCGCCCGGGTGGCGGCGATCAGGGCGGGGCGGTCGTAAGCGCTAAGAACATTGAGGATCAGCGCATCAATGACGTCATCCTTCACGCCAGCTAAGTTATTAGACCCTAGCACGTCCGCCTGGGTGCTGCCCCAGAAACTGAATAGCTCCACACCCGGTGTCTCGGGCGGGGAGAACCGCGCAGTCAGGATGTCGAAATCGAATGCCTTCCGGCGTTCCTCAAACTGCGCTGAGTCGACAAGACGCATGGTTGCCTTGATTCCCAGTCGCTGCAGATTCTTGACGTAGGGGCCAATCACCCGCTTGGACGACGGCTGATCCATCAAAAATTCAAGCTGGAAGGGATTGCCGTCCGCATCGACCAGATTGCCATCGCGGATTTGCCAGCCGGCCTGCTTCAGCAACTGCCCGGCACGGCGCAACTGGCCACGTATGCCGCCCTTGGCCTCCGGGGTGGGGCTTTCATAGGCCGGTCCGAACACACCATCCGGAACCTGTCCCCGGAACGGTTCCAGCAACGCAAGTTCTGCGGCACTCGGCACCCCGGTCTGGGCCAGTTCCGAGTTCTCGAACATGGAACCGGTGCGGGCATAGAGGCTGTGAAAGATGTTGCGATTGGTCCAGGCGAAGTCGAACGCCAGATCCAGCGCCTCGCGCACACGCACGTCCCCGAAGCGGTCCCGCCGCAGGTTCAGGAACCAGCCCTGCGCGCCGGACGGCCGGCCATCATCCAGGGTCAGCCGCAGCACGCGTCCGTCCTGCACCGGCTTCTTGTCATCATATTCGGTGGCCCAGCTCTTCGACGTGAACTCCTCGCGGAAGTCGTACTCATCAGCGAAGAACGACAGCAGGGCGGATGTCCGGTCCTGATAATAGTCGATGCGGATCGTGTCGAAGTTCCAGAGACCACGGTTCACCGGCAGATCGGCGGCCCAGTAATCCTGCACCCGTTCGAGTTCCAGGCTGCTGCCGGATGCCACCTTGGAGACCTTGTAGGGGCCGGAGCCAAGCGGCGGGTCGAGCGTGGATTCGGTGAACGGATTGGCCTCGTAGTATTGTGCGGAAAGGATCGGCAGGCTGCCCGCCACACGCACGGCCAGATCGCGCGGCGCGCCGTCCGCAAACACGAAGCGGACCAGATCAGGCGCCAGCGCGGTGGCGCTCGCCTTGGCGAAAATGCTGCGCAGGACCGGATGCCCGTCTTCCTTGATGGCCGTCAGACTCCAGACAACATCCGCCGCCACGATGGGGCTGCCGTCGTGGAACCGTGCACGCGGATCCAGCCGGAACGTCGCGCTACGCCCGTCCACGGCAAGGTCCACTGATTGCGCAACCAGCGCATAGTGGGAATCGGGTTCATCGTAGGACCGCACCATCAGCCGGTCATGCAGCCGGATCTCGTGCGCCAGCACGGCAGACGGACGCCGCCCCTTCAGGATATTGAGGTTCAGCGTATCGAAAGTGCCCAGGTCGCGGATGCGCAACAGGCCACCTTTCGGTGCCGTCGGATCAGCCCAGTCGAAATGCGTGAATCCGGGGCCATACTTCAGGCCGCCGAACACGGATATGCCGTGGCTGGATTCGGCCTGCACCGGGCGCAGCACGACAACAGACAGAAGCAGCATCAGCGCGACAGCCAGCAGGCACTGAACAGGAAACCGCGCGACCGATGCCATCACTGCGCCTTGCCCCCGACGCGGGCGGCCTTGGCCGGTTCGATCCACCAGGAAAAGATGTCGACGCCATAGGCCGGGTCGGTATCGGGCCGTCCGAACTTGTCCCAGTAGGCGATTCGGCTGGCAGAGATATGCCATTGCGGTATGACGATGTGCGAATGCAGCAGCACGCGATCCAGCGCGCGGGTCGCCGTCACCAGTGCCTCGCGGTCCTTGGCAAAGATCACGTGGCCGATCAGCTCGTCAACGGCCGGTGACTTGATGCCCATCAGATTGCCGCTCCCTTCACGGTCGGCGGCTTCGGAGCCAAAGAAATTTCGCTGTTCGTTGCCGGGGCTTTCCGACTGCGGCGTCGTTCCGATGATCATGTCGAAATCAAAGGCCCGGACGCGGTTTTCATATTGCGAAGAGTCCACGATCCGTACCGTCACCTGCACCCCCAGCCGTGCCAAATTAGCCTTGAAAGCCCCCGCGACTGATTTAAATCCGTCGCCTTGCAGCAAAATCTCGAACGTCACCGGTTCGTTGGTGACGGGGTCGATCAGCTTCATGTCGCGCACCACGTATCCGGCATCCAGCAACAGCTTGTTGGCCAACCGCAGATTGGTGCGCAGTCCGCCGCGCCCCGCTGTGGAAGGGGCCACATAGGCTTCCGTGAAGACCGCGTCCGGCACCTGATCGCGCAGGGGGTCCAGCAGCACCAGTTCCGCTTCCGACGGCAGACCGGTCGATGCCAGTTCGGTGTTGGAGAAGTAGCTCTGTGTGCGGGTGTACTGGCCATAGAAGAGATTCTGATTGGCCAACTCGAAATCAAAAGCATAGGACAGCGCCTGGCGCAGGGACTGATTCGCAAACACCGGACGGCGGGTATTGTAGAAGAAACCCTGCATGCCGGTCGGGCGGCTGTGCGGCACCAGTTCCAGCTTCACCAGCCCCTTTTCGCGGGCGGGAAAATCATAGCCCGTGGCCCAAGTCAAGGAGCGATTCTCCAGCCGAAAATCGTAGACGTTGGCCTTGAACGCCTCCAGCATCGCCGTGTGATCGGCGAAGTATTCGTACCGGATACGGTCAAAGTTGTAGCGCCCCCGGGTCAGTCCCAGGTCCTTGCCCCAGTAATCCTTCACCCGTTCCAGCACGACACGCCGGTTCGGCTCCACCTCCGCCACACGGTACGGGCCGGACCCCAGCGGCGCATCCAGCGTGGTGGCACCGAATTCGCGCCCGTCCCACCAGGCCTTCGACATCACAGGCAGTTGCCCCATGATCTGCGGCAGTTCCCGGTTTCCACCGCTGGAGAACGTGAACTTCACCCGCCTCGGCCCCAGAATCTCGTGGCTGACCACATTGCGGTAGTAATAGCGGTAGAAGGGTCGGCCCTCTTCCTTCAGCCGCTCGAAACTGAAGATGACGTCTTCTGCCGTGACGGGGCTGCCATCATGAAACCGGGCTTCGGCCCGCAGGTTGAAGATCACCCAGGAATCATCCGCCGGGACCTCCACCGTTTCCGCAATCAGCCCGTATTCCGTGGATGGTTCGCCCAGGTGGGTTTCCATCAAGGTTTCGATCGCCTGCTGTGCCACACCGGACGCATTGCCCTTGGCGATGAAGGGGTTCAGTGAATCAAAGCCGCCGAACGCGCTCATCCGCAGGGTGCCGCCCTTCGGCGCGTCCGGGTTGGCAAAGCCCAGATGATCGAACCCGACCGGATACTTCGGGTCCCCGATCAGGGACAGGGCGTGGGTCTTCTCGATCGTTTCAGCCGAAACAGCGAGGGCCGGCAGACAGAAAGCCGCCACCAGGGCGCCGACACGCAGAACCGTCTTCAGACCTGAAACCATCACCGGCAGCATCCTCCACGCACAATACCAACAGGCACGTCACCGTGCCGGCTCCACATTACATGGAACAACAATGACTTGCAGACGCATTATGACCAGAGTTGGGCGCAGTGCGAAAGCTGCGCAAGCCCGCCGTGATCAACCTTTCAGGAGGTTGATCACCTGCTCATGCAGTGCAGGGTCGCCAACGGCTACGGTTTCCGCGCCGACGCCATAGCGAATCTCGTTGCCCTGCCAGTCGGTGATCCGCCCCCCAGCACCATTCACCACCGGGGCGAGCGCCAGATAATCGTGCGGTTTCAGGTCGTTCTCGGCGACGATATCAACGAACCCCAGGGCCAGCAGCCCATAAGCGTAGGCGTCGGCGCTGTAGCGTCGCAACGCGGTTCCCTCGGCGAGCCGCCAGAGCGCAGCGCCCCGGTCGCCTTCGAAGCACTCCGCCCCCCAGGAAAAGAACGCGGCCTGATCGATTCCCGTGCAGTCGCGTGTCGTCACAGGGTCGCCGTTGAACAGTGTCGGCTTGCCCGCGACACCCACCCAGCGTTCCCGCTGGATCGGCTGGTCGATCACCCCGATGACCGGCGCGCCCTTGTAGGCCAGCGCGATCAGGGTCGCGAACTGGGCGGAGCCACAGATGAAGGATTTGGTGCCGTCGATGGGATCCAGATGCCAGACCCAGTCCGCGTCTTCACGCTCCGCACCGAACTCCTCGCCGATGATCCCGTGTTCGGGATAGCGTTCGGCGATCAGTTGCCGGATCGCGGCCTCAGCACCCCGATCCGCCTCGGTAACCGGGCTGAGATCGGACTTGGTGTCAACGTCGATGGGCTGGCGAAACAGAGGCCGGATGACGCCCCCCGCACGATCTGCAAGATCATGCGCGAAGGCGATCAGTTCGGCGTCGGGCGGTGCGATCACTCCTCGGCCGGCAGCGCCGCGTCGGCATCACCCTGGGCACGCAGGTAGAGGATCAGGGATGCGCGCTCCACGTCCTTCTTGATCCCGGCAAAGGCCATCTTGGTACCAGCGGCGAAATCCTTCGGCTTGGTCAGGAAGGCATTCAGCGCATCGTAGGTCCAGTTGCCCGGAATTTCAGCGAGGTCAGCCGAGTAGGCGAAACCGGCATGGGAACCGATATCGTTGTTCAGAACGCCGTAAAGATTCGGTCCGACCTTGTTGGGCCCGCCTTCATCAACGCCATGGCAGGCGGCGCACTTGCGAAACGCCTTCTCACCATCGGCGGCGCTGGCATTGGCCAGCAGCGTGGCCAGCGAAACGGCAGGCACATCCTCTACGACCGCGACAGCGCCGCTCTCGGGGATGTCCGGCACCGGGTAGGCAACCGTTTCCTGATGTCCATCACCATCGATCAGGATGCCGGAAAGCTCCGCCACACCGAAGCCGATGAGTACTGTGAACAGGATTGCACCCGCAAACTTGTTGAACTCAAACATGTCGAATTTCACGGCTCGGTCCTTCCGGTTCTCTGGTTGCCAATCGGGCGGCGCCAGTGATCGCACGCTCCCGCCGGGCACGCAACGATACGTGTCTGGTGATACCCTTTCGCCTGCCCTCAGAATGATGCGGTCAAACGCCGCATCGACCCCTGACCCGCTGCAGAAGATGACAGACACATGCAACCGATCCTGATCATACCGGCCCGCATGGCCTCCACCCGACTGCCCGGCAAGCCGCTGGCGGAGATCGATGGCGTACCCATGATTGTCCAGGTCCTGCGCCGTGGCCAGGAGGCCGATCTGGGTCCCGTTGTCGTGGCGGCAGCGGAACGCGAGGTCTTTGACGTGGTGCATGACGCCGGTGGGACCGCGGTGATGACGGACCCGGACCATCCGTCGGGTTCCGACCGTATCTTCGAGGCACTGAACCGCGCCGATCCGGACGGTCGCCATGACGCGATCATCAATCTGCAGGGGGACCTGCCCGCACTGGACGCTGCGACGATCCGCGCCGCACTGGCACCGCTGCAGGCTGATCCGGCGGTCGATATTGCCACACTGGTGGCCGAGATCGTTGATCCGCACGAGATCGAGAACCCGAATGCCGTGAAGGTCGTCACGGCGTTCCCCGAAGGACAGGCCGAGGGACGCCCGGCCATCGCCCGGGCACTCTGGTTCACCCGTCTGCGGGCGCCGGGCGGTGATGGCCCGCACTGGCACCACATCGGCCTGTATGCCTATCGCCGCGACGCTCTGGCGCGGTTCGTGTCCCTGCCACCCAGCCCGCTGGAACGGCGCGAGAAGCTGGAACAGTTGCGGGCGCTGGAAAATGGCATGCGCATTGATGCCGCAAGGGTGGAGACAATTCCGTTCGGGGTCGATACACCAGACGATCTGGCGCGGATGCGGGACCTGTTTGCCAGCCGCCGCACCTGAAACTCCTCGCTCGACCCCAGATACGCGACCCCAGATACGCGACCCCGGAAATCCAAAACCGATTCAGAGACTGACAGGATACCCGATCCCATGAACATGCAGGTCACGCCAGCCAAGGTCGCCTTTCAGGGCGTGCCCGGTGCCTATTCGAACCTGGCCTGCCGGGAAGTCTTTCCCGAGGCGGAGGCCGTAGCCTGCAAGACCTTCGACGCAGCCTTCGAGGCGGTGCGGAGCGGCGAGGTCGATGTGGGCATGATCCCCATCGAGAACAGCCTCGGCGGACGTGTGGCCGACATTCATCACCTGCTGCCCAACTCCGGCCTCTACATCATCGGGGAGCATTATCAGAGTGTGCAGCACATGCTGCTCGCGCCCCAGGCCGCAACTCTGGAAGGCATCAAGCGGGTCTACAGCCATGAACAGGCACTCGCCCAGTGCCGCGACATCATTCGCGAGCTTGGTATCGAGGCGATCGTCGCCGCCGACACCGCCGGTGCGGCGCAGGAAGTGGCGCAGCGCAATGACCCGGAAGAGGCCGCCGTCGCCTCCGCGCTTGCCGCCGACATCTATGATCTGAAGCCGCTGCGCAGCCGGATCGAGGATCGCATCGGCAATACCACCCGCTTCGTCATCATGTCCCGCCAGCGCCTGGATTCGACGCCTGACGAACCGGCGATCACCAGTCTGGTGTTCCAGGTCCGCAGCGTCCCCGCGGCGCTCTACAAGGGCCTTGGCGGCTTCGCGACCAACGGCATCAATGTGGTGAAGCTGGAAAGCTACATCACTGACATGAGCTTCACCGTGGCGCAGTTCTACGCGGAGATCGAAGGGCATGTGTCGGACGTCGCCGTCGCCCGCGCCCTGGATGAACTCCGCTATTACTCCACGACCGTCCGCGAACTCGGCGTCTACCGCGCCCACCCGTTCCGCAAGATCGGATGAG
>JARGPL010000021.1 GCA_029210175.1 Minwuia sp. | reverse complement strand
GTCCGTACTCGACAGGGCAATCGGACCAGCGGCAGCCGCTCTTGAGCACATGGATGATACCTGAGATCACTCGGCGATCATCAACACGCCGTGCGCCAGGCTGGTTCTTCGGCAAATGCGGCTCAATCGCCGCCCACTGCGTGTCATCAAGCCAGAAAAGCCGGGCCATACAAATCCTCCAGTGCGAATCAGGCACTCAGAGAATCAGACCAACTCAACAAAATCAATAGGATGATTGGGTTCAGGCCCTAGTCAGATCAGTGGAAAACATGACCTCCTCAAGCAGCTATGACAGGCTCGCCAATCGTCTGGGTGCGTCTGACAATGCGCCGTTGTTCAAGATCGAAGCCATGCCGTCGATGCATGGTGAGCCGGTTATCCCACATGATGACATCGCCCTCTGACCAGCTGTGGCGATAGGAAAATTCCGGCTTGGTCGCGTGTGAGGTCAGCATGGAAAGCAACTCCGCGCTTTCCGCCTTATCCATATCTTCGATGTATCGGGTCAGGCCCGGACTTACGTAGAGAGATTTCTGACCGGTAAGCGGATGGATGCGCACCACGGGATGCGAAACAGGCTCCAGACGTCGGGTGAGCCAGTTCACAGCTGTCAGATCCTTGATTCTCTGCTTCGTGGCCTCATCGAGAGCCGCATAAGCCTTCTCCATGTTGCACCATTCGGTATCGCCGCCGTTCTCAGGAATCTCCATCCCATACAGGATCGAATAGACCTGTGGCTCCGGCATGTATTGAAGATCGCTGTGCCACTGTAATTCCCCTTCATTGGGACTCAGTGTGGTCTTTTTGGCCGGAGCATTCTGTTTGCCGGCCGCGTTCTTGTCGCCTCGTTCAATCGCATTCGTCAGATAAAATATCTGCTTGTTTGCATCATCATTGGGGTTGTCGCCACCTATGCCCGGCAGGGGGTGTCCATTTGTCGGTCCAAACTGGCGGGTAAAGCGTATCTGTTCTTCCTCTGACAAATTCGTTTGTCCGCGAAAAATCAGAATGCCCTCTCTGGCGATACGCATCTTCAAATCCAGAATCACATCGTCATTCAACGTGTCCTGAAGCTGTATGCCGTGAACCAGAATACCAGTGCCCTGATTGGTCTGTTCAAGGGATATTTCTTTCAGGCTTATCGATGTCATTGCCGTGTCTCCATCCTTCTAACGCAAAGAAAAATCTCGCTGTCGCGCGAACGGTCCAACATTTCCACGTTCCTCGAACGCCATTTGTCGGGCCTTGTCCTCGCTCCAACTGTAAAAACCCGCCACCCCGAAAGCATCCGGGTGTTTCTGGCGCGCATCGGGGATACTGTACCTTTGGTCTCGCTCGCGATCGTAGGCACCCACCAGGGCTGGCAGGTTGGTGTCGTCATAGCTGTCGACATGTACCGTGGCTGCCAGCGGCAGACGCATTGAGATATGACCTTCGTCTGCGGGCCATCCGATACACAGGCCGGCCAGCGGGATCACGCGCGGCGGCAGCTTCAGCAAGGCTGAAATCTGATCAGAATGATCGCGCACGACACTTATGGGGCAGCAGCCCAGCCCGTAAGACTCAGCGGCAACGATCATGTTCTGCAGGACCAGACTGGCGTCACTGACGGCGGAAACAAAGTTATCCAGGTTGTCGTTCTGAAATGTCTTCTCTGCCAGTTCGCAAACCCGGCGTATGCGATGGCCGTCCGCCAGCATGACAAGAAATTCAGGCGCGCCTGTAATCCAGGGCATGGTCGGGACAAGTGCGCCGATCTGAGCACGCAATTCCGTATTACACACCCGGATGATACTTGCCTGTTGAAGATCGGATTTTGATGGCGCTGAAAAACCTGATGCGATCACGGCTGTCATCGTGTCTTCAGCAATGGCCCTGTCCGAAAATCGCCGAACGGTGCGATGTGACAGCAGTGTCTCGACAACCTCCGTGAATTTGCCGTCGGTCTCGAATCCGTTCCCGGCTGCGCCGAAGCGCGCGACAAAGGCCCGACGCGCGCGCGCCACTTCGGCGGCCGGGTTCTGCGTGTCTGAAGGTGAGCCGGTCTTCATCGCGCCATCCGCTCCCGCAATGTCATCGAAGGCTCGTGATCGGAGCGCAGGACACCCCGACGTCGCAGTTCGGGCACCAGAGTGGCGACAATATCGCGGTAGAAGTCGGGCGCATAATAGGAGGGCGTGATCTGAAACCCGTCGCCGCCACCTTCCTCAATCAGGTAGACGAGATAATCGGCAACCTGGCTGGCTGTCCCGACCATAGGGCTGTTGTCGCTGCTTGAGAGATAATTCCCGGCGATGTCGCGCAAGGTAATGTCGGGATTGCCACGCACATAACCTTCAAGCATGCCCTTGGTGCCCTGGACATCGAGATTGAGATCCTGGACCGGCTTGTCGAGATCATAGCGCGTCAGGTCGAGGTTCCAGTGGGCCGACATCAAGGCCAGTTGCGCCTCGATCGGGATGCGTTCCCTGATTTCGGCGTGGCGGGTCCGCGCCTCCACTTCGGTTTCAGCGACCAGAGGCTGGGCAGACCAGATGAACTTCATCGCTGCGGGATCCCGGCCGGCGCGTTCGGTGCGGTCCCGCACGTCCTGGACAAACTCGCCCATCTGCTTCGTCCCGTTGGCGATGCCAAAGACGCATTCTGCATGCTGCGCGGCAAAGGCCCGCCCCCGATCCGAGCTGCCCGCCTGAAAAAGATACGGATAGCGCTGTGGTGACGGCAACACGGCGAGCGGCCCCTGTACCTTGAACCATTTGCCGGAGAAATCGATCGTATGGATCTTGTCCGGGTCAGCGAAGATACCGTGTTCCATGTCCATCAGAAGAGCGTCGTCATCCCAGCTGTGCCAAAGTTTCTGCACAACCTCCATGAACTCGTCGGCACGGTCATAACGCTCATCGTGAGGTGGCAGCCGCTCCATCCCGAAGTTCCGCGCCTCGCCGGAAGCGATCGAGCACACGATATTCCAGCCGATACGCCCCTTTGTGATGTGATCCAGACTTGCAAGCTTCCGGGCAAGCAAATAGGGCGGATAAAATGTTGTCGACATCGTGACAGCGAAGCCGAGTTCAGTGGTCTTCGCCGCCAAGTAGGGGATCAGCGTCAGCGGATCATGCGTTGGAAACTGTATCCCGTACTTTGCGCTGGGTGCGTTGTTTCCGCCTCCCAGGCCATCGGCGAAAAACAAAAGATCGAATCCGCCCCCTTCCAGGGTGCTGGCAATTTCCGCCCAATATTCCACATCGGACCACTGGTGCCGAATTTTCTCCTTCGGATACACCCACGACATGATCATATGGGGTGCCGGGCAGTACAGCATGAATCCCGTCAATCGAATGCTGATGCTCATGGTCAGTCCATCACCTTTATGATTACTCGAATACCGCCGTGTGACGACGAATCTTTACTGCGCTTCGATGGCAATGGCTGCCACACACATGCGGGTCACCATATTCACGTAGGTCTCATATTCGGGTCCCGACGGCTCTTCGCCCCTCGTTCGACGCCGCTCCCAATCCGCAGCAGATTCGATGATCCAGGATTGGATGAGCCGAAACCGTAGTCTCACTTCTCTCTTCGGCAGGTCGGATCGAATTTGCTCGATCCGTTCGACAATGCGGTGCAGGCCCGACATGTGATGGGCGTCCATGATCGTGGCGAAGCCGACATCCGGGCTTCGGCGCATGCTGTCGACAAACAGCACGTAGTTCCTGCCCTTTTCCGACGCCGCACCTTCTTCGACCAGAGGCTTGATCAGCGCGCTCAAAAGCCGCCTCAGTTCCTCGCTGTCACCTGTGCGATCAACGCGGTCAAGCAATTCGTTCCGACGCTTGTTGATACGTGGCGCGCGACGTTCAAAGACGGCTCTTACGAGATCCCGCTTGGTGCCAAAGTGATACTGGATCACGGACGCATGGCGCGAACCGGCATGTTTTCTGACCTGATTCAACGACACGGCCTCAAGACCGTAGTGTCCGAACAGCTCCTCGGCTGCGTCCAGCAAGGTGTCTGGACTGCTCTTTGCGGATGAAGGGCGTATCGATGGGCGCTTCCTCGCGGTGCTTTCCATTTGGCCGATCACTACCTTGATCCGAGGGCAATATTGCTCTTGCGAAAATTAGTGTGACTTCACTACACTTCCGGTCGCATTCGAGTCAAGCGATGGGAGGCCTTGTGCTATTTGAGACAGAAGAGCAGCGGAGTTTCCGCGACACCTGCGCACGTTTCGCGGCACGCGAGATCGCACCTCTGGTCGATGAGGCCGAGAGCACCGGAGTTTATCCGCGCATACTGAGGAAAAAGGCCGCCGAGATCGGATTGCTGGGCCTTGGTGTTCCTGAAGTATTTGGCGGCACGGAAAGCGGGCTTTGGGAACGCTGCATCATGATTGAGGAATGCGCCAAGGTTTGCGCCGGCCTTTGCACCGGCCTGCTGGGACTCGGTCAGAACCTGCTGCCGCAGCTTGGCACGCCTGCGCAGATCGAGCGGTATCTGAAACCTCTTGTTGACGGCGACAAGGCATCCGCTTTCGCTATGACGGAGCCCAATGCGGGCTCAGACGTACTTGCAATGAACGGGCGCGCCGAACGCACGTCGACCGGGTGGCGGATCAGGGCCAACAAACTCTACATTACCGGCGCACCGTGCTCCGACTTCATGATTGTTGTCGTTTACACGGATCGGGACGCAAGGCGGAACGGTGTCAGCATCTTTCTCGTCGACAGCGACACACCTGGCGTCGATATCCAGAAGATGGACAAGCTCGGCCACCGGTCCATGGAAACGGGCAACGTGTTTCTGGACTGCGAGGTTCCGTCTGACGCCCTTCTCGGCGAGGCCGGGCGTGGAATGGACTACGTGATGTCGGTCCTGGAAGAGGGACGCATCACCCATGCCGCGCGAAGTCTGGGCGTGGCGCGTGCCGGTTACGAATCGGCACTGTCCTATTCGGGCATGCGCGAAACCTTTGGTGTCCCGATCATGCAGCATCAGGCGATCCAGATGAAGCTGGCGCAGATGCTGATCGAACTGCGCAGCGCGCACCTGCACGTCTACAACGCCGCCAGTCGAAAAGACGCGGAAATGCCCGTACTGCTGGATGCCTCAATGGCGAAGGTGGTCGCCAGTGAAGCAGCCGTAAGCATAACCGACCAGGCAATGCGGATATTTGCCGGCGTTGGCTATATCAACGACGCCCCGGTCCAACGCTATTTCAGGGATGCGCGGCTCTACCCGATCACCGAAGGCACGACAGAGATCCAACTCCGGACCATTGCCCGGACTGCCGTGCTCCAGCAGGAAAATTGAGAGCATGATGCAGAATGATGAGACCACATCTCAGATTGGTATTCTCGGCGCCGGAATAAGCGGCGTGATGATGGGAATGCTGCTTCGCCGTCACGGTATTGACAGTTTTACAATCTATGAGAAGCAAGCCGATGTTGGCGGGACCTGGCTCCGCAACTCCTATCCGGGGTTGTGTTGCGACGTGCCGTCCCACCTGTACAGCTACTCTTTCGCGCCGAACCCCGACTGGTCTCAGATATATGCGACACAGCCCGAGATTCAGCGCTACATCAGAAACAGCGCCGATCAGTTCGACCTTCTCAACCGCATTCGTTTCGCCACGGACGTCCGCGCAGCGCATTTCGACACGCATCGTGGCGTCTGGAAGCTGCGGCTGGCAGATGGTCAGACCGCAGAGCATCGCATTTTGATCTCGGCAACCGGCGGACTCACGTCGCCCAATCTGCCAAGGATCCAGGGCCTGGATGACTTTGAAGGCACCTATTGGCACTCGGGCAACTGGCGGCACGATGTTGACCTCACGGGAAAGAATGTCGCCGTCGTCGGAAGCGCCGCAAGTGCAGTTCAGGTTGTGCCCGAAGTCGCCCGCCGTGCAGCGCGTCTGACCGTCTTCCAGCGCTCTCCCAACTGGATTGTTGCACGCGACAACAGGCCTTATTCAGAAGATCAGAAGCTGGCATTCCGCGCTGACAGGCAGGTTTGGCGCAAGCACTGGCGGAAGCTCTATCGCCGCTCTCTCTTCCTTCACCGTGTGTTCCGAAGGGACGAGCAAAAAGTGGAAGATCTCCGCCAGATCTGCCTGGGGGCCATGTATGCAGCCATTCAGGATCAAGAGGTACGCAAGATGTTGACGCCGGACTACGAGCCAGGTTGCAAGCGTGTTCTTGTTTCGGATGACTACTACCCGGCCCTTGCACAGGATCATGTGACGCTGGTGCCGCACGGCGCCTCACGTGCCACATCGCGCGGGCTGACTGACAGCGAAGGCACGGAGCGCTCGTTCGACATCATCATTTTCTGCACCGGCTACAAACTTGGCGGTCGCGATGACGGCTCGGCGGCCGTTGAGGTGCATGGGGTCGGGGGCCGCACTCTCGCCGAGGCACTTGCCGAGAGCCCGCGCGCTTTCAACGGCATCGCGATCCCAGGCTTCCCCAACTATTTCACGGTTTGCGGCATCAATGGCGTTGCCGCCTATACGTCACTGTTTTTATCAGCGGAGATAAATGCTGAAAGCATAGTGAATATAATCAAATATATTGATGATAGTAATTCCAAATACGTGGACGCCAGAGAATCTGAAACAATAAAGCTGAGTGATGATCTGCAGGATAAACTTCAGAAAATGAGCTGGTCCGGGGATTGTACAAATTTCTACAAGAACAGAGACGGTAGAATTCTATCATTTCATCCTGGAACGTTGGGTCAAATGCGTCGAAGCAGCAAGATGAGTCCGGAAATGGCATTCGAATCCACGGCTTGGAACTGAGATCAATAAATTGACGATCTATATTTGCAGGATATTGGGAGTGCTGCATGACACAATCAGATAATTTCTTGACTGTCGACAATTTGTTCAAAAATGCCGTCGCCCGATATGAGGACAGGCCGTTCATCGTTTCAGATGGGACCACCTGGAGCTATTCGGCTCTGGACCGCGAAGTCAGTCGGCTGGCCGCCGGAATGATCTCGCTCGGCGTTCAGCCCGGAGACCGGATTGCGTTATGGATGTCGAATGTCTGGGAGTGGATCGTTGTACAGTTCGCAGCCACGCGCGCGGGCGCGGTGCTGACGCCGATCAACACCCGGCTGCGTGTCGATGATCTGACCCATATTCTGCGCGATAGTGGAGCGCGAATACTGTTCACGCAAGGAGAGTCGAACGAGTTCTCCTACCTGACTGTGCTGGAAGAGGTCGTTCGGTCTCTCGGTCGTGATTCTGACCTGGAGCATGTGGTTGTTGCGCGTCCGCCACGAGATCTTCCGCCGGATCACCTGAGCTGGGCGGAAGCCTGTGACCTGGGGACCCCGACGAGCGTTTTCTCTCCGGCGGACGACGTGTCCAGCATGGCCTACATCCTTTATACGTCCGGGACGACGTCCCTGCCCAAGGGCGTCATGCTGAGTCACCGAAGCCTCAACAATGCCAGGAACCTCGCAACCGCCTTTCGCGACGGCGACGTGACATTTCTGGTCTATCCGCTTTTCGCCATCACCGGGTGTCAGAACGAGGTGCTTCGGGCCCTGTTCGTCGGCGGGACGATTGTCCTTCAGGAACGGTTTGATGCCAGGGAGGCCCTGGAGATCATTGAACATGTCGGCTGCACCACGATCGGCTGTATTACCGGTGTGCTGGAGGAGATTGGCGCTCTGCCGGCGTTCACGACCGACCGCGTGGCCACTCTTCGCCTGGCGAACGTGTTCCCCAGGCGCCCGGAATCGCTGGAGCTTTTCGAACGCTTCGGCCTTGAGGCCGTGTCAACCGGTTATGGCATGACCGAGACATCGGGTCCGTCCTCCTTTCTCGCCGATATGGATCCGGAGACAATGACCACGGAAGGCTTCCCGTTGGCGCAGGTGGAAATCCGGCTGATGACAGAAGGCGGGCGGGAGGCCGCCGCGGACGAGGATGGTGCCATCCTGGTCAGGTCACCCTTCAACATGAATGGTTACTTCAACAATGCATCGGCGACACACAAGACAATTGATCAGGATGGCTGGCTTCATACCGGGGATGTTGGTCGATTTGACAAGAAGGGACGTCTGATCTGGATGGGGAGGTTCAATGACATCATCAAATCCTCCGGGTTTAATTTTGCCTCCCGGGAAGTGGAGGCCTTTCTGGAGCGTCACGATGCCGTTCAGGAAATTTCAATTGTTGGCGTGCCCGACCGCAGACGCGGCGAAGTCGCCGCCGCCTTCATCGTGCCGTCGGCCCCCGGGGCTGTGCCAGGTGTCGAAGACATACAGGCGTTCTGCAAGGGGCGGCTCGCTTCGTACAAGATTCCGGCATTTGTTTTCGGGCGTGCGACGTTGCCCAAGACCGCGAGCGGCAAGGTGCGAAAAGTCGAGTTGAAAGAATGGTTCCTGAGTTCCGAGCGTTCAGACCCATGAACGCCGAACGACGGTGACGACCACCAGCTGAAGAGGGCTCAGACCATGGATTCGAAGACGACGGATGATCTTGATGAACACCGAAAACGGGCGCGCGCGATGGGGGGCGAGGCGCCGCTCAGGAAGCTGGCCAATGCGGGAAAACTTACAGCGCGAAAACGCCTGGATCATCTGCTGGACGACGGCAGTTTTCGCGAACTGGGGCTTTTGGCGACCAGTCAGACACCCTCTTTGAAAGAACGAACCCCTGCCGATGGCACCATCGTCGGTCACGGCCTGATCGACGGGCGTCCGGTGTATGTGTCTGCCGACGACCCTTCGGTGCTGGCCGGGACAAGAGGACGGGTGGCCGAAGTCAAACTCTCCAGGGCGCGGCAGCTTGCCATCCGCGAACGCATCCCCTTCGTGATGCTCAACGAGGCTGGTGCTGCAAGACTTCAGGAAGGGCGTGGCGCTCAATCCGCCGCACTGGGTGAGGGGTTCGTACACCATCTTCAGATGAGCGGGCTGGTGCCGCAAGCATCCCTGATGATGGGGCCGAGTTTCGGCGGGCCGTCGTTCGTTTCGTCTCAAGGTGACTTTGTCGGTATCGTCAAGGGAACGGGGTTCCTGGGGATGTCGGGGCCGCCCATCGTGAAGGTTGGCATCGGCCAGGATTTTTCGGCTGAAGAGATTGGTGGCATCGACATGTCAGCCCGTCAAACCGGACAGGTTGATCTCGTCGCGGAGGATGAAGTGGCCGCGCTGGAATCGGTGCGCCGGTTCCTGTCTTTCATGCCAACCAACGCGCATGAAATGCCGCCGCAGGCCCCGGCCAATCCGGCCCCCTGCAGCTCTGACGAAGGAGCGCGTGAACTCGCGTCGCTGGTGCCGGAAAATCAGAGGCGGGCCTATGACGCCAACGCATTGATCCGCCTGTTGGCCGATGCCGACAGCGTCCTGCCGATCAGGCGCGACTATGGCCCGAACCTCGCCACTTCCCTGGCCAGGATCGACGGTCGGCCCGTGGGCATTATTGCGAACAATCCCAAATTCATGGCAGGCGTCCTCGATCAGAAAGCGGCCATCAAGGCCAGAAAATTCATCGATACCTGCGATGCTTTCCACATTCCGCTCATATTCCTGTGTGATACGCCGGGGTTTCTTGTCGGTCCGGAAATCGAGAGACAGCGAATGGTCAGCCTTTGTGGTCGTCTGATGAACTCGCTTATCAGCGCGACAGTACCAAAGGTCACGGTGGTGATCCGGAAAGCCGTCGGTATGGCCTACCTTGCAATGTGCGGTCGAGTCTGTGAGCCGAACGCTATTGTTGCCTGGCCAACGGCGTTCTTTGACGTGATGGGACCAGAGGCTGGCGTCATGCTTCTGCACGGCAAGGAACTCGCTGAATCGCCGGATCCGCAAGTGCGAAAAACCGAAATTCTGTCCGAACTCGAAGCAGCCGCCAGTTGCTACGCTGCAGCAGAAATGGGGCTGATAGATGACGTGATTTCGCCTTTGGAAACGCGTCAGGTTATCAGTCACACAATCTCAAGGGCATTGCGCAACTACGAACCTCAATTCAAGCATCGAATAGATCCCTGATCGGGCGTTGGAAGGGGAATTTATCCAGCCGAGGTGATCGCCTGGATTGAGCTATTCCCCATCCGTTAGACAGTCTGTGGACCTGTCACGGTTTCGTGCCGCTCCAAGTGCTCGTTTAAGCGCCTTTTCCCAGATATCCAGCTGTGGATGGGGGCCGCGGGCGACCAGTACCCTGGCGCCGGACGCCTTCAGCAGTTCGGCAATGCTTTCAGGCTGCAGCAGGAAGTTGATCGGGACCGCATGGCCCACCGTTCCGCACCCCAGAGCGTCACATTGGTTTCCACCAGTGACGGCAGCATGTAGGCGACGCCCGGTGTCGGGCCGTCGAGTTCCGAGAACAGGTTTGCCGCCTGCCTGATCTGACCGAGCACCTGGGCATAGCTGACGCGGCGCGGCTCTTCATCCGGGGCGCCGGTCATCAGCATGGTGATGGCGGTTGATTCGGGGTTCTGCGCGGCGCTGCCGATGAACACATCCAGAATGCTGCGCTCCGGCAGGCGCTGTTCCAGCGTCATCTCCGCCTCGAAGCGTTTCAGGTCGTCCCTGTTCCGGATCGGTTCGTTGCCCAGATTCGCCATGAAACATTCTCCAAAACCTGCTGGTTCCCGAAATGCCGTGATCGGTCGCCGCCGGTCACGCCCGCAGATGCTCCGTACACATCCCTGTGGCGGTCGACGGTCGTGAGAGTGTCTCAGCCCTTCAGTCGGGCGAGGATGGCGGCCATGCGTTCCTCGACGTCGCTGATGCTGTATTTCGTCTCGGCTTCATAGATCAGCCCGTCGTCCAGTCCGGCATTCTCCGACCGGCCATAGAGGTCCTTGTAGGCGGCGATGGAGCCGGAGCTGTTGGTGGCAATCGATGCCGCGAGGCTGGCCACATGGGCATCCAGATCGGCGCGGGGCAGGGATTCCAGCACCATGCCGTAGCTCGCGGCCTCGGTACCCGAAATGGTCCGGGCGGTGAATGACAGTTCCTTGGCGCGCATCATGCCGACGCGGCGGGCAAGGCGCTGGGTCATGCCCCAGGTCGGGCGCAGGCCGATCATCGCGTGGGTGTCGCCGAACCTGGCCTCGTCGGCGGCGATGATGATGTCGCAGGCCAGCATGATCTCCAGCCCGCCGGTGAAACAGAACCCGTTGACCTTGGCGATGGTCGCCTGGGGCATGCCGGACAGCAACTGCTGCACCCGGCGTGCGGCACTGTTCAGGGCATCCCCCACGTCGCCGGCACTGACATCCTGACCCGCGGCCTGCAGCGCCTTCAGATCAACCCCGGCTGAGAAGGCGCGGCCCGCGCCGGTCAGGATCACGACGGAGACGTCATCGCGCGCGGACAGGTCACCCAGGGCGTCGCCCGCTTCGGTCAGCAGGTCGATGGTCAGGGCGTTCAGCGCGTCCGGCCTGTTCAGGGTCACGGTCGCGACACCGTCCGCCACTTCCGAGATGATGAATTGATAGGCCATGCGCTTGCTCCCCTGTTCCCCTGATGGGCGCAGTGTTTCACTATTGTCGGTGAGGCTCAACGGGAACTCTTGCCCAAGCCGGGAGGGACGGAAGCGATTGTTTTTTGGGCGGAGTGTCGCGCGTCTTGCGGAATTCTGCTTGCCCGCCCTGATTGGGGTAGTATGTCTCAGCAACTGCGTTTCATCGGGGGAGTGACCCAATGCAGACGGTCCTGGAAGACGGCCACAAGACCCGTTGCGAAATGTGCGCCATTCGTCATCGTGCGGTTTGCGGGGCACTGTCAAATGACGAACTGGCGGCGATGAATGCCATATCCCGACAGCGGATACTGGCATCGGGTGAACCGATCCTGAGCGCTGATGAGGAGATCAGCTGGTTCGGCAACATTGTCTCCGGTACCGTGAAACTGACGAAACTGATGAGCGATGGCCGCCAGCAGATCGTCGGCCTGCAGTTCCCGCCCGATTTCCTGGGGCGGGCGTTCAAGCAGCGCAGTCCCTACTTCGCGGAGGCCGCGACCGAGGTCGAGCTCTGCATCTTCCCCAAGCCCGCGTTCGAACGCATTCTGAAGGAAAAGCCGGGTCTGGAACTGCGCCTGTTTCAGGACACGCTGGACGAACTGGATGCGGCACGGGACTGGATGCTGCTGCTCGGTCGCAAGACCGCGGCGGAAAAGGTCGCGAGCTTCCTGCACATGATCGCGCGACGGTCGCCGATGATCGGCTGTGCGCATCTGGCTGATGCTGGCGATATCCAGTTTCAGATGCCTCTCAACCGCTCGGAAATTGCCGACTATCTGGGGCTGACGATCGAGACCGTAAGCCGCCAGATCGGACGCCTGAAGGCTGACGGCGTATTGCAACTGCATGCGACACGCGAATTTTCGGTTCTGGACATGGACCGTCTGGCCAGGATCAGCGGTATCTGACACCACATCTGTTGCGATGTGGCGACGCCGTCATTCCGGCTTGGCCCGAAGTTCTTCGATCACCTTTTCTTCCCACGCCATGTGGCGGCGCATCTGGGTGAAGAAGTGGCGGATCAGGTAGCCGAGCGCATTGGCACGCGCCTTTTCGCCCCTGTCGCGATAATCCTCCAGCGCTTCCGCCAGCTCCAGCATGATGATCTCGTTGTCCAGATGCTCGGCCGTGATCAGCGCGGCCGCGTGGTGCAGCCAGCCCGGTGTGCCTTCCTCGGACTCCAGCGCGCTCTTCAGCGCCTGTTCCTCGTGGCGGCAATGGGCCGGAATGCCGAATCTCAGCAGGGCGTTCAGTTCCGACAGGCTTTCGTGGCTTGGCGCTTCGGGCAGGGCGTCGGCTATTGCCTCCAGGCGGTCACAGACGCCGACGATAAGCGTGTGCTCGGCCTGGAAACTGGTCTCGCTATCCGCTTCGACCCCGAGTTGCGCGCTCATGGCCTGTTTCAGCGGTGAATAGGGCAGCTTGCGATCCATGACGCATCGGCTTTCGGGGCACGTGGATGGACAGGCGCGGGTGCCTGATCAATGAAAGTGTCTCACAGCCTGCCGATGGCGATTTGATCCAGATCAAGGTGGCCGATCTGCCCCCCGCCTATTGCTGCCTCTATCCAGTCCCACCGGGGGCGGAAGCAGAGGGAACTTCCATGGGCAATGTTGTCTTGATCGTCCTGCTCGGCCTCGCCGCCGTTGCAGGTCTCATTGGTGCCGCACGGGGACACGACGGACTTTTCCAGGCGCACGCCTGGGTCATCGTCGCTGCCAGCCTTGTCGCCATCGCCTGTTTGCTGCAGCGGCTCGACCGCCCCAAGTCGTCGGAGGCTGCTGAGGGGTATGCCGACGGCGTCGTCCGATATGGTGTCATCGCCACCATATTCTGGGGGGTAACCGGGTTCGTTGTCGGACTGGTGATTGCCCTGCAACTCGCCTTCCCGGAACTGAACCTGGGATATTCATTCACCAGTTTTGGCCGGTTGCGGCCGCTGCATACGTCAGCGGTCATCTTTGCCTTTGGTGGCAACGCACTGATTGCCACCAGCTTCTATGTCGTGCAGCGGACCTGCCGGGCGCGGTTGGCGCTGGGCGGGCTGCACTGGTTCGTCTTCTGGGGCTATCAGCTGTTCATCGTTCTGGCGGCCACCGGTTACCTGATGGGGGCCACCCAGTCGAAGGAATATGCCGAGCCGGAATGGTACGTGGACATCTGGCTGACCCTGGTCTGGGTTGCCTATCTGCTGGTGTTCCTGTGCACGCTGTTCAAGCGCAAGGAACCGCATATCTATGTGGCCAACTGGTTCTATCTGGCCTTCATCGTCACCGTTGCGATGCTGCATATCGTCAACAACCTGGCGATCCCGGTGTCGTTCCTCGGCTCCAAGAGCTATTCGGCCTTTTCCGGCGTTCAGGATGCCCTGACCCAGTGGTGGTACGGCCATAATGCAGTCGGGTTCTTCCTGACGGCAGGCTTCCTGGGCATGATGTACTACTTCGTGCCGAAGCAGGCAGACCGCCCGGTGTTCAGCTATCGCCTGTCGATCATTCATTTCTGGGCGCTGATCTTCCTCTATATCTGGGCCGGACCGCATCACCTGCATTACACCGCACTGCCCGACTGGGCGCAGACACTGGGCATGGTGTTTTCCATCATGCTGTGGATGCCCAGCTGGGGTGGCATGATCAATGGCCTGATGACCCTTTCGGGTGCCTGGGACAAGCTGCGGACCGATCCGGTCCTGCGGATGATGGTCGTGGCCATCGCGTTCTACGGCATGTCCACGTTCGAAGGTCCGATGATGTCCATCAAGGCGGTCAATGGCCTGAGCCATTACACCGACTGGACCATTGGCCACGTGCATTCCGGTGCCCTGGGCTGGGTCGGCATGATCAGCTTCGGCGCGATCTACTTCCTGGTGCCGAAGCTCTGGAACCGAAGCGGCCTGCACAGCCTGCGCCTGGTCAGCTGGCACGTCTGGCTCGCCACCATCGGCATCGTCATCTATGCGGCGGCGATGTGGGTCAGCGGCATCACCCAGGGCCTGATGTGGCGGGAATACGATCCCAACGGGTTCCTGGTCTACAGCTTCGCCGAGACCGTTTCCGCAATGCATCCGTTCTACATCATCCGGGCCTTTGGCGGTCTGGTGTACATCAGCGGCGCGGTCCTGATGGTCTACAACGTCTGGCGGACCATCAAGGGCTCGCCCGCAACTCGCGCTGTCGCGGCTGATGCCGCGGCCCCGCAGGCCGCTTGAGGGAGGGTCCAATGAAGTTCGATCATTCACGTATCGAGAAGAACGCGACCCTGATGCTGGTGCTCAGCCTGCTGGTCGTGTCCATCGGTGGCATCGTCGAGATCGCGCCCCTGTTCTACATGCAGAACACGATCGAGAAGGTGGAGGGGGTGCGCCCCTACTCACCGCTGGAGCTGGCGGGCCGCAACATCTACGTGCGGGAGGGGTGCTACAACTGCCACAGCCAGATGATCCGCCCCATGCGCGATGAGGTTGAGCGGTATGGCCACTACAGCCTGGCGGCGGAGAGCATGTACGACCATCCGTTCCAGTGGGGGTCGAAGCGCACGGGACCGGACCTCGCGCGGGTGGGACAACGCTATTCGAATGACTGGCATGTCCAGCATCTGGTCGATCCGCGCTCCGTGGTGCCGGAATCGATCATGCCGGGGTATCGCTTCCTGCTGACGTCGGAACTCCGCACCGACGACATCATCGCGCACCTGAAGGCCAATGCCGCTGTCGGCGTGCCCTATGACACGGCGATGATCGAAGCGGCGGAGGCGGACATGCGCGATCAGGCAGACCCGGATGCCGACTGGGACGGGCTGCTCGCCCGCTACCCGAAGGCACAGACCGGTGATTTCGATGGCAATCCGCGCGCGCTGACCGAGATGGATGCGCTGGTCGCCTACTTGCAGATGCTCGGCACGCTGGTGGACTTCTCGTCCTACCGTGCCGAAGAAAACTTCAGGTGAGCATGATGGATCACGATACACTGCGGCATCTGGCCGATACCTGGGGACTGGTCTTCCTGTTCCTCACCTTCGTCGTGGCGGTGGCGGTGCTGTTCCGCCCGGGGGCCAGCAAGCACTACAAGAAGTGCGCTGAGATGCCTCTCAAGGATGATCGGGAGCCTGGCAAATGAGCAAGCGTGAAGTTGATGACTTCTCGGGCGTCGAGACCACGGGGCATGAGTGGGACGGCATCCGCGAACTGGACAATCCCATGCCGCGCTGGTGGCTGTGGACCTTCATGGCCTGCATCGTCTGGGCGTTCGGGTACGTGATCTTCTATCCGGCTGTGCCGCTGCTGACGGAGGCAACGCCGGGTGTACTGGGTTATTCCAGTCGTGCCGAACTGCACAAGGAAGTGGCGGAAGTCCGCGCGTCCCGTGCCGGCCTGATCGCGAAGATCGAAAACATGCCGCTGGAAGACATCCGCCAGGACGTCGATCTGTTGCAGTTCGCCAACAACGGTGGCCGCGCGGCCTATGCCGTCAACTGTGTGCAGTGTCATGGTTCAGGCGCAACCGGTTCGCCCGGGTATCCGAACCTGAACGACGATGACTGGATCTGGGGCGGTGAGCTGGAGGCCATTCAGACCACATTGCAGCACGGCATTCGCTATGCCGTCGACGACGACACGCGGTTCTCCGAAATGCCGGCATTCGGGCGGGACGGTCTTCTGGACCGGGCGCAGATCGGTGCCGTTTCCCAGCATGTGCTGCAGCTTGCAGGCCAGCCGCATGATGCGGCACAGGCTGCGGCGGGTCAGCAACTCTATGCCGACAATTGTGCAGCGTGCCACGGCGACAAGGGCCTGGGCGACCGGGAACTGGGGGCGCCGAACATTTCCGACGCCATCTGGCTCTACGGTGACTCGGCAACGGAAATCGCGCGCCAGATCCATGCGCCGCGGCATGGTGTGATGCCTGCCTGGGGCGGTCGTCTGGACCCGGTGACGATCAAGCAGCTGACGATCTACATCCATTCACTCGGTGGAGGGGAGTAACCTCCTGTGGCACGCATCGATGATGTGGACCGGATCGAAGTTGCGCCGGTCAACAGCCGCCAGCACCGATCCCTCTACAAGGCCCGGGAATCCATCCATCCCATGCGTGTCGCCGGGGTTTTCCGGCGCCTGAAGTGGTGGATCATGGGCGTCCTTCTGGCCGTCTACTACGTCACGCCCTGGCTGCGCTGGGACCGGGGCGAGGGCATGCCCGACCAGGCCGTGCTGATCGATCTGGAACATCGCCGCTTCTTCTTCTTCTTCATCGAGATCTGGCCGCAGGAATTCTACTACGTCGCGGGCCTGCTGATCATGGCCGGCATCGGTCTGTTCCTGCTGACGTCGGTGCTGGGCCGCGCATGGTGCGGCTATGCCTGCCCGCAGACGGTCTGGGTGGACCTGTATGTCCATGTGGAGCGCTGGCTGGAAGGGGACCGCAACGCCCGGTTCCGGCTCGACAAGGCCCCATGGGGTGGGGCGAAGATCCGCAAGCGGGTCACCAAGTACCTGATCTGGCTGCTGATTGCCGTTGCAACCGGCGGTGCCTGGGTCTTCTACTTTGCCGACGCGCCCACCCTGCTGGTGAAGCTGTTCACGCTTGAGGCTTCATCGATTGCCTATGTCACCGTCGGTGTCCTGACCGCCACCACGTTTGTCTTTGGCGGTTTCATGCGCGAACAGGTCTGCACCTACATGTGCCCCTGGCCGCGTATCCAGGCCGCGATGATGGACGAGAATTCGCTGACCGTGACCTATCAGGACTGGCGGGGGGAGCCGCGCGGGCGTCATCGGAAATCGGCTGACACGTCCCTGCTGGGCGACTGCATCGACTGCAACCAGTGTGTCGCGGTCTGTCCGATGGGCATCGACATCCGCGATGGTCAACAGCTGGAATGCATCAACTGCGCCCTCTGCATCGATGCCTGCAACACCGTCATGACCCGCACCGGCGGCAAGCTGGACCTGATTTCGTATACCACGCTGAAAAGCTATGAGGCGAACGCTGACGGGCGTCCGACCCTGCCGCTGAAAAAGACGATCTTCCGCGCGCGGACGCTGGTCTATGCCGTGCTCTGGTCGTGCATCGGTCTGGCAATGCTGTTTGTCCTGTTCACCCGTGACCGTCTGGACGTGAACGTGCTGCGGGACAGAAATCCGCAATATGTGCTGCTGTCCGACGGTGACATCCGCAACGGCTATACCGTGAAGATCCTGAACATGGAGGGGACGGAGCGGCGCGTGTTGCTGCAGCTTGGTGACCTGCCGGGCGGGCTGATGAATGTGGTGGGTCAGGACGAGTGGCCGAGCCGTACCAAGGAATTCATCCTGCCTGCCGACAAGGTCCTGCAGTTGCGCGTCTTCGTCACGGCGCCGGTCGCCGAACTCTCGCCCGGTGCCAACAACTTCCGTTTTTCCGTCACGGACCTGAGCGGTATCGAACAGGCCCACTATGGTGCCATCTTCAGGGCACCGGAGGAGTAAGGAACATGTCCGTCGCAAACCCGACGCTGCCTGGCAAGGTGCGCCCCTTCACTGGGCGGCACATGCTGCTGTCGATGATCGCGTTCTTCGGGGTCATCATCGCCGTCAACATGCTGTTGATGGTGATGGCACTGACCACTGACAACGGTCTGGTGGTCAAGAACAGCTACGTCGCCAGTCAGGACTTCAACCGCAAGCTCGCGGATGCCCGGGCGCAGGCGGCATTGAACTGGACTGTCGATATTGCCCATGCTGACGCGACGACGACGCTGACCTATCGCGATGCCGACGGCCAGCCACTGACCGGTCTGCATGTCCGCGCGCGCATCGGACGTCCGGTCACCGACCGCGATGACCGGCAGGTGACACTCTATGAGGGAGCTGCCGGAACCTACTCATTCGCCGGGTTGCTGCCGACCGGCATCTGGAGCATCGACGCGATCGCGGTGGATGCAGAAGGCCGCCAGTTCCGCCAGATCTTCCGCATCAAGGGCGGAGATGCGGGATGAGCTGCTGCACCGCCGCCGCAGCCTGTGGACCGACACCGCAGCCCCGGAAGGCGATGGGTCCTGGTGGCACGACGCTGGAACTGATCATCCCGTCGGTGCATTGCGCAGGCTGCATCTCCCGCATCGAAGGGGGCGTGGGCAAGGTGCCCGGCGTCAGTGCGGCCCGGCTCAATCTCTCGACACGGCGTCTTCGGGTCAGTCTGAGCGATGCCGGGGCGGAGCGCGCGGTCATCGATGCGGTCGAGGGGCTGGGATACGAATGCCGGCCGTTCAGCGCGGCGGAGGCGGGAACCGCCATTCAGGATACGCAGGCGCGTGAACTGTTGTTCGCGCTTGCCGTGGCGGGGTTCGCGGCTGGCAATGTGATGCTGCTTTCCGTGTCCGTCTGGTCAGGGGCGGAGGGCGCGACGCGGGACCTGTTTCACTGGATTTCCGCAATGATCGCCTTGCCTGCGATCCTGTTTTCCGGGCGTCCGTTCTTTCGCTCCGCGTTCCGGGCCTTGCGGGGCCGCAGCCTGAACATGGATGTCCCCATCTCCCTCGCGGTTCTGCTGGCGGGGGCCTTGAGCCTTGATGCCGCGATCCGCGGCGGTGAGGAAGCGTTCTTCGATGCGGCTGTCATGCTGCTTTTCTTCCTGCTGGTCGGGCGATATCTGGACCATCGGGTGCGGGCACGGGCGCGGGCCACGGTCAGTCAGCTGCTGTCCCTGATGGCGTCGGAAGCAACCCGCGTCACCGGTGACCGCAGTGAACGTGTGCCGGTCGAGCAGATTGCCCTGGGTGACCATGTGCTTGTCGCCGTTGGTGAACGAGCCGCGATTGACGGGATCATCGTGCAGGGGACAAGCGATCTCGACCGGTCCATCGTCACCGGCGAATCCATGCCGGTCACCCACGGTCCGGGCGATACGGTGGAATCAGGCACCCTGGTGCTTTCGCAACCGCTGACCCTGCAAGCCACCGGCGTTGGTGAACAGACCTTCCTGGCGCAGGTTGTCCGGCTGATGGAAGAGGCGGAGAGCGGGCGTGCCAAATACCTGCGGCTGGCCGACCGGGCGGCGCGGATCTATGCGCCTGCAGTGCATCTGGTGGCGCTGTTCACCTTCATTGGCTGGATGATTGCGACTGGCGGGGCCTGGGGACAATCGCTCTGGATTGCCGTTTCTGTTCTGATCATCACCTGCCCCTGCGCCCTCGGACTGGCAGTGCCTGCGGTGCAGGTGGTGGCGAGTGGGGTGCTGTTCGGCAAGGGAATCCTGATCAAGGACGGCACCGCACTGGAACGGTTGGCAGAGGCACGCCGCGTCGTGCTGGACAAGACAGGCACCCTGACAAGTGGCCAGCCGGGCATGGCCGAAATCAACCTGAATGATGCCGCGCTGGCCACGGCCCGTGCGCTGGCCGCACAGAGCCGTCATCCGCTGGCCCGCGCATTGATGCGTGAAACAACCGGCCCGCAGGGCGACGCAGTTCATGTGACTGACGTTACCGAACATCCGGGGCAGGGCATGTCCGGTCGCATGAACGACAAGCCTGTCCGCCTTGGCAGCCGCGCTTTCGCGGGTCCGCCGGCAGGGGATGGAGATGTCGGCCTGACGGAAATCTGGTTGTCCGTGGACGGACACGCGGTCGGTCATGCCGCCTTCGCCGATGTGCTGCGCGACGGCGCGGTGGAGGCCGTTGCGCGGTTTCGGGCCGATGGCCTGTCGCCGATCCTGCTGTCCGGCGACAACGAGGCAGCGGTATCGCAGGCTGCACGCGCTGCCGGCATCACCGATTGGCGTTCGGGGCAACGCCCGGAAGACAAGATCGCCTGCATTCAGGCCATGGCCGCGGCGGGGGAGCGTCCGCTGATGATTGGCGATGGCATCAATGACGGTCCGGCGCTGGCCGCTGCTCATGTGTCCATGGCACCGGCAAGCGCGTCCGATCTCGGTCGGGCCGCCGCCGATATCGTCTTCACATCGGAACGGCTGGATGCGATGACAGAGGCCATGGCCATTGCCCGGCGCGCCCGCAATCTGATCGTCCAGAACTTCGGGCTCGCGCTGGCCTACAACCTGGTCGCGGTGCCCATTGCCATCCTGGGCGGGGCATCGCCTCTGGTCGCGGCCATCGCCATGTCGGCATCTTCGCTGGTGGTTACATTGAATGCCCTGCGCCTGCGCTTGCCAGGCCTGTCGCTGCGACGCAGGATCAGGCCAGCAGTCGATACGACGAAGCAGGAGGCGTTGGCATGAATGTCCTGGTGTTTCTGGTGCCGGTGGCCTTGCTGCTTGGCGGCTGTGGTCTGGCGGCGTTCATCTGGGCGCTGAAGTCCGGGCAGTTCGATGACCCGGACGGCGCGGCGGAGCGGATATTGCTCGACGACGATTGACCGGTTGCCGCGCCCTTGTTCGTCTAACGACAAGGGGTTGTTCGTTGACAGTGCGCCGACAAGGCGACGAAGCTTCCGTGTACTGGAACCGTGCGACTGCGACAAACGTCTGCACCAAATCTGCGGTTCCTGACAGGGAGCGCCGCATGACACAGGATCTCGCCGCCCGGATCGACCGTCTGGAATCCATCGAGGCCATCAAGAAGCTGAAACACGTCTACATGAACGAGTGCGATCTGGGTTATCTGCCGGATCGTCTGGGACCGATGTTCGTGGATGAGGCGGTCTGGACCAGCGCCGTCTTTGGCCATCACGCCGGGCGTGCGGCCATCGAGGAATTCTTCGGCGGCATCTCTTCGCAGATCGTCTTTGCCGCTCATCTGGCGATGAACTTCGTCATTGACGTGGATGGCGACACCGCTGTCGGCAAATGGCGCATCCTGATGCCTTGCACGATGATGGAAGACGGCGAGAAGGTCAGTCGCTGGATACTGGGCGACTATGACGAGGCCTATGTCCGCAAGGACGGCAAATGGCTGTTCTCCAGGATCGATTTTCTGGCGAACTTCAATGTGCCGAGCCTGGAAAGCTGGGCGGGTACCGAAACAGTTCGCGAAGGCTGACCGGCATGGCCCGGACCGCCCTTTTCAGCCCCATCGACATCCGCGATCAGACCTTCAAGAACCGTGTCGTCATCGCCCCCATGTGCCAGTATTCAGCTGATGACGGCATGCTGAACGACTGGCATCTGACCCATCTGAACCAGTTCGCCATGGGGGGCGCAGGGCTGGTGATCATGGAAGCCACGGCGGTGGAGAAGCGGGGTCGCATCACCTGGGGCGACAGTGGTCTCTGGTCGGACGCGCACATGGAACCGATGCGCCCGATCGTGGCCCAGGTGAAGGCCCGGGGCGCGGCCATCGGTATCCAGTTGGCCCATGCCGGTCGCAAGGCAAGCATCAGCCGCCCGTGGGAAGGGGATTGCCCCCTGTCCGAACGCGAGATCGCGAAAGGCGAGGTACCGTGGGATACTGTGGGTGCCAGCCCAGTGGCTTTCGACGAAGGCTGGATCGTGCCGCACGAGCTCTCGCCCGCCGAGATCGGCGACCTGGTGGAGGCCTGGGCAGCGGCGGCGCGCCGGGCGGATCAGCTCGGCTTTGATGTGGTCGAGATCCACAGCGCCCATGGCTATCTCAGTCACAGTTTCCTGTCGCCCCTGTCCAACCGGCGCACCGACCAGTATGGCGGCAGCCGCCAGAACCGGATGCGCTTCACGCTGGAAGTGACGGAGGCCGTGCGTGCCGCATGGCCGGACGGCAAGCCGCTGTTCCTGCGCCTGTCCTGTATCGATGGCAAGCGCGACGGCTGGGCCATCGAGGACTCGGTGGAACTGTCACGGCAGGCGAAAGCATTGGGGGTCGACGTGATCGACTGCTCATCGGGCGGCATCGCAGGTTATGGCGAGAACATCCTGCCCCCTGCGACACCGGGCTATCAGGTTGCCCATGCCGCCACCATCCGTCGCGAAGCTGATATCCTGACCCAGGCGGTTGGCCTGATCACCGACCCGGCGCAGGCGGAAACCATCATCCGCTCCGGTGCCGCAGACCTCGCGGCCCTGGCACGTGAAGTCCTGCATGACCCCTACTGGGCACGGCATGCGGCGCTGGCACTGGGGGAGCCGGAGGCTTTCGACGACTGGCCGGTGCAGTACGGGTACTGGCTGTCCATGCGCGCGAAGGGGTTGTTCGGCAAGCGCGCCGGAGATTCGGATACGGAGAACCTGAAGAAGGCCTGACGCCTTCCGGGAACAGACACACGCACAAGGAACACCGGCGATGCCCAACAGAAGCCCGATCACCGTCGAGACCGTCATGGCCGTCGCCAGGGAAAATGCGGGTCATCCGCTGGATCCTGAGCGCGCTGCTGCCTATACGGAGGCGCTGGAACCCATCCTCGGGATGATCGACGCCATTCGCAGCCTGCCGCTGAAGGACATCGAACCAGCACCGGTGTTTCGCCCCATCGAGGTTGCGCGCCATGACGGATGATCTGACACGCATGGACGTGGTGGAACTGGGTGACCTGATCGCCGCCAGGACGGTATCTCCGGTGGAGGTGACGGACGCCTTCCTCGCCCGGATCGACGCGGTCAACGAATCCCTGAATGCCTTTGTCACCATGACGGCTGATGCCGCGCGGGCCGCCGCGCAGGCGGCGGAAGCGGAGATCATGGCGGGCAACTATCGCGGCGCACTGCATGGCATCCCGCTTGGCCACAAGGACCTCTATGCCACCGCCGGGGTGCGCACCACGGGTGGTTCGCGTGTGCTGGCCGACAATGTGCCGACGGAGGATTCGACGGTCGTGCGGCGTCTGGCCGACGCGGGCACGGTGACGCTCGGCAAGCTCAACACCCACGAATTCGCCTATGGTCCGACCAATGAACATTCCATGTTCGGCCCGACCCGCAACCCGTGGAATGCCGACCGCATCACCGGTGGGTCCAGCGGTGGTTCCGGTGCCGCCGTGGCCGCCGGTCTGATCCCCATCGCGACGGGCAGTGACACCGGCGGGTCCATCCGCATGCCCGCCGCCTGCTGTGGCCTGACGGGTCTGAAACCCACCTATGGCCGCGTCAGCCGGGCCGGGATCCTGCCGCTCTGCTGGTCGATGGATCACGCTGGACCACTGACCCGTTCGGCGATGGATGCCGCGATCTTCCTCGGCGTGGTGGCCGGGCATGACCCGCGCGACGCCGCATGCGCCGACCGGCCCGTGCCGGATTATCGCGCCGCCCTGACCGGGGACATCAAGGGTCTGAAGGTCGGTGTCGTGCGCCGGTACTTCTACGATCAGGCACAGGGTCAGGTCGTGGCGCTGGTGGATGCCGCCGTGGCCGAACTGACGGCGCTCGGGGCCGACGTTGTGGAGATCGAGGTGCCCTACATCGAATTTTCCGGTTCCGGCGCCATGGCGATCTATGCGGCGGAGGCGACGGCCTATCACGATGACACGCTGGACGACCGCGCCGACCTCTATACGGAGCAGGTGAGGGCATTCCTGGATATCGGCGACCAGATCCTCGCCAAGGACTACCTGCACGCCCAGCGCTATCGCACCCTGCTGGGCCAGTCGATGGCGACAGCGCTGTCGCAGGTCGACGTGCTGGTCAGCCCCGGTATTGCCATCACGGCAACGCCCATCGGTGACGAGATGGTGGACATCAATGGCACCGAGGAAGCGATCTTCGGCGCGATCCTGCGCAATACCGAACCGTTCGACCTCACCGGCCTGCCCGCTGTCGTCGTGCCCTGTGGCTTCGCGCCCGACGGCATGCCGGCCAGCCTGCAGATCGCCGGTCGCGCCTTCGACGAAGCCACCGTCCTCAACGTCGCCCACGCATACCAGCAGGCAACCGACTGGCACCGGCATAGGCCTGAGATCTGAAGCCATCCGGTACACGTGATCACGTGAACCGCGCCGTCATCTGCGGTATCTGAAACACATGCAACAAGGTGTGATTCAGACAGCGGTGCGGATGCCGCGATATGTGGAGGAAGCGTTCCTTTCCGCCCGGTCGGTGAAACGGCTGGCGGCGGACGTGGCAGTGACTCTGTTCACCGACCAGCCGGAACACCTGCTGGCCAGCACCCCGCCGTTTGATGCCGTGCGCCATCTGGACCTTGTGGGTGACGATGGCGGTGCGGAAGGCGGGGCGAAGCGGGCGCGGCTGGCGGCGCTGGCGGACAGTCCCTATGAGCGGACCTTTGCGCTGGATACCGATGCACGGCTGGTTCAGCCGGGACTGAGGCAGGTTTTCGCGATTCTTGATCGGGTGGACATCGCATTCGCAGAGGCGCAGCCGGACGCCAGCCTGACGCGGCAACTGCTGGGGCAGCCCATTTTCAACGCGGGCGTGATCCTGTTTCGCCGGAGCGAGAAGGTGCAGGGGCTGCTGGCCGAATGGCAGGCCGCACTGGCGCGGAATCTGGCCATGGCCGATGCGCCGGAAGCGACCGTGAAACACGCGCTTGTCGGTCATATCGATGATCCGGCGCGGCGGCGGCAATTGCTCTATTTCGATCAGGTGGCGCTGGCCGAATGTTTCAGCCCGGTTCGAAACCCGCTCGGCCTCACCTGGGCGCGGTTGCCCGAAACCTGGAACTGGCGCGGCGGGGCGGAGGAACGGCATCTGATCGGGCGGCCCATCATCGATCACCGTCCCGGCCTGCGGAGCCGCCATGATCAGGACCTGCTGCGGGCGGCGTTCGCCTGCCTGCGGGAGGGGGCGCAGGACAGATCCGCGGCGCTCTATCGACTCATCGCCGCGCGGGTGGCGCCCAACCTGCCGTCCCTGTCGCGCACGCAACTTGTGGCGGAGATCCAGCGTCATGGCCTGCCCGAACTGAGCGAGGACCGGATGGCTGAACTGCGCCAGACCGGATCGGTGGAGGCCATGCGCCTTGCCACCTTGCATGCGGCTGCCGGGCACCCCCGGATTGCCCGGACGATGCTCGACAAGGCCCTGGAGGGACAGTGATGAGTGACGACGCGCAGAACCCGGAGCCGGAAACCCGGATGATCGGGGCCTTCGCCAGCCCGATCATGGTGCGGCGGGCGCAGGGGTCGGACGCCCTGAACGCGCGACTTGCACAGACGGTGCGCAACATGGCCCACAGCGGCCCGTCGGATGACGATTACCGCGCGCATCAGGGCGGGTTCTATTCGGATGTGACGTTCTTTCAGGATGCACCCGACGGTGCCGCCGAGTTGCAGCCCATCGTTGCCAGGGCGGTGACGGACTATATCACCCGGGTGCTGGGCGGATCGCTGCGGCAGGGGCGGGTGGAGATATCCGCCTGGGTCGGGCTGCACCGGGAACGGGATTACCAGACGCCGCACGTGCATGCAGGCACCACGATCAGCGGCATCTATTACGTGCAGGTGCCGCCGGGCAAGCCGGAGCCGCAGGGCTGTCTGGATATTCTCAACCCGCTGGACCTGCAGGAGATGACGTTCCTGCGCGGCTTCGCCAAGACCCACTGCCGCGTCCACCCCCTGGCCGGAGACATCGTGGTGTTCCCCGCCTATTGCAAGCACCTGGTGCATCCGTTCTTCGGCGACGGTGAACGCATCACTGTTGTCTTCAATGCCACCGTGGTACAGCCACGCTTGGGCAAGACCATGCAGGAATGACCATGACCGACGTTGACGTGACCGCCGTGGATGCAGCCGGGAACACGACCGATCCGGACGAGAAACTCTCCCTCACGCCGTCGCGGCAGTTCGGCGACTGGCTCAAGGATATGGATATCAGCCTGGGGTTCTCGACCTACCAGGCGGGGAAGATGTTCATGATCGGGCGGCGCGACGATGGTCGCCTGTCGGTGTTCGAGCGCACGTTCAACCGCTGCATGGGCATGTGGGCGGATGGCCAGACAATCTGGCTCAGCTCGCTCTATCAGCTCTGGCGGTTCGAGAACATCCTGCCAGCCGGCCAGTCGCATCAGGGCTACGACCGGGTCTATGTGCCCCAGGTCGGCTATACCACCGGCGACGTCGATACCCATGACATTGCGGTGACGGCAGAGGGCCAGGTGAACTTCATTGCCACGCTGTTCGGCTGCATCGCGGAACCCAGCGAACGGTTTTCCTTCAAGCCGGTCTGGAAGCCGCCTTTCCTGTCGAAGCTGGCGGCGGAGGATCGCTGTCATCTGAACGGTCTGGCGATGCGCGACGGTGTGCCGGGCTTCGTCACGGCGGTCAGCCGCTCCGACGTGGCCGATGGCTGGCGCGACCGCCGGGTGGATGGCGGTGTCGTCATCGACGTCGCAACGAACGAAATCGTGGCGGAAGGCCTGTCCATGCCGCACAGCCCGCGCTGGCATCAGGGCAAGCTGTGGCTGTCGAACGCCGGAACGGGGGAGTTCGGTTACATCGACATGGACGCGGGCCGGTTCGAACCGGTGACATTCTGTCCGGGTTTCCTGCGCGGTCTGACCCTGATCGGCGACTATGCCGTGGTCGGCCTGTCGAAGCCGCGCGAGAACAAGACGTTCAGCGGCCTGCCGCTGGATGACCGGCTGAAGGGTGCGGATGCGGATCCACGCTGCGCCATCTATGTCATCGACCTGCGTACGGGCGATATCGTGCACTGGTTGCGCATCGAAGGGGTGGTGGAAGAGCTGTATGATGTCACCCTGATGCCCGGTGTGAAGCGCCCGATGGCCATCGGTTTCGTCAGTGACGAGATCCGCCGTATCCTGACCGTCGATGATACCGACTGGACCGGATGACCGCCGCTTGCGTATGACAGCCCGAGAGCCGCTCTTCCCAAATCAATGATCTGACGACAGGACATTTCCATGACTGACACCAAACCTACCATCGCCGTCCTCGGGGGCACGGGTGATCTGGGGGGCGGACTTGCCCTGCGCTGGGTCCGCGCCGGATATCCGGTTGTCATCGGCAGTCGCACGGCGGACAAGGCCGAAGCCGCCGCCGCCGAGTTGAATGCACGGTTCCCCGGCACCAACGTGCAGGGTGTCGACAATCTGGCCGCCGCCGCCGCAGGCCAGATCGTTGTCATGACGGTGCCGTTTTCCCACCATCGCCCGACCCTGGAATCAGTGCGTGAACTGGTGCAGGGCAAGATCGTCGTCGATGTGACCGTGCCGCTGGTGCCGCCGAAGGTGAGCCGGGTGCAGATGCCGCCCGAAGGGTCCGCCGGCAAGGCCGCGCAGGACTTCCTCGGTCCGGATGTGCAGGTGGTATCCGCCTTCCAGAACGTCGCCGCAGATCATCTGGCTGACCTCGACCATGACCCGGACTGTGACGTGCTGGTCGCTGGCAATGTGGTTGCCGCGCGCGAACAGGTGATCGAACTGGTGGAGGTCTGTGGCATGAAGGGCTATCACGTTGGCCCCATCGACAATGCAGCCGTGGCCGAAGCCCTGACATCCGTGCTGATCTTCATGAACAAGCGCTACAAGAGCCCGGGCGCCGGTATCCGCATCACCAACCTGCCGGACATGGACTGACCGGCCCTGACCGGGGCGTGGGGCAAATGCGACGGCTGGAACTGATCGGGCTGGATGGGCTGCCTGAAGTGCTGCCGGGCGCTGATCTTGCGGGCATGATCCTGCAGGCAGCGGCGGCCGTCGGCGGTCTGCGAGCGGGCGATGTCGTCGTCCTGGCGCAGAAGGTCATTTCCAAGGCCGAGGACCGCTACGTCGTGCTGGATGACGTCGTGCCGTCGGCGCGCGCTGTCCGCATCGCTGCCCAGTGTGACAAGGACCCCCGCCAGGTGGAGGTGGTGCTGTCGGAAGCGTCGGAGGTGGTTCGCCACCGCCCGGGCGTGCTGATTGTCCGTCATCATCTGGGGCATGTGCTGGCGAATGCCGGTATCGATGCATCCAATGTGCCGCGCGACGGGCAGGGGCGCGAACGCATCCTGCTGCTGCCAAAGGATCCGGACGGCAGTGCCGCATCCCTGCGCCGTGCGCTGGTGGCGGCATCGGGTGTGGATCTGGCCGTCGTCATCAACGACAGCCCGGGGCGGGCCTGGCGGGTGGGCAGCGCCGGGATCGCCATCGGCGTCGCCGGCCTGCCTGCGGTACAGGACCTGCGGGGCCAGCCGGATCGCGATGGCCGGGAACTGCAGGCGAGCGAGCTTGGCATCGCTGATGAAGTGTCCGCCGCCGCATCCATCGTCATGGGGCAGGGGGCTGAAGGCGTGCCGGTCGTGCTGGTGCGCGGCATGACCTTCGATGGCCCCCGCGGCACGGCGCACGATCTGGTACGGCAACCGGGCATGGACCTGTTTCGATGAGCGGACGCGCGATCACCTATCTGTCCGGCGGGGTTGGCGGGGCCAAGCTGGCGCTCGGGTTGGCGCAGGTGCTGCCTGCCGACGATCTGAGCATCATTGCCAATACCGGTGACGACTTCGATCACCTGGGCCTGCGTATCTGCCCTGATATCGACACGCTGGTCTATACGCTGTCGGGCCGCGCCAATACGGCCCAGGGCTGGGGCCGAACGGGGGAAACCGACAGTTTCATGACCGCGATGCGGGAACTTGGCGGGCCGGACTGGTTCTTTCTCGGCGATCATGACCTGGCCATGCATGTGGAACGCACCCGCCGCCTGAACGCCGGTGCGCGACTGACAGAGGTCACGACGCATCTTGCATCGGCGCTGGGGGTCGGGCCGCGCATCCTGCCGATGACGGATCAGGCGGCACCGACCATCATCAACACAGTCGATGGTGCGCTGCCGTTTCAGGACTATTTCGTTCGGCTGCACGCCGCCCCGGTGGTCACGGGTTTCGCCCTGCACGGTGGCGTGGCGGTCGCCCCGACGGTGGAAGTCATGGCGGCGCTGGACCGGCCGGACATGGTGATCGTCGGGCCGTCAAACCCGTTCATCTCCATTGACCCGATCCTTGATCTGACCGGCGTTTGCACGCGTCTCAAGGCGCTCAAGCAGACGGGCACGCCCATCGTCTGTGTTTCACCGATCGTTGGCGGGGACGCCATCAAGGGACCAACGGCCAAGATGTTCCGCGAACTGGGGGAAACGCCCAGTGTCGGTGCCATCGCCCGTCGATATCGCGACATCATCAGCCATCTGGTGATCGACAATCAGGACCGGGCGGATGCATCAGACCTCGCCGAACTGGGGCTGCGGATTACGGTCACGGGCACCGTCATGCAAACCCTGGACGACCGCATTGCCCTGGCAGAAGCCGTTCTCGCAATCGGCCCCTGACCTCAATTCCGAATGAGAGTCTGTTTCGATGCGGTTCAGGAAGCGGGTTTCACTTCCTTGAACGTCGACAGGGTATCCGTCTGCTGGGTATCGGTCGCAGACGGATCCGCTGCTGGCCGGCCATTCGTGGGCTCGGTGATCATGGTCGACTGTTTGCCGGCCGCCTGCGTGATCTCCTGACCCTGATCGGGCACGATGCGGGTCTTTTCGGAATAGATGATCAACACAGGCTGGCCCGCCTTCATCGCCTCACCATCATTCTGGATGATGACGAAGGTATCGCCGTTCGCCTTGCGGATGATGAATTCCGTTGCAGGGCCGGACGTCACGCCCTCCTCCGCCGCCGTGCCGACCACGGCACCGATGACCGCGCCGCCGACGGCGCTTGCCACGCGCACGAAATCATTGCCCCCGATTGTGGAACCGATGGCACCACCCGCGACAGCGCCACCAACGGTTCCGACACCGGACCGGGTGCCCTCCACATTGACTTCGCGCACGCTGACGATGACGCCCTTCTCGATCTGTGCTGAGCGGCCGAGTTCGCCACGCTTGTAGGTATCGTTCGAATGGATGCCACTGCAGGCCGTGACGACGAGCATCAACAGACCGGCGGCGAGAATGCGTACTGGCTTCATGGCAAGATTTCCCTTCCGATGGAAATGCCCGGAGCCGCTGGCCCGATGGCTGCGCGCCCGATGGAGGTCCTGGCCATTACCGGACCGGACCCCGACAACCGTCTGTCATCCGGATGGCAGGGAACTGCCACAGCCGGACTTTCGACGGCATTGTTCATAGCATCCGGTATGTCGCCTCGGATTGTGTCATTTCAAGGGCAGGGAGCTGCGACACAGGCACGATGTGACTGTGATGTGACAGGTCAGGCTGTGGGCTTTTTCTTTGCGGCAGCCTTGCGCTTCTTCGGGGCGGGCTTCGCCGCCGCTTCGGCGGCCTTGGCCTCCCGTTCGGCCTCTTCCTTGGCCAGACGCAATGCCTTCAGCTTCTCGACCTTGGCGTTGCGGGCGACCCGGGCCGTTTCCTTGTCCTTGACGATCTGCCTCGCCTTGCGCTCTTCCAGAGCAACCTTCTCTTCGGCCTTGCTGGGTGTCGAACGCTGCATGGGGTATCTCCAGTGACTGGTCGTGATCTCAGTATGGAAACGAAGGGATGCCCGAGCCTGTGGGCTGGTACTCTCCGGAAACACGCTGGAACAATGTTTTGCCTATTTGGCGATCGTCATCATAGGCCGGGAAGCCGCCTGTGATAACCCGATATTCCAACGGCGCGTGTTTCTGACTGACCAACAGGGCAGATGACGGCCACCTAGCACCCCATCTTTGTCGCCAGGTCCAGAAAATCGCTGGCGACCCATTCCCATTCCTGGCTGGCGGGACGCGGGGCGCCACCGGCGGCGACAAATTCGTTCCGACGCTCCACATAGGCGGTCTGCAGCCCAAAGGATCGGGCGGCGGTCAGGTCTTCGTTGTGGGCCGCTACCATGCAGCATTCCTCCGGTGCCAGCCCCAGGAACGCGGCGGATCGCAGGTAGGCTTCCCGTTCCGGCTTGTAGGCCTGAGCCACTTCGCCGCCCAGCACCATGTCCCAGTTGAGGCCTGTTCGGCGGGCCAGATTGACCATCAGCGCGATGTTGCCGTTGGAACAGGTGGCAACGATGTGGCGGGACTTCAGCCGGTTCACGCCACCCACGGAATCGTTCCAGGTATCCAGGCGATGCCAGACAATGTTGAGGTCGTTGATCTCCGCCTCCGAAAGGCCGTCGATGCCGAATTCCGCCAGAACTTCCAGCAGGTTCTCCATATGCAGGATGTCGAGGGGCACAAACCCACGATTGTTCTCCCGGATACCGGCCATGGCGGGCTGATAGCGCTTGCGCCAGGCCATCGCGAAGGCATGACCGTCGACGGTGAAGCCCTTCGCCGCCCCGATCCGTTCGATCTCACGGGCGACGGACGTGCGCCAGTCAACAACAGTGCCGAACACGTCGAACAACAGGGCCTTGGGGTGTGCCACGGCAATGCCTCCAGTAATCTTTAACTCGCAGGTTGCTTCTGCTACTCTCCGGTAACAACAAGCATCCAATGGGGAGATATTATCATGCAATTCGGAGTGTTCTACGAACTGCAATTGCCAAAGCCGTGGAATGAAGGTGACGAGCATCGCCTGTTCCAGAACTCACTGAAACAGGTGGAACTGGCTGACCGGCTCGGCATCGACTACGCGTGGGCGGTGGAGCACCACTTCCTGGAAGAATACAGCCATTGCGCATCGCCAGAGGTCTTTCTGGCCGCGGCCGCTGGCCGGACCGAGAACATCAAGATCGGGCACGGCATTCGCCAGGTCATTCCCAACTACAACCATCCCGCACGGACGGCAGAGGGGATTGCAACGCTTGATCTGGTGTCGAACGGTCGCGCGCAGTTCGGCATCGGTGAAGGGGCGACCCGTCTGGAACTGCACGGGTTCGGCATCCCGGCAAGGGAAAAGCGCAACATGGCGCTGGAGGCGGCAGAACAGGTCGCCAACATGCTGGTGATGAACCCGTATCCCGGCTACGAGAGCGAAAACTTCTCCGTGCCCTGCCGCAATGTGGTGCCGAAGCCGCTGCAGAAGCCGCATCCGCCAATGTGGATGGCCTGCACCAACCGCGACACCATCCGGGTGGCGGCGAAACTGGGCGTCGGGGCGCTGGCCTTCAGCTTTCTGGACCCGGATGAGGCGCGCAACTGGTCGAAGATCTACTACGACATCATCAAGTCGGACGAATGTGTGCCCATCGGCCACGCCGTGAATGCCAACATCGCGATGGTTTCCGCCTTTTCCCTGCATCACGACCGGGAAACCGCGATCCGGCAGGGGCAGGAGGGCTTCGAGTTCTTCGGATTCGCCATGCGTCAGCTGGTGGCCGAGGATGTGAAGCCGGGCCGGACGACGATCTGGGAGGATTTCCAGGCACAGCGGAAAGTCAATGATGACGAGATGGTCGCCGCCGCCGCCGGGCAGAACGAGAATGATGCCGCCGGGCTTATGCACGCCCCCGGTATCGGCACACCCGATGACTTCCGCGCCCATGTGCGCAAGTTCGAGGAAGCCGGGGTGGACCAGATCATATTCCTGCAGCAGGCCGGTCGGAATACGCACGAACAGATCTGCGACTCGCTGAATCTGTTCGCCGAGGAAGTGCTGCCCGAGTTCAAGGCCAAGCAGGCGGCCAAGGCAGCCGCGAAGGAGGCCGAGCTGGCCCCCTATATCGAGGCCGCGCTGTCCCGAAAGCAGAAGATGCCGACCATGAAGGATGAGGATATTCCGATCGTCCGCGCATCCGTGAAGTCGGTGCAGGTCAACAAGGGCAAGGCTGCATGATCCCTTGACGGCTGTGTCCAGCAGAACCGTCCAGACGGCTGTTCTGGTCATCGCCATTCAGGAAAGCGGGTCAGCCGATGGCTGGCCCGTCATCCTTTCGCATGGCTTTCCCTATGGCCCGGAGAGCTATCGGGAGGTGGTGCCGGTACTGGCAGCGGCCGGTGCCCGGGTGATCGTGCCGTTCCTGCGGGGGTATGGCCCGACACGTTTTCGCAAGTCCGGAACACTGCGATCCGGCGAACAGGCGGTTCTCGGCAGCGATCTGTTGGCCCTGATGGACGGGCTGGATATCCCGCAGGCGGTGCTTGGCGGCTACGACTGGGGCGGGCGTGCCGGGTGCGTGGTTGCCGCCCTCTGGCCCGAACGGGTCTCGGCGCTGGTCAGCGTGAACGGCTACAACATCCAGAACATCGCCCGCAGCATGCGGCCGGCCCCCGCCGAGGACGAATATGCCTACTGGTATCAGTACTATTTCCATTCGGAGCGGGGCCGTGCAGGACTGACCGAAAATCGCCGGGCGATCTGCCATCTGCTTTGGCGGCTCTGGTCACCGAAGTGGCGTTTTGATGATGCAACCTTCGATGCAACAGCGGAACACTTCGAGAATCCCGATTTCGTGGATGTCGTGATCCATTCCTATCGGCATCGGTTCGGACTGGTGGATGGGGATCGGAACGCCCTGGCGATCGAACAACGACTGGCTGCACAACCTGCCATCAGTGTTCCGACCATTACAATCGACGGCGACAGTGACGGGGTCATGGGGGCCGGGGGCACGGCACACCATGCAGCCCGGTTCACCGGCGGCCATGAACATCGCGTGTTTCAGGACGTGGGCCACAATGTGCCGCAGGAAGCCCCGGCGGACTTCGCCCGGGCCGTTCTGGACGCGAAGGCGCTCAGTTCACGTCGTTGATGAAGCGGGCCAGGTCGCCCAGGCCCACAAAACGGCGCTCGAACGCCAGTCCCAGCTTTTCGGCAGCCTGCTCGGCGGCCACGGTCAGTTCGGCGTTCTCGGTCTGCGCCAGATAGATGACCTTCTCGTAATTGCCGAAGTACATGTCGCGCAGTTCCGGGTGCCGGTCGAGGCCGAGCGTCCTGATGACCAGCGTGTCGAACTGCCGGACCAGGAAGTCGGTCAGGTAGAAACTGGTCATGTCGTCATCGCCAGCCGCCTCGAAAGCGGCGTTGCCGGTATAGAAGGCATAGCAATGCGGCCCGGGAATGCGTTCCACGCCCTCTTCGGCGCAGACCTTGTCGAGCAAACCGCCTGTGCCGCAATCGGCGTAGCCGACAATGATGCGGCCATATTTCTCTCGGGACGCATGAATGGCTGCGCGCACGGCTTCGGGGATCTTGTCAGGGGTATTGTGCAGGGTGGCGGGCAGACACCGCAGTGCCAGATGGCTCAGACCATTGCGCCCGATCACGGTGCCGATCTCGCGGGCGAGGGCGCCGCAGGCAATGATCAGGGTGCGGTCCTGTGCCAGTTCACCCAGATCGGGCAATGCACTGGTCAGCGATCTGCGGGCGGGCGTCGTATCAGGCATTCTCGGTCTTTCAAAAGTGGTCATCTGCGGGGCCAACCCGGACGCATGTATCCGGTTCCGTCAGACGATTACGCGCCAACCCGATCCCGCACGGTGACGCGGGGGCGGCAACGCCACCTTGATCGCGCGGTGCCGCTGGATCAGCCGTTGGACGCCAGCTGATTATGGCGACGTGCGATCAGGTCCTTGGCGGTCTCGACAGTGACGGCGGCGTCGCGGCAATAGGCGTCCGCGCCCACCGCCATCGAGAATTCCTCGTTCAGCGGGGCACCGCCGACCAGCACGATGTAATCGTCGCGAATGCCCTTTTCCTTCATCGTGTCCACGACGACCTTCATGTAGGGCATGGTCGTGGTCAGAAGGGCAGACATGCCAAGGATCTCCGGCTTGTGCTCTTCCAGCGCGTCCAGGTAGTTCTCGACCGGGTTGTTGATGCCCAGGTCGATCACCTCGAAGCCCGCGCCTTCCATCATCATGCCGACAAGGTTCTTGCCGATGTCGTGGATGTCGCCCTTCACGGTGCCAATGACCATCTTGCCGACCTTCGGTGCGCCGGTTTCCACCAGCAGCGGCCGCAGGATGAACATCCCGGCCTTCATTGCGTTGGCGGACAGCAGCACCTCCGGCACGAACAGGATGCCATCGCGGAAGTCGATACCGACGATCCGCATCCCCTCGACCAGCGCCTTGGTCAGGATGTCATAAGGGGTCCAGTCGCGCGCCAGCAGGATGTTGACGGCCTCTTCGATCTCTTCCTTCAGACCGTCATAGAGGTCGTCGTGCATCTGCTGCACAAGATCGGCATCATCAAGTTCGGACAGGACGATCTCTTCGTCTTCATCAGCCATGGCAACTGGTCTCCGCACGCAACCGGGATGGGCTCAAGCTATTGGTCAATATGGCGATGCCGTGGCCGGCCCGGTGTGTCGATAACGACAGGTAGCCCCTTTCATCGCGACGTATTCAGACAAATGTGAGTGCGTGACTGTTCCCGTCGCGGCCTTCGCGTGGCGCGAAATGGCAAGTGAACGGAGGGGGCAGGGTTTAATCAGTCATGACGGGTATGTTCGTGAGGCCCGGCCTTTGTCCACGGGGGAGGTTTGCGATGGTTGATGACAGCAACAACGACGAAGCTGCGGTGACGGCTGATGGTGCCGAAAGCGGCGGTCGTCGGCGCGGGCGTCGCGGTGGCGGTGCCGAGAACCGGCGCGAAGGCCGTCGCGGCAGCGGCGTGGAGAAGCTCGGTTTCATCACCCGGAAACTGAAACCATTCGAGGTTCTGACCGATGAGGGCCTGGAACTGATCGAACACAACGCCGATACGGTGCTGGAGGAAATCGGCATCGAGTTTCGCGACGACCCCGAGGCCTTGCAGATGTGGCGCGATGCAGGCGCCGATGTGGACGGCGAACGGGTCCGGTTCCCGCGCGGCCTCTGCCGCAGCCTGATCGCCACCGCACCGCGTACCTTCACGCAGCACGCCCGCAATCCGGAACGGAATGTGGAGATTGGCGGCAATAACACGGTCTTCGCACCTGTCTACGGCCCGCCGTTCGTCCGGGATCTGGACGGCAAGCGGCGCTATGCGACCATCGCGGATTTCCAGACCATCGTGAAGCTGGCGTACATGGCCCCTGCCATGCACCACTCGGGCGGGACGGTCTGTGAGCCGGTCGATGTGCCGGTCAACAAGCGCCACCTCGACATGATCCACGCCCACATCAAGTACTCCGACAAACCGTTCATGGGGTCGGTCACGCACCCGGACCGGGCTGCGGATACGGTTGAGATGTCGAAGATGCTGTTCGGGGCCGATTTCGTTGATCGGAACTGCGTTACGGTCTCGCTGATCAACGCCAATTCGCCGATGGTTTTCGATGACACGATGCTTGGTGCGCTGAAGATCTACGCGCGCGCCAACCAGGCCTGCATTGTCACGCCCTTCATCCTGTCCGGTGCCATGGCACCCGTGACACCGGCGGGTGTGCTGACGCAGACCCTGGCAGAAGCGCTGGCCGGCATGGCGTTCACGCAGCTTTGCCGTCCCGGTGCGCCGGTGATCTTCGGCAGCTTTGCCAGTTCGATGTCCATGCAGTCCGGTGCGCCGACGTTCGGCACGCCGGAACCGGCCCTGATCCTGTACGGCGCGGCGCAGCTTGCGCGTCGTCTGGGTGTGCCGTTCCGGTCTGGCGGCGCGCTTTGCGGGTCCAAGGTCATGGATGCGCAGGCGGCATATGAAAGTCAGGCGACCCTGATCCCGACAGTCATGGGTGGCGTGAACTTCGCCCTCCACAGTGCGGGCTGGCTGGAAGGCGGCCTGGTATCGTCGTTCGAGAAATTCGTGCTCGACTGTGATCAGCTGGCCATGATGCAGCGCTTTGCGGAAGGCATCGATCTGACCCCCAACGGCCAGGCGATGGACGCGATCCGCGAAGTCGGTCCGGGTGCGCACTATCTCGGCTGCGCCCATACCCAGGCAAACTTCAAGTCCGCATTCTATCTGTCGCCGCTGACGGACAACAATTCCTATGAACAGTGGGCGGCGGAAGGCGAACGGCGCCTGGAGGATCGCGGGCGCGATCTGGTGCGCAAGTGGCTGGACGCCTATGAGGCCCCGCCGCTGGATCCGTCGATCGACGAGGCCCTGAATGACTTCATTCGCCGCAAGAAGGATTCGATGCCTGACGCCTTTGCCTGAAAGGACAGTGACCGGACGGCGATGACGCTGGGGGACAGGTATTACAGCCGTGCCCTGGCTGAGGCGTTCGGGTTCCGGACACCGTAAGCCCGATGTTTCATCACCTTGATAGTCTGGGGCTATCAAGGTCGGGAATATGTTCGATGGACGTTCCGGTTTTCCTTGATTCCGCAGGGGCGTCCGCCAATATCACTGGCAGAACCTGTTTCAACTCAAAGGAGTCTGTCTGACATGGCAACCAATGCTGACCAGCGCTATGCGTCGACGGCCAGTGGCGTAGATGCCGCTGCTCTCGACCAGGGCCTGCGCAAGTACATGCTGGGCGTTTACAACTACATGGCGTCCGGTCTGCTTGTCAGCGGTGTCGTGGCGCTGCTGGTATCCAGTTCACCGTCGCTGATGCAGGCCATCTTCGGGTCCGGTCTGGCCTTCGTGGTCATGCTGGCACCGCTTGGCATCCTGCTGGTGATGTCCTTCGCCCAGAACAAGATCAGCACCCCGGTCATGCAGGGGCTCTACTGGCTGATGGTGGCGATGTTTGGCGTGTCGCTGTCGACCGTCTTCATTGCCTACACGGATGCCTCGGTCGTACGGGTGTTCCTGATCACCTCCGCCTCCTTCGCGGGCCTCAGCCTGTTCGGCTATACCACCAAGAAGAGTCTGTCCGGCATGGGCAGCTTCCTGATGATGGGCCTGATCGGCCTGATCATCGCGATGGTGGTGAACATGTTCCTGGAATCCTCGATGATGCAGTTGGTCATCTCGATGGTGGGTGTGCTGATCTTCGCCGGCCTGACCGCATTTGACACGCAGCGGATCAAGTCCACCTACATCCAGCACCGCATGGAAGGCGATGTCGCTGTCCGCTCTGCCGTGATGGACGCGGTGGCGCTGTACCTCAACTTCATCAACATGTTCATGATGCTGATGCATCTGCTGGGTGACCGCGAATAGGGTCACACGATCAAACCAGCCTGAGTTCGGAGCGGCCCGGTGAGCGATCACCGGGCCGTTTCTTTTGTGGCGGCAGGATTCCGCCATAGAATGGCGCGCGGATTCGATCTGGGGGAGAACGCCGATGCGCATCGTCATCGCCATGATGAAACATGAGACCAATACATTCTCACCGGTGGTCACCGACTGGGCGCGCTTCACCGGCTGGGGCAGCTTTCTGGCGGATGAGGCGCTGGCCGCCTACGACGGCACGGGGATGCCCTTTGCCGCCTACCTGGATCTGGCGCGGGCGCGTGGCGCGGAGATCGTGACACCGGTCGCGGCGGAGGCGATGCCGTCGGGCAAGGTGCAGCGCGAAGCCTACGAAATCATGGCCGGGGCCATTGTCGATGCAGTGGCGGATGGTTGTGACGCGGTAATGCTGGATCTGCACGGCGCGATGGTGGCCGAACATACCTTTGACGGGGAAGGGGAGTTGCTGCGCCGCATTCGCGCCGTCGCCCCGGACGTGCCGATTGCCGTGACCTGCGACCTGCACTGCAACCTGACCAACGACATGGTCGACAATTGCGATGCCCTGATCGGCTACAAGACCTACCCCCACGTGGACATGCATGAAATGGGGCAGCAGATCGGCGAGGTTCTGCTGCGCATGATCGACGGTGAGGTGCAGCCGGTGATGCGCTGGGGCAACCTGCCGCTGCTGTCACAGACCCTGATGCAGGGGACGGATGACGAGCCGATGAAGGGGCTGATCGCCATGGCGCGGGCGGCGGAACAGCGCCCCGGCGTGCTGGCGGCGACGGTCTTCGGTGGCTTTGCCCTGGCCGATATTCCTGATGCGGGAACGTCGGTCATCATCGTGACAGACAATGATCCGGCGCTGGCGGGGCAGGTGCGTGACGAAATCATGGCCGCAGCCTGGAAACAGCGGGAAGCCTTCATCTATCCGCACCGGCCGCTGGAGGAAGCTGTTGCCAGTGCGAAGGACCTGACCGATGGCCCGGTCATTCTGCTGGATCATGCGGACAATGTCGGATCCGGTGGCACCCAGGACGTGATGACCGTGATCGCGGAGGTGCTGCGCCAGGGGCTGGAAGGTGTCGCGGTCGCGGCCGTCTGCGACCCCGAGGCGGTGAAACAGATGCAGGCCGCCGGCGTCGGTGCGACGCTGACGCTGTCCCTCGGCGGGCGGACAGACATGCCGTCCATCGACCGGGCGGGCGCACCGCTGGAACTGACCGGCAAGGTACGAACCCTGACCGATGGCGAGTGGATCTGTCGCGGGCCGATGTACACGGGTGTCACGGTTCGCATGGGTCCGACCGCCGTGCTGGAAACCGGCGGCATGAAGATCGTGGTTGTCTCGCAGAATCACGAGCCCTGGGACACCGGCGTCTTCACCTCGGTCGGGATCGATCCGCTGCATGAACGCTATCTGCTGCTGAAATCCCGCATCCACTATCGCGCCGGTTTCGCTCCGCTGGCGAAGGCGACACTGACCCTGGACGGTGTTGGTGTGACCACATCCGACAACAGCCTGCTGAACTACGAAAACGTCCGCCGCCCGGTCTATCCGCTGGATTTGATCAATGCGCGGTGATCAGCGACCTCACCCGATCTGAAACGAACCAACCACCAGCGACGCGGCAGCAATCAGCGTGATGGGCCAGCGCAGTTTCGGGTACCAGGCGGGCAGCAGGTCGCGGCGTGCCATCAGGTGATCCACGACAGCCCAGACGATCAGGCAGGCCGCGAGCAGCAGCATCCGGTTGGACGGCGGCTGAAACATGATCATCCATGCGGCAATGCTGGGGGCCATGGCCAGGATCAGACGGGGGGCCACGAAGCGCCTTTGCGCATCGCCCAGCGCAAGGCCCCAGGTGGTGCCCCCCAGGAATGACAGGATCAGCGCGCCATAGACGGGCAGGGAATAGATCGCCCAGCCCTTGTAGCCACCTTCGGCGAATTCGATGGCGATGACGCCGCCGACGAAGGGGATCAGCCCCAGGACCGACAACAGTAGCGGCAGCGCCGGAATGCCTGCCATCAGTCGGTTTCCCCGCGTTCATAGAGGCATTCACGGCCCAGCCTTTCCAGACAGGCCTCCGCCGACCAGGGCAGCATCAGGGAACCGCAGCGGCTGTCGCGGTAATACCGCTCCAGCGGGAACTTCTTCATGATCGTGTCTTTCGGGTCCAGGTCCTTCCCGTCACGTTCTTCCGTGCAGAGCACCGAATAATGCGTTGCGGCACCGGCGAGGGAAGCGAAATGCTTCATGCCGTTGACGACATAGCCGCCATCAACATTCCGCGCGGTCGTGCCAAACGGTGCCTTGCCCGTCGCCGCCTGGGTATGGGGTTCGGAGAACGGCTGGGCGAAGATCGCCTGTTCGTTCAGCACCAGATCATAGAGTGCAGCCCGCCTTTCCTGATGGCCGCGACGTTCCTCATCCGTCATAGGCAGGTCGTCCGCCAGCGGGCCGGACCAGAGCATGGAGCAGGAATGCATGTTCAGGGTCAGCGCCGTGGCACCGCAGTGCCGTCCGATCTCCGACGCCACCATGAAGTAGGTCTGATAGTTCGCGTGCGGGAATGCCGCTTCCCGATCGGAATCCGGCGCGCGTTCGGCAAAGACCGGATCCAGTTCCGTGGCCCGACCGACAAGTTCACGCTGGCGGTCGGTCAGGTCAAAGTCGGACCACATGCTCATGCGGACAATCCTCTCACAAAGGCGCCGATCAGGCGGTTTGTCTCGTCCGGAGCCTCCAGGTTGGCGATATGGCCTGCACCTTCGATGATGTGGAAGGCGCTGCCGGGAATGCGTTCGGCCATGCGTTCCATGACCACGGCGGGGACCGTCGTGTCCGCTTCACCCGCGATCAGGCAGGTGGGCACTGCAATCCGTTTCACCGCGTCGCGCCGGTCGAAGCTGACCAGACAGTGGAGCGCCTGGCGATAGGTTTCCGGGCTGATCCCACTCATGGATCCGGTCAGGATCCGTGCTACCTCCGGTCCTGCATGGGGGCCGACGATGCCAGCCACCACGTCGGGTGCGATGTCGGCCGGCGTCTTTCCCTCCTCGATCGGTTTCAGCCGCGCGGCGAGGAACTTCTGCTGGAAGTCGCTGCCGGGCTTGCCGATGGAGGCGCTGGTGCACATAAGGATCATGGCGCGTACCCGGGCGGGATGCAGGACCAGGAACTCCTGCGCCACATTGCCGCCCATGGACAGGCCACAGATCACGGCCTTATCCAGCTTCAGATGATCCATCAGCGCTGCCAGCGAATCCGCCAGCGCAGGGAACGTCATCTCCGGCAGGGCAGGGGAATCGGCATAGCCCGGCGCATTCCAGGCGATACAGCGGAATTCCGCCGACAGCGCCGCCACCTGCGGCTGCCAGTTACCGGCATTGCCACCGATGCCATGCAGGAAGATGACTGGCGCGCCGCTGCCTTGATCCGTGAAGGTCGGGATCACGCTCATGCCAGTTCCCCCTGCAGGACGCCGTCCCTGACGACATCCGTGCCATCCAGTCTGACCGTGTGGCCGCGCATGGGCAGGTCGAAGTGGCCCAGCGTGTAGCGGCCCGCGACCTCGTTCGCGCCGGTGGAATAGAGGAAATTGCCGGCGAATGCGCGAAGCTCGGTGCCATTCACCTGGCTCTTGTCATAGGCGGTCAGCGAATCCCAGCGCGCTGCGGGGTTCATGCCCCAGCCGACATGGCTGACCGCGTACGCTTCCCGATCTCCCCAGGCCGCGATGTAACTTTCGAACAGGGCGGCATCGACACCATCGCCGGAAATGTCGGTGATGTAATCGTTCTCCACCGTCAGGCGGATCGGACGGTCCACATAGCGCTTGAAGGTCAGGTTCACGTCGCCGGTGTTCATCACCACTGTGCCGTTGACCGATCCGGGTGCCGGGAAGCAGAGGCACAGGCCGCCGGGCCAGTGCGTGATGGTGCCTGCGCGCCTGGTATAGCCCCAGCCGCCGCCTGCCGGTGCCTTCGCGACATCCACTGTCAGGTCCGTTCCGGCGGCGGAGGTGACGCGCATCTGGCGGGCATCGCGCAGCATCTTGATGCCGGTCTTTACCTTTGCCTCCAGATCCGGCGTCGGCGTCCGGCGTTCCAGCAGTTCGGGGTGTTCGTTGGATACCATCAGCACCCGTGCGCCACCCTTCAGGATCGCTGGCAGTTCCTTTGCGTGCAGCAGGCCCTCGACCGTGCAGTCGGCAACAAGACCTGACGCGCCAAGGGCATCGATGACCGGACCCAGCCCTCCGATCGCGTCGGATGCACCGGTGGAGCGGATCGGCGCTGCGCTGCTCTGGCGCGGGGAGGGGAGGACGACATGAAACACCTGCGCGCCCATGCGCTGCAGGGCCAGTTCCGCCAGCTCGACATTCACCTTCCGGCTTTGCGTTTCGGAGAGGATGGCGCAGACCTCCCCCGGTTTCACGTCACACAGCCCGAACGTCGTGGCGAAGGCGTCGATCCACTTCGCCTCAATGCGTTCCTGCAACATGGATGTCCTTCCTCAGGTCGCGCGATAGGTGGCGGCAGCAGACGCATCGCCATCGGTTACCACCCGCCCGTCGTGCACCATGTGGATCAGGTGGGCGAGGACGGACCGTGACGCAGCAGGATGCAGGTTCTTCGGCACGTCGGCATACATGATTGCGACCATGCCTTCGATGGTCTGGGGCCCGCGTTGCAGCAGGTCGAGGATCTGCTTCTCACGCAATTGACGATGGGCGCGGTAGGCACGGACATAGTCGGCCACATTGTCGATGGGGGCGCCGTGCGTCGGGTAATAGCGCTGGTCGTCGCGCGTCAGCAGCTTGTCGAGTGAATTGAAATAGTCGGTCATGTTGCCATCCGGCGGTGAGACGACGGTCGTCGACCAGCCCATGACATGATCACCGGTGAACAGCGCCTTCTCCTCGCGCAGGGCGAAGCAGACATGATTGGACGTATGGCCGGGCGTATGAACCGCCTCCACGGACCAGCCCTTGCCTTCGATGATGTCGCCGTCGCGGACCACATGATCGGGCACGAAGTCATGGTCGCCGCCTTCTTCCACCTTCGGGCCACCGCGGTCGCCGCCATGCGGGCCGTAGCCCCAGGTCTCCGCGCCGGTCGCATGTTTCACCAGGCGGGATGCCGGGCTGTGGTCCAGATGCGTGTGGGTGATCAGCTGATGGGTGACCACCTCAGCATCGACGGCGCGCAGCACCGCCTCCGCATGCCGTTCATCCATCGGACCGGCATCGACGATGGCCACATTGCCTTCGCCGATGATGTAGGTGCCGGTGCCATGAAACGTGAAGCCGCCGGGATTGTTGCAGATCACCCTGCGGATCAACGGGCTCAACCTCGCCGGTTCCCCGTATTCGAATTCAAGCTCCCTGATGAACGGTATTGCATAAGCCAAAATCTTGGTCCTCCCCACGTCGTGACGAATTGACAGCCGCATTCTGACCCCTATCCTACCTTAGCCGTTGCGCGACGAAACCCGCGTAATCGAATTGGGGAGGCGGCAAGATCCAACATAAGGATCAGTCCCCCTGAAGGTAGGGCATCGCCGCCATGTGCGGCTCAGGGGAGGATGCTGGGACGTGGATTCCGTCCAGATTTATATCTCGTTGTTCATCAACGGACTCGCGCTCGGCTGTATTTACGGTCTGATCGCGCTCGGCTTCGTGCTGATCTACAAGGCGACGGAGATGGTGAATTTCGCGCAGGGCGACCTGATGATGGTCGGCGCGTTCATCGCCTTTGGTCTGATCGCCGGGATCGGCTTCAACTTCTGGGTCGGGTTCCTGATCACGGTCCTTGTCATGATCGTGCTCGGCTTCCTGCTGGATGTTGTCGTCATCCGCAGACTGATCGGCCAGCCTCAGTTTTCCATCGTCATGGCAACCATCGGCATCGGTTATGTCGTGCGGTTCATCATGCCCTACGCGTTCAATGTGGAACAGATTGCCTTCCTGACGCCCTTCACGGGCAAGGCGGTGCAGTTTGCCGCAATCACGCTGGATGCCGGCAAGCTTGCGACCGTGGTTGGCACGCTCGTGCTCTGCGCCGGGCTGTACATGTTCTTCCAGCGGACCCGGATCGGCGTTGCCATGCAGGCAGCCTCGCAGAACCAGCTGGCGGCCTATTACATGGGCATTCCGGTGGCGCTGATATTCTCCATGATCTGGGGCATCTCCGCCGGTGTCGCGGCGATCACCGGTGTCATGATGATGCCGATTGCCAACGTGATGGACCCTTCCATCGGGTTCATCGCCATCAAGGCCTTCGCGGGCGCGGTCGTGGGCGGCTTCGGCTCCATCCCCGGCGCGCTTGTCGGCGGTATCATCATCGGCCTGGTGGAGCAGTTCTCCGATTATCTGCTGGCACCCGGCTACAAGGACATCATGGTATTTTCCGTGCTGCTCGCCGTGATGGTGGTTCGCCCGCAGGGCATTTTCTCCCAGATGGGCCGGAAGAAGGTCTGATCCGATGCGCTTTGTTTTCAAGACACGCTACGAACAGGATCTGCGGCTCTGGCGCCATAACGGCGACCTGATCGGCTATGGCATCTTCCTGATCGCCCTGCTGGCCCTGCCCATCTTCGCCGGGGTCTATTACGTGGGTGAGGCCAATCTGTGGATCATCTATTCCATCGCCGCGATGGGGCTGATGATTGCCGTTGGTTTCACGGGCATGGCCAGCCTTGGCCATTCCGCGTTCCTCGGCATCGGGGCCTATACCCACGCTTACCTGCTGCAGCACGGCGTACCCTTTGTCTTTTCGCTGCCGCTTGGCGGACTGCTGGCGGGCGCGATCGGTGTGGCGGTTGGCCTGCCGACGCTCAGGATGCACGGTATCTATCTCGCCATCGCGACACTGGCGGTTGCGCTGATCGCGCAGGAGGTCATGTCCAAATGGTCGTCGGTGACCGGCGGCTTTGATGGTCTGCCGGTGGCAGCACCTGACTTCCTGTCGATCCAGCTGAAGCCGATGTATCAGGGGCAGTGGTTCTCCGTCGGGGGGCTGCATGTCGGCTGGACGGAACTCTGGTCGCCCGTGTCCCTCTATTACATCTGCGTGGTCGTTCTGGTACTGGCGGCGCTGATCGCACGCAACCTGCTGCGCAGCCCGACCGGGCGCGCCTTCGTTGCCATCCGCGATTCAGAGATTTCGGCGCAGTCGATGGGTATCCATCTGGCGCACTACAAGACCACGGCCTTTGGCGTCAGCGCCTTCGTGACGGGTCTGGCCGGTGGTCTTTTCGCGCATCAGATCTCCCACCTGGCACCGGACGCCTTCAACATCTTCATCTCGATCGAGCTGTTGCTGATCTGTGTCGTGGGCGGCATCGGCACCATTCAGGGCGCGGTGCTTGGGGCTGCATTCCTGATCCTGCTGCGTTCCTTCATCCCGATCATGCGTGATGAGGTGACCGCGAGCGCGGGTGGCGTGGAGATGCTTGGCGGCCTGGTCCGCTTCGTCAACTCGCCGGGGCTGGAGGCGGGCATCTTCGGTGCCTTGCTGGTGGCGTTCATCATCTTCGAACCGATGGGCCTCTATGGCCGCTGGCTGAAGATAAAGACCTATTTCGATCTCTTCCCGCTCTACAAGAAGGCGACGTTCGCGCGGCAGAAATCCTATGTGAAGACGGAGCGGTTGAAGTGACCTTCTTCAAGGCGGACAAACTGGCGATCCATTTTGGCGGCGTGAAGGCCGTGGATGGCGTCGATTTCGAGATCGGCAAGGGCGAGATCTTCACGATCATCGGCCCCAACGGTGCCGGCAAGACCACGATCTTCAATCTGATCAGCCGGATCTATGATCCGACCGAAGGGAAGCTGATCCTGGAGGATGAAGACATCACCGAAACCGCGCCGCACCTGATCGCGGGGCGGGGCATTGCGCGAACGTTCCAGAACATCGAACTGTTCGAAATGGCGACGGTGCTGCAAAATCTGCTGATCGGGCGGCATGCCCACCGCAGCGGCAACCTGCTGACCAACATCTTCTTCCTGCCATCGACCCGGCGCTCCGAACTGGCCCATCGCGAAGTGGTGGAGAAGGTGATCGAGTTCCTGGACCTGGCGCGGTACCGCGATCAGCGCATCGCCAATCTGCCGTATGGTGTGCGCAAGGTCGTGGAACTGGGGCGTGCCCTCTGTACCGAGCCGAAGCTGCTGCTGCTGGATGAGCCGTCATCGGGCCTCAATGTGGAGGAAACCGGCGACATGGCGTTCTGGATCAAGGATATCCGCGATCTGCTGGGCATCACCGTCCTGATGGTGGAACATGACATGAGCCTCGTGAACCGGGTATCCGACCGGGTCCTGGCAATGAACTACGGCCGCGTGATCGCGCTCGGCAGCCCTTCCGAGGTGCAGTCGAACGAAGAAGTCATTCGCGCCTACCTGGGGGGCTGACCGGTGAGTGAACCCATCCTGAAAGTGTCCAATGTCGAGACCTACTATGGTCCGATCCAGGCCATCCGTGGCGTCAGCATCGATGTCCACGAAGGTGATATCGTGACGGTCCTCGGGTCCAATGGCGCGGGCAAGACAACGATCCTGAAGACGATTTCCGGTGTCATGGACCCGCGCAAGGGTCGGGTGACATTTCAAGGCGAGGACATCACATCGCATGAACCCGACTGGGTCATGCGCCGCGGTATCAGCCACGTGCCGGAGGGGCGGGAGGTCTTTCCGTTCCTGTCCGTACAGGAAAACCTGCGCATGGGGGCCTTTACCCGCAAGGATGCCAAGGGCGTGGCCGACGACGTCGACATGGTCTTCAACTACTTTCCGGTCCTGAAGGAACGGCGGGAACAGCCGGCCGGGCAGCTTTCGGGCGGTGAACAGCAGATGCTGGCCATCAGCCGGGCACTGATGTCTCGACCAAAGGTGATGTTGCTGGATGAGCCGTCGCTGGGCCTGAGTCCGCGCCTGGTGAAGGAAATCTTCGAGATCATTGTCCTGCTGAACAAGGAACGCGGCGTGACAATGCTGCTGGTGGAGCAGAACGCGAACATGGCGCTGAAGACCGCCGATTTCGGCTATGTGCTGGAAGTCGGCCGGATCGTCATGGAGGACCCCTGCGAGAAGCTGGTCCAGCGTGAGGACATTCAGGAATTCTACCTTGGTGTGAAAGACGAAGGCGCACGCGCAGAGCGTCGCTGGAAGAAAAAGAAGCTCTGGCGATAGGTCTCGTATGGGCGCTGAAAGGCGCTTTCAGACCGACCTGATCGCTTCAACGGAGAGGCGGAGCCGAAGATGACCGCAAAGCTGACGGAAACACGACAGATGGCCGATGATGGTCGGGAGATGATCATTCGTGATGATCCCGACGCACCGACCGTGTCGCAGATGTTCTGGTATCGGGCCACCAACTGGGCTGACCGGACCGCCATGCGCAAGAAGGACCATGGCATCTGGAAGGCCATCACCTGGCGCGCGTTCGGTGCCGAGGCACGCAGGATCGGCATGGGCCTGGACAAGATGGGCCTGGCGAAGGGGGATGTCGCCGCTGTCCTGTCCAACACGCTGCCGGAGTGGATGTTCTGCGACATGGGCATCCAGGGGATCGGCGCAGTCTGTGCGGGCATCTATCCCACTGACGCGGCGGCACAGGTCGAATACCTGCTGAATGATTCAGGCGCCCGCGTGATCTTCGTCGAAGATGAGGAACAGCTCGACAAGATGATGAGCGTGCGCGGGAAATGCCCGAAACTCGAACGCATCGTTGTCTTCGACATGGAAGGCCTGGCGAGCTTTGATGATGACATGGTCATGAGCTTCAAGGACTTCTGCGCGGAAGGGGAGGCCCATGACGCGGCCAGCGCCGGTCGCTGGGAAGAGCTGGTAAAGGTCGCCGAACCGTCGGACCTGGCAATTCTGGTCTATACCTCCGGCACCACGGGGCCGCCCAAGGGGGCAATGATCAGCCACGACAACCTGTGTTTCCAGATGGTCAATGGCACGTTGATTCTGCCGCAGGAAATCGGTGGGGAGCGCGTCGCGTTCCTGCCTCTGTGCCACATTGCGGAACGGACGCTGATCTATTTCTCGCTCTATTCGGGCAATATCGTGAACTTCGTCGAGGGTCCGGAGACCGTGTTCGAGAACATCCAGGAAATCCAGCCGACAACGTTGTTCGCCGTGCCGCGTATATGGGAAAAGCTCTATTCCCAGATCAACATCGCGGTGCGTGACGCCACGGCGCTGCAGCAGTTTGCATACAAGACCGCGATCAACTGGGGGTTTGCCGTCGCCGACAGGAAACTGGCCGGGGAGCAACCATCAGCGATTGAGGTGCTGAAATTCCGTATCGGCCAGTTCCTGGTGCTGCGCAACATCCGCAACGTGCTGGGGCTTTCCCGCGTGGACTGGGTCGGCACAGGTGCGGCGCCGATTTCGCCGCAGCTGATCCGCTGGTACATGGCGCTGGGCGTAGAGATGCTGGAACTCTATGGCCAGACGGAGAATACGGGGCTGGCGACGACCAACCTGCCCGGCGACATCAAGCTGGGGTCGGTGGGGCGTTGCGCGCCCTATGGCGAATGCAAGCTGTCGGCGGAGGGCGAGATTCTGCTGCGGGGCCGCCACATCTTCATGGGCTACCTGAACCAGCCGGAGAAGACCGCCGAGACAGTGGTCGATGGCTGGCTGCACACCGGCGACGTCGGGGCCATCGACAACGAAGGCTATGTCAAGATCACCGACCGGATGAAGGACATCATCATCACGGCCGGGGGCAAGAACATCACCCCGTCGGAGATCGAGAACGAGTTGAAGTTCTCCCCCTATGTTTCCGACGCCGTGGTGATCGGTGATCGCAGGAAATTCCTGACGGCGCTGGTGATGATCGATCAGGAAATGGTCGAGAAATTCGCGCAGGAACGCAACATTGCCTTCACCAGCTTTGCGTCCCTGGCACGTGCGCCGGAAGTCGTCGCACTGGTGGAGCAGGAGATCGAGCGGGTGAACACCAAGTTCGCGCGGGTCGAGACGATCAAGAAGTTCCGCGTCATCGACAGGCAGCTTGATGCGGAGGACGAGGAAGTCACACCGACGATGAAACTGAAACGCAAATTTGTCGAGAAGAAGTACGAGGACCTGATCGACAGCATGTATTCGGAAGCGGCCTGATTCAGGTCACATTCGGTTGCCATGCTGTGTCCTTGGCGGAACTCTGGTAGACTTGTTTGAAGAGACCGGGCCTGGCCGGAAAGGCAGGGCAGGGTCACGAAGAAAGAGGTCCTGAAGTGAATGGGACCGACAACAGGGAGGATCGTATGAAAAAGAAGCTTCTTGGCCTGGCTGCGGTTGCAGCAGTGGCAACAGTGATTGCTGGTGGGGCGCAGGCCGCACAGCGAGGTGTGACCGACAAGGAAATCCTGATCGGCACACATACCGCGCTTTCCGGCCCGGTTGCGGTCTGGGGTGTGCCCTCGGTTGAAGGCATGCGCCAGCGCTTTGACGCGGTGAATGCCGCCGGCGGCATTCATGGTCGCCAGATACGGCTACTGGTCGAGGACAGTGAGTATCAGGTGCCGAAGGCGGTGCAGGCTGGCAACAAGCTGATCAATCGCGACCGTGTTTTCACGATACTGGGTGCCATCGGCACCCCGATGAACAATGCCGTGCTGCCGCGTCAGCTGGCAGCGGGCATTCCGAACCTGTTCCCGTTCTCATCGGCCAGGCAAATGCATGAGCCATTCCACAAGCTGAAGTTCGTGGGCGGCTCTTCCTACTACGATCAGATTCGTGCAGCGTACAAGCTCTTCGCAGAAACCCGGGGCAAGACCAAGCCCTGCACCATGTATCAGGATACGGATTTCGGGCGCGAGACCGAGTTTGGTGTTCTGGACCAGGCCAAGGTCATGGGACAGACGCTTGTCGCCGAAACCGCGCACAAGCCGACGGACAAGGACTTTACGGCGTCGATCACCAAACTGCGTGAGGCCGGCTGCGATGTGGTCTACATGGGCACCATCGTCTCTGACACGATCATTCCTTACGCGACTGCCCGTTCGATGGGCTGGGATGTCGACTTCGTGGGGCCGATCTCTACCTACACCAGCTATACGGCAGGCGCGAAGGGGGGCGTAACGGAAGGCTACATGGCGATGACCGGCTTCCAGATGGCCTATGGTGACGATCCCGATCCACTGGTCCAGAACTGGTACAACGAATACAAGGAAAAATTCGGCAAGAACCCGGATTTTCCGGCTCAGCTCGGCTACATCTATGCTGACATGACTGTGGTTGCGCTGCAGAACGCCGGTCGCGATCTGACAACGGACAGCATGATCGCAGGCTTTGAAAGCATGAAGGGCTACCGCGATATCTTCGGCGGCCCGGTGCAGAGCTTCGGCCCGGAAAAGCGGCAGGGTTCCAACGAATCCTTCCTGTCGCAGGTGCAGAACGGTCGCTGGGTGAAGATCGGCACGAACATCGCCTACTGATCTTTCCCGAACGCATCACGATACGCTTCAGGGGTCGGCCATTTGGTCGGCCCCTGTTGCTTTCAGGACGGTTTGACGTGGAGATGAGGCATGGCCGCGATTGATGAACTGCACGACCAGACGCTGGACCGCATGGCGGATGGAACGCCAGTGGTCATGGTCAATCTGATGAAGTTCCGCGAGAAGTCGCTGGATGGCGATGGTTCCGGCTGGGACGCCTATGTGCGCTATTCGAAGGGCGTCAATCACCTGATCCGCGCCGTTGGCGGCGGTATCGTCTGGACCGGCGATGCCAAGGGCGCGTCCTTTGGCCCGGCTGAATTCGGAGACTGGGATTTTGTTGCCCTGGTGCGCTATCCGTCGAAGGCGGCGTTTCGGGATTTCATCACGTCGAGGGACTATGAGGCAGAAAACCATCATCGCCTGAACGGTTGCGCCGCCCATGTGATCATTGCCAGTGAACAGGCCTACGGGCGCTTTCGGGAGGACTGATCACCATGGCTGAAGATGTCATTCGCCACGTCGATGTGCAGGCCAACGGACTCCGGTTCCATTGTGCGGAAGCGGGCGATCCCCTTGCCCCGATGATCCTGTTCCTGCATGGCTTTCCTGAGTTCTGGTATGCGTGGCGGAAACAGCTGGAAACGCTGTCCGGTGACTGGCTTTGTGTCGCGCCGGACTGTCGTGGAATCAATCGCACAGAACAATCCGCTGATCTGGCGGGGTACGAGATCGGCAACCTGGTGGATGATGTGGCTGGCATAATCGCAGCCTATGGACGGGAGCGCGTGGTGCTGGTCGGGCATGACTGGGGCGGTTTCATGGCCTGGGAAGTGGCCATCCGTCGCCCGGACCTGATCGAGAAGCTGGTGATCATCAACTGCGCCCATCCCGGTATCATGAGTGAACTGTTGCATGAGCCGGACAGCGAGCAGGCAACGCGCAGCCAGTACATGCTGGCGTTCCGGTCCGATCAGGCTGAAGAGCTGGTTACCCGCGATGACCATGCGGGCCTGCGGACCAACATACTGGAACCGGGGCTGCAGGCAGGGCACCTGACGGAGGAGGACGCTGCGGCCTACATGGTGCACTGGCTGACGCCCGGATCACTGACTGCCGGCCTGTATTACTACCGCGCCAACAAGTCCGGACCACCCAGCGGTGACGATGCGGCGCCGCGCCGTGTCGCGGATACCCGGGTCTCCGTGCCGACGCTGGTGCTGTGGGGGGAGGGCGATCCCTATTTCGCGCCTGAATGCCTGAACCGGATGCCGGAGGCGGGGCCGGACATCCGGATCGTGCGCTACCCGGAGAACGATCACTGGATCGCGCACCAGATTCCTGACGAGATTTCCCGCCAGATCGGTCAGTTCGCAGGCAGCGACCGCACCCAGTCCAGCACCTGACGCGACAAGCGGCCTGTCGGCGTCGGGCTGATAATCCGTCCGGCGATGATGTGCTGCATCGGGTCTTCGGCGTCCGTGACTTCGATGATGTCTTTCGGCGTGCCGCCCCAGAGCGCGTGCACGGCCTTCATGTGCGGGACATGGATCACCCTGTCGGCAGGTGAATGGATGAACAATGCCGGGTGACTGGCTTTGTCAATCCGCAGCCCCTGCACGTATCTGACAGCGGCGGCCATGGGCAGCCATGCTTCTGCAGGGTATCCGCTTGTCCAGGGGCTCTTGAAGCCTGCATTGTCGGGTCGTACCGGATCGACCTTTCCCATGAACAGCCGCAGCAGCTGCCGTGCCCAGGGCATGACCATGTACCGGGTGCTGTCGCCGCGGATCTCGAAATTGGGTGAGATGAATACAATGGCATCCATCTGATCGCGCATGTCGTCGCGCATTGCCGCCCAGGCGGCCATCGTCGCACCGGTCGACATGCCGATGACCAGCACCTTCTCCCCCAGCAACTGCCCTATTTCCAGGGCTTCTGCCATGTCGTCCAGCCAGTCGTCAGCCGTCGGCTCCGTCATTGCCTCTGCCGAGCGTCCGTGCCCGGCGAGACGGGTGAGGAACAGATTGGCGTCCAGGCCGTCCGCAATCAGGTCCGGCAGCGGCCGAAGTTCTTCCTTGGTGGCAGAGAAACCATGAATGTTGACGACTGCCCAGGGGCGCTTGTCGCGGGCTGCCGGATCACGCCAGATGATTTCCTTCTGCATGCCGTCCCGAATGTCTGGCCAGGCTGCTTCACGGGCTGCCAGAGCGGCATCCAGATCATCGCCGAGTTCGCCGGGCCGATAGGTCAGTCGACCATGTGCGCGGGCGCGTGGTCCGGCGAGAAACAGGACGGTAAGGCCAATGATGCTGATCAGTAGGTAGGTCAATGTCTCGGGTATCCCGGCTGAAAGGCCAAGCCTGCAAGGGTGCTGATGATCCGGTCGGCGGTCGATAGCGTAGGTAAGCAATCAAGCCGAAAAGCAACAGAGCGCCAATGAACCGAATTCGCAACATGATTGCGGCCACATGTGTTGCCGTTATGGCCCTGCTGGCCACGTCCGTGGTCCAGGCCGAGCGTTACAACAGCTTTGATCCGCTGGTCGCCTATGGACCGGAAGTGCGGTTCAGCGTCTGGCGGAAAGGCAATCAGATCGGCACCCACGTGGTTCAGTTCCGCCGCGATGGCGACCAGTTGGACGTGCAGATCGATTTTCAGGTGCGGGTCCGCATTCTCGGCATCACGGCATACCGGTTCGAATACGGTTCCAGTGCCACCTGGGATGGCTCAACGCTCACGTCGATTGACGCTGCAGTCAACGATGATGGTACCGAAGGCGGTGTGAATGCGCGCCGCTATGGCGAGGAAATCGTGGTTGACGGTACCCGTGGCCTGCGCCGGGTGGAGGGCGTGCTTTTCCCATCCAATCACTGGCACCCCGGTGTCATCGGCCAGACCCGCGTCCTGAATACGCTGACCGGTGGTGTTGGCGGTGTGTCGATGGACCTGGTGGGGCAGGAAATGGTCGATACGGCCCATGGAGAAGTCCGCGCTGATCGTTATCTGTTCTCCGGTGACCTGCATGACGTCGATGTCTGGTATGACAGTGACGGTCGGTGGGTAAAGCTGCGGTTCCTGACCAAGGGCGGCGAACAGATCGAATATCGCTGCGAACAGTGCAGGGCCGCCAACGGGATAGCGGAGAACCTTCAATGAGCGGGATTGTTTGGATTACGGGTGCCAGTTCCGGCATCGGGCGTGCGGCTGCGCTGGAGTTCGCGCGCCGGGGATATCGCGTGGCCGCCACAGCGCGCCGTGCGGATGAGCTGGCCACCTTGGTGGATGAGGCTTCGGGCCAGCTGGGCGATGTGACCGCCTTTCCGGGCGACATCACGGATGCCGAAGGCATTGCTTCGGTCGTGGCGGCGATCGAGGAAGACCTTGGCACCATCGACACGGCCTTGCTGAATGCCGGCGGCTTTCAGCCGATGACGGTGGAGACGTTCAGCGCGGAAGCAATCCGCGCCACGATGGACCTGAATGTTGTCGGGTCCGCCAGGTGTCTGGAACCCCTGCTGCCGCGGATGATGGCGCGCAAGGCCGGGCGGATATTCATGGTGGCGTCAGTCGCCGGGTATCGCGGTCTGCCGCGATCGGCGGCCTATGGTGCGTCCAAGGCTGCCATGATCAACATGGCAGAGGCATTCCATACCGAACTGCGGCCCCACGGCATCCATTTCGGGCTCGTCAATCCGGGGTTTGTCAAGACACCGGCAACGGACAGGAACGACTTTCCCATGCCTTTCCTGATGCCGGTTGATGCCGCTGCGAAGCGTCTGGTGGACGGTGTGCTTGGCCGCAGTTTCGAAGTCTCTTTCCCGTTTGTTTTCACCACGATCATGAAACTGGTGAGGTGCCTGCCCTATGGCCTCTATTTCCCCCTCGTCCGCAGAGTCACGCGAAGCCGATCCTCTTGAATGCTACATCGATTTCTTCGAGGGGATGACGCAGGCCGATATTGCCCGCATCCCGGAAGTCTTCACACCCGATGCCCGCTTCAAGGATCCGTTCAGTGACCTGCGCGGCCATGACCGTCTGGCCAGGGTCTTCACGGCCATGTTGCGCGACGTTCGCGATTATCAGCTGGTCGTCGATGATCATGTCCGCAAGGGTGATACCGGTTGGCTGAAATGGACGATGAGCGGGTTTGTCCGCCCGCTGGGGGCGGAGCGCTGGGTGGTGACAGGAGTCAGCATCATCCGGTTTGATGCGAACGGACTGGTCAGCGAGCATGTCGATTACTGGGACGCTGCGGGTCAGATGTATGAACGCCTGCCCCTGATCGGCTGGATCCTGCGGCGTCTGCGGGCGCGCTTCGCGGCGCATTCCGCCGCCGGATAGGCCCGACTGCCCGACCCTCGCGATCGCACACCTTAGGAATTTTCAGCCGCGCAGCCCTTGCCTGTTGCTGGGGCAGGGCGTATCTCTCCGGCCACTTCGCGCTATTTGGGCGCGAAGGTCTATCCTGTTATCGAAAGGACGAGGGAGATGGGATATCGCGTCGCCGTCGTCGGTGCCACGGGGAATGTGGGCCGCGAAATGTTGAACATCCTGGAGGAACGTCTGTTCCCCGCCGATGAAGTGACGGCTGTTGCAAGCCGACGCTCCCTCGGGACTGAAGTCACGTTCGGCGACAAGACCCTGAAAACGAAGGCCCTCGATGATTTCGACTTCACCGGCTACGACATGGCGCTGTTTTCCGCTGGCGGCACGATAGCCAAGGAATTCGGGCCAAAGGCTGCCGCCCAGGGCTGCGTCGTGATCGACAACAGCTCGGCATTCCGCATGGACCCGGACGTGCCCCTGGTGGTGCCGGAAGTGAACGCCGATGCCCTGGCCGGGTATGCCAAGCGCAACATCATCGCCAACCCGAACTGTTCCACGGCCCAGCTGGTTGTGGCGCTGAAGCCGATCCACGACCGGGCGCGTATCCGTCGCGTGGTGGTGTCGACCTATCAGTCGACGTCCGGCGCCGGGCGTGAGGGGATGGATGAACTGTTCAGCCAGACCAAGGGCATTTTCGTCAATCAGCCCGCCGAACCGCGCAAGTTCAGCAAGCAGATCGCCTTCAACGTCATCCCGCACATCGATGTGTTTCATGAGGATGGCTATACGAAGGAAGAGTGGAAGATGGTGGTCGAGACCAAGAAGATCCTCGACCCGAAGATCCTGCTGACCGCGACCTGCGTGCGGGTGCCGACCTTTGTCGGGCATGCGGAATCGGTCAATCTGGAGCTGGAAGAGCCACTCTCCGCTGATGAAGTGCGTGAACTGCTGCGGGAAGCGCCGGGTTGCATGGTCATCGATAACCCGAAGGAAGAACAGTACATCACGCCGGTCGAATGCGTTGGCGACTATGCCACGTTCATCAGCCGCATTCGGGAGGATGGCACCGTCGAAAACGGTCTCAATCTCTGGATCGTGTCCGACAACCTGCGCAAGGGCGCGGCTCTGAATACGGTTCAGATTGCCGAAACCCTTGGCAACCGCTTCCTGAAGAAGGCGGCCTGACGCTGAATAGCGGAACCGGTTCGCGCCGCCTTTGAGGACCTGATCCTCAGGTGGCGCGGATCAGGTCCGCCGCGCGTTCCGCAATCATGATTGTCGGCGCATTGGTGTTGCCGCCGATCAGGCTCGGCATGACCGATGCGTCCACCACCCGCAGTCCCTCGACACCGCGTACCTTCAGTTCGGGATCGACGACAGCCGCGTCGTCCTTGCCCATGCGGCAACTGCCCACCGGGTGATAGATGGTTTCGGCCTTGCGACGGACAAAGGCTTCCAGCGCCGAAACATCCTGGACATCGCTGCCCGGGTAGAGCTCATCGGCCATGTGATCGCCGAGCGGTGGCGCTGACAGCACCCGGCGACCGATCTCGATGCCGTGGATCAGCTTGGGCAGATCGTCAGGGTGGTCCAGATAGTTCGGATCGATCATCGGGTCGTCCATGGGATCAGCAGATCCGAGGCCGATGTGCCCGCGGCTCTTCGGACGCAGATCACAGCAATGCATCGTCACCCCATGGGCATAGAGCCGCGTCTTGCCGTGATTGTCGCTCATGACGGGCAGGAAGTGATACTGCAGGTCGGGCAGGGGTTCGTCCGGCTGACTGCGCGCGAAGATGCCGGCCTCAGCGAAGTTGCTGGTCAGCAGACCGGTCCTGTTGCGGCGGTATTCACGGATTGCGCCCGGCAGACGGCTCAGTCCGTTCAGGGTGAATGCGAAGCCGATCCTTGTCGATGTCCGCTGAACGATGGAGACATCAAGGTGGTCCTGCAGGTTGCGCCCCACCTCTGTCGCGTCGTGCAGCACCTCAAGGCCCTGCGCAGCCAGTTCGGGACCCGGGCCGATCCCGGACAGCATCAGCAATTGCGGCGAATGCACCGCGCCGCCTGAAAGCAGTACTTCCCGTTTCGCACCGATCGCTTCGACTTCAGCCTGGCCGTTGCGACGGAACTCGACGCCGGTCGCGCGCCCGTCCTCGATCCGGATGCGCGTTACGCGGGCACCGGAAATGACCTTGAGGTTCGGACGCTCGACCCCCTGCAGATACGCGTGCCAGGCGCTGTGGCGCTGCCCGCCCTTCTGGGTCAGCTGGTAAAGTCCCGCGCCTTCCTGCCGGGGGCCATTGAAGTCGTCGGTCCGGCCAATCTGTGTCTCCGCCGCAGCATCCACGAACATCGTGGCCAAAGGGCTGGGGCTGCGCGGGTCCGTCACATTCAGCGGTCCACCCTGACCATGCAGGTCATTGTGGATGTGTTCGTTGTTCTCTGACCGGCGAAACAGCGGCAGCACGCTCTCCCAATCCCAGCCCGGACAGCCTTCCTCGCTGGCCCAGCGATCGTAGTCAGCGCGATGGCCACGGATATAGACCATGCCGTTGATGGCGCTCGATCCACCCAGGGCCTTGCCGCGCGGCCAGAACATGCGCCGGTCACCCAGGTTCCTTTGCGGCGCGGTCTTCAGCAGCCAGTTCGTCTGCTTGTCCTGCATGGTCTTGACCAGGCCTGCTGGAACGTTAATGGACCAGTGATCGCCAGTGGTACCCGCCTCGATCAGGCAGACGCGTGTGGCGACGTCCTCGCTGAGCCTGCTGGCAAGGACACAGCCCGCGGATCCGCCACCCACGATGATGAAATCGAACTGACCCATTTTTCTGCCCTTCCGATGCGATCCGTGAATGAACTCAGCCGTATAACTGACCGATGGTCAAGACAGTGGTGAGGAGATAGTTGTTTGGGTATCTTTCTTGCTTTGTCAGGTCTGCCAGAAGGGGAGTGTCACAGAATATGAGAAATGATCATCCGATTCCGATCAATGAGGCTTATCGCCTTTCGGTGCTGGACCGGCTTGCCATTCTGGATACCGATGAGGAAGAGACCTTCGATCGGATCACCAGTCTTGCAGCGGATTTTTTTCAGGCGCCCATGTGCTTTGTTTCCCTGATCGACCGCGACAGGCAGTGGTTCAAGTCGCGCCATGGACTTGATGACACGCAGACTCCGCGCGACGAGGCATTCTGTGCCCACGCGATCATGCACGATGACCTGTTCATCGTTGAGGACGCGCGCAAGGACCCGCGGTTTGCGGACAAGGCGCTGGTGGTTGGCCCGCCCCATATCCGGTTCTATGCCGGTGCACCGCTGCTTGTCAGTGGCGCGCGCGTCGGCACGCTCTGCATCATTGATCAGAAGCCGCGCGATGGCTTCGACCCGGACATGCAGCGCAGGCTGCGCCATTTTGGCGATATCGTGCAGGACCAGCTGCAGACGCGGCTGGATGCAGTCGATAACGAGCGTGGCTTGACGGCTGATCTGGAGCTTGCGACAGATGAATCGCGCAGGACCAAGGAAAGGTTTCTCAGGCTGGTCAGCCATGAACTTCGCACGCCATTGAACGCTGTCATCGGTTTTGCGGACCTCATGTCCATCAAGCTGGAGCGTGGACAGAGCGTCGATGTCGGGACCTACGCCAGCATGATCTCCAGCGGTGGTCGCACGTTGCTGACACATGTCGAACACCTGCTGTCGATCACCAATCTGGAACGGGGTGAGCTGCAGCTCAATGAGAGTGATTTCGTGCTGGGTGAGGTTCTCGACGGTTCCATCCAGCAATTGATGGCAGAGGCGGAACTGAGGGATCAGAAGATCAACCGCATGGGATCTGCCGAATTCGGTCAGATGGTGAATGGCGACAAGGGCTTCCTGCGCCAGATACTGATGCATGTGCTCAGTCACGCGGTGTCGAAGGGATTGCCTGGCACCAGCATCGACGTGTCCGCCCGGACCGGAGGTCGTGGAACGGCAATCAATGTGGATTTTGCCTCATCGTCGGGAATTGCCGAGACCAGGAACGCGTTGAAGGATCCGTTCGAGACAGCCGTTGATTCACTGTTCGCGAATGATGAAGGGCTGGGCGTGGTCCTCTATATCGCGAGGCTGTTGGCCGAAGCGCATGGCGGGACGGTTCTGGCGCAGGAAAAGGATGACCGTCTGATCCGCCTGAGCATTGTCTTGCCGGCCCATCGTGTTTCCGCCATTGCGATCGAGGCGGCATGCGCTTGACCTGCCTGCTGGTGCGACCCAGTTTGGTCTGACCATCAGGGGGAGGATCAGTCATGGCGATATCAAGCACGGAATATCCGAAGAAGTCCGTCGAGGTGTATGGTCGGAAGATGACCTATGTGGAGATGGGGCAGGGGGATCCGATTGTCTTCCTGCATGGCAATCCGACATCGTCATACCTGTGGCGCAATATCATGCCGCACGTTCAGGATCTGGGGCGGTGCATTGCGCCCGACCTGATCGGCATGGGAGATTCCGACAAGCTGCCGGAATCCGGGCCAGACAGGTACCGCTTCATCGAACACCGTCAGTATCTGGATGGTCTGCTCGACGCGCTTGGCGTGGGGCAGAATGCGATCTTCGTCATTCATGACTGGGGGTCGGCGCTCGGGTTCGACTGGGCCAACCGGCATCGGGAAGCGATGCAGGGTATCTGCTACATGGAAGGCATCGTGCGGCCGCTGGTGTGGGAGGAATGGAACGAGGCTTCGAAGCCGGTGTTCGAAGGATTCCGGTCCCCCGCCGGTGACAGGATGGTGCTGGAAAAGAACATCTTTGTCGAAAAGGTGCTGCCTGGTTCCGTGTTGCGCGGGCTGACCGAAGCGGAGATGGCTGTTTATCGCAGACCCTTCGCGGAAGCCGGTGAGGATCGCCGTCCGACCCTGACCTGGCCGCGCCAGATCCCGATTTCCGGTGAACCGGCAGACGTCACGGCCATCGTGCAGGACTATTCTGACTGGATGGCCGCAAACAGCTTGCCGAAGCTGTTCGTCAACGCAGCGCCTGGCGCGATCCTGACCGGTGAGGTTCGGGAGTTCTGTCGCAGCTGGCAGAATCAGACCGAGGTGACGGTAAAGGGCAGCCACTTCATTCAGGAAGACTCACCTGACGAGATCGGTTCTGCCCTCGCCGAATGGACCAGGGGCATCCGGGGCTAGACTGGTCCATCCGATTTTGGAACTGTACCGGCCCGCGCCCCGCTCCGGATGCCGGGCATGGATGTCAGGCCGACAGCCTGACATTCCGGGGGATGATCCGATCAAGCGGGAAGCGCACGACAATCGTCGTGCCTTTTCCTTCCGCTGAATCAAAGACCATCGACGCGTCATGCAGGCGCGTCAGGGCGGCTGTCAAAGGCAGGCCAAGCCCGGTTCCTTCAGCCGAATAGACCAGGCTGCTGTTGGTGATCTGGGTGAATGGCTCGAACGCGCGCGAGATATTCTCCTTCGAAATGCCCACGCCGGTATCGCACACGGTGATCGCCAACCGGCCGTCGGGTTCCACCACCACGTCCAGAGACACCGAACCACCCGCCGGGGTGAATTTGATGCCGTTCGACAGCAGGTTCAGCACGATCTGATGGATTGCGCGACTGTCGGCGCGGAGCAGCGGCAGGTCCGGTGCCACGGTTATCCTCAGATCGACATCCGTCTCTTCAGCATTTGCGTTCAGCATGCGCTGGCAGGATGTCAGCACCTCGTTGATATCCACCTGCTCGTCTGACAGATCGAACTTGTCGGCTTCGATCTTCGACAGGTCGAGAATGTCGTTGATAAGGGAAAGCAGGTGCTTGCTGGCGTTGTTGATGTCGACGGCATAGTCCTTGTAGCGATCATTGTTGACGGGGCCGAACATCTCATCGCGGATGATCTCGGAAAAGCCGATGATGGCGTTGAGCGGGGTGCGCAGTTCGTGGCTCATGTTGGCGAGGAACTGTGATTTCGACGCATTCGCCAGCTCTGCGCGGCCCAGTGCTTCCTGCAGATGGGAACTGGTCAACCGGTGCCCTTCGACCTCCTGCGAGAATCTGGTCAGAACCTGGTTGTACTGCGTCGCGATATCCCCCGCCTCGGTCGAGGGTTCGACGCGGACGGGGCGGCTGAAATCGCCGGTCTGGCGATGCTCGTCCATCGCGCCAACCAGTTCGATCAGTGCCGTATTGGCCCCGTGTTCGGAGGCGTTCAGGCCGACCCGCTCGAATTCTGCGGGCACCCGCAGCGGCATGATCCGGTTGACCAGCATCAGCAGGGGCAGGGTGATGCCGAACCCGACAACCGCCGCGGCCCCCACACCCAGCGCCTGAACAGCCAGCTGATCGATGCGACCGAGCCCGGTACCGAGCCGTTCCATATCCGCAAACAGGGCCACGGCCAGCGTGCCCCAGATGCCGGCCATCAGATGTGAAGGCACCGCACTGACCACATCGTCGATCCGCCAGCGTGCAAGCAGACTGCTTCCGACCAGCCCCACGGCACCACCGATCCCCCCAACCAGCATGGCCATGGGTACGGTCATCACATGGACACCGGCCGTGATGGCGACGAGGCCGGAAATCGCACCCGATGCGACGGGCATGGCGGCTGGCCGCCCGTCAAGGAACCAGGTCAGCAACAGTACCGTCAGGCTGCCGGCCACCCCGGCCATCATTGTATTGAGCAGGATGCCCGGCACATTGCCATTCAAGGCAAGTTCGCTGCCCCCGTTGAAGCCGAACCAGCCAATCCAGAGCAGGAAGATGCCGAGGATTGCGGTGGGCGGGCTGTGTGGCTCTATGGGGCCGCCGTCCGCACCGAACCGCCCGATCCGCGGTCCGAGAACGATGATTGCCGCCAGCGCCACCCAGCCGCCGATGCCATGCACGACGGTGGAGCCTGCGAAATCCACGAAACCCGCCTGCTGCAACCAGCCCTGGGTCGGCAGCATCAGCCCGCCCCAGGCCCAATGGCCGAACAGGGGATAGATCAGCAGGCTGATCAGTCCGGCGACCACGAAATAGCCGCGAAAGCTCATCCGCTCTGCCACAGCGCCGGAAACGATGGTCGTCGCCGCGCCGCAGAACGCCGCCTGGAAAAAGAAGAACGCGATCATCTGTGCCGGTGACTCCGGCCCGAGCAGCGGGTCGAACAGGAAATGGGAGGATCCGATGACACCGCCCTGCGAGAGCCCGAACATGATGCCGTAACCGGCCACCCAGAACAGCAGGGCCGCGAGGCAGAAGTCAGCGATATTCTTCATCGCCACGTTGATGGTGTTCTTTGCGCGCACCAGCCCGATCTCGAGGCAGGCAAACCCAGGCTGCATCAACAGGACCAGGACTGTGCAGACCATAATCCAGACAAGGTCGATATTTTCTGAGAGGGACTCGATACTCACGCGGCCAATCCACAAATCGGACTGAGAAATACAATAGGGCGAACATCACGTCAGGACCAGCGTTCCGTTGCGCAGGTCAACGGTACTTCCAGCATCTTCACAAAGGGTTAAGTGATGAACTGTCGCGAAATTCGCGTTCCGGATACCCTGCCGCTACGGGTAGGGCAAGGACCTGCCGCGTCCGGTCAGAGTCCCAGAACCAGCTTGGCGATGATGTTTCGCTGTACCTCGTTGGAGCCTGCATAGATCGTTGCTGCGCGATGGTTCAGGTGGCGGGGCAGGGCGGTCAGCGCATGCTCCGGCCCGATCGCCGAGATGTTGGATCCGACGGTGCGTGCCGCCTTCTGGTCCGGCCAGGCGTGATAGCCCACGGCCTCGGACGTCAGTTCCGCCGTCAGCTGCAGGATCTCCGATCCACGCACCTTCATCATCGACGAGGCCGCGCCCGGTGTCCGACCCTCCGCCAGGGCGCAGAGTGCCTGCTTTTCGACATGCTCCAGCGCCAGAGTATCGCATTCCGCCTCCGCAATGCGGTTCCGGAACGTGATGTCATCGATCAGACGTTCGCCGTCGCCGCCACGTTCCGTCGCCGCTACCGCCTTCAGGTGGGTCAGGGCCGCATGCAGGCCGGGGCTGTAGCTGTTGCCGCCGCGTTCGAACTCCAGCAGGTACTTGGCGACGGTCCAGCCGTCGTTTTCCTTGCCCACCAGGTTTGCGGCAGGAACCCGCACATCCTCGAAGAAGACCTGATTGACCTCGTGATCCCCGGCCATGGTGATGATGGGATCGACGGTGATGCCCGGAGCGTCGAAATCATCGATCAGGATGAAGGAGATCCCTTCCTGCGCCTTGCCTTCCGTGCTTGTCCTGACCAGGCAGAACATCCGGTTCGCATGCTGCGCGAAGGTCGTCCAGATCTTGGAACCATTGATCACGTAGTCGTCGCCGTCACGGACAGCGCGTGTCTTCAGCGATGCCAGGTCAGACCCCGATCCAGGTTCGGAATAGCCCTGACACCAGATGTCATCGCCCGACAGGATGCGGGGCAGGTAATGGTCCTGTTGCTGCTGTGTGCCGAAGTGCATCAGCACGGGGCCGACCATCTGCACACCCATGACCAGCGGCACCGGCGTACCTGCCGATGCGCATTCGGCGGCGAAGATATAGAGCTGCAGTGGTGACCAGCCGGGGCCGCCATGCTCCTTTGGCCATGTCGGCGCGGACCAGCCCCTTGATGCGAGGGTGCGGAACCACTGCATGCCAATGGCATGTTCGGAGAACGGGCCTGTCGTCAGGCGCGCGCCGTCCTTCATCTCTTCTGTCAGGTTGTCGCGAATCCAGGCGCGCATGTCGTCGCGGAATTTCAGGTCTTCGGCGGTCAGGCTGAGATCCATGATTCTGTCCTCCCCAGAGCAGGAACGTGACTCTAGCGCCGCTGAAGGCTTCAATCCAGCGGAAGAACGTCTTCGAACAGGTGCGGCTTCTGTACCGGTCCCATATGGCCAGCGCCATTGATGGTCACCCGTCTCGCATGCGGCAGGGCGTTGCCCAGCCGGTGCAGGATCGCCTGCGCTGGCGCGGGGCCGTGTTCACTGCCCGCAAGTGTCATGGGCACGTCAATCGCCGCGTAATGGGCTGCTGAATGCGTATCGAAGCTGACACTGGCGGTATCGGCGTTGATCTGCGGCGCCATGGCCACGATGCTTTGCCGGACCTTTTCAGGCAGGTCGTCCCAATTGTCACCGTTCCAGAGCGATATGAAATCCCGGATCGCGTCTTCCGGTCGGCCAGCAGCCATCATTGGCGCTATGCGCTCCACCGCGCGCGTGTCCTGGGCGAGCTTGGCGGCGTCTTCCGGATGTTCCCGCAAGACACCGATCGCGACCGGTTCGAACACACTGATACGACGCATGGGCACACCGTCTGCAGCCAGGCGCAGGGTCACGAAGCCACCCATCGAATGACCGAAGGCCGGTACGGGCCCGTCCATCCCGCCCAGCACGGACCGGGCGACAGCCATGTGCCGCGTCATGGCATCCGGGCCGCTGACACGGGTTTCGCCATAGCCATCCAGATTGGGCAGCACGGCACACCAGCCCCTGGCAGCCGCCCGTTCTGCCAGCTTGATCAGACTTGCAGCGCCCGTGCCGGATGCGTGAAGCATCAGCAGCGACGGCCCGTCGCCGGGCCCCACATGAAACCCGTCGATGGTCCCCTTGGCCGTATCCTGTCGGAATGGGCGGATCATCGACCCGGGGGTCAGCCTTCCATGCGGGCGACGGTCTGTCCCTCGGCCACCGCCTCGTCCTTTTCCACCAGGATCTCGGTGATCTTGCCGGATACGGGTGCGGCGACAGGGATCTCCATCTTCATGGATTCAAGAATGATCACGGCATCATCCTCTTCCACCGACTGACCGGCTTCCGCCTCGATCAGCCATACCTTGCCTGCGATCTCTGATTTGATGTCGATGTCGGCCATTTGTCCTGCCTCCCCTGGTGGACGATTGATCTGGTGCGCGGAGCCTAATGCGGCGCGATCAATATGTGAACGGCCAGCTCTGCATATGATGTGCGCCAATACCGCCGGTGCGCCGTCGCTGGTGCGCATCCAGCATCCGGCTGAGCCATTGCCGGGTGTCGCGCGGGTCGATCACGTCGTGTGCCAGGTACTGTCCTGCCAGGTCGTAGGGTGAACAGCCGAGCGAATATTCCTCAACTGCGGCGGCGAACTTCTCCGGCTCGGTCCTGGGGTCCACACCGGTGACGATGGATGCCGCCACCGCCGGATCGACGAAGCTGATGTCAGCCGTGAACCAGCACGCCATCTCGTCGGAGCGCCCGCCACCCATGTTGATGTACGCCTGGCCGTAGGATTTCCGCATGATGATCGACAGCACGGGCACGGACGTCAGTTCCAGCGCCTGCATGAAGTTCATGATCTTGCCTGGCACCTTCTTGTGTTCCCCTTCGACCCCGATCAGGAAGCCCGGCACATCAGCCAGAAAGATCAGGGGCACGTTGAAGCTGTCGCACATGGCGATGAAACTGGTGGCCTTGTCACATGAATCCACGTCCAGCGCGCCGCCCTTGAACATCGGATTGTTGGCGATGATGCCGACGGAGCGCCCGTCGATGCGGGCAAAGCAGGTGACGAGGGATCGGCCAAAACGTTCCTTGACCGGGAACATGCTGTCGCGATCAACGATCAGCGTGATGACCTTGCGCACATCATAGGTGCGACGACGTTCCTCCGGCACCAGGTCCAGAATGCGGTTCGCGTCGTCGCCGGACCCGGTGGGGACATCTGCAAGAGGCGGCATCTCCTCGCAGTTCGATGGCAGATAGGACAGGTACTGGCGCACGGCCTGCAACGCCTCTTCATCGGTATCGACGGCCAGGTCGGCCTTGCCGGTGATCTCCGTCTGGACCCGCCAGCCGCCCATTTCCTCCGGGTCGATCTGTTCGGAGATCGCCACGGTATTGACCCTGGGGCTGGTCACCGCCATGACCGCGCCCTTTCGCATCACCACGAAGTCGGAAACGGAGGCAACCCACGTGCCGCCACCAAACGACATGCCAAGCACCGCATCTGCCCAGGGCACCAGACGGCGGCGCGAGAAGATGAAGCCTTCGCCGATGCGCCCCATGCCGACGGCGCCCATGATGTCGGGAATGCGGGCGCCCGAACATTCGGACAGGTAGACGAATGGCACGCCGTTCTTCTCGGCACTTCGCCACATCTTCTGCGATTTGCGCCCGTTGTTGATGGCACTGGACGAACCCAGGGTGGTGAAGTCCTGGGCACAGACGACAACTTCGCGCCCGTTGATGCGACCGTAGCCATCGACCACACCGTCGCCGGGGCTCTTGTCCGCTGCATCCGGGCGCTCCGACACCGCAAACCGGCCGGACTCATGGAACGAACCGCTGTCGAGCAGTTCCTCGATCCGTTGGCGGGCGTTCATGATGCCGGACGCTGCGCGTTCCTTCAGGCGCTTGGTTGACCCCATGGCCTCGGCCTTGGATACCCTGCGCTCGTGCTCTTCGATGTTGTTTTCCCAGCTCATCTTCTCTCCCCCGAGTCATGCCTGTTTCGAGTTTGTTGGTTAACGCATCCAGACACAACAGACCCGGCTTTCTGGCGTGATCACGCGGATAAATAACGGTTGCATCGGGGCGCGGCGCTTGGGAACATCGGACTCGTGCCAGGTCAATGTTCAGACGCTTGAAGTCTGTCCGTGGTGGGGGCGTGTGGTTCAGTAATGCTGCAGTGGCGAGAGTCACCAACAATGCGTGCTCTGCCCAGGAGCCGAGGATTCGAACGGACTTCCAGTTGTCTCGGCGCGCACGGCGTGTATCCGGACAAGATCACCAGACCGGAGTCAGTGCAAGATGATGCCGAATGAAATGGCCGACCGCAACAAGCCGATCGATATCCTTTTTATTGATGACGACTACGAGGATTTTCTGCTGACGGAAGCGATGCTTTCGTCAAAGGCGCGCAAGGATTTCCGTCTGAAATGGGCCGAGAGCGCGGAAAGCGGTTTCGATGCACTGCAGAAAACCAATCCCGATGTCTGCCTGGTCGACTATCGGCTTGGTCCGGACGATGGTCTGGAGTTCGTTCGACGCATTGTTGAAAGTGGTTTTGATGGCCCGGTCATTCTGCTGACGGGCATGAACGATGACGCGCTGGACCGAGCGGCACTGGGAGCCGGTGCGGTGGATTTCCTTGCCAAACGGGACGTCAACGCCACGATGCTGACGCGCGCGATCCGCTTTGGGTTGCGGCAGAAGCACAAGGAACTGGAACTTACCCGTCAGGCCACCACCGATACCCTGACAGGCCTGCGCAATCGCGCTGCATTCGATCGGGAACTGGAACGGACGGTGGCGAGCAATCGCCGATCGGGAAACGCCTTCGGTCTGATCTTCCTGGATCTGGACCATTTCAAGGCGATCAACGACAGCCTTGGACATGATGCAGGTGACGCAGTGCTGATCGAAGTCGGCAAGCGACTGGAAGCCTGCTGTCGTGACTCCGACGTCATCGCCCGTTGGGGGGGAGATGAGTTCGCGATCATCTTCGAGGGCGTTGATTGCCCGAGCGATGCCGCACTGCTTGCGGATCGGATTCGTTTGAGTATCGCCGAACCATTCGATGTGGGTGGTGCCGTCATCAATACGACCAGCAGCGTTGGCATTCTTTTCAGTGAGGCTGGAAATCGGGATTTCGACAACCTTGTGCGTCTCGCCGACCAGGCGCTGTATTCGGCCAAGGAAGCTGGCCGTAACCGGATCGCCTTTTTCGATGACCTGATGAACGATGCATTGCTGCGTCGGTCGAGGGTCCATGCCCTGGCCGCTGCCGCGGTTGCAGGCAACCGGATTGCCTTTGCGACGCAGCCCGTTGTCAGCATCGGCCGACACAGCGTGGAAGGGATGGAAGTACTGCTGCGCCTGAACGATGGCGCAGGCGTCAAGATCGCCGCAGGGGACGCCATCGCCGTCGCCATCAACAGCGATCTGATCTGGGACATGACGAGACTGGCGCTGAAGACCGCCGCCGATGTGCAGGCCCGGGCAGGGATGACGGGCATTTCCGACGCGAAGCCCTTCATCGGCATCAACCTGGCCGACCGGCAGCTTGCCCGTGCCGACGTACTGGATCGGCTGGAAGTCCTGGTGAAGTCCTGTGGTGTCGCAGATGGGACGCTTGAGTTCGATATCTCCGAAGCCGCCTTGGCGCGTGATGCGGATCGGGCACAATGGATCATCGAGGGCATCCACCGCCTCGGCGCGCGGGTATCGATGGATGACTTTGGTCTGGGTGATGTGCCCCTGACACACCTTGCGCGGCTGCCCCTTGATCGCTTGAAGATCGACCGGTCGCTTGTTCGCGATGTGGTTCAGTCGCCATCGTCGCGGGCGATCTGCGAGAGTGTCCTGCGCCTGTCTCGTAGCCTGTTCATACCGACTGTCGCCGTGGGGGTGGAGACGGAAGTGGAGGCACGGTTCTTCCGCGCTGCCGGTTGCGACATGATGCAGGGCGATCTCAGCGGCCCGCCGGTGCTTGTCCAGGCTTCATGAAACCTTGAGCGAGCCGACCGAAGCGCAATGACATCGTTGCGTTGACCGGGTCTAGCGGCCCTGACGGCTGCGGTTCAGCAGGACCTCGTCGCGATCCAGATCGAAGGCTGCAACGATCCGGTGGGTATCCGCGTCTCCCGAGCCCTTGTAGTTGATCCGAACTTCAACCTCTTCCTCTTCACTGCCGGTACCGCCATTGTTGAACGGCACATCCAGAGTGATTTTCTGGCGTCCAGTGAGCAGGCCATCTGCCGAGATCGTGGCGATGATGACAGGGACAGTGACGCTCGACATCTGCGTGGATCCGGAACGGGCGGCAGCAACCTGTATCTTCAGGACGGTCCGCATCGTGCTGAAACCGGTGCGGTCAGTATTTGACTTGTCGTAAACGCAGCCGCTGTTGCTGATGATATTCAGCCGCGCAAGGGCGCGGATGTTTCCGGCCTGATCCTTGACCGGGAAATTCGATGCGTCCTGCAGAACACCGATCCGCGGGCATGGGCCGTTGGCTGCGGAGCTGAGTCCACCAAGGCCGCATGCCGACAGGGTCAGGGCCAGACCAGTCGCGATAAGGGCAGGATAGCGCAAGGGTCGTCGCCTCAAAGCTTGTTGTGGGTGCCGTCGCACAGCGCGCCGCGCGCCGACTTCTTGCAGCCGCAGAAGAACACCTTGCCGTCCTTTTCCGCTTCGTACTTGGTCGGCGCGAAATCGCTGCCCTTGTGGGAGCCGTCGCAGAAAGGCTGCTTGCTGCTCTGCCCGCAGGAACACCAGAAATAATTCTTGCCCGCTTCCACTTCGACGGAGAACGGAGATTTCTGAACGATTACCGGTTCGGACATGGTGCGCTGGCTTCCTGATACATGGGTCAAAAGGTGGCGGCATGCTTGTCGCCTGACGGGGCGCAATGTAGATGAGGGGGGAGAAGTCCACAAGCTGTGACACAACCCCTCCCACCGACCCTGCGGAGCCTGTCCATGAATGCGCCAAGTCCCCGGCCAATCCGGATTCTGCTGGCCAATCCGCGCGGGTTCTGTGCGGGCGTCGAGCGGGCAGTTCAGATCGTCGAGCGCACCTTGGACAAGTATGGTGCCCCGGTCTATGTCCGCCACGAGATTGTCCACAATCGCTATGTGGTCGAGGAACTGAAGCAACGCGGTGCCATTTTCGTCGATGAGCTGGATGTGGTGCCAGAGGACGCGACCGTGATCTTCTCGGCGCACGGTGTGCCCAAATGGGTCCCGGCGGAGGCGAAGCGCCGCAATCTGGTCTATCTGGATGCGACCTGTCCGCTGGTGTCCAAGGTCCACATGGAGGCGGAGAAGCACCACAAGGCGGGGCACCACATCATCATGATCGGCCATGTGGGTCATCCGGAAGTCATCGGCACCATGGGTCAGCTGCCGGAAGGCGCGATCACGCTGGTCGAGGATGAGGCGCAGGCCGAGACCGTGCAGGTGACTGACCCGGAAGATCTGGGTGTCATCACGCAGACGACCCTGTCCGTCGATGATACCGCCACGATCCTCGATATCCTGACGCGGCGATTCCCCACGATTCGCAAGCCCCGCAAGGAAGACATCTGCTACGCCACAACCAACCGTCAGGCAGCGGTGAAGGACATCGCGGCAGAGAGCGAGGTCCTGCTGGTGGTCGGCGCGCCGACGTCATCGAATTCCAGGCGCCTGGTCGAGGTGGCGGAGCGCATCGGCTGCCGGGCGTCGCTGCTGGTGGAACGGGCATCCGATCTGGACTGGGATCTGATCGGTGACGCGAAGACTGTCGGAATCACGGCGGGGGCTTCGGCGCCTGAGGTTCTGGTGCAGGAACTGATCGACGCATTCCGCCAGCGCTATGCGGTCGAGGTCGTGAACATTGCCGGGGCGGAAGAGGGCATTTCCTTCAAGCTGCCCCGCGTCCTGCTGGACTGACGCACGGCATTGGCTGTCTACACGGACATTGGTGAAGACGAACTGGATCGTCTGCTGGCGGACTATGACATCGGTCGGGCGCTGGCCTGCACCGGCATCGCGGAGGGCGTGGAGAATTCCAACTTCATGCTCCAGACCGACGTCGGGATGCACATTCTCACGCTCTACGAAAAGCGTGTGGACCCGGCGGATCTGCCGTTCTTCCTGGGCTTGCTGGATCATCTGTCGGCCCGGGGGTTCCCCTGTCCCTCGCCAGTGAGGACCCGCCAGGGAAAGACCCTTTCAACGGCAGCGGGCAGGCCGGCGGCAATCGTCAGTTTCCTGCGCGGGCGGTGGCCCCGAAAACCCAGGCCAGTGCATATGGCCGCGCTTGGTGACGCCCTGGCGCAGCTGCACCTTGCCGCAGCGGATTTCCCGCTGCACCGGGCCAACGCGCTGTCGCTGGATGGCTGGACAGAATTGATCAGACAGACGGAGGACGGGGCGGATTCGGTCATGCCGGGTCTTTCCGGCGAACTCTGGTGCGAAATGGCGGCTTTGCGCGCGGACTGGCCGCGGGACCTGCCAACCGGTGTCATCCACGCGGACCTGTTCCCCGACAATATCTTCTTCATGGGGGATGAACTCAGCGGCGTCATCGATTTCTATTTCGCATGCAATGACATCCTGCTCTATGACCTCGCGATCTGCCTGAACGCCTGGTGCTTCGAACGTGATGGTGCCTTCAACATCACTCACGCGCGGGCCATGCTGCAGGCCTATCGCAACCGGCGACCGATTTCCCGTGCTGAATTCGACGCCTTGCCACTGCTGGCGCGGGGGGCGGCCCTGCGTTTCCTGGTGACGCGGCTCTACGACTGGCTGAACACGCCCGAAGGCGCTCTGGTGACCCGCAAGGACCCGTTGGAATACTGGCATCGGCTGCGATTCCATCGCGGCGTCGGCGGCACGCACGCATATGGATTGGATTACTGACAATGCAGGTGGAAATCTGGACCGATGGTGCCTGTTCCGGCAATCCAGGCCCTGGTGGCTGGGGGGCCGTCCTGCGCTTCGGCGAGAAGGAACGTGAGCTGTCGGGCGGTGAGGCGGCGACAACCAACAATCGCATGGAACTGATGGCGGCCATCGCTGCCCTGAACGCGCTGACGCGGCCCTGTGATGTCATCCTGCATACGGACAGTCGCTATGTGATGGACGGCATCACGGACTGGATCCGGGGCTGGAAGGCACGCGGCTGGAAGACGGCGGCAAAGAAACCGGTGAAGAATGCCGACCTCTGGCAGGCGCTGGATGCGGCAACGACCCCGCATCGGATCACCTGGCGTTGGGTGAAGGGGCACTCCGGCGATGTCGGAAACGAACGTGCAGATACTCTGGCGCGCGACGCCATCCCGGGTTGATCCAGGGTCTGGTCTCCGTCTTCCGTACCTTTCAGGCGTTTACGCTCGTTTAATCTTGATCAGGCAATCTATGGGTTACCTGAATTGGGCGATGATTCCGGTCCTCAAGGCTGATCGTCGCGCATCGCTGCAGCGTTGGAACAATCCTTGACCGACCACCCGTCTAGAGAAGGGGCATTGCTCCATCTGCGCCCGATGATCGCCTTGCCGCTGCTGGCGCTCGCGGTCCTGATGACCGCCGTGATCGGGATCGAGATGACGCGCAACGCCGGCAATGTCGCTTCGGTCTGGCTGCCCACCGGCCTGACGATCGGGTTCATGGTGCGATGGCCAGAGCGCCGACTGCTGATTGCGTTCCTGTCCGCCTTGATGATCTTTGTTGCCAATCAGAGTTTCGGCGTCGGCACCCTTGTCCCTCTTGGCCTGACAGCGGCGAACGTGATCGGTTTTGCGGTCATTATCGGCGGCCTGTCGCTTGTCGGCTGGCGTCAGGAACAGATCGATACCGGCCGCGGAATCATCCAGTTCGCTGCCCTGGCCATGGGGCTTGGCCCCCTTGTTGCGGCCTTGATCGGTGCTTCAGTATTGAACGCCGCATACGATGCGCCCTTCGAAGAGGTGGCGCGTCGGTGGTTCCTGTCCGACATGGTCGGCAATTTTCTGATCGCGCCCGCCATCATCTCCCGCAATGCCTGGGTCCGGCTTTTCCTGAAATGGGGTGTGTTCCTTCTGTGCTGTGGTGGCCTGCTGGCCATTGGCGCGCTGGCGACGCTGACCGGTCTGGAATCGGTCCTCTATCTCATGCTCCCGCTGTTGATCTACATGGCGTCACATATGGGAATCGGTGCTGTCGGGCTTGCCGGTACAGGGATGGCCATTCCTCTGGCCTGGTTGACGGTCACGGGTGTTGCGCCGGTTTTTCAGGGCATCGACGGTGACGTCGGATCGGCGATTGTCGAGGTACAGGTCTTCCTGCTGCTTGCGGTTGGTGTCGGGCAGATCGTTGCCGTGTTGATGGAAGAGCGTCGCCAGTCGGAGTTCGAACTCAAGCGCTACAGGACCGCGATCGAGAATGCACCGGATGGTATCCTGCTTGCTGACAGCAACGGACATTTCGTGCTCTGGAACGAAAAGGTCTTTGAACTCATCGGAACGACAAATGACAGGTTTGATGCCGACAGGGCTTTCGGGCGACCTGAGTACAAGGTGGAAAATGCCGAGATCATGTCTCGGCTGATGGCCGGAGAAACGATCAAGTCCATGCCGTTCCAACGCACGGCCGTCGATGGCACAAGCATTGTTGCGGAACTGAATGCCGTTCCGATCATGCATGATGGCGGGTTTGCCGGAGCGACGCTGAGCTTGCGCGATGTGCGCGAAGAAGTGCGTTTGAAGCGACAGGTCGAGAATCGGGCGAAGGAACTGGAGGCATTTCTGGACGCCACGGCGGATGGCGTCGTGGGCACCGACGCTGACGGCAACATCACGATCTGGAATCGTGCAGCCGAAGTGATCTATGGCATCAGTGCGGACGATGCCCTTCGCATGAATGTCATGGACGTGCCACGGCACGAAAGCGAGACCGCCCGCATGGTGCGCCTGGACCGGTTGAAACGTGGTGAGCGCTTTCGCAATCTGCGCACCATCCAGCGCGCGCGCGACGGAACCGAGCGGCAGGTCGAGGTCTCGATCAATCCGATCTTCGATCGTGAGGGAAGGTTTGCCGGATCAGCAAGCTCGGTACGCGACATGTCCGAAATCAGGCTCGCCGAGACCATGATGCTGGAGACGCAGTCGCAGCTTGCCAGTGCGATGACCGCCATCACTGACGCGATCGGCATCTTTGATGCGGAAGAACGGTTGGTCCATTTCAACGAGAAATATGCCGAGATCATTCGGGATGTCGAAGCACCGGAACCGGGGATGAAATGGGAACAGATCATCCGTGCGAACATCAACGCGGGCACGCTGGATGCCATGGGCTCCGAAGAGGATATCCAGACCTGGATTCGTGACCGGCGCACGGCGCGAACGCGGGACCCCGAACCGTTCGTGATCGCGCTTCGCAATGACCGGTGGATGCTTGGGCGTGACTATCCGATGGAAGATGGCGGCTTCATCAGCGTGCGCCAGGATGTGACAGACCTGAAACGCCGCGAAGCCGAACTTGCTCGCTCGAACAGGGACCTTGAGCAGTTTGCCTTCATCGCCAGCCATGACCTGCGCGAACCGCTGCGCAAGATTCAGTCGTTCGGGGGCATTCTGGTGGAGGACTACGCCGAATCACTGCCCGATGAAGCCCGAACGTTCCTGGGCTTCATGACCAGTGGCGCAGACAGGATGGAACAGCTGATCGACGACCTGCTGATGTTTTCACGCGCCGGGCGTTCCGACGAAATCACGACGCAGGTCGATCTCGGCCACGTCATGGATGAAGCCGTCGAAAACCTGCAGATTCAGGTGCGTGAGACAGGTGCGCAGATTTCCATTGGCCCGATGCCGACTGTGACTGGGCAGCAACTCGACTTTGTGCGCATTTTCCAGAACCTGATCAGCAATGCGATGAAATACGCTGGCGCCGCGATTCAGCCGGAGATCGTCATCACGTGCGACGAGAACACTGCCAATCACGTCACGATCAGTGTGACCGACAATGGGCCTGGAATACCGGCGGGGCATGCTGAGTCGGTTTTCGAGCCGTTCAAGCGGCTTTCCAGAACAAGCGGCATTTCCGGGACCGGCATGGGCCTTGCCATTGTTCGCAGGATCGTGGACATGAACTCGGGGCAGGTCTGGGTCGATACGAGCGCGGGCGGCGGTGCCTGCTTCAAGGTTCGAATTGTGAAGGCCGGCAGAACGGGCAACGCAATCAAGCTGCGGGGGACAGCATCATGACCACACCAAGAGCCATTTGGGCAGAGGATGATCCTGTCGATCGAATCCTGTTTGAAAGGGCGATCCGGAAATCCGGCGCAGCGCTGGACCCGACGTTTGTCGATGACGGGCAGGAGCTTCTGGATCTGCTTTCCGGTGTTGGCCGTTTCGCAGGGCAGGGTCCTGCCAACGATGTCGGGCTGATTGTCCTGGATTTGAACATGCCACGCATGGATGGGCGCATGCTGCTGTCCAGACTGCAGCTCAGTGCCGATTTCCGGCGTATCCCGTCGATCGTCATGACCACCTCGCCGGCGCGTCCGGATGTCCTGGCCTGCTATGATCTAGGGGCCAATTCATACATAACCAAGCCGCGCAGCTTTGAGGCGCTGGTCCAGGTCATCCGGAACATCGATTCCTATTGGGTGAATACCTGCGTTCTTCCTGCCGCGTGAACGGCGACACCGGTTCGCATTTACCGGATATTTACAGCCCTGTGTGATTTTCCCCCGCGAACGGGATCAAGTTCTGGAGACCCAAAGCGTTGCATTCGAAGTCCACCAACGTCGTTCAGTTGCGCGGCGCGACTGCCGTTCGCGATGACCGGCCGATACGGGTGTTGATGGTTGATGATGATTTCGAGGACTTCGTGCTGGTGGAGCGACTGCTGAAGTCAGCCAATCGACGATATCGGGTCTCCCATGTCGCTTCTGCGACGGAAGCGCGTGAAGCTGTACGGCGCGGCGACCATGACATCGCCCTGATCGACAATCATATCAATGACCAGTCCGGCATCGATCTCATCCGCAGCATGCGGGCCAGCAACGCCCAGACGCCGATGATCCTGCTGACCGGCAGCGCGGATCCCGACATTGATCTGGCGGCACTCGAAGCCGGGGCCGTTGACTATATCGACAAGAAGGATCTGTCTGCGCGCGTGCTGGAGCGGTCGATCCGTTACGCCTACGCTCAGTTCGTGACGGAACAGCGGCTGCGGCGCAGCGAGATGGCCATGCGTGAAGCCAAGGAACAGGCTGAATACGCCAACGCGGCGAAGAGCCAGTTCCTGGCACACATGAGCCATGAACTTCGCACCCCGCTGAATGCGATCATCGGTTTCTCGGAACTGATGCGCAACGAGATCATGGGCCCTGTCGGCAACGACCGTTATGTCCCCTACATGGATGACATCTTCGACAGTGGGCAGCACCTGCTGACGCTGATCAACGACATCCTGGATCTTTCCAAGGTCGAGGCCGGGCAGATGGAATACCATCCCGAGCCGGTCAATATTCAGGAACTGGTTGAGGAATCCATTCACCTGGTTCGGGAAAAGGCCAGGGAAGGCAGTCTGCTGCTCTCGGAGGTCGTGGACAAGTCGGCATTCATGATCGTCGATCGCCGTGCCTTCAAGCAGATCATGCTCAATCTGCTTTCCAACGCCATCAAGTTCACGCCGGAAGGTGGCACGATCACCGTGCGGCTGGACCTCGAAGCGCCCATGCCGACTTTGACGGTCAGCGACACGGGCATCGGTATCCCGCATGACAAGTTGGGGGCTGTTCTGGAACCCTTCGGGCAGGCCGGCCAGGAACTCTATCTGGCAGAGGCTGGAACGGGTCTCGGGCTTTCCATCGTCAAGGCGATGATCGAGGCGCATGACGGTGATCTGATGCTGGAAAGTGTGGAAGGGCATGGCACCAGCGTTTCCATCATGCTGCCCCCGCGCCGGGTCCGGATTCAGAGCTGAAAGGGTCCGTTCCGCAGCTCAGAAGCGTTCGACCCAGGGCCTCAGTTCCACCTCCATCGACCAGGCACTTCTGGGCTGGTCCATTGTCGCCAGATAGGTGTCAGCAACGGCATCCGGATCGAGCAGCGCGTCCCGATTCCCTGCCGAATCCTGGCGTCCCGGTCGGGTGTCGGATCGGACGCCGCCGTCGATCACGAAGTGAGCGACATGCACGCCTTCCGGCCCGAATTCCCGCGCCACCGACTGGGCCAGCCCGCGCAGTCGGAACTTCCCCATCGCGAAGGGGGCTGAGCGGGCGTAGCCCTTCACGCTGGCCGATGCGCCGGTGAAGAACAGTTTGCCGTGTCCCTGCGCAGCCATCCTGCGCACTGCAGCCTGCGCCACCAGAAAGCCGCCGAGACACGTGATGCGCAGGGCTTCCTCCACCTGCGCCGGATCCTGTTCGAGCAACGGTCCACGGGATGGCATGCTGGGATTGTAGAGCACCAGATCAACCCCGCCCATGTCCCGGTCCACCGCGTCGAACAGGGCCGAGACCGATGACGCATCGCCTGCGTCACAAGTGACCGTCCGTGCGCCGATCTCCGACGCCAGTCCGGACAGCTTGTCCGTCGACCGGCTGGCGAGCATTACCTGAATGCCCCGATTGCTGAGCTTTCGGGCAAGACTGGCGCTGATGCCCGGTCCTGCGCCAACGATGAGCGCGCGCTTGATGTCCGTCCGACTCGTGTCCTTTCGGCGAATTATATCCAGTCCCGACATGTCGCGATGTATTGTCGAGGCAAGCCCTGACCCTGCCTCTTGCCCCCCATTCGCTCTGGCCGGTTGCATCCGTCCGAGCAGTCCGTACCGTATCGGTCATGGACAAGCAGATGCATGACATGACCGCCCTTGAACTGGGCGCAGGCGTCGGTGCGGGAACTCTCGACCCGGTCGCCATCACGGAACATTTCCTGGCGCGCATCGAAGACATGGATGCGGATCACACGATCTATATCCGCACGACCGGCGATCGCGCGCTGGCGGAGGCAACGGCCGCACGGGGCAGACAGGCGGACGGAACGCGCCGTTCGCCGCTGGATGGCGTGCCGATGTCCTGGAAGGATCTGGTGGATACCGGCGGCTTCCCGACGGAGGGGGCATCGAAACTCTACAAGGGGCGGTTGCCGGTACGCGATGCGCTGGCCTTGCAGCGGGCCACTGCGGCAGGGATGATCTGCCTCGGCAAGACCAACCTGCCGGACCTGGCCTATTCCGGCCTGGGGGTGAACCCCTATACCGGCACCCCTGCCAATGCCCACAGCCCCGAAGGTGACCCGAGGGTGCCGGGCGGCAGTTCTGCCGGTGCGGGCGTGTCGGTGGCGCTGGGGCTCGCACCAGCGGGTATCGGTTCCGATACGGGCGGGTCCGTCCGCATTCCGGCGGCGTTCAATGGCATCGTCGGTCTGAAGACCACCTGGAGTCTGATCCCGCTTGACGGCGTGATGGTGCTGGCCCCGTCGCTGGACACGCTGGGGCCGCTGACCCGTGACGTGGCCGACGCGAACGCGATCAGTGCCATCCTTTCAGCGACCCCACCCGCTGATCTGACTGGAGCGTCGATGCAGGGCATGCGGCTGCTGCACGCGACAGGACACGACGAAGACATGCTGCAGCCGGGCGTGAAGCAGGCTGTCGAAGCGGCTGTGGAGCGCTGCCGTCAGGCTGGCGCGGAGGTCATCACCCGTCGCCTGGACGCCTTCGATGCGGTGGATGAACTGGTCAGCCGTCACGGCAATCCGGTGACGCTGGAAGGCTGGGCGATGTGGCATGACGCCATCGAAGCCAATCCGGATGCCCTCTACGCCCCGATCCTGGAACGCATTCGGGAGGGCGCGAACGGCAGCGCCGTCGATGCCGAAACCATGCGGCGCAAATTCATGGACCTGCAGCGGGCCTACATGACTGCCACCGCCGGGTTCGATGGCGTGCTGATGCATTCGGTGCCCGTCGTCGCGCCGCCGATTGCACTGGTGGAGAATGACATCAAGGCCCATGGGCGACAGGCCCTGTTGAGTTCCATCGCGACGCGCAGGGTCAACTACCTGGGTCTGTGCGGTCTCAGCCTGCCGTGCGGATTCAGCGACGGGATGCCGGTGGGGCTGGCTGTCATCGGTCATCCGTTTGACGAGGGGCGTCTGCTGCGCACAGGTGCAGCGATCGAGGGAGCATTGGCATGAAACAGCATCACATCATCGACATGACGGGCAAGACCGTGCTGATCACCGGTGGCAGTCGGGGGCTTGGCCGGTCCATGGCGCTCGGCTTCGCCGCCGCCGGAGCCGATCTGGCGATTGCCGGGCGCAAGGCGGAATCCTGTGACGCCACGGCGGAGGAAATCCGCGCCATGGGGGCGACTTGCACGGCCCATGCGTGCCACGTCGGTTACTGGGATCAGTGCGATGCGCTGGTGGAATCGGTCTACGCGGCGCACGGGAAGGTCGATGTGCTGATCAACAACGCCGGCATGTCGCCGCTCTACGACCGCCCCGTCGATATCTCCGAGGCGTTGTACGACAAGGTCCTCGACGTCAATCTGAAGGGGCCGTTCCGGCTGAGTGCCGTGATCGGGGAGCGTATGATCGAGGCCGGTGGCGGCAGCATCATCAACGTGTCCAGCGGCGCGGCTGTCCGGCCGCGGGCCAATGTCATCACCTATTCGGCGGCCAAGGCGGGGGTCAATGCGATGACGGAAGCCTTCGCCGATGCGCTCGGCCCGAAGGTGCGGGTGAACTGCATCATGCCCGGCCCGTTCCTGACCGACATCTCCACCGCCTGGGACATGGATACCTTCAATGAACGCGCCCGGACGTCCATCGCGCTGGAACGCGGCGGGGAACCGGATGAGGTTGTCGGCGCCGCACTCTATCTGGCATCGGATCATGCGGCCTACACCACCGCAGCCATCATCCGCATCGACGGCGGTTCGCACTGATCTCGCCTGCGACATGAATTCCATCTGACCCATTGGGGACAAAATGCTGAAGAACGACCATCTGGACGCCTGGGATCGGGAGACATTCTTCCATCCCTCAACCCATCTGGCCCAGTTCGCACGGGGTGACATTCCGAACCGCATCATCACCGGGGCCAAGGGGGTCCACATCACGGACCGCGACGGCAATCGCCTGCTGGATGCCTTCGCGGGCCTCTATTGCGTCAACATCGGCTACGGCCATCCGGAAGTGGCGGACGCGATCGCCGCCCAGGCCAGGGAACTGGCGTACTACCACGCCTATGCCGGGCATGGGACGGAGGCGTCGATCACTCTGGCGCGGATGGTGATCGACCGGGCACCGCCCAACATGAGCCGGGTGTTCTTCGGGCTTGGCGGATCCGATGCGAACGAAACCAACATCAAGCTGGTCTGGTACTACAACAACGCCCTCGGGCGGCCGGAGAAGAAGAAGATCATCTCCCGCTGGCGGGGCTACCACGGGTCGGGGCTGATGACCGGTTCCCTGACCGGCCTGCACCTGTTCCACCGCCAGTTCGACCTGCCGTTCGGTGTCGTGAAACATACCGAGGCACCCTATTACTATCGTCGCGAGGATCGCGGCATGACGGAGCAGGAATTCAGCCGCCACTGTGCGTCAAAGCTGGAGGAGATGATCCTGGCGGAGGGACCTGAAACGGTCGCCGCCTTCATCGGTGAACCGGCGCTTGCCACCGGTGGCATGGTGCCGCCGCCAGAAGGGTACTGGGACGCGATTCATACCGTCCTGAAACGCTATGACGTACTGCTGATCGCCGATGAGGTCGTCACTGGCTTCGGGCGGATGGGCACGATGTTCGGGTCGGACCATTTCGGCATGCAGCCCGACATCATCACCATCGCCAAGGGACTGACGTCGGCCTACGCACCCCTGTCAGGGTCCATCGTGTCGGAGCAGGTGTGGCAGGGTCTGGCGGACGGCACCGACAGGTTCGGGGCCTTCGGACATGGCTGGACCTATGCCGCGCATCCGATCGGCTCCGCCGCCGGTATCGCCAACCTGAAACTGCTGGATGACCTGGGGCTGGTAGAGAACGCCGCCCGGATGGGTGCCTACCTCAAGCAGAACCTGATCGACGCGCTGGGTGAACACGACAACGTCGGCGACATTCGCGGTGAAGGGCTGTTGCTCGGCGTCGAACTGGTGAAGGACCGCTATCATGGCCCGACCTTCTTCGATGCCTCGGAAGGCATCGGGGTCAAGGTGCACCAGGCCCTGATGCGCCGCGGCGTGATCTCCCGCGCCATGCCGGAAAGCGACATCATCGGCATCTCGCCTCCGTTCTGCATCACCGAAGACGAATGCGATCAGGTAGTTGGCGCGCTGAAGGAAGCCATCGTCGAGGTGCTGGGGCAGGGGTGAATGCCTGCTTGATCCAGACCGCGCCCGATCGCGCCCACGCCCAAGCGCAACCGCCGTCAGCCGAAGAAGCCGCGCAACACCCGCTCGTAGATGTTCGTCAGGTGGGCGATGTCGTCGACACCGGCGCGCTCATCCACCTTGTGCATGGTCTGGCTGACCAGTCCGAATTCGACCACCGGGCAGGCGTCCTTGATGAAGCGCGCGTCCGAAGTGCCGCCCGTTGTGGAAAGGTCCGGCGTCACGCCCAGCTCGGCCTGAATGGCGTTCGACAGAACCTCTGTCAGCGGTCCCGGTGCGGTCAGGAAAGGATCGCCCGAATTGCGCACGGTCAGGCTGTAGGACCCGCCAACCGTATCGCAGGCTTCCCGCACCATCCGTTCCAGCCCCGCAGCATTCTGCAGCGTGTTGTAGCGGACGTTGAACCGGGCTTCTCCCCTGGCGGGGATGACGTTGGACGCGGTATTGCGCACGTCCACGGTGGTGATTTCCAGGTTCGATGGCTGGAAGTGTTCGTTGCCGTCGTCCAGCTTCAGCCCTGCGATCCGGTCCAGCATCGCGACCAGACGCGGCAGCGGATTATCGGCCAGATGCGGGTAGGCGACATGCCCCTGCGTGCCGGTGACCTGCAGATGGCCGGAGAATGATCCCCGCCGCCCGATCTTGGCCATTTCGCCGAGCGTGCTGGGGTTCGTCGGCTCCCCCACCAGGCAGGCATCGATTGTTTCACCCTGCTGCTTCATCCAGTCCAGCACCTTGACCGTGCCGTTGATGGCCGGGCCTTCCTCATCCCCCGTGATCAGGAACGCGATGGACCCGTCAATGCCATCGGCCAGCACGCGGGCGGAGGCTTCGACCATGCAGGCGATGGCGCTTTTCATGTCCGTCGCGCCCCGCCCGTAAAGCTGTCCGTCGACGATCTCCGCCGCGAACGGGCCCTGCGTCCATGCGGCGTCGTCGCCGACCGGCACCACATCCACATGCCCGGCAAAGCAGAACGTGGGTTTTCCCGTGCCGATGCGGGCATAGAGGTTTTCCACGTCCGGCGTATCCACGTCCGAGAAGGTGATGCGATGGCAGGTGAAGCCCAGCGCCTCAAGTTCGGTCTGCAACACGTCCAGCACGCCAGCGTCGACAGGCGTGACGGACGAACAGCGGATCAGATCGCGGGCGAGGTCGAGGGCCTGCGGTGCAGCGGAAATCTGTGTCATGTCGAACTCTCTGGAAACATCTGAAACCATGGCCAAGCGTGGTTGCCCAGTCTTGGCACCGTCGCGGTTCAGGGGCAAGCTATCACGCTGGCCGGATATGCCCGGTCTTTGCTATCAAGGATTGGTTAGCGGTTTGGGGCGCACGATCAGATGATGGATTTCGAGAGACCAAGCCACATGTCCCACGCGCTGGATGCCGCAGGGGGCGCGCTGAACCGTGACGAGGTGCCTGTGGGCGCCGTCATCGTGCATGTCCCCACGGGCCGCATCATCGCGCGCAGCGGCAACATGACCCTGTCGCGCAACGATCCCACCGGCCACGCCGAACTGCTGGCGCTGCGCCAGGCGGGGATGGCCATGGGCACGCCACGGCTGACCAACTGCGACATGTACGTGACCCTGGAACCCTGTGCCATGTGCGCCGGGGCGATCAGCCACGCCCGCATCCGCCGCCTCTATTACGGCGCCAGCGACACCAAGGGCGGCGCGGTGGAAAACGGCGTCCGCTTCTTCCAGCAACCCACCTGCCACCACGCCCCGGAAGTCTACCCTGGCATCGACGCCGAACGCGCTGCCGACCTCCTCCGCCGCTTCTTCCAGAAGAAGCGGGTTTGAGCGCCCGCGATCTTCGATCCCCCTGATGACATTCGCGGCGGGCGGCTTATGTTCTGGGGAACCTTTTTTCGGCGGAGCATCCCATGTCCGATCTCGCGACCACATCAGAGCTGTTCTTCACCCGTGCGGGCCTCGACCCCGATCGTGCCAAACGGCAGGTGGGGGAGGCGCTGAATGGCTGCGACGACGGGGAACTGTATCTGGAGTACAGCCAGTCGGAGATGCTGGCGTTCGACGACGGACGGTTGCGCAACGCAAGCTTCGACACCGCCCAGGGCTTCGGCCTGCGCGCGGTGGCGGATGAGGCGCAAGGCTATGCCCATTCATCGGAACTGTCGCATGACGCCATCAGCCGCGCCGGTGACACGGTGCGCGCGGTGCGGCGCGGCCATCAGGGCACGCTGGCCGATGGCCCGGCGCGGACCAACCGCAGCCTCTATGTCGATGACAATCCGCTGAACGAATTCGACTTCGAGACCAAGGTGAAGCTGCTGCAGGACATCGATGCCTATGCCCGCGATCTGGACCCGCGGGTGCGGCAGGTGACCTGTTCGCTGGCCGGGTCCTGGAAGGCCGTGCAGATCATTCGCCCCGACGGCGCGGAGGTGGCGGACATTCGCCCCCTCGTGCGGCTGAATGTCTCCGTCATGGTCGGCGACGGCGACCGGCAGGAAACCGGCAGTGCCGGGACCGGCGGGCGCACCGGCTATGCGGCCTACATCGACCCCGCCCGCTGGCAGGGGGAAGTGGATGAGGCCCTGCGGCAGGCGCTGGTCAATCTGGACAGCATCGCCGCACCGGCCGGTGAACAGACGGTCGTGCTTGGCCCGGGCTGGCCCGGCATCCTGTTGCATGAAGCGATTGGCCACGGGCTGGAAGGTGATTTCAACCGCAAGAAGAGCTCGGTCTTCTCCGGTCTGATGGGACAGCGGGTGGCCGCCCCCGGCGTGACCGTGGTGGACGACGGCACCATCCCTGACCGGCGCGGATCGTTGACCGTGGACGACGAAGGCACGCCGACCAGCCGCACGGTGCTGATCGAGGATGGTATCCTGCGCGGCTACATGCAGGACCGGCTGAACGCGCGCCTGATGGGTGTTGCCGCCACCGGCAATGGCCGCCGCGAAAGCTTTGCCCACATGCCGATGCCACGCATGACCAACACGGTGATGGAAAACGGTGACCGGGATCCTGCGGAGATTCTCGAAAGTGTGCAGAACGGCATCTATGCCACCAGCTTCGGCGGTGGGCAGGTGGACATCACGTCCGGCAAGTTCGTGTTCACCTGTACGGAGGCCTATCGGATCGAGAACGGGAAGCTTGGCGCCCCGGTGAAGGGCGCGACGCTGATCGGTTCGGGTGAGGAAGTGCTGAAGAAGGTCGCGATGATCGGCAATGACATGGCACTGGACCCCGGTATCGGAACCTGCGGCAAGGCCGGACAGGGCGTGCCGGTGGGCGTGGGGCAGCCGACGCTGCGCATCGATGGTCTGACCGTCGGTGGCACGGGCTGAGGGCAGTCTGCTCTCCGCCCGGCTCTGGTGGACCGCTTCGCCGACGGTGCAGCCTGGCCAACATCTGTCACCCCGGGCGAGAGACCCGGGGTCCATGCGTTCGCAAGGTGACCCGCACTGCAAGGCGTGGATACCGGCTCAAGGCCGGTATGACAATTTGGGCCAGACAGACGCGCGAACCAGTGGTCCGGCAGGACCCTGGAATGCTGCGGTTTGCCTGTGCGGAAGCGTCTATTCCGCCGCCTGATCCGATGTTTTGTGCGCCCGCTGGCGCAGGTGGCCGACCAGTTGCCGGTCGTGGCGCACCATGGCGGAGCTTTTCGTGTGGTTCGGCCAGGGGTCCCAGCGCGGCGCGTTGCCCAGGGGCCGGTCACCCATCACGGTGACCCGCTCGATCACCCGCTCCCCCTCGAAGTCGTTCACCACATAGTGCTGGGTGAAGCGGTTGTCCCACATGCAGATGGTGCCCGGTGTCCAGTGATAGCGGACGGTGAATGCCGGTTGCTGCACCCACCTCGTCAGATAGGGCAGCAGCAGATCGCTTTCCTGCTGGCTCATTTCCACAATGCGGCGGGTGAAATGCTCGTTCACGTACAGCGCCTTGCGCCCGCTTTCCGGGTCCTGCCGGACCAGAGGATGAATGGTCATCTTCTCCGGATGATTGTGCGGATGGGCGTCGTGCAGGGCGCTGAGGCCGTCACATAGGTCCTGCAGGGGTGGTGACAGCTTCTCGTAGGCCGCAAACAGGTCGCACCACATGGTGTCACCACCGACCTCGGGGCATTGCTTCATGTTCAGGATCGACATCAGCGCGGGCTGTTCCTGAAACGTCAGGTCGGTGTGCCATTCGTCGGCGATGCCGCCGGTGCTGGCCACCAGCCGGAACAGCTCCGGATGTTCCACCGCGTTGCTGTCCTTCAGGTTGGGATGCCCCTCCAGCGGGCCGAAGAAGCGCCCGAATGCGATGTGGTCCGGCGCGTTCATGTGCTGGCCGGGGAAGAACAGCACCTTGTTGGCATGCAGCAGACGGCGGATCTCTGCCTTCTGTGCATCACCCGTGTCCGCCAGCACCACACCCGTGACTTCCGCCCCGAGTGCCGTGCTCAGCCGTCTGATCTGCCAGTCTTCCGATGTCATCGCCCTGTCCTCCCCGAACGCCCAAGCCTGATCATGAAAGGCCGCAGGTGCGCCAACGTCAAGATGGGGGCAGCACAAGTCCGCATGCCAACAAGGCAATCAGATGTCAGCCAGGGTCTTCGACTGCTTCTGTTGCGACAGATACGAGAATGGCATCGATGCCAGATAGATCAGGTTGGCGGCGATCAGCGTCGGCCAGGGATAGACCATCAGGCAGGTCACCAGGACGATCGACATGATGATGGCGAGGGGAAGTTGCGACCGTTTGATCGATGCATGCTTGATCGAGAACGTCGGCACGGTGCTGACCGCCAGAAAGCCCACACCAATCGTGTAGGCCGCCAGCAGCAGCGGAAAGTCCGTCGTCTCCCAGCCATGCAGATGAACGAAGATCGGCATCAGCGCGAGGCAGGCAAGCGCGGGCGCCGGAACACCGACAAAGAATACGGGCCGTCGCGCCGATGCCTCGGGATCGTTCAGCGAAAGGTTGAACCGCGCCAGCCTGAGCGCACAGCAGACCGCCAGCACCAGCGTCGCGAGCCAGCCGACATTGGCATGCTCGGTTCCGATATAGAGGGTGTTGTAAAGCAGGACGCCGGGGGCAATGCCGAAGTTGAAGAAGTCGGCCAGCGTGTCCAGCTCCGCACCGAACAGGCTGGCGGAGTCCAGGAACCGCGCCAGCTTGCCGTCAGCGGCATCCAGGAACACGGCCAGCAGAATGAAGTAGAGGCCTGTCTCCAGATGTCCCTCAAGGCTCATCCTGACGGACGTCAGCCCGGCGCAGATCGCGAATACGGTGACGATGCTGGGCGCTATGTGGCGCAGTTTGATGCGGCGGGATTTCTTCATTCCATGATCCCGGGGCGTTGCCTCTGGGGGCCGACCAGGTCAGCCAGGATCGTCTCACCCGCTACGGCTGTCTGCCCGACGGCGACCTGAGGTGACACGCCCTTCGGCAGATAGACATCCAGTCGGCTGCCAAAGCGGATCAGGCCAAAGCGTTGCCCGACATTCAAGGGGGCGCCCACCGAGACGAAGCAGACAATCCGCCGGGCCACCAGACCCGCGATCTGCACCACGCCGATCCGTGCCCCGTCCGGCGATTCGATTGTCAGGCCATTGCGTTCGTTGTCTTCGCTTGCCTTGTCCAGGGACGCATTCAGGAACTTGCCGTGATGATAGGCGATGTGGGTCACCTTGCCTGCAACAGGCGCGCGGTTCACATGGCAGTTGAAGACATTCATGAATACGGAAACCCGCTGCAGCGGCTCTTCACCCAGTCCAAGCTCTGCCGGCGGAACGACGTCCTGGATCAGGGAAACCACGCCATCAGCGGGCGACACGACAAGCCCTTCCTGTTGCGGAACGACACGCACGGGATCACGAAAGAAGTAGTAACACCAGACGGTCAGTCCGCAGCCGAGCCAGAACAATGGCTCCCACACCAATGCCAGGCCAACCGACACCGCAGCAAAGATTGCCACGAACTTCCGGCCTTCCCGGTGCATCGGGACCGCAACGATCTTGAGCATGTTCATCTGCGGTCTCTCACGACAGTTTCAGCCAACGGACGGGGGCAGAGCCGACAGGGGCCGCAGCCAGCCGACGATGGAATACCGGCGCACCGGCCGGCACCCTCAATATCAGGCTCGACGCCGGGTTTGACAAGCCAGCACGCGCCGCAATCACCGGTCTTGCCCTGCTGGCGGCACAAACGGGATGGAATCGGATGGCGTTTCGGGGGGCACGTGGAGAGGTGGCCCGACAAATCTGAACAGGTGAGTTAGGTGGATTTTCTGCTCTTAGTCCGGCAGCTTTGCTATGACGAAGGAGTGAAGATGACAAGACGACCCAGGCGGAACCACAGCCCCGCTTTCAAGGCGAAGGTCGCGTTGGCGGCTTTGAAGGGCGACAGAACGATGAGCGAGCTGGCGACGCAGTTCGATCGTAACCGTCCGGCGACGCCGCTCACTTCTTCCGCGCTTTCCATTTCCTTGCGGGCTTGAGGACGTCGAGGCGAAGTTCATCTGCGTCGGGGACGCGCGGATCGATTGCCCCGCCTGCCCATTCCGTCAGTTCTTCGTGTTCGGGGTGCTCTGGATCGCCGATTGCGCTGAGGAAGTGCTCGTATCCGGGAAGGCCGCCGATGTCCTCGGGCGGGCATCTGCCGGTGACGTCGCCAAGCCGTGGATA
>JARGPL010000036.1 GCA_029210175.1 Minwuia sp. | reverse complement strand
TCGGCAGAAGAGGCTGAATGACAGACCATTCGAAGTCCGTGATCTCGTAGCGGCGACGGTTCATGATTCGTCCTCCTTTCAGAGAATGAATCACCCACAAGTCAATTTGGGAATCCCTTTTATGAGTTCATGACCTAGGGCCCATGAGAGACGACGGGAATTATGTGAATTCAATTGAAAAAAGCCGATATGAAGATAAAACAATTGGATGAGGGATTTATTCGACAAACGGGAGCGATCCGAGGTTTTTCGTGATCGGCTGGCGCAGGCCATGCGGCGTGCTGATGTGAACCGCAGTGCGCTGGCCCGACGGACCGGTGCGGACCGCTCCACAGTGGCGCAATTGCTGGCCGATGACGCGGCCCGGCTGCCCAATGCGCACCTGGCTGCCTGCTGCGCGCAGGTGCTGGGGGTCAGTGCCGACTGGCTGCTCGGGCTGACGGACAGGCCGGAGCGGCCAGGTGACGTGATCGCCGCTGCCGTGTCGGTGACGCAGGCGGCGCGTGCATCCTGGGATGACGAGTTGCTGGACTGGCACCGCGAAGCCGCTGGCTACAAGATCCGCCACGTGCCTGCGACCTTGCCGGACATGCTGAAGACCGAAGGCACCTTGCGCTGGGAGTATGAGCGCGCGCTTGGCAAGACTGCGGAACAGGCAATTGGCGCGATGCAGGACCGGCTGGCGCTGATGCGCCAGAACCAGTCGGACTTCGAAGTTGCGGTATCGCTGGGTGAGTTGCATGCCTTCGCCTCAGGGCAGGGGTACTACCGTGGCCTGGCGGCCGATGTCCGGCGGGACCAGCTGTTGGTGATGGCGACAGCCGCCCGCGATTTCTTTCCGTCGCTGCGGCTGTTCTTCTTCGATTCCCGACGGGTATTCTCCGCCCCGATTTCGGTCTTCGGGCCACTGGTGGGCGTGGTCTATATCGGGCGTTTCTATCTGGCGTTCCGGTCCCGCGACCGGGTGCGAATGCTGACGGATCAATTCGACAGTCTGGTGCGGGAGGCGGAGGTCGATGCCCGTGATGCCGCCGACTGGCTGGATGATCTGGCCAGCACGGTTTCAGGATGACAGCAGTGGATTCCGTTTCCGTGCAGACTGTCCTACAGTGGCGGTCGCACTGAATTGGCTTGGCGCGGCAAGGACAAACGAGCAGGAGAGCGGTGATGATGAACCGTGTACGGCTGGGGGTGAACATCGACCACGTGGCGACCATCCGCAATGCGCGCGGCGGTGGCCATCCGGACCCTGTGCGTGCGGCAAGACAGGCCGCTGAAGCCGGTGCGGACGGGATCACGGCGCACCTGCGCGAGGACCGCCGACATATCTCCGACAGGGACATCGACCGGCTGGCGGCTGAAATCGATCTGCCGCTGAACCTGGAGATGGCGGCGACCGAGGAAATGCTGGCCATTGCCTTGCGCCACAAGCCGCATGCCGCCTGCATCGTGCCCGAAAAGCGCGAGGAACGGACCACGGAAGGCGGGCTGGATGTCGCCGCCAAGCACCGGCAGCTTGCGCCGCTGGTGACGCAGCTGTCCGATGCCGGTATCCGCGTGTCGCTGTTCATCGAACCGTCGCCGGTGCAGCTGCATGTGGCCAAGGCACTGGGTGCCCCCGTCGTGGAACTGCATGTCGGGGCCTATTGCGACACGGAGGGCGCGGAGCGTGCCGAACACCTTCGCCGCATTCAGGAAGCTGCCGCACAGGGTGCTTCCATGGGGCTGGAAGTTCATGCGGGGCATGGGCTGACGTTCGAAACGGTGGGGCCGGTCGCCGCCATTCCGGAGATTGTCGAACTGAACATCGGGCATTTCCTGATCGGAGAGGCGATCTTTTCCGGCCTGACATCTGCCATCACCAGAATGCGGGGTCTGATCGACGCCGCACGTGCCGAAGCGCTTGGTCGCGCGTCGGCCTGAACAGGGACTGCCGCATCAGATGATTGTCGGACTGGGTATTGACCTGTGTGATACACGGCGGATCGCGAAATCCATCGACCGTTTTGGTCAGCGGTTTCTGAATCGCTGTTTCTCCGCCGGGGAGCAGGCCGCGATGGCTGGTCGTGCGGACCCCGCACCGCCTTATGCCCGGCGCTATGCCGCCAAGGAAGCCTTTGCCAAGGCGATCGGGACAGGCATCGGCGAACATGCATTCCTGACGGAGATCGAAGTGGTCTCTGCCCCGAATGGCAAGCCGTCGCTCCGCCTTTCAGGGGCGGCTGCGCGCACGATGCAGGGGCTGGCCCCGGCGGGCCACCATGTGGTGGCGCACCTGTCGATGACGGATGAGGCCCCCTATGCACTGGCGGAGGTGATCCTGGAGGCCCGGATCGGTTGACAGCGGCAGGGTCTTTGGGGTCTATCTCGCCGCTGCACAATATCCCGTTTAACGGGCCTTTCCGGCCCGGCCAGTGAATCGGCTCCCTCGACTGACGAAAGAGATGGAATGGCGTCGAAATCCAAAGGCGGCATTGGTGAGACGATCAAGACCGTTGTCTATGCGGTTCTGATCGCACTTGTCATTCGCACGGTGGCTTTCGAGCCGTTCAATATTCCATCCCGCAGCATGGTGCCGACCCTGCTGGTTGGTGATTTCCTGTTCGTATCCAAATTCAGCTATGGCTACAGCAAGCATTCCCTGCCGTTCAGCCCGGACCTGTTTTCGGGTCGAATCCTGAGCAGTGATCCGGAGCGTGGCGACATCATCGTCTTCAAGACTCCGCGCGACAACGACACCGACTTCATCAAGCGTCTGGTGGGCCTGCCCGGCGACCGCATCCAGATGCGGCAGGGCGTTCTGCACATCAACGACACGCCCGTGATCCGCAAGCGTGTCGAGGATTTCGCCTATCATGATGAGCGGGGGCGGACGAGCTTCGTCTCCCAGTTCGAGGAAACCCTGCCCAACGGGCGGACATACAGGACCATCGATCTGACACCACGTGGACGCGACGACGACACGCAGGTCTATACCGTGCCGCCGGGGCACCTGTTCATGATGGGTGACAACCGCGACAATTCCAGCGACAGCCGGATTCCGGTCAGCCGTGGTGGTGTCGGCTTCGTGCCGATCCAGAACCTGGTGGGTCGTGCAGATGTGCTGTTCTTCAGCATCGATACCGATTTCAGCTGGTATGAGGTGTGGAAGCTGGTTGGCAACATTCGCTATGACCGGCTGGGTGATCTGCTGGAATGAAGCGGTGAGTGAAACGCGAACCGAACTGACGACCCTGCAGGGGCTTCTCGGTCATGAGTTCCGCGACATTGCCCTCCTCAATCTCGCTCTGACCCATCCCTCTGCGCTGACCAGGGGCCGGAAGGGCCGGGGCGATTACGAACGGCTGGAGTTCGTCGGGGACCGCGTGCTGGGCCTGTTGATTTCCGAATGGCTCTTCGAGACCTATGCGAAGGCTGATGTGGGGCGGATCGCCAGCCGCTACAACGAACTCGTGCGGCGGGAAACCCTGGCGGAGGTGGCGCTGGAAATTGGCCTCGACCGGTGCCTCATCATGGCGGATTCGGAACGTGGAACCGGCGGTGCGACCAAGCCCGCCATCCTGGCGGATGCCTGCGAGGCGGTCATCGCAGCGCTGTATCTGGAAGGCGGGCTGGAATGCGCGCGGGGCTTTGTGCGCAACCTCTGGCATGATCGGGTTGCCGGGCTGAAGCAGGCACCGCGGGATCCGAAGACAGCCGTGCAGGAACTGGCGCACGCGCAGGGTGCCGAGCCACCGGTCTATACGGTGATCGCGACGGACGGGCCTGACCATGCGCCGATATTCACGATCGAGGCGGTATGTGTTCTTGGTACCGCGACTGCCAAGGGACCATCGAAGAAGGAAGCCGAGCGCAATGCCGCGCGGTTGCTGTTGCAACAGATACAGGGATCATGACGGTGGTGGATCAGTCTACGGGCGATGACATGGCGACACGGGCGGGCTTCGTGGCTCTGGTCGGTGCGCCGAATGCCGGCAAGTCCACCCTGCTGAACCAGTTGGTCGGGCAGAAGGTGTCCATTGTCTCCCCCAAGGTTCAGACCACACGTGCGCGGGTTGTCGGCATTCTGATGGAGGGGCGGAGCCAGATCATTCTGGTCGACACGCCCGGCATCTTCATGCCGAAACGCCGACTGGAAAAGGCCATGGTCGATGCGGCATGGGCGGGACAGGAAGAAGCTGACCGGACGGTTCTGCTGGTCGACGCGGAACGCGGCATCGGAGAGGATACCGACCGGATCCTGAAACGCCTTGAACAGCGTGGTCGCCCGATCTGGGTTGCCCTGAACAAGGTTGACCTGGTGCGCAAGGAAGCCCTGCTGGAACTGGCGGCGCGTCTGGATGCGTATGCCTGTGTGGACCAGATATTCATGATCTCGGCGCTGAAGGGCCACGGTGTCGCCGATCTGCGCAAGGCCATGGCGGATGCGGTGCCCGGAAGTCCTTGGCTGTACCCGGAAGACCAGGTATCGGAAATGCCGAGTCGCCTGCTCGCATCCGAGATCACGCGGGAAAAGCTGTTCCTGCGTCTGCACCAGGAACTGCCCTATTCACTGACCGTCGAGACGGAGAAGTGGACGGAGCGAAAGGACGGATCGGTCCGCATCGACCAGATCGTCTATGTCTCGCGCGCTGGCCACAAACCTATCGTGCTGGGCAAGGGCGGTCGCACGATGCGGCAGATCGGACAGAGCGCGCGTGAGGAACTATCGGAACTGCTGGGGCGTCCCGTGCATCTGTTTCTGTTCGTCAAGGTTCGGGAACGCTGGCTGGATGACCCGGCGCGTTACCGGGAAATGGGACTTGATTTCCCGCGCGGCTGATTGCCCTGCCGCCAGAACCTGATCCGGGCGCCAGAACCTGACCCGTGACGCCTGATCAGCTGGCCTGGCGCATGGTCGCCAGTTCACCGGCGGCATCGCGGAACGTCTGCATGACAAAGATACGGATGGCGCTCGACAGGTTGGCCGTGTCACGGCTGCGGTCGATATCCTCCACCAGTACACTGAGGCGCTGGCCCCGTGCATCCGCGATTTCGCGCAGCGCGCTCCAGAACACATCCTCCAGCGAGATACTGGTCGGGTGCCCGGCAATGCGTACCGAACGCTTGTGAATCGCGCCGAAGCCGACAACGTTTATCCGCTGATCATTCATGTCTACAGGTCCTCAAATAGGGCACGCGCATCTGGTTTCAGGCCGTCCAGAAACTTCTCGCGCAGGTTTTCGGCTCGTGCGATCTGGCTCTTGCTGGCCTGATCCGTGAGTTTTTCCAGTGCGGCGGCAGCGCCGGGATGGCCCATGCCTTCCGCCAGTTCAAACCACATGATGGCGCGGGCCGGGTTCTGCGTAACCTGCCTGCCATCCCTGAACATCTCGCCCAGGGTCATCAGCGCCTGCAGATGTCCACGTTCGGCGGCGCGGCGGTACCAGCTCAGCGCCTGGTCGTCATCAACCTGGCAGCCCTTGCCCGCGTCCAATGCCTCGGCGAGCATGAAACAGGACCCCGGGTCACCGCGTGCCGCGCCTTCGCGGAAATAGGGCACAGCCACAGCCCAGTCGCGCTCGACACCAATGCCGCGCGCATGGATCAGGCCGAGGTAATAGAAGGACCGGCGCTCACCCTGTTCCGCGCCACGCAGGAACCACTCCCGCGCGGCCGCTTCATCCTTCGGCACGCCCTGACCCTTGAGCAGCATGACGCCAACGTTTTTCTGGGCGTTGACGTGCCCCTGCTCGGCCGCCGCCATGAACCAGCGAAATGCCTCGGCCTCATCTTTCTCCACGCCCCAGCCCCTCAGATAGGTAAGGGCGAGATTGTTCTGGGCGGATGGACGGTCATGGCTGGCTGCGGCCTTGAACAGGCTGTGTGCCATCTCGCGATCGACCTTGACGCCCCTGCCGTGGAGATAGGCCATGCCAAGGTTGTTCTGCGCCGCGACATGGCCATCATCGGCCAGCTTTTGCCAGATCGCCACGGCTGCTTCATGCTCCCCGGCCCGATAGGCGGAAACCGCCTGCTGATAGGCGTCTGCCTTGCTTTCCGCAGCATGGGCGACACCGGGCAAAAGGGTGGCGAGTCCCAAAATGCAGCCGATCAGCACGCCGGTGACCAGCAGGCGTCGGGAAGCAGTTCGCATTTTGCAAGCTATCATCATGATACCACTGACAACAGCAAATCGCGCGCCACTGCGCATCAGCGCAGCGAGATTATGGAAACGCAGCGTTTCCATGCAGCGAATTGATTGTCGGAAGCCGCAACGCCACTTCTGCTGCAGGCAATGAGTCAACAAATGCAACAGGAGCCACGAACATGGAAACGGTTCTGAACAAGTCGGTCAGCGGTACCGCAGCGGCCACAGGCGGCGTGCGCAGCCCGCGCACGGTCACTCAGATCATACCAGGCGTTGATGCCCAGGATGGAGCAGGGGTGCGCCTGAAGCGCAGCCTGGGTGGTCACGAGCTTCAACTCTTCGATCCGTTCCTGCTGCTGGACGAGTTTCGCTCCGATGATGCCAGCGATTACATTGCCGGCTTCCCCGATCATCCGCACCGCGGTTTCGAGACCGTGACCTACATGCTGGCCGGTCGCATGGGGCACAAGGACAATCAGGGCAACTCCGGGTTGCTGAAGCCTGGCGGTGCGCAGTGGATGACCGCCGGGCGGGGAATCGTGCATTCCGAGATGCCGGAACAGGAAGACGGTCTGATGTGGGGGTTCCAGCTCTGGGTCAACCTGCCTGCGGCCCAGAAGATGCGAGCCCCACGTTATCAGGACATCGAACCGCAGGACATTCCCGAGGTCGAGCTGTCGGAGGGCGTCAGGGTTCGGCTGGTGGCCGGTGATCTGGCAGGCCGGACAGGCGCGGTGCGCGACATCGCCGTGAACCCGATCTACTGGGATGTGCACCTTGAAGCCGGGCGGGAACTGGATGAGGCGCTGCCTGCCGGGCACAACGCCTTCATCTATGTCTACGACGGCACGGTGAGCATTGGCGGTGCCGAGATCCGCACCAGTCAGATGGCATTGCTGGGCGATGGTGATCATCTGGCTGTCGCGGCGTCAGGCGCTGCGGCCCGGTTCCTTGTCATCGCCGGGCAGCCGATCGGCGAACAGGTTGCCCGCCATGGCCCCTTCGTCATGAACACGCGAGAGGAAATCTTGCAGGCTTTCCAGGACTATCAGGCCGGACGGTTCTGATGGCGGCGCATCATTGCCTTGCTTGACGCTGCGTCGGGGTTGACGTGATTGATGGGCGGGACTACCTCCACGACACCCGCCCATCAGACACGCAGAGCCATGGCCATCCTTCCTATAATCACGGCGCCGGATCCCCGGCTCAAAGTCCGCTCCGAACCCGTTGATCAGGTCGATGATGACCTGCGGCAGTTCATGGATGACTTGCTTGCGACCATGTACGACGCGCCCGGCGTCGGGCTTTCCGCCATCCAGGTGGGTGTCGCGAAGCGCGTCATGGTGGTCGACTGTTCCGATGACGGTGCGGCGGCGGAGCCGATGTATCTGGTCAATCCGGAGATCGTTGAAACATCGGACGACCTGCGCATCTATGAAGAAGGCTGTCTGTCGCTGCCCGAGCAGTATGCCGATGTGGAACGGCCCGCGACGATCCGGGTGAAATACCTCGACCAGCATGGCGCTGAACAGGAACTGCAGGCGGATGGTCTGCTGTCGACCTGTATCCAGCACGAGATGGATCATTTCGAGGGCATCCTGTTCGTGGATCACATCTCTGCGCTGAAACGCAACATGATCCTGCGCCGCCTGAAGAAGGCGAAGAAGCTGCAGGCCACGGGCTGAATGACCGACCAGAACGCGGCACCCCAGCGCATCATCTTCATGGGGACGCCGGATTTCGCCGTGGCGCCCTTGCGCGCGTTGCACCAGGCCGGACATCGGATTGTCTGCGTCTATTGCCAGCCGCCGCGGGCGGCGGGCCGGGGCAAGAAGCCCAGACCGAGCCCGGTACAGCAGGCCGCGGAGGAGCTCGGGCTGCCCGTACGCTCACCCCTGAATTTCAGGAATGTGGCAGATCGTGATGCCTTCGCTGGTCTGGAGGCTGATCTGGCGGTTGTCGCGGCTTACGGACTGATCCTGCCCCAGGCCATCCTGGATGCACCGCGTCTGGGCTGTTTCAACATTCATGCGTCGCTGCTGCCGCGCTGGCGCGGTGCCGCGCCAATTCACCGCGCCATCATGGCCGGTGACACGACAAGCGGCATAACCATCATGCGGATGGAGGCGGGGCTGGATACCGGGCCGATGCTGATGGTGGATACCACAGCCATCAGTGCCGATGACACGACCGTCAGCCTGCACGATCGCCTGGCCACAATGGGGGCTGACCTGATCGTCCCGGCGGTCGCCGCGATTGCGGCGGGTACGGCCAGCGAGACTGCGCAGCCGATGGACGGCGTGACCTATGCCGCGAAGATCGACAAGGCCGAAGCCCGCATCGACTGGTCGCAGGATGCTGCAATGATCGAGCGGCTGATCCGCGCGTTGACCCCGTTCCCCGGTGCCTGGTTCGAACTGGATGGACACCGGGTGAAGGTCCATGCCGCACACCTGCTGGACGGCCAGGATACAGATGCCGGGGTCGCCCCCGGCACCACTGTGGATGACGCGCTGGGCGTCCAGTGCGGGCAGGGACGGCTGCGCCTGACCCGGCTTCAGCGGGCGGGCAAGGGACCGGTCAATGCCGCTGACATGCTCAACGGTCGACCGATCCCTGCCGGAACGTCTCTCTGATCATTCCGCAGGGACGACGTCGCCACCGTAGGTGTCATCCGCCTGCTGCTTCTGCTTCTCGGCCTGTTCTGCCTCGGCTTTCTGCTTGCGGCGGTTCCAGGGCATCGCCCGGCCTGTGGCGACACCAAGGGCCAGCATGGACGGCGTCACGATCAGGGTCAGCAGGGTTGCGAAACCGAGACCGAAGGCGACGGCGCTGGCGAGCTGTACCCACCACTGTGTCGACGGGGCACCCATGGTGATCTCGCGACTGAAGAAGTCGATGTTGGCCTGGAACACCATGGGCATCAGCCCGCATATGGTGGTGACCGTGGTCAGCAGGACCGGGCGCAGACGCTGCGCACCGGTGCGGACAATGGCTTCCAGCGGATCCATGCCCTGGCGCGCCAGATAGGCGTAGGTATCGATCAGGACAATGTTGTTGTTCACCACGATTCCGGCCAGCGAAATGATGCCGACACCTGTCATGACGATACCGAACGGCTGCCCCATCACCAGCAGGCCGATCATGACACCAATGGTGGACATGATGACGGCCGTCAGGATCAGGAACGCCTGATAGAAGCTGTTGAACTGGGTGACCAGAATGATGCCCATGACGAACAGGGCAATGATGAATGCATTCATCAGGAAAGCGACAGCGGCAGCCTGCTCCTCATCCTGCCCCTTGAAGGCGATATCGACTTCCTTGTCGAACGTCTGCCGGGACAGCCAGGCCTTGATCTCCGTCACCTTGTCATCAACCAGCACGCCCTCGGTCACGTTGGCGCGAACCACCAGCTTGTAGTTGCCGTCCACCCGTTCGATCTTGCCGACCTTGGGCTGTGCGGTGCGGGTGACGAAATTCGACAGGGGAACGAGGCCGTTGGGGGTGTTGATGCGCAGGTCGTCCAGCTGATCCAGGGTCCGGTATTCCTCGGGGAAGCGCACGCGAATATCGACTTCCTCATCGGTGTCATCAGGCCGGTAGTCATCGACCTTCACACCATTGGTGACGAACTGGACCATGGCCCCGATGGCGGCCACATCCGTGCCGAAGCGACCGGCCTGGGCGCGATCCACCTGCAGTTCCCACTGGATCCCGGGCAGGGATCGTGAATCCTCGATGTCACGCAAGCCGTCGACTTCCTCCTCAAGATACGTACGTACCTTCTGCGCGACCGCTGGCAGCTTTTCGGCAAACAGCGACGTGATCTGAACCTGCACGTCCTTGCCGGTGGGCGGGCCGTTCTCCTCCTTGCGGGTTTCGACCTCGATACCCGCAAGGTCTGCCGTCGCCTCGCGGACCTGCGGCAGCACGACGTCGGCAGGGCGGCGTTCCAGCCAGTCCTTGAACTCCAGCGTGATGATGCCGATGACGTCTTCCGAGATGTCATTGCCATCCTGCGCACGGTTGCCCGACCGGGTGTAGACGGTCGAGAAGTCGTCGAATTCCAGCACACGCTTCTCGACTTCACGCACCAGGACGTCCTGTTCCTTGACGGCCAGGTTGCCGCGGGCGTGGACATAGACCAGCGCCCGCTCCGGCTCGACGTCGGGGAAGAATTCGACGCCCTTGCCGAACACGCCATAGGCCGCGTTCACGCCAATGAGGCTGGCAATGGAGATCATCATGATCACGAATGGCCAGAGCACCGGGCGGCGCATGACGCCGTTGAGGAACCGCGCATAGGTGCCGGTAAGGCCACGGATGGCCGTGATCGGCCCGTTCTCCGCCGCCGCCAGGTTATTGTTGGCCCCGGCTGTGGTCTTGCCGAAGATCGATCCGAGCGTCGGGATGAAGATCAGGGCCATCAGCAACGACCCGGAAAGGGTCGTGATCAGTGTCAGCGGCAGGAACTGCATGAACTCGCCCACGACGCCGGGCCAGAACAGCAGCGGCATGAAGGCTGCCAGCGTGGTTGCCGTGGATGCGATGATGGGCCAGGCCATGCGCTTGGCGGCCATGGCGTAGGCGACCTTCTTCGGTTCGCCCTCCGCCATCTTGCGGTCCGCGAACTCCGTCACCACGATCGCCCCGTCCACCAGCATGCCGACGGCCAGGATAAGCGCGAACAGCACGACGATGTTGATCGTGAACCCGAACAGGAACAGGTAGAGGATGCCGATCAGGAACGATCCGGGAATGGCCACACCGACCAGCAGCGCACTGCGCAGGCCAAGCGCAGCAACCACCACGATCATGACCAGCAGGATGGCGCTGATGACGTTGTTCTGCAGATCCTGCAGCATGTTGCGGATGTCGTTCGACTTGTCCTGACTGAACGAGACCTCGATCCCTGCTGGCCAGCGCGCCGATTGTTCCGTGACCAGTGTGCGGACGTTGTCGATGGTATCGATGATGTTGGCGCCAAGCCGCTTCTTGACCTCCAGCGCCACGGCAGTGCGACCGTTCAGGCGGGCATAGTTCTCGGCGTCCTTGAACGTGCGGCGCACGGTGGTGACATCGGCCAGGGTGACCACGGCATCGCCGTCGGTCTTGATTGGCAGGCTGAGCACATCATGGGCTGTCTTGAACAGGGCAGGGACCTTGATCGCGAAGCGTCCTTCGCCGGTGTCCATGGCACCCGCGGCAACCAGACGGTTGTTCAGGGTCATGGTCTGGATCAGCTGTGCCTGATCGATCTGGTAGCTTTCCAGCTTGGCCGGGTCGAGCACGACCTCCAGCAATTCCTCTCGGTCGCCGGCCATGTCAACTTCCAGCACCGTGGTGATGCCTTCGATTTCATCCTTCAGTTCACGGGCGACGCGATAGAGCGCACGTTCCGGCACATCGCCGGAAAGCGTCACGACAATGACGGGGAACAGGCTGAAATTCACCTCTTCAACCTTGGGCTCGTCCGTGTCGTCAGGCAGTTCCGACTTCGCGGTGTCGACCTTCTCGCGCACGTCGGTGAGGGCCTGGTCGGCATCGAAGCCGGCATCGAACTCCAGAATCACCGAACCGAAACCGTCCGCCGCGATGGAGCGCATCTCCTTGACGCCGTCGACGCCCTGAAGTTCCTGTTCCATGGGGCGCACCAGCAGGCGTGCCGCATCTTCCGGCGAGATGCCGTCATGCGTCATGGAGACATAGATGATCGGGATGTTGATGTCCGGATCGGATTCCTTCGGGATGGCATTGTAGGCCGCCGCGCCCGCAAGCAGGATCAGGACAAGGGTCGCAACGACGGTGCGGGCCCGGCTGATCGCGGCATCAATGATGGCGCTCATCATGGCTGTCTACTCCATTTGTCCGTCAGGACGCTTCCACAGTTCAAGCTCGGCACGGGCTGCTTCAGTCGATCAGCGACACTTCGACGACCTGGCCCTCGCGCACGAATTCCTGGCCGACCGTGATGATCTGCACCTGGTCCGGCAGACCACTGACCCAGACACCGTCGGTGCTGTCGGCGATGATGCTGACCGGTACGAAGGACACCTGACGATTACGGTCAACGGTACGTACCCCGATGGCACCTCCGTCGTTCAGGGTCAGGATGGCGGGCGTGAGGAAGTGGGCGGGCACACTGCCTGCCTCCAGATGAATCTCGGCGGTGATACCGTCGCGAATATCGCGCGCCGCATTGTCGATCTCGATCTCGGTGCGGAACGTACGTGTCGCGGACTCGGCAACGGGAGAGATGAAGCGCACCTTGCCCGATACCTTCCGCCCGTCGATCAGGATGACCTCGGCAGGGGATCCGATCTCGATCTGGCCGATCTCACGCTCCGAGATATTGCCGATGGCGAGGATGGGGTCCTGATCGACGATGGTGGCCACGTGATCGCCAACTTTCAGGAACGCACCCAGCTGCGCGGGCTTCAGCGAGATGACGCCGTCGAAAGGTGCGCGCACGGTCAGATAGGCAATATCGACTTCCATGCTCATCCGCGCCGCCTTCGCGGCATCCAGTGCGGCGGCACCGGCGGCGACCTGCGTGTCGGCACGGTAGCCCTTCTCATTCAGCTTGCGATCCGCATCGAATTCGATCTCGCGCTGCTTGATCAGTGCCTCGGTCTCCGACAGGCGTGCGTCGCGGTCACCCTTGGCAAGTCGCAGGATCGGGTCTCCGGCCTTCACCCGGTCACCTTTCTTGCGGAATATGCGCTCGACGCGGCCCTGGGTCTGGGCACGCACCTCGACCGTGCGAACAGATTCCGTGCGGCCGCGCACCGTGATCTGCACCGCATGGGGCTTGGCCTCACTGATGCGGGTGCGGACACTGGCCTTGCGCGGGGAATGCTTTGGCGTTGCGGCAGGCGCACCCGCGTCGGCGACGGCGGTGCCGGAAGCGGTGGACGACACCGTTTCGGTGATCGTCGTGCTCTCGGACGCGCTGGCTGCATCGCGCCCACCGGCATCGTCGCCGCCGAGGACTCCGGTCAAAAGCCACCCGACCGCTGCAACGGCAATGATGATCGCGATGATGATGGAACGGTTCACGTGCTCTTCTCCCGGCCGTGGGTTCAGTCGGCTGCCGCATGGGCCATCAGGGCCTGTGCCTCAACGAGGTGTCTGTTTTCTTCCAGGTAATTCTGCTCCGCCACGTACATGGCATGGCCAAACCCCCTCAGGAACCGGCTGACTTCGCCATTGCCTCTGTCATCGGGGCAGTCTTCCAGTTCGGCAATCTTGGTTGCCAGGCCCTTCAGCCGCTCGTCGATCAGATGCGCGATACGCGAAGGCGTCATCAGGTCGGAAAACATCATCATCGCCAGGAACTCGGAACGGATCCGGTCCTTGCGGGGCTTCTTGTCCAGCGCGTCCATGAATGCCATGCGTCCGGCGGAGGTGATGGAATAGACCTTCTTGTCCGGGCGACCATCCTGGGCCTCGGCCTTGCCGATGATCCAGCCGTCATCCGTCATGCGGTTCAGGGCCGGATAGATGGAGCCAAAACTCGCCTCGTAGAAATGGCTGAGCTCATCCTCGAAGACCTTCTTGATCTCGTATCCCGTCGCATCCCGCAGCGTCAGGATGCCCAGGCAAAGTGTTCGGATGTCCATTGATTGCCGTTCTCGGATCGAGCAAGGATTGATGATGTTTTCGCAAACTCGAGCCGATATATAGCGAAATGATATATTGTTTCAAGCGGCGAAATCTGCAACCTGAATTTCCAAGGTGTGTCAGCCAGCGCCCCGAACCCTGCTGAATTCACCTTACAACCGTCAAAGGCGTTGATTTGACAAGGAACTGCCGTCGCCCTGACGATACCGGGCGATTGTGAACATCAGGTGACGTGACATTGGAAACGCAGGTCTTCAAGGACCCGGACGAAAGCGCCATGGGCAGTGCCATACTGCTGCGTCTGCTGCGTTACTGGCGACGGTTCGCCGATCATGGTCGACTGCCCTCCCGTACCGATATTGCGCCGGCGGACATGATTCCTCTGCTGCCGTGGCTTCTGCTCGTGGATGTCGTGGGGCCGGATTCCTATCGCTACCGGCTGGTCGGCACGGGCATCGTGGAACACGTGGGTTTCGACGCAACGGGGATGGATGTGGGGGAGGCCTATCCCGGCGCTGACTGGTCAACGCCCGCCAAGGACTACCGCTACGTCATGCAGGAAAGGAAACCTGTCCTGACGATCACGTCAGCCCTGATGGCGGAAGATGACCCGGTACCGATCAATTACCGCAGGCTGTTGCTGCCCCTGGCGCGCGATGGGGAGAATGTCGACATGTTCCTGGGGGCGGTCCAGTTCGCCGACTGAAGGCCACCGGAAGATCCATCTCCGCAACCGGCCCGTTTTCAGATGTCGCGGGTTGGCCGGTGACCGATGATCGACACCCGACCGCCGGATCGGCTGTAGGGAAAATAGTCCCAGGCGGCCTGATGCTGCAGGCACCGGTTGTCCCACATCACCAGGGTGTTGGGCCGATAGCTGACCCGGCACTGGATATCGAGCCGCTTTTCCACGTGGTGGTACAGCATGGCCAGCAGGGACTCGCTCTCGAACTTTGTCAGGCCCTTGATGTGGGACGTGAAGCCCGGATTGACGTACAGCACTTCCCGGCCCGTTTCGGGGTGACGTACCACCACCGGATGTTCATGGCGCGGATAGCCCCCTTCGGGCGGCGTCGTGTTGTAGGCACCGACATAGGGTATGGCACCGTCGTGCACCGCCGTCAGGCCGCGCAGAAATTCCTGCATGGTCTCCGACAGGGTTTCGAAGGCGCGATACATGTTGGCGAAACAGGTGTCCCCGCCACAACCGACTTCCGGAATCTGACGGATCAGCAGCATGGAAATCGACGGTGGCCGTTCATCGCACGTCACGTCGGCATGCCATGCCCCGCCAGCGGTATACTTGGAGTTCGCGGTGGTCTTGATGTCCAGGATGGCCGGATCACCGCCCCGGTCGTTGGCCGCATCGTGCTTCAGCGGATGAACATGCAACTCGCCGAACAGGGCACCAAAGGCCTTGTGCTGTGCTTCACTGATGTTCTGGTCATGAAAGGCCAGCACGTGATGCGCCAGAAAAGCACGCTTCACTTCGGCTACCTGCTCATCGACGAAGGGCTTCGACAGGTCAAAGCCTTCAACGACCGCCCCGACAACAGGGTTCAGGGGCGTGACCGTGATGTGGTCGTAGCCTTCAGTCTTCCAGTGATCCTGATAGGTTACCGCGGGACGTTGCATCGTCATTGTCGTTTCCTCCAGTTACTTCTTCAGCCTTCAGTATAATTCATCTGCATTAGACTAGCACAGGTCCTGCCAGATGCAGCATTCCTGAATCTGCATTGCACCCATCAATCTGCCCGGGCTCAGCGGATGCGACCTTCATCGAGCAGGGATGCGGATGTGGTGAAGTTGGCCCTGGAGGCGTAGGGGCGCACCTGCGTGCCGCGTTTCTGGCAAACGCTGCAGCGGCTGATGCGCACAACGAAAAAGGCGCCACCCCGTGGGGCAGCGCCTTTTCCGAACTCTGGTCTTCCGCGGCGCAGAAGCGCCTGTGCGACTTACCGCTTGGAGAACTGGAAGCTCCGGCGGGCCTTGGCCTTGCCGTACTTCTTGCGTTCCACCACGCGGCTGTCACGGGTCAGGAACCCGCCCTTCTTCAGAACGGGGCGCAGGCCCGGTTCGTAGTAGGTCAGTGCCTTGGAGATGCCGTGGCGTACCGCACCGGCCTGACCCGACAGGCCGCCACCAGTGACGGTCGCGAAGACGTCGAACTGGTTGTCGCGGTTGGCGACGTGGAACGGCTGGGAAACGATCTGACGCAGCACCGGACGGGCGAAGTAGATGTCCAGTTCGCGGCCATTGACGCTGAAACGGCCGGAGCCGGGCTTGATCCAGACGCGGGCAATGGCGTTCTTGCGCTTGCCGGTGGCGTAGGAACGGCCAAGGGCATCGATCTGCGGTTCAACCGGTGCCTGAACCTCTTCGGGAACGACACCCATCGCATCGCCGAGGTCGGACAGGTCGCCGACAGTGTTCTGTTCTTCGGACATGATGCGGACTACCTCGTGTTCTTGCTGTTGAGCGGCTTGAGGTCGATGACCTCCGGCTGCGCCCCGGCATGGGGATGTTCGGAACTGGCGTAGACACGCAGGTTCTTGAACTGCTGGCGACCCAGCGGCCCCTTCGGGATCATGCGTTCCACGGCCTTTTCAACCACACGCTCCGGAAACTTGCCTTCCAGGATCTCGCGGGCCGTGCGCTGCTTGATGCCGCCCGGATAACCGGTGTGCCAGTAGTAGATCTTGTCCTGCTTCTTGTCGCCGGTCAGGACGACCTTGTCCGCATTGATGACGATGACGTAGTCGCCATCATCCATGTGCGGCGTGAAGCCGGGCTTGTGCTTGCCGCGCAGGCGGTTCGCAATGAAGGTCGCCATACGACCCAGGACCACACCCTCGGCGTCGATCAGAATCCACTTCTTCTCGATATCAGCCGGTGTGGCAGAATAGGTTTTCATGATGTTCTGCCTCTCGCAGGAGTCCCGGGCCGTCCCGGTTCCCGATAAAACGTGTCTCGAAGTTCGCGCTTCTAGAGAGCGGAAAACTGCACGTCAAGGGAAAAAACTGCTTTGCAAACAATGGCATCTGCATGCGGTATTATTTGCACACGCCCCGATTGACCCTGGATTTCCGCCAACCTGCTGACAGGTCAGGCAATACGGACCAGCCGGGGGTCGGTCAACGTCGATCCGGCGGCTGCGGCGGCCAGGTTCGCCGCGCCGCGATGCGCAAGGTCCGACAGGTTGGCGGTCACGAAGGACTCCACGTCGCCTTCGAACTGCATGCTGGCCATGACATGGCGTTGGGCGGCGGCCTGGGAGATGTCGGCGAGGGGCATGAAGCCGCTTTCCGACACCAGTGCGCCATGCATGCTGATATAGGCATGCAGCGGGGCCTGGGGGTGTGCGCCGGTCGGTTCGAACGCAAATCCGTCGAGCCGACAATAGGCATAGCCCGTGCCCAAGGACTCTGTCCGATGCATGATCTCCAACTGGTCGTCCGTCAGCCAGGTGACATGCACCCCCGCCCGTGCACCGGGGACGACGGCAAGGGTTGCCGGAATGGAGCCATATCCGGTCACTCGCGCCGCGAAGACGGGCACCAGATCGTGCAGCGTGCCATAGGTGACCGGCACGTCATGCGTATCGGCGAATTTCTCGCGCAATCGATCCGGGGCACCGTTCGACCCGGATGCCACGACGGCATGACGCGCCGCCGGCTCGAAAGGTTCTGCCGCCCGCATCTGGCCCTTGCTGAAGTGATAGGACCGGTGGGGTGCATCGAACGGATAGCGCAGCGCATGCGCAATCCGCTCCGGCGTCACCGCGGCAGCCATCAGGGGACGAACTGTTCGTTCAGAATGCGCTCTTCCAGGCTGTGTTCCGGGTCGAAGAGTAGCCGCATGGTGACGTCCAGCGCCTCACTGACGTGCACTTCCTTGACGTGACGGACTTCAAACGTGTCCGCAACGGCACTGACAGGGCGCTTGAAGACTTCCCTTACGTGAAAGGTCACTTCCGTTCCGCGCGGCAGCAGGGCACCGCGCCAGCGCCGGGGTCGGAAGGCGCTGATCGGCGTCATGGCCAGGACACCGGCGGTCAGGGGCAGGATCGGGCCGTGTGCGGAAAGATTGTAGGCCGTGCTGCCAGCGGGCGTGGACAGCAGCACGCCGTCGCAGATCAGTTCATCCATCCGCACGCGTCCATCGATCTCGATGCGGATCTTCGCGGCCTGACGCGTCTGGCGCAGCAGCGATACCTCATTGATGGCCAGGGTTTCCTGGCGTCCGCCGGATTCGGGAATTGCGACCATCCGCAAAGGATGAATCTGGGCCATCGTGGCCGTATCCAGACGTTCCAGCAGGTCGTCTTCCGCATACTGGTTCATCAGGAAGCCGATGGTGCCGCGGTTCATGCCGTAGATCGGGATGTCGCGGTGCATGAAATTGTGCATGGCCTGCAACATGAAGCCATCGCCGCCGAGCGCCACGACCACGTCCGCGTCATCGATATGCGTGTCGCCATAGCGCTTCCTGAGCGCGTCAATGGCCTCTTCGGCACCTGGTGTCGGTGCCGAACTGAATGCAATCCGCTCGAAAGCCATGCGGTGTCCCCTCAAACCCCGTGACCCGACAAGACCTGTCAGGCTGGCCGGAGTATAGCGCCGGTTCGGCGTCACACCAGTGACCGTCAACGCTTGCGCGGGATCGGTTGGCGGGTGATCATCTTAGGATGAAAACAATGCGTTTACGTTTCGTCGCCATGCTTGCTGCAGCGCTGGTGTTCGTGGTCCCTGCGGTGCACGCGCAGGGACAGGCTGATCGGCATGAGGGCTATTACTATCCGGGCCCGGTGACGGAGGAGAGTTACGTCAGCCGTGCAGAGACGCTGGTGAATGCCGATCGTGCCAAGCGGCTGGGGTTCATAACCGGTCTGACGGGTGAGCAGCTTGCCCGCCCGTACTGGCCGACATTCGTTGTCTTCGCGAAGGGGGCGGAGGCGGAAAAACTGATCATCGTTTCGACCGGTGACAGCGGTTTTCGCACGATCTACCAGGCGCGTGCGCTGCTGGCGCAACTGACGGCGACCGCACGTGGCACGCCGTTGTTCCGGGAGTTGAAGGTGGAAGACCTCTTCACCTTCTTCGATCTGGCAAAGATGCTCGGCTACCGGCAGATCGTCATTTCTGACGGAGAGAATTTCGCCCACCGGGTGAACATCGATTAGGTCACGACGTCCGGGGGGGGCGCCGCGGCCACCAATCGCCTTAGGGGGGCGATAAGGTCATGATGAGAAAGCTGGGGAAGTTCTTCGGACAGCGCTGGATCGCGTTCATCGTGCTGGCCGCCTTGCTGTGGGTCAGGGTCGAGGACCCCGATGTCACGCGCTTCGTGCGGGAAAACGTCTGGTTCGATCAGTTCCAGAAATTCGATGGCTACGTGCCTCCGGTGCGACACACCGCCATTATCGACATTGACGAGAAGAGCCTTGCGGCCATTGGCCAGTGGCCATGGTCACGCTATCAGATCGCCGTCATGATTCAGGTGCTCAGCCAGCTTGGCGCCAAGGGCATCGCCTTCGATATCACCTTCCCCGAGTTCGACCGGCTTTCGCCGACGATATACAGCCAGCAGAACGCGCAGTTGCCGCCGGAGATCGCGGCCGCGCTCAAGACGCTGCCCAATACCGATGCCCAGCTTGCTGCAGTGCTGAAGCAGAGTGTCACGGTGCTTGGCGGAACCACGACGTTCGAGAAGGTCGAGGGCAAGGATCGAAAGCTGCCGCGTGGCGCGCGCATTCTGGAGGAGAACGGCCCCGGCAAGACGTGGCTGCCCCTGTACCCTGAATTGATCGAGAACAATCCGCTGCTTCAGGAGGCGGCACCCGGTTTCGGCATCTTCAACACCGATCCCAGCACTGATGGCGTCGTGCGTCGCGTTCCCTCACTGACCCGTGTCGGTCCACCGAATGACCCGAAGAACCAGGAAGTCTACGTCAGTCTGGGCATCGAACTGATCCGGCTGGTCCATGGCTCCAAGGGCATCATCATCTCCAAGGCGGACAAGAATTCGGGCATAGCCTCCATCCGGATGCGATCAAAGCTGCGGGAGGACAAGAAACTCGTCATTCCGACGAACGAGAACGGCATCATCTGGCCCCGGTTTCAGGCCCATAACCCCGATATCTATGTCTCCGCGTCCGACATCGTGAAGATCGACCCGTCCGATCAGGCAAAGGTGCAGGAACTGTTCGGCAAGATCAAAGACAAGTACGTGCTGGTCGGCACGTCGGCAGAGGGACTGAAGGATATTCGGGCAACGCCGCTGGTCGGCGCGATTCCGGGGGTGGAGGTCCATTCCAACATCATCGACATGATCGAGAACGAGGCTTACCTGATCCGGCCCTCGGTTTCCAACGCCATCGAACTGGCTGTCGTGCTGGTCGCCGGCGTCATCCTGATTTCCCTCGTGCCCTATCTTTCGGCGGTCACGACGATCGTGTTCTTCGTGCCGTTCAGCCTGCTGCTGCTGGGGGGGAGCTGGTATCTGTTCAAGTTCGAGTCGCTTCTGGTGGATGGTCTGACGCCTGTGGTGGCGCTGTTCTTCCTGTTCGTGCTGCTGGTGTACCAGAAGTTCGCCCGCGAACAGGCGCAGAAGAAACAGGTGCGTGGCGCATTTGCGCAGTACCTGTCACCGGCGCTGGTGGAACAGCTGGCCGAGGATCCGGATCGCCTGGTGCTGGGTGGCGAGACCAAGAACATGACGTTCCTGTTCTGCGACATTCGTGGTTTCACGCCGATCTCGGAAAGCTTCAAGGGTGATCCTCAGGGCCTGACCCGGCTGATCAACAAGTTCCTGACGCCGATGACCGACATCATCATGGCCAACCACGGCACCATCGACAAATACATGGGCGATTGCATCATGGCGTTCTGGAATGCGCCCTTGTCGGATGATGAACACCCCCGTCATGCCTGTGAATCCGCCCTGACGATGCAGACCGATCTGATACGGGTGAACGATCAGCTGAAGATCGAAGCGGAGGAGGAGGGACGCCCCTTCATCCCGATCCGCATCGGTATCGGTGTCAACACCGGCGAATGTGTGGTCGGCAACATGGGCTCGCAGCAGCGCTTTGACTATTCGGTGCTGGGTGACGCGGTGAACCTGGGCGCGCGGCTTGAAGGCCAGTCGAAGTCCTATGGCGTGACCAACATCATCGGCGAGATCACGGCGGAATCCGTGCCGGATTACGCGATCCTCGAGCTTGATCTGATCGCGGTCAAGGGCAAGGACGAGGCCGTGCGCATCTTCACCATGATGGGCGGTCCGGACGAAGCGGCAAGGCCCGAGTATCAGGCGCTGCGGGATGAGACCGAGGCAATGCTGGCCACATACAAGGGCATGCAGTTCGAGGAAAGCTGGGCGCACCTGCAGAAATGCATCGCATTGCGCCCCGATATGGATGTGCTCTGGGACCTCTACACCGAACGGCTGGAGGAATATCGGGAGAATCCTCCGCCTGCTGACTGGGACGGCGTATTCCGCGCCACAAGCAAGTAAGGGGCGATAGCCTGCGCCTCGTTTGGGGGCAGGCGACCTGATTTCACTGATCGGTTTTTTGCCTCTGTTGAATGATTGCCGCCGGTTGTCGAGTTCTTTATGGTGCGCGCCGCGTCAGGTGGCGCAGTAATGTGAGTCGCGCCGGGATCGTTCTTCACCGATCAGGCGCATGACGTTTGTTGCAAGGGGGCAGACGATGCAGCACGAACCGGGTTCCATGGATATCAGCCAGCACAAGGGCATGTATTCGGCCTTTGTCACGCTCAGCAAATTTACCATCATCGCTTCGGTGATCGTGCTTGCCGGCATGGCGCTGTTCCTGGTCTGAGTTGATGCACGCCGCCTGCTAAAGGCGCGGAATATCAAGTCTGCAGGGGCCGATCCGGGCAAAGAACCCTGCACTTCTCTGGCATGTGCCAGGTTGGTCTTAGGCGAACGGGGCGTTCGAACAGCATGAAAATCGGTATACCGAAAGAACGCCGCCCGTTGGAGCGGCGCGTTGCCGTTTCTCCGGAAACGGTCAAGAAGTTCACCGGTCTCGGCGCGAAAGTGGTCGTGGAGACCGGTGCGGGCACATCATGTGGACTGACCGATGAGCTGTTTCAGGCGGCGGGTGCGGAAATCGCGTCTGACGCGGCTGGTGCAGTCGGTGACGCCGATCTGGTGTTGAAGGTCCGCAGACCCATGACGGCAGCCGACGGAACGGATGAGGCTGCGATGCTGAAATCCGGTGCCGTGCTGGTTGCCGGGCTCGATGCCGTGCAGAATGCCGACCAGGTCAGGGATTACGCGTCCAGGGGCATTGTCGCCTTTGCGATGGAACTGATGCCCCGCATCACCCGGGCGCAGTCCATGGACATCCTGTCATCCCAGTCCAATCTGGCGGGCTACAAGGCCGTGCTGGACGCCAATGAATACTTCCCCCGGGCCATGCCCATGATGATGACGGCTGCGGGCACGGTCGCCCCGGCGCGGGTCTTCATCTTTGGTGCCGGCGTTGCCGGGCTGCAGGCCATCGCGACCGCCCGCAGGCTGGGCGCGATCGTGTCCGCCACGGATGTGCGACCGGCCACCCGGGAACAGGTGATGAGCCTGGGCGCGAAGTTCGTTGCCCCGGACATCGAGGAATCCGGCGATGGCGAAGGCGGCTACGCCAGGGAAATGTCCGACGCCTACAAGGCCAGGCAGGCTGAAATGACGGCCAAGGCGCTGGAAAAGACCGACATCGCGATCACCACCGCGCTGATTCCGGGCCGCAAGGCCCCGATCCTGATCACGGCGGATCATGTGAAGTCCATGCGCGCCGGATCGGTGATTGTCGATCTGGCGGCAGAAATGGGTGGCAACTGTGAACTGTCGACGCCGGGCGAAGTCACCGTGGAACACGGCGTGACAATCGTCGCGCACCTGAACGTGGCCAGCCGGGTGGCAGCAGATGCGTCGCAACTGTTCGCCAAGAATCTCTGGAACTTCCTGTCGCCGCACTTCGACAAGGATTCCGGTGAACTGAAGATCGACTGGGCAGATGAGACCGTGACTGGAACGCTGCTGACGCGCGACGGTCAGGTGGTGCATCCGCAATTGAAGGGTGAGGGCTGATCATGGAAGTCGTTGATCCGTTTGTCTTCCGTCTGGCGATCTTCGTGCTCGCCATTTTCGTCGGTTACTACGTGGTCTGGTCGGTGACACCCGCCCTGCACACGCCGCTGATGTCGGTTACCAATGCCATCAGTTCGGTGATTGTGGTCGGTGCCCTGCTGGCCGTCGGCCCTGATATCGGTGGCGATGGGTCCATGGCCGCAAAGGTCATGGGTTTCTTCGCGGTGATCCTGGCCTCGGTGAATATCTTTGGCGGCTTCGTCGTCACCCAGCGGATGCTGGGCATGTACAAAAAGAAGAAGTAGGAGCAACCGGGCATGTCGGCCAACCTGACCGCAATCGCCTATCTGGTTTCAGGCATCCTCTTCATCATGGCGCTGAGGGGGCTTTCGTCACCTGAGTCCAGTCGTCGGGGCAATGTCTTCGGCATGGTCGGCATGACCATCGCCGTGCTGACCACCATCGTCAGTCCTGCCGTCACGTCCTATGTCTGGATCATCGTCGCACTGATCATCGGTGGCGGTATCGGCACGTTCATCGCGCGCAAGATCCCGATGACGGCCATGCCGCAGCTGGTCGCGGCCTTCCACAGCCTGGTCGGCCTCGCCGCCGTGCTGGTCGCCGCCGCTGCGTTCTACAATCCGGAGCCATACGGGATCCTGAATGCAGCCGGTGAACTGAAGCTCGGCAGCCGCATCGAGATGGCGCTGGGCGTGGTCATTGGTGCCATTACCTTCTCCGGCTCCATCATCGCCTTTGCCAAGCTGCAGGAACTGATGACAGGCAACCCGATCACGTTTCCGGCGCAGCATCCGCTGAATGCGTTGCTGGGGCTGCTGATCGTCGCGTCCATCGTGATGTTCTGCATCGACGTCGATCCGACCTGGTTCTGGATCATGACCATCCTGGCGCTGGTGATCGGCTTCCTGCTGATCATCCCCATCGGCGGCGCCGACATGCCGGTCGTCGTGTCCATGCTGAACAGCTATTCCGGCTGGGCGGCGGCAGGCATCGGCTTCACGCTGGAGAATACGGCGCTGATCATCGTTGGTGCGCTGGTCGGTTCTTCCGGTGCGATCCTGAGTTACATCATGTGCAAGGGCATGAACCGGTCGTTCTTCAACGTCATCCTTGGTGGCTTTGGTGGCGATGCCGGTGCAGCCGATGCGATCCGCAGCGACCGCCCGGTGAAGGCCGGATCGGCGGACGACGCAGCCTTCATCATGAAGAACGCGGGCAAGGTGGTCATCGTGCCGGGCTATGGTATGGCCGTCGCCCAGGCGCAGCATGCGCTGCGTGAAATGGCTGACAAGCTGAAGGAAGAGGGCGTGGAAGTCGTCTACGCGATTCATCCCGTTGCCGGTCGGATGCCGGGCCACATGAACGTGCTGCTGGCCGAAGCCAACGTGCCTTATGATGAGGTGTTCGAGCTGGAGGAGGTCAATTCATCCTTCCAGACTGCCGATGTGGCTTTCGTCATCGGTGCCAACGATGTGACCAACCCTGCTGCGCGCGACGATCCGCAAAGCTCCATCTACGGCATGCCGATTCTGGACGTGGACAAGGCCAAGACCGTGCTGTTCGTGAAGCGATCGCTCAGCCCGGGCTACGCGGGCATCGACAACAACCTGTTCTATGCCGACAACACGATGATGCTGTTTGCGGACGCCAAGACCTGCTGTGAGCAGATCGTCCGGGCCATCGACTGACCCATCCTGTCATCCGCAGAACGGTGTTGCCTGTCACGGCGCGCTGTTCTGCAGGACGACACGATATCCGTCCGCATCCGCGAATGTTTCGCCATTGGCCAGCCAATAGGGGTTGTGCGGTTCCACGGGCTGGAAGCCATGGTCGCGCATGCGCTGTGTGGCGCTTTCCCATTCGGCATGATCATCCAGATAGAAGACCAGCAGATTCTCGGCGGATGCGGCCTGCCCCGCCATGAACCCATGCTTGCGGGTGAAGGCCAGATGATGGTCCGCCCCCGGTATGCCGACAATCAACCCGTCAAAGCCATCATGGCCTTCGAAGCTGTAGATGACGGAGAGCTGCAGGGCATCGACGTAGAACCGGCGAATCGGTCCCAGGTCATCGGTGGGCCGCACCACGCGCATGGTTGTTGGCGATTTCATCGGTGAATTGGTCCTTGTCAGAGCAGGTCATCGTTGCTGCAGGATCGACACGAGCGGGTCGCTTCTGATCTCGCGCAGCAGCTTGCGCAGCATGGCAGCAGGGAAGGAGTCGTAATCGACCGCGATCTCCAGGAATGATCCCGGCCCGCCGATCACCCTGTTGCGATAGTACTTCTCCATCCCGTCTTCGCGGCTGAGGATGGGCAGGCCATTGATGGTGATGCCACGGGCAATGGCCGCGTCGCGCATTTCCGAAACGTCGGGCAGGTGCGTGTTGCTGCCATCGCCGGAAACATCAATGACCTTCCGCGCGGTTGGAAACGGCAGCAGGTCGAACTGGTCGGCACTGAATTTCAGGGCGGCGCCGATGGCCGTCCCGCCATCATTGAACAGCCTCGGTGTGTTGCTGACCATGTCTGCCAGACGATTGGCCGAGGCCGCGTCCGACACGCGGGTCCAGGGGATGGCCAGCCACGTCTGGTGCGGACTGGACCATTCCACCAGCGCAATGGCAATGGCCCCGGCGGCACCATTGCGGATCGTCTGGATGACGCGCGGGTGGCGCAGGGATGTGGCAATGCCATCCAGCTGCAGGCCGAATTCATCGCGGCTGACGGATGTCGAGGCATCAACCGCCAGCACCAGGGCAAGATCCACGGACGCCTGCGCCCGCACATGCCCGGGCAGAGCCGACAACATCAGGCCGACCAGCAGCGCCATGGTACGCAACAGCGGCTTCATGCCGATTTCCTGGCAGCCGTCGTCATGCGTTGTTCAACGGTGCGCAAGGTCAGCGCCAGTACCGCACCCAGCAGACCCGCACCCAGAACCAGCCAGCGCGCGGCGCCGAAATCGCCATCCGCCTGAACCGCAATCCACGCAACGGCCGGTGGGCCGAGCAGGGAGCCGAGGTTGGTGCATTGCACGATCACGCCGTTGGTTGTGCCGACGTTCGCGGGTCCGGGGCTGTGCATCGGGGCGCCAGCCAGGATAGCGCCGGGGATCAGACCGCCAATGGCGGAGAACAGGCCGGCAAGGATCAGGCGGAGTTCCGGCGAAAGCGTGTCGTCATAGATGCCGAAGGCCAGGACGGAGAGGCTGAGCGAGCAGGTGACAACGATCTTCCAGCGCGCCAGCCCGAGCTGCAGCAGCGGCCCTGACCCCAGGCACCCGGCCATGTTTGCCCCGACCACCAGTGCGACGCCCAGCCCTGCATCCGCCGCAGTCAGGCCGACCTGTTCCATGATCGTGGGCATCCAGGTCAGCACGCCGAACCACTGGGTGGTGTAGCTCATGAAGATCAGGCCCAGCAGCCACGGGCCGGGTCGGGCCGCGACGGCGCGCAGACCGCTCAAGCTGCGGGGCTGGGTCGGGCGACCGCCGATGCCGCGCGTCGTGGCAAGGAACAGGGCCAGATAGGCGGCAACGACAGCGGCGTTCAGCCACCAGATGCTGCGCCAGCCATCCGGCGAAGTCAGCAGCGGGGCGGCAGCCATCATGATGCAGAACCCGGCGGGCATGTAGATGCTCCAGGCGCTCAGTGCCACCCGGATGTCCCGGGGGGCAACCAGTTCCGATATCAACCCCGGAACGGCGGTCACGATCGCCACAAAGCCCATGGCTTCCACGAAGCGCGACAGGTACATGACGCTGCTTGTCTCTGCCGTCGCACCGATGGCATTACCGGCGATGATCGCGACCAGGCCAAGAGTGACCGCACGCCTGCGACCGATCTGGTCTGCGAAGACACCGGCAATGATGCCGGTCACCACAGCAAGTCCGTTGATCACCGACATGTAGAATCCGGCCCCTACCAGATCGATACCGAGGCTGTCGCGCACGCCACCGATCATCGGCGGGGCCTTGCCCACCTGCATGCCGCAGATGATGCCTGCGCCGATGGCTATCCAGGTGATGGACCATCGTGTTCTGGCTGAATCACTGTTCATGGGTCGCAGCATACTGCTTTGCCGGCCAGGTCGCTTCCTGTCTCGACACCTGGCCCCTGAACCTGTTCCCCATGTCTGATTCAACGGAATGGGAGGGTGCACGCAACGCTGCAATGGCGATGCGCGGAGCCGCTGCACTGATGCCGCGCAGGGAACCGATACCCTGGGATGGAAAGGCCTGTCGGTTCGGCTGGAGGCGCGGGCCGGAATCGAACCGGCGTACACGGATTTGCAATCCGCTGCGTAACCACTCCGCCACCGCGCCGAAGCCGACAGGGCACCGGTGTATATGCGGGCGACAGGGGTGGGTCAAGCTGCATGGCACAGGACCCATCCGCCGCATTGCGCCTGTCAGGAGCCGGAACTATAAGCATCAGGGTATCAGCCCGCGTAACGATGCAGGAGAGACGGGGAAAATGGACTTCCAGGCAGCACGCAGAGCCATGGTCGACAGTCAGTTGCGACCCAACCGTCTGACCGACGAACGTATCGCCACGGCGATGCTGTCGCTGCCGCGGGAGGAATTTCTGCCCAAGGCCCTTTCGGGGGTTGCCTATGTCGATGAGGACATCCCCCTCGGCAAGGGCCGATACATGATGGAACCGATGGTTCTGGGGCGCTTGCTTCAGTATGGCGAGATCGGGCCGGAGGACACCGTGCTGCATGTCGGCTGCGGCACCGGATATGCCAGCGCCGTGATGGCAATGCTCGCCGGAACGGTCGTGGCCCTGGAATCGGATGAGGATCTGGTGGCCCGTGCAACGGATCTGCTGGCCGAACAGCAGGTGGCGAATGCGGCTGTCGTGGCAGGCGACCTGGCCGCCGGGCTGGCTGATCAGGGGCCATACGACCTAGTGATGATCGAAGGTGCGGTTGCGGAAGTGCCGCAGGCCCTGATCGATCAGGTCGCAGAAGGCGGACGCTTGCTGGCGGTGGTGCGCAACAAGGGTGTCGGTGTGGCGACGATCTATCGGCGTGAGAACGGTGTTGTCGGACATCGTGAACTTTTTGATGCCGCGACCCCGATCCTGCCGGGTTTCGAGGCCCGGAAGAGGTTCGTGTTTTGAGCGCGGACGAAGCCTTGCCGCTGGAAGTGACCCCGCGGGACGCACGCGTACTGGTGGCGGAATCCGGCGGCGTGATCATCGATGTGCGCGAAAAATGGGAATGGGATGTTTGCAGGATCGCAGGCGCCCGCCATATACCGTTGAGGGAAGTGCCTCAAAAACGCGACCAGGTGCCGACCGACCGACCGGTGATCGTAAACTGCCACCACGGAATGCGCAGCTTGCAGGCAGTGAACTGGTTGCGCGATCAGGGTTATGACAACGTGACGAACCTACATGGAGGCATCGACCTATGGTCGCAGGAAATCGACAGTTCGATCGCACGCTATTGACCGCAACCGCGCTTGGTGCGCTGGTCACGGGGCTGGTCGCATTCGGGCTGATGGCTGCAAGCCCGGTCAGAGCGGAAACGCTTCGTGATGCGTTGAACGCAGCCTATGCGACCAATCCGACACTCAGGGCGGAGCGGGCCAATCTGCGGGCGAACGACGAAAATGTTTCCCAGGCTGTATCCGGCTGGCAGCCAACGGTGGTTGTCACCGGCGACCTTGGCGTTCGCCTTTCTGACCAGGACATCGGCAATGTGAACCAGCGTGAGACGCTGGTTCCTTCAACGGCCAACGTGCAGCTGACACAGCCGCTCTATCAGGGCGGTCGTGTCGATTCAGGCGTTGGTTCGGCAGAGGCACTGGTGCGCGCCGGTCGCCAGAATCTGCGCGGTACGGAACAGGATGTCCTGCTGGATGTGGTCACGGCCTATCTGGACGTCTTGCAGAACCAGGCCGTCGTCCGGCTGAACCTGAACAATGAGGAACGGCTGCGCCGTCAGCTGGAAGCTGCGTCTGACCGGTTCAGTGTGGGGGAGATTACCCGCACCGACGTGGCCCAGGCCCAGGCTCGTCTGGCCCGTGCAGCGGCTGATCGGGCGCAGTCGGAAGGTGATCTGATCGCGGCGCAAGCCAATTACGCACGCATCGTGGGTACTCAGCCGGGACAGCTGGAACCGCCGCCGCCGCTGCCTGCATTGCCCGAGAATGAAGAGGCTGCAATGACCGCAGCCATCGCCAACAATCCGGACCTGCTGGCCTCCAGTGAGGTTGCGCGATCTGCGCGCTTCGATATCAAGACGGCTGAAGGACAGTTGAACCCCAGCGTTGATTTCCAGACCACGGGCGTGCATGCCCGCGACGCCAACCAGCGTGGCAATGTCACGAGCCAGCTGACGTTCCAGGTCGTGGCCACCGTGCCGCTCTACCAGACGGGTGCGGTTTACAGTGCCGTGCGCCAGCAGCGCCAGGTCGAGAGCCAGCGTCGGCTGGAAGTCGAGGAAACCCGGCGACTGGTGGAACAGGGGGTCACCCAGGGGTGGGAAGCCCTGACCACGGCACAGGCCCGCATTCAGGCCGGGCGTGAGGAAGTGCGCGCCAACGAGATTGCGCTGGAAGGCGTTATTCAGGAGGCGCAGGTCGGATCCCGCACCACCCTTGATGTGCTGGACGCGGAGCAGGAACTGCTCGATTCGCAGGTTGCTCTGGTTCAGGCGGAACGCGATGAATATGTCGCCGCCTTCCAGTTGCTCGACGCCGTCGGCCAGCTGGATGCCCGGTCCCTCAGCCTGGAGGTCGAGGTCTACAACCCGCTGACCAACTACAAGGCCGTGCGGGAGCGCTGGTTCGGATTCGATGCGCCCGGCTTGAAATAAGGCTGATCGCGCATCGTCAGGGCTTGCCGGTCTGTTAACCAAGTCTTAGCGTCATACGTCTAAATTCCGGTTCTGGAGCGGGCTTTTTCTGGCCCAGACCAGCATGGAGCCGCAGAAAGCGGGGAACGGAACTGTCATGAGTGACGCAACGGCCCAGAGCGAACCGACGATGGAGGAAATCCTTGCCTCCATCCGGCGCATCATTTCTGAAGATGACGACACGCCGGAGGGGGCAGCCGACGGCGAAGCTGCTGATGCCGAGCCGTCGGTTGACGACATTCTGGCGGTGGATGAAGAACCGGAGCCGGAACCAGAGCCCGAGCCCGAGCCCGAGCCCGAGCCCGAGCCCGAGCCGGAACCGGAGCCTGAGCCTGAGCCTGAGCCTGAGCCTGAGCCAGAACGGCCTACCGCTGATGTGTTCGAGTTGACGCAGGTCTTGCGCGACGACGGCTCGGTCCAGGATCTGGATGGTGATCTGTCGGTTGAAGATGAGAGCATGACGCCGGAGCCCGCGATCATGCCGCCACCAAACATGCACCCGCACGATGGTCTGCTTTCCGATCATACAGCGGCCAACGCGACAGCGTCATTTGCGGGTCTGGCAAGTGCGCTGTCCGCGCAACGCGACATTTCCGTGCCGACCCACCGCACTCTCGAAGACATCACCAAGGAGCTGCTGCGCCCGATGCTGAAGGACTGGCTCGACCAGAACCTGCCGACCGTGGTTCAGCGCATCGTGGAGCGGGAGATCGCAAAGCTTTCCGCGCCGGTTGACGAACCGAAAAACTGAACGGATGCATTGTCGGGCAGTCTGACAAGTCAAACTGTTGCGCATGTGAGAAATACTCGCGTGCAGTGGTTCGTGAGAAGCCTATCGTCCCTGTCTGAGCATGACAGATGGAGGCTGCGGCATGACACGCACCAAGCGACTTTGGCAGGTGGATGCCTTCACGGCTGACCGTTATCGCGGCAATCCCTGCGCGGTGTTCTTTGATGGTGGTGATCTGGGCACGGACGAGATGCAGCGGATCGCGCAGGAGATGAACCTGTCGGAGACAGTTTTTCTCTGCCCGCCGACTGTTGAGGGCGCTGACTACCGGGCGCGCATCTTCACACCACGCAACGAGCTGCCCTTCGCCGGGCATCCGACGATCTCAGCCGCCTTTTGCGTCCTGAACAGCATGCGCGACGCCGGTTTCGGACCCTTGCCAACCGTGCTGCACCAGGAATGTCTGGCTGGCATCGTGCCTGTGGCGATCAGCCAGGGTGCAGGGGGTGAAACCTATACGATGACCCAGGTCGCGCCTGCGTTCCGGACGCTGGATGTTTCCCGATCAGACGTGGCATCCATGCTGGGCTGCGACGTCGATGAACTGGTCGGTCCTGGACTGGATGCCGCAACCACCGGGATCTGGTGGATGTTTGCCCGTTGCACGTCACCTGAAGTGGTGGCCAGGCTTGAGCCAGACATGACGGCAATCTCGGTCCTTTCCATGGAAACGGGCATCACCGGCCTGGGTGCATGGTCTGTTGGTGGCACCTTGCCGGGTGTTGATGTGAAGCTTCGTTGCTTCGCCCCGGCTGAGGGCGTGCCGGAGGACCCGGTCACCGGCTCTGCCAATGGCTGCCTCGCCTCCCTGATTGCGCGGGACCGTGTCCTGGGTGACGCCCCCGTCAGTTTCCTGGCGGAACAGGGGGTGGAGATGGGGCGCGCCGGTCTGATTTCGGCCAGCGTCCCGGCGGTCGGCGCAGGTCCGAACATCGGCGGTCAGGTTGTTCGTGTCATGGTCGGTGATCTGACGATCTGAACGAGCAGCACCCTCTGGCGTGTCGTCCATATTCAGGTATCCTCCGGCGCATGAAATCATCTGTACGCCATATCCTGCCGATCCTGCTGCCACTGCTGGCCTGCGCCGTCGCGGTGCCTGCCAGCGCGGCATTTCTGGAAGGGGTAGCAGCCTACAATCGTGGTGATCATGCTGCGGCGGCGAAGATCTGGCGGGAGGATGCGTCGGAAGGCGACCCGGCAGCACAACGCAACCTGGGCCTGCTGTACCTCAACGGGCAGGGCGTGCCGCAGGATGCGGCAGCCGCAGCAGCCTGGTTCCGCCGTTCGGCTGATCAGGGTTTACCCCGCGCGGCGGCGAATCTTGGCGATCTCTATCTGCGCGGCATTGGCGTTCCGCGCGATCCGGAAAGAGCCGTGACCTTTTTCCGTCAGGCGGCAGAGGCTGGCCTGGCGGAGGCGCAACACAATCTCGGTGTGCTGATCGAAAGCGGCTTCGGGGTGGAGCAGAACATCGACCAGGCACGGACCTGGTATCAGCGTGCCGCAGCCGGTGGGCATGGACCGGCGCGTGAACGGCTGACCAGGCTGGCACCGCGTGACGCCGCCGCGCCAGTGGATGTGTCCGACGATGCGCTGGTTGACGACGAAGGCGGTGATCCGGTCGTGCGGGAGATGACGTCGGGGGTCCCCGCAGGCGATGGCGGGTTGATTGATGCCCTCCATGCCATCCTGACACCGGCGAGCTGAGGCGTCTGTACACCGTCTTGCGGTGTTGGCGCGGATGGCGTGGAACGGCCGGGCAGGGCGAACTTCCTGCCAGCACGCCTCTGGCAATGAAACATTAGCATCCCTACATGATAACATCCGCGTGGCACGTGCGATTCCGCATGGCCTGACAGGTACAATTCGATCAGCATGGCGACGATGAAAGACCCATACAGTGTTCTGGGCGTGACCAAGGCCGCGTCTCAGGATGACATCAAGAAAGCCTATCGCAGGCTGGCGAAGGAACTGCATCCCGACCGGCATCCGGGCGACAATGCAGCGGCCGATCGTTTCAAGGAAGTCTCAGCAGCTTACACCCTGCTGGGGGACGCGGCGCAGCGCGCCCGTTTCGACCGTGGGGAAATCGGTGCGGACGGCCAGGAACGCGCGCCGCATGGCTATCATTATGCCGGTGCGGGCGGCGATGACTTCGGTCGCGGCGGTCCGCGCGGGTTTGAGGATATCGTCGGTGACATCTTCGGCGGCTTTCGCGGTGGCCGTACAGGGCCGGTACGCGGGCGTGACCGCAAGTACAGCCTGACGGTGGATTTTCTGGAGGCCGCACGAGGCGGCAATCGGCGGCTGACCCTGCCGGGCGGGCGTACGCTGGACGTTCGCATTCCCGAAGGCCTGGAAAGCGGGCAGCAGATTCGCCTGAAAGGGCAGGGGGACCAGGCCCCCGGCGGCGAAGCCGGTGACGCGATGATCGAGGTGACGGTTCGCCCGCACCCGATGTTCACCCGCGAAGGTCGCGACATTCATCTTGAACTGCCGATATCGCTGCGTGAAGCGGTGTTGGGGGCAAAGATCACATCGCCGACCATCCATGGTGATGTCACGATCAACGTACCCAGGACATCGAATGCCGGGCGGGTATTGCGGCTGAAGGGTCGCGGCATCCGAAACCCCAAGGACCAGAGCGCAGGGGACCAGTACGTCAAGCTCAAGGTCGTGCTGCCGGAAACCCCGGACCCCGCACTGGAAGCCTTTGTGGAGAGCTGGAAGCAGGGGGAATCGCATGATCCCCGCGCCGGTCTCCGGGCGGGTTAGGTCATGCAGGGTGTGCGCCGATCGTTACCGTCGCTTGCCCTGGGGGACGGAACCCCGAAACGCGCAATCTGTGTCGCGCTGTTCGTTGGCTTGTTGCTCAACCTGATCAATCAGCCGGATGGCTTGCTGGGCTCGGAGCCGATTGTCCTCTGGAAATTCATCCTCACCTTCATGGTACCCTATTGCGTGACGACCTATGGCGCGGTCTGCGCCAAGCGGTCCATGGGGGAGTAGACTTCGATGACACGAACGCTGACAACCTTGCTCGACGGTTTGCAGTTCGGCGAGGGGCCGCGCTGGCGTGACGGCAAGCTCTGGTTTTCCGATTTCTATGCGCACCGAGTGCAGACGATCGACCTCGACGGCAACGTGAATCATGTCACGGACGTGGCAGGCCAGCCGTCCGGTCTGGGCTTTGACACTGAAGGGCGGCTGTTGATCGTGTCCATGCTGGATCGGCTGCTGCTGCGTCTGGAACCGGATGGCAGCAAGACTGTTGTGGCAGACCTGTCCGACCGGGTATCGGCACCCTGCAACGACATGGTGGTCGATGCCAGGGGACGCGCCTACGTGGGTAATTTCGGGTTCGAGCGGCACAAGGGTGAAGAGCCTGCGATGACGAGCATCTGGCGGGTTGACCCGAACGGATCCGTCCACCGGGCCGCCGACGACCTTTTCTTTCCCAATGGCACGGTCATCACCCCGGACGGCAAGACGATGATCATCGGGGAGACGTTCGGCAATCGGCTGACGGCATTCGACATCGCCGCCGATGGCAGCCTGTCCGGCAAACGCCTGTTTGCCAACACGCCCGGTTGCTTCCCCGACGGGATCTGCCTGGATTCGGAAGGCGCGATCTGGGTCGCGGACCCGCGTGGCAAGCGCGTTGTCCGGGTGTTCGATGGTGGCCGCATCGCGGAGGAAATTCCGCTGGGGGACCGCGGTGCCTATGCCTGCATGCTGGGCGGGCCGAAGGGGCAGCATCTGTTCGTGATCACCAATCAGGACAGCGGACCCGACATCGCGGGACAGGGCCTTGGCCGGATCGAGGTCGTGGAGGTCGAAGTGCCTGGTGCGGGTTTGCCGTGACCTGAACTGACCATCTGGCGCAATCCGCTATTCCGAAGCCTCACCAGCTTTTTTCTTCTGACCGATCTTCGGTTCCTCGCCCTGTATCAGGCGCTGGATGTTCTCTCTGTGCTTGATGTAGATGAATGCGGCCAGCACGATCACCAGTTCCATGCGCAGGTGATCGATCAGGTAGAATACATAGATCGGTGTCAGCGCCGCCGCTGCCAGCGCCGCGAGCGATGAATAGCGGAAGATGACGGCCGTCAGCAGCCAGGTTGCGCACGACGCAGCGCCCACCAGCGGATCCAGCGCCAGCGCGATGCCAAGGAACGTCGCCACGCCCTTGCCACCGCGAAAGCCAAGGAAGATCGGGAACAGGTGCCCCAGGAATGCCGCGATGGCCGCCAGGATCGCACCGTTGATACCCAGGAAATGATCCGCCAGCAGCACAGCCGCAGCGCCTTTGCCCGCATCGAGGATCAGGGTGGCCGCCGCCAGATCCTTCCGCCCCGTGCGCAGGACATTGGTCGTGCCGATGTTGCCTGACCCGATCTTGCGCACATCGCCCAGTCCCGCCAGCCGGGTCAGGACCAGGCCGAACGGCACCGACCCCAGCAGATAGGCCAGCACCACCAGTGGCACGAACCACTGGGGCGCTGCGAAAATCTGCGTCACGACGATGAACAGGTCGGAGTACATGGCGGCTGCCAGCTTCCTGATCGTGGCCCGGTACGAACGTCAGTAGCTGCGGGGCAGACCAAGCTTCCGTTCCGCGATGTAGTTCAGGATCATCTGCATGGATACCGGCGCAATGCGGGAGATCATGACTTCGCGCATCAGTCGTTCCACGTGATATTCCTTGGCGTAGCCCATGCCGCCGTGGGTCAGCACGGCCTGTGTTGCGGCCTTGAAGCCGGCCTCCGCACCCAGGTACTTGGCTGCATTGGCTTCCGCCCCGCAGGGCAGGCCGCGATCGTAGAGATCGGCGGCCTTCATGCACATCATCTGCGCGGCTTCCAGCTCTGCCCAGTTGACGGCCAGCGGGTGCTGGATGGACTGGTTCATGCCGATCGGGCGACCAAAGACGACCCGGTCGTTGGCATAGTCAACGGCCCGTTGCAGCGCGTTCTGACCGATGCCGATGCCTTCGATACCCACGAGGATGCGTTCCGGGTTGAGGCTGTGCAGCAGGTAATAGAACCCCTTGCCCTCTTCACCGATCAGGTCTTCCTTCGGAATCGGCAGGCCGTCGATGAATACCGCGTTGGATTCGACCGACTTGCGGCCCATCTTCGGTATCACGCGGGCTTCGATGTGGTCGCGGTTGAAGTCCGTGTAGAACAGGCTGATGCCGTCGGTGGATTTCTTGCAATCTTCCTTTGGCGTCGTGCGGGCCAGCAGCAGGATCTTGTGGGCTTCCTGCGCGGTCGACGTCCACATCTTGCGTCCGTGAACGACGTAGCCGTTCTTCGTCCGCTCCGCCTTTGTCGTGATGCTGGTGGTGTCGAGGCCGGCGTCCGGTTCCGTCACGCCGAAGCAGGTGATCTGCTCACCCCGGATGAGGGGGGGCAGGTGACGGCGCTTCTGTTCGTCCGTGCCCATGACGACGATCGGATGTGGCCCGAAGATATTGATGTGCACCGCGGATGCGCCGCTCTGTGCGCCGGGGGACTTGGCGATCGTGTGCATCATGATCGCGGCTTCCTTCACGCCCAGACCGGATCCGCCATATTCCTCCGGCATCGTTATGCCGAGCCAGCCGCCCTTGGCCATGGCCTGGTGGAAGTCATGCGGAAAGATGCCGGTTTCATCGCGATCCAGCCAATAGGAATCGTCGAAGGGTTCGCAGATCTTTTGCACCGCATCGCGGATTGCTTCCTGCTCTTCGGTCATTCTGAAATCCATGATGTCCTCCCAAGAATGCTACGTGATCGAACCTGTGTAGCTTAACGCGCGACCAATCGCGCAAGAAAGATGAATGGCACGCCACTGACGATCAGGACTGCCACTCCAACATAATACAGTGCAGCGTAGCCATTGGATGCCTCCTGAATGAATCCGCCGATCCACGCGCCCAATCCGCCACCTGTACCACCCGCCGCCAGCATGAAGCCATAGATTCGCCCGAACGCCGGTCCCTGAAACAGGCGCGATGCGATGGATGAAATCATCGGACCACGGCTGCCCATCGACAGACCCAGACAGATGATGGCTCCGTACAGCACGGCAATGTTGACATCGACCGCGAGTGAAAGGAACCCAGCATAGGCCGTCAGGGTCAGCGCATAGGACAGGGTTGCGGCAGGCAGGATGCCGAAGCGGTCGCCGAGGAAGCCGAACCCGATCATGCCGACCGGCGCCAGTGCACCAGTGATTCCATAAAGGCTGGCGGCATCAAGCGCCGGGATTCCCACCGTCTGGAAATAATCGACCTGCTGCGTGATGGCGACGTAGATTCCGGCACCCGTGGTGGCATAGATCCAGCCGAGCGCCCAGAAGTACCAGGTCCCCATGGCACCCTTCAGGGATGTGATCTGTACCTTGCCTTGTGCCTTCGTCCCATTTGGCGAAGACCGCTCCATGATGGCTGGATCGCCCCTGAGAAACCGTTTCCATGGCGCGAACAACACGACCGGCAGGACAATGCAGAGACCGATTACGGCCAGCCAGCGATAGGCGGACTGCCAGCCCAGTTCATCGATCAGGATCTGGGAAATGGGAGAGAATGCGAGCACCCCGATACCCATGGACGAGTGAACCAGGCCCAGCGCTGCCGCGCGTCGCTTGTCGAACCAGCGGCTGACAAGTGCCGCATGCGTGACATTGCCCAGCATGGCCCCGGCGGTGCCGACAGCGATGCCGTGCCCCAGGTAGAAGCTCCACAATCCGTAGTCCATGCTGGCGAGAAGCATGCCGCTGACCATGAGTGACAGGCCGCTCAGATAGACAGCGCGGGGCCCGAAACGGTCAAAGATCAGACCGGCAAGGGGCGCGCCGGCACCCCAGCAGACCATGGCGATCGCATAGATTGCGGTCAGCTTGTCGCGGTCCCAGTCATGACTGTCGTCAAGCGGTCGCAGCATGACGACAAAGCTGTCGAACATGCCACGCGCCACCATGCCGAGGATGAAGCAGAACAGCAGCACGCCGACCGCATCCCAGGGGGACGTGCCCCCTGATCTTGCCGTGGGTGTCGGGTCGCTCATGCCATGTGGTGCCGCATCTCGCCTGTCAGATGCCCAGCGCTGGCTTCAGCGCCCGCATGACCGCTGTCGGTTGCTCCGACATCATCATGTGTCCGCACTCGGGAATGACGGTTGTCTCCGCACCCTTGACCATCCGGGCCAGCTTCTGGCCGACCTTGGCGGGGGTCATGTTGTCATTTGCGCCCAGGATCAGATGCGTCGGGCAGGTCACGGCTGCTGCTGCGGCCTCCCCACCGTCATAGGCATTGCAGATGGCGAGATGGCGATGCATGACGCCGGCTGCGGCCTGTTGCACGACGCGGGTGTCGGCGCCCACCATCCACAGGCCAGGCACCTGATAGCCGCCGATGTGCGCGCGGCGGCCATGTGCCCAGTCATTCATCAGGCCGATGGCCAGCGGCAGGTTCTCGTCCGCCGCATTCAGGAACGCGTCATTCACGGCCATTGGATAGCCAACCCCCATCAGCACCAGTCGGCTGATCCGGTCCGGCTGCGTACCGGCAACCTGCAGCGCGATCAGGGCACCCATGGAGTGCCCGACCAGCGCAGCTCTGGCGATGCCGAGCGTATCCAGTACGCGCACCAGCCATTCGGCAGCGGCAGGTATGGAATCGGGCAGATCGCCGCCCGACTTGCCGCAACCGGGCAGGTCCAGTGACAGCACGCTCATGCCATGGTGCGCCAGATAGCGCGTCTGCAGGGACCAGGCGAGGTGGCTCATCGCGGCGCCATGGACCATCACGACCACATTGCCCTGCGGGTCGAATTTCTTGCCCCCCGTGTGGGCATAGACGGTCTGGCCGTCGACTTCGAACTGCATGATTGCTTACTCCGCCGCCATCGGCACAGCGCGCTGGGCTGCACGCAGGGCCTGTTTCAGGTCATCGATCAGGTCGTCGGCATCTTCCATGCCGACAGACAGCCTGATCATGTCTTCCCCGATGCCAGCGGCTTTCAGCGCAGCGGCATCCATCTGCTGGTGCGTGGTGGAGGCGGGGTGGATGACCAGCGACTTGGCATCACCGACATTCGCCAGGTGGGAGAAGACGTTCAGTGCCTCGATGAAGGCCCGCCCGGCTTCCCTGCCACCATTCACGCCAAAGCTGAAGACTGCGCCGGACCCCCTGGGCAGCAGGTGCTTCGCCCGTGCGTGGTCCGGATGGCTGGGCAGGTCGGGGTAGGAAACCCAGCTCACCGCATCATTGGTTTCCAGGAACGCCGCGACCTTCTGGGCGTTCTCCACGTGGCGCGGCATCCGGACGTGCAGTGTCTCGACACCTTGCAGCAGGTAGAACGCATTCTGCGGGCTGAGGCAGGCCCCGAAGTCCCGGACGCCTTCACCTCGCGCACGCATGACGAAGGCTGCGGGGCCGTATTCTTCCCAGAAGTTCAGGCCGTGATAACCCGCATAGGGTTCGGTCAGTGTCGGGAACTTGCCGGACGCATCCCAGTCGAAGTTGCCGCTGTCGATCAGCGCGCCGCCGATGGCAACGCCATGACCGCCAAGGAACTTCGTGGCCGAATGCATCACGATATCGGCCCCGTGTTCGAACGGACGGAACAGGTACGGCGTGGCAAATGTATTGTCGATCATCAGCGGGATGCCGTTGTCGTGGGCGATCTGCGCCACCGCCGGCATGTCCATGATCTCCAGGCTGGGGTTGCCCAGCGTCTCACCGAAGACCAGGCGCGTATCCGGCGTGATCGCCTTTGCGAAACCTTCCGTGTCGCGCGGATCAACGAATGTCGTGGTGATGCCAAACCGCGGCAGGGTGTGGTGGAACATGTTGTGGCTGCCGCCATAGACGGACGCGGAACTGACGATATGTCCGCCCTGGCCCATCAGTGTGGTGATCGCGACATGCAGTGCAGCCTGGCCTGATGCGGTGCAGACGGCCCCGACGCCGCCTTCCAGCGCGGCGAGGCGTTCTTCCAGCACGGCGACTGTCGGATTGGAAATGCGGGAATAGATGTGACCCGGCGTTTCCATGTTGAACAGCGCTGCCGCGTGGTCCGTGTCCTGAAACACGTAGGACGTGGTCATGTGGATGGGTACGGCGCGCGCGCCCGTCACGGGGTCGGGGTGCTGGCCCGCATGCAGGCCCAGCGTGTCGAACTTCGGATATTTGGGTTTCACGGCAGCTCTCCTCCTCCGGTCGGGAATCAGTGTTCCGGCATTCGCTGAAGCGCGCAAAGAAAAAACCGCGCCCGTTTCCGGTCGCGGTTTTCCCGAATTAGTACGAGTCGTCTCCCTCGAAGCGTTGGCCGCTCCGTTGTTACGCGCCTGTCCCTGTTAACTCGGCTCCGCGAGCGGATTAGGCCAATATTGCCGCAAGGAGTCAAGGAACTGCATCAGGCAGATTTCACAAAAATGACGCTGCACTGCAGCATGAATACCATGCCGCATCAGCACAGGCGAAGTAGGCCGCCCCCGGGGAGGGGATCGCAGGAGCGGCCTGAGTTCGACAGGGAGTTCGAGAGAAGCCGTGCTTCATCTCAGAATGATCAATCTAGCGTGCAAGTCTTAACCAGGCCCTAACGGCGGACGGTAAATCATGCAGGCCGCCCGGTCATCGGCTGAAAAGCGCGTCAGCGGCGCTTCGGACGCCGCGCTTGCTCTCGATGGCGGCGCGCAACGTGGCGATTTCCGCCTCCAGTTCGGAGATGCGTTCCTCAAGCTCGTCGATGGAAACATCATCAAGATCACGCGCCTGGAAGTATTTCTCTCTCGCCCGTTCTTCGTCGTCCATCGCAATCCCCTGTCCCACTGCTGCCTTGTCTGATCGGGACTGACAGCATAGATCAGATGCACAATCCGGAACACCGCGCGGCAGATGCTGCGGCGACGTTTCGGACCTTCGAGGGGGGACAGGACATGAGTGCTTCACTGCCGACAGAGATGACGGTCATCGGACTTGATGGATTTGGCGGTCCGGAGGTCCTGAAGCCCACCAGGCGGCCAGTGCCGACCGCCGGGCATGACGAGGTCCTGATCAAGGTTGCTTACGCGGGGGTCAATCGACCCGACGTCATGCAGCGCACCGGTGGCTATCCGCCGCCGCCGGGTGCGCCGGACTATCCGGGTCTTGAAGTTGCCGGCACCGTCGTGGCCAAGGGCGCCGGGGTGCATCAGTTCGCCCTGGGCGACCGGGTGATGGCGCTGGTCGCGGGTGGCGGCTACGCCGAATATTGTGTCGCGCCGGAGGGGCAGTGCCTGGCAGTGCCTGCATCGCTGGAAATGGTTCACGCCGCAGCCGTGCCCGAGACCTATTTCACTGTCTGGACCAACATGTTCGATCGCGGACGGTTGCAGGGTGGCGAGAGCGTTCTGATCCATGGTGGGTCGAGCGGAATCGGCACCACGGCGATCCAGCTGGCCAAGGCCTTTGGCGCGCGTGTGTTCGTCACGGCCGGATCTGCCGACAAGTGCGCCGCCTGCGAGAAGCTTGGGGCGGAACGTGCCATCAACTACCGCGAGGAGGACTTCGCGGAAGTGATCGCGGAGGCCACGGATGGCAAGGGCGTGAACCTGGTCATCGACATGGTCGGCGGTGCCGATTATTTCGCGCGCAACATCAAGTCGCTGACTGTCGAGGGGCGTCTGGTCCAGATTGCCGTGCAGCAGGGGCCGAAGGTCGAACTGAACCTGCTGCATGTGATGCAGAAGCGCCTGCACCTGTCCGGCTCGACCCTGCGTCCCCGCCCCGTCGCCGACAAGGCGTTGATCGCGAAGTCGCTGGAAGACCATGTCCTGCCGATGCTGGCCGATGGTCGGGCCTTGCCGGTCATCGACAGCGTGTTCCCGCTGGACAAGGCATCGGAGGCGCATGCGCTGATGGATGCAAGCACCCATGTGGGCAAGATCATGCTGAAAGTCGGCTGACTCCGACGCAGGTTTCCCGCGCGTGACTTGAATCCTGCGCGGGAAACGTTTAATCGGACGAGATGCAAGTTGAACACCGCTGATATGCGCACGGCCCTCGCCTGTTGCACGCGCGGTACCCCTGACAGTCTGAACGGGAGAGAACAGTGGCATTACCTCTGATGCCGAAGGCCACCGCCGTATGGCTGATCGACAACACGATGCTTTCATTTCGCCAGATCGCCGAGTTCTGTGGCCTGCATCCGCTGGCCATCCAGGGCATGGCTGATGGTGAGGTCGATCAGAACATCGTCGGCCTGGACCCGGTTGCCAACAGCCAGTTGACCCGCGCCGAGATCGAACGGTGCGAAAAGCACGCGGACGCGAACCTTGTACTCCGTGAATCCGCGATCCCGATCCAGCGTCAGAAGAAGGGTGCGCGCTACACCCCGGTGTCCAAGCGTCAGGATCGCCCGGCAGCGATTGCCTGGATCCTGCGTCATCACCCGGAACTGACCGACGCCCAGATCCGCCGCCTGCTCGGTACGACGAAGGACACGATCAACAAGATCCGTGAACGCACCCACTGGAACATGACCAACATCAAGCCGACCGATCCGGTCAGCCTGGGTATCTGCACCCAGACCGAACTGGCGGCACTGGTCACCGAGGCTGCGGACCGTCGTCGCAAGATGGTCGCCGAGAAGCCTGATCTGATTCCGGCACCTGAAGTCACCCACAGCACGCCGAGCGCGGCTGGTCGTCTTTCGGCCGAGGCTGCAATTGCGTCTGCTGCGCTGGGCATCGGCAAGCCGAAGGAAGAGTCCAAGGAAGACGAGCCGACGGTCGATTCCGTCTTCGGCAAGTCTGACTGACCTCTCGGACCTGGCGACCGGGTCAGTCGAGGGACAGCATTGCCAGGCCTTTCAGGGCGACAGCGTCATCTGCCACCCGATTGATGGTGATGGCTTTCAGCCATTCCGTCATCGGGCCGGGCAGGTGAAATGCTTCGATCAGGTCCGTCGTCGGCAACAACGGGAACAACCGCTCCGCCATGCCCCCGACGAGCACGACACCCCCGGTTGCACCGACCGTCAGTGCCGCTGTTGCGGCGAAGCGCGCGAACAGGCGGGCGTAGATTGCGGAGAACTCGGCCGCCTCCTGTCCGCCTGATGCCAGAAAATCGATGATCTGCGGTGTCCGGGCTGTCTGATCTGCGCGACTCTTGCTCGCAATCCTGGTGAGCTTGCGGAGGGTTGGCAGGCCGGTGCCGGACAGCAATGCCTCCGCACTGAAGACCTGATCTGTTGCCAGAAGGCCATTGGTGGCCAGCAGTCCGTGCCCGATCTCCGTGGCGATTGCTGTGCGTGAACCATCGGTGCCTGGCACAAGCAGGCAGCCGCCAACGCCCGTGCCAATGCCAATGACAAGTACCGGCCTTTCGTGATCGATGCCGCGACCGGCTTCCAGTGGTACCGCCTTGCAGTGCCGGGTGCCGAGCGCTGCCGCCTGCAGATCATTGAGCAGGCGCACCTGTCTGCTGCTGACCAGCGCCGAGATGGCAGCCTCACTGATCCGCCAGGTTCCGTTGACCAGCTTGCCTGCACCGTCGCGGACCGGCCCTGCCATTGCGATGGCCGCTGACGTGATTTTGCCTTCTGGCACCTGCGCCAGATAGGCAACGGCGGCACTTTCGAAGGTTTCATGTGCATCGGTCGCAAGCTTCTGCACGTGATGCAGGCCACCGTCGCGCCCTGCCAGTGCGAACCGTGCATGGGTGCCGCCAATGTCCGCAATCAGGCGCATCTGCTCTGACATGCCGGTCAGCTCGGGATGGCACGGACCAGCTGGCCCAGGTCGTTCAGGAACCGGCTGCTCCAGCGTGAAACATCCAGGTCCCGGACCACATCCATCAGGCGTTCGTGGCGGCGCTGGCGTTCCTTCAATGGCATCTGCAGGGCTGTCTGCAGGGCAATGGCGGTTTCATCGATGTTGTAGGGGTTGATCAGCACGGCATCCTTCATGTAATCGGCCGCCCCTGCGAACCGCGACAGCACCGGCATGCCCGGGTCTTCCGGGTCCTGCGCCACGACATATTCGTGCGCCACCAGGTTCATGCCGTCGCGCAAGGGAGTGATCAGCGCCGCCCGGCTGGCGCGATACAGCGCAGCCAGCGTCTCACGCGGGAACTGGCGGTTGATATATCGGATCGGTGTCCAGTCAAAGTCACTGAACTTGCTGTTGATCTCTCCGCTCAGGGAATCCAGCCGCTCATGCAGATCGACATAGGCGTCGACGGCGCCGCGCGATGTTGGTGCAATCTGCATGAAGGTCATCGCGCCCCGGTTCTCCGGATACAGCTCCAGCAGGCGACGTACGGATTCCAGCCGCTCCGGCAACCCCTTGGAATAGTCCAGACGGTCAACGCCTATGACCTGCGCCCGGTTCAGGTTGCGCCGGTGCAGACGGTCTATGATCTCCTGCGCGTCGGCGGTTCGGGCCATGTCGCCAAACCGATCCACATCAATGCCGATGGGATAGGACTTCACGCGGGTTGATCGCCCGAACGCGGTGACATATTCACCGTCGACCGTGGCCGCGCTTTCCTGCTGGCAGACCTGCTGGATCAGGTGCTGGCGATCTGTTTCCGTCTGGAAACCGACCACGTCGTAGGCGAACAGCGCCCGCACCAGCCAGCTGTATTCGGGGACAGCGGTCAGGATGCTCGGCGGGGGCAGGGGAATGTGCTGGAAATAGCCGATGGGATTGCCGCATCCCGCCGCCCTCAGTTCCGCCGCGAGCGGGATCAGATGATAGTCGTGGATCCAGATCCGGTCGTCGGGTTTCAGGATCGTTGCGATCTTCATCGCCAGCCGTCGGTTCACCGCACCGTAAACACGGGTGTGGGCGTTGGTGTAGTCGACCAGGTCGAGCCGGTAATGGAATGCGGGCCAGAGTACGCGATTGGCGAACCCGAGGTAGTATCCCTGGTGCTCTTCCTGCGTCAGGGATGTGGTCAGCAGGGTCAGGTTGCCGGATCTTTCTTCCTGCCAGCTGACAGGCAGCGTCGGGTCGTCTTCGACATGCCCGTTCCAGCCGACCCAGATGCCGCCGCTGCTGTTGAGAGCTTCGCCCAGGGCAACCGCAAGGCCGCCGACGCCAGGTCCTGCGGCCGGGTCCTGAACGCGATTGGAAACGACGATCAGGCGGCTCATATCCTTGTCTCCCATCCGGTGCTCAGCAAGCGGGCGCAGTTGATGATCCCCACCATCGAGTAGGTCTGGGGAAAGTTGCCCCAAAGCTCCCCTGTCGCCGGGTGGGTATCTTCCGACAGCAGGCCAAGCGGATTGCGCAGGGCCAGCATGGCCTCGAACGTCTCCCGCGCTTTCTCCATCTGGCCGACGCGGGCCAGGGCTTCGATGCGCCAGAAGGCGCAGATGTTGAATGAAACCTCCGGCGCACCGAAGTCATCATCCGCCTCGTAACGCAGCATGTACGGCCCGTCGGTCAGCGCTTCCTCCAGCCGTTCCACAGTGGCGACGAAACGCGGATCCATCGGGTCGATCAGGCCGACCTCCGCCATCAGCAGGACGGATGCATCAAGGTCGCGACCGCCGAAACTCTCGGCAAAGGCCTGGCGTTCCTCGCTCCAGGCCTCGTCCAGGATGCGGTCCCGGATCAGGCTGGCCCGTTCGGCCCAGACGTCAGCTCGCTCCGCCCGCCGGATTTCCCGGGCGATCTTTGCCAGCCGATCGCAAGCGGCCCAGCACATCAGGGCGGATGATGTATGAACCCTCGCCCGGGTGCGCAGTTCCCACATTCCGGCGTCAGGCTTGTCGTAGAAATGGAAGGCCTGTTCACCCACCTTCTCCAGACGCTCGAAGTCGTCATCGTCGGCAGGGCGCAGCAGTCGGCGGTCAAAGAATGCCTGAGCCGCACCAAGCACGACATTGCCGAACACGTCATACTGAAAATGCTCATGCGCCTGATTGCCCGCCCGAACCGGGCCCATGCCGCGGTATCCGGGAATGCCTTCGATGATGCGTTCGCTGATCTGCGCTTCGAGGCCGATCCCGTACACCGGCTGCATGTGGCCACCATCGGCATCGACCACGACGTTGCGCAGCCAACGCAGGTAATCCTCCATGGTTGCCACTTCGGACAGGGTGTTGAGGGCACGGACGACGAAGAACGCGTCGCGCAGCCAGCAGAACCGGTAGTCCCAGTTGCGCCCGGACCCTGCAGATTCCGGGATGCTGGTCGTCAGCGCCGCGACGATGGCACCAGTCTCCTCGAAAACGCAGAGTTTCAGGGTGATCGCCGACCGGATCACCGCATCCTGCCATTCCAGCGGCAGGGCAAGACGCCGGGTCCAGTGGCGCCAGTAACTGGCAGTCTTTTCCTGGAAGTCTGCTGCCGTCTGCTCGACCCCGTCTGTCAGGGTTTCGTCCGGACCCAGTATCATGGCGATGGGCTTGTCGAGCAGGAATGCTGTTTCCTTCAGCACATAATCGATCGGGGCGCTGGTGGTGAAGCGCATGGTGTACTGATCACCGACGAAGCGGATGTGGTTGCTGCCATGGGTGATGTCCGTGGCCCGTGTTCCCCAGTCCTGGGTCGGGCGCAACCGGACACGGATGCGGGGCGATCCATTGATCGGGCGCAGGCGGCGTATCATGGTCAGGGGACGGAACAAGCGGCCGCGCGCTTCGAAGCGGGGGGCGAAATCCGTGATCTCGAGCCCGCGCCCGCGGGTGTCGAACAGGCGGGTGCGCAGGATCGCGGTGTTGGGTTCGTAGGCCTGTTCCGCGTGGTCGAAATCCTCCACATCGATGGCAAACCGCCCGCTTGCCCCCTGACTGCCATCGCTCAGCAGCGCATGAAACACCGGGTTGCTGTCATAGCGGGGCAGACAGCACCAGACGACGCCCCCTTGCGCATCGATCAGCGCGCTGAAGGCACAATTGCCGATGACGCCCAGGTTCAGGGACGGACTTGCTGTCGGGGCATTCACAGGGGTCATCTCAGGTCCTTCATGGTCGCAAGCGCGTCTTGCAGGTGGGTTATCACGTCGGATGGATCGGACAGGCGGGACTGCGCCAGCGTTTGCCCCGTACCGACCTTTATCGCCTTGCCGCCAAGCTGAATCACCCTGGCGAACGCATCTTCGTCCGTCCGGTCATCGCCGATCATCACCGGCTTGCGGTCACGAAACAGGCGGTGCTGCATCAGGTGTTCCAGCACCGCCCCCTTGTGCATGTCACGGGCACGGACCTCGAACACCATCTTGCCGTGGATCATCTCGATGCCATCGGTACGCCCGAGCGCGGCATGCAGGGCTGCTTCGACGGCCTTCTCGACATCAGGATTGGCGCGGTAGTGGACGGCAACCGCCGGTCCCTTGTCCTCGACCCGAATGCCAGGGTGGTCGTCCGCCAGCTTGTGTGCGGCCTGACGCACGGCGGAAAGTTCTGCGGGTGGTTCGCGCCGTTGCAGTGTCGTGCCGACGACCCGCACCTCCGCCCCGTGCACGCCGCCGATGGTCAGTTGCAAGGGGGTCAGCAGGGAGTCGAGGTCACTGACGGTGCGGCCGCTCAATATGGCCAGTGCGCCCCCCAGTGCTTCACCGAGATCGTGCAGCAGATCAACCAGGCACGGCCCGGGCACCGCAGCCTCCGGCGTGGCGGCCAGATCCACCAGCGTTCCATCATAATCCAGGAACAATGCTGTCTGTCGTGTAACGATCATGCGGTACGTGGTCCGAATGTTGAATGGCCCGATGCAACGATGAAGATAAAGGGCGCGGCTACATGGCGTCCACCGGGTGTTTCTTGCGCGTGCGCGGTTCGGGCGGGGGCAGGCGTTTCAGCGTCTCGGCCAGATACCAGCGGGTGTCAGCCGGGTCGATGACATCGTCGAACTCGAATCTGCCCGCGACTTCCAGTGCCGTATTGGCCTTTTTCAGTTCGGCCACCTTTTCCGCATGCTGGCGGTCGTGGGCTTTCTTGTCCGGGGCGGCATCCAGCTCGGGTTTGTGGATGATGTTGACCGCATCCTCGATCCCCATGCCGCCGAATTCTGCCGTGGGCCAGGCAAGCAGCAGCGTCGGTTCCAGCGGCTCCGACCCCATCACGTAGTATCCCAGGCCATAAGCCTTGCGCAGGACGACGGTCATGAACGGGATCGTCGCATTCGCCAGGGCCAGCAGGACCCGTGCAGACCGGCGGACATGACCGCCACGGCGTTGCCGTCGACAGTACCCGTGCCCATCACCAGCCCGTCGGCGGGGCCTTCCATGTGGGCCAGTTTCGGCTTGGTCAGTCGACCGATTTCCGGAAACGAGTCCGTGTCGAGGAAATCGTCGATGTTTTCCCGCGCGGTACGGTGGCCCGTCTTTCGGCGCTTGGCCACGGCAGCGGGTCTGGCATCGTCGAGCGCGGCACGCCGCAGCGCCACCACCTCGGCAATATCGGTGCGCAGGTCGTCTGACTTGTCTGCATCTGCACTATTGCTGTCGTTCAGGCTTTCGGTGTCTTTCATCGGCTTCCTCCCCTTGCCGCCCCCACGGAACGGCGTATAAGGGAAGCATGCGGGAACGGTCGGTCACAACCGCCATAGCGGCAATCCTGATGGGCTTCATGCTCATTGCCGCTTCAGCCACGCGTGCGCAAGATGTCCGTCTGTTCCGTATCGGAACCGGATCGACCGCCGGAACCTATTACCCCATCGGGGCACTGATCGCGTCCGCCATTTCCCGTCCCCCGGGCAGTGCGCCCTGTGATGAGGGCGGTGCCTGTGGCGTTGACAATCTGATCGCGACCGCCGTCACCAGCCGGGGATCGTTCGACAATATCGAGGGGCTGCTGACCGGGCGGTTCGATTCAGCCCTGTCCCAGGCCGATATCGCGGCGTGGGCCTATCGCGGCGACCACGTCTTCACGGGGAAGCTGGCATACCCGCAGCTCAGGTCCATTGCGAACCTGTATGCCGAGCATGTGCATCTGGTCGTCCGGCGTGACCTCGGTATCCTGTCGGTGTCGGACCTGAAGGGCAAACGCGTGGCCATCGACAGGGTTGGTTCGGGTACGCGCATCAACACGCTGCTGATCCTGAACGCCTTTGGCGTCGAGGCATCTGATATCGAATCGGTGGAAATGGGACCGGAACCGGCCATCAGTGCCCTGCTGGACGGCACCATCGATGCGGCATTCTTCGTCGTCGGCTATCCGTCGGCAGCCGTGACCGAACTCGCCGAGACAGGCCGCTTCACAGTGGCGCCCATTGCCGGTGTTGCGGCGGACCAGTTGATGATCACCAATCGCTTCTACACGGCTGGTGCCTTGCCGCCGGGCGTCTATCACGGGGTCGGAACCACGCCGACGCTGCAGGTGGGGGCGCAGTGGATCGTCAATGCGAAAGCCGACGCGGAGCTGATTTACCAGATCACGCGGGCGTTCTGGAAGGACAGCAATCGCAGCCTGCTGAATTCCGGTCACGTCAAGGGCAAGCAGATACGCCTTCAGACCGCGCTGGAGGGGCTGACGGTGCCGCTGCATCCCGGTGCCCAGCGATTCTATGAGGAAATGGGGCTGTTGCCCGCAGAACCGGAGCCTGAGAAGGATGCCGGTCCTGGTGAAGTGCCAGCAGCGGGCGAAGGCACAGGTGCCGCAAGTGCTGCCCCTGAGTCTGGTAGTGCCCCTGAGTCTGGTGGTGCCCCCGAGCCTGGTGCCGCTCCGGAGGCCGGTACAGCCGTCTCCGATTGATCATCCTTGCTGTTGCCATCCCGCGTGTTGCAGTCTCCTGCCCGAAATTGCTGAGGTGAGCCATGTACGATCTCGTTGAGGAAAGCGCGGGCGCGCTGCCGATCCATCTGGTGCCGGTTTCCGGCCTGGCGGACTGGCTGGAGGCGCAAGCCCCGCTCTGGCGCAACTGGCTGTCGGGCCGGATCGACCGTCTGAAGGCGGACAGTGCGCTGATGCTGCCCGATGACGATGGCACACCGGCTGCCGTGCTTGCCGTTGTCGCGGACACACCGGACATGTGGAGCATCGCCGGGTTGCAGAAACGCCTGCCGGCGGATCGCTATGTCCTGGATATTTCGGCCCTGAACACCGACGATGCGCTGGCACTGGCGCAGGACCTTGTCACTGGCTGGGCGTTGGGCACCTATACCTTCGACCGCTACAAGAAATCCGAGACGCCCCCAGTGGCGCATCTGGTCTGGCCGGTAGATGTTGACCAGGATCGCGTGCTTGCGGTCGTGGAAGCGACCTGCCTGGCACGGACGCTGATCAATACGCCGGCACAGGACATGGGGCCGTCGGCGCTGGAGGCAGCGGCGAGGTCACTGGCCGACCGCTTTGACGGCAAGGCCCGAACGATTGTCGGCGAAGACCTGTTGAGCGAAAACTTTCCCATGATCCACGCCGTCGGACGGGCCGCAGTTGATCCGCCACGCCTGATCGATCTGACGTTTGGTGATGCGGACAGGCCCAAGGTTACCCTGGTGGGCAAGGGGGTCTGCTTCGACACCGGCGGGCTGGATCTGAAACCGGCGTCCGGCATGGAATTGATGCGCAAGGACATGGGGGGCGCGGCGACGGTACTCGGGCTCGCGCACCTGATCCTCGCACTGGATCTGCCGGTGCGCCTGCGGGTGCTTATCCCGGCGGTGGAGAATGCGGTGGCGGGCAATGCGTATCGTCCGGGTGACATCCTGCGAAGCCGCAAGGGCCTGACGGTGGAGATCGGCAATACGGATGCCGAGGGGCGTCTGGTGCTGGGGGACGCGCTGACTCTCGCGGGGGAGGAGGAGCCTGATCTGCTGGTGGATTTCGCGACCCTGACAGGTGCTGCGCGTGTGGCCGTGGGGACGGAGATTGCCGCGTTCTTTGCGCGCGACAACGACCTTGCCCACGCGCTGGAGCAGGCGGGCGCAAAGGCCGGCGACGCAGTCTGGCGACTGCCCCTGCATGAAGGGTATCGGCACATGCTTGATACGCCGTTCGCGGATATCAACAATGCCGGGTCGGGCCGCTTTGCCGGTGCCAGCACGGCTGCGCTGTTCCTGAAGGAGTTCGTTGCAGACCCTGACCGCTGGCTGCATCTCGACATCATGGCCTGGAACAGCCGCAGCAGGCCTGGACGGCCGCGCGGTGGTGAGGCCATGGGACTGCGCGCGCTTTTCCGGATGATCGAAGACCGCTTCGTCAACTGACATTCAGGCGGCACGACTGAAGGTCCATGTGCCGCCATCCGCGCACAATCAACCAATAACCCGCAATCATGTTTCGTGATCGCAGGGGCTATACGCATCAAAGATGGACACCCGCATTAACCCGCAATTTTGATACGTCCTGAATTTGGCGCAGAGGCTTGATGACTTGGGGCAAGGGTTTTGCGGCCTTCCTGCCCATTTCAAGGCTTCAGGCAATGGTTTTCTGCAAACCGGACGGATTCATCCCGTCGCGTTTCTCCGCTCATGGAACACCAGACGGTCCATGTTG
>JARGPL010000033.1 GCA_029210175.1 Minwuia sp. | reverse complement strand
GCGCAGGTATGTGTTCTGGGAGACCAGAGGGGCCCAAGCGTAGCAGCGAGAGCAGAAAGCCACGAGAGCAGGCAGAAACTGACGCCAGCCAGTCACGCATTACCTCAAGGTCGCCAATCACACCGGTAAATAGAAGTGCTCTATTGCAGCAACAAGTGCGAACACGCGATCTCCATCAACAACAGGTTCTAATCCCAATTCCAGTGGGATGGTGTTGCCAAATTTCGTTATGCCATTCAGGTCACGACCAGCACCCATAGTCCGCTTCATCGGTAATCTGGCGTATGCATTGCGCAATTCCGGATGGTATCCACGTGCCGATTCCGGGACTAGCATATCAACGTTCAAACTCAAGAGTTCGCCATCTTCATATTCGAAGAGATCACAAATGCGAGTATTTGCGAGGACAATTTCACCCGTTTCCGATGCGAGCAACATCGGTACCGGTGAAATCTCGAACGCTAAATGGTATTTTTTGACAACCGACATCAGAATGGAAAACGCCTAGCTTTTGGGACGGTAGCCAGTTTGCGAAAACTGGATTGGTGCACAAGACAATGCGCGCACAAGTGTCACATATTGATTAAGCGTTCTAAAAAATCTTTGTTTTTCGGAAGCCGATCCGCCACCATCCCAAATTCTGCCCCAGGCCCCCTCAGATCCCGCGTGCGAGATCCAGGAAGCGGCGTTCCATGTCGCGGTCTTCGCGGAACAGGCCGGTGAAGCGGGTGGTGATGCAGGACACGCCGGGCTTCTTGATGCCACGGGTGGTCATGCACTGGTGGGCGGCGTCGATCATGATGGCAACGCCCCGGGGCTGCAGCACCTTTTCGAACGTCGTGGCGATCTGTGCCGTCATGGTTTCCTGGGTCTGCAGGCGCTTGGCGTAGATTTCCACGACGCGGGCCAGCTTGCTGATGCCGACGACCTTGCCATTGGGGAAATAGGCGACATGCGCCTTGCCGATGATCGGCACCATGTGGTGTTCGCAATGGGTCTCGATGCGGATGTCGCGCAGCATGACGATGTCGTCATAGCCCTCCACATCCTCGAATGTGCGGCCCAGCACTTCCTCGGGGTCCTCGTCGTAGCCGGCGAAGAATTCCTCATAGGCGCGGGCCACCCGCTTCGGCGTGTCCAGCAGGCCTTCACGGTCCGGGTTGTCACCGGCCCACTCGATCAGCGTGCGGACAGCCGCTTCAGCCTGTTCACGGCTGGGACGGGTCTTGCCGGTTGCGGGATCATACTCCCGCCCTTCGATACCCTCGCCGGGTTCCGTTACCAGAGCATCCATGGCTCGTCGTCCTTCCTCGTCCAGTCCGTGGGCCCGTACCAGGCCGCGTCGATCAGCTACTCATCACGCCATGTTACGTCGGCATGGCACCGGTGGATCAATCCCGCCTGACCAATGCCAGGCTGGTTCCAGAGCCGACTTCCCTAGATATGGCGGCGGGCGCGTTTCACAACAGTCCGCCCCCGATTATTGCCCACAGGCACGGGGATGTCATCCGTGCTGACCCGGATGGGTTGCGTTGCCCGGGTGGAGGGTCGATAAGTGCCCCAGACGCCCCCCGCAGCGGACCAGAGCCATGACCCTGACGATCTACAATTCCTACGCCCGGCAGAAGCAAGCCTTTGTTCCCGCTGACCCTGCGTGCGTGACGATGTATGTCTGCGGGCCGACCGTCTACAATGATCCGCACATCGGCAACGCCCGTCCGGCGGTGGTGTTCGACGTGCTGTACCGGCTGCTGCGCAGGCTGTATCCGCAGGTCCGCTATGCGCGCAACATCACCGACGTCGAGGACAAGATCAACGACAAGGCCCGCGCCGAGGGCGTGCCCATCGACACCATCACCAACCGCTACATCGCGATCTACCGTGCCGACATGGCGGAACTGGGCGTGCTGCCGCCGGATGTGGAGCCACGGGTGACGGAGACCATGCCGGAACTGATCGCCATGATCAGTGAACTGGTCGCGGCGGGAAATGCCTATGAGGTCGACGGTCATGTGCTGTTCCACGTGCGCTCGTTCGACGACTATGGCCGCCTGTCCAACCGCAGCCGCGACGAGATGATCGCCGGTGCCCGGGTAGAGGTCGCGCCCTACAAGAAGGACCCGGCGGACTTCGTGCTCTGGAAGCCGTCGACCGCCGACATGCCCGGTTGGGAAAGCCCCTGGGGCCGGGGTCGCCCGGGCTGGCACATCGAATGTTCCGCCATGGCGGAGACCCACCTGGGTCGCACCATCGACATTCATGCCGGCGGGCAGGACCTGATCTTCCCGCATCACGAGAACGAGATCGCGCAGAGTACCTGTGCCCATGGGGGGGAGCCGTTCGCGCGTTACTGGATGCACAATGCCATGCTGCGCGTCGATGGTACCAAGATGTCGAAGTCCATCGGCAATGTGCTGCTGATCTCCGCCCTGCGCGCCGAATGGCCGGGGGAAGTGATCCGCTGGCTGCTGCTGTCGGGGCATTATCGCCATCCGCTGGATTTCTCGCCCAGCGGCCTGGAACAGGCGCAGAAGACTCTCGACCGGCTCTACGGGCTGTTGCGCGACACGGCGGATGCTGCCGGGGGCACCATTGCGGCGGATGACCCGGACGTCGGTGCCATTGTCCAGGCGCTGTCGGAAGACCTGAACACGCCCAAGGCCATCGCGGAGATGTTCCGCATCGCCAAGGCGCTGGAAGCGGCATCGGGGCCCGAACGCCAGCGGCTGCGTGCCGCCTTGATCGATGGCGCCGGGCTGTTGGGGCTGCTGCAGCGGGACCCGGCAGACTGGTTCGCCGCGAAGCAGAGCGCCAGCGGTGTTGATGCGGTCGAGATCGAGGGGCTGATCGCGGCGCGGCAGGCGGCGCGCAAGGCCCGTGACTTCGCGCGGGCGGATGAGATCCGCGATGACCTGGCGGCGCGCGGTGTGGTGCTGGAGGATGGTGCAGGCGGCACCACCTGGCGCATCGAGGGGTAAGCCCGATGGCCGCCGCATCCCAGGTCGCCCTCCCTCTTTCCTGGCGGCAGGCCATCCTGCCACTGGCCATCGCGCAGACAGTGGTCTGGGCCGGGGTGTTCTACAGTTTCGCGGGGTTGCTGGCGCGCTGGGAGGCGGATCTCGGCTGGTCGAAGACGGACCTGTCAGCCGCGCTGACCCTTGCGCTGATTGCCTCGGCGGCCTTCGCGCCGCTGGTGGGGCGGCTGATCGACCGGGGTTACGGGCGATACCTGCTGACCGGCGGTCCGGTGCTTGCCGCGCTGCTGCTGCTGGTGCTGTCGCAGGTGGAGACGCAGACCCAGTTCCTGGCGGTCTGGATCCTGCTCGGCTGCACCATGGCCATGTCGCTCTATGAACCCTGTTTCGCCTTCATCACCCACCACTATGGCGCGGAGGCCAAGCGACCGATCACCCTGATTTCCCTCGTCGCGGGCTTTGCGGGCACGGTGTCGTTCCCCACCGCCTTCGCCATTGCCGAGGTCGGCGGCTGGCGGTCGAGCATCATGGTATTCGCCGGGCTGATCCTGGTGCTGACGGTGCCGCTGACCTGGATCGCCACGGGCCGGATCGAACGCGCGCTGCCGTTCATCGCGCCGCCGCCGAAGCCACTGGATGCGCCCCGGCCCGTGCGGCTGATCGCGCGCCCGACTTTCTGGTTCATCGCCATCGCCTTTGCCGCCATCACCATGAACCACGGCATGCTGATCAATCACCTGATGCCCCTGCTGCAGGAACAGAACCTGCCGCCCGAAACAGTGGTGCTGGCCGCGTCGATGGTGGGGCCGATGCAGGTCGCCGGGCGGCTGGCCATGATGGCGGCGGAACGCCACATCTCCATGGTGCGGATCACGTCGTTTGCCTTTGGTGCCATGGCGGTGGCGGCGCTGGCCCTGCTCGGCACTGCCGCCGCACCGGCACTGATCGTGGTCTTCGTGGTGCTGCAGGGGGCGGGGGTCGGCGTCAATTCGATCACCCGGCCCGTGGTCACGGCGGAACTGCTGGGGCGGGACGGCTTTGGTGCCATTTCAGGCACAGTCGCCGCCATCACCATGACCAGCTATGCCATCGCCCCGCTCGCCGCCGCCTGGTTCTGGGACCTGGGCGGCTATGGTGTGATGATCTGGATCTGCTTTGGCCTGGCCCTGGTGGCCACCATCGCGATCCCGCTGGCCGCGCGGCGACAGCAGGTCTGAGCGCTTTCGAGTGACCTGCCGGGTACCCGGGTCAGCGGGTGGGGACGGGGACGTCGCCGCGATAGTCGTAGAAACCGCGATTGGTCTTCTTGCCGAGCCAGCCGGCTTCAACGTACTTCACCAGCAACGGACACGGGCGGTACTTGGTATCGGCAAGCCCGTCGTAGAGCACCTGCATGACGGCCAGGCAGGTATCCAGACCGATGAAGTCGGCCAGTTCCAGCGGACCCATCGGGTGGTTGGCGCCCAGCTTCATGGCGGTATCGATGGCATCGACGGAACCGACGCCTTCGTACAGCGTGTAGATGGCTTCGTTGACCATCGGCAGCAGGATGCGGTTGACGATGAAGGCCGGGAAATCTTCCGCTGCCGTCGGCGTCTTGTTGAGGCGCATCACCACTTCGCGGACCGCGTTGAAGGTGGTGTCCTCCGTCGCGATGCCACGGATCAGTTCCACCAGCTTCATGGCCGGGACCGGGTTCATGAAATGCATGCCCATGAACCGTTCCGGCCGGTCGGAGGTCGCCGCCAGACGGGTGATGGAGATGGAGGAGGTGTTGGAGGCGATCAGCGTCTGCTCGCCCAGATGTTCGTTCAGGCTCTGGAAGATGACCTTCTTCAGGGCTTCGTCTTCCGTCGCGGCCTCGATCACCAGATCGCAGGGTCCGACAACGGCCAGATCGGTGGTCGGCCTGATCCGCGCCATGGTGGCCAGCCGGTCCTCTTCGGAAATCCGGCCACGTCCGGTCTGGCGCGCCAGGTTGCCGTCGATGACTTCCATGGCCTTGTCCAGCTGGTCCTGATTGAGGTCATTCATGACCACGTCATAACCGGCCAGCGCACAGACATGCGCGATACCATTGCCCATCTGGCCCGCACCGATCACGCCGATCGAGCGGATTTCAAAGGTGTCACTCATCCGGCTGTCATCCATCTGTTTGGAACTGAGGTCGTTCACGGCGGGAAATGCGGGACCGATGGCACTGCGCGGCTGCGCCACCACCGGTCCCGGTCGTCTTGGTCAGAGGGCAGCGTCCAGTTCCGGCACTGCCTGGAACAGGTCAGCGACGAGGCCATAATCGGCCACCTGGAAGATCGGCGCTTCCTCGTCCTTGTTGATGGCCACGATGACCTTGGAGTCCTTCATGCCCGCCAGATGCTGGATCGCGCCGGAAATACCGACCGCGACGTAAAGTTCCGGGGCCACGACCTTGCCGGTCTGACCGACCTGCATGTCGTTGGGGACGAAGCCCGCATCGACCGCGGCGCGGCTGGCACCCACGGCGGCACCCAGCTTGTCGGCGACCTTGTAGAGCATTTCGAAGTTGTCGCCGTTCTGCATGCCACGACCGCCGGAGATGACGATCTTGGCGGCGGCCAGTTCCGGACGGTCCGACTTGGACAGCTCGGCACCGACATAGCTGGAAAGGCCACTGTCCTCACCGGCATCCACTTCGGCGACATCGGCCGAACCGCCTTCCGCATCCGCCTTGGCGAAGTTGGTCGGGCGCACGGTGATCACCTTGGTCTCGTCGGATGACTGCACGGTCGCCAGGGCGTTGCCGGCATAGATCGGACGCACGAAGGTGTCGGCGCTTTCCACCGCGATGATCTCGGAGATCTGCTGGCTGTCCAGCAACGCCGCGGCGCGGGGGAAGATGTTCTTGGTCGACGTCGTCGCCGCAGCCACGATGTGGCTGTAATCCCCGGCAAGACCGACGATCAGCGAAGCCACGGATTCGGCCAGCTGGTGTTCCAGGTGCGCGCCGTCGGCGTGCAGGACCTTGGCCACACCGGCAATCTTCGCGGCTTCCGCCGCGACATCACCTGCACCACTGCCCGCGACCAGCACGTGCACGTCGCCGCCCATTTCCGTGGCTGCGGTCACCGCAGACAGGGTCGCCGGGTTCAGCGCCGCATTGTCATGATCAGCAACTACCAGAATGCCCATCAGATCACTCCCGCTTCATTCTTCAGCTTGTCGACAAGTTCCGCGATGCTCTCGACCTTGATACCGCCCTGACGCTTCGGCGGTTCCGTTACCTTCAGGGTCTTCAGCCGCGGGGCGACATCGACGTCCAGATCGCCGACGTCCTTCATGTCGATCGGCTTCTTCTTCGCCTTCATGATGTTCGGCAGGCTGGCGTAGCGCGGCTCGTTCAGGCGCAGGTCGGTGGTGACGATCATCGGCATCTTCACCTTGACCGTCATCAGGCCGCCATCGACTTCCCGGGTCACTTCGGCATGGTCGCCGTCGATCCTGACCTCGGACGCGAAGGTGCCCTGGCTCCAGCCCAGCAGCGCGGACAGCATCTGGCCGGTCTGGTTGGAGTCATCATCGATCGCCTGCTTGCCCAGGATCACCAGGTCCGGCTTCTCCTCATCGCAAACGGCCTTCAGGATCTTGGCTACGGCCAGCGGCTGCACTTCGGTGTCGGACTTGATCAGGATGCCACGGTCAGCGCCCATCGCCAGCGCGGTACGGATGGTCTCCTGCGCCTGCTGCACACCGATGGAAACGGCCACGACCTCGGTCGCGGTGCCAGCTTCCTTCAGCCGCACGGCTTCTTCGACGGCGATCTCATCGAACGGGTTCATGGACATCTTGACGTTGGCGAGGTCCACTCCGCTCTGGTCCGCCTTGACGCGTACCTTCACGTTGTAATCGACCACGCGCTTGACAGCGACGAGTACCTTCATCTGGTCGGTTCCCTTAAATCTTTGTCAGAGTCGAAATTGAAGGCGCACACCCTGGTTCAGAGCAGCGCCAACGTTGAAAACGTATCACCAGCCGAATTGCCTCAAATACAGCACTCCTGATGGTGCGGCGCACAATAGTAAGGCAGGTTGGGGGTGTCAACGAACCGTAATGCGCAGCCCCATGCGCGGAATCCGGTGGCCTGCAGGCGGGTGCCGCCGCGTGCGACAATGCAGCCTGCTGCGGCACGGCGCTTGATTGTGCCGCAGGATCGTGGTGGCATGATCAGGTTCCCTCCGTACCGGCGACGGCGCGCATGGGGGTGCTTGCTAAAGGTCAGCCTGTCTGACATAAGACCCGGCTCGCACCTGTCAGAGGGGTGACGTCCGGGGGGACGGTACAGAGATGGGATGCGCGCGGGGGAACCGCGCCCCTGATCGACGGCTGAACCCTCAATTTCAAACGGCATCTTATTGCCGCGACCGCCGTCGGGCCGACGACGGCCGTGCCTGCACGCAGCACGTCCGGCCCTTCCGAGCACGGCTTATGTTGAGACGATGGAGATCGCATGACGCGACAGACTGGGACGCCTCGCGCCTACGGCCTGCCGCCCGAGCAGGGCCTCTATGATCCGCGCAACGAACATGATGCGTGCGGTATCGGTTTCGTTGTCGATATCAAGGGGCGAAAATCGCACGACATTGTTTCCCAGGGACTGCAGGTCCTTGTGAACCTTACGCATCGTGGTGCGGTCGGGGCTGATCCGCTTGAGGGCGACGGAGCGGGTATCCTGGTCCAGATTCCGGATGCCTTCTTCCGTGAGGTCTGTGATTTCGACCTGCCGGAAGTGGGTCACTATGGTGTCCTGAACGTCTTCCTGCCCAAGGACCCCGACATTCGGGTGCTGTGCGAGAACATGCTGGAACGCTATGCCGTGGCCGAGGGCCAGCGGGTGCTGGGCTGGCGCGACGTGCCGGTCAACCGTGATGGCATCGGCGAGAGCGTGCTGGCTGTCGAGCCGGTCATTCGCCAGATGTTCGTCGCCCGCGATCCGTCGATGACCGATCAGGATGCGTTCGAGCGGAAACTGTTCGTGATCCGCAAGCAGGCTGCCATCGAGTCCCGCAAGATCGATCATCGCGAAGCCGGAATGCTGTATGTCACCACCAGTTCTTCGCGGGTGATCTGTTACAAGGGCATGCTGCTGGCGGAACAGATCGGCAGTTATTTCACCGATCTGACCGACCCGCGTTTCTCGTCATCGCTGGCGCTGGTGCATCAGCGGTTTTCCACCAACACCTTCCCGGCCTGGTCGCTGGCGCACCCGTTCCGCCTGATCTGCCACAATGGCGAGATCAACACCGCGCGGGGCAACGTCAACTGGATGGCCGCACGCGGCAACGCGCTGAAGTCGGACCTGCTGGGTGATGACCTGAAGAAGCTGTGGCCGCTGATCGCCGATGGCGTGTCGGATTCGGCCAGCTTCGACAATGCGCTGGAACTGCTGGTGGCAGCCGGCTATCCGCTCAGCCACGCCATGATGATGCTGATCCCGGAAGCCTGGGACAACAATCCGCTGATGGATCCGGCCCAGAAGGCGTTCTACGAATATCATGCCGCACTGATGGAGCCGTGGGACGGCCCGGCCGCGGTGGCGTTCACTGATGGCCGCCAGATCGGCGCCACGCTGGACCGCAACGGCCTGCGCCCGGCGCGTTACATCGTGACGGACGATGACCGGGTCATCCTGGCATCCGAAGCGGGCACCTTGCCGGTGCCGGAAGAACGCATCCGCAAGAAGTGGCGGCTGCAGCCCGGCAAGATGCTGCTGATCGATACCGAAAAGGGCGAGATCGTCTCCGACGAGGACCTGAAGGCAGAGATCGCGGCCAGCCAGCCCTATGGCAAGTGGGTTGCCGACAGCCAGCTGAAGATCAGCGATCTGCCCCCGGCCATGCCGCCGATGAAGCCCAACCGCACCACCATGCTGGATATGCAGCAGGTGTTTGGCTACACGCAGGAAGACCTGAAGTTCCTGATGCAGCCAATGGCGGATACCGGTGCCGAGGCCATCGGTTCCATGGGCAATGACACGCCTATTCCGGCGCTGTCGTCCAAGGGCAAGCCGCTCTACAACTACTTCAAGCAGCTGTTCGCCCAGGTCACCAACCCGCCGATCGACCCGATCCGCGAGGAACTGGTGATGTCGCTGACCAGCTTCATCGGGCCGCGCCCGAACCTGCTGGGTCTGGGCGGTGGCGCACACATGAAGCTGGAGGTGTCGCAGCCGATCCTGAACAACGAGGATCTGGAACGCATCCGGCATATCGAGGACGTGCCGACCAACGAATTCCACGCCCAGACACTGGACATCACCTTCGACAAGGCCGAAGGGCCGGAAGGCATGGCGACACGGATCGCGGCCCTGCAGAAAGAAGCGCAGGAATACGTCGAGCTGGGTGAGAACATCATCATCCTGTCCGACCGCGCCGTCGACATGGACCGGGTGCCGGTCCCGGCCGCGCTGGCAACCTCTGCCGTGCATCATCATCTGGTGCGCAATGGCCTGCGCACGCAGGTCGGTCTGGTGGTGGAAACCGGCGAAGCCCGCGAAGTACACCATTTCGCGGTTCTGGCCGGATATGGTGCCGAGGCGATCAATCCGTGGCTGGCATTCGAGACGCTGACCGACATGCATCCGGGCATCGCGCCGGAAGACGAGAAGCGGATCCACAAGAACTACATCAAGGCGATCGGCAAGGGCATCCTGAAGGTCATGTCCAAGATGGGCATCTCGACCTACCAGTCCTATTGCGGTGCGCAGATCTTTGACGCCGTTGGCCTGTCGAGCGCGTTCGTCGCGACCTACTTCCCCGGTACCCATACCCGCATCGAAGGTGTTGGCATGGACGTGTTGTCGGCGGAGACCGTGGAACGCCATCGCATGGCCTATGACGATGTGCCGATCTATCGCAACGCGCTGGATGTGGGCGGTGACTATGCGTTCCGCATCCGCGGCGACGCGCATGTCTGGACGCCGGAGACGGTGGGACTGCTGCAACATGCGGTACGCGGTGATGCGCAGGAGAAATATCGCGAGTACGCGCGGATCGTGAACGATCAGAGCCGCGACCTGCTGACCCCGCGTGGCCTGTTCGAGATCACCATGTCCGACAATCCGGTGCCGCTGGAAGAAGTTCAGTCGGCAGCGGATATCGTGCAGCGCTTCTCCACCGGTGCCATGTCGTTCGGTTCCATCAGTCGTGAGGCCCACACCACCCTGGCCATTGCCATGAACCGGATGGGCGGCAAGTCGAACACCGGTGAGGGCGGCGAGGAGCCGGAACGCTTCGTCAAGCTGGCGAATGGCGATTCGGAACGCTCGGCGATCAAGCAGATCGCGTCGGGCCGGTTCGGTGTGACTGCCGAATACCTGGTCAATTCCGACATGATGCAGATCAAGATGGCCCAGGGTGCAAAGCCCGGTGAGGGCGGTCAGCTGCCCGGCCACAAGGTCGACAAGGTGATTGCGCGGGTCCGGCATTCGACGCCGGGCGTGGGTCTGATTTCCCCGCCGCCGCATCATGACATCTATTCGATCGAGGATCTGGCGCAGCTGATCTATGACCTGAAGAACGTCAATCCAACGGGCGATGTGTCGGTGAAGCTGGTGTCGGAAGTCGGTGTCGGTGTCGTCGCCGCCGGTGTGTCCAAGGCCAAGGCCGACCATGTGACCATCTCCGGTTACGAGGGCGGTACGGGTGCCAGCCCGCTGACGTCCATCAAGCATGCGGGCAGCCCCTGGGAAATCGGCCTGGCCGAAACCCAGCAGGCCCTAGTGCTGAACCGGCTGCGTGGTCGCATCGCGGTGCAGGTCGATGGCGGTCTGCGGACCGGGCGCGACGTGATCGTTGGTGCGCTGCTGGGGGCCGATGAGTTCGGCTTTGCCACCGCACCGCTGATCGCTGCGGGCTGCATCATGATGCGCAAGTGCCATCTGAACACCTGCCCCGTGGGTGTCGCCACCCAGGACCCGGAATTGCGCAAGAAGTTCCAGGGCACGCCGGAGCATGTGATCAACTATTTCTTCTTCGTGGCGGAGGAAGTGCGCGAGCTGATGGCGGCCATGGGTGTGCGTCACCTTGATGAGCTGATCGGCCGCACGGACCTGCTGAACAAGAAGCAGGCGATCGACCACTGGAAGGCAAAGGGGCTGGACTTCACACGCCTGTTCCATCGCCCGAAGGTCGCGGCGGGTGTGGCCGTCCGCAATACCGAACGCCAGGAGCATGATATCTTCGAGATCCTGGACCGTGACCTGATCGCCCGGGCCGAACCCGCCCTGGCGGAGGGCAAGCCGGTTCAGATCGAGATGCCGATCCGCAACAACAACCGCACCACCGGTGCCATGCTGTCGGGGGAAGTGGCCAAGCGTTACGGCCACGCGGGTCTGCCGGAAGATTCGATCTCGGTGAAGTTCACCGGCACGGCGGGGCAGAGCTTCGGCGCCTTCCTGGCCCGGGGCGTCAGCTTCGAACTGTGCGGTGACGGCAATGACTACGTCGGCAAGGGTCTGTCCGGTGGCCGTATCGCCATCTATCCCGACCCCGCATCGCAGATCGTGCCGGAACAGAGCATCATCATAGGCAATACCGTGATGTATGGCGCGATCGCCGGTGAATGCTACTTCCGTGGTGTGGGGGGGGAGCGGTTCTGCGTCCGCAACTCCGGCGCGACGGCCGTGGTGGAGGGCGTGGGCGACCACGGCTGCGAATACATGACCGGCGGTATCGTGCTGGTGATCGGGCCGACGGGGCGCAATTTCGCTGCCGGCATGTCAGGCGGCATTGCCTATGTGCTGGATGAACGGGGTGACTTTGCCCGCCGCTGCAACGCCGAAATGGTGGACCTGTCCAGCGTCGATGCAACGGACATCGCGCCGGAAGGTGACGACCTGTCGAACCACCTGCGCCATGACGCCAGCCGCATCCGGATGCTGCTGGAACGGCAGCTGCACTACACCAACAGCGCCCGCGCCAGGGCATTGCTGGAAGACTTCGAAGGCACCATGTCGAAGATCGTCAAGGTGACCCCGCGCGACTATGCCCGGGCCCTGAACGAACTGCGGGCCGAAGAAGCAGCCGCCGCCGACGCGGATGCACTGCCAGGAGGAGATGACTGATGGGCAAGACCACCGGTTTCCTGGAGATCGAGCGCAAGGACCGCACCTATCGTCCGGCCGAAGAGCGGGTGAAGCATTTCCGCGAGTTCGTTGTGCCCTTGAGCGAGGATGAGCTGAAGTCGCAGGGCGCGCGCTGCATGGACTGCGGCATTCCCTATTGCCATCAGGGCTGTCCGGTGAACAACATCATCCCGGACTGGAATGACCTGGTCTACAACGGGCGCTGGCGAGAGGCGGCGGAGGTGCTGCATTCCACCAACAACTTCCCCGAATTCACCGGTCGCATCTGCCCCGCCCCGTGCGAGGCGTCCTGTACCCTGAACATCGATGACAGCCCGGTGACCATCAAGACCATCGAATGCGCCATCGTCGACCGTGCCTTCCGCGAAGGCTGGGTGGAGCCGCAGATACCGGCTCACCGCACCGGCAAGACGGTCGCGGTGGTGGGTTCCGGCCCTGCCGGTCTGGCTGCGGCGCAACAGCTTGCCCGGGCCGGTCATCGGGTGCATGTGTTCGAGAAGAACGCCAAGATGGGTGGCCTGCTGCGCTACGGCATTCCAGACTTCAAGATGGAAAAGCATCTGATCGACCGCCGCCTGTCACAGATGCAGACCGAGGGCGTGATGTTCATCGGTGGTGTGCATGTGGGCGTCGACAAGTCCGTCGATGAACTGCTGGCCGAGTATGACGCCGTGATCCTGTCGGGTGGTGCGGAAGCCCCGCGTGACCTGCCGGTGCCGGGTCGCGATCTGGATGGCGTCATGTTCGCGATGGATTTCCTGCCGCAGCAGAACCGGCGCGTCAGTGACGAACCGCTGGGCGACATCGACGAAGTGACCGCAGAGGGCAAGCACGTCATCGTTATCGGTGGTGGCGATACCGGGTCCGATTGCATCGGTACCAGCTTCCGCCAGGGTGCCCTGTCGGTGAACCAGCTTGAAATCATGCCTGCCCCGCCGGAGCGCGAAGACAAGGCTCTGACATGGCCGGACTGGCCGTTGAAGATGCGCACCTCATCCAGCCAGGCCGAAGGCGCGGCGCGTGATTTCGCGGTCATGACCACGCGCCTGCGTGGCGAGGACGGCAAGGTCGTTGCCATCGAATGCGCCCGTTGCGAAGGACCCGACAAGGGCTTTGCCCGGATCCCGGGCTCGGAATTCGAACTGAAAGCTGATCTGGTGTTGCTGGCCATGGGTTTCGTCAGCCCGGTGCATGAAGGCATGATTGATGATCTTGCGGTGGAGAAGGATCAGCGCGGCAACGTGCTGGCCAATACCGATGATTACCTGACATCGAGCCCGAGCGTCTTTGCCTGCGGTGACATGCGGCGCGGCCAGAGCCTGGTTGTCTGGGCGATCCGTGAAGGTCGCCAGTGCGCCCGCTCGGTCGATGCCTTCCTGATGGGTGAGACGCTGCTGCCCCGGTAATGGCCTTTGGCTGGTTTCCGACCGGATGTGGCGATTGCCGGAACGTCGCCGGTGATGCCATTATCCTGTCCTGATCGGCGCGACAGCAAAGGAAACCGGGACCATGCACGAAGGCTCCGACCTTCTCCGTGAATTGCTGGTGTTCCTGGCGGCGGCCGGTGTCGTGGTGCCGATTCTGCAACGGCTGCGGGTCAGCCCGGTGCTGGGATTCCTGATCGTCGGCGTCATTCTCGGCCCCTTCGGCCTGGCCCGGTTCGCGGAATCCGTGCCCTGGCTGCAGTATATCGCGATCGGGGATCCGGAATCCGTGCGATCCATTGCCGAACTCGGCGTGGTCTTCCTGCTGTTCATGATCGGTCTGGAACTGTCGCTGGAACGGCTGCGGGCCATGCGCAGGCTTGTCTTTGGCCTGGGCGGCGCGCAGGTGCTGATCACCGGTACGGTGATCGGTCTGGTGGCAACCCTGTTCGACAACAATGCCGCCGCGGCCATCGTGCTGGGGGCCAGCTTCGCCCTGTCATCGACCGCAGTTGTGATGCAGCTGCTGGCCGAACGGGGCCGGATGGCAACCCCCACTGGTCGCACCAGCTTTGCCATCCTGCTGTTCCAGGACCTTGCGGTGCTGCCGATCCTGTTCCTTGTCGTCGCGCTTGCTGCCAGGGGCGATGGCTCCCCGGCGCTGGCCTTTGGCCTGGCCATGGTGCAGGCGGCCGTGGCCGTCGTGCTGATCATGGTTGTCGGGCGCTTCGTCATTCGGCCGATCTTCCGGGTACTGGGCCGGGAATCGGGGCCGGAGATGTTCCTGGCGCTGGTCCTGCTGCTGATCATCGGCATTGCGGTCGCCACCGAGATGGCGGGCCTGTCGATGGCGCTCGGGGCCTTCCTCGCCGGGCTGTTGATGGCAGAGACCGATTATCGCCATCAGATCGAGGTCGACATCGAACCCTTCAAGGGCCTGCTGCTGGGGCTGTTCTTTGTCTCTGTCGGCATGGGTATCGATATCACCAGCCTGGGCAACGATCCCGAATGGCTGGCCGCATCGGTCATCGGTCTGATGCTGATCAAGGTTCCGATCATCTTCGTGCTCGCCCGCCTGTTCGGGCAGCCGGTGCCGGTCGCGCTGGAAAGCGGCATCCTGCTGTTTCAGGGCGGGGAATTCGCGTTCCTGGTCGTGGGCATGGCGCTGGTACAGGGGCTGCTGCCACAGGATACGGCGCAGTTCATGCTGATCGTGGCCAGCCTGACCATGCTGGTGACACCGCTGATGGCCAATCTGGGGATGCGTCTGGCGATCCGTCTGGAAGATCGCTCGGCCAGGCGGGGTGCCGCGGGTGCGGAACTGTCGGAAGACCTTGCGGAACATGTGATTGTCGTTGGCTATGGCCGTGTCGGACGTTCGGTTGCCGGCACCCTTTCATCGCAGGAAATCGACCACGTCAGCATCGATATCGACGCCCAGCGGGTGGCACGTTACCGCAAGGAAGGTCGCGGTGTGGTCTTTGGCGACGCCAGCCATCCGGAGATGCTGAAACGTCTGGGGGCAGACCGCGCTGCGGCGCTGGTTGTCACGCTGGATCGCCAGCTGGATGCGGAGCGGATCGTGGCCGTTGTACGCCACAACTGGCCCAACCTCATCGTTCACGCCCGCGCCCGCGACAATGCCCATGCCTCGCGCCTGGCCCGGAAGGGTGCCGATCAGGTGGTGCCGGAAGCGCTGGAGGCCGGTCTGCATCTGGCGGAGGGTCTGCTGGTCGATATCGGCATGCCGCAGAGTGCTGCGCGCCAGGCGGTGGATGCCCGCCGCCAGCTCGCCCATGCGGATCTGCAGGATCTGCTGGCAAAGATGCGCGAAACCGATACCAGGTCCTGAAAGTTCAGGCCTCAGCCCAGGGTGTGGCCATGGTTCAGCGGGCCATGACCCCCACCGAAGCCCGGGGCGGTCAGGATGGCGGTGCGAACATAGGCGCGGGCCCTTACCGTGGCGTCATGCAGGCTGAGTCCCTGCGCCACTCCACAGGCAACGGCAGAGGCTGTTGTACAGCCGGTGCCATGGGTGTTGCGGCTGTCGATGCGTTGCCCGGTGAAGACATGCCGTTCGCCATCGCCTGTCAGCAACAGGTCCGTCAGCGCGGGGCCTTCCAGGTGCCCGCCTTTCAGCAGCACCGCTGCCGCGCCCGCTCTCAGCAGGCGTGCCGCTGCGCGTTCCATGTCTGTCACTGTGCTGATCGTCAGTCCGGTCAGAGCTTCGGCTTCCGGCAGGTTGGGGGTCAGCAGGCTGGCGCGGGGCAGCAGCAACGCCATCAGTGTGTCCGTCGTGTCATCGTCCAGCAGTCGGGCACCGCCCTTGGCCACCATCACCGGGTCGATCACCACCGGCACGCCGGACAGGTGCGCGTCCAGACTCTCGGCGACGACTTCGATGACGGAGCGGCGATGCAGCATGCCGGTCTTCACGCAATCCGCGCCGATGTCATCCGCCACGACCGCGATCTGCTGCGCGATGAATGCGTCGGGCACTTCCTGAATGCCATGAACGGTATGGGTATCCTGGGCAGTCAGGGCCGTGATCGCCGTTGCGGCATAGCCGCCGAGCGCGGTGACCGTCTTCAGGTCGGCCTGGATGCCCGCACCGCCGCCGGAATCAGATCCGGCAATGATCAGAACCCGCCCGCGCGCGCCCTCAGCCACTGGACGAGATGCCCTTGATGGCGGCGCAGATGTCATCGACCACGTTCTCCACCAGCCCCTCGTCATCACCTTCCGCCATGACGCGGATCAGCGGCTCCGTCCCTGACTTGCGGATCAGCACCCGGCCCATCCCTGCCAATCGCGCCTCGCCTTCGGCGATTGCGGCCTTCACGGTGGCGTCTTCCAGCGGGGCGCCGGCGCCAAAGCGGACATTCTTCAGCACCTGCGGCAGCAGGTCGAACAGGGCAACGGCTTCCGAAACCGGCTTGCCCGTTTCCGCAATCGCGGCCAGGGCCTGCAGTGCGGCGAGCGTGCCGTCGCCGGTGGTTGCGTAGTCGGTCAGCACGATGTGGCCGGATTTTTCGCCGCCGACATTGTAGCCGTCACTCCGCATCCGCTCCACCACGTAGCGGTCGCCGACCTGTGTGCGGACAAGTTCCAGACCCATCCCCTTCACATAGTGTTCAAGGCCAAGGTTCGACATGACGGTCGCCACCAGCCCACCGCCCGTCAGCCGTTGCTGTGCGGCCATATGGGTTGTGATCAGTGCCATCAGACGGTCGCCATCCACTTCCTGACCCTTCTCATCGACCATGATCAGCCGGTCGGCATCCCCGTCCAGCGCAATGCCGACGTCGGCCCCCAGCTTCAGCACCTTTTCCCGCAACATCCCGGTCGCGGTCGAGCCACAGCCGTCATTGATGTTGGTGCCGTTCGGTGCGACCCCAACCGAGATCACATCGGCTTCCAGCTCCCACAGGGCAGCCGGTGCGACCTTGTATGCGGCACCATTGGCACAATCGACCACGACCTTCAGCCCGTTCAGGGTGCGGCCACGCGGGAACGTGTTCTTCACGAATTCGATGTATCGACCCCCGGCGTCTTCCAGCCGCTGGGCGCGACCGAGATTGCTGGCTTCTGCCAGGCCCTGATCACAGCCCCCTGCCATTTCTTCCTCGATGGCGATCTCGGTCTCGTCCGACAGCTTGAACCCGTCCGGCCCGAACAGCTTGATGCCATTGTCCTCATAGGGGTTGTGCGATGCGGAGATCATGACCCCCATGTCCGCCCGCAGGGACCGGGTCAGAATGGCGATGGCAGGTGTCGGCAGCGGCCCGACCATGATCACGTCCATCCCGACGGAGGTGAAGCCGGCGGCCAGCGCAGGTTCCAGCATGTACCCCGAAAGGCGCGTGTCCTTGCCGATCACCACCCGGTGCTTGTGCGCACCCCGGGTAAAGATGCGGCCCGCGGCCAGACCAACGGCCAACGCGGTTTCTGCCGTCATCGGGGCCGTGTTCGTCCGTCCCCTGATCCCGTCGGTTCCGAAAAGTTTGCGTGACATGTTCTCTCATGGCCCATTCTGGAGGTCTGTTGCGTCTCTGTTTCGTCTCAGCGCGCTCAGGAAGCAGATTCTATGCCGAACGCTCGGGCACCTGTCCATGTCGTAGCGCGTCCGACACGGCCACACCGTGACCGGCCGCACCGAAAACAGTCAGCGCCTCGACCGTTTCACGCACGTCATGCACCCGCAATACATCGGCCCCCTGCGCTGCGGCAAACAGCGCTGCGCCCAGCGACCCACCCAGCCGGTCACCCGCCTGTTTCACACCGGTCAGCCAGCCAACGAAACCCTTGCGGCTGGCACCGACCAGCAAGGGCACGCCCAGCCCTTCGAACAGAGGCAGATGGCGCAGCAGGGCGAGATTCTGGGGGAACGTCTTGCCGAACCCGATGCCCGGATCGGCAATCAGCCGGTCCGGTGCGATGCCGGCGGTCACGCAGGCGCTGATGCGGGCCTGCAGCTGGCTGAACACATCCAGCACCACATCGTCATAGGTCGGGTTCTGCTGCATGGTGGTCGGATCACCCTGGGCATGCATCAGCACGACACGCGCATCCAGCGGGGCCACGGCGGCCAGCGCGGCTGGGTCGTGGGTCAGGGCGCTGACGTCATTGATGATCGGCACCCCCAGCGCCCCGGCCTTTGCCATGATCGCGGCCTTGCGGGTATCGATGGATATGCAGTGGCCGTCGGCCAGCAATGCTTCGAGCACCGGGGCAACCCGCCGCCATTCCTCGCCCGCCGCGACCGGTTCAGCACCCGGTCGCGTCGATTCCCCCCCCACGTCGATGATGGCAGCGCCCTCACCCGCCAGTTGGCGGCCCCTGGCGATGGCCGTGGCATGTTCGGCAGCGACGCCCCCATCGGAGAAACTGTCGGGCGTGACATTGACGATACCCATGACGGCGGTGGCGGCGCGATTCCGCTGTCGTTCGCTCGCCATCCTGATTCCGCGCAGGCTGGCGCTCAACGCGCGGCCTGGCGCATCCGGCAAGCTGGCGGCCAGCGCCATCGCGCCGTCCGCCCCGGTTCGCCAGCGGCGTGTCTCAGCGCCGCGCGCCACCACGTCGATGGCCAGCAGTTCGCCGGTCACGTCCCGAACGGGCAGCGCATGGAATGTCACCATGCCTTCGCTGCCAGCTGTCGCGTACAGGTCACGTGGATCGCCCACGCGACGCCAGGTGCCGATGCCATCTGTCGTGTCCATGACCACCCGCTATCGCAAGACGGGCATCACGGCAAGCATCCTTGGCGCTTGTCCGGCGCAGACATATCGGTTCTGTTGGTGGCAGAGACAGCCAACAGACGGAGCAGCCCCGTGACCGATTTCAACGATCCCTCGACGCCGCAGAAACTCGCCGAAGCGGCGGAGATCATCACCCGCCACCTGGATCTGGCGCTGGAGGAAAGTCAGGAACGCGGGCTGGACCGGGAAGTCTTCTCGGCCGCAGTCATGGCGACCCTGGTGCAGGCGATGCAGACCGCGCTGGGCAGTTCGGCCAAGGATGCGCTGCGCGACATGGTGGAACTGTTGGGCAACGACGGTTCCGGACCGGCCAACTGACGGGGCGGGTATCATGACCGACGCCATCCTGCTGCAGCATGATGGACCGGTGGCAACGATCACCATCAATCGCCCCCGGGCACGCAATGCGCTGGACCCGGCAACGGCTGCCGAACTGGGCCGGGCCATCGCGACGGTGGAGGCGGATGACGCGGTTTCCGTGGTGCTGCTGACCGGTGCGGGCGGGCGATTCTGCGCCGGGGCCGACCTGAAACAGCTGGCGTCCGAAGGCGCGACCTATCAGGCCTGGGCCGGAGCCGATGGCCCCCTGTCGCGCCCCTGCATGAAACCGGTGATCGCTGCGGTGGAAGGCCATGCGGTTGCGGGCGGACTGGGTGTGGCGCTCTGGGCCGATTTGCGGGTGGCCAGTGAAACAGCGGTCTTCGGTGTCTTCTGTCGCCGCTTCGGGGTGCCGATGAGCGACGGCACGCCGACCCGGCTGCCGCGACTGATCGGGCAGTCCCGCGCCCTTGACATGATGCTGACGGGGCGCGAGGTACGCATCGACGAGGCGCTGGCGATGGGTCTTGCCGACCGCCGGGCCGAAGCTGGCCAGGCGCTGAAGATCGCGCGGGAACTGGCGCTCGGCATCGCACAGCATCCGCCGCGGGCCATGCTGGCCGACCGGGCCTCGGTCTTCGCCGCTTTCGATGGCGTTGAATCGGAATGTCTGGTGGCGGAGGCGGGTCGTGCTGAGGTCGCCAAGCAGACCGAGGCACAGGCCGGTGCCAGCCGCTTTGCCGAAGGTATCGGTCGCGGCGGCAGCTTCGGCGGCGACTGAGCGGGTCTGGCGTGATTTTCACGGCAGGCGGCGCAACATCTTCTGCAGCAGTTTCGGGCCGACTTCCGGGCGGCTCCAGGGGCAGACCGCGACGCAGATGCCGCAGCCGTAAGTCTGGTTGAAGCAGGGTACGCAGCGGTCGAAGTTGACGTACCACTTTTCCACCCCGCGTACCGTCTGCTTGGCGTCCCCGATCGCATCCGGCGGGCAGGCGCGGCTGCAGACCTGGCCGTTCTGGCAGAAGTCGTCTGCACCGAAGGTATCGGGCTGATCCGCATCCAGTGGCATGTCGGTCAGCACCGCCGCCAGGCGAAATGACGACCCGAAACGCCGGTTGATGATCGACCCGTGCTTGCCCAGTTCCCCCAGCCCCGCCGCGATCGCTGCGGGCACCATGACCAGTGGTCCGCCGACCGGGCCACCGTGCGGCACCGCCATGTACCCCTGTTCGCGAATGCTGTCGGCCACGGCACGGGCAACACGGGTGCCGCGATTGTACTGGCGCATCACCTCCACCACCGACGGCGGATCCGGTGCCGTGGCCAGTTCCGCGTGGTCCATCTGTACCAGCACGATGATCACATTGGGCAGCGCCGCGCCCGGGCTGTTCGCATGCTCCGCATATATCCATTCGGGCCGCACCCGCGCGACACCGACCGCATCTGCCTCGGCTTCGAGGGCGAATGCCTTCACGCCAGCCAGACCTTCAGCCGCTCCGCCGCTTCCGCCATGTCCTCGGGCGTGCCCGCGAAGGAAAACCGCACGTACTGATGGCCACGCGGCGGGTCGAAGTCGATGCCCGGTGTCGCGGCGATGCCGGTTTCTGCCAGCATGCGCTGACAGAACGCCACCGAGTCATTCGTCAGACGGCTGACATTTGCGTAGATGTAGAATGCCCCGTCCGCCGGGGCCAGATCGTCCAACCCTGCCTTGGGCAATTCCGCCAGCAGCAGGTCACGGTTCTGGCGATAGCGAACCATGTTGGCCTCCACCTCCTCCATGCAGTCGAAGGCGGCGATGGCCGCATGTTGCGACAGCGCGGGCGGGGAGATGAAGTGGTTCTGGGCCAGGCATTCGACAGACCTGTGCAGGTCCTCCGGCACCACCATCCAGCCCAGCCGCCAGCCGGTCATGGAAAAGTACTTCGAGAAGCTGTTGATGATGATCACCCGGTCACTCAGCGCCGCCGCCGTTACCGCGGGGCCGTGATAGGTGATGCCGTGATAGATCTCATCGACAATCAGGCGCATGTCGCGGCGGTCGCAATAGCTGATCAGGTCCCGCATGGATTCGGTGTCGAGCATGGTCCCTGTCGGGTTTGCCGGGGTCGCGACCAGCAACGCATCCAGCGGGCCTTCGACCTGGTCGAGCAGGTCCGGGGTCGGCTGGAAACGCGTTTCCGGTCCGGTCGGCACGCCGACAGCCTCGATATCCAGCGATGCCAGGATGTTGCGATAGGCGGGGTAGCCCGGTTCCGCGAGGGCGATCCGGTCGCCCGCATCCATCGTTGCCAGGAACGACAGCAGGAACGCGCCGGACGATCCGGTCGTCACCGCAATCCGCTCGGCGGGGACGCGCACCCCGTAATAGTCCTTGTAATGCCGGGCGATGCGGGCGCGCAGTTCCGGCATGCCCAGCGCATCGGTGTAGCCAAGGCGCGCCTCACCCGCCGCGGCCATGGCGGCCCGGCGCACCCATTCCGGCGCCCGTGTGGCAGGTTGCCCGACCTCCAGGTGCAGCACGGACTTGCCCTCCGCCTCCCGCGCGGCGGCGGCTTTCATCACTTCCATCACATAAAAGGGCGGAACTGCTCCACGCTTCGACACTTTCATGCCATGTTTTCCTTCAATAACATCGGTTCATCACATTCTGCCGAACCGGCATACCTGGCCCTCAGGAGGTCCACCCAGTGTTCCCAAAGCCAGTGTTCCCAAAGCCAGCGGTTTCAAAGCCAGCGGTTTCAAAGCCGGTGTCACCAATTTCAGTGTCCCCTCAGCCAGAATTTCGGCAGTCCGATGCATGCCTGCCCCGGCGAGAGGGTGTTTCCCGTGCCGCGGCCCGCATCTTGTCGTCGCTGACGGCCCTGGCGCTGTTCGTGCTGTTCTCCACCCCGGCCTGTGCCCAGAACCGACCTCTCAATCTGGTACGGGACGCGGAAATAGAACATATCCTCGCGCTCTACGCCAAGCCGGTGTTCCGGGCGGCCAACCTGGATACCCGCGTGGCGCGGACGTATCTGGTCAATGATCCGTCGCTGAATGCCTTCGTGGCCGGGGGGCAGCGGGTGTTCATCTTTACCGGGCTGATCCTGCGCACCGAACTGCCGCGACAGCTGGTCGGCGTGCTGGCGCATGAAACCGGCCATATCCGGGGCGGACACCTGTCGCGCACCGCCGACGCGCTGGCCAATGCACAGACCATTTCCATCATCGCCGCTCTGCTGGGCGGGCTGGCTGCGGTTGCTGCTGGTGACGGGCGCGCTGCCGGGGGGTTGATCGCCGGTGGCTCGTCCGCGGGCACGCAGCTGTTTCTGACCTATTCCCGCAATCAGGAATCAGCGGCTGACCAGGCGTCTGTCGACCTGATGGAAAAGGCCGGCTGGTCGCCGCGTGGTATCGTCGAATTCCTGCGGGTGCTGGACGAACAGGATTTTCTGGTCGGTGCCCGTGCCTCCAACAGTTACCTGCGGACCCATCCTGTCAGCTATGAACGCATCGAAGCGCTGGAAACCCGGGTCAAGGGATCGCCACTGTATGATCAGCCCGACCCGCCGGAACTGATCCGCGCCCACAATCTGATGCGTGCCAAGCTGTCCGGCTTCGTCAAGGACCCGAAGCAGATCCTGCGGGACTACCCCATGACGGACACGTCGGAGGTCGCGCGCTATGCTCGGGCGGTGGCGCTGATGCGGCTGGCGCGGACCGACCAGGCGCTGGCGGACATCGACGTGCTGATCGCGGACAATCCCGACAATGCCTATTTCGTCGAATTGCGTGGCCAGATCCTGCTGGAAGGGGGCCGGGTCGCCGACGCCCTGCCGCCGCTGCGGGAGGCGCAGCAGCGTATCCAGCACGCGGCTGTCACCACCATGCTGACCCAGGCCCTGATCAGCACCAACACACCGGAAGCGGATACCGAGGCACGGACGCTTCTGGAGGAAGTGCTTCGCTATGAGAGCGACAACGCCGATGCCTGGCGGCAACTGGCGCTGGTGCATGGTCGCAGTGGGGATCGCGGCATGTCCCTGCTGGCCGGGGCGGAACAGTATTTCCACAGCGGCCAGTTCGACTTTGCCGAGGAACAGGCGACCCGCGCCCTGACCATCCTGCCCAACGGCGGCCCGGACTATTACCGGGCGCTGGATATCCAGAACGCAGTCCAGACCATCCGCCGCCGGGCGCGGTAGTTTCCTGCCGCGTCAGGCACGGAATCACACCGATGTGGCTTGCGGTGGCGCGCCTGGGCAGGCAGAAGGGGCAAAGCACCCAGCGTCGCCTTACAGGAGTCCGCCCCGTGATCAGAACCATTTTCGCCAGCATCATCTGTCTGTTCATGGCCCTGCCGGTCCTGGCGGACAGCCACAAGGTCGATGAAGGCGCTGCGGTACCGGACAAGGCAGTGATCGAACAGATCGTGCGCGACTATCTGGTGCGCAATCCGGAAGTGATCGTGGAAGCGCTGCAGGAAATGCAGCGCCGCGAGCAGCTGGCGGAGGCGGAGCGGTCGCGGGCGGTGATTGCCGCACACATGACGAAGCTCGACGACCCCACGGGCCGGTTCGTGGCCGGCAACCCGGATGGTGACGTGACGGTGGTGGAGTTCTTCGATTACCGCTGCAGCTATTGCAAGCGCGCCTTCCCGGCATTGATGGAGGCGATCACCCAGGACGGCAATGTGCGGCTGGTGTTCAAGGAATTCCCGATCCTGGGTGAGGATTCGGTGCTTGCCGCCCGTGCGGCCATCGCTGCCGCGCGGCAGGATCGCTATTACGACATGCATGTCGCCCTGATGCAGGAACGCGGCAGCTATTCGCTGGCAAAGGTGCTGGCCATCGCCCTGGACCTTGGCCTGGATATAGAGGCGCTGCGCCGCGACATGGACGCGCCGGAGGTCGATGCCGCAATCTCGACCAACTATGAACTGGCCCGCGCGCTGAACATCACCGGCACCCCCGGCTTCATCATCGGCGATCAGGTCGTTCCCGGCGCGATCAGCACCGAACAGATGCTGTCGATGATCGCCCGCGCGCGCGATGCCAGGGGCTGATCTGTCCCTGACATATCGACGGCAAGCAGACCGGCCATGCCCATAACGGCATGACAGCCCGGCAACGCCTGACCTAACATTGCCTGCATGATCAATCTGACCGAACTTCTCGACATCGCTGCGGGCCGGGCGGATGACCGTCCCGCGCTGATCTATCGCGACCGGCCTGTCAGCCACGCCGATCTGGCCGCCGCCTCCCGGCGGGTGGCGCAGGGGCTGGCGGACCTGGGGGTTGGCCTCGGTGACCGGGTGGCGCTGTGGATGCCGAACGCGCCCGCCTACCTCGCCGCCTTCTTCGCCTGCGGGCGGCTGGGGGCCATCGCGACGGCGGTCAACACCCGGTATCGCGCGATCGAGGTGGGGGATATCGTCAGCCGTTCCGGCGCCAAGGTGCTGTTCTGCTGGCCCGGATTCAAGGGTATCGATTTCGCCGGCATCCTGGCCGAGGTGGAACCGGAAAAACTGTCCGGGCTGGAACATCTGGTGGTCTATGGGGAGGGTGAGGCCCCGCCGCGCCTGCCCGATATTCCTGGCGTCACGACCGTCGGCTATGGTGATCTGGATGCGTCGGCGGAGATGGTGGCCGACCAGGCGCATGCCACCATCGGCTGCGCCATCTTCACCACGTCCGGCACAACCAAGGCGCCGAAGTTCGTGCTGCACCCGCAATCCAGCATTGCCGATCACGCGCAGGAAGTTGCGGACCGGTTCCACTGGCGGGATGCGGGCGTGACCCACCTGCTGGCAATGCCCATGTGTGGCGTCTTCGGGCTGTCGCAGGTCATGGCGGCGCTGGTGTCAGGGCGCACGACCGTGGTCATGCCGTTCTATGACACGGCGGAGGCGGTGCGCCTGATGCAGCAGTATCGCATCACTCATACCGCCGGATCCGATGACATGTACAACATGATGCTCGGTGCGACGGATGAACCGGTGCCATTCCCTGATTTCCGCTACGGCGTCTATGGCAGCTTCAATGCGGCCCTGGATGACATCGTGGACCGGGCAGACGCGCGCGGCATGTGCCTGTTGGGTGTCTATGGCATGTCGGAGGTGCAGGCGCTCTATTCCCACTGGGATCCGGATGCACCGGTGGCGGTGCGCCGCCATGGGGGCGGTCTGCCCACGTCGCCCAGCGCGGCGATCCGCGTGCGCGATCCGGAATCCGGTGCGCTGCTGGGGGTTGGTGAGGCCGGGGAGCTGGAAGCGCGTGGCCCGTCACAGATGATGGAGTATTTCCGCAATCCGGAAGCAACGGCGGAAACGCTCACCGATGATGGCTTCATCCGCACCGGTGATCTGGCTGAACTGACGGCGGACGGTGGTTTCATCTTTCTGTCCCGAATGGGTGACGTGCTGCGTCTCGGCGGGTTTCTGGTCGCCCCGGCGGAGATCGAGGCGCGGGTGCTGGAACATCCGTCCGTCGATGACGTGCAGGTGGTGGGTGCCACCGTCGCCGGTCGCAACCGGTCCGTCGCCTTCGTGCTGGCAGCGCACCAGGCTGCGTTTGACGAGGCTGCGGTGATCGCCTTCTGTGCCGAAGGTCTCGCCCGCTACAAGGTGCCCGCCCGTGTGGTCGCGCTGGATGCGTTCCCCACGACCCAGTCCGCCAACGGCATCAAGATCCAGAAGGCAAAGCTGCGCGCCATGGCCGATGCGCTGGACGCCACCACCTAGACGGGGTATCGCCTGCCGGACACAGGACTTTCGGCACCAGCAGGCGAGGCGGCACCATGACAATCCCGGCGATCGAGAATCTGGCACCAGTGGCCGCGGATCATGACGCGTTCCTGTTCGACCTCTGGGGCGTGGTCCACAATGGGGTTCAGGCCTTCCCCGGTGCGGTGCGCACGCTGGAAGGGCTGGCCGCAGCGGGCAGGCCGGTGATCCTGCTGTCGAATGCGCCGCGTCTTGGAACCGATGTCGATCAGCGCCTGCAGGAAATGGGCATCGATCGCGGGCTCTACCGCCGGGTCGTCGCCTCCGGTGATCTGGTGCGGCACGGGATGAACCTGCATGATGCGCCCTTTGGCCGACGATTCCTGTTCTGGGGCAAGCCTGCCGACCGCTCAGTCCTCGCGGGGCTGGACTTCACCGAGGTCACGGATCCGACCGGGGCGGATTTCGTGCTGTGCGCCGGGCTGGATGATGTGACACGGGAAACCGTGGCTGACTACCAGCCCCGGCTGCAGGCCGCACGCGATGCCGGGCTGGTCCTTGTCTGTGCCAACCCGGATTATGTGGTGCAGCATGGGGACACGCTGGAACCCTGCGCCGGGGCGCTGGCGCTGGCGTATGAGGACCTGGGCGGCACCGCGCACTGGTACGGCAAGCCCTATGCGAACGCCTATGATTATTGCCGCAGCGTGCTGGAGGATGTGGATTTCAGCCGTTGCCTGATGATCGGCGATACCATCCGCACCGATATCCAGGGTGCGCATGACGCGGGAATCGCAGCCGTGCTGGTCGCATCAGGCGTTCATTCCAGCGATTTCCTGGTCGATGGTGCGGTGGACACGTCCGCAGTCGCCGCCGCCTGCGCCGCCGCCGGCGTCGCACCTCGTGCCGTCATGCCCCGCCTGGACTGGTAGGCATCGGCAAACGCCAGAGCCGTTCGGGCAGGTTGAAACCCCGCAGGGTGGCCTTTTCCTCGCTGAGGCCGAGCGGTTCCAGCAGGGGCTGGACGGTCGGATCGTCGTAAAGGCGGCCCGAGACGACGATCTCGCCACCCATGGCCTGTCCCTGCAGGCGGGCAGCCAGATTCACGGTCTGGCCGAAATAGTCCAGCCGGTTGTTCAGGGTCACGGCGAGGCACGATCCACTATGGACGCCGATCTTCACCGCCAGGTCGGCCTGGTTGCGCTGGTTGAAGCCTTCGATCTCGGCCTGGATCTCCATGGCGGCCCTTACCGCGTCTGCGGGTTCGGCGAACGCGGCAAGTACCGCATCGCCCATGGTCTTGACCACGGCACCATCGTGATTGCGTACCTTCTCCGCCAGGAAGGCGAAGTGGCTGCGCACCTGACCATAGGCCAGGGCGTCACCGACCCGGCGGTACAGGTCAGACGATCCCTTCAGGTCCGTGAACATCAGGGCGACCTGGCTGACACCGGCGCCATCGCCGGGGCGCAGCCGCTCCGAGGCGCAGATGTCGCGGAACGCCTGATAGGTGGTCACCCGCTCCGCCGTCAGCGCGTCACGGGCCCATTCGCGGCGTTCGATGATGGCGATCCGCGGGCGGTAGGTCTGGTTGCGAAAGGCAAGCTCGCCCTCCGGCTGGACCGGCCCGGCCACGACCTCGTTGTCCATGATGATCAGTTCCGGGAAGGGGCCGCCCGGGTGATCGATCTCCAGATAGGGGCCGGAATCCAGCGTCCGCAGGCGAAAATCCCCGGCGGGGACGTGTCCCTCCAGCCGCCGGGTGCCGTCTGCATCGACCTTCACCTGGGTCATCACATGCGGCGTCGTGCGCGGCCCCCCCAGACAGAACTCACCATCATAGACAGATCGAAGGGCCGCCGCCGGGTTGAAGGTCAGTTCAACGTTGCTGGCAAAATCCCGATCGTAGTCGATGTTGCAGGCGCTGCAGTGGGCTTCTTCCGGCAACTGGTCCAGGCCGTCAACCGTCAGCTTGGCACCGCGACAGCGCGGACACAGCAGATCCCAGCGCTGTTGCAGCAGCCCCACGCGCACACCCTGCAGGCAGGCCTCCACCATCTGTCGGGTACCGACACCCATTTCCCGCGCCAGGGCGATGGGGCGGATGCGCACCAGGTCGATCTCCGATGCCTGCAGAACCCAGTCGACCAGCCGTTCGCCGAGGCCGTGACCGTAGGGGGAGCGTTCCAGCGCCAGGACCATGCCGTCCACCCGCCGCCGGGCGGCGTCATCCAGTTGGTGGGCCATGATTTCGAACGGCATCGGGCTGACGCCCTTGGCCCAGGTCTCGGCCTCCTGGCAAAGGCGGTGGAAATCAGCTTTCGCGCTTCTGAAGAACGCCGTGTTCAGGATCAGCCAGCCAAAGGCATTGGCCGGCGTCACCTCGATCTCGTAGTGACACGTGCAACCGCCATCCGCCGTCGGCTTGAATGTTGCCAGCGCGCCCAGGGTCGCCATCGGCCCCTTGCTGAACTCGCGCCAGTGCCAGAACCACTTGTGCAGGACCCATTCAACCGGAAATTCTTCCCAGGCAAGCGCAACCTTGCCGAACTTCGCCTCCGCGAAAATGCGGATGGTACCATCGGACTGCGGCCGTTCCTCGATCTGCTGCTTCGGAAAGCCGGCCGCCTCGTTATAGCGTGCGGTATCTGCCAGTGCTGGCCAGACGGCCTCTACCGATTCAGAGAATGTGTGAACGAACGTGCGCTTGTAGACCTGGGGCATGCGGTGCTTCTGTTGCGTTGATGCGGTATGTTCTGACACTTATAGGCTGAAGATCCCAACAAGATCATTAATGGTTGAAACATCATGACAGAAGCCGTGCTTTCCGAACCGGGGGAAGCGTTCCGACTGGGGCAGGAACGGCGGTCCCTGCCGCCCGCCGTGGTCCGGGAACTGACGCGCCAGAACGATGCCCTCGCCTGGCGCGAAATCGGGAAGCTGCTGCTGACCATCCTGGTCCTCATGGCCATTGCCATGGCGTTCCGGACACCGCTGGTCATCTTTGTCTGCATGATCCTGATCGCATCGCGCCAGCAGGCCTGTTTCGTGATCGCCCATGATGCCGCGCATTACCGGCTGTTCACCGACCGTGCGCTGAATGACCGGGTCGGCCGGATCATGGGCATGCTGGTCGGCATCTCGATGCCCGCCTATCGCGTGGTGCACCGGTTGCACCACAATCATCTCTACGAACCGCAGGATCCCGACCTGCCGATCCATGCGGGCTATCCCCGGGGCCGCGATTACCTGTTCGCCAAGCTGACGCGCGATCTGCTGGGACTGACCGCGTTCAAGACCTATCGCTATTTCTTCGGCAGCCCCAAGGTCAATGCAGCCCACGACAGCGGCAGCCGCCCCCTGGACGACACGTCGCCGCGGCTGCGGGCGGCGGCGCAGGCCGATCGCTGGTGGGTGCTGGGGTTCCATGTGCTGGCCCCGGTCGTGGCCCTGTTCAGCGGTGTCTTCGTCGAATATCTGCTGCTCTGGGCCTTGCCGCTGGTGACGTTCCTGCAGCCGATCCTGCGCCTGCGGGCGATCTGCGAACACGGCGCTGTCACCGATACCGCGTCGCCGTTGCATGCGGCGCGGACGAATCTGGGGAACCCGCTGCTGATCTGGCTGTTCTTCCCCTGCAACGTGAACTTTCATATCGAGCACCACATGTATCCGGCGATCCCGTTCTACAATCTGCCCGCCGCGCACCGCGCGATGCGGGCACATGGGGTGATTGCGGGGGCCGAGGTGCGCGATCTGCGCGATACGCTGGCCCGGGTGATTGCGGATCGCCCGGTCACACTGGCGCAACAGCAACAAGCCTGATGTCGTGGGGCTTCGAAATCATCTAAGGTCCGCCGCATGATCGATCGAACCAGCAATCCGACGGCGCTGCAGCGGCATGTCCCCAACGTGCTCACGGGTTTGCGCGTGGCTGCGATCCCGTTTCTGCTGATTGCGTTCTTCCTGCCTGCGCCCTGGTCCGACTGGTTGCCGCTGATCCTGTTCATGATGGCGAGCGTGACGGACTGGCTGGACGGCAAGCTGGCGCGCCACTGGAATGCAGGCAGCAAGCTGGGCCAGTTCATGGACCCGATGGCGGACAAGCTGCTGGTCGTGGCCATCATCGTCATGCTGGTCAGTTTCGGTACCATCGGCGGCTGGCACGTGATCCCGGCCATCGCGATCCTGTGTCGGGAGATGTTCGTGTCGGGCCTGCGCGAATTCCTTGCCTTCCGTCAGGTGGAGGTGCCGGTCAGCGGACTGGCCAAGTGGAAGACAACCACCCAGATGCTGGCGCTGACAGTCCTGCTGGTGCCGCTCGACCTGACCGAGCTTCCGGGCCTGGTGCTGTTCTGGGTTGCGGGCTATCTCGCCCTGCAGACGGGGTACGCCTATCTGCGTGCGGCCCTGCCGCAGTTCATGGACGATGCATCTTGAGTATTGACCGCCGTCAGGCCGTGCTCGGCATCGCCGGGTGGAGCGGGTCCGGCAAGACGACGCTGATCACCCGCCTGATCCCGGTGCTGGTGGATCGGGGGATCCGTGTGTCGACGGTGAAACACGCGCACCACCGCTTTGACATCGACACGCCGGGCAAGGATACCTGGCGACACCGGCAGGCCGGGGCGACGGAGGTGCTGATCGCATCCGACCGCCGCATTGCCCTGATGCGGGAACTGCGCGACGAAGCCGAACCGGGGCTGGATGAACTTCTGGCCCGGCTCGCCCCCGTCGATCTGGTGCTGGTCGAAGGCTACAAGACCAGCATGCATTCGAAGATCGAGGTACATCGCGCAGCCACCGGCAAGCCGCCGCTCTATCCCGATGATCCGACTGTCCTGGCAGTGGTCAGTGATGCTGTCACCGGCATACCGGACGGTCGGCCGGTATTCGGACTGGACGCCATTGACGCCATTGCCGACTTCGCGGCCGCCCAGGTGCGATCATGAGCCAGATCAGCGACGACTGTTTCGCCTTCGGGGGTCCCCTGATGACGGCGGCGGAGGCGACCCGGCGCATCGCCGAACGGGTGCCGGCAGTGACCCCGGGCCAGATCATGACCCCGGGCGACGCCGCCGGACATGTGCTGGCTGAGGATGTGTCCGCCATCAGTGCCTCGCCACCTGCCGACAATGCCGCTGTCGACGGCTATGCCTTCCGCTTCGCCGACAGCGCCGCTGACGGGGATACCGTATTGCCCGTCGCGGGGCGGGCCGCCGCGGGGCATCCGTTCGCGGCCGCCCTGACGCCAGGCACCGCCGTGCGCATCTTCACGGGCGCGATCGTCCCCGAAGGTGCCGATACGGTGGTGATGCAGGAAGATGTGGCGGTCGATGCGACAGGCCATGTGACGATACCCCATGGTCTGAAACCGGGGGCCAATCGCCGCCGCGCGGGGGAGGACATCGCGGCGGGTGCGAAGCTGCTGGGGCAGGGGCGGCGGTTGGGTCCGGCAGAGATCGCGCTGCTCGCCGCCGGGGGACTGACACAGGTTCGGGTGCATGTCCGGCCACGCGTGACCATCTTTTCCACCGGTGACGAGATCCTGCGCCGCGGTGGTGCCCCGGCCGTCGGGCAGGTGCATGACGCCAACGGGCCGATGCTGCTGGCCCTGCTGAGCCGCATCGGTATCGCGGCGGTGGATGGTGGCGTGCTGCCTGACGATCCTGTTGTCGTCCGGCAGGCGCTGGCGGATGCCGCGCGGCATTCCGACCTGATCCTGACCTCCGGCGGGGCATCGACGGGCGATGAGGATCATGTGCGCACCGTCGTCAGCGACCTGGGTGCGATACATCTATGGCGGCTGGCGGTGAAGCCGGGGCGACCGCTGGCCTTTGGTCATGTTGCGGGCCGTGCCCTGGTCGGATTGCCGGGCAATCCGGTCGCGGTCATGGCCTGCTTCCTGATGTTTGTCCGTCCCCTGCTGGACCGGCTGGAGGGCGCGGTGCCGCAGCCGCTGCGCCGCTGGCCGGTGCGCGCCGGATTTGCCATGACATCGAAGCCCGACCGGCGGGAATGGCTGCGCGGCACGCTGACGGTCGATCCGGCTGCGGCTGCAGGCGCGGACCTGGTCGCCAGCCGCTACCCGAAGCAGGGATCGGGTGTGATCCGTTCTCTCACTGACAGCGATGGGCTGATCGAGATCGCGGAAGACGTGACGCAGGTCGCGCCTGGCGATAGGTTGAGCTTCATCTCTTTCCGGGAGGCGCTTTCATGAAACTGCTCTATTTCGCCTGGATCCGGGAACGCACCGGCGTGCATGAGGAAACCTGGCCCTTGCCGAAAGGCACGGCGACGGTGCAGGACCTGATCGCGCGGCTGGCCGAGCGTGGCCCCGGATTTGCCCACGCCTTCGCTGATGTGAAACAGATTCGCGCCGCCGTGAATCAGGAAACCGCAAAGCTGGATGCGCCGGTGTCGGATGGCGATGAAGTGGCCTTCTTCCCGCCCATGACGGGCGGTTGATCCATGTCTGTCCGCGTGCAGCGCGATGACTTCGATGTCAGTCGGGAAATGGACGCCCTGCTGACCGGGCGGAAGGACATTGGCGGTGTCGTCAGTTTCACCGGCCTGGTCAGGGATTTCTCCGATGACCGCAACGTCGGGGCGCTGACCCTGGAACATTATCCGGGCATGACCGAGAAAGCGCTGGCGGCAATTGAAGCGGAGGCGCATGAACGGTTCGACATTCAGGCCAGCCTGATCGTGCACCGCTTTGGCCGCATGGAACCGGGGGAGCGCATCGTGCTGGTCATCGCCGCCTCCGCCCATCGGGGCGAGGCGTTCCGCGCGGCGGAGTTCCTGATGGACTGGCTGAAGACGAAGGCACCTTTCTGGAAGTCGGAAGACACGCCGGACGGGCCGAAGTGGGTCGAATCCCGGGCCACTGACGATACTGCAACGGAGCGCTGGTCATGAGCCGACGGGGAAATGCATCTGATGGCGGCGACGCGGCCCCGGACGGTGCGGTCAGCGAACGCATCGCCAAGCGCCTGGCCCGTGCGGGTGTCGCCAGCCGGCGCGAAGTCGAGCGGATGATCGATGCCGGTCGTGTCTCCGTGAATGGCAAACGACTGTCATCGCCGGCCCTGAACGTCGGCCCGGACGATACCATTCTGGTGGATGGAAAACCGGTCGCTGCGCCGGAACCAACCCGTGTCTGGCGCTATTACAAGCCATCCGGGCTGGTCACCAGCGCCAACGATGAACAGGGTCGGTCGACGATCTTCGATCATTTGCCGAAGCGCTTGCCGCGGGTGATGACGGTCGGGCGGCTGGACCTGAATTCGGAAGGGCTGTTGCTGCTGACCAACGACGGCGGTCTGAAACGGGCGCTGGAACTGCCGTCCACCGGCTGGGTGCGCCAGTATCGTGCCCGCGCCTTCGGAACGCCGGAACCGGAACGGCTGGCCCGGCTGGCAGATGGCATTCGGGTCGATGGAGAACAGTTCGGGCCGATCAAGGCGACGGTGGAGCGGCAGTCGGGGGAGCGCCAGACCGTGGGGCGCAACAGCTGGATTCTGGTGGAACTGGCCGAGGGCCGAAATCGGGAGGTTCGCCGTGCCCTGGAAGCCGCCGGGCTGACCGTCAACCGGTTGATCCGCACCCGCTACGGCCCCTTCGCGCTGGACAAGATGCAGCGTGGCGAGGTCACGGAAGTTCCGGGGTTCGAACTGCGCCGGGCCGTACGCGGGGTCTATGACATCCGTCGCGAATCCACCAAGGGCTGAGCGGATGATGGCGGGTGCGGGCTACTCCATGCGGACGGAGCGCTGATCATGCGCATTGTTGCCGGCCGCATGCGGGGGCTGAAGCTTGACGGCGGAAACGACACCACGATCCGCCCCACCGCCGACCGCACGCGGGAAGGGCTGTTCAACCTGCTGGCGCACAATGAGATGTTTCGTGGCCCCCACGGCGCCGCGCCGCAAGGCTGTATCGTGCTCGACATCTTCGCCGGTACCGGGGCGCTGGGTCTGGAAGCCCTGTCGCGCGGAGCCGCAGCCGTCACGTTCATCGAACAGGCAGATGCGTCGCTGCGCATCCTGAACCGCAACATTGCCAAGGCGCGCGCGGCGGACGACGTGCGGGTGATCCGCGCCGATGCAACGCGGCCGCGCCGGGCACCGCGGATCCATGATCTGGTCCTGCTTGACCCGCCCTACGGGCAGGGTATGGCCGCACCCGCCCTGCTCGGTTTCCTCGATGCCGGCTGGTTCGCCCCCGACGCCCTGGTCGTCGTGGAAACCGATGGCAAGGACGGCTTCACCTGGCCCGATGGTTTCTCGGCCCTCGACACACGCAGTTACGGGCGCGCCCGGCTCGATATCGGGCGTCGGGACTGATCGCGTCCGGTTCTCCGTTCAGTCTGTCGGGCAGCCATTCAGGCAGCCAGCCCGTCAGCTCAGGTCGGCGGCCAGCGACGCGATCTGGTCCGCGGTCAGCCCGGCCATGTGATTGTAATTCGGGTGGCTGATGCGCAACTGGACTTCTGCCGAGCCATCCTTCATTGCCGCCGCCTGGGCATCGGACAGGCTGAAGATGAAGAAATGCACGGATGATGCCTTGCCGTCCGCGTTGGTGCGGTCGAGGTCGTCATCGGCCTCTCCCTTCACCGCAACACCATCGATGACGACCGATACCTCATGCTCGATGCCGCCGAGGCGCGACAGTTCCCGCTGGCGTCGCACCGGATCCTCGATCTGCAGCATCATGGTGGCCGTCAGTGTGCGACCGGACGGGACCAGCGGCGCATAGGCCTCCAGCTCATCCACCAGCTGTTCGGCCCCGCCGCCTTCGACACGCAGCATCTCCTGCGTCTGCCACCACATGGTGAAGTAGCTTTCGAAGAACACGGAAGCGAACGGCCCGACATCGATGCGGCGATGCTGCTTGTGGGCGCGCAGTTCGGCCTGCAGCGCACTGCGTTCGGCCGCGAACCGATCAGGCGGCAGGATATGCTCGGCTTTCAGGGACGTATGACGTTCGATCATGGGATCCTCACTGTTGGTCGGAGGCGCAGGAACAGGGGCAGGCGATCAGGCCCGGCTGGCTTCAGGTCAGGCCGCAGGCTTTGGCGAACAGCTCGATCGGGTGACTGGCGACGGATGGAGGTGCCTTGAACGTGTCCGGATTTTCCGCGTGCAGCCGTTCCATGCCTTGCAGCATGTGGACCCCGGCCAGCGGACATTCGGATGCCACGTGGGCCTTGTCCTCGCGCCCGGCGGTACGCGCGCCGTTCTTGCCGACCTTGATTGCGGTCTCGAAATTGTCCTTCTTGATGCCCCAGCTGCCGCCATGGCCGGAACAGCGTTCGATGATCTTCAGGTCCATGTCGGGGATCAGTCGCAGCATTTCCGCGGCCTTCTGGCCCATGTTCTGAGCCCGTGCATGGCAGGCGAGATGCAGGCTGACACCGCCCTGCAGTGGCTTCGGTTCCGCCACCAGGCCTTCGTTCCGGGCGATGTCGACGACGTATTCCGCCACATCGCGGGTCGCCTTCGCCAGGCGCGCGACGTCCGGGTCGTCAGGCAGCATCAGTGGCCATTCGAACTTCAGCATCAGCGCGCAGGATGGCACCAGACCAATGACGTCATAGCCGTCCTCGATCCAGGGCTTCAGGGCCAGCGCCACGTTCTTCGCGCGCCGGGCTACATCTTCCAGGTCGCCCTGTTCCAGCTGCGGCATGCCGCAGCATTCGGGGTAGACGACCTCCGTCTCGACGCCGTTCGCGGCCAGGATGGCCTGGGTCGCCGTGCCAATACCGGGGTTGTTGTAGTTCACGAAGCAGGTGGCGTAGAGCACCGCCTTGCGCGCTGCTGCCGGGGCGTCGGCATTGCGCGCCGGCGGGTGCGCCGCATGGGCGGTGAAGCTCCTGGCGTGGAACTTCGGCAGGTCGGCATTGCGGTCGACGCCGGCGATGTCCTCCAGGATGGGGCGTGTGATCTTGTTGCCGCGGTCCGTTGCCCAGTTGGCGACGGGGGCGGTCAGCCCGGCCAGCTTGCCGTTGCGGTCGGTCTTCGTCAGTTGCTTGTCCCAGAACGGGGTCTTGCCCTGCTTGTGCTCCGTCGCGCGGTAGCGGAGCATCAGATGCGGGAAATCAAGCTGGAATTCGTGGGGCGGGGTGTAGGGGCAGGTGGACATGAAGCACATGTCACAGAACGTGCAAGCGTCGACCACCGGCTTGAAATCGGCGGAGGCGACGGTGTCCAGCTCACCCGACTCGCTCTCGTCGATCAGGTCGAACAGGCGCGGAAAGCTGTCGCACAGATTGAAACACAATCGGCAGCCGTGACAGATGTCGAACACGCGCCGCAGTTCGGCGTCGATCGCGTCCGTGTCGTAGAAGCTGTCGCTTTGCCAGTCGAGCGGATGCCGCTCCGGCGCGCCAAGGCCGCCTTCCATCTGTCATCTCCACCATGAATAAGGTCTGGGTCGGGTGCGGGCATCGCGATCCCCGCGAGGCGATGATGTCGGGGTTGCGGAGTACCGGGGGCGACACTGGTCCGCCCCCGGACTTTTCCGTCAACTCCCGGGCAATCAGCCCATGGAGTCCAGGGCCTTCTGGAACCGGCCAGCATGGCTCTTTTCCGCTTTCGCCAGCGTCTCGAACCAGTCAGCGATCTCGTCGAAGCCTTCGTCACGCGCGGTCTTCGCCATGCCCGGGTACATGTCGGTGTACTCGTGCGTTTCGCCCGCGATGGCGGCTTTCAGGTTGGCTTCGGTGGAACCGATCGGCTCACCCGTTGCCGGATCACCGACCTCTTCCAGGAACTTCAGGTGACCGTGTGCATGACCGGTTTCACCCTCTGCCGTGGAGCGGAAGACGCTGGACACGTCGTTGTAGCCTTCGACGTCAGCCTTCTGCGCGAAATAGAGATAGCGGCGGTTGGCCTGTGATTCGCCTGCAAAGGCTTCCTTCAGGCTCTCTTCTGTCTTCGAACCCTTCAGCGACATGAGCTTGTCCTCCTCCGAAATGATGATGCGAGCGGCGATCATCACTGATGCCGCTTGTCTGATTATGGGGTGCGAATGCGCGAGGTCAATGGATTGGAATTATTCCAAAGACAGAAAATGCCGTTGCGTCGGGCCACGCCCTCATGATGTCGCGATGTCAGACGTGGCGGGCCGGGCATGCAGGGAACGATCCCGCAGACAGTTCTCAGGCGTCACGCAGCCGGATGATGACCTCCGCACGGTCGATGACCTTGCCTTCAGGGGCGGCGGGCAGGGTGCCGAGCGGGATCGTCTCGCCCGGAATATCGGTCAGCGTGCCGGTCGCTTCATGGTAGAAATGATGGTGTTCCGACACGTTGGTATCGAAATAGGATCGGCCCGGATCCACCACGACTTCCCGAACCATCCCGGCCTGCGTGAACTGGTGCAGACAATTGTAGACGGTGGCCAGCGACACGGTAACGCCCGCTTTCCGCACTTCGTCGTACAGCATCTCGGCCGTCAGATGACGGGGTCCGGCTGACAGCAGAAGCGCCGCCAGCGCCAGACGCTGACGTGTCGGGCGCAACCCTGCCGCGCGCAGTCGATCCGAAATGATCTGGTCTGCCATGCTCATCATCCGTTCAATATAGGTAGCCGCACCGTCGAGGAGAAGCCCCCCGCCCCGGAAGCCCGCAGGGAGGCAGCAGGGAGGCAGCAGGGAGGCAGCAGGCATGGCAATCAGAACCCCAGATTTGCGGGTTTTGTCTGCCCGGCCATAAGGCTATAGTCCGAAACAGAAATCAGCATGACAGTCTGGCGGTGCGGCGCACCGACCGGGTAGGCAAACGAAGCGGGGTCACGCCTTGACGGATCGGAAGACGAGCTTTTCCTACGAAGAGTTGCTGCAATGCGGCCATGGTGAACTGTTTGGACCGGGCAACGCCCGCCTGCCCCTGCCGCCAATGCTGATGTTCGACCGCATCACCAGGATCAGTGATGAGGGCGGTGAGTATGGCAAGGGGGAGATCATTGCCGAACTCGACGTCAATCCTGACCTCTGGTTCTTCAAGTGCCATTTCGAGACCGACCCGGTGATGCCGGGCTGCCTTGGCCTTGATGCCATGTGGCAGGCTGTCGGCTTCTATCTTGGCTGGCTCGGCCTGCCGGGCCGGGGCCGTGCGCTGGGCGTTGGTGAGGTGAAATTCGGCGGGCAGGTACTGGAAACCGTGAAGATGGTTTCCTATCATCTATCCATCAAGCGCACGATTGCACGCCGGCTGGTGCTGGGCATCGCCGACGGCGTTGTGAAGGCTGACGGCGAGGATATCTACACGGCCAAGGACATGCGCGTCGGCCTCTTCACCACCACCTGAAGAATCGAGGGTTTTTCGTGAAACGAGTTGTCGTCACAGGTCTCGGTGTTGTCTCGTCAATCGGCAACAACGCCGATGAGGTTACTGAATCCCTGAAGACCGCGCGATCCGGTATCGAGTTCGCGCCGGAATATGCAGAGATCGGGATGCGGAGCCAGATCCAGGGCTCCATCAAGCTGGATCCGGCAGATCACATCGACCGGCGCGTGCTGCGGTTCATGGGCGGCGGCGCGGCCTACAACTACATTGCCCTGCAGCAGGCGATTGCCGACGCGGGTCTGGAGGATGACGAGGTTTCGAACCCGCGCACCGGCCTGATCGCCGGGTCCGGCGGTCCGTCGACATCCAATCAGGTGCAGGCCGCGGACATCGCGCGGGAAAAGGGCGTGAAGCGAATCGGCCCCTACATGGTGCCGCGCTGCATGTCATCGACCAATTCCGCCAATCTCTCGACGGCGATGAAGATCAAGGGGATGAGCTATTCCATCTCCTCCGCCTGTTCCACCAGCGCGCATTGCATCGGCAACGCGATGGAGAGCATTCAGCTGGGCAAGCAGGACATCATGTTTGCCGGTGGTGGTGAGGAACTGCACTGGACCCTGTCCATGCTGTTCGACGCCATGGGCGCCATGTCCAGCAAGTTCAACGATCGCCCGACAGAGGCCAGCCGGGCCTACGACAAGGACCGCGACGGGTTCGTGATCGCGGGCGGCGGTGGCATCCTTGTGCTCGAGGAGCTGGAGCATGCCAAGGCGCGCGGTGCGACCATCCACGCCGAAATCGTCGGCTACGGTGCCACCTCCGATGGCGTCGACATGGTCGCCCCGTCCGGTGAGGGCGCGGAACGCTGCATGCAGCTGGCGCGGTCCACCATTGGCGACACGAAGATCGATTACATCAACGCGCACGGCACGGCGACGCCGGTGGGTGACATCGTCGAGCTGGATGCCATCCGGCGGGCGTTTGCAGATACCGACCTGCCCCATGTCAGTTCCACGAAAAGCCTGACAGGCCACAGCCAGGGTGCCGCGGGTGTGCAGGAAGCGATCTATTCCCTGCTGATGCTGCGCCACGATTTCCTGGCCAAGTCCGTCAATATCGACAATCTGGACGATGGTGCCGCTGACTATCCGCTGGTGCGCGAACGCATAGACAATGCGGGCCTGAACTGCGTCATGTCGAACAGCTTTGGCTTTGGTGGCACCAACGCCAGTCTGATCTTCAAGCGGTTCGAGGACTGATAGATGGCTGACAAGCTGCTGCAGGGCCGCCGCGGGCTGATCATGGGTGTGGCGAACGATCACTCCATTGCCTGGGCCATTGCCAAGGCCGCGCATGCGGCAGGGGCGGAACTGGGCTTCACCTACCAGGGTGATGCTTTCCTGAAGCGGGTCAAGCCACTGGCAGAGCAGGTTGACGGCGCGTTCCTGGAGAATTGTGACGTGGCCAACCCGGGTGATCTGGCGCGGGTGTTCGAAAAGGTCGGACAGACCTGGGATCGGCTGGATTTCGTGCTGCATGCGGTGGCCTATTCCGACAAGAACGAACTGAAGGGCCGGTATGTGGACACCACAGCCGCCAATTTCACCAACACCATGGCGATCAGCTGCTATTCCTTCACCGAGACGGCACGGCTGGCGGCACCGCTGATGACCGAAGGGGGCAGCCTGCTGACCCTGTCATTTTCCGGGTCGGAGCGCTGGATGCCCAGCTACAACGTCATGGGAGTGGCCAAGGCGGCGCTGGAGGCGAGCGTGCGATACATCTCCGTCGATCTCGGCCCGGACAACATCCGCGCCAATGCCATTTCTGCCGGTCCCATGCGCACCGTCTCGGGCGCTGCGGTCGGCGATGCCCGCTATGTCTATGGCTGGGCGCGCGATCATTCGCCCCTGCAGCGGGCGATCACGCAGGACGATGTCGGCGGTGCCGGGGTCTATTTCCTGTCCGACCTGTCAGCCGGTGTGACGGGCGAGGTCCACCATGTGGACAGCGGCTTCAACGTCATGGGCATGGTCAACCCGCACACGATTCACGACAAGGACTGACCGGCGGGCGGGCCCGTCCCTGGCCTGCAGCGCAAGGGTGACCCGGCATGGTCGATATCGTTGCCACCTTCATCGTGTTCTTCGCCGTGATCGACCCGATCGGGACGGTGCCCGTCTTCATTGCCGTCACCAATGGCTATGATGCGAAGACGCGGCGACGCATTGCACTGCTGGCGACCATCGTCGCGGCGGGCATCCTGATCTTCTTCATTGCGGCGGGCGAGATCATCCTCAATGCGCTGGCGATTCCGCTGTCGGCATTTCAGATCGCGGGTGGCATCGTGCTGTTCCTGTTTGCGCTGTCGATGATCTTCGGCGAGAGCAAGCCGGACGAGGAAGTCCGCCTGGCCGATGACCACAGCGAAACCGCGATCTTTCCGCTTGCGGTGCCGTCAATCGCCAGCCCTGGCGCCATGCTGGCCGCCGTGCTGTTGACGGAGAACACGCGCGTCAGCATCTGGGAACAGGTGCAGACCGCGGGCGTGATGCTTGCGGTGCTGCTGATTGTCTATGTCCTGATGCTGGCCTCTGGCGGGATCAACCGTGTCATCGGCAAGGGGGGCGCCAGCGTGATCAGCCGTGTCATGGGCCTGATCCTTTCCGCCGTCGCGGTTGCGAACACGCTGGAGGGGCTGAAATCCTATGGCAGTCTCTGGGGTCCGTGATCGTCGCGCAGCCGTTGACCGTCAGACCCCGGGCCGCATGGACAGCCAGGTCGTGGCTTCCTCATAGCGCCGCGCCAACTGCAGCAATGCCTGCTCGCCGCGGGGGCGACCCAGGATCTGGATACCCATCGGACGGCCTGCAGGGTCGAAACCAACCGGCAGGTTGATTGCCGGGCACCCGGCCATGGACGCGGGAATGACCACCTCCATCCAGCGGTGATAGGTGTCCATGGCACGGCCAGCGATCCGGTCCGGCCAGCGGATGTCGGCATCGAAGGGGAATACCTGGGCGGTGGGCATGGCAATGAAATCGACCTGTTCGAACAGCCCCATGAAACAGCGGAACCAGTCGGCCCGGCTCACGCTGGCTTCGTGCACCTGCAGGGCGGACAGTTCCAGCCCGTGTTCGATCTCCCACAGCAGTTCCGGCTTCATCAGGTCGCGCCGGGTCGGCTTGGCAAAGTCGGCGGCATGGCCGCCCGCGACCGACCATTGGCGCAAGGTCACCCACGATGACCAGATAGCCTCAGGTGCGAAATCAGGCAGCAATGGTTCGACGGTCGCGCCGAGACTTTCGAATTCCCCCAGCGCGGTACCGCAGAGGTCGAGAATGCCGTCCTCCATCGCGTAATAGCCATTCCAGTCGCCAATCCAGCCGATCCGCCTGCCCGCGATGTCGGCATCCAGGTCCGCGGCGAAGGGTGTCGGCGGCTTGTCCTGCGACAGCGGCACGGATGGATCATGCCCGGCCTGAACATCCAGCAGGTGCGCCAGGTCGCTGACGCTGCGCGCCATCGGTCCATCAGTCGACAGCTGATGCACGAAGATCTCCGGCTTCGGGCCATTGGGCACCCGCCCGAAGGACGGCCTGATGCCGAGGATGTTGTTGAAGGCACCGGGATTGCGCAGCGACCCCATCATGTCGCTGCCGTCTGCCACCGGCTGCATGCCCAGCGCCACCGAAACGGCGGCACCTCCACTGGACCCGCCTGCGCTGAGGGTCGGGTTCCAGGCATTGCGCGTGGTGCCGTGCAGCGGGTTGAAGGTGTGGGAGCCGAGGCCGAACTCCGGCGTGTTGGTCTTGCCGATGATGATCGCCCCGGCGGCCCGCAGGCGCGACACCATCAGGCAATCCGCGTCCGGCACATTGTCCGCGAACAGCAGCGAGCCAAAGGTAGTGGGGATGCCCGCAGTGGCCGCCAGATCCTTCACGGCAAGGGGAAAGCCATGCATCCATCCCCGATTCCGCCCCGCAGCCAGGTCGGCGTCGGCGGTGCGGGCGTCGCCGATCAGAGCATCGCGGTCCCGCAACGAGATGATGGCATTGTAGGTCGGGTTCACCTGGTCGATGCGGTCGAGACAGGCTGTCATGACCTCGACGCAGGAAACCGACCGTGTGGCGATCAGGCGCGACAGTTCGGTTGCGTCCGTGGTCAGGAAATCCACGCCCGTGTCATCTGTTGCACTCATTGACCGGTTCCCTGCTTCTCGCCCGTTGCGTCATTCTTGTAGAGCGTGTCAGGCGCGTCGTGCAAAATGTTCTTCTGCACCAGCGGCAGGATTTTCTGGCCTGCTCAGCCCCCGGTCCCGGCCTCAACCTGCCGGTTCAGGTGGGCGACCAGATCCGCTGGCAGGTTCAGCCTGTGTGCCAGCGCGTCCAGGTAGACGCGTTCCGCAGGATGGTCGGGGTCGATGGCGAGACGGGACACAAGGTAGATCTCGGCTGCCTGTTCCTGGGTCGATGCCGCCGACGCCACCTCATCGATATTCACCGGCTTGCCCAGTGAATCGAACACGAAGGCCTTGCCTTCGGCATCCAGACCCATTTTTTCCACATGTTCGAAGATCAGGGTCTGTTCGGTGGCATCCACGTGGCCATCCGCCTTCGCGGCGCCGATCATTGCCCTGATCAGTGCGAGCTGGAACGGTGCGCCATCCGCCGCAGGTGCGTGATCGATCCGGAATGCCTCCGGCGCGGTCGTGTTCATCTCGGCACTGGTCGCCACAGGAGCAGACGCTGCGGCCTTGCCCCCCTGCCAGTTCTGATAGGCCTTGAAGGCAAGTGCTCCCACCGCCGCGGCAGCACCATACCCGGCAACGCCGCCAGCCATCTTGCGCGCCTTCTTGTTGCCAAGCAGCACACCCAGCAGGCCACCGGCCGCCATGCCACCGGCAAAGCCGCCGACGCCATGACTGTTCACCTTGTCGCGCGCTGCACCTGCCGCCTTGCCCAGACTTGCGGTCGTGCCACTGCCGAGAAACTGTTGGAGCAAATCACCGGGGTTCATTCGATACGCCTCGCTGCAGGGACCACTCGCCTGCAGATGGTTGGTGGCGTGGCGAATTCAATGCCGCCTGCGACCCGTCGGAAGCATTGAAACGCCGGTGCAATCCCCGGCGCGCGACTCCCAGCCGCCCAATCGCTGATTCAGGTCGTGCGCGCGCTTTCTGGCGGTCCCGTCTCGACCGTGCCCGCGGCGGAGAGTGCATCGATCGCGGCGTCGTCCAGGCCCAGCCAGTCACGCAGCACCTCTGCCGAATGCTGGCCCAGCACCGGAGTTTCCAGCCGCTCCGGTATCGGATGTTCCGAGAACCGGATGGCTGGCCCGGCCACGGGGATCTTGCCCTGCAGCGGATGTTCCACATCCCGGATGTGGCCCCGGTGTTTCATCTGTGGGCTGTCCACCATCTCGGCAATGGTCGCGACCCGTGCGGCGGGCAGCCCATGTGCAAGCAGAATGTCCTCCGCGGCCACGGAATCACGCTGCAGCATCCAGCCGGCGACGATTGTCTCGATGGCGCGGTCATTGGCACGCCGTGATGCAACATCGACGAAGCGCGGATCACGCGGCAGGTCGGGCATGGCCATCGCCGTGGACAGCTTGGCGAACTCGCCATCGGTCCAGGCCGTCAGGTGGACGTAGCGACCATCGCTGCATTCGAAACTGTGGGAGGGGACGGAAATCGGGTTCTTGTTGCCGCGCCGGGTCCGCTGGCGACCCAGCATCAGATACTCGGGGATCGCCGTCATCAGCAGGCTGGTCGCGCCATCCAGCATGGAAACATCGACCCACTGGCCCTTGCCGGACCGTTCACGCGCCTGCAGCGCCGTCACCACGCCGATGACCGCGTGCAGCGCGGTCAGATAGTCGGTGATGATCGTGCCGCAGACCGTTGGCGGTCCGTCGGGCTGCCCCGTCAGTTCCATGATGCCACTCAGGGCCTGGATCACCGGATCATAGGATGCGCGACCCGCCCAGGGGCCGTCCTGCCCGAAGCCGGACACGCGGGCCAGGATCAGGCGCGGGTTCAGGGTCTGCAGCCGAGGCCAGGCGAAGCCCATCTTTTCCAGCACGCCGGGACGGAAATTCTCGATCAGGACATCGGCGGATTTCACCAGTTCCGTCAGGACCTCAAGACCTTCCGGCGACCGCAGGTCCAGCGCCAGGCTGCGCTTGCTGCGGTTGATGGTCATCCAGAACATGCTGTCCGGTGCCCCGGCATTGGTGTCGGCATAGCGGGTGCCATCACCACCGGGCAGGCTCTCCACCTTCACCACGTCCGCGCCGAAGTCGCCCATTATCTGGGTGGCATGCGGCCCTGCGACGTATCGGGTCAGGTCCAGCACGCGAATACCGGCCAGCGCACCACCGGGTCCTGGCTCTGGCGCAGTACCGGTCATGTCAGAACCGCCAGCGCATCCACCAGGTCACGTTCGGACAGGCGGTCGCCCGACCGGCCCGGGACGAAACGGTCCCGTTCGGAAAATTGCGTCATCTTTCCTCCCCCACCCATGGCAATGACAGGTCCACGGTTGGGGCAGTATGACAAATCGAGCCGCCACAGGATATGTCGCCGGGTCAAGGCAGTGCTGATCGCAGCCTTTGCGCGACAATAAACAGCTTCACGAGAGTGGGGCGCAGATGCAGGAACAGTCGGTAGGCGATCTCCAGCACCGGTGTTGCCCCGGGAACCGATGCTGCCCGTGCTGCCCAGCGCCATCCCGGCAAGTGCCGCCAGACTTCGACGAATGCTGCTGCGCCTGACACCAGCCGTCCGTCTTCTGCAATGACGTGGAACCGCGCCATCGCCTGCTCGCTGTCCAGAGATGGTGGCAGAACGACGCCCGGTTCGGACACATCGACAAGGCGGAACGCCTCCGCCGCGTCCCCGCTGCTGTACATGCCGACCTCGGCCCTGCAAAGCGGGCAGGAACCGTCATATAGAATGACAGTGCTGGTTTCTGAATCCGCCAATTTCATCCGCGTTCTTCGCTGCAAGGGTCAAACGGAAAGCCAGCGCCTGCAACGACAGCCTGGCCACCTCCAGGTGGATCGTGTTGGGGATACGACGCCTGGCAGCCAGCAGATCTTCGCGATGGCGGTGCGGTGGCTCTGCTTGACGGACCGCGCCAGCGTTTCGGCCCAGCGAATGGCGTCGCGCATGGTGCGCAGCGGCGTGCCGACATTGGGACAGGACTGGATGACGGCGGAGCCGCCATACAGCACCCGTTCCCCCGCGATCCAGAAGCCGATGGCGTCGTCGGTCTCCGACGGGGCGTGAAACACCTCGATCTGCCGGTCGCCACCGTCGATGGTCAGGCTGTGGTCGAACGTCTCCGTGGGGAAATGGAAATTGTCGCTGGAGTAAGGTGTTGCCAAGACCACCGTCCGGGAATTGCATCCTGTTCAGATGCCTTTGCAGGCCTGCGGTCACCAGATAGCGGTGGTACCGACGGACCTGGTTGGCATGGGCGATGCGCCGCGGCGCCGGGTCGCCCCGTTCTGCGGCATGTTCGAGATAGGCGGGAATGCCGAAATTGTAGCCGAGATGGCCATGGCTGTAGAGGATCGCATGGATCGGCAGGTACGGTATTGCTTCCAGCAGGCGTCCAGGCCCATCTTCAGGCCCTCGGTTCGCTCATCCTTTTCGAACTGCTTCCAGATCGGGCGGTCGAGCCAGAGCATGCTCTGGAACCGGAGGTAATGGGTTTCCTTCAGGTTGCTGCGCAGGTGATCCGCCAGCGGGCGTGTCATGGCCTCCGCAATGTCGCGGGATTCGAGCGGCAGCTTGCCCCGTCTCGCCCGCGCCTCGCCGATCATTGCGACGCGGGCGGCGTTGATCGGGGTGGTGCGCAGTTCCAGGATGGCGGCGACAAGTCCCTCGCGGGAACCGAAGCAATAGTGGATCGCGCTCTCCTTGCCGGACGTCTTGCCAGCATCCTTGCTTGTGCCACTGTCATTGCTCATGCCCGTGCCCATAGCCTGCCGCTGTCCAGCCGACGCGGCCTAGATATACATGTCGCGCAGGTTGTAGTTCCTGACGATGGAGCGGCGGGTATCTTCGCACCACCTGTTTTCGTCTTCCTGGCCGATGCCGGGACGATAGATGTAGGAAGATTCGTCGGGGAATCGCTGCCGTCGCGCATCGATATCAACGGAGATCATGCGGGATCGTTCCTTCAGTCGGGCTTCATCAAATGTGACTTCCTCGCCCGACAACAGCTCTGTCGTGACCCCCAACACCCGTTTGCGGGCGAAGAAGCCGGCATTCACCGTGACGCGCCGGTCGGGTGAGGAATTTGCGAACGACCCGTGTACCAGCTGGCGATTGGTCATGATGACATCGCCGCTGTCGCAGATCAGCGGCACGGCCCCTGTGATGCGCTCGGAACCGCTCTCCGTTGTCAGCCGCTTGATGTCCACCCGGCCCAGCCTGTGACTGCCGGGCAGCACCCAAACGCCGTTGCCAGGTGTACTCGGGTAGAGTTGCGCCATGAAGTTGAAGCCATGTGCATCCGGATCCCAGTCGGGGGCATCCCAATGGGTGGTTCCGTCCTGATGCCAAGCCACGGACGGGCCTGGCCGTCATCAGGCAGAACGCCAGCGACCTTGTGCCGGTGACAGGACTCCGCCGACATCGAACAATCAACGCAAGCAAGCCCGATATTTCATGTTTCATCCGGCCTGCAGATGACGGGCTTGCGGTGCGCCCAGGCGCTGGAAACGCCGCGCGAAGGTGTGGGGGATGCATCCGCGGGATCGCCATTTCGCAATCGTGTTTCAGACCAATTTCAGGCTACAAGTCAGTCCCATGATCCAGGTAACCCCGTCCATCAGCCTCAATGAAACCGAGATCGAGGAGCACTTCATTCGCTCACCCGGCCCTGGTGGGCAGAAGGTGAACAAGACCGAAAGTGCGGTTCAGCTGCGGTTCGACGCGCGACGAAGCCGGTCGCTTTCGAACGCGGTCTTCCTGCGCCTCAAGCCACTTGCGGGCAGGCGCATGACAAAGGATGGCATCATCGTGATCACGGCCAACCGGTTCCGGACACAGGAACCGAACCGCCGCGATGCGATGGACAGGCTGGTTGCGCTGATCCGCGAAGCGGCTGAGCCGCCAAAGCTGCGCCGTGCCACCAGGCCGTCGAAGGGTGCCAGACAACGCCGTCTCGACAGCAAGCGCCGCCAGAGCGACCTCAAGAAAGTCAGGGGAAAGGTCACCGGGGAATATTGAGGCCTTGCATGAAGAATGCACGAAACCGCGAAGGTTCACTCGTGATCGGGAGTTAACAGCCGACCCCCCGAAGGCGTATGATCGCGACCAACTGTTCACCGTGGAGTTCGCAAGCGATGACGCTATCCAGCACTGGCCCGACATCCCGGACCTATTTCTCCCAGCGCCTGCGGCTGCATTATGTCGACTGGGGCAATCCGGAGGCGCCGCCGCTGCTGCTCGTGCATGGTGGCCGGGATCATTGCCGCAACTGGGACTGGCTGGCCGAGCGTTTCCGCGACGACTGGCACGTCATTGCGCCGGATCTGCGCGGTCATGGTGACAGCCAGTGGTCGACAGACGGCAATTATCCGATGAGCAGCTATGTCTATGACCTGGCGCAGTTGATCCATCAGCAGGAACTGGCGCCGGTGACCATCGTGGCGCACTCCCTCGGCGGCAATATCGCCCTGCGCTACGCCGGTATCTATCCGGAGAGCGTCCGCAGGCTCGTCGCGATCGAGGGGTTGGGGCCGTCGCCGAAGATCCTGAAGGATCGGGGTGAGACGCCGTTCGCCGAGCGCATGCAGAGCTGGGTGGAGGAACAGCGCAAGCTGTCGGGGCGGATGCCGCGCCGCTATCCCTCCATCGAGGACGCGTTTCGCCGGATGCAGGAGGAGAACAAGCACCTCTCGCCCGAGCAGGCGCGCCATCTGACGGAGCAGGGCGTCATCCAGAATGAGGATGGCACCTATTGCTGGAAGTTCGACAACTATGTTCGCACCTGGCCGCCCTATGACATGCCGGGGCGCGCCATCGCGCAGCTCTGGTCGCGCATCACCTGTCCGACGCTGCTGGTATACGGCTCCGAAAGCTGGGCATCGAACCCGGCAGATGATGGCCGCGCGAAGCATTTCAGCACGGCAGAGATCGTGACCTTCGAAGGCGCTGGCCATTGGGTCCAGCACGACCGGCTTGACGGCTTCAGCGACAAGGTGCGGGACTTCATCGCCGACTAGGAATGTCCAATGTCTGGTTGCAACACCAGCCCGCTCCCCCACCCGGCCACCCATTCAGGATGATCCAGTGGGTGGCCGGGTGGGGGAGCGGGCTGGTGCGGCTCCATCTTTTTGACGGACCGCTCCGCACCAGCCATCAAATGGTCGAACGTCCCGACCCCGCGCCTGCCACATGTCGTCGAGCAGCTTCGTCAGGGCGTCGCGGGTGGCGATATCCGCGTCAGGTGCGCCGAGATAGCTGAGCTCATGCGCCACGGCCTCGGCCACCAGCGGGATCTCCGCGCGCACGGCCCCCGTCTGGGAAAGTCGGCGCGGGACCTCCAGCGTATCGAAGAACGCCTCGATTGCCGGTGCCGCAGCGTCGCCGTCGGGCATCCCATGGCACGGGCGATCTTTGCCTGCGCATCACGCGTCCGCTCATGCAGGAAGCGTGCGGCCACCGGCAGCGAGATGCGCGAGGTGACGCCGTGCGGCACGTCCCAGCGGGCGCCGATCTGATGGCCGAGTGGATGGCTCAGCCGGAAGCCGACGTTCCTGGCGCTCAACAGGCCCCAGATCGATTTCCACGCCGCATGCTGGCAGGCGAGCCGGTCCTCCAGCGCATCCGGGTCGCTGGATCGGGCCAGGTGCACCGTCAGATCGGCAATGGCGCCGAGCCGGAGTGTTTCCAGGAACGGGTGACAGGTTGGCCACCAGAGCCCCTCGATTGCATGGTCGAGCGCCTTGATGCCCGTCGTGAGCCAGAGTTCCGTGGGTGTCGAGCGCGCAAGCTCCGGATCGTAGAGGATCACCCCCGGCTGTGTCACCGGATCGACAGGTCCATGCTTCACCCGTGTTGTCTCGTCGGTCATGCCGGCGGCGTAGGTGAACTCCCCCGCCGAGAGCGTGGTCGGGATGACGATCTGGTGCGGCGCGGCATGGCCCGCATCGACCGGGTGCCTGACCACCATCTTGGCGGTGTCGATCGGGCTGCCACCGCCAAATACGACCAGAGCGTCCGCCCGAGCGTCCTTCGCCTGCGCGACGCAGGCGTCAACCGTGCCCGCAGGCACATGCTGACTGCATTCGGCGAAGGTGCCAGCGTGCGCCGCGCCGAGCGTTCGCTCGACCTTCGCGGCGAGGTCCGTCTTCGTCGCCAGTGTCTGCCCGGTCAGCACCAGCGCCCGCTCGACACCCAGATGCGCGATGATGCCGGCAGTTCGCTCAGTGCACCGATGCCGCTGACGACGCGGTCGGGTCCGCATTCCGTGAAATCATGGATCATTCTTTCCTCCCCTAAGGCGTCCAATCTGACAGGTAAGCGTATCATTGCACCTTCGATGCACGCCAGAACCCGTCTCCGCTGCCCCGTCGGAGCGCGTGAGCATAGCGAACCGAGCGTGAGGCAGAAAACGGTCGTCCAAAGAGGAGGAAAGGTTTGAACTTTCGAACAGGCTGCGACGGCAGTCCGGCGACCGTTCGCCGCCCCGTCGGAGCGCGTGCGCGTAGCGAACCGAGCGTGAGACAGAAAATGGTGGGCCAAGAGGAGGAAAGGTT
>JARGPL010000022.1 GCA_029210175.1 Minwuia sp. | reverse complement strand
GCGATCGAAGCCTTCGATCGCTGTATTGCCGCTCGGACGACGTGCGTGGTCGTGGCGCTTCCGTGAAGTATCTGGCCCATAACCCCTCCCGTGTGTGATGGCAAAACAATACACCATCACACTGCGGGACTATACATCTAGCGTCACCGTCTCAGTTGAGGCGAGAAGGGATGTGAAGGAAATCGGTCGCTTCACGCAACAACAGTGGGGCAAGGATCAGCGCAACACCTACCTGCGGAAGATCGCATCAGTCGTTGAAGGTCTGGCAGCGGACACCTCAGGTGCACGCAAATCAGACGACATCCGCCCCGGCCTGCTTTCAGTACAGACCGGGTCCCATGTGATCTTCTTTCACCGACGCGACGATGGCGATGTCGTGGTGCTGCGGATCCTGCACCAGCGGATGGACTTCCGCAGGCACCTCTGACAGCCGTCAGTCTTCCTTCTTTTCCACTTTCGGCATGACCGTGCGGATGTGCAGTTCGCGCAGCTGCTTCGGGTCGGCTGGTGCCGGGGCACCCATCAGCAGGTCCTGCGCCTGCTGGTTCATGGGGAAGGCCACGATCTCGCGCAAGTTCGGCTCATCCAGGATGAGCATGACGATGCGGTCGATGCCCGGCGCGATGCCACCATGCGGCGGTGCGCCATACCGCAGGGCGTTGATCATGCCCCCGAACTGGCTTTCGACCTCTGCCGCGTCATAGCCCGCAAGCTCGAATGCCTTCAGCATGATGTCGGGGCGGTGGTTCCGGATGGCACCGGATGACAACTCGATCCCGTTGCAGACGATGTCGTACTGGTAGGCGAGGATATCCAGTGGGTCCATTGTCTCCAGCGCTTCCATCCCGCCCTGCGGCATGGAGAACGGATTGTGGGAGAAGTCGATCTTCTTCTCGTCCTCGTTCCATTCGAAGTGCGGAAAATCAACGATCCAGCAAAACCGGTACTGGCCACGCTCGATCAATTCCAGCTGATCGGCCAGCTTGATCCGCGCCTTGCCCGCCAGGGTCGCCGCACCCTGCGCCTGATCGCAGGCAAAGAACACCGCGTCACCGGGCTTCAGACCACAGGCCATGCGAATGGCTTCGACCCGGTCGGCATCCAGGTTCTTGGCAATCGGCCCCTTCGGCCCGTCTTCGCCATAGATGATATAGCCCAGACCTGCCGCACCTTCGCGCCGGGCCCAGTCATTCACTCCATCGAAGAACGATCGCGGGCGGGAACCGGCACCTGGTGCCGGGATGGCGCGCACGACTGCCCCCTTGTCGATGGATCGCGCAAAGATGCCGAAGCCGCCGCCACGGAACTCTTCCGTCACATCATGGATATCCATGGATTCGGCGATGCGCAGATCGGGCTTGTCGGTGCCGTAGCGCAGCATGGCCTCCCGGAAGGGAATGCGCGGAAACGGCTTGTCCACGACCGGCCAGTCGGAGAATTCCTCGAACGTGCCAGCCAGCACCGGCTCGATCGCCTGGAACACGTCTTCCTGCGTCACGAAGCTCATTTCGACGTCGAGCTGGTAGAACTCACCCGGACTGCGGTCCGCGCGGGCATCCTCATCGCGGAAACACGGCGCGATCTGGAAATAGCGGTCGAAGCCCGAAATCATCAACAGCTGCTTGAACTGCTGCGGCGCCTGCGGCAGTGCGTAGAACTGGCCCGGATGCACGCGGCTCGGCACCAGGAAGTCACGCGCGCCCTCAGGACTGGATGCAGTCAGGATCGGCGTCTGGAATTCCATGAAGCCTTCTTCGTTCATCCGACGACGGATGGCGGAGATGATTTTCGAGCGCATGGTGATGTTGCGGTGCATCCGCTCCCGCCGCAGATCCAGGAACCGGTACTTCAGGCGAATGTCTTCCGGGTATTCCTGATCGCCGAACACAGGCATGGGCAGGTCGCCCGTACTGCTCTGCACCTCGACGGATTCGATCCGCACCTCGATCTCGCCGGTTGGCAGATCGGGATTGATGGCGTCGGCATCACGCGGCACCACCTTGCCCGTGACCGTGATGACGCTTTCAGCGCGCGCGCCATCGACCTCCCTGAAGCCCGGCTCATCCGCCTCGATCACGCACTGGGTCAGCCCGTAATGGTCGCGCAGATCGACGAACAGCAGATTGCCATGATCGCGCTTGCGATGAATCCAGCCCGACAGACGGACGGTCGCGTTCTCGTCGGCGCGGCGCAGGGCACCACAGGTGTGGGTACGAAAGGCATGCATTTGCGGGAAACCATCTGTTGAAAACGGATCGGACAGGGCGCGCCGGAACGAAACCCCTATGGCTCCGCTTGTCAAGGTCGATCCGCGCGGACACGGGTTCCCACTGGCAGCGACTGAATATCTGATATATGCCTCCGCCATGCAGATCATCACCGACATCGAATCGCTACAGCGCTACATCGACGGCCTCTCCGGGCAGCCGTATGTCGCCATCGATACCGAATTCCTGCGGGAAAACACCTATTACCCGAAGCTTTGCCTGGTGCAGCTTGCCGGTCCGCAGGACGAAGGGGCGATCATCGACCCACTCGCCAAGGGACTGGATCAGCAGCCACTTTTCGATCTGCTGGCCGACCCGGCCATCGTGAAGGTGTTTCACGCCGCGCGGCAGGATATCGAGATATTCGTCAACCAGACCGGCACCGTTCCGACGCCGCTGTTCGACACCCAGGTCGCGGCCATGGTCATGGGGTTCGGCGAACAGATCGCCTATGACGCCCTGGTGCGGAAACTGGCGGGGCAGAACATCGACAAGACCAGCCGTTTCACCGACTGGTCGCGACGCCCGTTGAGCGAGAAACAACTGTCCTACGCCCTGTCCGATGTGACGCATCTGCGGACCGTCTATGACCGGATGCTGGAAGAACTGGAACGGTCCGGCAGAACCGGCTGGGTCGGTGGGGAAATGGACACCCTGGCTGATCTGTCGATCTATTCGGTGCAGCCCGAAGACGCATGGAAACGGTTGAAGGCGCGCACCAACAAGCCGCGGTTCCTTGCCGTCCTGCGGGAACTGGCCGCCTGGCGGGAACTGGAGGCGCAGCGACGCGACCTGCCACGCAACCGCGTGATCCGCGATGAGGCCCTGCTGGAGATCGCGTCCGACCCGCCGGAGAACCGCGACAAGCTTGCAGCTGTCCGCAGCCTGAACCGGAAGATCGCGGAAGGCCCGTTTGGCAATGGCCTGATGGACGCCGTGAAGACAGCCCTCGACTCGCCCAAGGATTCCTGGCCGCGCGTTGAGCGATCGGAACCGCCTGCCCCGGCGTTGCTGCCGGTCATCGAATTGCTGAAGGTGTTGCTGAAGCGCAAGTGTGCCGCCCACGGCGTGGCACAGAAACTGGTATGCCCCGGCCCGGATATCGAAAAGCTGGCTGCGGATGACAATGCCGACATTCCGGCCCTGAAGGGCTGGCGGCGCGAAGTCTTTGGCAATGATGCCCTGCGATTGAAGTCCGGCGGGCTGGGACTTGCCATCCAGGGTCAGGAAGTCGTGGAGATCACGCTCGACCCACCTGAATGAATGCGTTCAGCGACAGTCTGATCGCGCTGCTGAACCACAACACCCTTCTGCTCACCTTGCCCATGGTATTGGCGGGCATGACGCGTGGCTTCAGCGGCTTCGGCGCCGCACTGGTCTTCGTGCCTCTGTCGAGTTCCCTGCTGGATCCGAAGATCGCCGTCGTGGTGTTGTGGATGATCAACTCCACATTCGGTTTCCCGATGACCTTGCGCGGCGTGCGCAAGTGCAACTGGCGGGAAATGATTCCCATCACCATCGGCATTGCCATCGCGACACCGTTCGGGACCTGGATACTGACCCATGCCCCGATCGACGTATTGCGCTGGATCATCTCCCTGATGGTGCTGGCCGCTGTGGTGGCCCTGGCGGCGGGGTGGCGTCGAACCCGCCCCGTACCGCCCGTGGGCGTTGTCGGCGTCGGCATGGTCTCGGGCGTGGCAGGCGGGATTGCCGGATTCTACGGCCCGCCTGTCATCCTGTTCTGGGTTGGAGGTGCCGAAGATTCCCGAACGGCGCGACACAATTTCAATGCGCTGTTCGCCGTGACCATGGTGGTCGGTGGCCTGACCTTCCTGGCCTTCGGGCTGATCGGCATGGAGCAGGTCCTGCTGGTTCTGGTGCTCGGCCCGGTCTACGGCATCGGACTGTTCCTCGGCGCGCGCCTGTTCCCCTTTGCGTCGGAGCGGGTGTTCAGGCGCGCGGCACTTTCCCTGTGTGCCCTGTCCGCGCTGGCTGCCATGCCGCTCTGGTAGACCGAGGCTCAGACGCTTTCGATCCGTGCCGAACAGTTGAAGTTCTGTGCCAGGCGTTTCAGCCGACTTTCCACCGTCTCCCCGATCAGGTCGCGCAGATGGCCGGGGACGGTAAGGAGCAGTTCTTCACCATCATGGGCGATCCTGGCACCGTTCAGGGCGGCAGGCGCGCCACAGCCCAGCGTCTGGGCCAGACGCATTGCGGCCCCGATGCGGCTGGCCTGCTTGATCATGTCCTCGGACAGCAGCGCCTCCATCTCTTCCACGGCATCACCACTGGCCTTGTGGGAATAGCGCCGCAGGACGGTCGTGGCGACAAATGCGCGTTCCGTATGGTCGACCCCCAGCAGGGGCGCGCGCAGAACACGGCGGAACGCATGGGTCGCACGATAGTCCGGATGCATGCGCCAGCCGATGTCCGACAGGATCGACGCCACCAGCCGCAACCGCGCATCCGCCGGGCTTTCGTCGGCAAACAGGGGCTGACACCATTCGAAGATCTCGTGCCCGATGGCCGACCCGAACCGCGCTTCCTGTGCGGCCATGGTCTCTGCAGCCGCGATCAGCGGGTCGACCCGCCGGTCGGCAGCGCCAAGCGTATCCAGATAGGCCCCTTCGCGCACGCCATGGGCGGAAAAGACCAGCCGCTTCGGTTGCAGTTTCTCCAGAACCGCGGCAAGCACCGAACAGGCCAGCGGCAGCACCTGCAGGCGCCGCTTCGAGACATTCTCGGCATGTGTCAGCGACTCAGGTGACTGATGGCTGATCAGATCGACCAGATCCTCTGCGCGCCTGAGCGGCATCTCGTAGCCCTGAACGATATGCAGCGGATATCCGCGCCGCTGGATATCCAGTTTGGCCAGCGCCCGCCATGTGCCACCCACCACGTAGAAATCGTGGCCCCGCACGTCTTCCAGCCATTCGACAGGTTTCAGCGCGGCGCGCACGGCCTTGCGGATTGCGCCGCTTTCCGCGTCCTCTGCCTGAAATCGCAGCGGCCCGACGGGCAGCGTCACACCCGGTTCGGCCTTGCCATTCCCTATTGCAGCAAGCTCCAGGCTGCTGCCCCCCAGATCGCCAACGATGCCCTTGGCTTCCGGCAGGCCGAACAGCACACCAAAGGCCGCCAACCGGGACTCGCCCTCCCCGGAAAGCACTTCGAGATCGATGCCGCATTCACTGGAAACCCGCTCCACGAACTCCGGACCGTCAACGGCGTCCCTGACAGCAGATGTGGCGAAGGCGACAGTCCGGTCCACACCCGTCACCTGCATCATCCAGGCGAAGCGTTTCAGGGTGGCGATGGCACTCTGAACACCTTCCGGGCTGAGGTGACCGGTTTCCGGCAATCCCTTGCCCAGGGCGCAGAAGGCACGTTCATTCAGCATGTTCAGTGGCGCACGGGCACAGTCCCCGAATATAACCAGGCGAACCGAATTCGATCCGACATCGATGACAGCAATTCGTTCCGCTGCCCCGAGGGCTGCAATGGTATCGGGCATGATCAGTCGTCGTCATCCAGTGTCAGGGAGATCGGTCGCACACCCTCTTCCAGTGCCTTGCCGCGACCGGAAAGACTCGGGTTCGTCATGAAATACTCGTGGGCGCTGAAGCCGTCACCAACCACCTTGTCGCGCACATACCCACCATCCGGCTGCATGATCCAGCTTTGCAGGTCGTCCTTCAGGTTGGCCATCATGATCTGGTCGAGCACCTGGGCATGCACGGTCTCGTTCTTCAGCGGCACCAGGCTTTCGATCCGGCGATCCAGATTGCGCGGCATCCAGTCCGCCGAACTGATGAAGACCAGTGCATTCCGGCCCGGCAGTGGTTCCCCATTGCCGAAAACGACAATGCGGCTGTGCTCCAGGAACCGGCCGATGATGCTGCGGACGCGAATGTTTTCCGAAAGACCGGGCACGCCCGGGCGCAGGCAGCAGATTCCACGCACCACCAGTTCGATCTCCACCCCCGCCTGGCTGGCCCGGTAGAGGCAATCGATGATCTGCGGATCGACCACCGAATTCATCTTGGCCCAGATCGCCGCCGGGCGCCCGGCCCTGGCATGTTCGATCTCCGCCTCGATCCCGTCCGTCACCCGCTGACGCAGGGTGTCGGGCGAATAGGCCAGTTCTTCCAGCCCCTCCGGTTTCGCATAGCCGGTCAGATAGTTGAAGATCGCCGAGATGTCGCGGCCCAGGGCCGGTTCATCGGTGAAGTATGACAGGTCCGTATAGACCTTTGCCGTGATCGGATGGTAGTTGCCGGTGCCGAAATGCGAATAGGTGCGCAAGCCCTCCTTTTCCTTTCGGACAACCATCGACAGCTTGGCGTGGGTCTTCAGTTCCATGAAGCCATAGACCACCTGAACACCGGCGCGTTCCATGTCCCGCGCCCAGCGGATGTTCGCGGCCTCGTCAAAACGGGCCTTCAGTTCGATCAGCGCGGTCACGGACTTGCCCGCTTCCGCGGCTGCGATCAGCGCCTCGACGATCGGCGAATTGTCGGATGTGCGATACAGCGTCTGCTTGATGGCGACGACGGTCGGGTCCTCAGCCGCCTGCCTCAGGAAACGCACCACCACATCAAAGCTCTCGAACGGGTGGTGGATGATCAGATCCTTGCCACGGATGGAGGCAAAGCAGTCGCCACCATGTTCACGGATGCGTTCGGGGAAACGCGCGTTATAGGGCTTGAAAAGCAGGTCCGGCTTGTCATCCACGATCACGCGATGGATGTCGGCGAGGGCGAGCATGCCGTCGATGTTGATCACGTCATCGGGCCGGGCATCGGTTTCCGTCACCACGAGGCGACGCAGGCGGTCGTTGATATCGGCCGATACCTGCAGCCGCACGATGTGCCCCCGGCGACGGCGGCGCAGCGCACTTTCGAAGGTCCGCACCAGGTCTTCCGATTCCTCTTCCAGTTCGATATCCGAATCACGGATGCAGCGAAACTGGCCACGACTGACGATGCTGTAGCCGGGAAACAGCCGCGCCATGTAGAGCGCAATGACCTGACTGACCTGAATGAAGCGGATGTCGTTGCCGGGCAGACGGACGAAGCGAGACACGTGGTGCGGTATCGGCACCACCGCGTTCAGCAGTTCCTTGTCGCCGTCACGGACCAGCTGCGCGATCATCGCCAGGCCCAGATTGGGAATGAACGGAAACGGATGCGCCGGGTCGATGGCCAGCGGCGTCAGCACCGGCAGGATCTGTTCAAGGAAGTGGGTATCCAGCCAGGCGCGTTCTTCCGCGGTCAATTCATCCGCGACAACGATCGCGATACCTGAATCACGCAGTTCCTGTTGCAGGGCCTTCCAGCAGTTCTGCTGTTCCTTGACCAGCCAGTTGGCCAGTTCGTCGATCTTTTCGAGTTGCTGCGTCACCGTCAGCCCGTCAGGGGAGACGGTCTTCACATCCGCCTGCGTCATGCCCCACAGCGCGGCGACCCGGACCATGAAGAACTCGTCCAGGTTGGAAGCGGAGATCGACAGGAACCGCACCCGCTCCAGCAACGGATAACGGGGATTCTGACACTCCCGCATGACCCGCGAATTGAACTGCAGCCAGGAAATTTCACGATTGATGAACCGGTCCGGCGACGTCAGGTCAATGTCGGACGTTGACGTCGCAACCGCCGGCATGGCTTCGGTTTCCCCGGGCGTCCGGTCTGTCTGTGTCACGTTCATCGGGCTTTCCTTTGGAGGCTGGGCAGACGATGCCTCAAGATCGCGTGGAATTACAGCATTTCCCTTGCAGTGTTTTGACGCCCCCTGCCAAACTTCGCCGCATGAAACGCTTGTTGCTGCTCAGACATGCCAAGGCCGCACCGCCTGCCCCCGGGCAGGGAGATCATGATCGCATCCTCGATGCACAGGGGAAGCAGGCGACGCCCGTCATGGCCCACTTCATGGCCCGGAATGGCATGACCCCCGATCTCGTGCTCTGTTCGGACGCTGCACGAACCCGCGAAACCTGGGACCTTGTTGCGGCAGAGAACGGCTGGAACGATATCGAGCAACGGTTTCTGGAGACCCTGTACCTGGCGGAGGCATCGCGGATCTGCCAGCTGATACAGCGCGAAGCCGGTGCGGCAGAAACCATCTTGCTGGTGGGACACAATCCGGGAATCGAGGAACTTGCCGGTCTGCTGACAGATCGCAACGACAAGGCATCACGCCGCGACCTGGCAGCGGGAATGGCCACCGCCACGCTGGTCGCCTTCATCCTGCCTGGTCCCTGGTCAGAACTGCATCAGGGCAATTGCAAGGTCGATGCGATCGCCCGCCCGTCCAGGCTCGGCGCGGGATAGCCAGCGCCGAAGGCCGGATCGGGACCGGACTTTACGTGTCGGGCAGCAGCATACAGATACCTGCCAGCCCCCGTACGCGCTCAGTTCCGGACCTGGCGCAGAGTGGCGAACAGGCCTTCACTGTCTTCGGCAATATCCGGCGGGGCAGGTTGCCTGGACACATTGACAACGCCAATGCCCAGCAGTCTTTCGCCAACCATCGCGATGACCACATCCATGAAGACCCAGTTGTCCGTGGGCTTGTCATCGCCCTCCTTGAAGAGGACACGGCCCCTGATGCGGTCGCCAACGGTTTCCGCATCCAGATGCTCCACGCTGTTGCCGGCCCTCTCGGCCCCTTCGATGAAGGCATCAAGCACCAGCTGTCGCGCCGCCCCGGTCCCGTTCTCTGGACGCAAGATCGTCAGAACCTGATCATACTGCTTGCGCAAGGTCGCATCCACGACCACCGGACTTGAACCGTCGGACATCTGACCGACCAGGATGGCCGCGACGGGAAAGCTCAACCTGTCGCGGCCCTGCAAGACAGCGCACGACATGGCCAGACTGCTGATCGTGAAGGCATCCCGATCGAGGGCGCGACGGAATCCGGCGGCCCAGGCAGGTGCGTTGTCATCGACTTCGCAGAACCCGGCTGGCAACTGCATGGCCACCTGATGGCCTGCCACGTCAAACCGCGCGAACCGGGATGACAGCTCCCCCCCGCGCATCGTCGCCATGTCAGCCAGCGGGATCGCGGGCGCGCTTGCCATGCGCGCGGAAGGCGTCCCCGGCGGGAGTTCTGGCGGCGTCTGACATGCCGCAACGACCAGAACGCTGGCCAGCAACGCCGACAGTCGCAGGAAAAGCATGGGCATCAATCAACCTCGCGCACGTTCCGCGCCAGTGCCTGCGCATCTGCAAGATCTGGCGGTTCGATTGACAGATTAGCGAAATGCACAACCGAGGCGACCATGAAATATCCGCCATAGGGCGCAACGGACGCGGCGGCGGCAATCGGTGGGGCACCATCCAGGCCATTCACCCTGCCCGTCATTTCGCCGCCAATTTCGTCACCGTCCACAACAGGCGTCAGACTGTCTACCGTCAGCCCCGGCGCCTGTTGCTGCAACAGATTGCGCACCTGCTGGCTTGCCGCTTCAGCCCCCAGCACCAACTGGGCATAGCGAACGCCGGCCAGTGTGGCGCGCCAGAATGCGAGGCCATTGCCGGTTGAGCGGATCGCCTTGTTGTCGGTTGCCATCAGGCCGAGCGCCAGGGCGATGATCGGCTTGCCAGCCGGCACCGCCGTGCGAACGTCTCCGATCCGGTCGCAGGGGATCGCGACCACCTTTGGCCGGATCGCACCACCACCAAGCGCAGCGACATCCCGGGCCAACCCGGCAGGCAAGCGCCGGGTCGGATGCACCAGGTTGCAGAACCCACGCGGCAGGTCCACGGCGAAGGCCTTGTCATTGATCGTGAAACGCGCCTCCTCAGCCACTGCCACCGCAAGGGGTTGCACAACGATCAAGAACGCCAGAACCAGACGGCGCAAGCGCCTGCGCATGATGCTCAGACTGGCTTGCCTATCGCGCCATCGCCGGGGCAAAGCCCAGATGTGCGCCGCCATCCACCATCACGAACTCGCCCGTGACCAGTTCCGAGCCCTTGATGAGCCAGAGAATGATCTCCGCATTGTCTTCAGGCGTTGAGACCCGCTGCAGCGGCAGGCTCCGCTGCTGGTTCTCCAGCAGGCGATCATACTTTTCCTGCCCCATGCCGTTGGCCAGCCAGCGCGACTGGATCATGCCGGGGCAGATCGTGTTGACGCGGATTTCCGGACCGAGGGACCGGGCCAACGACATGGTCATGGTGTTCAGCGCGCCTTTCGATGCCGCATAGGCGATGCAGGACCCGATGCCGGTGACCCCGGCGATGGACGACACATTGGTGATCGATGCCTTGCCAGCGGTCCGCAGGTGCGGTTCCGCCCACTTCGCCATCTGATAGGGGCCGATGACATTGACCGCATAGATGTCCTGGAAATCCTGTGCAGACAGCGCCGAAAGGTCGGACTGATCGGCAAACTTGGTCGTGCCGGCGTTGTTGACGACGTGGTTCAGTTGTCCCCACTGGTCCATCGCCGCATCGACCAGCCGCTTGCAGTCGGCATCGTCGGCGACATTGGCCTGGACGGTGACGGCTTCGACGCCCGCATCACGGCATGCCTGGGCGGTTTCCTCCGCCTCCTTCGCGCTGCGCGTATAATTGATCACCACGTTGCATCCATCCGCCGCCAGGGCGCGCGCAACAGCTGCGCCGACGCCGGTGGCCGAACCCGTGACAATGGCCGCCTGGCCCTTCAGATCGATCATGATGGATTGCCCTTTTCCTGCTTGCCCCTGTCCGGGACCATGAACCAGATAAATGCCAGAATTTCAGCCGCAATGATCGCCAGCAACCCCACCTGATACCCTTCGCTGGCATAACCGCCAAGGTCCGTCCGGGGAAACTGGTCAATGACCCAGCCAATACCGGAAGCCGTCGCGAACACGCCGATGAAGACGAAGACATTCAGCGCAGTATTCACCCGCCCTGCCAGTTTCAGGTCGAACTGCCCGCACAACAGCGGAAACGCCAGCGCGGAGATGTTCGAACTCAGACCCAGCAGAATCCACGGCCAGTGCGCGTGCGGATCAACCTCCATCGCGATGGACGCCTGCGAGAGCAGCAGTCCCAGGACACCGCATCCCATGACTACGCCCAGAGGCACCCCCCGACGGGTCAGCAGGTCGGCCACGACACCGCCCGCAACAAACCCGATGGTCAGGGCGATCGACAGGGTCTGCAGGTAGACCGCGACACCACCCTGATCCAGCCCCGCGACGTCCTTCAGCCACAGACCGGCCCACTGCGTATGGATCGCCATTCCGGTCGACATGGTCAGGATCGCGATGGGGGCAATCCGCCAGAAATACCGACTTCCATAGACCAGCCGCAGGCTGCCCAGCAGCGCACCAAACGGCACGACAGCAGCACTGTTCGGTTTTTCCGGCACAACCATGAAAATGAACATCGATGACGCGACAGTGGCGCCGGCGATGTAGAAGAACAGCTCCTGCCAGCCGACACCCATGTCACCGAGCAGGAACTCGACCGGGGTTGTCGCGGTCAGTGCGCCAAGACCACCAAGTCCCAGCAGGCAGCCATTGACCAGCGGCCAGCGCGATTGCGGGAACCACAGCGTGATCGCCTTCAACGAGCCCATCAGCCCACCGGCACAGCCGAGGCCGATCATGGCCCTGCCGATGATCAGTGTCTCCGCATTCTGCCCCAGACCGAAGACCACCGCACCGGCCGCCGCGATCAGCATCAGAACCGACAGGCAGCGGCGCGGACCATAGCGGTCCAGCATCATCCCCAGCGGAAGCTGCGCCAGACCAAAGGCCAGGAAATAGGCCGCGCCGACAAGCCCGAGCACATCGGCATCCAGTGAAAGGTCGTTGCGCACACGGTCCCCGATCAGGGAAGGCAGCGCACGATAGAGATAGGACAGGAAATAGCCCGACGCGAAGGGCAGAAAGACAATCAGGACAATCCGTATCCAATAGCCGCGGTCGGGTTCCGCCCCGTCCGCTGCAAGTCGCGTCGCAGAATCTGACCGGCTCACTGTGTTTCCTCCACGCGCCGCCAGTTGTTCCGGCGATCCTGTTTTCGCGTTATAGCGCCCCCCGCCCGGTGGAGCCATCCCACAGACGATGGGGCAGCCATTGCCAGACGACGGCCCGGCAAGCGACAGACGATTGCCAAGCGGGTCAGGAAACAGGCAATCTGCAACCATGCGTTCGCTCATTCATCTGATCATGCTTGCAATTTCCCTGGCGGGCATGGTGTCCAGCGCCCGGGGCCAGGACGGCGGAACCTACCGCCCGGAGGTGATCGTCATCGCGGATGGCGGCGCGCCCTGCGCCCTCGACAACCGCTTCCTGGCTCAGGCGATCAGTCGGCAGTTGGCGCTGCGGCAGGGGCGCACGCCGATCCACACCAAGATCTACGTCCGGGTCAGATCAACCTGGCGCATCGACGGCTGTCACGACCATCTGGACATCCACTACAACACCCGCAGGTCACGCGGCAGCAGCGCCCACGAGATATTCTACACGCCGCACACCAACCATCTGGATCACATCGCGCCTCTGGACGCCCGGCAGGACCGCTATGAGGCGGCACGGGATGCCGCCATAGAACTGTTCGACCGCACCAACCGGCATCTCAACCTGATTCCGATGAACTGAGGCAACGGGCCTGTCAGTGCGCTCCGGCAGGCCAGACCAGGACAGGGCCAGCAGCTTTGGTATCCAGGCCCGGCGCCCCCGTCATCAGCCAGCCTGCCGCTCGGCCTCGATCTCTTCGCGCAGCATCTCAAGCTCCAGCCAGCGCTCCTCGGCGGTTGCCCGTTCGGTCTCGGCGGCGACCAGCCTGTCGGATGCAGCCTGGAACCGGTCCGGGTCACGCTGGAAAAGGGCACCATCAGCCATCTCGGCGGCCAGCGCCGTAATCTCTTCCTCCAGCGATGCAATACGGTCCGGCAGCGTGTCCAGGGCATGTTGCTGCTTGAAGGACATCTTGCGGCGTTGCGGCGCGACCTTTGCCGGTCCCTTTGACCGCTGTGTCGCACGCTGGCCTTGCTGCACGGCCTTTTCCGGTCGGCTGCCACGCTGGGTCAGCATGTCGGAATAGCCACCCGAATAGCGCTGCCACTGGCCGTCCCCCGCCGACACCAGCACGGCGTCCGCCACCCGGTCGATGAAGTCACGGTCATGACTGACCAGCAGCACCGTGCCCCCATAGTCGCCCAGCAGTTCCTGCAACAGGTCCAGCGTCTCGATATCCAGATCGTTGGTCGGTTCATCCAGGATCAGCAGGTTGGATGGGCGCGCCAGCGCACGGGCCAGCATCAGCCGCCCCCGCTCCCCTCCCGAAAGCGCATGGATCGGGGTCCGCATCTGATTGGGGTCGAACAGGAAGTCCTTCATGTAGCTGACCACATGCCGGGACTGGCCGTTGACCATCACCGCATCGCCACCGCCACCGGTCAGCGCATCCATCAGGCTCCAGTTCGGTGACAGGCTTTCGCGGCGCTGATCCAGACTGGCCGTTTCCAGCGCCGTGCCGAGCCTTGCCGTACCGCTGTCCGGCGCGATCTCCCCTGTCAGCAGCCGCAGAAGCGTGGTCTTGCCCGCACCGTTCGGTCCGATGATGGCCAGTGTCTCGCCCCGCAACAGCCGCAGGTCCAGATTCTGGACCACCGGCGGCGCATCCCCCCAGGCCTTGGTGACGCCCTTCATCTCGGCGACCAGCTTGCCGGATCGTTCCGCCTCGGCTGCACCCATGCGGACATTGCCCTGCGCGCGCTCGAAGTTACGCCGTTCCGACCGGAGCGAGTGCAGGTTCCGCAAGCGGCCCATGTTGCGCTTGCGCCGCGCGGTCACGCCCTTGTGCAGCCACTCCGTCTCCGACACGATCTTGCGGTCAAGGCGATGCAGTTCCTGCTCCTCCGCCTCCAGCACCTCATCGCGCCAGCTCTCGAAGGCGGCGAAGTCCCGGTCCAGCCGACGGGTCTTGCCCCGGTCCAGCCAGATCGTGGTGCCCGTCAGATTGCCCAGGAACCGCCGGTCATGGCTGATCAGCACAAGGGCGGAGCGCATGGATTTCAGTTCCGCCTCCAGCCATTCGATGGCGGGCAGGTCCAGGTGGTTGGTCGGCTCATCCAGCAACAAGATATCCGGCGACGGTGCCAGCACCCGTGCCAGCGCGGCACGGCGCGCCTCCCCGCCCGACAGATGCGCAGGGTCAGCAGTTTCCGACAGGCCAAGCTGTTCCAGCAGCGAAATCGCACGATAAGGGTCATCCCCCGGCGCCAGCCCGTCTGTCACGAAATCCAGCACGGTCGCAAAGCCGCTCAGGTCCGGTTCCTGAGGCAGATACCGCAATGTGGTGCCCGGTTGCAGGAATGAATCGGCACTGTCGGGCTGGACGATGCCCGCGACGATCTTCAACAGGGTCGACTTGCCGGAGCCGTTGCGCCCGACCAGCGAGACCCGCTCCCCCGCCGACACGACAATCTCCGCCCCGTCCAGGGTCGGTTTGCCGCCAAAGGTCAGATGAACGTCGCGCATATGCAGAAGTGGTGGTGCCATCGCGCTGTCTTAGTTGCAGTGCTGTGCCATTGAAAGGGCAACCGCTTGAGAATATCGCTCATGGTGCCAGATAGGTGGTACACCCCTGTCAAAAGCTACTGACTGACCCCGCCTGGAGCCGTCCGCCCGATGATTTCGCGATTCAACAGCTGGCTGGAATCACTGGTGGACGCATTTCCGGCGGACCCCCCTGTCGGGCCACCGTCGACATTCTGGGGCTTTGTCGGTTTCTACGCCCGGCCTTTCTGGCCGCTGATCGTCGCCAGCAGCCTGTTCGCCATCGCCATCGCGGTCGTCGAAGTACTGATGTTCGCCTTCCTCGGCGATATCGTGGACTGGCTCGCCGCCACCACGCCAGAGCAACTCTGGGATGAACGCGGGCTTGAACTGGTGCTGATCGGCCTGATGGTCGTGGTGCTCTATCCCCTGCTCTATCTGATTGGTGAGGCGATCAGCCATCAGGGTCTGATGGGCAACTTCGCCATGCGGGCGCGCTGGGTCTCGCATCGTTACCTGCTGCGCCAGAGCATCGCCTTCTATCAGGACGATTTCGCTGGTCGGGTTGCCGCACGGATGATGCAGACCGCCCTCGCAGTACGCGATGTCGTGCTGAAGATGACCGAGATCCTGCTGTTCGTGGCGGTCTATTTCGTCAGCGCGCTGGTGCTGTTCGCCAGTGCCGACTGGCGTCTCAGCCTGCCCATGCTGGCCTGGTTGCTGGGGTATTTCGTCATCCTGCGCGTGTTCATTCCGCGGCTGGCGACGATATCGCGCGAACAGGCCAATGCGCGCGCTGATGTCACGGGGCGGGTCGTCGACAGCTACACCCACATCGGCACGGTGAAGATGTTCGCCGATGCCGATTACGAGGACGACTATGCGCGGACCGGCATGCGGCGGTTCCTGCACACGGTCTATCGCCAGATGCGTCTGTCGACCGTTCTTTCGGCCTCGCTCGCGTTCCTGAATGCCCTGCTGGTCTTCAGCGTGGCGGCAACGGCCATCGCTCTCTGGTCAACCGACATCGTGACCACGGGTGCCATCGCCTTCGCCGTGGGTCTGGTGCTGCGCCTGATCGGCATGTCGAACTGGATCCTGTGGGAAGTCGCGGGCCTGTTCGAGAACGTGGGCGTGGTGATGGACGGGATCGACACCATCGCCCGCGAACGCGCGGTGGTCGATCAGCCCGATGCCCGTCCGCTGGTGGTCACCCGGGGGGAAATCACCTGGGACAACATCACCTTCAACTACGGCAAGGTGCTGCCGGAAGCGAATGGCAGCGTCATCGACGGCATGTCCCTGACAATCGAACCGGGGGAGAAGGTGGGGCTGGTCGGCCGTTCCGGTGCGGGCAAGTCAACGCTGGTCAACCTTTTGCTCCGCTTCCACGATCTGGAGGGCGGGCGCATCCTGATCGACGGGCAGGACATCGCCACCGTGCAACAGGATACGCTGCGCGCCGCCATCAGCATGGTCACGCAGGACACGTCGCTGCTGCACCGCACGGTGGCGGAGAACATCGCCTATGGCCGCGCAAACGCCACACGGGACCAGATCGTCGCTGCAGCGCGTCAGGCGGAGGCGCATGACTTCATCGTCGAGCTGGAGGATCTGAAGGGCAATCGCGGCTATGACGCCCACGTCGGCGAACGCGGCGTCAAGCTGTCCGGCGGCCAGCGGCAGCGCGTGGCCATTTCCCGTGTGCTGCTGAAGGATTCACCGATCCTGATTCTGGACGAGGCCACGAGCGCGCTGGATTCAGAGGTCGAAGCCGCGATCCAGCAAAGCTTCTACAGCCTGATGGAGGGCAAGACCGTCCTCGCCATCGCCCACCGGCTTTCCACAATCGCCGCAATGGACCGGCTGATTGTCATGGATCAGGGCCAGATCGTCGAACAGGGCACGCATGAGGAACTGATCCACCGCAATGGCTTGTACGCCGAACTCTGGTCGCGCCAGTCCGGTGGCTTCCTGGCGCAGGATGCGGTGGCCTGACTGACCCCTGCCTTGCCAGACGCTGCCTTCTTGCAGGATCCACCTGAAACGAAACGGGCGACCGCCGGTTCCCCGGCAGCCGCCCGAATACATTGTGCCCTGTCAGGGACAGCAGCGATGCGCGATCAGCTTTGCTTCAGCCGGACCGCGACGAACAGGCGGTCATCGCCGCGCACCACCAGCAGCAGGACGGACCGACCCTTGCGATCCTCGATCTCCTGCACCCGGCGGGCCACGTCACCGGGGCCGTCGACCGCTTCCTGATTGACTTCGATGATCACGTCACCGGCACGCAGGCCCTTTTCGGCAGCGGCTGAATCAGGCACCACTTCCGTCACGACCGCACCGGCTTCGGCGCTGATGCTGAACCGTTCACGCACTTCGTCATTCAGCGGGCTGAGCTTCATGCCCAGAGAGGCAAGGTCGCTTTCAGCCGACGGTTCTTTCACCACCTCGGCTGCGGCGAGGGCCTTCTCGGCCTTCTCCAGCTCACCCAGGGTCACCGTGAACTGTTCCAGCGCGCCCTTGCGCCAGATCGTGACAGGCACGGCATTGCCGACACCGGTTCCGGCAACGATCCGCGGCAGTGCCCGCATTTCATCGATGTCCTGACCGTTGAACGTGACAATCACGTCCCCGGACTTGATGCCGGCATCACCCGCAGGGCTGTCTTCCGTCACGCCTGCCACCAGTGCACCACGGGGTTCGTCGAGGCCCAGGCTTTCGGCGATTTCTTCCGTCACTGACTGAATGCGCACACCGAGCCAGCCGCGCTTGGTGCGCCCGAACTCGATCAGCTGTTCCACCACCGGGCGCGCCAGGTTGGACGGCACCGCGAAGCCGATACCGATGGAACCACCGGACTGGGAGAAGATGGCCGTGTTGATGCCAACCACGTCACCATCGACGTTGAACAGCGGGCCACCGGAGTTGCCCTTGTTGATCGATGCGTCGGTCTGGATGAAATCATCATAGGGACCGGAGCGGATATCGCGTCCACGGGCAGAGATGATACCTGCGGTCACAGTGCCACCAAGGCCGAGCGGGTTGCCGATGGCAATCACCCAATCGCCTTCTTCAGCCGTATCGGAGTTGCCCCAGGGCACCGCCGTCAGTTCCGTGCCCTCATCCGGCGTCACGCGCAGCACGGCGACGTCGGTCTTCGGGTCGGTGCCGACCAGCTTCGCCTCAAGGCTCTCACCGTCGCTGAAATACACCCGGATCTCGTCCGCGCCATCGATGACATGGTTATTGGTGACGATCAGGCCTGACGCATCAACGACAAAGCCGGACCCGACAGAGACCAGCGGGCGGGAATGCGGGTTCTGCTGGCGACGCTTGTCGAAGAAGTCCTTGAAGAACTCCTCGAACGGGGACCCGGGGGGTACCTGGGGGATCTGAGGTGCCTGGCCAGGACTGGACTTGCCCGGCTGCTGGGTCACCTGGATGTTGACCACTGCCGGTTTCAGCTTCTTCACCAGCGGCGCAAAGCTTTCCGGCGCCCCCTTCGCAAAGACACTTCCGGCAGCCAGCAACATGGCCAGCAACACCATGACAGCGGTGATACGCATCATCATGACCGACGCGGCATTCTCGCGTTGAACGGCGACGGCGCGCGCACGGGTTCGACGACGCGTGATTTCGTTCCTTGTCTCGTGAATCACTTCCACATGCTCCAAAAACTCTCTCCAAATCCTGCCGGACGGCAAACGGGTGCCGACGGCCCGCCATGCAAGGCACCCAACAAGTCATACGGTTCAAACCACCGGATGGGCCAGAAATCTGATCCGGCCCGCGCGGCAGTGCTGATATGAGGCCAAGATTATGACCGAACTTTGCCCTGAATGTGAAAGATGTGGTGTCCGAGCGACATTTTCTGCCCTGCTGTCGCAGAAGTGAGCGGATCGCCACATGTTCCGGCCACTCGGAACGCTACGAGCTCTGCATTTCCTGCCGTATCGGGCTCAGGGAATCTCGATCACATGGTCGAGCATCGGCTCGGACGCAGACCGGTCCAGTTGCTGGTAGGCATTTCTGGCCCGTTCGAACTGCAGGCTGTTGGCGGTCCAGACATGCGCCGAGGACGTTTCGCTGTCCACGAACTCCATGACGTGATCTCCGACATCCTTGCCCGTCACCTCATCCACCAGCGCATTGGCGATGGATCCAGCCAGGCCGAACACGCCGCCGAACAGGAAACCACCCGCAATCCGCGCAGGGTTGCCGATCTCATCGCCACTGATTTCCCGGTAGAGAGTGGAGACCAGGGGGATGTGCTGCAGCGGGTTCACGACATCCAGCAGATCAAAGAAGCTGAAGCCCTCATCCGCTTCCGATGCAGCAGCGACCGCCTGGTCGGTCTCGCCCCTGCGATCAACGAATGCAGACAGGGATGACGCGTGGGTTGGTGTGGTGTTGTCGAAATTCATGCCCGGACAGAAGCAAGCTCCACGCCACAGAACAAATGTCCTGTTTTCAATATGTTGACTGGATTCAACCCGTCATCAGCGCGGCAGGAATTGCCGGGCGATCCACGCGAACCTACAGAAAGTGCCCGGTGCGGCTCTTCTTGGTTTCCAGATAGTCTGCATTGTGGGGATTGGCCGGGAACTTGTGCGGCACCCGTTCGGCGACGGCAATGCCCTCATCCTCCAGCCCGGCGACCTTCTCCGGATTGTTGGTCATCAGGCGCACGCTGGAAAAGCCCAATCGGCGCAGCATCTCGGCGGCCGGGCGGAACAGTCGCTCATCGGTCTCGAACCCGATCCGCAGATTGGCATCGACGGTGTCGTAGCCCTTGTCCTGCAAAGCATAGGCGCGGATCTTGTTCATCAGCCCGATGCCCCGCCCTTCCTGCGCCAGATAGAGCAGCACGCCGGCACCGGCAGAGCCGATGGATTCCAGCGCACCCCGCAGTTGTTCGCCGCAGTCGCATTTCATCGACCCCAGCAGATCACCGGTGAAGCATTCCGAATGGATACGGGCCAGCACGGGCTGGTCACGCGGCGGATCGCCAACGACAAGCGCCAGATGTTCCAACCCGCCATCAGCAGGGCGAAACGCATGCATCCGCGTGTTCTCGGCCCCCCAGAGCGGCAGCCGCGCCGCAGCGACAGGTTTCAGGATATTGCCGGTGAAGTCCGCGACGCCGGCAATCTCCGACGCCTCCACATCCTGCAGGCCCATGCCCTGCCAGTCGGCTGAGGCATCCAGGCGCGCGACCAGAACCGCAGGCAGCAGACGCGCATGTCTGGCAAGCGCCACACCTGCGCTGGCCCAGTCCGGTGGCGCGTCCTTCACCTGGCGGAACGGCCCGCGCATGCCGCCATCCAGGTCGTGAGACGGGTCGGCAAGCTCCGACGCCAGATGTTCCGACAGGGTCTGATCGATGGGCACCAGTTGCACGTCATGCCCGCTCGGCAGGATATGCAGCACGTTCGCCCGACGTGCCGTCAGTGCCAGACTGACGCCCCCGTCCGCCAGATCACGCAGTTCGGCATATTCCTGCGCCGAAGCCGTCTCCGCCGACAGGACAACACCAACGGAATCGATGCCACGGATCACGACCGGCGTACCGCGACGCAGATCTGCCGCCACACGGTCAACCCGCCGGACAATGCGCAGATCGCTGGTTTCTTCTCGGGTGTCGCGCGGCAAGGGACCTGTCCGGACAAGTGGCTGAGCTGTGATCGTCACTGTATATCCCGCCGCCCCGGAGTCTTGAAGCTTTCGCTGCCACAGGTCAGACTTGCGCGCGAGGACAGGGTGGTCGGGCCGCCCCTCGGTGACCGGAAACGGGTGGCGGAATCACACAATCCGCCTGTCAACCGGAGGTCACGAGTTGGTGAGACTGTTCTCCCACAATGGAACCGGACTCTTGAACCGGAACGCGGCAGACCAATGTCTTGTCTGTCGTGGGTCCGGCGGTGATTGGGAGAATGAGGAAGATGATGGGTGGAAAACGAATCCTGCTGGTAGACGACGACGAGACCTTGCGGGAGACCCTGGCAGAGCAACTGGAGCTGCATGAGGAGTTCGAGACGCGCCAGATGGGCACCGGCCAGGCAGGCATAGAAGCAGCCAAGGCCGAGCACTTCGACCTCGTCCTGCTGGATGTCGGTCTGCCCGATTCCGACGGGCGCGAAGTCTGTCGCGCACTGCGCAAGAACGGCTTCAAGATGCCGATCATCATGCTGACGGGTGCCGATTCCGATGCCGAGGAGATCCTGGGCCTCGAATCCGGTGCCAACGACTACATCACCAAACCATTCAAGGTCGGTGTCCTGCTGGCCCGCATCCGAGGCCAGTTGCGCCAGCATGAGCAGAGCGAGGATGCCGTCTTCACCATCGGCCCCTACAGCTTCCGCCCCGCGCAGAAGATGATGGTGCACAAGGAAACCGAGAAGAAGGTCCGGCTGACGGAGAAGGAAACATCGATCCTGAAATACCTTTTCAGGGCCGGTGAAACCGCCGTCGGACGCGATGTCCTGCTGCATGAGGTCTGGGGCTACAACGCCGGTGTCACGACCCACACACTGGAAACCCACATCTACCGCCTGCGCCAGAAGATCGAGCCGACACCGTCGGAAGCCGAGATCCTGGTGACGGAGCCGGGTGGCTACAAGCTGGTGCCCTGAGGGAACTTCAACCTGCCTTCAGCCAACCAATCAGCAGCGCCAGGGTAAACACGCTGAGTACCGTGGACAGCAGGATCACCGAGGCCGAGCGCTGCGTGTAGGTGCCGTAGTAGCGCGCGAGCAGGAATGCGTTGATGCCCGCCGGAGTGGCCGCGTTGACAGTCGCAACCGCGACATAGAGCGGATCATTCTCGAAGATGTGGGCGGTCGAGACGAAGACCATGGCGGGCAGCAGGGCGAGCTTCATGCCCACGAGGGTCATGCTCTCCTTCAGGTCGCCGGCAATCCGGAACTGGGTCAGGGAAGCCCCGAGCGCACAAAGCGCTGCCGGTGTCGCGGCTTTTGACAGCATGTCGATCAGGCGATCCACCATGGACGGCAGGGCGAGTCCGGTCGCGCCAAATGCCAGCCCGGCCCCCAGCCCGAGGATGACCGGATGCACGGCAAGGCTCTTCAGGGTCGACAGCAGGATCTGCTCCACCCGCTGCTTCTCCACCTGCCCCGGCTGCCCCCGCAGAGCCTCGATCATGATCGTGGCGATGGGGATCAGGGTCATGGGGTGAAAGGTCACGATCATCATGATCGGGATCAGTCCCGCCTCCCCGAATGCCGTGTAAACCAGCGGCAGGCCCAGCAGAACCGTGTTCGAGAACGTGGACGACATGGCCATCAGACCATATTCCACCGGCGGATTGCGGAACACGTAGCGGCCAACGCCAACCGTCAACGCGAAATGCAGGAAGGCCGCGCTGTAATAGCCAAGGACAATGGACCACTGAATGCCGTCCTCCGGCAATCCGCGGCTGAACAGCCGGAACAGCAAGGCCGGAATGGCCGCATAGAAGACGAAGTTCGTCAGCGCCTTGATGCCGACATCGCCGCCCAGCAGCGGCGACCGGCCCAGCGCATAACCGATGGCGATCAGCGCGAAGACCGGAAAGACAATGTCGATGACCGCGCCCATTCAGCCGCCGCCTGGCCGGGCACCACGCACGCCCCGCACAAGTATGGCTTGCCGGGGCCTGGCCAACCGATCAGCCTTCGAACGGGTGGCGGACCACGATGGTGTCGTCGCGTTCCGGACTGGTGGACAGGATCGATACCGGGGCACCGATCAGTTCCTCGATGGCGCGCACGTACTTGACGGCCTGCGCCGGCAGATCGGCCCAGGTGCGGGCACCATAGGTCGTGTCAGACCAGCCTTCGAACGTCTCGTAGATCGGCGTGATGTTGTCCTGGTCGGCCATGTTGTAGGGGAAGAAATCCAGCCGTTCGCCATTCAGCTCATAGCCGACACAGACCTTCAGTTCGCTCAACCCGTCCAGAACATCCAGCTTGGTCAGCGCGACACCTTCGATCCCGCCCGTGCGAATCGCCTGCCGCACCATGACCGCATCGAACCAGCCACAGCGACGGGGACGATTGGTGACGGTGCCGAATTCGCGGCCCTTTTCCCCCAGATGCCGCCCGGTGTCGTCGTCCAGCTCGGTCGGGAACGGGCCAGAGCCGACGCGCGTCGTGTAGGCCTTCACGATACCCAGCACATAGTCGATCACCTTCGGGCCACAGCCGGACCCTGTCGATGCCTGACCGGCAACGGTGTTCGACGAGGTGACGAAGGGATAGGTGCCGTGGTCGATGTCCAGCATCGCGCCCTGGGCCCCTTCGAACAGGATGCGTTTGCCCTTGCGATTGGCCTCTTCCAGCGTCCGCCAGACATGCGAGGCAAACTGCAGCACATCGGCACTGACGTCATCCAGTTCCGCCATGATGTCGGCCTTGGCGATCTCTGGCTGGGACAGTCCGCGCCGCAAGGCGTTGTGGTGGACCAGCAACCGTTCGATCTTGCCGTCCAGCGTGCTGGGGTCCCCCAGGTCGGCCACGCGGATTGCCCTGCGGGCCACCTTGTCTTCATAGGCCGGGCCGATGCCGCGCCGGGTGGTGCCGATCTTGGCGCCACCGGCGGCTTCTTCGCGAATGGCATCCAGGTCCCGATGCAGGCTGAGGATCAGGCAGGCATTGGCAGCGATCTGGAAGTTGTCCGGTGTGACCTCGACACCCTGCTTGGCGAGCCGACCGATCTCATCCAGCAGGGCGGCAGGATCGATCACCACACCATTGCCGAGGATGGACAGCTTGCCCTTGCGCACGATGCCTGACGGCAACAGGCTCAGCTTGTACGTCACGCCGTCGATCACCAGCGTATGGCCGGCGTTGTGGCCCCCCTGAAAACGCACCACGACGTCCGCCCTGGCTGACAGCCAGTCGACGATCTTGCCCTTGCCTTCGTCGCCCCACTGGGCGCCGACCACCACGACATTGGTCATGCCGGGATCCTTTCCTGATGATCTTCCGGGCAGAAGCCCGCTTCAGATATCCTTGACTTCCATCGCCTGCCAGATCGCGGTGCACCCCATACGGCGTGCCTCCGCCACCCTGTCGGTCTCTGCTGCCAGCCCGGCCACCACACGGTAGCCGGATGCACGGCAGGTCCGCGCCTCCTCCGGTGCTGTCCCGAACGGCAGATAGACCCGCTTCACCGGCGCCAGCGCCGGCAGCGCCCGCAACACGGTATCCAGATAGACCGTTGCACCGACCGCCGGCTCCCCGGTTTCACTCACATAGCGCCCGCCACGCCCGATCTCGCCGCGCACGCCAGGCGAGAATACCGCAAACGCGACACCGGTCTGATATTCGAACCCGCGATATTCACCCGGATCAACCGTCAGGCTGAGTTCCGGTTCCGCGGCCTTGATCGCTGCGATCGTTTCTTCCAGACGGGCGATCTGCTGTCCGGCCTGACCACTGAGGCCCAGTTTGCGCAGACGCGGCAGCGCCGTTTCAGCAGGTCCGACAGCTTCCAGCAGACCAAAGATCAACGGATCATCGCCGACGATGGCGCGCAACTCACCGGCATCCTTGCCGTCCAGCGCTTCCCGCGCTGCATCCGCGGTGACGCCATCATGGCCCTGCCCCAGCAAGACAGCCGGTGCGAGTGACGGCACGGTCAGGTCCACAGTCAGCTTCTGCACGCCAGCGGCGCGCAAGGCGGCCACGGTCAGCAACACGATCTCGACGTCCGCCTGCACCGCGTCGGAGCCAAGCAGTTCGATCCCCGCCTGGGTAAACTGCCTTTCGGGGCGCAACTGATCGCCGCGCACGCGCAGCACCTGCCCCGAATAGCAGAGCCGCAATGGCCGTGGCGACCCGGCAAGTCGGCTGGCCGCGATCCTGGCGATCTGCGGCGTGATGTCTGCACGCAGCCCCATCATCTGCTGCGAGATCGGATCCATCAGTCGGAAAAGCTGCTGCGCCAGTTCGCCACCGGGGCCACTGAGCAGACTGTGCTCGAACTCCAGCATGGGCGGTTTCACTGTCTGATAGCCTTCCGCACGGAACGCACTCATCAGATTGTGCACGGCACTCGCCTCCCGCTCCGCCTCTTCAGGCAGGGCGTCGCGCAGTCCGGCTGGCAGCAGGGCCTTGTTCGCAGGTTCATTCATGGCGCGCCTTTGGTACTGGATCAGCCGGGTTCGTCAACGCCTTATCGGACCCGCAGGTCATGCCCGATTCGCCTGCGCCTGTCCGCCTGTCATGCGCAGGCACCCTGACGCACAGGCAAAGCGCTTGAAATTGAAGGCATTTTCACAATCTGTCTTGTCATGCAACACGCAACACCGGACAGTTCACCCATGACCAATCAGGGCATCTCAGGTCTCAGGGGACGAACGGTCGCACTGCTTGGCCCGACCAACACGGGCAAGACGCACCTGGCCGTCGAGACAATGCTGACCCATGCAAGCGGCATGATGGGGTTCCCGCTGCGCCTGCTCGCGCGGGAAGTCTATGACCGCGTGGTGGCAGAACGGGGCCGTTCCAATGTCGCCCTGGTCACGGGTGAAGAGAAGATCATTCCCGCCAATCCGCATTATTTCCTCTGCACGGTGGAGGCAATGCCGACGGGGCGCAGTTTCGATTTCGTGGCCATCGACGAGATCCAGCTCGCCGCCGATCCGGAGCGCGGGCACACCTTTACTGACCGGCTGCTGCATGCCCGTGGTCTGGAGACCACGATGTTTCTTGGTTCCTCCACCGCGCGGGGCCTGATCCAGCGGTTGCTGCCCGATACCACCATCATTACCCGCCCGCGCCTGTCCTCCCTCGCCTACGTGGGTCAGAGCAAGCTGTCGCGCCTGCCCCGGCGCAGCGCCGTCGTGGCCTTCTCCGCCTCCGACGTCTATGCCATCGCCGAGCTGATGCGGCGACAGCGCGGCGGTGCCGCGGTGGTGCTGGGTGCCCTCAGCCCCCGCACGCGCAATGCACAGGTCGCCATGTATCAGGCGGGTGAGGTGGATTTTCTGGTGGCGACAGATGCCATCGGCATGGGCCTCAACATGGACATCAACCATGTCGCCTTTGCCGCCACCCACAAGTTCGATGGCGCGCGCCGCAGGGCGCTGACTCCGGCGGAGATCGGCCAGATCGCCGGACGGGCGGGACGCTTCATGCGGGATGGCACATTCGGTGTCACGGCAGAGGCACCCCTGCTGGACCCGGAAATGGTTGAGGCGGTGCAGGAACACCGTTTCGACCCGCTGACGCAGCTGCGCTGGCGCAACACCAAGCTGGATTTCACGCATCCGAAGGCCCTCATCCGATCCCTGGAACAGCCGCCGCCATTCCGCTGGCTGGCCACCCCGCGCCGGGCAGAGGATACCGAATCGCTGAAGGCCCTGATCCGGGACCCGGAGATTCTGGCGCTGGCCGAATTGAACCCCGCCAACATGCGCCTGCTCTGGGACATCTGCCAGGTGCCGGATTTCCGCAAGACCATGCATGACAGCCACGTCCGGCTGATGGGGCGCATCTATATCCAGATCACCACGACCGGCGCGATCAAGCGCGACTGGATGGCAAAGCACCTGGATCATCTGGATCGCGCCACGGGCGACATGGACACGCTGCAGACCCGCCTGGCCCATATCCGCACCTGGACCTACATCTCCCATCGCGCTGAATGGCTGGACGACCCGCAACACTGGCAGGAACGCGCGCGGACAATCGAGGAGAAGCTGTCCGACGCATTGCACCGGTCGCTGACCCAGCGCTTCGTCGACCGCCGGACCGCCGCACTGGTCAACCGCCTGCGTGACCGTGAGGAAGTGATGACCGCAATCGATCCGGAAGGGAACGTCACGGTGGAGGGCCAGGACGTGGGGCGGATCAGGGGACTGATCTTTGCCGCCGACCGCAGCGCCTTTGACAACAAGGCCCTGAAAGGCGCCGTACGGCAGGTTCTGGCCACCGCTCTGGCCGCCCGGGGACGCAAGGTTGCCGAGGCACCGGACGATGACTTCAGCCTGCGTGATGATGCCGATATCTGCTGGCAGGGAGAAGTGATCGCGCGGCTGGAAGGGGGCGATCACGTGCTGCGGCCACGCCTGCGGCTGAACGCCAGTGACCAGTTGGACAGCCGCGCCGCGGAACGCATTGCGGAAAGGCTGACCACATGGGTCAACGGGCAGATCAGCCGCCACCTGCGCCCCCTGACGGAGCTGGAGGCGCGGAACTTCAGTGCCCCGGCACGTGGCATCGCCTTCCAGCTTGTCGAGCGGCTCGGCGTCCTGCCGCGCAAGTCGGTGAAGGATCAGATGCGCCAGCTGGACTCGAAGGATCATGGCCGGTTCAAGTACGCGGGGGTGCAGGTCGGGCGCTCAGCCATCTTCTGCCCTGCACTGCTGAAACCTGAATCCACCCGCTGGCGCATGATCCTGCACGGGCTGCGCGGCGGCACCGTCCTGCCGACAGATCAGCAGGGACGGGTCTCATTCGATACCGAGCGGAAGGCGGACGACGATTCACTTCTGGTGTCCGGCTACGCCCGCTTTGCCACGACAGCGGTGCGGGTGGACATGGTGGAACGCATCGCCGATCACGCGCACAAGGCGACCCGCAAGGGACCGGCGGAGGCCGACCACGCGCTGATGTCGATGCTTGGCGGCGGGCCGGAACGTCTGGCGCCGATCCTGGCGGGCCTGGGGTACCGAACGGAACGACAGGCCGACGATGCCCCGATGCTGTTTCATCCCCGCCCGAAACGGGAGGCACGCAAACCACGCAGCAACGAACAATCCGGTGGGGAACCCGGCGCGAATGCCCCCTTGAAACCGAAACCCGAAGCGGCACGCAAGCGCAGACCACCGCGTGACACACGGCCCATCGACCCCGACTCGCCCTTTGCCGCACTGGCTGTCCTGAAGCACAGGTGACCATGGACGCAACGCAACAGGACAACACTCGTCTCGATCTCTGGCTCTGGTACGCGCGTTTCTTCAAGAGCCGGACCGTCGCCGTGCGCGCCATCAAGGGCAGCCGCATGCGCGTCAACCGGCAGGTGGTGCGCAAGGTCAGCCAGCGGCTGCGCATCGGCGATGTCCTGACCCTGCCCTGGAATGGCGAGATCAGGGTGATCGAGATCAGGGCACTGGGGGAACGGCGCGGCCCGGCAAGTGAAGCGCAGACGCTCTATGATGATCTGACCTCCCCGGCACCGGAAGCCGAACAGAGATCTGGTCGTCAGTAGCTGCCCTTGCCGATGACCTGAAGCACTGTCCACCAGAGGATCTTCAGGTCGAGCCAGAACGACTGTTCCCGCACATAGCGCAGGTCCATTTCGGTACGTTCCGAAGGGGAAGCCGCCGAACGTTTCAGGGCCTGCGCCAGCCCCGTGATGCCAGGCCTTGCCTGATGACGCAGCGCCCAGTCCTGCGGCGCATATTCCGCCTGCTGCGCGGGCACGTCCGGGCGCGGTCCGACCAGGCTCATGTCACCCGACAGCACATTCAGCAACTGCGGCAGTTCATCCAGGCTGGTCTTGCGAATGAAACGCCCGACACGGGTGACCCGCGCATCACCGGCAACCGTCGAATGCCCGCCGATCCGGTCCGCGTTCGCCACCATCGACCGGAATTTCAGCATCCCGAACGTCCGCCCCCCCTGCCCGACGCGGATCTGGCGGTAGAACACAGATCCCGGACTGTCCAGACGCACGGCAATGGCGAGCGGCAGGAACAGCGGCAGACTGACCAGCAGCAGCAGAAGCGCAACGAGGATATCAAACAGGCGTTTCATGGCTTTATTGCGTGCCACAATCGCGCATCTTACGCCAGTGTCTCGGCTTCCCGCTGGACAGGAACCGGCGGTGACTCTACCTCTCATGCGACTGGTTACCCTGACGACAGCCGACATCGGGACACATGCAATGATGAACAGCCGCACGCGCAGCACCTGCCCGACCACGAACAGGTGCCTCGTGATCCGACGGGCCTTTTCCAGCCATCGTATCGCCGCCTGACCAATGAGCAGCAACCAACATAGGGCGCTCGGCGTCATTTGCGCGCGCGGCGGCTCCCGCGGTCTGCCGGACAAGAACATCCTGGATCTCGGCGGGCGCCCCCTGATCGCCTGGACCGTTGAAGCTGCGCGCAATGCAGCCCGGTTGGACCGCACAATCGTTTCGACCGACAGCACCCGCATAGCCGACGCAGCGCGCGCTCATGGCGCGGAAGTGCCGTTCCTGCGCCCATCTGAACTGGCGAGTGACACGGCGAAAGTGACGGACGCGCTGGTCCACGCGGCCGCAAGCGTCAGTGGGAGCTTCGACATCATTGTCCTGCTGCAGGCGACAAGCCCGTTCCGGACGGGCGAGGACATCGACGCGACGATCGATGCCTTGATCCGTTCGGGGGCACAGAGCGCAGTGACGTTCACCGAGCAGGGGAAATCACCGGACACGTTCGTGACGTTGCGGTCGGACAATCGGGTTGTTCCCCTGTCTCCGGAAGGACTGCTCAAAAGGCGCCAGGATCAGCGGATCCTCTACGCTCCAAACGGTGTGTGCTACGCGGTACGCACCGAGTATCTGCTCGAAACGGGCCGGGTCTATGGGGACGACACCGTGGCAGTGATCATTCCGGCGGAGCGTGCGCTTGATATCGACACGCCGTATGACATGCAGATAGCCCGAGGGCTGATTGCTGTCAGCGATGAAATCTGACCGCTTCCCGACCTGGGCTAGAGGTTCAGGAACGACCGCACGATTGCCAATCCGCCGAGACCACTCTTTTCCGGATGGAACTGCACGCCGAAAAGATTGTCGCGTTGCAATGCGGCGCAGATCTGATGTCCGCCATAGTCTGTCACTGCCAGAACATCGCTCGCCAGCGTCGGGACCGCAGCAAAGGAATGCACGAAATAGACGTCCGTTCCCCGTCTGGTGTCATTCAGCACCGTGCCCGACCATGACACGTCAGACGCGCCGGTTGGGGGTTGCAAGGATGACCAGCCGATGTGCGGCACCTTGCGTCGGTCATCGGAACCTGCCCCCGATGGGATCCGGGACACCTTGCCCGGAACGAAACCCAGTCCGACCTGCTGTCCGAACTCCTCACTGACATCCAGCAACATCTGCATGCCGACGCAGATACCCAGTACCGGGCGTTCGCGGTGACTGACAACCTGTTCAACGACATCGGCAAAACCAGCGGCCCTGAGCGCGTCAACGCAGGACCGAAAAGCACCAACACCAGGGATGACAAGCCGGTCCGCCTGCATGGCCTGTCCAGGGGTTTCCGCCAGCCGTGGCATGGCACCGCAGACTTCGAACGCACGGGCAACACTGCGCAGATTACCAACGCCATAGTCCAGGATGGTCACGACGGGATCAGGCATCGGCTTCCTCGACCATCGGTGTCCGCAGGGACAGGCCCGCCTGCTCCAGTTCGCCGCGAAGGCTGCGCAGGTCGGTCCTGTCGAAGTGGATCATGTCAGCAACTGCCACTGCATCGGCATGACCTTCACTGATCGCTGCCACCAGATGGCCGGCAGTGCCGGCACCGCCGCTGGCAATCACCGGAATGTCCACAACACCGGTCACTGCCGAGATCAGGGCGATGTCCATGCCCTTTCGCGTGCCTTCCTTGTCGATGGAGGTCAGCAAGATCTCCCCTGCACCAAGCTGTTCTGCCTGTTGAACCCATTCCACGACATCGCGTCCGGTGTGTTCCCGCCCGTTGTCCGTATAGGCCTCCCAGCCACCGTCACGACGTTGCTTCGCCTCTACGGAGAGGACAATGCATTGCGATCCGAACTGGCGGGAAAGCTCCTCAATCAGTTCCGGCCGGGCCAGCGCAGCCGTGTTCACCGCAACCTTGTCCGCGCCGACACGCAGCAGCCGGTCAACATCACCGACAGCCCGGACACCACCGCCGACGGTGATCGGAACGAATATGTGCTCCGTGGCATGGCGCACCAGATCCACAAGACTGTTGCGTCCATATAGGCTCGCCACCACGTCCATGTAGATCAGCTCATCGGCTCCTTCATCGTAGTAGCGGGTCGCGCGTTCCTGGGGGTTGCCGATCTTGCGCAGCCCCTCCAGATGAACTCCCTTGATCAGATTGGGGCCCTTGATATCCATACGAGCGATCAGTCGGGTACGGCGTTGCACAGCAGCAGAATTCCCTCTTGTCGATTTGCGATCAGCGCAACGAAGCCGAATCAGTCCTTGAGTTCTGTCGCCAGTTCCCAGGGCTTGTAGCGCAGATCCCATGCGCCATCCTTCAGCGCCCAAAGATGCGGGGACCGGAAGCGATCGCAAAGGTTATCGAAATAGGTCCGGTCAATGACCGGCTGCTCGAACTGCCTTGACGCGACCGGGAACTGCTCCTCCGGCAGGGAAAGATACTTGAATATCTCATCGGCAAAGCGTTCAGGGAACTCGCCATCGTAACGCTTCACCAGCGCCACCCCCTCATCAAACTCGATATCGCCGGACCGGATCTCCTGGCTGGCGTCGTACATGCAGCGCCCGATGCCGAACTTGATGAAGGTGGTGTAGTAGTGAAAGTCATCGATCTTGTCGTCGATGGAATTGTACTTCGAATAGGTACCTGCCGTACGCTCCGGCGATGCCTCGAAACCCCCATGTTCCACTGCGTAATAGTATGCAGCCTGCGGGTGCCATTTCATGTAGTAGCCGAGGTAGTGCACTTCGATACCGGCGTCGTTCATCTTTGCCGGGTCAGGGGGCATGTAGGGTTCCAGGTCCACCCGATCGAGCCCGAAGTCGCCAATCAGTTCATTGACCGAAGACCCGCCCAGATAGATATCCCCGTCATCCTGATTGGCAAAATAGTCCCACGCGCGCTGGGCCTGTTCGGCATCTTCCTTCGGGTTCCCGTACTCGGCCTCACTCTCGCCGTACATCACCAGCGGAATGTTGAACAAGGTCGCCAGTTTCGGCGCCAGCTGCTTCTGACCCAGGATGAAGGGCTGGAACGGATGCAGGATATTTTCCACCGCCAGCCGGGTCAGCAAGCGGTGCACCCGACCGTTCGGCGTCATCAGGTAGTTGTCAAAACCGGCATGAATCCAAGCCTGCTGATTGCGCCAGCCCCAATCGGTATACATGTGCGGTGCCCAGGTGACCGTCAGCGGATGCATGCCGAATTCGTACTTCAGCACATGCGCGGCGTAGAAACTGTCCTTGCCACCGGAACCGGGTACCAGAATGTCGTAATGACCATCGTTGCGCCGATGCTTCGACAGCACAGCTTCCAGTTCATCACGGCGCGACTGCCAGTCGATGTTCTTCTTGCGTTGCGCAACATGCCAGGCATCGGACACGCCATTCTCATCGAAGTGGACTGTTTCCTTCTTCGACTCGCGGCGATGCTTGAATTCGACCGTGGAATTCGGGCGCTGGTTCGAAATCAGACTCTTGCGACAGAATTTTACGTCGGTGGGCAACCCGTAGAACGCTTCCGGATTGTTCAGCTCAGGGCTGTATCGCGCAGGATCAACGGCAACTCGTGCCGGGTATTTCGCCATTTTCTTGAACTGCTCATTGCTGGAGGAATGTCCATGAATCACCATAGACAGTCGGGCGACCGGACGATAGCTATCAGCTTCCGGCGTTCAAGAGAACGCGGCCAATCTGGATATGACTTGCGATGACGAAATACCGCATCCTGTTCGCGTCATACGGTGCCGGTCACATCAACACGCTGATGCCGGTCATGCGTGCGCTGCGCCAGCGCGGTGGAAAGCTGTGCGTGTCGCCAATCCAGTGGAATCCCCTGAAGCCGTTTTTCTCGACCCGAATCATCTCTGCGGGTCAGAGGACAGGAAGATGTCGCCGACACACCCACAGAACCACTACCCGAATCAGGAATCAGGCAAGGACCTTGGCAACGCCAAGCACCGGCAACGAAAACGGAGTTGCAGGCTTCAAGGAGCTCAAGATCGCGAAGTTGTGCTCTCTGGAGCCTAGGAAGGAAAACGGTACGCACATGTTTCTCGACCCGTTCAAGGTGTTGTGATGCGGGGCTATCCCAAAGCGGGATCAGCAGATGTGCTGTTCGTCACATACGGCGGCGGCCATGTGACCATGGTGGTTCCCGTTGCCCGCGAGCTGAAGCGGAGAGGTATCCGGGTCACGATACTGGCCTTGACCACGGCTATTGCCGTCGTCGATGCAGCCGGCCTCGATTACTTTACTTTCGCTGACCTTCCTGCGGCCCAGACTGAGGCGGTGCAGGCGGAGGGAACTCGCCTAGCCGCAGAGTTTCCGTCCGGCGGGCCGTTGCCGACTGCGGAAACGGTGGCCTACCTCGGCATCAACTATCTTGACCTTGAGGAAACGCTTGGAAAGGAAAACGCCGCAGCCTTGTGGCGGGACGGCGGACGCCAGAATTTTCGTCCCCGAACGACCATGCGACGCGTCATCGAGGACGTTTCACCCAGGCTTGTAGTGACGACCAACTCCCCCCGAACGGAACGTACGGCAGTCGAAGAGGCCGGAACACTCGGCGTGCCTTCCGTCGTGATGGTTGACCTCTTTGCACTTCAGGAGGTCGCCTGGCTGAGCTCGCCGAGTTTTGGAGAAGAACTGTACGTGCTGAACGACGCCGTACGCAATATGATGGTCAAGCATGGAAGGCCCCCTGAGGATGTCATCATCACCGGAAATCCTGCTTTTGACGCGATAAGACATCCAGATTCAATAACAGCTGGGATCAAGCTAAGATCGGAACGTGGATGGGGCGGGAATGGCCGAACGTCACTTCTTTACGCCAGCTCACCAGAACCAAAATTCAACCCCTTTGCAAGGGAGCCGGCCGACACTTCGCTTCCAGTCAAAATTGAACATCAACTTCGCTCCATTACTGAAAGGCACCAGAATTATGACCTCATTATTCGGCGACACCCCAGCGAATCTTCTCACGTCGATACGAACGAAAGAGTATTTCAAAGTCCAAGGAGTGAAGATATAACCGCATTGCTTCATGCTGTCGATCAAGTAGTTGTTACGACATCTTCTGTCGGGTTACAGGCTTATCTTGCAGGGCGACAAGTGTTTAGTGTGCAAGGAGCAGTTTTTAGCAGGGACAGTCCCTATAGTGATTATGGAATGGCCACAGAAATTCCTTCAATAGATCAAATTGAAGGAATAATTTTCAATAAAAATTCAAACACAGCAACGAAAATTGAAAATTTCCCACAAGAACCTGCCGCAATAAACGCCACACAAGCAATTTCCGACAATATATGCAAATTTATTTAATGAGAATAAAGAAATGTCTCATTATTCATATAATTGCGCCTAATATTGAAATATAATGCATAGCAATTGTTGTTAATAATTGCAAATTCAATTCACACGACAGAATTGAATCAGATACGGGATAACACAGAGAAAAGGAATGAACTCCAATGACCTTGCGAACTCATGATATGCTGTACCTCAATGAAGATCGCTACGAGAACACCAAGGAAAGTTTCAAATTCACGCTTTCGAAAGCTCTGGAATTTCACAAAGCGACACCAAACAGCATTTTGGACGCTGGATGTGCGGCAGGTGAATTTCCCAGATATCTGCAAAAAAAATTGCCCGACACGAAGATCTCCGGCATGGATCTCTTGCCAGAACTCATCAACAAAGCTAAAGAAAAGGTAGAAAATGTAGATTTTTTTACCGGTTCTGTTCTTGATAGAACCTCCGTATCGAATTCGTACGATATGGTATTCATGATCGGTGTTCATTCAATATTTGATGACATTGAGACTTGGCTCTCAAATTTGCTGGCGTGGACGAAACCCCGAGGAACAGTTTGTGTCTTTGGTCTGATAAACTCCCATCCGATTGACGCTTATATCAAAATTCGAACATCCAAGGATGACCCGTCACATCGCGAGTCTGGCTGGAACGTCTTTTCAAGGGCCACTTTCGAGAATATCATTTTCGAAAGTGATGATGTTGCGGCGCACGAGTTCCATGACTTTTCTATCCCCTTGGACCTGCCACCTCGAGCAGATGATCCACTGCGGACCTGGACGCAGAAACTGGAGAATGGGGAACGTATGATCGTCAATGGAATTGGCCTTATTCACGACTTCAAGGTCCTGTGCATAAGGAAGAATTGAAACCTCTTCTGGTTCGCGCTTGTTCCTGGTGCAGGACTCATTCTCGAAACCGCATGCTTAGTTTTGGTTCCCGGAGCACCGGTGCCAACTCTGGACCAGCCTGCTATGGCTTCAGTGGCACCATGACGCCGGACAGGGAGATGCCGCTATCAACATTCTAATTCTGGTTATGCATGCCCGGTGGCTGCCGAGTTGCATGCACATCGACAACCTACTGCAACACACCGGAACCGGCTGATGCTGGCCGGTGTCCTGAAATCCGGGGCGGCTGTGGCGTTGGCGCTGCTGATCGGGCGGCTGTTGGGATTCGGGCGGGAAGCGACGATTGCGGCATCCTTCGGACTGGGGCGGGAAGCGGATATCGCCGTCTTCCTGGTCGGGCTGCCGGATTTCCTGATCAACGTGCTGGGCGCGGGTGGCGTCACGGCAGTTCTGGTCGTCGTGTTCCGTCAGCGCGCGGCGGAGGCCAGCAGACTGCTGTTTCAGGCCAGCGTGGCGATCTTCTGCATGGTGGGGCTGCTGGCCCTTGGGCTGGTTCTGGTCCGGGCGGGGCTGGTCGATCTGCTGGCCCCGGGGTTCGATGCCATTACCCGCCAGCGGACGATCGACCTGTTGCCGCTGGTCATCCTTGCCGCTCCTGTCGCGGCGATCAATGCGGTCACGATTGCCTGGCTGCAGGCGGATGACCGGTTCTTCCTGTCGGCCATCGGCACGGCGGTCATCAACGCCGTCCTGATCGCCGCGCTGCTGATCGATGGCCATGGCGGGGCTGTTGTCTGGCTGGCTGTCGCGGTATTCGGCGGTGTCCTGCTGCGCTGGCTGATCCAGATGGCGGCCATCGGGCAACGCGCACTTGGCGGCATATCGTTCCGGCCATGGCTGGTGGACCGGCGGATGATCGTCGACATGGCACAGACGTCGGCGGCTGAATCCATCGTCTATTTCTATCCCTTCGCGCTGCGCGCCTTTGCCACCCTGTTCGGCATCGGCGCCCTGGCCAGCGTCAACTTCGCCACCCGGCTGGTCCTGCTGCCGCTGGGTGTCGTGATCACGACCCTGACAATCATCCTGCTGCCCCGGCTGGCCAACCTCGCCCCCGGCGGCGAAACCGCGGACCGCGGGGCCTTCCTGTCCATGGTGCGGCAAGGGCAGACCTGGATCCTGATCCTGTCGGGCATGGCAGTGGTGGCGCTGTTTCTCAGCCGCGACCTGATCACCCGGCTGGTGTTTGGCTGGGGCGACATCTCGGCGGCGGAGCTGTCCGTCATCGCCTGGCTCACCGCCATCTATGCGTTGAGCCTGATCCCGCTGGGGCTGAACGTCTTCATCCGGCGTGTTCTGAATGTCATGGGCGACACAAGGTCCCCGATGATCGGCGAGGTTCTGGGCTTCGCCGCTTTCCTGCTGGCCGCGTTTGCGGTGGAGGCCCTGCAGGGGGAACTCGCCGACCTGATCCTGGCAGCAGTGTTCGGTGCCTTCGTCAGCAGCGGTTACCTGCTGGTCATGGTCGCACGGCGCGATGTGCCGCTGCCGTCGATGCTGCTGCAGCCAGCGACGTGGGGCACCACACTGCTGGCCATGCTGGCGACAGGTATCCCGCTGGTACTGGAACAGACGCTGATCGACGGGGGCGCGGTGACCGGCCTGGGGGCGCTGGCCGTCGGCGGGCTTCTCGGCCTGACCGTCGCCATTGTCGTCAACCGGGATGCACGAACCGCCGTATCCGGGCTGCGCCGCCGGACGTAGCCCGCACGGTCAGTAGCTGTTCAGTTTCCTGAAAACTGCCGGTCCCAGGTCGGCCTCCACCAGAAAGCGCACAATCCGGGGCGCAGCCTGTCCGTCACCCCAGATATTCGACTGATCCCGTGATCCCTCTGCCTGCCTGCCGCGTGCAAGCACGTCCGAGATTGCCGCAGCGACGCTTTCCGGCGCGATCTCCGGAACGTCAGTCACATTGCTGTTGCGCTCCCGCGCCTGCTGCCTGTCGCCCAGATTGATGCAGGGGATACCGAGGCTGGCAGATTCGATGATGCCGCTGGACGAATTCCCGATCAGCAGATCAGCAGCCGCCAGCCAGGCCAGATACCGCGACCTTGGCAGATGCGCGATCTGGCGGACGGTCGATGGATTGGCCTTTGCCACACCCGCCGCAACTTCGGCGATACCTGACCCGCCGGCATCGGCATTGGGGGCCATGATGATCATCTGAACCTTCGCCGCACACAGGCCATCCAGCAGCACCCGCATCTGGCGCGCACCATCGGGACCATCCTGAACGACCGGGTGAAACACGACGACCGCGATGGGCCTTGCCGGGTCGAGGTCGACGCTCTCAGCCAGAGCCTGGCGGTTCAGATCATCGCGTTCGGCCAGATCATCCAGGCCGGGGGCACCGACGGTCCGGATGCGCCAGGGGTCCTCCCCCATTCGCGTCAACCGTTCCGCCGCCTGCTCGGTGGCCGTCAGGTGATAGTGGGACAGCTTGGAAACCGCATGCCGGACCGGCTCATCCACCGTGCCGGAACGCTCCCCGCCATGCACATGCACTGTCGCCGCCCCCAGGTGCAGCGCCCCAATGGCCCCGGCCAGCATTTCCCCCCGATCGCCCAGCAACAGCACAAGGTCGGGCGGTGCATCGCGGACGGCGGCGACAAAGCCGGTCAGCGTATCACCGACGGCCATCGCCATCTCCGCGCCGTCGCCACCCGACAGATGCACCGGATGCCGTGCAGCGATGGGAAAGCCATCCGCCACGATCTCGCGCACCGTCTCGCCATAGGCGGGCAGCAGGTGCATGCCGGTCACGAACAGGCTGAGATCAAGTCCGGGGTGTGCCGCGATTTCCTGCAATGTCCGCCGCATCAGGCCATAGTCAGCCCGTGTCCCGGTCACATAGACAACGCGCCGCCTTGGGCGCATGCCGCTCATGCCAGATCTTCCGGCAGGATCGGCGCGCCCCTGGTCAGCGACCGACGCAAGGTGCGGCCCGGCAGATCGTCGATCAGGTGCGGTGCAATGCCGGTTTCAGGCCGCAGCACGGCAATGTCCTGCAGCCGCAAGATGGCACCGGCCGCGAGGTCGGTCGCCGCCTTCAGCCCGCGACGGGCCACGCGACGGGTATCCAGTTCACTGCCACGCGGCACCTTCACCCCGTCCCCCAGCGCAATCGCAACGTCGCGGATCGCCGTGACCATCTCCGCGAAGTCCTCAGGCTCCAGGGACGCCGAATGATCCGGCCCGGGCATGGTTCGGTCGAGTGTCAGATGCTTCTCGATGATGCGCGCACCCAGCGCCACGGCAGCCGGGGCGGCGCTGATTCCCAATGTGTGATCGGAATAGCCGACGGTCAGGCCGTAACAGGCGTCCAGCGTGCGGATGGCGTTCAGGTTGGCATCCTGCATCGGTGTCGGGTAGGCGGATACGCAGTGCAGCAGGCTGAGGCGCTTGCCCAGCGACGAGAGCGCCTGCAAAGCGCGGTCGATCTCCGCCATGTCCGCCATGCCGGTGGACAGGATCACCGGCAGGTCGAATTCGGCAATCCGGCGCAACAACGGAATGTTGGTGACATCACCGGACCCCACCTTCAGCCGTTGCACCCCCAGCGCCACCAGCATCTCGGCGGACCCCGCATCGAAGGGGGTGGAGATGAATTCGATGCCAAGGTCGCTGCATTGCTGAAACAACGCCCGGTGCGCCGCATCATCCAGCACCAGACCGCGCAGCATGTCCTGCTGATCATCATTGCCTGTCGCCTGCTTCTGATAGGCCGCCGTCTCCGCCCCGGCACTGACCAGTGCATCCGGGTCGAAGGTCTGGAACTTCACCGCATCCGCGCCTGCGGCCTTTGCCGCGACCACCAGATCGGCGGCAAGCGCAGGGTCACCATTGTGGTTCACCCCCGCCTCCGCAATCACGAAGACCGGGTTTTCAGAATGCATAACAAGGTCGTTTTCCATGCTTTGGCGTGTACCCTGTTCGCCCCGGTCTGTCGAGCGAACGGGCCGGACAGGACAAGGAGCATGACATGACGCAGACGATCCACAACGGCCTCCCTTTCCTGGCGCAACAGGCAACGCTGGAGAAGCGGGCCGACGGATCGATGATCCTCCGCTCCCCGATCGAACCGGGTGCCTGGCCGGAGACGCTGGGGACCGTGCTGAACGACCAGGCCCGCATCAACGGCGACCGCATCTTCCTCGCCGGACGCGACGGCGACGGCTGGCAGCGGTTGGGCTTTGCGGAGGCGCGGACGCGCGCCGCAGGGATCGCGCATCACCTGCTGGCCGCCGGTCTGGGTCCGGATTGCCCGCTGATGATCCTGTCCGGCAATTCCATCGGCCACGCCCTCGCCACCCTTGGGGCGGTGCTGGCCGGCGTACCGGTCGTGCCCGTCTCCCCTGCCTACAGCCTGATGAGCACCGATCACGCCAAGCTGCGCCACATCGCGGGCCTGACCCGCCCGGGGTTGATCTATCTGGATGACCCGGCCCCCTTCGGAGCCGCGCTCGCCGCCCTGAAGGCCGACGGCTTTGCATCGACCATGGACGGTGCCGCACTGCATGCCATCGCGCCGACCGATACGACCCCCGAAGTTGCCGTGACCAGTGACTCCGTTGCCAAGATCCTGTTCACGTCCGGGTCCACCGGCATGCCCAAGGGGGTCATCAATACCCACCGCATGCTTTGCGCCAATCAGGTGATGCTGGCCGCCACCTGGCCGTTCGTGCGCGAGATGCCGCCGGTCCTGGTCGACTGGCTGCCCTGGAACCATACCTTTGGCGGCAACTTCTGCTTCAACCTGGCGCTGTTCAATGGGGGCACGTTCCATATCGACGACGGCAAGCCCGCCCCGCCGCTGATCGGGCGGACGGTGGAGAATCTGCGCCTTGCCAGCCCGAACCTGTATTTCAACGTGCCTGCCGGGTTTGCGGCCCTGCTGCCCCACCTGGAACGCGATGCCGACCTGCGCGACAGCTTCTTCGGCGACCTGAAGGCGATCTTCTACGCCGCCGCCGCATTGCCTCAGGACCTCTGGGACAGGCTGGAGCGGGTGTCAGATCAATCCGGCCATCCGCGCCCGATGATGCTGTCGGCCTGGGGTTCGACGGAGACTTCGCCGCTGGCAACCATGGTGCATTTCCCGATCCCGCGCGCCGGCAACATCGGCCTGCCGGTGCCGGGGTGCGAGCTGAAGTTCCAGCCATCCGGCGCGAAGTACGAACTGCGCGTCCGCGGCCCCAACATCACGCCGGGCTATCACGCCCGCCCCGACCTGACCGAAGCCGCATTCGATGACGAGGGCTTTTATTGCATGGGCGACGCGGGCAAGCTCGCCGACCCGGAAGCCCCCTCAGCCGGGGTGCTGTTCGACGGGCGCGTGGCGGAGGATTTCAAGCTGACCACCGGCACCTGGGTCAGCGTCGGCGCGCTGCGCGTCGGCGTAGTCGGTGCCTGTTCGCCACTGGCTCAGGATGTGGTGGTGACCGGCCATGACGGCGACCGCATCGGCCTCTTGATCTGGCCTGCAATTGTGGCCATTGCCGCCCTCGACGCCGACGCCGGAGACGACCCGGAGGCCCTGTGCGCATCGGAGAAGGTGAACGCAGCCATCGCCGACAGGCTCGCCGCCTGGAACAGGGCCAACCCGGCGTCTTCCACCCGCATCGACCGCTTCGTGCTGATGGCCGAACCGCCGTCCATCGACGCCAACGAGATCACCGACAAGGGCTACGTCAACCAGCGCGCCACCCTGGAACGGCGCTCCGATCTGGTTGCGGCGCTGCATGAGGGTGCCATTGGAACAGGAGTCCCCGACGAAGGAGCGACGCAATGAGCAAGATCGATATTGATGGCGCCTGTCTGTGCGGCCACGTGACCTACGAAGCAACGATCGACGCAGACAGGATCGCCATCTGTCATTGCACCGATTGCCAGATCAACAGCGGCACCGCCTTCCGCTATGCGGTCATGGTACCGCGTGAGGACTTCCGGCTGCTTTCCGGCAGGCTGAAGGTATTCGTGAAGACCGCCGAAAACGGCAACAAGCGGGCGCTGTCGTTCTGCCCGGAATGCGGCACATCAATCCATGGCGGTGCAGTGGGCGACAGCCCGTCATTCTCCCTGCGGCTCGGCACAGCCCGTCAGTGCAGGGAACTGCGCCCGACGATGCAGATCTGGTGCCGGTCCCGTCTTGACTGGGTGGAGGAGATCGGCGACATGCGCGAAATCCACGAACAGGGTCGCCCGCGCAATCATGATTCCTGAAACACATACTGATGGCAGGAAATGGACAACCGAAAATGCGCGCGCTTTCCTCGAACTTCCGCCAAGAACCTCATTTTCGAGTTAGAGCCTGATTGAAAAGTCTGTCAGACATCACAGTATCTTGCCAGTCGCCTGACGAGGATGCGGATGTGGGCGACAAGGGTCCATGCTGTTGAGCTTTCGATGGATGTCTCCCAATCCTGACGTGACCCCGAACTTTCTACCAGCCGGAATTAGGGCCTGCCGGTTTTTGCACTGAGCCCATTGTCTGGACCGCCGGAGGTTAGATTTTTCCGGCCTGATCACGATGACGGGCTGGTTACGCCATCGGGATTATGTACGGCGATCGGGACGTTGTATCCGATCGCGCTGTGAGGCCGAACCTCGTTGTAGTCTCTACGCCAATCCTCCAGCTTTTCGCGGGCATCGGCAAGCGTCATGAACCAGTGCGCGTTCAGGCATTCCGTCCGGAACTTGCTGTTGAACGCTTCTATGAACCCATTGTCCGTTGGCTTGCCTGGGCGAGAGAAGTCCAGCGTCACGCCGTTCGCATAGGCCCAGAGATCCATATCCCTGGAGATGAACTCGCTGCCATTGTCGACCCGAATCGTCTTCGGATAGCCGATCTGTCCGCACACGTGCTCAAGCGTCTGGACGACATCCTCGCCACGATAGGTGAAGCGTGGATCTGTGGCTGGACAGTAGCGTGAATGCGTATCGACGATGGTCAGGATACGCAGCTTCCTGCCAGTTGCCAGCTGGTCATGGACGAAGTCCATAGCCCAGACATCATTCGGACTCACTGCTTCCTGACGATATTCACGCAGCTTCGCCTTCACACGGCGCTTGGGATGTTTGTTTCTCAGCTGGGCACTTCTAAAAACCTCGCCTGATCTGCGCTCATCTGATTCAATGTACCTCGACTGATTTGGAGGCATGCGTTGGCTCATTCCCCTGGCTTTTTTGACCTTGATGATCGTTATGCGGCGCTTTCTGCAACGGGCGAT
>JARGPL010000013.1 GCA_029210175.1 Minwuia sp. | reverse complement strand
CATGGAGAACGTGGCCATCGTTCACCACATCAATCAGGCGGTCCGCGCCCACAAGGTGTTCCAGCGCGATACCGACTACATCGTGCAGAACGACAAGGTCGTGATCATCGATGAGTTCACGGGCCGCATGATGGAAGGCCGCCGTTATTCGGAAGGTCTGCACCAGGCGCTGGAAGCCAAGGAAGGCGTCACGATCCAGCCCGAGAACCAGACCCTCGCCTCCATCACGTTCCAGAACTATTTCCGCATGTACCCGACGCTGTCCGGCATGACCGGCACGGCATCGACGGAAGCGGAGGAGTTCCAGCAGATCTATGACCTGAGCGTGATCGAGATTCCGACCAACGTGCTGGTGCTGCGCGATGACCATGATGATGAGGTCTATCGCACAGGCACCGAGAAGGTGGCTGCGATTGTCGACACGCTGGTCGATTGCCAGGAACGGGGGCAGCCGGTGCTTGTCGGTACCGTTTCCATCGACAAGTCGGAACTGCTGTCCGAGGAGCTGAAGAAGCGGCACGTGAAGCACAGCGTGCTGAATGCGCGCTACCATGAACAGGAAGCGCAGATCATTTCCCAGGCCGGGCGTCTGGGTGCGGTGACCATCGCAACGAACATGGCCGGCCGCGGCACCGACATTCAGCTTGGCGGCAACCTGGACATGCGGCTTGAACAGGAACTGTCGGAGCTGCGCGACGACTCCAAGCGCGAGGAACTGGCCACACGGATCCGCAATGAAGTGGCGGAAGAACGCGCCAAGGTGAAGGCCGCGGGCGGCTTGTTCGTGCTCGGCACAGAACGGCATGAAAGCCGCCGCATCGACAACCAGCTGCGTGGGCGTTCCGGCCGTCAGGGCGACCCGGGCACGTCGCGGTTCTATCTCAGCCTGGAAGACGACCTGATGCGCATCTTCGGGTCGGAGCGGATGGACAGCATGCTGCGCCGCCTGGGCCTGAAGGAAGGGGAAGCCATCGTGCATCCCTGGATCAACAAGGCGCTCGAGAAGGCGCAGCAGAAGGTGGAGGCCCGGAACTACGACATCCGGAAGAACCTGCTGAAGTTCGATGACGTGATGAACGACCAGCGCAAGGTCATCTATGAACAGCGCATCGAACTGATGGAAACCGATGATGTGTCGGAAACCGTTGTCGACATGCGCCGAGAAACCGTCGACGTCATCGTCGGGCGCTACATCCCCGCCAATGCCTATCCGGAGCAGTGGGATTCCGAAGGCCTGAAGGCTGAGGTGCAGCGGGTGCTGGCCCTCGACCTGCCGATCCTGGACTGGGCAGCGGAAGAAGGCATCGCGGACGAGGCAATGCGTGACCGCCTGAACAATGCGCTCGACCGTCACATGGCCGAGAAGGCCGCCCGATACACGCCCGACGTCATGCGGATGGTGGAAAAGAGCCTGGTGCTCCAGATCCTCGACCAGACCTGGAAGGAGCATCTGCAGCAGCTGGATTTCCTGCGCCAGGGGATTGGCCTGCGTGCCTACGCCCAGCGTGATCCGCTGAACGAATACAAGTCCGAAGCCTTCGAGATGTTCGAGGCGATGCTGAACCGGATGCGCGAAACCGTGACCGGTGCACTGGCCAATCTGGAACTGCGCATGCAGGACCCGGCGTCCGAGATCGAGACGCCGAAAGGCCCGTCGCCGGATGATTTGCTGGAAGTCCACGAAGACGCTTCCGCCCTGGGTGGCGAACCGGCCGCACCGACGCCACAGCCTGTCAGCAACCGCCGCGCCAGCGCGGTCGACAAGGACGACCCGTCAACCTGGGGTCGGGTCGGCCGCAATTCGCCCTGTCCCTGCGGTTCCGGCAAGAAATACAAGCATTGCCACGGCGTTGTGGCGCGGGCACAAAATACGAACTGAGCGCCGCAACGAGTTCGGAGACTGGCTTGAGGTATCGCCCGGAAATTGACGGCCTGCGTGCGCTGGCGGTCGTGCCGGTCATCCTGTTTCATGCAGGATTCGGTGTCTTCAGTGGCGGATATGTTGGCGTCGATGTCTTCTTCGTCATCAGTGGTTATCTGATCACAGCAATCATCGTTGCCGAGTCGAACAAGGGCCAGTTCAGCCTTCTAAGGTTCTACCAGCGCCGCATCAGGCGTATTCTTCCCGCATTGCTCTTCGTGGTGATCTGCTGCATTCCTGTTGCCTGGCTTGTCCTGCTGCCGGGAGACATGCGGAATTTCGCGCAGAGCGTATTCACCGTTGCGACGTTCTCTTCAAATATCCTGTTCTGGAACGAGAGCGGATATTTTGACACCGCCGCCGAACTCAAGCCCTTGCTTCACACCTGGAGCTTGGCTGTCGAAGAGCAATTCTACGTTTTCTTTCCGCTGCTGTTTCTCGCGTTCTGGAAAAGGTGGAAGTCGCTCTTTCCGCTCATCTTTGGATTGCTGTTCGTTTTTAGCCTGCTGCTCGCGCAGTGGGGCGCGCACAATCAACCAATTGCGGCATTCTATCTCTTGCCTGCACGCGGTTGGGAGTTGCTGATCGGCGCTTTCGCAGCGCTGTATCTCCAGAATCGGCAAATCGGAACGCCAGCAGCGGTCAACAACGCGCTGTCTTTCGTTGGGTTATCGCTGATCCTTTTCTCAATCTTCGCGTTTGATGCACATACCCCATTCCCGGGTTTCTACGCCCTTGTGCCGACCTGTGGCACGGTGCTGATCATACTTTTCGCTCTCGAAGGGACGCTGGTGCACCGGTTGCTGACTGTTCGGGTTATTGTTGGCATCGGACTGATTTCATACAGCGCTTACCTGTGGCATCAGCCAGTTTTGGCGTTCTACAGAAATTACTACTGGAATGGTCATGACACATTTCTCATTCTGCTGGCCATTTTTCTGACATTCCTGCTGGCGTACCTGACGTGGAAGTTCGTTGAATTGCCGACGCGCAATCCCGCCCGGTTCTCTGTGAAGTCGATCTATCTGCTCTGTGGGACCGGGACGCTGTTGATCGCTTCTTTTGGAGCCGCTTGGCATCTGACCGGTGGTATCGACAACAGGTCAATCGTCGAAAAATTCGCGGTCTTCGATTTCGATATCAAGGATCAGGGGCATGCAACATGCACTGATCCAAGCCTGGAAGCTGCTGACATCAGCTTATGTTACCTGAGCAATCCGGGTCATGTGAACGCCGTTCTGATTGGTGACAGTCATGCTGAGGACAAGTTCTTCGGGCTTGCTGGCAACTTGGCTGATCGTGATTGGGCGCTGATCGGGAACAGTAGTTGCCCGCCTGTCCTGGGGATAGTAGTCGAGGGCGATCAGAAGGGGTGTCGGGAGAAGATCGAAGCAATTTTCCAGTGGGTAACCAACCAGCAGGATATCAATCTCGTCGTTCTCTCCTACTTCGGAAACTACTTCCTCACCACGAATTATGCTGCAGACCACGTGCGCTACAACACCGGTCCTGCAAATATCTCCGTCACGAGTGATGAGGTGGATGGGGGAAGCCGGGCCGACATCTTTCGTCATGGTCTCTACCGCGCAATCGACACGCTGATTTCCAGCGGGAAGCAGATTGTGGTGGCTGTGGACATTCCCGAATTGCCGTACCTGCCTTTGGAGTGTGAGAAAGGTCGTCAGGGCTGCGGTACAGATCGTGCGACGGTGATGGCGCGACAGGACGCGCATCGGAAGATGCTGGTGAGTCTGCAGATGCAGTTCCCCGAAATTTCAGTATTCGACCCGCTCGAAATGTTTTGTACCGGCGACACCTGTGGGTACAGGACTGATGACGTCATTCTGTATCGCGACTCTCATCATCTGACCAGATTGGGCAGCGACCAGTATGGTGCGCTGTTTGCCGCTTGGCTTTCGCAGATTCGGTCCGCGAACGATCTGGATTGATCCCTCGAACCAGCACATCATCCGCAAATTCATGGGCGCGGACTTGAGGTTCGACCGACAATCGGTCTTCAATGGTGTGATTGGCGTACCGCCTAGATGTATAGTCCCGCAGTGTGATGGTGTATTGTTTTGCCATCACACACGGGAGGGGTTATGGGCCAGATACTTCACGGAAGCGCCACGACCACGCACGTCGTCCGAGCGGCAATACAGCGATCGAAGGCTTCGATCGC
>JARGPL010000012.1 GCA_029210175.1 Minwuia sp. | reverse complement strand
GCGATCGAAGCCTTCGATCGCTGTATTGCCGCTCGGACGACGTGCGTGGTCGTGGCGCTTCCGTGAAGTATCTGGCCCATAACCCCTCCCGTGTGTGATGGCAAAACAATACACCATCACACTGCGGGACTATACATCTAGTTTCCGGCGCTCTCCATGCGGCGGTTCTCGATGACGTTTTCCAGCCAGCCAAGCTTCATCTCCGGCACCGAGGACAGCAGCAGGTCGGTGTAGGCATCGAACGGTGGCGACAGGACTTCCGATTTCGGGCCATAGCGGACAACTTCACCCTGATACATCACGGCGATGGAATCGGCGATGGCGCGCACGGTGGCCAGGTCGTGGGTGATGAACAGGAACGCCACATGTTCCTCGGCCTGCAGCTTCAGCAGCAGTTTCAGGATGCCGTCGGCGACCAGCGGGTCGAGGGCGCTTGTCACCTCATCGCAGATGATCAGGTTCGGTTTCGCGGCCAGCGCACGGGCAATGCAGACGCGTTGTTTCTGGCCGCCTGACAGTTCCGCCGGATAGCGGTCGATGAAGCCGGTCCCCATCTCGATCTCGTCCAGCAGTTCGGCAATCCTGCGATCCCGCTCCGCCCCGCGCAGGCCGAAATAGAACTCCAGGGGTCGGCCAACGATGGTGCGCACGGTCTGGCGCGGGTTCATGGCGACATCGGCCATCTGATAGATCATCTGCAGTTCGCGCAGGTCGTCGCGGCTGCGTTTCTCCATCGTCGCCGACAGGGTGCGTCCAGCGAACTCGACCGATCCTTCCCGCGGCGGCAGCAGTCCGGTGATGACGCGCGCCAGGGTGGACTTGCCGGATCCGGATTCGCCAACGATGGCGAGGGTCTGGCCCGGATGCACCTCGACGTTCACGTCGCGAAGCACGTCGACGGAAGTGCCGGGATAGGCCGCGGTCACGCCCCTGATGGTCAGCACGGGTTCCGGCGTCGGTTCCTTCTCGACATGCTTGATGGAGCGCACGGAAACCAGGGCCTGGGTGTATTCCTCCACAGGGGATTCAATGATCTGCCGGGTCTCGCCGTGTTCCACCAGCTTGCCATGGCGCAGCACCATCATCTCGTCCGATACCTGGGCCACGACAGCGAGGTCGTGGGAGATGTAGAGCGCGGCAACACCGGTCTTGCGGATCGCCAGCTTGATGGCGGCCAGCACCTCGATCTGGGTCGTGACATCCAGCGCCGTGGTCGGTTCGTCGAAGACAATCAGGTCGGGGCCGGAGGCAAGCGCCATGGCCGTCATGACGCGCTGCAGCTGGCCGCCGGAGACCTGATGCGGATAGCGCTGGCCGATGGTATCCGGGTCCGGCAGCCCGAGCTGTCCGAACAGGTCGATGGCGCGCGCGACGACGGACTGGCGGTCGGCGGTGCCATGTTTCATGGCCGCTTCCGTCACCTGATCCATCAGCCGGTGTGCGGGGTTGAATGCGGCGGCGGCCGACTGGGCGACATAGCAGACTTCCCGGCCGCGCACGCCGCGCAGGCCGCTCTTGCCGCCTTTCAGGATGTCGCGCCCGTTCAGCAGCACTTCGCCGCCGGTGATGCGCACGCCCCCCCGGCCATAGCCCATGGATGACAGGCCGATGGTGGACTTTCCCGCACCCGACTCACCGATCAGTCCCAGCACGCGCCCGCGCGCCAGGGTCAGCGACACATCATCGACGATGGTGATGTCATGCGGGTCTTCGCCCGGGGGATAGACGGTCGCCTCGATCCGCAGATTGCGGATGTCCAGCAGGGTCTCGGTCGCAGAATCAGCCATTTCCGCGTCCGCCCTTCAGGTCCGTTGTCCGGATGAGGATCCAGTCGGCCACCAGGTTGACCGAAATGGCCAGCATGGCGATCGCAGCCGCCGGGATCAGCGCGGCGGGAATGCCGAAGACGATGCCTTCCTTGTTTTCCTTCACCATGCCGCCCCAGTCGGCATCGGGCGGTTGCACGCCCAGGCCGAGGAACGACAGGGCGGAAAGGAACAGCACCGCAAAGATGAAACGCAGGCCAAGTTCCGCCACCAGCGGCGACAGGGCGTTGGGCAGGATCTCGCGGAAGATGATCCAGACCCGGCCTTCGCCGCGCAGGCGCGCCGCCTCCACGAAGTCCATGACGGTGATGTCCACCGCCACCGCCCGCGCCAGACGATAGACGCGCGTCGAATCCAGGATGCCCATGACCATGATCAGGACAATCAGCGTGCCCGGCAGGACCGACAGCACCACCAGGGCGAAGATCAGGGTCGGGATGGCCATCAGCAGGTCGACCGCGCGCGACATGGCCTGATCGACAAGGCCGCCGATCACCGCCGCCGTGAAGCCGAGGGTGGAGCCGAGGCCGAATGACAGGGCCGTCGCCATCGCGGCCACGAAGATCGTCGTCTGGGCGCCATAGATCATGCGCGAAAGCAGGTCGCGCCCCAGGTTGTCGGTGCCCAGGATGTGGTCGCCGAAGACAGGTTCCCAGACGTCGCCCACGACTTCGGTGTTTGAATAGGGGGCGACGAGATCGGCGAAGACCGCGACGAAGACGAAGATGAAGGTCAGCACCAGGCCGATGCGGGCGCTCCAGGGTATCGTTCTGAGCTCAAGCATTGCTGCCGCCCCTACTTCGGATGCCGCAGGCGCGGATTGGCGACAATGGCGACAATGTCCGCGACGATGTTCAGGGAAATGTAGACGGCGGCGAAGATCATGCCGCAGGCCTGCACCACCGGGATGTCACGCTTCGACACGTGATCGACCAGATACTGGCCCATGCCCGGATAGACGAAGATCACTTCCACCACCACGACACCGACCACCAGGAAGGCGAGGTTCAGCATCACCACGTTGACGATGGGGGCGATGGCATTGGGGAAGGCATGATGGAAGATGACGCGGAACGGGCTCAGCCCCTTCAGTTCCGCCGTCTCGATATAGGCGGACTGCATCACGTTCAGGATCGCGGCCCGGGTCATGCGCATCATGTGCGCCAGCACCACCAGGGTCAGCGTGGCGCAGGGCAGGGCAATCGCGGACATGCGTTCGTTGAACGGCATGCCGTCATAGACCGTGGACACGCTGGGGAACCACTGCAGCTCCACCGCCACGAAATAGACCAGCAGGTAGCCGATGAAGAATTCCGGCAGGGAGATGGAGGTCAGTGTCGTGGCCGAGATCAGCTTGTCGATGAAACCGTTGCGATGCTGCACGGCCACCAGCCCGAGCAGGATGGCGAGCGGGACGGACACGATCGCGGCCCACATGGCCAGGAACAGGGTGTTCGACAGACGCTTGCCCAGGGATTCGGAAATGTCCTGTCCGTTCGACAGGGCGGTCCCCAGATCACCGGTCAGGATGCCGCCCAGCCAGTCGAAATAGCGCAGGTAGGCCGGTTCGTTCAGACCCAGTTCGGCGCGCAGGTTGGCCAGAGCCTCCGGCGTTGCTGATTGCCCCAGAATGGCTTGCGCCACATCGCCGGGCAGCAGCTGGGTGCCGACGAAGATCAGCACCGAAACCGCGAGGAGGAGAAGAACGCCCAGCGCCAGGCGCTGGGCGATCAGTTTGACAATGGCCGGACTCACCGGGTCAGCCGCCCGATCAGGCCAACCAGGCCTTGGACAGGGCATAGCCGTTCATCAGTTCCGCGCCCGGATCGACGTTGTAGCCGGCGACCTTGTCGGACACCGCGTCGATGAAGTCGTTGAACATCGGCATGATCAGGCCGCCTTCGTCGCGGACGATCGTCCCCATCTCGCTGTACAGCGCCTTGCGCTTGGCCAGGTCGAGTTCGGCCCGTGCTTCCAGCAGCATCTTGTCGAACTTTTCATTGAAGAAGCGGGTGTCGTTCCAGTCGGCGCTCGACAGATAGGCGGTCGAATACATCTGGTCCTGGGTCGAACGACCGCCCCAGTAGGACGTGCAGAACGGCTGCTTGTTCCAGACTTCCGACCAGTAGCCGTCGCCTGGTTCCCGCTTGATCTCCAGCGTGATACCGGCCTTCTGACAGCTTTCCTGATACAGCTGGGCCGCATCGACCGCGCCGGGGAACGACACGTCGGAGGTGCGCAGCAGGACAGAACCGTCATGCCCGGACTTCTTGAAATGGAACTTCGCCTTGTCGGGGTCGAAACTGCGCTGCGGAATGCTTTCATCGAACAGCGGATAGGCGCCGTTGATCGGCATGTCGTTGCCGACGGTGCCGTAGCCGCGCAGGATCTTGTCGACCATCTGCTCGCGATCCATGGCGTACTTCAACGCCAGCCGCAGGTCGTTGTTGTCGAACGGTGCGGTGTTGCAATGCATGATGAAGACGTAATGGCCACGACCGCCGACGTTCTTGATCGACACACCGGGCACCCGCTTGACCAGATCCACGATCTTCGGCTCGACCCGGTTGACCATGTGCACCTGACCGCCCTGCAGCGCTGCCGTGCGGGCCGTGGCGTCATTGATGACGATGATCTCGAACTGGTCCGCATGGCCGCGGTTCGGCGCGTCCCAGTAATCGGCAAAGCGCTCACCCACATGGCGCACGCCCGGATCATTCACGACGACCTTGTAGGGGCCGGTGCCGATACCGGCATCAGGCGCATCATTGCCGCCATTCGGCTGGATGATCAGATGATAGTCGGACATCAGATAGGGCAGGTCGGCGTTGGGGTTCTTCAGCGCCACGACGACATTGTCGCCATCCTGGCTGATCGTCTCGATACCGCGCATGATGCCCAGCGCGCCGGACTTGGTGTCTTCGCCGGAATGGCGGCGCAGGGTCGCCACGACGTCGGCGGCGTCCAGGGTCTTGCCATTGTGGAAGGTGACGCCGGACCGGATCTTGAACGTCCAGACCCGTGCGTCGGGTGAGGCACTGACCTCTTCCGCCAGACGGTTGACGATGTCGCCCGTGGGAGAGGTTTCGACCAGGGTATCACCCCAGCAGCGGCCAAGCGCGAACGGCACCTGACTGGCAAAGGTTGCGGGGTCGAGGCTGTTGGTGGATTCACCGCCCACCATGCCGGCCTTCAGGATGCCGCCCTTTTGCGGACCGGCGGCGAAGGCGGCGCTGGACAGCAACGATCCGGCCATGGTGGCACCGACACCCAGTGCGGTGGCGCGACCCATGAAAGCGCGACGGTTCATGAGCCCGCGTGCAACGCGATCGCTCAGATACTTCAGTTCATCTGACATTCAGCTTCCCCCTTTATGGCGCACATTCATGCGACCGATTGACCCTGTGGCCACATCATGCGGCGCGCGTAATGTCAGAGCAACCGTGTTGCGCCAGCAGCGACCATAGTGTCGCTTGTGGACAGATTTCTGACGCTGGGATTTTGAATCGGGGCCGTGTTGCCGATGAGCGGGCCAATGGTGCCATTCAACAGTGGATGGCCCCTATCGGCGACGCTTCGCCTTGGTGCGCTCTGACTTGGCTCTTTTCTGGCCCGGCTGCGGACGGTTCGTCTTCAGCTTGCCGCGACCGGGACCCTTCAGGTTGCCCTTGCCTGCCGGCTTGTCGCCCTGGGTATCGACAATCTCGAACGCCAGACCGCCGGTCACGCCGGATGCTTCCTTCAGGCGCACGGTCAGCCGTTCCCCCAGGCGCCAGACCTGGCCGGTCCGGCGACCGACCAGCTGGACTGCGACCTCATCGAAATCGAAGAAATCACTGCTCAGACTGCGCATCGGAATGATGCCGGATGCGCCGGTCTCGGCCAGTGACACGAACATGCCGAAGCGCGTGATGCCGCTGATGCGTGCCGCGAACTGGCCCCCCACCTGATCCTGCAGGAAGATCGCGGTGAAACGGTCCAGCGCGTCCCGCTCCGCCAGCATGGCGCGGCGTTCGAACGTCGATGTCTGTTGCGCCAGCCGCTGCACGGTATCGGCGTCCGTGTCACCCAGGCCGCCCGCCCCGGCACCCATGGCGTCGATCAGCGCCCGATGCACCAGCAGATCGGCATAGCGCCGGATCGGCGAGGTGAAATGTGCATAGCGGCGCAGGGCAAGGCCGAAGTGGCCCTGATTTTCGGTGTCGTAGTAGGCAGCCGTCTGCGACCGCAGCACCGCCTCGCTGACCATCGGCGCGGTTTCCTGACCGGCAACCTTCGACAGGGCGCGGTTGAACATCTGCGGCTTCACCACGTCACCGGCATTGAACGTGATGCCGAGCGTGCCCAGGAAGTCCTTCAGGCCTCGCAGCCGTTCCGGGTCAGGCGGTTCATGCACCCGGTAGACGCAGGGCCTGCCGCGCCGTTCCAGGGTCTCGGCGGCGCAGACGTTGGCCAGAACCATGAACTCCTCGACCACCTTGTGCGCGTCCAGCCGTTCCTGCGGCACGATCCCGGCGATATAGCCGTCCTTGCCCAGCAGCACCTTGCGCTCGGGCAGGTCCAGGTCCAGCGGACCACGCCGCTTGCGGGCGCCATCCAGCAGCTCCCATGCGGCAAACAGGGGCTTCAGGACCGGGTCCAGCAGCGCGTCGAGTTCCGGTCTCGGGTCGCCATCCACCGCCGCCTGGGCATCCGCATAGGCGATGTTGGCGGCGGACCGCATCATGGCGCGGAAGAACCGGTGGCGGCGTTTGCGCCCCGTGGCGTCGATCACCATTTCCAGCGCCATGACCGGGCGATCCTGCCCCGGCATCAGCGAACAGAGGTCCGCCGACAGCCGCTCCGGCAGCATCGGGGCCACGCGATCGGGGAAATAGACCGACACGCCGCGTGCCTGTGCATCCTTGTCGATGGCGCTTTCAGGGCGGACGTACCAGGCCACATCGGCAATGGCGACCGTCAGGCGATAGCCGCCGGGGTTTTCCCGATCATCGTCAGCGACGGCATGAATTGCATCATCGTGGTCCCGGGCGTCCGGCGGGTCGATGGTGACCAGCGGCATGTCACGCAGGTCGGTGCGGTTGCCCAGCTCGGTGACCGGTGCGGCCTCGACGGCGGCCCCCAGGGCTTCCGCCGAGAACTCGCGGGGAATTTCGTGGGTCTGCAGCGCCAGCAGGGAAATCGCGCGCGGATCATCGAAACTGCCGACCACGTCGACGACCCTGGCGATCCGCGGGCCGAGCGCGCGCCCGGGCAGGGTTTCAACCATCACCAGATCGCCGCTGACCGCGCCGCCGTCGTTGCCCGGCTCGACAATCATTTCCTGGCGCATCTTGCGGTCGGTTGGCTGCACCCGTCCGCCACGCCCGGCGGGCACGGCCTGCTGATAGACGCCAAACACCTTTTTTGCCGCGATCTCCAGCCGGTGCAGCACCCGCGCCTGATACATCCGCCCGTCACGCCCCAGACGCGCCAGGAACTGGTCGCCGGGTTTCGCAGCCGGGCCGCTGACGGTCTTCTCGACCAGTTCGATGCGGGGCGGTTCGACCTCGGATTCCCACTTCATGGGGCGGCAGAGCAGGCTGCCGTCCTCATCGACCTTCACCACTTCGATGACACCGACGGGGGGCAGGCGTTGCTGCTTGCCCAGGGGCTTCTCGCCCTGCGGCCTCTGACCTGTTGCGTTCTGGCGTTCTGACCGGGGCAGATCCCGGGGACCTGGCAGGCCCTCAGCGGCGCGTTCGGCCATGATGTCCTTCAGCATCCGCTTCAGCCAGATACGATCCTGGCCCTTGATGCCGAAAGCCTTGCCGACCTCGCGCTTGCCTGCCCTGCCGCCTGATTCATCGATGAAGCGACGGATCTCCTGCGGTGAAGGCAAGTGCGGCGGGACGGATTTCACCATGGAAGACCCTGCTCACCCTTCCCCGACGGCGGGGAAGGGGGGAAGCGATGACTGACCGGCATCACGATTTGGCGGCCGGTTTCTTCGCCGGAGCCTTCTTCTTTGCCGGAGCCTTCTTGGCGACTGATTTCGACGCAGCAGCCTTCTTGGCGACCGACTTCGAAGCAGCGGCCTTCTTGGCGACCGACTTCGATGCATCAGCCTTCTTGGCGGCAGGCTTCTTTGCCGCGGCCTTCCTTGGCGCAGCCTTCTTCTTTGCCGGGGCCTTCTTGCCGGTTTTCTCGGCCCGTTCCGCGATCAGCTGCACCGCCTGATCCATGGTGATCTCGGTCGGCTCGATCCCCTTGGTGATCGTCGCGTTGATCTTGCCGTGCTTCACATAGGCACCGTAGCGCCCGTCCAGCACCTGGACCTCACCGCCGCCATCCGGATGCTCACCCAGCACCTTCAGCGGCTTGGCGGCTGTCCGGCCACCGCGTCCCTTGGCCTCCGCCAGCACGGAAACGGCCCGGTTCAGGCCGACGTCCAGCGCTTCGCGCCAGTCGCTCAGGCGACCGTACTTCTTTTCATGCTCCACATAGGGGCCGTAGCGGCCCAGCCCTGCATTGATCGGGCTGCCGGTTTCCGGATGGTTGCCGACAACACGCGGCAGCGACATCAACTGAATGGCCAGCGGCAGTTCGACCGTGGCCGGCTCCAGCCCCTTGGGCAGGGACACACGCTTCGGCTTCTGGCCCTTCTCGACAGGCTCCCCCAGCTGCAGATAAGGCCCGTAGGGACCGTTCTTCAGCCAGATCATCTCCCCCGTCGGCGGGTCGATGCCCAGTTCCCGGTCTTCACCGGCCTGTGCCTCGGCATCAGCCGGGTCGCCCCCCAGCTTGCGGGTGAACTTGCAGTCGGGATAGTTGGAGCAGCCCAGGAAGGCGCCGAACTTGCCCAGCCGCAGGCTGAGTTCGCCGATGGCGCATTTCGGGCAGGTGCGCGGGTTCGATCCGTCCTCGCGGGGCGGGAACAGCGACGGTGCGAGGAATTCGTTGAGGGCATCCAGCACCTCGCCGATGCGCAGGTCCTTGGTTTCCTCCACGGCCGCGTGGAAATCCGTCCAGAACCGGCGCAGCACTTCCTTCCAGTTGATCTTGGCGGCGGAAATGTCGTCCAGTTCCCCCTCCAGCATCGCGGTGAAGTCGAACTGCACATAGCGCTCGAAGAAGTTGATCAGGAACGCTGTCACCAGCCGCCCCTTGTCGTCGGGAATGAAGCGTTTCTTGTCCAGCCGGACGTAATCGCGTTCCTGCAGCACCGACAGGATGGAGGCATAGGTGGACGGGCGACCGATGCCCAGCTCCTCCAGCTTCTTCACCAGGCTCGCCTCGGAGAAACGCGGCGGCGGGTCGGTGAAATGCTGCTTCGGCTCGATATTCTCGCGTTCCAGCGGCTGGCCTTCGCGCATCTTCGGCAGACGGCTTTCGTCCTCGTCGTCCTTGTTGCGGTCGTCCTGGCCCTCTTCATAGAGCTTCAGGAAACCGGGGAATTCGACAACCGTGCCATTGGCGCGGAACGTCAGGCCAGCGCCCGTTGCACCATCGACTGCAATGTCGACACCGGTCTGCGCCAGGCGCGCATTCTCCATCTGGCTGGCGACCGTGCGCTTCCAGATCAGGTCATAGAGGCGGTGCTGCTCGGCTGACAGCACACGTTTCATGTCATCGGGCGTGCGGTTGACATCGGTCGGGCGGATCGCCTCATGCGCTTCCTGCGCGTTCTTGGCCTTGGTGGACCATTCGCGCGGTCGGGACGGCAGGAAGGCATTGCCGAAAGTATCGCGGACGGATCCACGAATGGCATCAACGGCTTCCGCAGCCAGCTGCACACCGTCGGTCCGCATGTAGGTGATCAGGCCGACCGTCTCGCCGCCAATGTCGGTGCCTTCATACAGCCGCTGCGCCACCTGCATGGTCTGCTTGGCACTGAAACCGAGCTTCCGCGCCGCTTCCTGCTGCAGGGTGGAGGTGATGAACGGCGGCTGGGGTCGACGCTGGGTCTGCCGGGTTTCGATGCCGGCAACCTGAAACGCGCCCCTGGCGGCCCGTTCAGCCAGTTCCAGCGCCTGTGCCTCGTTGGCAATGGCGAACTTGTCCAGTCGCAGACCGTCGACCTGGGTCAGGCGGGCTTCGACCTCCTCACCGGCTTCGGTGCGGAAGACGGCCCGGATCGACCAGTATTCGCGGGCCACGAACTTCTCTATCTCCAGCTCGCGTTCCACGATCAGCCGCAGGGCAACCGACTGCACCCGACCAGCGGAGCGGGCACCGGGCAGTTTCCGCCACAGCACCGGGCTGAGCGTGAAGCCCACCAGATAATCCAGTGCCCGGCGTGCCTGCTGCGCATTGACGAGATCCATGTCGATCTCGCGCGGCTGCTGCATGGCGGCCAGAATGGCGCGCTTGGTGATCTCGTTGAAGACGACGCGTTCCACGCCGACGTCCTTCTTGACCACGCGCTTGGCCTTCAGCGCTTCCAGCACATGCCAGGAAATCGCCTCGCCCTCGCGATCCGGGTCGGTTGCCAGAATCAGGCGATCGGCACCCTTCATGGCATCGGCAATGGCCTTCAGGTGCTTGGCGGACTTCGGGTCCGTCAGATAGGTCATGGCGAAATCTTCATCGGGCAGCACGGACCCGTCCTTGGACGGCAGGTCGCGGACATGCCCGAAGGACGCCAGCACCGTATAGCCCGGACCCAGATACTTACCGATGGTTTTCGCCTTGGCAGGCGACTCGACGACGACGACGTCCATGGAACCTCTGATTGGCTGTTGGCGGCGCGCAAGATGGCTGCTCACGGCGGCTGGAAGATGGGGAATGCACATGGGCCTGTCAACGGGGGCGCTGTCACCTCTCCATGATACGGCCCGGCAATGGTTCCCGTTACCGGTCCCGGTGTTCGGGGCCGGATGCCCCTTGCGCGAGATCCAGCGAGAACCGGTTCCCCGCATGCCGGGTCACCTGGCCGGTGATCTCCAGCTCCAGCATCGCCGCATGAAACACCGGCGCAGACAGGCCCGCCGCGCGCATCAGGTGGTCCGCTCCCGCAGGTTCAGGCGACAGGGCATCGATCAGGTTCGCGCGGGCGGCATCCACGTCGCCTTCGTCAGCCGCCTGCATGGCCCTGAAACCACCGTCGGGCTGCTGTTCCTGCAGGGGACGGGGCGATGCCGAGCTGCTGGTGCCCCGTGCCATGGCCCCCAGACCGCGCATTTCGTCCAGCACGTCGTCGGCGCTTTCCACCAGCCGTGCCCCGTCGCGGATCAGGCGGTTCGCACCCCGCGCCCGGGGGTCGAGGGGGGAACCCGGTACGGCCAGGACCTCACGCCCCTGCTCCCCCGCCAGCCGCGCGGTGATCAACGACCCGGACCGGATCTGCGCCTCGATCACCAGAACCGCCAGCGACAGGCCGGAAATGATGCGGTTGCGACGGGGAAAATGCCGCGCCAGCGGCTCCGCACCCAGTGGCGCTTCTGCCACGACAAGGCCCTGATTGCCGATCGCGGCCTGCAGATCGTGGTTCTCCGGCGGATAGAACACGTCGATGCCCCCGGCGACGACACCCACCGTACCGGTGGCGAGGCTGGCCTGGTGCGCTGCCGCGTCGATGCCTCGTGCCAGGCCGGAAATGATGGTCACCCCGGCTTCACCCACTTCACGTGCGATCTGCTGGCACAGGGTGCGCCCGTTGGCGGATGCATTGCGCGCGCCGACCACACCCAGGGTCGGACGGTGCAGCAGGTCGATCCGTCCAACGGTTGCCAGAACCGGCGGGGCACTGCCAACGGCGGCGAGCGAGGCGGGGAAATCCGGGTCACCGAAGATCAGGAACCGACCGCCCAGCCGTTGCAGTGCGCGCCATTCGGTGTCGACCGTCCCTGCCGCCGCGATCCTCAGCTTGCGCTTGCCCGCCCGTGCCGCGATTTCCGGCAGGGCGTCGAGCGCCGCCACGGCGCTGCCATAACGCGCCAGCAAACCGTGAAACGTGGCGGGGCCGATGTTCTCGCTGCGGATCAGGCGCACCCGCGCCCGGCGTTCCGCCTCGGACAGTGCGGTCGGACCTTCTTCCGGTTGCATGGGTGCGGGCATGTTCATCCCGTGATCCTGCCAGACCGTTCCGCCCCGCACCAGTCTGGAATGCCTCAGCGTCCGTGCTGTGCTGCCCCCTGCACGATCAGACCGTCCGCCCCGTAGCGCAGGAATTGCGCAACGATCCGGTCGGCTTCATTGAAACAGGTGACCACCAGGCTGTCGGCCCCGGCGAATATGCCCTGACGCCGAAAGTGCAGGTTGGGCTTTCGCTGCAGGGCTCCGGACCAGTAGGACCGCAGTGCAGACTTGCCGCGCAGCGCACCCGTGGCCGCAATCCCCAGGTCGGCGATGTAGGGCGACGCCATCACCGCATCATCGTGATAGAGCGCCAGAATCACCTCCAGATCATGGCTGTTCCATGCCTCGATCCAGGTCATTGCCCGATCCTGCGCGCAAGAAAATTCCATGATGGCCTCCCGTCAATAGGTCAATATTACTGATATGGTCAGATATACTGCCATATAATTCAAGGGGAGTTGATGGCGTTGCCTGCTGGGGCCCCGTGCTAGGCTGAAAGAAAAAGGCGGGAGGCGGCGATGGTTGCACGCGAAATGCGAAGGCGCGGTACGGTCCTGATGGCAATGATGGTTGTGGTGACGGCGGCCATTCTGACCGTCATGGTACAGCAGGCCGTGGCAGGGGAACCAACGGCGGCGCGGGTTCTGGCGTTGTCCTGCGCCGCCTGCCACGGCCCCGGTGGTGCCAGCCCGGGCAGCATCCCGTCGCTGAAGGGCAAGGACCCCGTGTTCATCGCGGAAGCGTTGCGGGCGTTCCGGGACGGTTCCCGACCGGCAACGGTGATGGGCCGCATCGCCACCGGATACAGCGATGCGGAGATCGAGGTGCTTTCCCGACAGTTCGCGCACCCGGCGGCGAGGCAATGAGCGGCGGCATGGGCAACGCCCTTTCCCGCCGCGCGGTCGGCAGGCTTGGCGCGACGGCCATCGCTGCCGCAACCATCGGTCCCGTCCGTGCGGCGCCGTCGCGTACCGTGGATGTGGTCGTGGTTGGCGGTGGCTTCGGTGGAGCCACGGCCGCGCGCTATCTGAAACAATTCGCACCCGGCCTGTCCGTCGTGGTGGTGGAACAGAACAAGGTCTTCCATACCTGCCCCTTCAGCAATCTGGTGCTGGGCGGGTTGCGCCGGATGTCCGACATTGCCCATGGCTATGCCGGGCTGGCAGCACGGGGGGTGGAGGTGGTGCATCAGCGCGTCCTGTCGCTGGACCCGGAACGGCGCACGGTGCGGCTGGCCGACGACAGCGTGATCGGGTTCCGCAAGGCGATCCTGTCCCCCGGCGTCGACATGCGCTGGAATGCCCTGTCCGGATATGATGAAGCCGCCGCGCAGGCGATGCCGCATGCCTGGAAGGCCGGGCCGCAGACCGCCCTGTTGCGCCAGCAGCTGCAGGCGATGGCAGATGGTGACACGGTGATCATTGCCCCGCCGGACAATCCCTTCCGCTGCCCGCCGGGACCCTATGAGCGCGCCAGCCTGATCGCCCACTGGCTGCAGCAGAACCGACCACGCTCGAAGGTGCTGATCCTCGATGCCAAGGACCGTTTCTCCAAGCAGGGTCTGTTCACCCAGGCCTGGGCGGCGCTCTATCCCGGGCTGATCGAGCATGTGCCAGCAGCGGATGACGGGCGCATCGTGGCGGTGGACGCGGTCGGGCGCTGGCTCGAAACCGCATTCGGTGACCGCCACTCCGCCGCCGTCATCAACGTCATCCCGCCCCAGTGGGCCGGGGCCATCGCACGGGATGCGGGGCTGGTGAACGCCGACGGCTGGTGCCCGGTCGGCCCGACCACCTTCGCGTCGGACATGGCGGCGGACGTGCACGTCATCGGTGACGCTGCCGTGGCCGGACAGATGCCGAAATCAGGTTTTTCCGCCAACAGTCAGGGCAAGGTTGCCGCCGCAAACATCGTGCAAGCGCTGGCGGGGCGGGACCCGATCGCGGGGTCGTTCGCCAATACCTGCTACAGCCTGGTCGGCCCCGGCTACGGCATTTCCGTCGCCAAGGTCTATCGGTCCACGGCGGATGGCATCGTCGGCATCGACGGTTCCGGCGGGCTCAGCCCGATGGATGCCAACGCCGACGTGCGCGCGCATGAGGCCGCGTTTGCCGAAGGCTGGTACGCGTCCATCACGGCGGACATGTTCGGCTGAAATCAGTGGCCGATCATCTGGCGATGGAGTCTGCGCCCGCCCTAACCCTTCCGGTTCTGCCGGTTCGCGATCAGGTCCTCCACCACCGCCGGTTCGGCAAGGGTGGAGGTATCGCCCAGGCTGCCGAAATCATCTTCGGCGATCTTGCGCAGGATGCGGCGCATGATCTTGCCCGACCGGGTCTTCGGCAGGCCCGGGGCCCACTGCAGCTTGTCGGGGCTGGCGATGGGGCCGATTTCCTTGCGTACCCATTTGACCAGTTCCTGCTTCAGCTCATCCGTGCCCTCGACCCCTGAATTCAGGGTGACATAGGCATAGATGCCCTGGCCCTTCACATCGTGCGGATAACCGACGACGGCGGCTTCGGCGACATTGCTGTGGGCCACCAGTGCGCTTTCGACTTCCGCCGTGCCCATGCGATGGCCGGACACGTTGATCACGTCATCGACACGACCGGTGATCCAGAAATATCCGTCCTCGTCACGGTTGGCACCGTCACCGGTGAAGTAGCGCCCCGGATAGGTGGAGAAATAGGTCTGCACGAAGCGTTCATGGTCGCCGTAGACCGTCCGCATCTGGCCCGGCCAGCTGTCGGTGATGCACAGGTTGCCGCTGGCCACCCCGTCCAGTTCGCCGCCATGTTCATCGACCAGGATCGGCGAGATGCCAAAGAACGGTCGGGTCGCGGACCCCGGTTTCAGGGCCGTGGCACCGGGCAGCGGCGTGATCAGGATGCCGCCGGTCTCGGTCTGCCACCAGGTATCGACGATGGGGCAGCGGCCGTCGCCGACCACGTCGTGATACCACTGCCAGGCCTCCGGATTTATCGGTTCACCCACGGACCCGAGCAGGCGCAGCGACTTGCGGCTCGCGGCCTTGACCGGCCCGTCCCCGGCACCCATCAGCGCCCGGATGGCGGTCGGTGCAGTATAGAACAGGCTGACGTCGTGCTTGTCGCAGACCTGCCAGAAGCGTCCGTTGTCGGGATAGTTCGGCACCCCTTCGAACATCACCGTGGTCGCGCCGTTGGCCAGCGGGCCATAGAGGATGTAGCTGTGGCCGGTCACCCAGCCGACGTCCGCCGTGCACCAGTAGACCTCGCCCGGCTTGTAGTCGAAGACATATTCATGGGTCATCGAGGCATAGACCATGTAGCCGCCGGTGGTGTGCAGCACCCCCTTCGGCTGGCCGGTGGAGCCGGACGTGTAGAGGATGAACAGGGGATCTTCGGCGTTCATCGGGGCCGCCGGGCAGTCATCCGACTGTGCTTCGGTCAGTTCGTCGTACCAGACATCGCGGCTGTCGTTCCAGGCAATGTCGCCGCCGGTGCGACGCACCACGACGACCGTCTTCACCGCCAGCCCGTGTCCGTCGATGGCGGCATCCGTGTTGGCCTTCAGCGGGATCTTGCGGCCACCGCGCACGCCTTCGTCCGCGGTGATGATGCAGGTGGACGTGCAATCCTCGATCCGGCCCGCCAGCGCCTCCGGCGAGAACCCGCCGAACACAACCGAATGCACCGCCCCGATGCGGGCGCAGGCCAGCATGGCGACCGCAGCCTCCGGAATCATCGGCATGTAGATCGTCACCCGGTCGCCCTTCTGCACGCCCCGGGCAAGCAGGCCGTTCGACAGGCGGCAGACCCGTGCATGCAGGTCGCGGTAGGTGATGGTTGCATCCTGATCCGGCTCATCGCCTTCCCAGATGATCGCTGTCTGATCGCCGCGTTCGGCCAGGTGCCTGTCGAGGCAGTTGCAGGACGCGTTCAGTTCGCCGTCGGCATACCACTTGATGTGCAGGTCATCGGCGTCGAAGGACACATCCTTCACCTGGGTATAGTCCTTCGACCAGGTGATGCGCTTGCCATGCTCGGCCCAGAAGCCCTCGTTATCCTCGATGGAGTGCTTGTACATGGCCAGATAGGTGTCGTTGTCCACGTGGGCGCTGCCGGCCCAGGCGTCACTGACAGGATAGGTCTTTGCCATGGTTCTGTTCCCTCCGAAGATGTGCGTTTCTTGTGGTATGATAAATGGCACGGTCGGGCCGCGCCACGCAACGGTGTGATTGGCGGTCCTGATGCCGGGGACCGCCGTCGCCCCTGCGTCAGCCCAGCCAGAACCGCCGGGTGAACAGCACCATCACCGTGAAAAGTTCCAGCCGCCCGAGCAGCATCCCCGCAGACAGCAGCCACTTGGCCGTGTCCGGCAGGGGCTGGAAGTTGCCTGTCGGGCCGATGATGTCGCCCAGGCCCGGCCCCACATTGGCCACCGCCGTCACCGCCCCGGAAAGCGCCGTCGTCATGTCCAGCCCGGTCAGGGTCAGCAGGAATGCCAGCACCCCGAACACCATGGCGAACAGGAAGAAATAGCTCATCACCGCGTCCGTCACATGGCTTTCTATGGGGCGTCCGTTGAAGCGGCCGACCTGGACGGAGTTCGGGCGGATCAGTTCCTGGATCTGCACCCGCGCGTTCTCGAACATCACCTTGAAGCGGAAGATCTTGATGCCGCAGCTGGTCGACCCGGCGCAGCCGCCGATGAACATGGCAAAGAAGAACAGCACCGTCGCCGCCCGCCCCCAGGTGCCGTAGTCGGAGGACGCGAACCCGGTTCCGGTCATGACCGAGATGACGTTGAACAGCATCAGCCGCAGGCCGTCGACCGGGTGGATATCCACAAACAGGTCAGTCAGCAGGGCGACGAGCACGAACAGCCCGGCAAGGGTCAGGAAGAACCAGCGCACCTGGGTGTCGCGCCACAGCGCCAGTGGCCGACCGCGCACCACCTGCAGGTACAGCACGAAGGGCAGGGAGCCGAGGACCATGAAGACGATGATGATCCATTCCATGCCCGGGTTCCCGAACCCGCCGATGGACGCGTCACGGGTGGAGAAGCCGCCCGTCGCCACCGTGGTCATGGCATGCGCCATGGCGTCGAACGACGACAGGCCGGTGCCCCACAGCAGCACCGCGCAGCACAGCGTCAGCATCAGATAGATCACGGCTGTGGCGCCGGCGATCTGCGCGGCGCGCGGCATGGCCTTGTCGGAGCTTTCGGAACTTTCCATGCGAAACAGCTGCATGCCGCCGATCTGCAGCAGCGGCAGCACGGCAATGGCAGTGACGATGATCCCGACGCCGCCGAGCCATTGCAGGATCGCGCGCCAGATCAGGATGCCCGGCGGCGCATTGTCGAGGCCGGAAATGACCGTGGAGCCGGTGGTGGTCAGGCCCGACATGGCCTCGAAGAAGGCATCGGTGTAGGACATCTCCAGCCCCGCCAGCACGAATGGCAGGGCGGAAAAGGTGGGCAGCACCAGCCAGACGGATGTGGTCAGGATGAACGCCCCGCGCAGGCTGAGGCGGATGCCACGCCGCCAGGTACAGGCGACCACCGTGCCGCCCAGGAACCCGGTTGCCCCTGCGGCGGCCAGAAAGACCTGATAGTCGTCGTTACCCACCAGCAGATCGACCGCTGCCGGGATCAGCATGGCAAACGCCAGCATCACCGCGAAGATGCCGTTGATCAGGAAAATGCCGCGCGGGTCACCCATGCCTGTTTTCTCCAAACGGACCGAAACACGTCAGCACCGGTGAGTGACACCCTTTTTGGCCTTGGGATTGTGCCAGCGGGAATCTGCATCACCGCTCGACCGCATGCAACGTCGATTGCAGAGTGCCTACGACCCACAGTTGCTGAAAGCTGCAGGATACCTTAAGAAAATCGGAATTGAATCGACAGGATCGGTTGATGCTCGAACGCTATTTGTTCGCTGATGAATCAGGCTGCATGAATTTCGCCCGCGCACCGAACGTCAGTAAATACTTCATAATCTGCACGGTCGAGTTTGACGCACTGGACCATGAAATGGAAATGCGGATGTTGCGCCATGACCTTTTGCGGCGTGGCTTGAGACTTCATGACCTCTTTCACGCCACGGTTGACCGGCAGAACGTGCGCAACGCCGTCTTCGAAGCCTTGGGAAAGATGGCTTTCTCCATACAGGCAACCATCATTGAGAAGGCGCGCGCGGATCCAAGCTATTGGCATGACAGGCCCAGGTTCTACCGGCTTCCCTGGTATTATCACCTGAAGCACGCAATCGCGGCCCGGGTTTCGGAAACGGATCGAGTCACCATGACGCCAGCATCGATGGGAACGCGGCGCGAGAGGCGCGCTTTCGAAAGCGCTGTCGGCTCAGCCTTTCACGAATGTCTTCCGCCTGAAAACTGCCTGGTCGATTTCAGACCATCACTTGCCGACAGCGGCCTTCAGATCGCGGATTATTGCGCCTGGGCAATGCACCGCAAATGGGAACGCGGTGACACACGTTCCTATGATCTGGTCCGAGAAAAGATTGTCTACGAGTATGAAATGTGGACTCACAGCGCGGTGCGCTATTACTGATGCCGAAGGTGACGTGCCATGCCCGTTCGGGAGGATCATGCGTCCGAACCTGACAGGAAAAGATGCGGTCCGCCATAACGGCAATCTTGGCTATCCTAGGAAGAGCCTCGGGGCTCTTTTCACCAAGCAAGGACCGCATGTGAATAGTAACGCTGAATTCCACTTGACTCAAGCGCCGAATCGAGTCCGCCGTGGACTGCATTGACTATCCGCGATGGTCGGTCAATTCAGGGTCTGGGCCCGGCGGGGCAGGTCCAGGGAAAAGGCGGGGATGGCGATGGTGAAACGGTTGCCGTCGCCCGACAGCATCATGTAGTGGCCGACCATGATACCGCTGGGGGTCGTCAGCGGGCAGCCGCTGGCATAGGTGAAGTTCTGTCCGGGTTTCAGGATCGGCTGCTTGCCGATGACGCCCGGTCCCTCCACCTCCTCCACCCGGCCATTGCCGTCGGTGATATGCCAGTAGCGGTCGAGCAGCTGCACGGTTTCATCACCTTCGTTCTCGATCGTCACCTCATAGGCCCAGACGTAGCGGTTCTGGTCGGGTTCGGACTGATTGGGCAGGTAAATGGGTTTGACGCGCACCACCATGTCGCCGGTCCTGGCCACATAGCGTCCTTCGGTATCGAACTGCTGATCTGCTGACATGCGGCGGAGTATCCGGCGCGGCCCGGTTGATGTCCAGTCGCGGCTATGTCGCGATTGTTGGCGGAAGCCGTTGCGGTGGCTGCACCAGCCCTCTCCCCCACCCGGCCACCCGTTCAGGATGATCCAGTGGGATGCCGGGTGGGGGAGAGGGCTGGTGCAGGCTGCCGGAAAGACTCCCTTCAGGCGGCCTGCGCGGCGGCTCTGGGGATGTGGAAGCCGTCGATCAGGATCGGCTTTCCGGCCTGCGCCCGGTCGGCAGCGGGCATGACGTCCATGTTGGGCCAGAGGCCGGTTTCAAGCGCCCGGGCATAATCCTCGGCCAGACCGAGCCTGCGCATCTCTGCCGCCGCTGCGTCGCTGTCATGGTCCAGACGATGAAACCGCACCATGACGCCATCCGCGTCAGGGGTCAGGGTCAGGAAATGGCCACGCGGATCGCCGTCATTGGCGGGCATGCCGACGACGCCGGCATTCAGCCACCATTGCGCGCCTGACGGGGCCGCGAACGGCACCCCGGAATGGCCCGCCAGCACGATGTCACTGCGGGTCAGGGCGCATTCGTCGGCGATGGCGGCGTGATCACTGGGGAAGATGAAACGGTTCACGGCGGAGAATCCGCCATGCGTGGCACTGACACTCAGGCCCCCTATGCGAAAGCGGATTTCCCCCGGACAGGCGGCCATGAAATGCCGCGCCGGGGCAGACAGTTCCGCCATTGCATGGGCGAACCAGCCCCGGGCGAGCAGGTCGCAGGCGCTGCCCTCCGCGAAGCCGCAGCCACAGTCTTCCGCATCGTTGCCGAAGCTCTCCTCGCAGTTGCCGCGCACAACCGGGCCGCCGCGCGCCATGACGGCCTGGCTCGTGGCCTCCGGCGCGCCGCAATAGGCGACAATATCGCCGGTGTTGATGCGATGTTCAGGCGGAATGCCCATTGCGTCGGCGGCATCGAAAAGCGCCACCGTCGCCTGCAGGTTGGAATAGGGACCACCGTAGACCAGCACGGGACTGTCCATCCGACCCAGGTCGAGAACGTCCGCCCCGGAATCAGCCATGACGGCCTCAGCCGACACTGCAGGACCCGCCGCCCAGCACACAGAACCGGGCGCAGTGGGGGTGGTTCAGCGGCACATCGGCGGACGCCTCGGCCAGGGTCTCCCCCAGGTCGAAGCGTTCGTCATAGGGCAGCAGGGTACAGGGCACGACGGTCGCCGCCTGCTGGCCCTTGCGTTTCACGATCATGCGCGATGACGCACACATCATGGCGTCGGGGCTGACGTCCAGAATGTTCCAGCAGGCGGTGGTGATCTCCGGCACGTCCGCATCGCCATCCATTTCGGGGAACAGCACCAGCCGCTCCGGGTCCTGCGCGTCGAGGGCGATGCCCCGGTCCGCGAACAGCCGCGCGAAACCGGCACGCAACTGCGGCTCCGTTTCCTGCCAAAGCGTCCGCCCGGCGATGGACAGGTGGAACCCGTGCGCCGCCAGCCAGTCGAGGCCGGGCAGCATCCGCTCCCACGCCAGCGCCCCGCGCTCGATCTCGTGCAGGCGGGCGGCGTAATGGTCGATGGAGACGCGGATGCGCAACCGGTCGCCGAATTCATGGTGCAGCGCCAGCAGATCCTCGGCGCACTTCATCATCGGTCGCATGGCGTTGGTCAGCACCAGCACGCGATAGCCGCGTTTCAGGGATGAATGGATCATGGCGATGAAGTCCGGGTTCATGAACGGCTCCCCGCCCGTGAACGCGACCTCGTTCGTGTCGCCGCGCGCATCGGCCTCGTCCAGGAAACGGTCGACCTCCGCCGCCGTCAGATAGACCAGCCGGTCATTCGTCGGGCTGGATTCGATGTAGCAGTTGGCGCATTCCAGATTGCACAGCGTGCCGGTGTTGAACCAGAGCGTCGACAGATCCTTCAGCGCCACGGATGCCCGCTGACTGCCGTCCGCCGTGACCTCCGGGTCCCGGAATTTCGACGGGTCGATGCCCGGTTGCTCTGGGTTCAGCGCGGCGTCGGTCATGGTCACTCCCGGTCGGTTCCGGCCAGCAGGGTCCCGCGCGAATCACGACTGATCGCTAGCGTACTGGCCAGATGCCGAAGGTGGGCAGGTGCCCCCCGCTTGTCAACGCAGACACCCCGCCGCTCACGCGGGGGTGAACAGGGATTGTCCTGGCGCTTCAGGTGAAAGCCGCCGTGCACCAGGTTCGAGAGTGCCGCACGCTTCACGTGAAACAGAATCCCGGCGCATCTTGCCAGCGCCCGGAAATGCCGGTATGCGCTTGTGCGTGGCGAGCGTCCGAGGCGCAGCCATCCGGCGGGTATGATGTAATGGTAGCCTGTCAGCTTCCCAAGCTGAACGCGGGGGTTCGATTCCCCCTACCCGCTCCAATTTGGATGACTGATTCATGGATAAAGTCAATAAATTTGGCTCTTGGAGAAATAGGCGTCCCTACCTGACGCAAGTATTGTAATGAGGAAGAATATTTCTTCTTCTATTTTGACGTCGACTAAATTTTTGTTAATCGTTCTGTCGAATTAACAAGCATGGTACATTCGCCTTTTAGCCATAATTGATACCAAGTTCCTCCTTCTGATTTAGTATCATTCAATGCATCTATCAATTTTTGCATTATGTCTTGGATTTTACGCAGTGTACTCTTGCTCATAATTTCGAGATGCGTTTCCGCATACAAGACCAATGAGAATGCAAAAATTTCGAGAGCTTCGGGTGCGGCACGCCAGGTGCTTGCATCAGAATTCAAATCGGGAACTCTCCTAAATTCCTCGCTAGGAAAATGCCTAAAAAAGAAATGATGAAAGGTGTGTCGTGTTTCATCATTCACAATTTTTGGCAATATTGACTGAGCCATTCTCAGGTACTTTCCGTCATTGCAATTTTCATCCAAAAGAAAATCTGACGCTTCTTTAAGCATATGCTGTGAATCTTGGCAAAGCCGAAAAAATTCAATATACTCGGTTTGCGAATTAGTCCAAAGGCGAAGTCCATATTTTTCGGCAGACTCCCAATTTACTTTGGCATCTAAATCAAACGCCAATTTACACATGAAGGGAGAGGTGGATTGTTTATTATACAGTCTTTCTAAAAGTCTATTTGTAATGTTAATTTTTTCCCCTTCTGCAATAGTCAATATGTTAGTTTGTTCTTTGTGCATTTGATGAAAGGCTGGTGCAATTCGCTTGACTTGATTTACGGTGGATATTTGTTCCAAATAAGGTTCACAAATTTGCAAAATACTGTTCCGAAACGGATTCTGTGTACAAAGGATTTTAAGGGCGGCCGATGGCGATTTCGAAAATATCGCAGATTTTGCAAGCGGAGAAACTAACTCCTCTAGTTCTTTAGCGGAAGGCAATATATAGCCTAATGTGTCTAAACAAAAATCCAACAGCTCTTTGCTATTAACATCTTTTTTCAATGCATTAGCAAGAGACTTAGCTACCTTGGATGACGCCAGTCGCTTATTATTCGTTCTAATCTGGAGTGCCAGGTGTGTTGGAAGGGTTCGCCGACCTTCTATTACATGCGGGATACAATTATCAATCAGCTGCGACGTATCCTCAAAAAGTGTGTCCAAGTATCTTGCATAGAAATATTCCATAAATGTTCGGTGGGTAAATTCGAAAACATTTTCCCCGACCTCGTGAAGAATCCAGGCTCGTCCAGTCAAATGCTGAACCATATGCATCGCGGCTTGCGCAGATTTCCCTTCACGATTATCTATATAGTCGCTTCGGAAAAAATCCCGTGCTTCTTTTTCTAAATCTTCTTTGCCAATTCGACCACCATACTCTTCATTTTCATAAAGTAGCGCGGAAAGGTGCATAAATAAGTCAAAAAGACGGTATCGTTCTGGAAGTTCCGGATTTATGTCACGATATTTGTCCCATTGATCAAACAACAAATTTGCACAAAAAGAATATAAGCTGGCCCTATTGTCAGGTATCTCACTTTTTTTGTCATAAATAATCACGATTAACGTGAGCAGCAAAGGACTTCTAATGAGTTCAGCGGCTTTTCGTCGAGCGTCTGTCAAAAATATTGGCAGACGTCCATCAATTTCTACATCTGTTCGTTTTAGCACGGCACTGGAGACATTTCGAAAAATCTGTTCGATAGCAGGGTCGCGAAGGAAATCGACGCCCAAGTGCGTAAAGCCCTCCATTGGTTGAGTTTCATACCCAACATATCTCGACGTCACCAAGATCTGACAAAGTGGGTATTCCTTCCTAAATATATTTAGCTCTCGCACAACCCTTGATCTATTGGAACTGGTCAATACCTCATCTAGTCCATCAGCCACAAAAAATATCGTACCAATTCTCATTTTATAAATAATAGTGGACGCAAAATCTTGGACATTCGAATCAGGAATCATCGATTTTACAAAATTGATTATGTATTTTTCTAATGACGTCACTTTTTCGTCCGAGGCACTTGCTATAAATGTTCTTAATTGAATATATATTGGCAGCTTTGGCTGACCAGTAATATATTTATTGCAAATTTCCAAACACAATTTCTTCGATAGGGTGCTTTTTCCGCCACCAGGATCACCAAGTAGTACAGTCGAGTGTATATACTCTAGAGTTCCACGCCAATTCTCTGATATTTGATGTCGTGAAATATGTTTTCGTAAATCTTGGTACAAATTGAAATTTCGATTGCGTTCAATCAGGTTAACTGACGTGTCAACATATATTTTTTCGAGCGGTATTTGGACTACATCGCCCGATGCGCCATGTACATCTACCAAATCCAATGACTTTTTCAGAGACTTAACGTAGTTTGTCAACGGATCAGCATCATCTTCGATTCTTTTTGCAACCAATTCGGTGTCTATTTCAATATGAGCAAGCCAATTGCCTTCTTTATCCCTAATTTTTTGTACAATATTGTATAATACAGCATCGGCCTGTCTGGCTCGCTCCTCCATCGTGCTTTTCAAATGCGCCAAACTGTCTTTATCTATTTCTGTGTGACTAGTTTTCAGAATATTTTCTTGCAATAAGGTGAGGCATTTGGCTAAATCATGTGCAAATCTATTGGATTCTTCAAAGTCTGTAATATTATATGATCTATGAATATATTCGATAAATGTGATCGCACTATTGTTATCCAAACTTGATCCAAATATTGCAATCAAATACTCAAGAAGTCGCGAATTAGTGATGTCAACTAAGGCTGCATTGCTAGATTTTGTTAACGTACCTTGCCCACCAAACGCACTCTGGAGCGCTTCTAGAATAATCTTATTGTAGGTTTTTGCCGCGACTCCCGACAGTCGTCGTCTCATTCGGAGGGGTAAGGCATATTTCCGAAAAAATATCTTGCCAATCTGGCCGGCCAAGCCGGTAAAAACGTTCACTGCAACCCCCTCAACGAAAGCCATTCCAATAACCTCCCGGTCCAATCTATCTTATCAGTAGAACAACAAAATGCAGGGTAACCGATGCTTGAGAGAAGCAGCCAGTGAAATCAACATGCACGAACGGCTTGGCAAATAGCCTTATCGTATTTCGAACTATCCAACATTTTTAGAATCGGCCAAGCGCCATTCCATTTGCCAATCGACTATGACTCATTTCGCATCAGCACCATAGGGTCTCAGTCACCTTCATCTGACTGAAAGGCCAAGCCCCGTGACCGCAACCTCCGCAGCTCCGAAACCTGCCACCAGACCCACCCGCCGCCGCAAACCCGCCGCCGCACCCGACGATGCCGCCGTCGCTGCCGAGCAGGCGCTTGACCACCGCATGCACATCTTCCGCAATGATCCGCTGGGCTTCGTGCGCTGGGCGTTTCCGTGGGGACAGGCGGGGACGCCGCTGGCGCGGCAGGTGGGGCCGGAGCGCTGGCAGGCGGAGGTGCTGGAGGCGATTGGCCAGAGGCTGCGGCAAGGACTGCAGCAGGGGGTGCGCCAGGGGGCACGCGGTCGGGACGGCAACAAGAACAACGAAACCGTGACGCAACCGATCCAGATTGCCGTTTCCAGTGGCCATGGGGTGGGGAAGTCGGCGCTGGTGTCCTGGCTGGTGCTCTGGGCGATTTCCACGGCGGAGGAAACACGCGGCACGGTGACGGCCAATACCGAGACCCAGTTGCGCACCAAGACCTGGTCGGAACTGTCGAAGTGGCATCGGCTGGCGCGAACCCGGCACCGGTTCAGCCAGATGTCGAATTCGATCCGCGCGCGGGTGCCGGGCATGGCCGACAACTGGCGCATCGACATGGTGCCCTGGTCCCTGACCCAGACGGAGGCCTTTGCCGGGCTGCACAATCTGGAAAAGCGCCTGTTGCTGGTGTTCGATGAGGCGAGTGCCATCCCCGAGAAGATTTGGGAGGTGACGGAGGGATCGCTGATCGACCGGGGGACGGAGATCATCTGGGTGGTGTTCGGCAACCCGACGCAGACCACGGGCCGGTTCTTCGAATGCTTCCACGGGCTGCGCCACCGCTGGCAGTCCTGGACGGTGGATTCCCGCAGCACCCGCCTGACCAACCAGGCCCAGATCGCGCGCTGGATCACCGACTACGGCCCGGAATCCGACTTCGTGAAGGTCCGGGTGAAGGGTCAGTTCCCGTCCACCAGCGCCAGGCAGTTCATTCCCGCACGGCTGGTGGATCAGGCCTGCGCGCGCCTCGCCGATGTGGTGCCGGACCCTGAGGCCCCACGGGTCATGGGGGTGGATGTGGCGCGGTTCGGCGATGATGCATCCGTCATCCTGATCCGGCAGGGCAACCGGCTGCTGGGAGAGATCGAGCGCCATCACGGCCTCGACCTGATGCAGTTCGCGGCCATCGTCAATGACCGGATCGAGCAGTGGAAGCCCAATGCGACCTTCGTCGACGGGGCGGGCATTGGTGGCGGCGTGGTCGACCGGTTGCGCCAGCTGGGACGGCGGGTGCATGACGTCAATGCCGGTGCCGCACCGCGCAAGCGCCGCGACTATGCCAACCGCCGCGCCGAGATGTGGGACCAGATGCGGAAGTGGCTGCGCACCGGCGCGCTGCCTGATGACGCGGACCTGATCAACGACCTGAAGGGGCCGGAATACAGCTTCGACGCCACGGGCCACATCCTGCTGGAGAAGAAGGAGAAGATGAAGGCGCGCGGCCTCGCGTCCCCGGATGCCGCCGACGCGCTGGCGCTGACCTTCGCCGATCCGGTGCCCGCGAACCGGGCGGAACGGCGACGGTTCATGGCGCGGACGGACTTCAGCGTGCTGTGACCGGGCGGGGGGGAGGATCATGTATAACAATGTATAGCTATGAATAGCGAATTTTGCTATATATCGCTATGTTTCTGTACAGATCACTATCATGGCGCAGGTAAGATGGACCCATATCGCAATCCCTTTGCGCCTGGCGCAGGAAGCCGACCGCCCGAACTGGCTGGTCGTGATGAGATCCTCGCGACCGCAAGGGTCTCGTGCGGTCGAGCCATCAGGGGAAGAAATGGCCGTTCGATGCTGCTCCTTGGCTTGCGGGGCACTGGAAAGACCGTGCTGCTTACCGAAATCGGCCGAAATGCCGAAATCGAAGGGCTGCTTGTTTCGAAGGTCGAGGCCCCGGAAAAGGAAAGTCTTGCCCGCCTGCTCTATCCGGAAATGCGCAAGGTGATGCGCTCCCTGTCTGGCGTTGCGGCGGCAAGACAGATTGCGACCCGCGGACTGAAGGGCCTGCGAGGATTTGCCTCCGTCTTCAAGATCAAGGTTGCCGGTGTTGAAGTTGGCGTGGAACCAGAGCCGGGGCTCGCCGACAGCGGCGACATGCAATACGACCTTCCCGATCTGTTCAGCATGATCGGTCAGGCAGCTGAGGCTGCCGGCAAGGGCTGGCTGCTGTTGATCGACGAGGTGCAGTATCTTTCTGAAGCAGACCTTTCTGCCCTGATTGTTTCGATTCACCGGATGTCGCAGGAAGGCCGCCCCGTGCTGCTTGTCGGCGCGGGCCTGCCCCAGGTTGCGCGCCTCGCCGGGGACGCAAAGTCTTACGCTGAAAGGCTCTTTCTCTACCCAGGCGTAGGTCCCCTCGATCCCAAGTCGGCTGCGCATGCTGTCGAGAAGCCGATTCTGGACGAAGATGCGACGATCGCGCCCGCCGCACTGGACTGCATCGTGGATCGGACAGAAGGATATCCGTTCTTCCTTCAGGAGTGGGCCTCCGTTGCCTGGAATGACGCGGCAGGTCCGGAAATAACCACGCGCGATGTGGACAACGCCTATACCGAGACACTGGCCGTGCTTGACGAGGGCTTTTTCAAGGTCCGCATGGATCGCCTGACCAATGCGGAGGTCGAGTTCGTCAGAACCATGGCGAACCTGGGGGAAGGGCCTTACGCGATGGCGCGTATCGCTGCCGCGATGGGGCGGACACCTTCATCCCTCGGACCTGCACGAGCCAACATCATTTCAAAGGGCATGATCTACAGCACGGATCACGGTTATCTTGATTTCACCGTGCCGCTCTTTGCTGAGTTCATGCGACGGCAGGACCATGCCACGTCTTGATCAAGGCATTTTCCTGTTCCATCGGCTCGGCTGGCCCTGGCAGCAAGGCCGCACGGCACTACCAACCGACCCTCAACCCCGCGCCACCACCAGCCGATAGCCGAGGTCATGGCTGTCGCGGTCCAGCAGGTCGGCATAGCGCGCCGCCCAGACACCTGACCGGATGTCATCGGCCAGCCGGTCATAGGCTCCGGACGCATCCCCCAACGCCCAGAAGCAGGAAATCGCGGCCCTGACCCGTGGGTCCAGATAGGCCGCTGGCCGCCGCCAGTAGGCCCCGAGGAACCCGTCCGTGCAGTCATGCGGCACCGGCACGGTGCTGATCTCCACCGGCCCCAGCCAGGCCTCGAAGTCGCGCATCAGCGGCATCCTGCCCTCGTCGAGGGCCATCAGTTCCGGAATGTAGTCCGTCAGCCAGAAATCCTGATGCCGGTGGTCGAAGGTCAGGATCACCAGCGGCCCCCGCGTCACCCGCCGCATTTCCTGCACGCCCTGCCGCCTGTCCGTCCAGTGATGCACGGTCAGGCTGGCCATGGACGCGTCGAAGGCGCGGTCGGCGAAGGGCAGCGCCTCCGCCCGCGCCCGCACCACCGGCGTGGCGGACGCCGGGCGCTGCCGGATCATCTCCATGGACGGTTCCAGCGCCGTGACTGCCCGGTCCGGCGGCTCATACGACCCCGCCCCCGCCCCGACATTCAGTACACTTTGCGCGGACCCCAGCGCCTCACCGATCATCGCCGCAATGCGCGCATCCGGCTGCCTGAGGTCCGCATAATTGACCCCGATGGTATCGTATTTCGTGCCCATGGCAGGCGACATAGCACGGGAACAGCGGCAGGTGGGGCGTGGCTGCCCAGCCCGCGCGCGCTTTCCGCCGACACCGGGTAGATTCACCGGAATCCGAACATCAATGCAGGAAAATGGAAAATGATCGACATCAACGGCATGGCCCACGTCATCCTGACGGTCAGCCAGTTCGAAAAGGCCGAGCCCTTCTATGGTCGGCTGATGCCGGCGCTGGGCATGCGGAATGTTTTCAGCGGGCCGAACATGTCCTACTTCGTCGGGGCACGGACCGCGCTGGGAATCCAGCCTTGCGCGCCGGAGCATGCCGCAGAGCGTTTCGTGCAGAGCCGCGTCGGGCTGCATCACATCTGCCTTCGCGCCCGTACCCGAGAGGATGTCGATGCCGTGACAGACCTGCTCCGCGAAATGGATGCGCCGATCATTCGGGGCGCCTGTGACGGCCATCGGGCGCCCGGGTACCATTATGTGTTTTTCGAAGATCCGGACGGCATACGTCTGGAGGTGAATTTCGTGCCCGGTCAGGGGGTACTTGCAGAAGACGCGTCCTTCAATCCCGGTGGAGACTATGATTGATACCGGCCCTTTCCCCAATCCTGGAAGCAACCTGAATGAGCCATACCTTTCACGTCGACGTCACGGATGTCGTTGAAATCGAAGAGATCGCCGGAACCGGGGCAGCGGATGATTTCCGCGCCCTTCTGGACGCGATGGACTTCGGTGGCCATGCCGGCATGGGCGACGATGAACTGCGCGAAATGTGCCTGATGTCGCTGCAGGATCAGGACGCGGCCGAGGCGGCCTATCTGGTGCTGCGCCACGTCATCGGCGACGCGCTGCGTGACGGTCAGTTGCGCAACATGGCCAGCGAGATGCGCGAGGAAAGGCTCTGGGAAGAATATGTCGATCCGGCCTTTCACGAACGGCTGTTTCGCGCCGGCAGCCTGCTCCATGCGGCCCGGCCCCGCGGCTTTCCGAAGACCGACGCGGTCCGGGTGACACTGGCTGTCCGCTGCGCCGACCCTGGCGGCCAGGCGATATTCGCCGCCACCCCGGATGAGGCGTTCCTGGTCCGCCTGCTCGCCGATGGCATGGACGGGCGCGCCGTGCTGCACCGCTTCTATGACGATCAACTGAAAGCCGCGACATTCCCCGCCGCACCCGGCATCGTCCGGATTTCCCAGGTCACGCCAGCGGGACCGGATGCCTGGACGGTCGAGATCATCGGCTCACACTACTGGCTCGGCCCGCTGGACGACACGAAGGCGTTTGAATCGAACGCGGCGTGATCGGGGGCTGATGGGGCTGCGCAAGGTTCTGCAGCGATGGCGCGGGGAACGGGGGTCGCCACCAGATCATCTCCAGGGATCGCTCCCGCGCGCCGTGACCGCGGCACGTCGGATCGAGGTGCGGCGCAATCAATTTGCGCCAATCCGCATTCTCAGAACCCAGGGCGACCGGCTGTTTTCGGAATGATTGTTTCAGGCATCAGTTCTTGGAATCACACGTCGACAAGTTCCAACGCCGCGAGCGCACCTGCAGCGATGTACGAGAAACCCAGGTTTTGCGGAATAGTCTTGAGGGGCTGGCTAGGGTTGAGACTCAATCATAGCCAGAATGCGACGAGGACGGCGATGGCGACAGCGGACAGGAAGTTTCTCGCCAGCTTGTCGTAGCGTGTGTGGATACGCCGGAAGTCCTTGATGCGGCAGAAAGCGTTTTCGATGAG
>JARGPL010000035.1 GCA_029210175.1 Minwuia sp. | reverse complement strand
ACCTCAGAGCCGTCGGCGCACGCACTATCGACCAACTCTGGCGCGCCATCGGAGACATCACCCGCCTCTACACACCCGATGAATGCACAAACTTCTTCCAGGCTGCAAACTATGTCCAAACAATTTAGTCCGATGCTCTAGGTTTCGTTGCGTTGGATTTTTGATCAATCGAATTTATACAATAAAATACCCTTGCATCGATCAAATTTTCCAAACTCAAAGCCCTCTCACGAAAAATTTTACAGTGATCTATGCCTTTTTTTGAAATGCGATCAATAAGATAACGCCTGCCAAAACGGCAAATAGGCACCGAAACGACTCCAGACACCATTCTATTTGAAAAAATTACTCCCTCCAATATTGCCGTATTTATTGCAAAATATACTTCTATTAAATGAAAAGATTGATCTGTATAATATTCTTACAAATCAACAAGAATTCTGCATTCATCATTCGCGCAATTATTGCTCGCATCTTGCATGCGATATCGGACCAATTTTGTTATCTTATATTGTTAACAAATTCGTAATGGCAGTACGAAATCTTGTCAATCTGTCAATATCCAATTTCAATGCAGCGCAGGCACCGGCCCGTGGCCGCCTTCGTCGATCATGTGGCCACGCTGGAACCTGTCCAGGGTGAAGGCGGCGTTCAGGTCGTGCGGTTCGTCGCGGGCAATGGTCCAGGCGAAGCACCAGCCGGAAGCCGGGGTGGCCTTGAACCCGCCGTAGCACCAGCCTGCGTTCACATAGAGGCCGTCGATGGGGGCCTTCGTGATGATCGGACTGCCGTCCATGGTCATGTCCATGATGCCGCCCCAGCTGCGCAGCAGTTTCAGGCGGCGTGTGTTGGGGAACAGGGATGCCAGCAGGCTGTGGACATTGTGGACCACCGGCAGGTTGCCGCGCTGGGCGTAGGAATTGTAGCCGTCGATGTCCCCGCCATAGACCAGCCCGCCCTTGTCCGACTGGGAGACATAGAGGTGCGCCGCGCCAAAGGTGACAACCGTGTTGATCAGGGGCTTCAACCCCTCCGACACGAAGGCCTGCAGGACGTGACTTTCGATCGGCAGGTTGCTGAGACCGGCCTGTTGCAGGACAACGCTGGAGTTGCCTGCCACGGCGACGCCGATCTTGGCCGCCCTGATCTCCCCGCGTGTGGTCTCGACGCCGGTGATGCGCCCTGCCCCGTCACGGCGGAACCCCAGCACCTCGCAATTCTCGATGATGTCCACGCCCAGCCGGTCGGCACCGCGGGCATAGCCCCAGGCGACGGCGTCATGGCGCGCGGTGCCGGCGCGGGGTTGCAGCAAGCCCCCCTTGATCGGGAACCGGGCGTCGGGAGACATCTCGATGCCCGGACACATCTTCTGCACCTCCGCCGGGCCGAGCAGTTCGGCATCGATGCCGTTCAGGCGCATGGAATTGCCCCGGACCGCGTGGGCATCCATCTGTTCCGGCGTGTGGGCCAGGTTCAGCACGCCGCGCTGGCTGAACATGACGTTGTAGTTCAGGTCCCGCGACAGCCCCTCCCAGAGCTTCATGGAATGTTCGTAGAACCGGTTGTTTTCCGGCAGCAGATAATTGGATCGCACGATGGTGGTATTGCGGCCGATGTTGCCGGACCCAAGCCAGCCTTTCTCCAGCACCGCCACGTTGGTGATGCCATGCAGCCGGGCCAGGTAGTACGCGGTCGCCAGCCCGTGCCCGCCGCCGCCGACGATGATCACGTCATAGGCCGGTTTCGGGTCCGGTTTGCGCCAGGCCATCTTCCAGCCGCGGTTGCCGGTCAGGCCTTCCCGCAGCAGGCGCAGCGCAGAATATTCACCCAGCATCGGTAACTCCGTCGGGATTGGGACCTGATTGACTGCCATTCTGAACCCGACACGCCCGCCCTGTCATTGCCGGAAATCGACAGCTTCAGACCGAAGCTGTTCCGAGCACGACTTTCGCGTGATCCCTGACCGCATAGCAATAGACACAGGCATGCGCACAGCTGTCGTAGTGACCGACGTCGCGGCTCTCCGCACAGGCACAGCCGGGGCGATTGCCCTTCTGCCGGGCCGTGACCGGCTGCCCGCCGATACCGGACAGTCGCGCGGTGTCGATGCAGGCAGCGGGCTGGAGGGGGCCGGAGAGCAGATGCGGCTGCGAACAGATCGTCGGGCGCAGGCCGTGTGCGACGGCAATCTCCCCCAGGTCGGCCAGCAGATCGCGCTTTGCCGTATCGTCCGGGTCGAACACGGAAACATCCGGTGTCATGCGTTTCAGATTTCGGACCGACTTCGCGTAGAGCGTTGCAGCTGAGAAGGTCACCTCATCCACATGCGGCGCCAGCTTGTCCGCAAGTCGGGCAAGGTTCTGTCGATGGAAATCAGGCGGCGTCAGATCGCTCCAGAGCACCGGATCGTAGCGCCAGACCACAGCACGCGGCCCGTACAGTCTTGCCAGACGGGCAATCTCGCGGACGGCATGTGCCACGGGTGGCACACCCTGTTCCAGACGTTCGGGATAGCCGGTGAGCGTATATGTCACCATGAACGGGGCAATCAATCGCGCCGCGTCCAGACCGGCATGGAATGGCCGGGTATTGCGTGTCCAGAACACGAACCCATCAACATCGGCAGGTGCCAGTGAAACACGATAAGTCTTTGCACTGTATGGATTGGGGACATCGACGAAACCCTGCCCAAGCCGCGCCCTGAACCAGTTGCCGTGAAAGGCCGGAATGTCCGTGCGATAGCTGGCGGAAATGATCATGCGCAGAGGTATACGCCCCCGCATCCGACGTGTCAGCCGATGGTGGTCATCCGGCCGTCGGAGGGTTCTGCGTGCGCGACGGAACAACGACATCGGGCGCGGGATAGCTTGCCAGGGCATTTAATAACCGGCTGGCACATGGATTGCCTGTCGGGTAAAGCCCTGTGACATGATGGGGGATCCATGCCGTGCCTGACGCACTCGCCCGAAGCCGGTCAGAGGCGTCCTGCAAAAGACTGCCAGCGGTCTCCAGGAGAACCGATTTGACGGATACGCCAGCCGATACTGCACTCTCCGGCACCGACGCACGCATCCGCCCTGTCCGCCAGCGGCGTGCGATCCAGCGACAGAGGGCCATCCTGGATGCCGGGCGAAAACTGCTGCACGACGTCCCTTTCGACACGCTCCGCATGGAACAGATTGCGACAGAGGCCGGTTGCTCGGTCGGCACGCTCTATCAGCGTTTCAAGGACAAGGACGCATTGCTGGACGTCATCATGGAAGAGGTGGTGGCGGAGCTTGATCAGCTGATCACGGATCAGCTTTCAGCAACCGAAATGGATGGCATGACGGCAGACGCAGGTGTGCATCATGTGGTTGCAATCACACATGGCTTTCTGAATGACAACCAGGGTCTGGTGCGCGCGATCATGGCGCGGCAACTGCGTCAGCCAGATGCTGTCTCGCACATGCGGCTTGCCGGCGCGCGGCTCGTCGGGCAGAGCTTTGCGGCCCTGTCCCTGCTGGACGACAGATTTGCCAAGACGGTGGATCGGGGGGGCTTTCAGTTCGCCATGCAAACAGTCATCGGCACCCTCAACAACGCCATCCTGAACCAGCCCGGACCCTATCAGATCGAAGATCCGGAGATCGTCATTCGGCTCTCGGACACGGTGCGCCTGATCACGGGGCTTCAGCGCAACTGAGTAAATTTCAGGACAACCCGAGGGCAGACTGCCCGCGCCAGCAGCAGATCGATCAGCGCTCATCGACCGGTGCGAAATCAGCTTCAGGCTGAGCCAGCGGATCGACCGGCTGCAGGAACATCCGGCGCAGGATGCCCGGTGCCAGGGCAGATAGTGGATTGACCGTTATCCTGGGCTTCACCGCAGGGCCTTCGATGGCGTAGGTCACACCGAATATTCCGTCATCGCCCCCCAGTATCGTGCCGATCAGCGGAATGGCACCAAGAACGCTGCTGAGGGAATAGGCCGGAATGACATTCCCGACCAGCCGCAGTTCCTCGGTCTCCCGATCCAGGTAGCCGTCAGCCGTGATACCCAGCGCCGGGCCAGCAGCCCGTGCCGCCTTGAAGTTGAGGCGCTTGCCGTCATAACGGAACGGGACATCGGCCCTGACGAAACCCAGGCCTTCCCCCGCCATGGCCTGGCCGATGCCAGTCAGTGATGCCAGGGACAGCAGGCGCGCGGCTGTCGGCGTTTCGGTCAGGCGGAAATTGTCGATGCCGAGCAGTCCCACCGCCTGCCCGTCGCCGGATATGTTTGCCGTCAATTTCAGCACGCCGCCCCGGAGCGCATCCGTCAGTTCGAGCGCCGACAGAAGGCCGCCCGCATCACCGCTTTCAAGCAGCAGGCTTCGCGCACCGACAGTGCCAGGTGTGGCGCCTGCTGTCGGTGACAACACAAGGCTCAGGGACTGGTTCTCCCCTGCGGAACCAGCCAGTTGCAAGGCAGCAAGCTGACCACCCAGCAGGCTGAACTGGCCCCGAGCCTGCTGCAGCGTGATGTCCGGGTGCAGGCGCAGGCTGCCAAACGTGAACGCGCCGTTGATGCTGATTTCCGGTGCGGTTTCACCCGGGGATGCCTGGCGGGCCATGTCCAGAATCGGCGCAGCATTCAGGGTTTCCCCAGCCACATCCAGTTCCCAGACGCCGCCCTCGCCGCGTGACAGGGTTCCTGACAAGCTGTCGTCACCCAGTTGCAGCAAAGCCAGCTCCAGACTGTCGAGGCCGCCCGCCACCGTGCCGGAAACCGCACCCTGCACCTTCAGATCAGGCGCGGTGATGATCAGGTCATCCAGTCGCACGACATTGGCCGGGGTGCGAAACAGGTTGAACTCGGCCGATGCGGCGTCACCCGCCCGCTTCTGCCAGATGCCGCCGGGCGGCGTGAGGGTCGTGGATGTCAGGTCCAGCGCCACTGTCGCGGCCACCACTCCATCGCTGTTCAGATGCAGGTCGGTCTGCAGTCCGACGGCACCATTGATCCAGTCAGGTGCTGACAGCCCCAACAGGGCAAGGGAATTGCGATCAAGGCGCGCGCCAATGCTGAAGTGCTGGCCAAAGCCGTCCGACGGGTTGAACTCCTCGATCCAGCGCAAGGCGAGCGGTACTTCGTTCAGCGTGCCTGCTCCCTGCACTTCCAGCCGTTCGTCATCCACCCGCAGCGACAGCGCATCCGCCTCAAAGACCATGCCGCCATACAGACCCTCGGCACGCACGCCGCTGATGTGTGACGCCGCACCGATCTTGATTTCCGAAAGAGCCGTATCGGACGCGACAGGCAACGACAGGCGAAGGCGCGTTGCCGCCAGCCCGCTCATGCCGCTGACATCCGGTGCACCACCGAGGGATCGCGCCAGCGCACCACGGACGGAGGCCGCGACGGAATCGATGATCGTTCCCTCGCCGACGAATTCGGTCGTCAGGATCGGGCGTGCCTTGCCGAAATCATCGATGTTGAGCACGCCGTCACTGATCTGCAGTCCGGCACTGCGCGCGCTGTCCAGCGTCACGTCCAGGGTACGGCCCGTCACGACCACTTCGCCTGATCCATCGACGACATCGTCATAGGGTTCGTAGAGCTTTACCCGCGTGTCACGGAATTTCAGCCGCACGTCCAGGCTTTCGGCGGGCGGCACGGGCAATGCCCATGCTTCCGGGCGCATGTTCAGCCGTGCCGTCACCTGCTCGACGGTGCCGCCGACCAGGTGCTCCTCCAGCCAGTTGCGCGCACCGGCAGCCCGGTCGACCGGCCAGTAGGCTGGTATCAGGACATTGGGAAGCTCTTCCCCTTCAATGATCACGTCCATGTCCGGACCAGCGGCAGTGATACCAACCTTGCCGCTGGCACGCGCCTTCACGACGCCGGAGTCGTAATCCAGCCGATCAATGGAGATCACCGCCGTATCCGGGTCGAAGGTGGCACGCAGAGCGGCAGAAACCACGGGCACGGGGGCAGCAAGGATACCGGGCATGGCAAGCTGGCCGCGCCCGACGTTCAGGGCCATCCGTACCGGCCCGGGTTCTCCATTCGCCTTCAGTTGCATCGACACGCGACCGCCGATCGGGACCTGGAAACCCAGCAGGATCGGCGGCGCGTTCAGCACCTCGGCCAGTTGCGACACTTCAAACGACTCGATGTCCAGGTTCACCAGCGTGAAACCCGTATCCCGGTTCAGGACCAGACTGACGGCGAGCGGTATTCGCAGCGTTGTCGCGTCCAGGACCACCGCCCCCTCGACCAGCACGGATCGGTTGGCAGCCGTGACGGAAACTTCCTCCAGCTGCAGCATGAAGAAGCGTTGACGTGCCACGTCGTTCAGGATGACCTGACTGTCGCGCAGGATGATCTGGCGCAGACGCGACAGCGGGCCGTCAGCCCCGTCGGCGCTGGCAAACAACTCATCCAGCAGTTCATCCAGCGGGCGCATGGCTGCCGGAGCATCCGCCTGGACCTGCCCGCTGTCCGCAAGGCCGAGCTCCAGGCTTCCATCCGTCTGGCGTCGTACATCCAGCGTCAGACCCGTCAATTTGACTGAGCGCAGCCTGATCCGACCTTTCATCAGGGATTGCCCGTCGAAGGACAGCGCTGCCTCCGGCACACTTGCCACTTCCTGACCATCGCCGGTGGTCAGACTGGCGTTCACGACCTGAAGGTCCAGCGCGCCGGACCCACCGCCATCCCAGACCACCTGCACGTCGGTGAAACCAAGCCTGTTGCCGTTGGGCAGGTCGCCGATCTGCTCCTGCAGCCAGGGCGTCACGAAACCAAGCGCAACAGGGCCTTCGGACAAGCGCCAGGCCACGACAATGCCCGCGGCAGTGCTGACAGCAAACACCGCTCCCAACAGGGCCAGGACGAGCATCGAGAGCCGGCGCAGCAGCCCGCGTTTGCGTCGTCCGCGCACGGCTTGACCGGAGCGCGCATGGCGCTCAGGCTTGCGCGCCTGGTCGTACTGACCTTCTGTCTCTGTTTCAGGAATCTCAATTGTCCTCATTTGCCGACAGCATCATCGAAAAGCCCGTCATCGACAATGCCGAGGCGGTCGCACGCGCGCGCGAAAAACTGCTGGCGCTGCAGTCCCGGGATGCAGGTGAAACCACGAACGATCTGGCAGGGGCGCTCAATCACCCGGCGCTGGGCCCCCTGCTCGACGGCATCTTCGGCAACAGCCCCTACCTGACCGCATTGATCATGCGGGAATTCGAACTCCTTCCCGCCCTGACAACGGACACGCTCGCCGCCCTGATCGATGTGGAAATGCGTCGCCTGAAGGGCTGCTGGTCCACCGAGTCTACCAATGCACAGATGGCTGCCGCCTTGCGCAGGATCAAGCGGCGTATCGCATTGCTGATTGCTTTCGGGGACACGGGCGGTGTCTGGCAGGTGGAGGAAGTGACCCAGGCCTTGAGCAATTTCGCCGACGCAGCGGTCGAAAGCGCGCTGAAGTTCCTGCTCACCCAGGCTGCGGCCAAGGGCAGGATCAACCTGCCGGACCCAGCCTGCCCGACCAGCGGCATCGGCCTGTTCGTACTGGCGATGGGCAAGATGGGTGCGGGGGAACTGAACTATTCCAGCGATATCGACCTGATCGTGTTCTTCGATGCTCAGACAATCGAGCAACCTGCCGATTTCTCGGATCGGGAGGCCTTTCCGAAGATCGTCCGGTCGCTGGTCCAACTGATGCAGGACCGGACGGCAGATGGCTACGTCTTCCGCACCGATCTGCGTCTGCGGCCCGATCCGGCGGCCTCCCCCATCGCGCTGTCGACGGAGGCGGCGCTGCTATACTACGAAAACCTGGCCCAGAACTGGGAACGGGCGGCCATGATCAAGGCGCGGGTGGCCGCTGGTGACATGGCGGCCGGTGCCCGGTTCCTCAACGACATCGACGCCTTCATCTGGCGCCGCAATCTCGACTATGAAGCCATCGCCGACATTCAGTCGATCAAGCGCCAGATCCATGCCCACAAGGGTCATGACCGCATCACCGTGTCCGGGCATGACATCAAGCTGGGACGCGGTGGCATTCGCGAGATCGAGTTCTTTGCCCAGACCCAGCAACTGATCTCCGGCGGGCGGGACCCGCGGCTGCGCACACGCCGGACGCTCGAAGCCCTGCGCCTGCTGACGGATACCGGGCGGATGGAACCGGCGACCCGCGACGACATGATCTTCGCCTATCGATTCCTTCGCCGGATCGAACATCGCCTGCAGATGATTGATGACGAACAGACCCAGAAGCTGCCGAAGAACGATGAGGGGCTGGAACGTCTTGCCAGATTCTCCGGCTTCGACGGTCTTCCCGCGTTTGCCGAGGCACTGACAGGGCAGCTGACGATCGTTCACCACCACTATGCCGACCTGTTCGCCGAAGCACCCAGTCTGGCGGCGGATCGCGGCAACCTGGTCTTCACAGGCACCGACCCGGACCCCGGCACCATGGAAACGCTGACTGAAATGGGTTTCCAGTCACCGGAAGGCATCATCGGCACGGTGAAGAAGTGGCATGCCGGACAGTATCGGGCCACCCGCACGACCCGGGCGCGGCAGTTGATGAATGATCTGGTGCCGACGCTGCTGAAGGCGGTGGCGGAGACAGCCAATCCGGACGCGGCCCTGCGCCGGTTCGACAGCTTTCTGAAGCAATTGCCGGCGGGTATCCAGTTCATGGCCCTGCTGCACGCCAATCCCGGTCTGCTGCGGTTGCTGGCCCGGATCATGGGCACTGCGCCCGGCATGGCCGAGACCCTCAGTCGTCAGGTCCATCTGCTCGATTGCCTGCTGGAACCGGCGGAGGATGATCTGACAGACCCCGCCGCTGCGTGGGAGCGGGTGCAGATGGAACTGTCGGTCGCGGAGGACTACGAACAAGAGCTGAATGCCGTGCGCTGCTTCGCCAACGACCGCAAGTTCAGGATCGGTGTGGACATGCTGGAAGGACGCGCCGGGGCCCACCAGACAGGGCGCGCGCTCAGTCTCACGGCGGACACGGTTCTGTCCGCCATGCTGCCGCGCGTCATTCGCCAGGTGTCCGAACGACACGGAACGGTTGACCCGGCAGGCATGGCCGTCATCGCCATGGGCAAGCTCGGCGGTCAGGAACTGGCGTTCGGGTCCGACCTGGATCTGGTCTTTGTCTATGACGACCGCCACGACATCGATGCCTCCGACGGCAGTTCGCCCCTGTCGATCGGGCCGTACTTCACCCGGGTCAGCCAGCGCTACATCTCGGCCATCTCGACGCTGACAGCCGAGGGGCTGTTGTACGAAGTGGACATGCGCCTGCGCCCGTCCGGCAATTCCGGCGCGGTGGCGGTGCCCTTGTCCGCCTATGCCGACTACATGCGACAGGACGCCTGGACGTGGGAAATCATGGCCGCGACCCGCGCGCGGGTCATCGCCGGGCCGGATAACCTGACCACGTCGGTCAATCAAGTACTGCAAACGGCGATACGCCGTGAACACGATGCCGATGACCTGCGCGAACGGGTGCGCGAGATGCGCGCAAAGATCTTCGCACACCATGGCACGCGCAACATCTGGTCGGTGAAGCAGGTCCGTGGCGGGCTGGTGGACCTTGAATTTCTGGTGCAGTACCTGATCCTCGCAAATGCTCACGACAACCCGGGCGTCATCAGCGGCAATGTCGCCACCGCGCTGCAACGGCTGGGAGACGCGGGCCTGCTGCCGGGCGTGGACCTCGGCGCGCTGATACAGGCCCACGCCGACCTGCAGGGTGTGCAGTCGCTGCTGCGCCTGTGCTTCAATGGCAAGTTCACCGAAGAAGCCGCTTCACCGGATTTCCGGGCACTTGCGGCACGACTGGCCGGGACCGAAACCTTCGATGGCGTGCGCGAAAGACTGGTTGAAGCCCAGACGATGGTTTCCGACTTATACGAACGGTTTGTCGGCAACGACTGAGCCACCATATCGACAGCACCAATTCTGGATGATTGAAACGGGAGAGACAGGACAATGACGGACAGGGTTGAAGCAGGCGACGCGGCACCCGCATTCTCAATGCCGACGGATGGTGGCGGATCGACAGCGCTGACCGACCTCAAGGGGACCGCAGTCGTGCTGTATTTCTATCCGCGCGACGACACGCCCGGCTGTACCAAGGAAGCAATAGCCTTCACCGGTCTGATCGGCGACTTCCGTGCGGCTGGGGCGACCGTCATCGGCGTGTCGAAGGATACGGTCGCCAAGCACGACAAGTTCAAGACGAAATACGATCTGGACGTGGTGCTTGCCGCCGATGAGGACGGATCGGTCTGCGCGGCCTATGGCGTCTGGGTCGAGAAGAACATGTACGGCAAGAAGTCCATGGGGATCGAGCGATCCACGTTCCTGATCGACAAGGACGGCAAGCTGGCGCAGGTCTGGCGCAAGGTGAAGGTGCCTGACCATGCCGAGGAAGTGCTGGAGGCGGTAAAGGCCCTGTGAGCCTGCTTTCCGGGACCGAAAGGCAGGACGGATCGGGTGGCGGCACGCTGATGGGCGCGATTGTTGCCGCCCTTTCCGTTCCCTCTGCCGTCGACAAGGCGCATGCGACGCGCAGCCTCTATCGTGACTATCTGGCCGGGCGGTTTCCCGAACGGGGCACTGCGATGCCGCCGGACCGACCGGCACGGCCGGCACGGCCTGTCCTGCTGCCACCGCGCGAGATGCCGAAGCGGCGCAAGGCGGGCACGGACGGCACCCGCATCGCACTGATTCACGCTGTTGCGCACATCGAACTCAATGCCATCGATCTGGCACTGGACCTGGTGGCCCGGTTTGCCACGCCTGACCTGCCGGAGGCGTTCGTCGCGGACTGGCTGCACGTGGCAGATGATGAATCACGCCATTTCCTGATGCTGCGTGGCCGCTTGCAGGACCTGGGTGCCGACTATGGTGACCTGCCTGCCCATGACGGCCTGTGGGAGGCGGCGATCGCCACATCCGATGACATCCTCGCCCGCATTGCCGTGGCACACATGGTGCTGGAAGCGCGCGGGCTGGATGTCACCCCTGCCATGACCGCACGCTTCACCCGGCTGGGTGATCATGAGACGGCGCGAATCCTCGATGTCATCTACAGCGACGAAATTACCCATGTCGCCCGCGCATCGGACTGGTTCAGCAGACTGTCCGGCCTATCAGGTGCTGCCCGTGATGAGCGGTGGCGGGCACTCGTCAGTCAGGGTTTCCGGGGCCGGTTGAAACCACCTTTCAACGCGGTCGCCCGGCAGGCGGCAGGCATGGCACCGGACATGTACGAACCGCTTGCCCGGGATTGAACCCCTTCCTGATGCCGCGAAAACACTGTCAAGTTTTTTTTGGCATTGAAACCCCGCTGCATATTGCGTTCTATCCCTGCTGTCCGGCTTCGGGGCAATCGGGTCGGGCAACAGAATGGATCGTCGGACCGTTGCAGACCGGAACCGATGGCAAGAATGCAGGAGGTAAGCGCTTTGGCGCGGATTTGGAGCCGTGTTCGGGAAGTATTGCCCGAACGCCACATCATTGTGCGGGTGGACGCGCGGGTCCGCTACGTCACGCTCAGAACCGGTACTCAGGTCAGCGCCCTTGCGGTGCTGGCGGCGTTTGTCGGCTGGGCAGGCTTTGCCACGGTTGACCGGACGCAGCGTGCGGAAATCATCGCAACACAGCAGGGTACGATCGGAACGCTGGAGCGTGAACGGCAGCGTCTGAACGGCATGCTGGCGGCCGAGCGTGCGCACTATTCCAACGCAACATCCGAGATCGAGCGGCAATACGGTGAATTGCGCCGACTGCTGGCGACGCGTGGCGAACTCGAGAGCGAGCATTCTGCGACGCAGCTGCGCCTTGCGGAGGTGGAGAGCAACTATCAGCGCACACAGACCGCGACGGTGGATCTGGACCGGGAAGTGAATGCCCTGAACCAGCGTCTCAAGTCGCGACTTGCCGCCAATCGACTGGTGGAACAGCGCCTCACGGAAATGGCATCGGCCCTGGCTGGTGCAACCAGCGGCAAGCAGCAGGAAACGGAGATCCGTCGCAACCAGTCGTCGCGGCTGAGCGCCATGCAGGCGGCCCTGGCGGAAACCACCGACAATGTGCTGACACTGCGCCGTACCCTGAATGACCGGGAACGCGAACTGGGCTCAGTGGCCAGCGCCCGCGATCTGGCGAAGTCAGAGGCCAATCGCCTTGCCCTGCAGATGGGCATATTGCGCAACGATCTGGGGACTGCGCGCAACAGCAACATCGACCTGCGCCGGCGACTCGCCGCAACGGCCGATGCGCTGACCAATACGTTTGCCGGTCAGATGCAGGCCGAACAGCGGGGGTCCACGCTGGCTGGCCTGGTCGACAACCTGGAAAACCGGCTGGAAGACGTCCGCGCCAATCAACTGGTACTGCTGCAGGGCGTCGGCGAACGCGCGCGACGCAACATCGGTTCCCTGACACGCACGCTCGAACAGACCGGCGTGCCCGTGGACAAGATGCTTGCCGCGGTCGTGAGTGAACGCATGGGACAGGGTGGCCCGCTGATCGAAACTGCCATCGATGCCCCGGAAGACAGCTTTGAGCACGTCGTCGGCACGCTGGAGCAGGATCTCACCCGCTGGGAACACATGCAGGTCCTGCTGGAGCGTATCCCCCTCGCCCGCCCGACCATGACCGGCTACATCTCCTCGAAGTTCGGTCGCCGCAAGGACCCGATCAACGGTCGGCGGTCGGTGCACAAGGGCATCGACATCGCCGCGCCGCCGCGCACCCCTGTCTATTCCACCGCACCGGGCATCGTGACATTCGCCGACTGGAACGGCGCCTATGGCCGGATGGTGGAGGTCGATCACGGGGCCGGGTTCGTCACCCGCTACGGTCATCTCCGCTCCATCACCGTCAAGGTCGGGGACCGAGTCGCTTTCCACGACGAAGTGGGTAGAATGGGATCAAGTGGGCGCAGCACAGGCAGTCACGTGCATTATGAGGTCGAGTTCGAAGGCGGACTCGTCAATCCGGAACAGTTCCTGAAGGCAGGTCTCCATGTTTTCAAAGTCGAAGATGCCAAAGGCTGAAACCGGTCGCCGCACCGAACCCTCTCCGCCGTCGATCATCAGTCGCGGTCTGGAGGTTCTGGGCAACCTCACCACAGATGGTGAGGTTCATGTCGACGGCAGCGTGAAAGGCGACATCACCTGCGGCAAGCTGATTGTCGGCACCGGCGCGACCGTCGATGGCGAAGTGCGGGCCCGCGAAGTCGATATCCGTGGCCAGGTAAGTGGCCGTATCCATGGCGACACGGTGAACCTGGCGCGCACGGCGCGTGTGCTTGGCGACATCTGGCATACCTCACTTGCCATGGAAGCCGGGGCGCATCTGGAGGGTCAGGTGCGCAAGGCGGATGGCAAGGGCCTGATGGATGAGCCGCTGAAGGCCATCCTGCGCAAGCCTGAAGACAGGGAAACCCCCACGACGGCGGCTGTCGTGAAGCCAGTCGCCATCGACGGTGACCGGGTCGCCAGCGCTTCCTGACCCCAACCAGCACCTCAGACAGGCCGCTGCCATGACTGCGTCTCCTGAAATCATCACGACAGTACGCGATCTGCGAGCGCGGGTAACGGGCTGGCGTCGCGCGGGCGAGACCGTCGGCATGGTGCCGACCATGGGCTTCCTGCATGACGGCCACATGTCACTGGTGCGCAATTCCCGCGCCCAGAATGACCACACGATCGTTTCCATCTTCGTCAATCCGAAGCAGTTCGACCGCGCGTCCGATCTGGAGGCCTATCCCCGCGACATGGATCGTGATGCGGCCATGCTGGCGGCGGCAGGCGTCGATGCGATCTGGTCGCCAGAACCGGACGAGATGTACCCGGCAGGGTTTGCGACCAGTGTCGACGTCGCCGGGCTGACCGATTGCCTCTGCGGGGCCACACGGTCCGGGCACTTCGCGGGCGTTGCAGTCGTCGTGACCAAGCTGTTGCTGCAATGCCTGCCGGATCATGCCTACTTCGGTCGCAAGGATTATCAGCAGTTGATGGTCGTCCGGCGCATGGTGGCAGACCTGAACATTCCCGTGGAGATTCGCGGCATCAATACGGTGCGGGAACCTGACGGCCTGGCCATGTCATCGCGCAACTGGCACCTGACGGAGACGGAGCGCGAAGTTGCACCGCAACTGTTCGCCATCCTGACTGATATTGCCGAAGTCGCTGGCCGGGGCGAAGACGTGCGCCCCACAATCGACAAGGGCCGCAAGCGCCTGGAGCACGCGGGCTTCGGTGACGTTGACTATCTGGAAGTCCGCGATGCGGAGAACCTGGAACTCAGCCACCGCCCGAAGCGCCCAGCCCGCGCCTTTGCCGCTGTCTATCTCGGCAAGGCCCGACTGATCGACAACGTACCCGTCGATACGCCAGGCTGAGACAATGGCGTGAGTCTGTACCGCCTGTCATGCCAGGCAAGCGCAGCGCCGATCCGGCACCCACGCCTTGCAACATCCGTCGTCACCCGAAGGCGCGGCCACCGGGTCTCCCGTCCGGCGTGACAGTTGGGGTGTGTCAGAACATCAGGCAACGAACATGACGTGCTGATTCATCGGACAATCAACGATAGACCAGCGACCCGTCGTCCAGGTCGGCCTTGGGCAGGATGTCCTTCTCGGCATGGTAATCGTGCTCGAACCGCCACGGTTCGTGATCACCCTGCTTCGGCAACCGGTCGATGCTGCGCGTGACATAACCGGGATTGAAGTTTTCCGGATCGATGAAGGGGCCGAGCTTCATGTTCCGGTCCTCATCGCGCAGTACCGGGGTCACCGACTTCACCCCCTTCGCCGCCATGTGATTGAGCAGGCGGGTAACGAAAGCCGAGATCAGATCGGCCCGCAAGGTCCAGCTTGACCGGAAATAGCCAAAGACCCAGGCCATGTTCGGGAAATCCGAATACATGAAACCGCGCCAGGTGATGCGGTCGGCAAACGTCATTGGCTTGCCGTCGATCGTGAAGGCGATGTCGCCCAGGATGGCCATGTTGAAACCGGTCGCGGTAACGATGATGTCGGCTTCCAGCTCCTCACCAGACTTCAGCCGGATGCCGGTTTCGGTGAAGGTATCGATGCGGTCCGTCACGACCGAGGCCTTGCCGCTCTTCAATTTCTTGTAGAGATCGCCGTCAGGAATCAGGGCCAGGCGCTGCTGCCATGGGCGATACGTTGGCGTGAAGTGACGGTCGATGTCGAAACCGTCGCCCAGATGCTCCTTCGCCATCGCCAGAAGCTGCGCCTTGACCGCTTCCGGGTTGTGGATCGCCGCCGCGGTGATCATCTGCTGCTCGCGCAGGATGCTGCGGCGCACGATCTCATGCGTCCATTCATCGGGAATGTCGAGGCTGCGCAACTGTTCCGCCAGTTCGTTGACGTTCGGACGCGTCGCGAAATAGGTCGGCGAGCGCTGCAGCATGGTGATGTGTTCGCAGGCATCTGCCATTGCGGGGATCAGCGTCGCCGCCGTCGCACCCGAACCGATGACCACGACCCGCTTGCCCGAGTAGTCCAGGTCTTCCGGCCAGCGCTGCGGATGCACGATCTGGCCCCTGAAGTCGGCCATGCCGGGGAAGTCCGGCGTGTAGCCTTCCTGATGCTTGTAGTAGCCCTGGCACATCCAGAGGAAATTGCAGGTCATGGTGGATGTTTCATCGCTGTCGCCACGCAGGATTTCCAGCGTCCAGATCTGGTCGTCGCTGGACCATGTGGCCGTCGTTACCTTGTGGTTGAAACGAATGTGGCGGCGGATGTCCTGCTCATCCAGCACCTCATCCAGGTAGTTCAGTATCTTGTCGGCGCTGGCGATCGGGTTGCCGTGCCAGGGCTTCCAGCCATAGCCGAAGGTGAACAGGTCACTGTCGGACCGGATGCCGGGATAGGTGTGGGTCAGCCAGGTGCCGCCGAAGCTTTCCTGGTTTTCCAGCAGGCTGAAGGTCCGGTCCGGGCAATGCTGCTGCAGGTGATAGGCGGCATCGATGCCGGAGATTCCGGCCCCGACGATCAGGACGTCGAAATGGGTGATTGCCTGATCGGCTTCACCTTGTGCGGCGACATTGACATTCATGACAGCGGATCCCCCGGGGCTGGCCTCGTCTGACGGATTGGCCGAAACTCGCGGCCAATCCATCTTGCCGTTTCTATTGCCTCAACGGCCCGCTTGTCGACCAACTTCCACCGCGTAGGCTTCAGCCGGGGCGGCAGCTTCGATAAGCCCCCGTTCTGCAAGAAACTTCGCGAAACGGTCATAGCGACCATGATCCAGCGCGGCAGGGCGCAGCGCAAAGCGCGGCAGCGTATCGCGCCATGCACGGCGGTTCAGTTCGTCATCCAGATCCGGGTTTGCGGCCAGAAACAGCTTCCAGGCACCATCCGGGTCATTGACCATGAACTGCACGGCTTCCTCCACGGCAGCGAGGAAACGCGGATAGCGGACATCATCCAGCGTGTCCTTGTGCGCGACGATGATCAGTTCGTCATAGGCGGGCACGCCCTCGGCCTCCACATAGAACGCACGCCCCGGCTTGCCGACGATGTCCATCTGGTTCAGCTCGAAATTGCGGAACGCACCAATGACAGCATCCACCTGACCGGTATAGAGCGCCGGCGACAGCGAGAAGTTCACGTTGATCAGTTCGATGTCGGACAGGGTCAGCCCATGCGGTTCCAGCATCGCGCCGAGGATCGCATCCTCGAAGCCCCCGACGGAAAAGCCGACGCGCTTGCCCTTCAGGTCCGCCAGTGACTTGATCGGTCCGTCCGCCAGAACGACGAGGCTGTTCAGCGGAGTGGCCACCAGGGTGCCGATGCGGCGCAGCGGCAGCCCGGCAGCGACCTGAATGTGCAGCTGTGGCTGATAGGAGATCGCCAGTTCGGCCTGTCTTGCCGCCACCAGCTTCGGCGGGTCGTTCGGATCTGCCGGGGCGATGAACTCGATCTCCAGTCCGCGACGCTGAAATGCGCCGATCGCTTCCGCGACATAAAGCGGACCATGATCGGGGTTCACGAACCAGTCGAGCAGCACCGTCATCTTGTCGGCGGCGCGGGCGGGCAGTGCGACCGCAGTCAGCAGCAGGGCTGAAAGGACCAGAGGCAGGATGCGTTTCATCGGCAGGTATCTCCTTGAGACAGAACGGAATCGGGAGTGATTCATCGGGCAAAGCTGTCGGGTTGCCACGGCAGCGCGCGCCGCAGCAGTGCGTCAACGGTGAGCCAGAGCAGGACTGAGAACAGCGCCAGCACGAACAGGGCGGCGAACAGCAGATCGATCTGCATGCGCCCGTTGGCATGCAGCATCAGATAGCCGAGCCCGGCGCTTGATCCGACCCACTCACCGACCACCGCGCCAATCGGCGCGACACCGGTTGCAACGCGCAGGCCGGACGCCAGTGCCGGCAGCGCCGCCGGGATGCGCACATGGATCAACAGAGCCAGGGTCCGGCGCAGGGGTTTCTGCGTCGCCGCCATGATGCTCGCCAGATCCAGCATGCCGGGATCGGTGCGGCGCAGTCCGTCCAGGAATGCCGTGGTGACGGGGAAGAAGATGATCAGTACCGCCATGGCGACCTTTGACCAGAGGCCGTACCCGAGCCAGAGCACCAGCAATGGTGCCAGCGCGAAGACAGGTATCGCCTGGCTTATCACCAGCAGCGGCAGTCCGATCCGGCGGGCGGCGGGGATGGTGTGGATCACGATCGCCGATGTCACACCGAGCACCGTGCCGATCAACAGCCCCAGAACGATCTCCAGCGCGGTGACGCCCAGATGGCGCAGGATCAGATCGAACCGCTCCACCAGCGTGACAGCAACGGCGAACGGGCCGGGCAACAGGAAAGGCTCGATCCCGCTGATGCTGACATAGGCCTGCCAGATGCCGAGCAGGACAGCGGCTGTGCAGACGCCGGTGACCAGGCGATTCAAGACACCTGCCCCAGCGCGTGCATCAGTTCGCGCCACAGGTCGCGTGCCGCATCGGTGTCGATGGTACGTGGCGTGTCCCCATCCGGGTTCAGGGTCCGCTGAATGGTTGCCGGATCGCCGGTCATGACCGTGATCGCATGGCTGATGCGGATTGCTTCCCACGGGTCGTGCGTCACCATCAGGACCGTACGGCCGGACAACATCTCCGCTGCCAGGTCCTGCAGTTTCAACCGTGTCAGGGCGTCGACGGCAGAGAACGGCTCATCCATCAGGACAAGCGGGCGATCCTCCATCAGCGTCCGCGCCAGCGCGACGCGCTGGCGCATGCCGCCCGACAGGGTGGCAGGCAGCGCGCCTGAAACATCCGGCAGACCAACCCTGACCAGCATGGCCTGCGCCCGGTCACGGTCGGGTCGTTCCCGCCGCACCCGCGCACCCAGCAACACATTGTCCAGTGCGGTCAGCCACGGCAGCAGGCCATCACCCTGCCCCATCAGCGCAATGCGCCCGGTCAGCGGCAGACCATCGCTCGACATCACCTGGCCCGGTCCGTCGACCAGTCCCGCGACGCGCTGCAACAGGGTCGACTTGCCGATGCCACTCGGCCCCAGCAGGCAGGTCGTTCGCCCCGCCGGAATATCCAGCGACAGGTCCTGCAGGATCGCCTTGTCCCCATAGGAAACAGCCAGGTCCTGCAGGCGCAGGCCGATACCGGCAGTCTTGGGGGTCGGGTGATCAACTGATGTGCCCGGCAGTGCGCCCATGGGCCACGGTCCCTCCCTACGCCGGTACCAGCCGGATCAGGTTCAAGGGGTCGTGCGTCATGCACCTCTCAGCCACACTTGCGGCTCCCCCGGTTCGACGCACTATATAGGGCAGGACAATTCTGTCGAGCGGAGCAAATCAGCGTGCGGCCAGACACGGTCTTCATCGGCAGCGAGATCTATCGCACGTCGCGCTACGGGCGCAGGCACCCGCTCGCCATTCCACGTGTTTCAACGGTGATGGACCTCTGTCGCGCCCTCGGCTGGCTGGATGACAGCAGCTATATCGAAAGTCCCGTGGCCACGGTCGATGAGCTGGCGCGGTTTCATGACCGGGACTACATCGCGGCCGTTGCCATGGCAGAACGGACACAGAAGGCGACGCCGGAACTGATCGCGAAATACAATATCGGCAAGCTGGAAAACCCGGTCTACGGCGAAATATTCCGCCGCCCGGCGACTGCTGCCGGGGCCAGCCTGCACGCCGCCGACCTGATCGCCAGCGACCGTGTCCGCCGGGTTCATACGCCTGCGGGCGGCACCCACCATGGCCGCCCCGACCGGGCATCGGGCTTCTGCTATTTCAACGACCCGGTGCTGGCCATCCTGCGGCTGCAGGATTGCGGCGTGGGCCGCATCGCCTATGTCGACGTGGATGCGCATCATTGTGACGGGGTCGAGGATGCGACCCACCACGATCCATCTGTCCTGACCCTGTCGACGCATGAGCATGGTCGCTGGCCGCATCGCGCCGACACGCCCCATCGGCAAACCGCGACCGTGGGGAACTATCCCCTGCCCCGGGGCACCGATGACAGCGGCTTCCGCCATGTCTTCGACAACAGCCTGCTGCCCAGAGTGAATGCCTTTCGGCCTGATGTGGTGATCATGCAGTGCGGCGCCGATGCCCTGTCCGACGACCCCCTCAGCCGTCTGGCACTGTCCAACCGGGCGATCTGGCGGGCGGTCCGCGCCATCGACCGGGTCGCGCCCCGGCTGATCGTGCTGGGTGGCGGCGGCTACAATCCCTGGTCCGTCGCCCGTTGCTGGACCGGCATCTGGGGCGCCCTGGCCGGGTTCGCCCGTCCCTCGCGGCTGCCTGAGGGGGCGGAGCAGATACTGCGCGACCTCACATGGCACCGTCAGGCCGGGCGGAACCCGCCGGACCACTGGTTCACGACGCTGGCCGATGTACCGCGCGAAGGCCTGGTGCCGGATGCGGTGCTTGCCATGACACCCCCGACAGTGGGAGCCTGATCCGATGATGAAACACCTGCCCATGCGCCTGTTCCTGCGCCCCGTCCTCAGTCTGTTCCTGCTGCTCGCCACTGTCATGCCAGCCGCTGCCCAGGACATGACAGCGCTCAGCGTCGAGACTGCTGGCGGGGAGCGGCGCTTCGCGGTGGAGGTCGCCGACACACCCGCCACCCGCCGTCGGGGGCTGATGTTTCGCGAAGCCATGCCGCTGGATCATGGCATGCTGTTCAACTTCGAACGGAACCAGCATCAGAGCTTCTGGATGAAGAACACGCCCCTGCCGCTGGACATCATCTTCATCGACCGGCGCGGCATCATCGTGCACATCCACCACAATGCCGTACCCTATGACGAAACGCCGATCCCCTCCGTCCGGCCCGCGTCCGCTGTGCTGGAAGTCAATGGCGGCGTCGCCCGCCTGTCCGGCATCGCCATGGGCAATCAGGTCCGCCACGCGATCTTCGGCAATCTTGCTGAATAGGTTGTTTCAGCCCGCCCAGTTGAGCGCCTGATCCAGACGGTCCTGGCCAAAGAACAGCTCGCCGCCGGTCATGAAGCTCGGTGCGCCGAAGATGCCCAACCTGATGGCGCAGGTGGCGTTCTGCCTCAGGGCGTCCTTGATGTCCTGCTGTCGCGATTGCTCGATCAGGCCGCTGAAGCCATGCCCGATCAGGGCTGCCAGCACCGCTTCATCAGAGATATCCAGATCGCGTGCAAAGGCCGCGCGATAGACGGCCAGGGCCAGTTCCGGTTGCCGGTCACCCGCCGCCAGCATCAGGCGTGCCGCGCGCAGGCCGCTTGGCGGATACTGCCTTGCCCCCTGACCAACCCAACCGATTCCATGGACCACGCACAGCCGGTCGAGGTCGCGCCACTTGTTGGCGCGCGCGGCAGGGTTCATCCGCTGGCGACCGCTGCTGTCCGGGCTGTGATGAGCGAACACCGCCCCCAGCATGAATGGACGCCAGATGAAGCGTTCACGCTGCGGCGGCGGCAGGCGCATGATCCGCTCCGCCGCAATGTAGGCGTAGGGGCTGGCGAAATCGTACCAGAACGAGATCATCGCCTGCCCCATGACCGTGTATCAGCTACCCGCCACGCGGCGGTCGATACCTTGCCAATAGGGTTCGCGCAGATCCTTGCGGCGGATCTTGCCGACCGGTGACTTCGGCAGGGGTTCCTTCTGGAACACGGCTTTCGACGGCTTCTTGTAGGAACCGAGCCGTTCAACGCAGGTGCGAATGACCTCTTCCTCGGTCACCTCGGCGGAGCCATCCACCACACAGACCGCCAGCGGTGTCTCCCCCCAGCGTTCATGCGGCACGCCGAACACGGCCACCTCCACCACGCCCGGCAGGTCGGCGATGACGTTCTCCAGTTCCAGCGGCCAGATGTTGTAGCCGCCGGAGATGATCATGTCGTCAGACCGGTCGAGAATGTAGAGGTAGCCATTGCGGTCCAGGCGGCCGATATCGCCGGTCTTTACCCAGCCCCGCACCACCCGTTCTGCCGTCGTCTCCGGGTTGTTCCAGAATCCCACCATCTGGCCATCGGTCTTGGCCACGATCTCGCCCGGATCACCCAGGGGAACCGGATTGTTCTCCTCGTCCCAGATCTCGATCTGGGCAAACGGCAGGGGCATGCCGCAGGACCGGATGGGGTTAGATCCTTCGACCTCCGCGAACCACTGACGAGGCCCCATCATGGACACGGGCAGCACTTCGGTCTGGCCATAGCCCTGATACAGCACGTCGCCGAAGACCTCGCGCGCCAGATAGGCGGTGGCGTCTGCAATCGGCGCGGCAGCAACCGTGATGCACTTCAGGCTGGAACAGTCGCGTTCCCGCGCTGTCGGGTCCTGCAACATGGTGTTCAGCATGGTCGGCACGAAGAACGCGTAGCCAATGCCCTCGTTGGCGATCAGGTCCAGCGTCTCACCGGGATGGAAATGGTCAAGCAGGACATTGCAGCCGCCAGCCAGATAGATCGGCAGGTACTGATAGCCCGAACCATGGCTGATCGGTCCGACATGCAGGCATTTGTCCCCCGGCTCCACGGGCGGGAAGATGTAGAACCAGTCGCGCCCGGCAGCCAGCCAGGCGCGATGCGTATAGGCCACGCCCTTCGGCTTGCCCGTCGTGCCACCGGTATGGCGAATGATGAAATTGTCGTCCGGATCGATCTCCACATCCGGCATCACGTCGGACTGGTCGGCCAGCCAGCCCTCATAGCTGTCATCGCGGATGATGACGTGATCCAGCTCCGGCAATTCATCCAGAAAGCCGTCCATGTCGCTGGCATAGTGCGCAGCCACCAGCACGGCACGGCAGTTGGTATGTTCCAGCATGTGCACATGCATCTCGCGCTTGTCGCGGGCATAAAGCGGCACACGCACGATGCCGGCGATGGCCGCACCGGCGAAGAAATCCGCCGCTTCGATGGAATTGTCTTCCAGCACGCCAACCCGGTCACCGGGCTTCAGGCCCAGCGCGATCAGGCCATTGGCCAGCCGCACGGCGCGGTCCCAGGCTTCCGCGAATGTCAGCCGACGGTCGCGCCAGATCACGGCTTCACGGTCTGCATAGAAAGTGGCGGCCCGCGCCATCAGCGTGCGTACGTCCATCGTGGTTTTTCCTCCCCAGATTCCGCAATGATTTCACACCCCCCATAAAGGCGGGTTTGGCCGCGTCGTGCAAGGGCGCGCGGGCCTTGCGGTTGACGTTTCATCGCAAGGCCAATTGCTATACCGTTGCCAAGATGACATCAGTGCCGAAAGGCGCGGCAGGAGGATGCAGCCATGGCCGATACAGCCCTGAAACCGAGCGTCGAGTCTCTCGACGCCGTCATCGTCGCCCTGCGTGACCTGCTGGGTGACCGCTTGAGCACCGCGAATGCCGTGCGCGACCAGCATGGCCATGACGAGAGCTATCACCACGGGGCCCGCCCCGATGCGGTCTGTTTCGCGCATACGACGGAAGAGGTGTCGGCGATCGTCAAGATCTGCTCGGCCCATGAAGTGCCGATCATTCCCTACGGCACCGGCACTTCGCTGGAGGGCCACGTGATCCCCACCCGTGGCGGCGTCACGATCGACCTGAGCCAGATGGACGCGATCATCGAGGTCAATCCCGAAGATCTGGACTGCACGGTCCAGGCAGGCGTGCGACGCAAGCAGCTGAATGAATACCTGCGTGATACCGGCCTGTTCTTCCCCATTGACCCCGGTGCGGACGCGTCCATTGGCGGCATGTCCGCCACACGGGCATCGGGCACCAATGCCGTCCGATACGGCACCATGCGCGAGAACGTCCTGGCCCTGACCTGCGTCATGCCCGACGGACGCGTCATCCGCACCAACCGGCGCGCGCGCAAATCCTCAGCCGGTTATGATCTCACCCGTCTGATGGTGGGGTCGGAAGGCACGCTCGGCATCATCACGGAAGTGACGCTGAAACTCTATGGCATCCCGGAAGCAATCACGTCGGCTGTCGTGTCCTTCCCCGATCTGGAAGGTGCCGTGAACGCCGTCATCGCCACCATTCAGTGCGGCATTCCGATTGCCCGGATCGAACTGCTGGATGACGTGCAGATGGACGCGATCAATCGCTATTCCGGTCTCGACTATCCGGTCATGTCGACCCTTTTCCTGGAATTCCATGGCTCCGAGTCCAGCGTGGCGGAACAGGCGACCAGCATGGGCGATATCTGCACCGACTTTGGTGGCGCGAACTTCCAGTGGACATCGCAGGCCGAGGAACGCACCAAGCTCTGGCAGGCCCGCCACGATGCGGCCTATGCCGCAAAGGCCCTGCGCAACAATTCGGTGCTCTGGGCGACGGACGTCTGTGTCCCGATCTCCCGCCTGGCGGAATGCATCCTCGAAACCAAGCAGGATGTCGTGGACTCGAAGCTTGTCGCCCCCATCGTCGGCCACGTCGGCGACGGCAACTTCCACCTCGCCTTTGTCATGGCGGAAGGTGACGAGGAAGAGTTCAATCGCGCGGATGCCCTGAACGACCGGATGGTGGAGCGTGCCCTGTCGATGGGCGGCACCTGCACCGGCGAACATGGCGTCGGCACCGGCAAGATGAAGTTTCTGCAGGCGGAGCATGGCGATGCCATCAGCTTCATGCGGATGATCAAGCAGGCGCTGGATCCGAAGAACATCATGAACCCGGGCAAGATCTTCACGGTCTGATTGCCCGAACCCGAAGCTTACAGGACACGAAACCTCGCATGACCGAACGCCTGATCATCGGCATGTCCGGGGCCAGCGGTGCCGCCTATGGCATCCGGCTGCTGGAATTCCTGCGCGACCAGCCGGTGGAAACCCACCTGGTGATGAGCAAGGCAGCCGCCCTGACCATCACGGCCGAGACCGACCACAGGGTCGATGATGTGCGTGCGCTGGCTGACGTCAGCTATCCGGTGGGCGATGTCGGTGCCGGAATCGCCAGCGGATCGTTCAGGACGCGCGGCATGGTCATCGCCCCCTGCTCCATCAAGACCCTGTCCGAGGTAGCGAACTGTGCTGCCGGAAACCTGCTTGCCCGCGCCGCCGACGTGACCCTGAAGGAACGACGCCGGCTGGTGCTGATGGTCCGCGAAACGCCGCTGCACGCCGGGCATCTGCGCCTGATGAGCCAGGCAACGGAGGCCGGTGCGATCATCATGCCGCCAGTGCCTGCGTTCTACGCGCGGCCCGCCAGCCTGGCAGAAATGATCGACCACACCGTCGGGCGCGTGCTGGATCTGTTCGATATCGACAGCGGGCTGGTGAACCGCTGGAAGGACGACACGCGCACCTGAACAAGCAGCATGCGGCCATGCCTCGGATCGAGGTTTCAGACCGTGTTTCAAATTCTGGCAAGATACCGGCGAATGCGGATGATCTTGTCGCCGTCTCCGTGCAGTTTCGGGTGCGTTTCCTCCAACCGTGCAAAGTATGTTTCAAGCGGTTGCGACACGGTGCGCAGCAGGTCCCGCCGCACGGCCTTCTCGAAGATCAGACCACAGCCGGTGACAACTGCTTGCCGGCCTTCCACCGGCTTGGTGGCCAACGCATTGATCTGGTCGGACATCATGCCTTCCACATCCATCTCTGCCTGTCGCATGGCCAGCAGCGCGACGATTGCCCGCTCCCGACCATCACCAACCAGACGCAGGCGCTCCGCCTCCATCGCCATGCCACGCTCTACCGGTTCAGTCAGGCCGCGGTTCACCAGCAGCCCGAACTCGCCCAGGAAATCAGCATGTTCGGGGAATAACTCGATGCAGCTGGCCGTCAGTCGCTCCAGAAAGCCGAGGCGGAAGACAGCACGGCGCAGGTCCTTGTCCAGCACTTCCCAGTCATCCTGGGTCAGACCGACGACACCGGACAGGCTTCCGGCCTTCGACAGGCGTGGCTCCCCGATCACCGGCGGCGGCAGGTCGCCGCGTGAACCGCAGGCGCCCAACAGCAGCAGACATGTCCCCATGAACGCGAAACGCAGGCTCATGCGGCCTGCCGCCGTCGCAGCAGGTGCATGCAGTTGAATGTCATGATCTGACTGTCATCCTGCCTGAAGGTGTCGTGGCGCATGACCAGCATGCCCCGGTCAGGCTTGCTGCGTGACGGGCGCATTTCCAGCACCTCGCAGATGACATGGATCGTATCGCCAGGGCGCAAGGGCTGGTTCCAGCGGACATTGTCCAGGCCGGGACTGCCGAGCGCCACGGGCTGCACCAGTTCCAGCCTGAAGAACAGCGCGAAGCTGAGATTGAGGGTCTGCAGGCCGCTGCCGATCAGGCCGCCGAAGGTGCTGTCCGTCGCCGCATCGATGTTGGTGTGAAACAGTTGCGTGTCGAAGCCACGCCCGAACTGCAGGATCATGCCTTCGGTGACCGTCACGCTGTCCGTGACGAACCTGTCCCCCACCATGTAGTCATCAAAATACCGAACCGGGCGCATGGTCGCCAGCCTAGCGCAAGCCAGCCGGTCTTGGAACACAGAGCGGACTTCCCCATTCAGCCATATGCTCTAGTTTGGAGGGTACAGAGACCCTGGGGAGGACAATCGTGATCGACGTATATTACTGGCCCACACCGAATGGCTGGAAGATTTCCATCGCGCTGGAGGAAATGGGGCTGGATTACACCGTCATCCCCGTCAACATCGGCAAGGGCGCACAGTTCGAACCGGAGTTCCTGAAGATCAGCCCCAACAACCGCATGCCGGCCATCGTCGATCACGATCCGGCCGATGGCGGCGCACCGGTTTCCGTGTTCGAGACCGGTGCGATCCTGGTCTATCTGGCAGAGAAGTCCGGCAAGTTCCTGCCCACCGACATCCGGGGGCGTAACACGGTGATGGAATGGCTGATGTGGCAGATGGGCGGCATGGGACCGATGTTCGGTCAGGCCGGGCATTTCCGGTTCTACGCGCCGGAACCCATTCCCTACGCCAAGGAGCGCTATGACAACGAGATGCATCGCCTGTATGGCGTGCTGGACCGGCGGCTGGAAGGCAGGGACTTCATCGCCGATGAATATTCCATCGCCGACATGGCCTGCTGGCCGTGGGTCATCACCTACAAGCGCCAGGAAGTCGATCTTGACCAGTACCCGAACGTGAAACGCTGGTACAAGGCCCTGCAGGCACGCCCGGCGCTGCGCCGCGGCTACAAGGTCGGGTCGGAGTTCGGCAAGCCGACCGGCAATTGGGACGAGGAAGCCCGCAAGAACCTGCTGGCGCACCGCAATCCCGGCAGGCCGGACTGATCGAGGATTCCGGTTGGCGCTCAGGTTGAAACGGAAGGACAGGACGGATGGCTGACAAGCATATCTTGAACGATGAGGCGGCACTGCGCGCGGTCTACGGCCATCCATCCGGTCGGGCGGCGGAGAAGGCCATTCCGGCGCTGGACCCGCACTGCAAGCGGTTCATCGAACTGTCGCCGTTTCTGGTCATGGGCAGCGCCGCCACCGACGGCGCAGCGGACGTGTCACCAAAGGGTGACCTGCCTGGCTTCGTTCAGGTGATCGACGACAACACACTGGCCATCCCTGACCGACCGGGAAACCGGCGCATCGATTCCATGACCAACATCGTGGCCAACCCGCATGTGGCGCTGATCTTCATGATTCCGGGCATCACCGAGACACTGCGGGTCAATGGCCGTGCGCATGTCTCGGTCGCGCCGGAATTGCTGCAATCCATGGCCGTGAACGGCAAGGCACCGGTCACCGCGATCGTGGTGCAGGTGGATGAGACGTTCCTGCATTGCTCCAAGGCGTTCATCCGTTCGAAACTCTGGGATCCTGCCGTGCAGCAGGACCGGAAGGTCATGCCGTCCCTGTCAAAGATGATCGCGGACCAGACCAACAAGACGATTGATGTGGAAGCGGCAGATAAACTGCTTGAGCAGAACTACCGTGAAACGCTTTATTGATCACATCTGAACGACACACGCATTTCTATCGACACACTTCGGGGGAGGAAGAGCACATGGCGGAGATCGGTTTCATCGGCGTCGGCAACATGGGGGGCCCGATGGCCCGCAACCTGCTGAAGGCCGGGCACGCAGTCACCTGTTTCGACCTGTCGGCTGCCGCTGTGCAGGCCGTCGTTGACGCAGGGGGCAAGGCCGCTGCCAGCGCGAAGGAAGCAGCGACCGGGCGGGAAATCGTCGTGTCCATGCTGCCGAAGGGCGATCATGTGCGCGCCGCCTATCTGGGGGACGATGGCGTCATCGCGGCGGCAAAGGCATCCGGATCGCTGCTCATCGACTGCTCCACCATCGATGTTTCAACGGCGCGCGAAGTGGCGGCAACCGCTGTCGAGCACGGGCTTGAAATGGTCGATGCGCCGGTGTCCGGTGGCGTTGGTGGCGCTGAGGGCGGCACCCTGACGTTCATGTGCGGGGCCACCGACGGCGGATTCGCGCGCGCCGAGCCGATTCTGTCGAAGATGGGCGCGAAGATCGTCCATGCGGGCGGCACCGGCAATGGTCAGGCCGCGAAGATCTGCAACAACATGGTGCTCGGCATCTCCATGGCCGCCGCCAGCGAGGCGTTCGTGCTGGCGGAAAAGCTGGGGCTGGATCATCAGACCTTCTTCGACATCGTGTCCACGTCATCGGGCTATTGCTGGTCGATCAACGTCTATTGCCCGGTCCCCGGTCCTGTGGAAACCAGCCCGGCCAACCGCGACTATCAGGCGGGTTTCACGGCAGAGAACATGCTGAAGGATCTGCGCCTGGCCGCCACCGCCGCCGCGGACACCGGCACGGACACCCACATGGGCGCGGAAGCGGAGAAGCTCTATACCGCCTATGCCGAGGCCATGGGCCAGGGTCCGAAGGATTTCTCCGGCATCATCAACATGGTGCGCGAACGCAGCGACGGATGATCGATCCGGCGCGGAAGGGAGCAACCCCATGAACTACTGGCTGTTCAAGTCGGAGCCCAATACCTGGGGCTGGGATGATCAGGTGGCGCGTGGCGACAAGGGCGAGCACTGGGACGGCGTGCGCAATTACCAGGCGTCCAACAATATGAAGGCCATGAAGGTCGGTGATCTGGGGTTCTTCTATCACTCGGTGAACGAAAAGCGGATCGTCGGCATCGTGGAGGTGATCCGCGAATACTACCCTGACCACACCGACCCGAAGGAACGCTTTGGCATGGTCGACGTGAAGGCCGTCCGCCCTTTCAACAAGCCGGTCACGCTGGAAGACGTGAAAGCGGAACCGCGTCTGGCCGATCTGCCGCTGATCAAGCAGTCACGGCTGTCGGTCATGCCGATCCCTGAGGACGCCTGGGGCCTGCTCTGCCAGATGGGTGAAACGGAAGCCTGAAACCATGGAGGAGCCGCCACCAGCACCCGCGCCGTTCCGGTCTGGCGAAAGCCCGGAACTGAGTGCGGCCCTGGCGGCACTCTATCTGCGGGACCCGGACCTGAAACAGGCGCGGGCCGTGGCCGGTGCCCTGCCCGACCGCACCCGGCCACCCGGCCTGAAGACCCTGATGAAGCTGATCGTGGACCAGCAGGTCTCGCTGGCCTCCGCCGCTGCGATCTGGAAGCGGGTGGAGGCAGGAACGACGCCCTTTACCCCGGCGCAGTTCCTGACGCTGGACGAAGCGGCGCTGAAGGCCATGGGCCTCAGCCGCCCCAAGATGCGCTACATGCGGGCGCTCTGTTCCGACATTCATGACGGCACCCTGCCGCTGGACCAGTTGCCTGAGATGAGCGATGGCGACGCCATGGCCGCACTGACTACCGTGAAGGGTATCGGGCGCTGGACGGCAGAGGTCTATCTGCTGTTCGCCCTCAACCGCCCCGACATCTTCCCCTCCGGCGATCTGGCCCTTCAGGTGGCGGCGCAGGACCTGAAAGGCTTGCCCGACCGCCCGTCGGAAAAGGCGATGCGCGAGATGGCCGAACAGTGGAAACCGCACCGGGGCGTCGCGGCGCGGCTGCTTTGGCGCTATTATGGTGTGGTCCGCCGCCGCGCCGACCCGGTGAGTGTGGACTGATCTGACCTGACCAATCACCAATTCTAGGGACCTGGACGATGGACCTCGGCAACTTTTCGATCAGCCTTGCGGTGAAGGACATCGCCGCCTCGAAAGCATTCTACGAAGACCTGGGCTTCACCGCCTTCGGGGGTGATCCGGACCAGGGCTGGCTGATCATGACCAGTCCCAGCTGCATCATCGGACTGTTTCAGGGCATGTTCGAACGCAACACGATGACCTTCAATCCGGGCTGGGACACCAAGGGCCAGACCCTCGACAGTTTCACCGACGTGCGCGAGATCCAGAAACGTCTGCGGGATCGCGGCGTCACCCTGACCAGCGAAGTCGATGAAACCACCAGCGGCCCCGGCAGCCTGTCCGTCATCGACCCGGACGGCAATCCGATCCTGATCGACCAGCACGTGTGATCCAGCAACCCGATTTGACCCACAACCTGAACGGGAACTGATTTCGAAATCGACGTCATCCTGAAGGCTCCACGCCCTTCAGGAGAGACGACGATGTCCATCACCCCCTTCCGCCTCGACGACCGCATTGCCCCAGACGATGCCAATGACCCGCTTCAGGTGCAGGCGCTCGCCAGGGCGCTGCGCGAAGTGGGCGAAACCGTTGCCAACGACGATCTTTGACGTGACCCCCTGATTTTCCTCCAATCTTGATTAGAGTCCGGCCCTGACAGAAGGACGGACGAGATGAAGAGAACGAAGTTCGCGGAAGAGCAGATCATCGGTGTGCTGAAGGAGGCTGAGGCTGGCAAGGGAGAACGTGCCCCGTGACGTCATTTCGCAAATGACTGAAGGTATCGCTCAATCCTACAGATTGGAAAAGCGGTTGAGGCAAACCGGCAATGTCGAGATGGCCGAACGCATCACCGTGGGATCCGTCATTCTGGCCTCATCATTTGCGATCGCTGGTTCAACTACCAATGAGCGAAAGTGAGCTGGCCTGATCCAAGACTTGCGATGCCAAGCGGGACAGCGGCAGACTGATCCCGGCTGGCTCTCATGGTCTATAAATCGAGATCGGCAGGTCGACCGCGTCGAAATCAATCCCGTGTTCCGGCACCTTGATCGCCATGGAATCGGCGATTGCCAACACCGTTGCAGCGGGCATGAACCGTCCCTTGTAGGTGTTGTTGACTATGGTCTCGCGCTTGACCTCACCAGACTTCACACTTGGCGATTCAAGGTCGCCATTCTCTCTCAGTTCCTCCCAGACCTCATCGTGCGTCACGCGCCCTTCGGCGAATGCCGTTTCCGCCAATGTGTCGATCCAGGCTTGATCGTCCATCAACTTTGCCGCCGCATAATACTCAGGTCGATAGCAGATGCTGGACGCCTTTCTATTGGCTTTTCGGCACCACTTTCGTTCATACAACTGCGCGAAGTCGAAACGCTCATCGATCCAAGGCAGACCAAAGACCTGCCATTGTCGCACAAGCGATTCCGAAACCGCAGGCACGGTCCACAGCGCACGGACGACAAATGCTGCCTGGTGGCTCTGTTCCCCTGCGCTCTCATAGAACGGCAAGCGCGAGTCGGCGATCTGTGGTTGAGGAGGCATCGGGTTCACCAGATCCTCCCAGAAACCTCGCAGTCCAGTCGGCCGGGCCCTTCGTGCATCCCAGAACGCATGGAACGCGCACCGAATAACTAGGAAATCCTAGGGTTTCTGAGGGCCTTTATGAGAACTCGACTATCTCAAGTCCCTCAGATTCTGATCGGCTCTATTGGCCTGCCAAATGCCTCAAAATCGATGCCATGCTCCGGCACCTTGATGCTCATGGCCTCGGCAATCGCCAGAACCGTCGCCCCATCCATCAACCGCCCGCGATACTTGTTCTGGGCCAAGGTTTCCCGCCTGACCTCGCCGGACCGTACGGCCTCTCGCTTGAAATCTCCGTTCTTTTCCAATTCCAACCAGATTTCATCGTATGTCACGCGGCCTCGCGCAAAGGCAGTTTCTGCCATTGTATCGATCCAACCCTGGTCACCCACCAACTTTGCAGCAGCGTAGCTTTCAGGCTCGACATAGTAGCTGGAGCCTGCCTTGTGCGCTTTGGGACCCCAGCACTGTTCATACAAGTTCAAGAAGTCGAAACGGTCCTCGATCCAAGGGATCGCATGGTTCCGCCATTGGCGGGTCATCACCTCGCTCACCGCTGCAACGTCCCACTCTCCGCCAACAATGAACGCCGATTCCGCGCTCGAGATCCCGGCGGTCGCATAGAACGGAATGCTTGAATGTGGCGCGGGGGGCTTCGATGGCAGCGGATTCACAAGGTCTGCCCAAATCCCGCGCCAGCCAGTCGGGCGAGCCTCATACGCTTCGCCATATTCTTTAAGCGCCTGAATTTCAGCCGCTGTCCTATCGTATTCCAACCCACCGCCCAGATGCCAGGGCGTTGAAGTCCCCGGCATGTTCTCCAGTCGCCGCTTCGGGTGGTACAGTTTCACCAGATCATCGACTTCCTGAACGAAACCACCGTAAGAACCCCGGAAGGAGTTGGGGGTCATGGCAAAGCCCCGCGCGAGGCAGACCCGCCACGCGACCCGGTCGCTGTCGCGCCGCCACATGGTTCGGCCCACGCGCCGGAAACCGCTTGCCTCCACCGCCGCGCCGAAGCCTGCGTCGGCAACCTGATGCCAGATCTTCGGCTCTTTCTCACCCGCACTCATGACGCAACCATAGCATGCAGGACCACCCGCACAAATGGTCAGGGGCGAACGACATCGATATGCCGGTCCCAGTACGGCGGGTCGCCGAAGTGGTTGCCGAGGAAGTCGATGAAGGCGCGGACCTTGGGCGAGAGATGGCGGCGGTTGGGGTAGACGGCGTAGATGCCGGACTGTCCCAGGTCGAAGCCGGTCAGCACGGGTACAAGACGGCCGTCGCGGATGGCGCGGTAGGTGATGAAGGTCGGATCGACCAGGATGCCGAGTCCGGCAATCGCCGCTTCCCGCAGTACTTCGCCATTGTTGGATCGGATGGTGCCACCGACCTGTACCGGCATCGTCCCGTCGGCCGTCTGGAAGGTCCAGGTGCCGGGGTTCGGGGCCAGCGTGTAGATCATGCAATTGTGGCTGCGCAGATCGCGCGGGTGTTCGGGTGCCCCGTGGCGGGCGATATAGTCGGGGCTGGCGACGGCCAGGCGGCGCGCCGGGGCCAGTTGCCGGGCGATCAGGGTTGAGTCCTGCATCGAGGTGATGCGGACGGCGACGTCGACACCGCCATCGACCAGATCCACGAAACTGTCGGTCAGTTCCAGATCGACCACGATCTCCGGGTATTGTCTGGCGAAACCGGTCAGCGCCTCGGCCAGGTGCATGGTGCCAAAGCTCATCGGGGCGTTGACCCGCAGGCGGCCACGCGGCGCACCCTGCAGGTTGGCCACAGCCGTCTCTGCCGCCTCCGCCTCCTCCAGGATGCGGGTGCAGAATTCGAAATAGACCGTGCCGACCTCCGTCAGGCTGACCTGCCGGGTGTTGCGGTTGACCAGCCGCGCGCCCAGCCGTTCCTCCAGCCGCGACAGCTGTTTGGAAACAGCGGACTTGGACAGCGACAGCCGCTCCGCCGCCACGGTCAGGCTTCCCGCCTCCGCAATTGCCGCAAATACCGCCATGGCGGAGAGATCATGCATGCGCGCACCCTGTTTCCATTTGGAAACGCGATTGTTCCACGGGCGCGGTGGCCTGTCAGCAGCGGATGCCCCATATCTGACCGCATCAGCATGGAAGGATGGCATCATGGGTCTGCTCGAGAACGGTGTGTGGCGTGCGCAACAGCGCAAGCCTTCGACCAGCGGCGCGTTCGTGCGCAACGCGGCACAGCTGCGCAACTGGGTCAGCGACGACGGCAGCACCCCCTACCCCGCCGAGGCCGGGCGCTATCACCTCTATGTCTCCTACGCCTGCCCCTGGGCGCATCGCACCCTGATCTTCCGGGCCTTGAAGGGGTTGCAGGACGTGATCGGCTTTTCCGTCGTCAATCCGCTGATGATGGAGAACGGCTGGGAGTTCACCGATTATCCCGGGGCCACGGGCGACCCGGTGAACGGTTTCACCTATTCACACCAGCTCTATACCACGACCGACCCGAAGTATTCCGGGCGCAGCAGCGTGCCCGTGCTGTGGGACAAGCAGACCCGCCGCATCGTTTCCAATGAATCATCCGAGATCATCCGCATGCTGAACAGCGCCTTCGACGCGTTCGCTGCTCCGGGCGATTTCTATCCGGCGGACCTGCGCCCCGCCATCGACGCGATCAACGACCGGGTCTACGAGACGGTCAACAACGGGGTCTACCGCAGCGGCTTCGCCGTGACGCAGGAAGCTTACGAGGACGCGGTGCATGCCCTGTTCGAATCCCTCGACTGGCTGGAGTCAATTCTGGCCGAAAACCGCTATCTGACCGGGGACCGGATCACGGAAGCGGACTGGCGCCTGTTCCCGACCCTGATCCGCTTCGATCACGTCTACCATGGGCATTTCAAGTGCAACATCCGCAGGCTGGCGGACTATCCGAACCTGTCTGGCTGGACCCGGGAGCTGTATCAGTGGCCCGGTGTTGCGGAGACGGTGAACATGGATCACATCCGCACCCACTATTACGCCAGCCATGAGACGGTGAACCCGACCCGTGTCGTCGCGGTGGGACCGGATATCGACTTTTCCGCGCCGCACGGGCGGGGATGATGATCGACGGGTCAGCGGTATCCTGCCGACGCTGACAGGATAGCCCCAGATCAGTCGCCACCGTTGTCCTGGAAGGTGTCGAGGACGGAAATGCCCACATGCTCGCCGGTCACGACGATCTCGCCACGGGCAATGACCTTGTCGTTGGCCAGGATCCAGGCGGGGTCATCGACATCGGCATCAAGTTCGATGACGGCGCCACGGCCCATCTTCAGCAACTGATGGATCGGCATCTGCGCGCGACCGAGCACAACGGAGATTTCGACCTCCACATCGCTCAACGCCATTTCGACGGTCGCCGGTTCCTGATTGCTCATGTCGTCTCCTGTACAAACTGGCGCTATCATGACGCCTCATGGTTAGCAGGCGGTAAACAGATCCGATGAATTCCGAATGGCGGATATCAGACAGTCCGGTGTCCTATCCGGATGCTGTCGAATGGATGGAGGCGCGGGTGGCGGCCATTCGCGAAGGCGCGGCCCCGGACTGCGTCTGGCTGCTGGAACATCCGCCGATCTATACCGCCGGCACATCGGCGGACAGCGCCGACCTGCTGCAGCCGGACAGGTTCCCCGTCTATCAGGCGGGTCGCGGCGGCGAATATACCTACCACGGGCCCGGCCAGCGCATCGGCTATGTCATGCTGGACCTGAAGCAGCGGGGGCAGGATGTCCGACGCTTCGTGCATGACCTGGAAAACTGGGTCATTGCCACCCTGGCCGCTTTCGGTGTCACGGGGGAACGCAGGGACGGACGTGTCGGGGTCTGGGTCGTGCGTGATGACGGGCGGGAGGAAAAGATCGCCGCCATCGGTGTCCGCGTGCGCCGCTGGGTGACATTTCACGGCATTTCCATCAACGTCGATCCTGACCTGAGCCACTTCACCGGCATCGTCCCCTGCGGCATCCAGGAATTCGGCGTGACGTCGCTGCACGATCTTGGCGTCGTCGCGGACATGGTCGAAGTGGATGCAGTGCTGCGCCGGACGTTCGCGGAGGTCTTCGGCACAGCAGCGGAGGTTGCGGCATGACGGACTTCACGGACGACACCCCCCTGCCCCTCAGCCCCTATCGTGTGCTTGACCTGACCCGGGTCCGCGCGGGACCGACGGCGGTGCGTCAACTGGCCGACTGGGGCGCGCGCGTCATCAAGATCGAGACGCCGGATTCGGCAGGCGGCGACGGCGGCCTCGGCGGACCGCGCGACGGACCGGACTTCCAGAACCTGCACCGCAACAAGCGCGGCATGACCCTGAACCTGAAGGAAGCGGCAGGCCGCGCCACGATGCTGGACCTGGTCCGGCAGGCCGATGTGGTGGTCGAGAACTATCGCCCGGACGTGAAGGAACGGCTGGGCATCGACTGGCCAGCGCTGAGTACCACCAACCCGCGCATCATCCTGGCCAGCATCTCCGGCTTCGGGCAGGACGGTCCTTATCGTGAACGCCCCGGCGTGGACCAGATCGCCCAGGGGCTCGGCGGGCTGATGTCCATCACCGGCGATCCGGACGCGCCACCAATGCGCGTCGGCATTCCCACCGCCGACCTGACCGCCGGTCTGCTGGCCGCGCAGGGCATCCTGATGGCTCTGCTGGCACGGGGTCAGACCGGCAAGGGCCAGTGGATCCGCACGTCGCTGCTGCAGGCCCAGACCTTCATGCTCGACTTCCAGGCCGCGCGCTGGCTGGTGGAGGGGGAGGTCGCGGGCCGTGTCGGCAATCAACATCCGACCTCCGTGCCCACCAACGCCTATGAGACCGCAGACGGCCATATCAACGTCGCGGCGGTGGGGGACCGGATCTACGCGCGGTTCTGTGACTGCATCGGCGCGCCCGAACTGGCGCAGGACCCGGATTTTGCGACCGGCGGCAAGCGCTACCGCAACCGGGCAGCGCTGAACGACCGCATTGCCGTGATCCTGAAGACCCGCGTCAGCGCGGACTGGATCGACTGGCTGAATGCCGCCGGGGTGCCCTGCGGCCCGATCAACAGTATCGATCAGACCTTTGCCGACCCACAGGTCCGGCATCTGGAGATGGCACGCAAGGTGGCTGATGACGGCCCGGATCTGACCCTGGTGGCCCAGCCGATCCAGGTGGGGGACCACGATCCGGCGCTGCGGCATCGCATGGGTGCCAAGGGCGCGGACACCGACGACATCCTGGCGGAAATCGGCTACGACGCGGCTCGGATTGCCGCCTTGCGCGACGGCGGCATCATTTGATTTCGGTCAGCCGGAACGCTGACCGGACGACGACCGAATACTTGGGGGAGAAGCAGGCAATGAAACTCGACACCACACGTATGCTGGCGGAAAGGGATGGCGCCATCGGCTGGATCATCTTCAATCAGCCGGAGAAGCGGAACGCCGTTTCGGTCGAAATGTGGGCTGCCATCCCCCGGATCGTGCAGGCCTATGCCGATGACCCGGACATTCGCGTGATCATCATGAAGGGCGCGGGCGACCGGGCCTTCATCGCCGGGGCCGACATTTCCGAATTCGGCGAGAAGCGCAATTCGCCGGAGGCGACGAAGGTCTACGACGCCGTCGCGGGCCAGGCTCATGCGGCACTGGTGAAGGTGAAGAAGCCGGTCATCGCCATGATCAACGGATTCTGCATTGGCGGCGGCGTCGCGGTGTCCCTGTCGGCCGATATTCGCATCGCGGCGGACAATGCCCGCTTTGCGGTGCCTGCCGCGCGCCTGGGCCTCGGCTACGGTGTTGGCGGCACGCGGCGACTGCTCGACATCGTCGGGCCGTCGTTCGCCAAGGAAATCTTCTTCACCGCCCGACAGTTCGACGCCGCGGAGGCCGAACGCATGGGCCTGATCAACCGCGTCGTACCGACCGTGGAACTTGAAGCCTGTGTCCGCGACTACGCTGCCCGCATTGCGAACAATGCACCGCTGACCATCCAGGCCGCCAAGATGTCGATCGACGAACTCATGAAGGATGCCGACAAGCGCGATATCGCCGCCTGCGACGCCGCCGTGGACGCCTGCTTCGCCAGCGATGACTTCCGGGAAGGCCGCACGGCATTCATGGAAAAGCGCCAGCCCCGGTTCAAGGGCAAGTAAGCCGGGACACCGCTTTCCACGACCAGCCGATCCGGGGGCAACCCCACAAGCTTGTCAGACCAACCCTCAGGCGGTCGGCGGGCGCTTCATGACCAGTTGGACCGAGTTCCAGGCACAGCAGAGAATGCCGTGCTGGTTCTCGACCACATAGTCCATCGTCACCAGGCCAAGTTCCGGACGGCTGCGGCTGTCACGCTTGGACAGGACGGATGTGCGCGCATAGAGCGTGTCCCCCGGTCGCACCGGGTTGGGCCAGCGCAGGTCATTGATGCCGGGGGAGCCCATGGACCCGCGGCCAACGAAACCGGCCTGCACCAGCATGCGGAAGGCCACCGCACCAACCTGCCAGCCACTGGCGATCAGGCCGCCGTAGATGCTGTCCTTCGCGAATTCCACATCCGTGTGGAACGCCTGCGGATCATAGCGAAAGGCAAATTCGATGATGTCGCTCTCTGTCAGGGTCACGCCGGGGGCGTTGATGATCTCCCCCACCGTGTAATCCTCATAATAGCGGGCGCGATCTGCCGGGGTTTCGATAGACGGCGTGCGGGTCATCGGAAATCACCAAAGAAGCTGCGAATGTCGCGGGTCAGTTCCTCTGGCTTTTCCCAGGCCGCAAAGTGGCCACCATCGGCCTCTGCCGTCAGACGCCGCACGTCATAGGCCCGCTGCAGCCAGCTTTCCGGCGGAATCGGCACCAGGTCATAGGGGAACAGGCAGAACCCGGTCGGCACGTCGATGCGGTCCGGGGTGCCATCCGCGCGGGCTTCCAGTTCCATGCCGCCCTGATGGGTGACAGCGGTATAGATCCAGCTTGCAGAATTGTGGGCATTGTTGACCCAGTAGATCATGATGTTGGTCAGCAGTTCATCCATCGGGAACAGACTGAGTTCGCCCGGCCCTTCCTTCACGCGATGCTGGAACTTCTCGGTGATCCAGGCGGCGAGACCGGCAGGCGAGTCGGCAAGGCCATAGTTCAGGGTTTGCGGCTTCGTGCCCTGGATCTGGAAATACCCCATGGCCCGAGCTGTCCGCTTGCGGAACTGACCGATCCACTTCTTCTCCGCCTCGGTCACCGGCGGGGAACCGCCACCCAGATACGGTTTCAGCGGCACCATGTTGAGGTGAATGCCGATCAAACGCTCGGGATGGCGATGCGCCAGCCAGGACGTGATCACGGATCCCCAGTCACCGCCCTGCGCGGCGAACTTCTCCAGCCCGAAGACCTGCGTCATGAATTTCGCCCAGAGGTCCGCAATTTCCTTCGGGTGCATCGGCGCCGCAGGTGCGCTGGACCAGCCATATCCCGGCAAGGACGGGCAGATCACCGTGAAAGCGTCTGCCGCATCCCCGCCAAAGCGTTCCGGGTGGGCCAGCGGTTCGATGATCTTGTGGAATTCGAACACCGATCCCGGCCAGCCATGCGTGATCAGCAGCGGCATGGGATCCGGCCCCGAGCCCTGCTCACACAGGAAATGAATGTCAAACCCGTCGACCTTGGCCATGTAGTTCGGGAACCCGTTCAGCAGGGATTCCCAATGCCGCCAGTCGTAGTCATCCCGCCAGTGACGCACCATGCGCTGCAGGTATGTCAGGTCGGTGCCATAGCCCCAGCCACCGCCTTCCACTTCGTTGGGGAAACGGGTGCGGGCCAGCCGGGCCTTCAGATCGCCCAGCACGGCGTCTTCAACCGCGATGGTGAACGGTTCAGCGTTGATCTGCATGGTCATGCCCGCCCTGCTTCGACAGACAGCATGGCGGGGTCAACACCCAGCCGCCGCATCGCCGCCGCCCACTTGTCATCCAGCGGTGCCTGAAACACCACTTCGGTATCCGCCGCGACATGCAACCAGTCATTGCGCTGGATTTCCTGTTCCAGCTGTCCCGGCTCCCACCCAGCATAGCCGAGGGCGAGAATGGCATCCTCCGGTCCGTTGCCTGATGCCATGGCGCGCAGCACATCGACAGTTGCCGTCATGCTGATTCCGTCCGCCATCGGCACGGTGGCCTCCCGATTGTAATCGGTGGAATGCAGGACAAAGCCCCTCCCCGTCTCGACGGGGCCGCCAAAGTGCATGGCAACAGGTTCAGCCAGCGCCGCTGTCTCGATCTCCAGCTGTTTTGCCAGGTCGGCGAACTGCAGGTTCGGCAACTGCTTGTTGATCATGAGACCCATGGCACCGCCATCGGCGGTATGGCTGCACATGAAGATCACGCTGCGCTGAAACCGCTCATCCTGCATGCTCGGCATGGCGATCAGCAGATGGGCCTGCAGCGAATGGGCATCCGCGCCAGTGCCCTGCCCGGTGGTGTCATTGTCATTTTCCATGCAGACAAGTTTGCGGGGCTGACGCCGCGCTTTCAAGCCAGCAGTTCGCGACCCCGGGCGAACTGCGGTCGTTTCACGGGTGTGGCAATGTGGTGACATGTCGATCAACACGATTGCAACAGACGCGCAAAGTCGTAAATGCAATGCTCATATGGGATGAGGAGAAAAGACCATGATCAAGAAGACCGCACTCATCGTCGGCCTGGCGCTGCTGCTCGGCGCCTGCCAGACCACGATCGAGGCCGACACGCCGAAGACCACCGTCGAGACCGATGGTGTGAAAGTCACCATTGGCGATGACGGCAAGGAGACCCACAGCAAGAGCGATGGCGGCTTCTGCCCTCCCGGTCAGGCCAAGAAGGGCCGCTGCTGATCCGGACCTCGTCAGGCGAAGGATGCGGCCGCATCCAGAATGCGGTCCACGTCCGCTTCATCGGTCATGAAGGATGTCACGAAGCGGACACCGCCTGGCCCTGCCGCCGACCAGTCGTGGAACCTGAAACCGTCGCTGCGAAGCTTGTCGGCGACACCGGCAGGCAGGTCCACGAAGACCTCGTTGATTTCCACCGGGGATGCCAGGCGGAACCCCTGCATCGCGTTCATGCCATTGCCCAGCTTGGCCGCCAGACGGTTGGCGTGCGCGGCATTCTGCAGCCATAGCCCATCGCTCACATAGGCGGTCAACTGTGCCGAGAGATAGCGCAACTTGGACCAGAGGTGGCCGCCACGCATGCGCCGGAAATGCAGTTCCGCGGCTGTATCCGGGTCGAACACGATCACCGCTTCCGCCGCCATGCAGCCGTTCTTGGTGGCACCGAAAGACAGCACATCGACACCGGTCTTCCAGGTCATCTCCGCCGGGGTGACGCCGAGGCTGACCAGCGCATTGGCGAACCGGGCACCGTCCATGTGCACCTTGCAGTCATGGGCGTGCGCCATGGCCGCCAGCTCGGTGATCTGGTCAATGCCGTAGACCGTGCCCGCCTCCGTCGCCTGCGTCAGGCTGAGCGATGCGGGCTGCTGATGGTGCTCGAAGCCCGGGATGAAACGTTTCAGACCCGTGGCCAGAGCCTCCGGCGTGACACGTCCGTCCGCGCCGGCCAGCGGGAAAAGCTTGGCACCACCGGTGAAGAATTCCGGTGCGCCGCATTCGTCCTCATAGACGTGCGCATGGGAATGGCAGAACACCACACCCGTCGGCGGCGTCAGCAGGCCGAGCGACAGGCTGTTCGCCGCCGTGCCCGTGGCCACGGGAAAGACAGCCACATCCCGTTCGAACAGGTCGCAGAAGACCTTGTTCAGCTCTTCCGTCCAGGGGTCGGAGCCATAGGCAGGGGCAAAGCCTTCGTTGGCCTTCGCGATGGCTGTCATGATGTCGGGGTGGATGCCCGCCCAGTTGTCAGAACCGAAATCCATGGCGCTCAGCCTCCGTCAGTCACGTCAATGTCGATACGCTGCATGGGGCTGCCTGCCGCGGGTGCAGGAAGCCATGCCGCAAGTCCCTGCGCCCCGCCCCAGCGCATGCCGATCACCAGCCAGAGCAGGTCCGGTTCATCGGCCGCGCGCCGGGTATCGGTGTCGGACGGCACGGGGTCGCCATAGGGGTGGGAATGAAAGTGCCCCAGGATGACCTCACCCCGTTCCCGGGCATCACGCTGGGTGCGCAGACGCAGGCCGGGATCGATCTCGAACGTCCGCTCCCGCGTTTCCGCCACATTGGGGCTCGGGACCACCTGCGTGACCTCCCAGCCCTCATCAGTGGCGCGCCCGGTGATCAGACCGCAGCCTTCCTCCGGAAAGCAGGCGTGCAGATGCCTGATGACGGCACCGCCCGCGTCGATGGGCAGCGTGATACGGCGCCCGCTCACTGGGCGCGGACCTCACCGATCCGTCGCCCGGTCCTGATATCGATCAGATGCACGCGGCGGTCCTCACCAGCGTCCTCGGTGATGATCATCAGAACGGTGCCGGACAACGTGCCTTCAACGATCTCGCCGGCCGAATCAGGCATCAGGACATGGGTCCAGGACGTTCCCGCCGACGGTTCGGGCATGTCAGGCACCACCGCCGGAGCAACAGCTGCGGCAGGTTCGCGCGGGCTTTCATCCACCGGGCTGTCGCCCAGGCGATCGATCGCGGTTACGATGATGATTCCGGTCATGGCCAGAATGGCAATGCCCAGGACCGCCACGACAATCTTGAGCACCCTGAAATTCGGCTGATCTGGCTCTGACATGCTGCAACCCGATATCGAGAAAATTACCGTCACCGACGATATGGCGGGGGACAGGATCGACCGCGTCCTCGCGAGCGCCCTGCCCGACATGTCGCGCAGCCGCTGCAAGGCCCTGATCGAACAGGGACGCGTCACCGCGGATGGCCGGACGATACTGGACGCGTCCTATCGGGTCAAACCGACTGAGGTCTTGACCATGGCCCCGGATGCGCCGGTCGATCCGATCCCGAAGGGGCAGGATATTCCGCTGGAGGTCCTGTTCGAAGACGCCCACCTGATCGTCATCAACAAGCCGGCGGGCCTGGTCGTGCATCCGGCAGCAGGGAATGCGGATGGCACCCTGGTCAATGCCCTGATCGCCCATTGCGGCGAAAGCCTGTCCGGCATTGGCGGGGTGCGTCGCCCCGGCATCGTGCACCGGCTCGACAAGGAAACATCGGGGGTCATGATCGCGGCGAAGACCGACGTGGCGCACCGGGGCCTCGCCACCCTGTTCGAGACCCATGATATCGACCGGGCCTATCTGGCACTCGTCCGGGGCAGGCCCGCCACCAGCCGCGGCACCATCAATGAGCGGATGGGCCGCGACAACCGCGACCGCAAACGCATGACCGTGCTGGAACATGGCGGCCGCCACGCGATCACGCATTACAGGCTGGTGGAGGCTTTCGGGGAGGCAACGTCGCTGTTGCGCTGCACCCTGGAAACCGGCCGAACACATCAGATCCGCGTTCATCTGAGCCATATCGGACACCCTGTGATCGGCGACCCGACCTATGGCCGCATGCGGCGGAAACGCCTGGCCCGCATGTCGGACGCAGCAGCGGAAGCCATTGCGGCATTCCCGCGTCAGGCCCTGCACGCTTTCAGGCTCGGCTTCGTGCACCCCGTTACAGGCAAGACGCTGTCCTTCGAAGCCGACCTGCCGACCGACATGGCTGCATTGATCCAGACCATGCGGACAACCGTAGAAATCTGACGGTGCGGGTTGCGGAGTTCGGCATCAGCCCCCAAATGGAGAAGGTGCCGGAGAGAGGGATATTTCGTCACAGACGGAACAAACTCCGGCCACAATCAGTTGTTTGACTGAGGTTTTTCTGAAACACGTTCGTTTGGAAGACTGTGGCGCGATGAGGCGTCGCGCAGACACGTGATCGGTCGCTGTCTGCAAGAGGGAGAAGAAATCATGGCTGCACGTTCGACAATGCCGGCGATCACGCCGGAGGGAAGCCTGAGCCAGTACCTCGACCAGATCCGCAAGTTCCCGATGCTGGAGCCGGAGCAGGAATACATGCTCGCCAAGCGCTGGACGGAACATGAAGACATGAAAGCCGCGCACAAGATGGTGACGTCGCACCTGCGCCTGGTGGCCAAGATCGCCATGGGTTATCGCGGTTATGGCCTGCCGGTGCAGGAACTGATTTCCGAAGGCAACGTGGGCATGATGCAGGCGGTGAAGCGCTTCGATCCCGAACGTGGCTTCCGTCTGGCAACCTATGCCATGTGGTGGATCAGGGCCTCCATTCAGGAATACATCCTGCGGTCCTGGTCGCTGGTGAAGATGGGCACGACGGCGGCTCAGAAAAAGCTGTTCTTCAACCTGCGCAAGATCAAGGGTCAGTTGCAGGCGATCGAAGACGGCGACCTGCACCCCGATACCGTGACCACCATCGCCACCCGCCTGCAGGTGTCGGAGAAGGAAGTCATCGACATGAATCGCCGCCTGGCGGCCCCTGACCATTCACTGAATGCGCCGCTGCGCATTGATGGTGATGAGGAATGGGTCGACTGGCTGACCGACGAATCCGAAGACCAGGAAACAACCCTTGGCAATTCCGAGGAACTGGATCAGCGCCGCGCCATGTTGTCAGGGGCCATGAAGACCCTGAACGAGCGGGAACGGCATATCCTTACGGAGCGTCGCCTGAAGGACAATCCGCTTACCCTGGAAGACCTGAGCCAGGAATATGGCGTCAGCCGTGAGCGTGTCCGCCAGATCGAGGTTCGTGCATTCGAGAAGCTGCAGAAGGCGATGAAGAATGCCGCGACGCAGCAGCGCATGAATGCCGATCGCGAACTGGAACACTTCACCCGCTGAATGAAATGCTCGTCCGATGTCTGACATGGCATCGGACGGCCTGCGGCCTGCCTGATCAGCGCAGCTTGTCGCGATCCGGATCGACGGTTTCATATTCACCATCGATGATGGGGCCACCGCCCTGACCTCGGTCAGGGCCACCCCGCGGATGCGTGCCGCCAGGCCCCTGGCCACCATGCGGCGATCCGTGAAACCCGCCGCCCTGAACCTGCACCTTCACGCGGCGGGCAACGACACCGGCGATCAACCTGCGAAACGGGGGCAGGAACAGCAGGAAACCGATGCTGTCCGTCACGAAACCGGGGGTCAGCAGCAACAGGCCCGCGGCAAAGATGCACAGGCCTTCGAACATTTCGAACAGAGGTGGCTCCCCCGCATCAACCTGGGTGCGGATGCGTCCGATCACACCATAGCCCTGTGTCCGCAGCAGAAACGTGCCTGCGACACCAGTGATCAGCACAATGGCGAGGGTCGGCCAGAGACCAATCAGATCACCGGCCTGTATGAACACGGCGATCTCGATGATCGGTGTGCCGATGAACAGCAAAAGGAATAGCAAGGGCATGGCTTGTTCGCGCGGGTTCCGCGGCCTATGTTGTTTCCAGTAAAGCCCGCCCGCCAGGGTCGGCATCAACCCTCGGCACACGTGCCAGTGAGTGGAATATGGGTAACGGATTCCCGATTTTCGAGATCGTCATCTTCGGCATGATCGCAGCGTTTCTGATTCTGCGGCTGCGAAACACGCTTGGCCGTCGTACAGGGCATGAGCAGGAAAATCCACGATCAAGCATTCGCGGCCTGGGTCAGGACCCGGCTGAAAGTGCTGATGACCGTGGTGACAACGTCATCGACCTGCCCGGTCGGGACCAGAACCCGCAGCTGGACATGCAGGATGATCTGCCGCTACCGGAGGACGCGTCCCCGCTGGACAAGAGCCTGCATGCCATACGTGAGGTCGATCGCAATTTCGACCGCCGCACGTTCGCGGACGGCGCACGCTCGGCCTACGAGATGATTGTCGTCGCCTTTGCTGCCGGGGATCGCCAGACCCTGCAGCCCCTGCTGGCCGACAAGGTCTACAAGAGCTTTGCTGACGCCATTGATGCGCGTGAGGCGGCGGACCATACACAGGAAACCACGCTGGTCGGCATCAAGCAGGCGGAAATCGTCGAGGCGGAGCTGACGGAAGCGAAGATGGCGGAAGTGACAGTAAAGTTCGTGTCCAGCATGATCTCGGCGACCAAGGATTCAGAAGGACGTGTCATCGCGGGCGACCCGAACGACGTCAATACGCTGACCGAGATCTGGACCTTTGCACGCGACACGCGGTCCAGCGATCCGAACTGGGAACTGATCGCGACCCGTTCAGCCCACTGACAGGATCACACCGATGGCAACGCCGTCCCAGCATTTGCAGCCGGGTGATCCGGCGCCTGACTTCACTGCCCCATCGACCGTAAACCCGTCGTTCCATTTCAACACGATTGGCGGGCACCGTGCGGTGCTGGTCTTTCTCAATGGTGGCGAACGCGCGGGCGTCCGGCGGGTGCTGGCCGACACGCTTGGCGGTTTCCGCTCGAAAGGCATCCACGTCTTTGGCGTTGTCCATGGCCCTGACGCATCGATGGATGCCAGGCAGGACGGGATCGACCTGCCCATCACGCTGTTCCGGGATGCCGATGGCGCGATCGCGCGGAAGTTCCGCATGGTCACAGCCCGCGACGGCGACACTCCACCCCGGCTGCTGAACGGCGCTTACGTGATCGACGAAAGCGTGCGGGTGGTCGGCTTTCAGGCGCTTGCCCCGACCGGGACCCTGGTAGACCGGTTGCATGGCATGCTGGACCAGATTCCACCGCGTGCCCCGTCGCAGGTGATCGGTGGCCAGGCCCCGGTGCTGGTGGTGCCCAATGTCATTCCCGTCGAATTCTGCAAGCGGCTGATCGACTATTACAAGACCACCGGCGGGTCAGCGAGCGGCTTCATGCGTGAAGTCGATGGCCGCACGGTCGGCATCATGGACAGCCGCTTCAAGCGCCGGTCCGACTGCATCATCGAAGACACGGCCCTGCGCGCCGAAGTGCGGGAGGCGATCAACCGCCGCCTCTGCCCCCTTATATTCCGCGCCTTCAACTTCAATGCGACCCGGCTGGAACGCTATCTGGTCGCCTGCTACGACGAGCAGGCGGGCGGGTTCTTCCGCGCCCATCGCGACAATACGACAAAGGGTACGGCGCACCGCCGCTTTGCCGTGACGATCAATCTGAATGCGGAAGAATACGATGGCGGCGAACTTCGGTTTCCCGAATATGTCGACCATCGCTATCGCGCGCCGACCGGGGGCGCGGTGGTGTTCGGATGCGGCGTCCTGCATGAGGCACTGCCGGTGACCCGTGGCACCCGCTATGCCTTGCTGCCATTCCTGTTCGATGAGGATGCGGAACGCTTGCGGTCGGCGAACCTGTCGTTCCTCGACAATGACCGCGTGATCGACCTGAACGACCCGGCCCCCGTCGCCCAATGATCGTGAACAGCGGGCGGATCATTGCCGCTGTCGGCCTGATCACGGCAATCTGCCTGTTCATTGTCATCGTGGTCCTGGTGCCGCAGCCGGAAAGGGAAGGCAAGGCGCCCGACGCGCACAGCCTCGTCCGGGGCAGCTTCGATGACCTTCCCGGTTGGGCGGATGATGCGGTTGGCGACGTTACCCCATCCTGGCTGCGCCATTGCGGACGATGGAAATGGCGCAAGGGCGACGTGGCCACAGCGATGCAGGCCACCTGCGCGGAACTGGCCAGCGGCCAGGCCATCACGCATCGATTCCTGCAGGACCATTTCGATGTCTGGATCCTGAAAGCGGATGGTCCCGGTCTCCTGACCGGCTATTTCGAACCGACCTATGCGGGGCGGCGCGACATGGCATCCGGCTTTGAAGTTCCGATCCTGCCCCGCCCCGATGATCTGATCAGCGTCGATCTGGGTGCATTCCGTCCGGACCTGAAAGGCAACCGGATCGCGGGCCGGATCAATGGACAGGATCTGGAACCCTATCCCGACCGGACGGCGATCCGGCAAGGCGCACTTTCGGACATTGTGGACCCGATCTTCTGGCTGTCAGATCCCGTGGATCTGTTCTTCCTGCAGATCCAGGGCTCGGGCCGGATCGCGTTGCCGGGCGGAGATATCGCCCATGTTGGCTATGCGGCACAGAACGGTCAGCCCTATCGCGCCATCGGGCGGGACCTGATCGAAGTCGGTGCAATCCGCCGCGAAGACATGTCGATGCAGGCAATCCGCCAGTGGCTGTCAGCCAACCCCGATCAGGCGGACGCCATGATGGATCGCAATCCGTCCTACGTGTTCTTTCAGGAACGCACGGGGGTCACCGGGGCCATCGGCGCGGCGGGCACTCAGCTGACGCCGCTGCGCTCCATCGCCGTTGACCGGAAAGCCTGGCAGCTGGGTTTGCCCATGTTCGTGTCTGCCCCGGCGCAGGGCAGCGATCCAGCCATCACCCGCCTGGCGATTGCCGAGGATACTGGTGGTGCCATCCGGGGGCCGCGGCGGGCCGATTTCTTCCTGGGTGCCGGTGATGAGGCCGCCCGTCTCGCCGGCAGCATGAACCGATCCCTGAGCCTCTGGCTGCTCTATCCGAAGGGTCTGATTCCGGACGCAGCGGAGGCCAGACCGTGATCAGGTGAAATCCACCACCACATCGCGGCGGCTGAAGCGCCAGCCCGCATCCGTCCGGCGGAACGTGTCACGATAGGCACCGACCATTTCCGGCAAGGCGGCAGGTCGCGAACGGGCATCGTCCGGGTCGTCATGGCGGTACAGGATCAGGTAGACCGTGCCTGTCGCATTGTCGGCATCCAGCACCTCGATCAGGGGGTTGGAACAGACATGGCGCGACCGCCGGGCCTTGTTGTCCTGCCGCTTCTGGAAATTCTCGCGCACCGCATCGATGCCCGCGAACTCTCGCTTGCCTGTCGCCCATACACCATCTTCGGTGAACAGGTCCGCCACCTGCGCCGCCGTTCCATGGTCGATCACATGGCAATAGGCGGCCTGCAACCGTTCGCAGGACCGCTCGATCAGCATTCGCTGGACATCATCCATCACATGATCTCCCGGCACCCATCACGCGATCTCCCTGCTGAAGGACACATTGCCCTCATCGAACATCAGGTATTCCTGCCTGTTCCAGAACACCCGGCCTGTCTGGCCGTCCGCACCCGTCTCCACCATCCAGCGCGCGGTGGGGTAGACGTCGGCCGGGTCCTGCGGCGCCTTGGGGTTCATGCCCGATTTCGTCGGACCGGGGATCAGGCCGTTGATCCGCACTCCCGTCCCCAGCATTTCCCGCGCTGCGGTGCGCGTCAGCGTGTAGAGACCGGCCTTGGATGCGCCATAGGCACCAAGGCCCGTCGCCCCAGCCTCACCCGCACGCGAAAGAATGTTGATGATGTGGCCATCGCCCTGTGCCGCCATCATCGGCATGGCCACGCGCATGGCCAGAAACGGGCCGATCAGATTGACCTGGATCAGCCGCTCGAAATCCACCGGGTCATGCTCCGTCACCCTGGCCCGCACCCCAATACCGGCATTGTTGAACAGCGCGTCCAGCTGCCCGAAATGCGAGGCAGCAAGCAGCACCATGTTGGCCGACGCCTCCGCATCGGAAACGTCCGCCATGTGCGCCAGCAGATTGTCGCCGGACAGCGCGGCCAGCCCCGCCTCATCCAGATCCACGGCCATGACCATGGCACCGTCTGCCAGAAACCCCTCCACCAGCGCCTTGCCAATTCCGCTCGCGGCACCGGTGATCAGGATGACCTTGCCCGCGACACTCATTTCAGCGCCCCCGCGACGGTCGGTGCAAAGTCATCCAGCGCCTGGGTCAGCAGGTCCATGATCATGTCGATCTCTCCCTCTGTCACATTCAGGGGCGGCGTCACCAGAAAATGATCGCCCCGCAGCCCGCCCAGCATGCGACGCGAATAGATGATCAGGCCCCGATCGTAACAGGCCTGGGCAATGGCATTGCCCGCCCCCAGTTCTGGCGGCAGGGGAATGCGCCTTTCGCGATCCGCCATCACATCGAACCCGAGCATCAGGCCCTTGCCGCGCACTTCGCCGATAAAGGGAAACCGGTCTGCCAGCCCTTCCAGCCGGGCCTTCAGGATTGCGCCCATGCGCGCGGCGTTGCTGATCAGATCATGTGTCATCAGCACGTCCAGCACCGCGATACCGGCGGCGCAGGCCAACGGACTGGCCGAATATGTGTGGCCATGCGCATAGCCGCCGGAGTCCTCAACCAGGGACACGAGATCACCCCGCGCCATGACCGCGCCAAGCGGCACATACCCCGCGGCCAGTCCCTTGGCCATGGCAACGATGTCGGGATTCGCAGGCCAGTGTTCCGCGGCCAGATACCTGCCCGTCCGACCGGACCCGCACATGACCTCATCATAGATCAGCAGCAGCCCGTAGCGGTCGCAGATGTCGCGGATGCGCTGGTAATAGACGTCCGGCGGGGTCAGCGCCCCGGTAGCCGCACCGCCAACCGGTTCGACGATGAAGGCGAGTACCGTCGATGGCCCCTGGTTGATGATCGCCGTCTCCAGCTCATCGGCATAGGCGAGCGCTGATTCATCCTCCGACACGCCCGCCGCGCGCTCGATCACGAACGGGGCGCGTATCTTCGGCTGGTTCGGCATCATCGGCGCAAAGGGCGCGAACATGTCCGGGTCACCGGTCAGCGAAAGCGCCCCCAGGGTGGAGCCATGGTAGGACGGGATGCGGGAAATGATCTTGTGGCGCGTCCCTTCCCCGCGTGCGATGGCCACCTGCCTTGCCAGCTTGATTGCGCCTTCCACCGCCTCCGATCCACCAGAACAGAAGAACGCCCGGGTCAGCCCCTTCGGCGCGCCCAGGGTTGCCAGCCGGTCCGCCAGACGTTCGGCAGGGCCATTCTTGAAATGTGTCCGGAAGGCGTAGCAGATGTCATCCATCTGTGCTTTCAGCGCGTCGATGACGTAAGCGTTGCCATGTCCGACATTGGTTGTCTGGGGGCCGCAACTGGCATCGACATAGCGCCTGCCCTCATCGTCCCAGATGTAGATCCCTTCCCCACGCCGCGCGACGGGGCGATCTGCCGTCGGCCAGAAGAACATCGAAGACGGTTCATTGCGTCCTTCGCGGTGGGTCAGATCGTTCATCGTTGCTTCCTCCGGGACAGGGAAACCGAATCTACGCGCACGGGTGCAGGTTGCCAACAATGGCAGGCGCACGTGTCTTGCGGATGACGGTTGCAGGCGATAGCCTCCTGCACACGACATGCTGGTCCTCTGCGCCAGTCGGAACCGAGAGGCGAACGATGAACGACGATGCGAAACCCGGCTGGCCGGAACCGGCTCTGCCGTCCGGGGCCAGTTCGGTGCCAGACACTTCCGCGACCACTGATGCAGCACCGGCTGGCGATGGCGGTGCCAGAGAAGCGGCTCTGACCCTTGAATTCCATGGCACACGCAAGCAGTTCCGCCGCATGCTCGGTCGCGACGTCCTGCTGATGTTCATGACTCTCGGCATCTACTGGTTCTGGTCCCGCACGAATGTCCGTCGCTTCATCTGGAGCCACCTGTCGCTGGGGGGCAGCAGGCTGGAGTATGCGGGGCGCGGGATCGAGCTGTTCATCGGCTTCGTCATCGCGGGCACATTGCTGGCGATCACCTTCTGGGGACTGCAGTTCCTGATCCTGTCCCTTGCCGGTCCCCGGTTCGGTCCGGTCGCCTGGCTTCTGGCGCTGTATCCCCTGTTCACGATCTTCGGGTTGCTGGCGATCTATCGCCGTCACCGCTACATGGTGCGGCGGACCAGCTGGCGCGGCATTCGCTGCGGCATGACCGGATCAACCGGTGGCTATATCGCCAAGGTCGCCCTGCCGCTGGTCCTGACGATCCTGACTCTCGGGCTGGCCTATCCGCTGATAACGGTTGCGACCCAGCGATATCTGATAGGCAACATGTCTGTCGGGTCAGAAAAATTCGTCTATCAGGGGCGAGCACGCGACATCTTTGGCCGCTGGATCATCTGCTGGCTGCTGATCCCGTTTTCCGGTGGTCTCTCGCTGTCGTGGTGGAAAGGCTTCACCTCCAGCTACCAGCTGCGCAAGACATCGCTCGGCAGCTTGCGGTTCAGTTCGATGCTGCGCCCGATGCATGTGGTCGGCATCTATTTCCTTGGTGGCCTGGTGGCAGGCCTGATCGTCTACGGGCTCGTGTTCCTGGTCTCGACAATCGGGTTCGGCATTCTTTCCGGCCTGACAACGGACGACCGCAACGGATTCGATCAGATCCTGTTCTCTGCCGTGCCGCTGTTCCTGCTGATCCCCTTGTTTGGACCCGTCAGTTACGCGGCCTATCTCTATTTCGTGGACTACAAGTTCGTCGAATACCTCTTCGAAACCACCGCGATCGTTGGCACGATGGATGTGGAGAGCATTGCCCAGGTGCATGATCGCCACCACGGACCAGGCGACGGGCTGGATGCCGTGCTTGGCGTGGACGGTATCTGAAACCGGATTGCGACAGGCACAGCAGCAAGGCGCGACAGGACTCAATGAAGAACCCAGCGATCTTTCTGGACGGCACCTCTGCACGTGAACATGACGTGCAGGTGGGCATATCGCCGGTCGGGATCACGTTCCGCGCGCCGGGACATACCTACCTGTGGGACGTGGCCGGGCTTGATCTTGTGGATCACAGCGATGGTGGCAAGCGCGTCCGGTTCAGCCATGCCAGCCTGCCAGACGCGCGCCTGATCATTGCGGACCCGGCCGTCATCGCTCAGGCCCGTGACGCCATGCCCGGTGTCTTCAGCAACCGGCGCGGTGGGGTCAGGCGCGACATGCGCAGGCTTGCGATCGGCGTCGGCGGTGTCAGTGTCGGCGTCCTGATCGTCATTGCCGCCCTGCCCTTGATCGTGACCCTGCTGGCCGCGCTGGTTCCGGCATCCATCGAAGAGGAATTTGGCGAGGAAACCCGGCAGGCATTCGCGATGTTCATGCCCGACACGCAGAAATCGTGCGTCGATGCCGCCGGTCTGACCGTTCTGCAACGGCTGACCGATGACCTGACGGTCGGGCAGGACCTGGATCCGCCGCCCAGGGTGAAGGTCGTACCGCACGATCTGGTCAACGCCATGGCCTTCCCCGGCGGCCAGATCATGATCTTCCGCGGCCTGATTGACGAGGCGCAGTCGGGGGAGGAAGTCGCAGGCGTCCTGGCGCACGAAATCGGCCATGTTGCGCATCGCCACGGCGTCGAGCGGATCATTCGCGACAGCGCCATCGACGCAGCCATTTCCGTGTTCATCCCCGGCACGACCGGGGGTGTCGGCGGGCAGTTGGCCACTCTGCTGGCCAGCCAGTCCTATGGCCGCGACGCGGAACGACAGGCAGACAGGTTCGCGGTGGAACGTCTGAACGAATTGAATGTTCGCACAGACGGCCTGATAGCCTTCTTTGACCGCGCAGCTCAGGACCCGGAAAGGACGGAACAGGACCAGACGGTGCTCCGCTATCTGCAAAGCCATCCCAGCCCGACCGACCGGGTGACAAACATGCAGGCGCAGGCCAAGGGGACCGAAGGCATCATGACGGCGCAGGAATGGGCGGCATTGCGCAACATCTGCAACACGGTCGAGGCCGATTGATCAGCCAGTGACGTCACACTGTGGTTTCAGCCTTCCAGGCCTGCGTACTGACCCTGAAAGTAGAGCAGCGGTGATGCGCCTTCGACCCGATTGAGCCGGGTCACCCGACCGACAACGATCACGTGGTCACCGCCATCATGCAAGGCATCCGTCACACACTCGAAACTGGCGATCGCCCCGTCCAGCAGGGCGCAGCCGTTGCCCCCCACCTGCCAGTCGAATTCCAGGTCAGCGAACTTGTCGTCCGCCTTCGACGCGAAATGGTTGGATACGGCCTGTTGTTCCTCGCCCAGCACATTCACGGCAAAGCCCAGATCGGTCCTGAAGGCGTCCACACAGTTCGCCCGCCGATCCAGGCTGAACAGCACCAGCGGCGGGTCCAGCGAGACCGAATTGAAGGAATTCGCGGTCAGTCCCACATGCCGACCATCAGCGTCCAGCGCGGTGATGACCGTGATCCCGGTGGCAAAGCAACCCATCGCATCCCGTATTTCACGCGGCGTAACCGTCATGGCGCTCCCCACCCCTGGAATCTGCATTGTCGTGCGAGAGTTTACCAATTGAGCACGCGCGGAAAACCCTGTCATTGCGGAATAAGTTCAGGAAATGATGTCCGCCCCCCCTTCTTCGCTAACGTGATCTTAACCGTGAATGTCCCAGAGTGCTGTCCTGCGAACAAACAGGGCGGTGCGTCTCATGTTCTTTATTGTCGGTGTTCTGATCGTTATCGGGTCGGTTCTGGGTGGCTATCTGCCTCACGGCAGCTTCGCCGTGCTGGTCCAGCCCCTTGAGGTTCTGATCATCTGCGGCGCGGCATTTGGCGGTTTCGTCATTTCCAATCCGAAGACCGTGATCTTCGGCGTCTTCAAGTCCATCGGCAAGATCCTGAAGGGCCAGCCCTACAACAAGGCGGCCTATGTGGAACTGCTGACCATGCAGTACACGATATATCGCCTGGCCAAGGCCAAGGGGATGCTGGCGCTTGAGGCGCATATCGAGGACCCGGAGAAAAGTTCCATCTTCACGGCGTTCCCGAACTTCATGAAGAATCACCATGCTGTCGAATTCGTCTGCGACTACCTGCGCCTGATGACCATGGGCACGGAGAACGCGCATGAGATGGAAGCGCTGATGGATGAGGATATCGAGACCCATCACCATGAACAGCATGCCGTTGCATCGGCCATCACCACGGTTGGTGACGGCCTGCCGGCGTTCGGCATTGTCGCCGCCGTGCTGGGCGTGATCGTGACCATGAGCAGCATCTCCGAGCCACCCGAGGTACTTGGTGGCCTGATCGCCGCGGCGCTTGTGGGCACCTTCCTCGGCATCCTGCTCGCGTACGGATTTGTTGCGCCGATGGGCAAGGCGATGGAGAACTACGTCGAATCGGAAGCCAAGTATTACCAGTGCCTGAAGTCCGGCATGCTGGCGTACCTGAACGGCTACGCCCCGGCCGTGTCCGTCGAGTTTGCGCGCAAGACCCTCTACAGCCACGAACGCCCCAGCTTCAGCGAACTGGAAGAAGCGGTGGAGAATGCGCCGAAGGTCTGACGCGAACGCCCCCTTTATCACCTGACAACATGCCGGGATCATGGCCGAAAATCATCCGCAGCCGATCATCATCAAGAAAGTCGTCAAGGGCGGCCATGGTCATCATGGTGGCGCCTGGAAGGTGGCCTACGCCGACTTCGTGACGGCGATGATGGCGTTCTTCCTGCTGCTCTGGCTGTTGAACGTGACCACGGATGAGCAGAAGAGCGGTCTCGCTGACTATTTCGCACCTTCTGCCGTGTCGCAGTCGAACTCCGGCTCCGGTGGCGCTCTGGGCGGCCAGACGATGGTGCGGGAAGGGTCACGGATATCCGACAATGGCCTGCCGACCGTCATTGTCTCGGTCGGTGATGTCGAAGCCGATGAGGAAATGCACGAGGACGGCAAGAAGTTCGATGCCGCCGGTGATGAGATCGATCATGAAGGCCTGTCGAACAACGAGATCGCAGAAGTTGGCGCGGAACGGGGCAAGAAGGGCAACCCCGGCGAGGACGACATCGCCGATGCCCTGGCAAAGCGCGAGCAGGAATCGTTCAACGAAGCCATGGACGCCATCGAACAGGCCATCAAGGACTCACCGCAAGAACTTCAGGAACTGGCGGAGAACCTGATGGTGGACATGACCAATGAGGGCCTGCGCATCCAGCTGGTCGATCAGGGCGGTCGGTCAATGTTCCCGAAAGGCAGCGCATCGCTGGAAGGTCATGCCTCGGATCTGCTGCGCCTGATCTCCGGCGTCGTCGCCACCCTGCCCAACAAGATCAAGATCACCGGCCATACCGACGCCACGCCCTATCGCTCCACCAATGGATACGGCAACTGGGAACTGTCGGCGGACCGCGCCAACGCCAGCCGCCGCGCCCTGATCTCCGTCGGGGTGCCGACACATCGCATCGACCAGGTCACCGGCAAGGCCGATCAGGACCCGCTGATGCCCGAAGACCCTTACGCCGATTCCAACCGCCGCATCAGCATCGTCCTGATGCGATCCGCCGCGCTGGCCGCCCCCCAGGCCCCGGTCGACGCCCTGAAACGCTTCGGCCTGACCGTGGCGGGTGAACGCGACGGCGGCTGAGCCAGCGCGGCCAGCAACCACCCCCTGGCCCGCGACCTGTCGCCCTGCCCCCTTGGTGCTGAACCATTGCGCTGCCATATCCGTAAGGTGATCGGAAACCACACAGGATGCGCGCGCGATGGCGAATGACCGGAATACCATTGGCGGACAGGTGATGCGTTACGCGCGGGTCGGACGCTCCGTCGGTGGGCTGGCGGCAAAGCTGGCCGGTGAACGCTACCTCGGCATGGAAATCGACCGGAACGTGCATGCGCAGGACCTGCGCGCCGCCCTTGGCGGCCTGAAGGGGCCGTTGATGAAGGTGGCGCAGATCCTGTCCACCATCCCGGAAGCACTACCCAAGGAATACGCCCAGGAACTGGCACAGTTGCAGGCCGACGCGCCGGCCATGGGCTGGGCCTTCGTGAAGCGGCGGATGACAACCGAACTGGGTCCGGGCTGGCAGAAGCAATTCGCCGAGTTCGAGCGGGAGGCTACAGCCGCAGCATCGCTTGGCCAGGTTCACCGTGCGACGGACCATGACGGACGCAAGCTGGCCGTGAAACTGCAGTACCCGGACATGTCATCCGCCGTCGAGGCCGATCTGCGGCAGCTGAAGCTGATCTTCTCGATCTACCGCCGCTACGACAAGTCCATCGACACCAGCCACATCCACACCGAAATCGGCGACCGGCTGCGCGAGGAGCTGGACTACCGTCTGGAGGCCCGGCACACGCGCCTGTATCAGGAGATGCTGGCCAGTGAAGACGGCGTTCACGTGCCCGATGTCGTGCCCGAGCTTTCGACCGACCGCCTGCTGACCATGAGCTGGCTGGATGGCCAGCGGCTGATGACCTACAGCGAGTCACCGCTGGAGGTGCGAAATGCAATCGCCCACAACATGTTCCGAGCCTGGTACGTGCCGTTCTATTACTACGGCGTCATCCATGGTGACCCGCACCTTGGCAACTACACCGTGCGCGACGACCAGACGATCAGCCTGCTCGACTATGGCTGCATTCGTACTTTCCAGCCGAAATTCGTGAAGGGTGTCATCGACCTCTACTGCGCGCTGCGCGACGGGGACGAGGCGCTGGCCGTGCACGCCTACGAAAGCTGGGGCTTTGGCGGGCTGAACAAGGACGTCATCGAAACGCTGAACCTCTGGGCCGCGTTCGTCTATGCCCCGCTGCTGGAGGACCGGCCGCGCCGCATTCAGGAATTCGACGACAACGGTGTCTACGGCAAGGATGTGGCAGAGAAGGTCCACCGGCAATTGAAGGAACGCGGCGGTGTCACTCCCCCCCGCGAGTTCGTGTTCATGGACCGGGCAGCCATCGGCCTGGGTGGCGTGTTCCTGCATCTGAAGTCGGAGATAAACTGGTACCGGCTGTTCCACGAACTGATCGAAGGCTTCGATGTAGACAAGATGGCCGAGCGGCAGAAAACGGCCTTCAGCGCTGCGGATGTGCCCCTGCCCTGATCAGGCGCCGACGAATTCATTGTAGACGTCGATGGTGCGCTGCCCCATCAGGGTCTTGGTGAAATTGGCACTGATGTGGGCGACGGCGCGGGCGGCAAGCGCGTCACGTTCTGACTGGTCCAGACCGATGGCGACTTCGACCGCACGTGCCAGATCGGCGGCATTGTCGGGTTCCACCCACCATCCGGTCTCGTCGGGCACAACGGTTTCCATGGCACCACCGATACCGGTGACGACTGTTGGCCGCCCCATGGCCTGGGATTCGACCGCAACACGACCGAACGCTTCCGGCTCGATCGATGTCGAGGCGACCACGCTGGCAAGTGCGTAAGCTGCAGGCATGTCGCGGCAGGTACCGACGAAATGCACCCGCGATTCAACGCCCAGGTGCTGGGCCATCCTGCGGAGTTCCAGCTTGTAGGCTTCATGGCCCACATCGCCGCCTGCAAAGACGACCACGGCCTCCGGGTCGCTCAACAGGGAAAGTGCCTCGATCATCACCCGCTGTCCCTTCCAGCGGACGAGACGTCCGGGCACCAGGATCACCGGCGCACCTGCGGGCAACGACCAGGCTTCTGAAAGCTGGATCATGCGTGCGTGCGTGACGGTCGCGATGTCGAATTGTGCCATGTCCACTCCACGCGGGATCACGCGGATGCGTTCCTCGGGCAGATCGGGCGCGGATTCGTTCAGGTACTGGCGGATGAAGTCCGACGTCGCGATCACCCGGTCGCCGCGAAACATGACACTGTTGTACGCTCGCTTGACGGCATTCTGGCCGTTGTAGGGACCATGCACAGTGGTGACAAACGGGCAGCCTGTCCGGCGTGAGGCATACAGCGCGCTCCATGCCGGGGCACGTGACCGGGCATGAACGACATCAACCCTTTCCGCCGCGATCACCCGTGCCAGCTGGTCGATGTTGCGCCACATGACGAGGGGGTTCTTGGATCTGAGCGGCAAGGTGATGTGCTCACCGCCTGCGCGCTGCACCTCGTTCACCATATGCCCGCCGGATGAGGCAACCAGCGCCCGATGACCGGCAACCGACAGGGCCGCAGCCATGTCCACTGTACCGCGTTCGACCCCGCCGGTAACCAGCGCGGGCAGGACCTGCAGGACCGTCAGCGGACGGTCTGTCTGAGACGGGTTGCCCGCGTTCCGGATCGGTGGTTCGTTGGTCATGAAAGTCACTGGGCCAGGAGACGAGAGTGCCGAACGCGCCGAAAAGACTGCCGCGAGCCGACGGAGAGAGCATCGCTTACCACCATACCACGGGGAAGACACCCGGCATTGTGTTCTGTGGCGGGTTCATGTCGGACATGGGTGGCACCAAGGCACTGGCGCTGGAAGCGTATTGCCAGGAAACCGGCCGGGCGTTCCTGCGTTTCGACTACCTGGGTCATGGCGAAAGCACCGGCAGCTTCGCCGACAAGGGCTGTATCAGCCGTTGGGCCGAGGACGCGGCAGCCGTCATTACCGCAGTGACCGAAGGCCCGCAGATTCTCGTCGGATCGTCCATGGGTGGCTGGGTGATGTTGAAACTCGCACTCGCCATCCCACAGCGAATTGCCGGACTGGTCGGCATTGCGCCCGCACCGGATTTCACGACCTGGATGTGGGAGGAACTCGGCCCTGAACATCAGGCCACGATCATGGCGGAGGGGATGCTCCGCGTACCATCCGAGTACGATCCGGAAGGATACGTCATCACCCGCCAACTGATCGAGGACGGGCGTGCCAACCACCTGCTGGATGACGGGTCCTTGAACATCGACGTCCCTGTGCGGTTATTGCACGGCATGGCGGATCCTGACGTGCCCTGGCAGCATTCGTTGCGGATCGCCGAGAAACTGGCTGCCCGCGACGTGCGCGTCCACTTCATCAAGGCAGGCAACCACCGCCTGTCCGAACCCGCCGACCTTGCCCTGCTGTGCGCCACGGTGGAGGAAGTCGTCGCCACGGTCGGCAACTGATCCTCCACACGCAACTGGCCTACATCAGGAACAGCAGGTTGTTCTCTTCGTCGAACACCTCGTAAGCGCCGCGACCGGAGTCGTAGAGCATGGAGGCATTGACGCCACCCAGCCCGTCGGACAGGTCGATCTGGGTCACCACGGTCTCGTCGAAGGTGACTGAGCCTGCGCCGTCAGGGAACTTGGCGGTCCAGCTACCATCACCATTGTCGACGAAATCGACGTCGTCCAGTTCCAGACCACCACTGGACCCCTCAAGGATCAGGCGGTTGCCGGTATCGACGTCGTTGATGATGTCATTGTTGGATGAACCATCGGTGCCCGCCTTGACCAGGAACGTGTCGAAGCCGTCACCGCCGTCCAGCAGGTCGTCGCCAAGGCCGCCTTCCAGCGTGTCGTCGCCCAGACCGCCAAACAGCTGGTCGTCGCCGCTGTCACCCAGCAGACGGTCGAACCCGTCGTCACCGAACAAGGTGTCGAACCCGGCGTCGCCATGCAGTTCGTCATCGTCGGCACCGCCACGCAGCAGGTCGGCACTGATGCCGCCGCCCAGGGTGTCATTGCCCGCACCGCCGTCCAGCGTGTCGCGGCCACTGCTGCCGAACGCCATGTCATCGCCGTCACCGGCAATCACACTGTCATCGCCCGAACCGCCATTGACGAAGTCATCACCCAGACCCGCATCGACCACATCATCATCGGAGCCACCGAACACCACATCATCGCCATCACCGGCGTTGATCGTGTCCTTGTTGATGCCGCCGTCGAGGAAGTCACCGCCGCCACCGCCCTCGAGGACGTCGGCGCCGCCGCCACCCACAAGGGTATCGGCATCGGCACCGCCAATCAGCGTATCCGCACCGCCTTCGCCAAATGCCTCATCGGCCCCGTCACCGACCTGAACGAAGTCGTTGCCTTCACCGGCCAGCACGAAGTCGTCACCAAGGCCGCCGAAGATCGCGTCATTGCCGGAACCGCCGCGCAGTTCGTCCGTGCCTTCGCCGCCATCCAGCGTGTCATCACCCGACTCACCTTCCAGCGTGTCATCACCTGCCGCGCCTGAGATCACATCATCCAGGTGGCCGCCGCGAACAAGGTCATTGCCTTCACCCGCATCGATGGTGTCGAAACCGCCAAGGCCGTGCAGCGTGTCATTGCCGGCCCCGCCGTCGACCAGGTCGTTACCGGAATCGGCATTCACGAAATCATCACCGAGGCCCGCCGTGATCTGGTCATTGCCGCCGCCGCCACGCACCTTGTCGTTGCCGCTGCCGCCATCGATCGTGTCGTCGCCATCGCCGCCGCGCACGGTGTCGTCGCCTTCGCCGCCGTCAACCAGATCGTCGCCGTCCTCACCGTCGGCAAAGTCGGCGTCGTCGCCGCCAAACAGCTGATCATTGTCGATGCCACCGCGCAGATTGTCGGACCCCGCACCACCGATCAGCGTGTCGTCATGAATGTCCCCGCGCAGGCTGTCATCGCCATCGCCGCCATCCAGGCTGTCCTTGCCCGTAAAGCCGATCAGGCTGTCGTTGCCCAGACCGCCATAGGCCGTGTCGTCCTGACCACCGGTGTTCAGCGTGTCATCGCCTTCACCGCCGAACAGCAGGTCATTGTCGAAATTGCCCTGCACCAGATCGTTGCCGAGACCACCGGAAACAATGTCATCGCCGCCCGCACCAAACAGGGTGTCGTCACCGATGTCACCGGTCAGTTCGTCCTGACCAAGGTCACCGCGCAGGTTGTCGTTGCCCGCACCGCCATCGATGGTGTCATCGCCGTCATCACCGCGCACTTCATCGTTGCCGTCACCACCCGCCAGAATGTCCGCGTCGGCACCACCACGCAGCAGATCCGCGCCCGCTCCACCGACCAGGCTGTCAGCACCGTCATCCCCGCGCAGGGTGTCGTCATCATCGCCGCCGTCCAGCGTGTCACCCCCGGCACCACCGATCAGGATGTCGTTGCCGGCCTCACCCAGGACCTCATCATCCTGGCTGCGGCCCGTGATCTGGTCGTTGCCTGCACCAGCAGCGAAGATCCGCGCATTGCCACCTTCACGATCCGAAAGTGATACCGTGTCATCACCGCCAAGCGCGGCGTCCGTGGTGCCCGCCAGGAAATCCTCGGGGTCGATCGCATCAAAATCGACCAGATTGCTGCCTTCCGTGAACAGCGGATCCTTCTCCACCGGCACTTCGGCACCGACCACATTCTCGATACCATCCAGGGTATAGACCCGATCCCCGACCGTGACCGTGCCAGCTTCCTCGTCATGAATCGCGCCTTCGACGCCAGAGAAGTCCGCCGTGTCGTTGCCGCCTCCGCCAAACAGCGCACCACTGCCTTCGCCAACGATGAACCGGTCGTCGCCTTCGCCACCGGAAAGCGTGTCGTTGCCCGTCCCGGCGCTGATCGTGTCGTTGCCGGTACCGGCGTTGACCACATCATCGCCCGCCCCGGCATCGATCAGGTCATTGTTGGCACCGCCGGAGATGGTATCCGCACCGTCGCCGCCCGACAGGGTGTTGTTGCCATCGTTGCTGGTGATGCTGTCATCACCCGCGCCACCGTCAACTTCATCATTGTTGGAACCGGCATCGATGGTGTCGTTGCCGTCACCACCCCTGATCGTGTCATTGCCGCTGTCACCGCGCAGGTCGTCGTTACCCGAATCACCGTCGATCAGGTCATCCTGAGAGCCGCCGGATATCGTGTCATCGCCTTCACCGCCCGAGAGATTGTCGGCGCCGCTGTCGCCACTGATCTGGTCATTGCCAGCAGCACCGGAGACCGTGTCATCCTGTGACTCGCCGCTCAGGCTGTCATCGCCTGCGCCGCCATCAATGCTGTCCGCACCGCTGCCGCCCTTGATGTCGTCGTTGCCGTCACCGCCCAGCAGGGTGTCGTCGCCGCTTTCGCCGCTGATGGTGTCGTCGCCACCCTTGCCGTCGATCAGATTGTTCTGGTAATCGCCGGTCAGTTCCTGAGCTTCATCTTCGTCCCCGGTCTCGGAGAGGGTCGAGATGGACACTGATTTCTTGCCCAGGCCGCCCTTCTCGGCGTCCTTGTCATCAGTGAAGAACGCCTGCCCGGCCTTGAACTCGGCTATCTCGTAGGTCAGCAGCAATGCGACTTCCTTGCCTGCTGCTGTCTTGCCGACGGCGGTCAGAAAGCCGGTATCCGGCTCGCCTTTCTGGCTGTTGGACATACCGATCTTCGCATCGAAGACCTCGACCTTCGCGCCATTCTCGTCAGTGAAGCTGAAGTCGATCTTCTCTTTCGAATCAAGTGTCTGCGGGTCCTTGTCGTTGTCCGCGACAATCCTCAGATTGCTGACGGATCCAGAGTCCACGTCCGCCTTGTGGACCTTTTCCTTGCCATCCTTGGCATCGATGTTGTCGCCAGTGGCGTAGGAGAAGGTCGCATCGACCCGGCCACTGACACTGTCGGCACCCTTGTCGTCCTTCTCAGCCTTCTCGGCTTGCTCAGCCTCTTCCCTGGCCTTCTTTTCCGCTTCCTTCTCGGCCTTCTCGGCCTCTTCCTGCGCCTTCTTGTCTTCCTTGTCGTCCTTTACGGGCCCGACGCGGTTGCCACGGTCACGACTGGGCACGCGGGTCTCGGTCTCTTCGGCATCGTCCTGCTTCTTGGCCATTTCACTCTCGTCCCTTGTCGGTCCGACCCTGTTGCCACGGTCCTGTGTCAGTGTGCCTCGACTGGAGCCGCGCGAAACGACCTCCTGATCGTCGGGGCCAACCCTGCTGTCTGTTTCATCTTCATCGCGTGTCCGCGACGCCTGGTTGCCGCGGTCACGGTTGAGTGTCTGCGGCTCCGCATCGTCGTCGGCAGGTGCTTCTGACGGGTCCGCTCCCAAGGAAGATATGGAAACCGACTCCTCGCCTGCGCCTGCCTTCTCCGCATCGGAATCGCGTGCAAAGAACGCATGCCCGGCCTCGAATCCTTCCAGATCGAATGCCAGCAACAGAGCGATCTTTTCCCCGCCAGCAGTCTTTCCGGCCGCTGTCAGGAAGCCCGAATCTTCCGCGCCGTCACTGCTGGCCGACTGACCAACCCTGGCGTCGCTGACGCTGATCGTCTGACCACGCTCATCCACGAAGCTGAAATTGATCTTCTCGCCCGGATCCAGCGTCTGAGGGTCCTTGTCATTCTCGGCCTCGATACGCAGCTTGCTGACGGACCTGGACGCGACATCGGCTTCGTGAACCCGGACCTTGCCGTCCCTGGTGTTCACATTCTTGTCGGTCGCATACGAGAACGCTGCGTCGACATTGCCACCGATGAGGTCCTTGTTGGCCAAGCCGGGCCTCCACTCTGCTTGCGCGACCGTGAACCAGATAGAAGCCACGGTCAGATGAAAAACTGGTGAATGCTGCGACGCAACAGCCATGCCAGTCCGAGATGAGGACCGTCAGGCAGAAAACCAAGCAATAACAGCCTGAAATCCGACGCGATGTTTCACAATGAAACATGGGGCGACGGGCATCACACCATAACCGTACGTGTTCGGGACAGCCTGAAGCACGGCTCGGCGCGCAGTCTGTTGCGCCCGCACCGGTCTGTGTCGCATTCTTTGACAGGGGATCACTCAATGGGGAGCGACAGAACCGGATGAACGCGCCAGTCATCGACACAAGCATCAGTTCGGCAAAGGTGGCCACGGACGTTCGCGGGCAGAACTTCTTCGAGATCGATCATGCTCTGCAATCGGTCCTGCAGGTCTATTGTCCTGAGGATCTGCGTGAGCACATGTGGCCGCACCTGCAGCGACTGGGCGCGATCGCCGGTGGGCGGCTGGATGAACTGGCCGATGTTGCCGAACGCCATCCGCCGAAGCTGCATCACAGGGATCGTTTCGGGCGGGACGTGGAATGGATCGAACACCACCCGGCCTATCGGGAGATGGAACGGATCGCCTTCACGGAATTCGGCCTGCATGTGATGAGCCATGACGATGGTGTGCTCGACTGGCCCGACCGCGTACCCCCCATCGCGAAATATGCCTTCACCTATCTGTTCGTGCAGGCGGAGTTCGGTCTGATGTGCCCGATCAGCCTGACCGACACCGGTCTGGCGATGCTGCGCCGTTTCGGTGATGACATGATCCAGCGCGAGTTCGCGGACCGGATTGCGGTGCAGGACGCGGACACCATGTTGCGCTGTTCCCAGTTCATGACGGAAAAGGCCGGTGGCTCCGATGTCGGGCTGGTGGAAACCATTGCCCGGCAGGAAGGTGACCACTGGCGATTGTATGGGGAAAAATGGTTCTGCAGCAATGCCGACGCCGATGTCGCTCTGCTGCTCGCCCGGCCGGAGGGGCGCGGTGCCGGCACCCGTGGCCTCGGTCTGTTCGTGATGCCGAAGACCCTGCCGAACGGTGAGCGCAACAGCTATCGGATCATGCGCCTGAAGGACAAGCTGGGCACGAATTCGATGGCGTCGGGCGAGATCGTCATGGACGGCGCACAAGCCTGGGCTGTGGGCGATGTCAACAATGGCATCCGCCAGATGATGGCCCAGGTGAACCTGTCACGCCTAAGCCACGGCGTGCGCGCAGCGGCCCTGATGCGGCGCTGCCTGAACGAGGCTCTGGTTGCCGCTGAGACCCGGATCGCCTTCGACAAGCGGGTCGTGGACATGCCACTGGCCCAGCGGCAACTGATGAAGATGATGGTGCCTACGGAACAGAGCCTGAGCATGTACGCCTATGCCGCCCAGCAGATGGCGGCGGCGAACGGCGGTGACAAGGATGCCGAGACACGGCTGAGGATCGTCACCCCCCTCTACAAGTTCCGCGCCTGTCGCGACAACCCCGGTGTGGCCACCGCCGCGATGGAGATGCGTGGCGGCAATGGCTACATCGAAGACTTCGTGAACCCGCGTCTGATCAGGGATTCACAGATCGGACTGCTGTGGGAAGGAACCAGCAACATCAATGGGCTGGACGTCCTGACCCGCGCGGTGGCGAAGATCGGCGCGCACAAGGCACTGGCGTCGGACATCACGTCGCGCCTGAAGTCGACGAATGCCCTGCCCCCGGCACTGCGCCAGACCGCAGGGGACAGTCTGGATCGTGCGACGGCACTGGCCGAGGAGGTGGCACGTCGTGGCGATGAGACCCAGGCCCGCAAGGTGTCCAGCGCGCTGTACCACAGTGTGACTGCCGCACTGATGGCCTGGGAAGGTGCCACTCTTGGATCGCGTGGTGGTGATGCACGCCGCATGTTGCTCGCCCGCATGGTGATCGACCAGCGCCTCAGTCCGTCGGACCCCCTGGCGCCAGAAGACAGCACGTTCAACAGACGGGCGGCCGCACGCCTGCTCGACGCCGCGCCGGTTTCACTTGTTGAGGCACGGGAGCTGGTCGAACTGTCGTGACAACCCTGACCGAGACCCTCACCGAACCTGAAAAGCAGGAGTTGAGAGCACTCGACACCCCGGCCGGCCGGTTTTCGAGACGGCTGGTGGAGGAGCATGGCGTGATGAAGAGCGCGACCATGGTCACCTCGGGGATCACGCTCTTTTCGATCGTTTCCTGCCTGATTGTCTACGAGATCATCGGCCTCGACTACTTCGCTGCGCCGATTTCGATCATCATGCCGATCCTGATCCCCATCGTGACGGGATTTCCGTCGATCCTTGTCACTCATCGTCTGGTGTCGGCCATGCTGGTGCGGGAAAGGCAGGGACTGCGCCAGCAGGAAGCGCTGCAGATGATTGCCGAGGAAGCCGCCCGACAGCGCCGGAAGGCGGAGCGGTCCAATCAGGCCACTTCAGACTTTCTGGCCAGCATGAGCCATGAACTGCGCACCCCGCTGAACGCCATCATCGGCGGTGCGGAAATGATCCGCAAACAGTCCCTCGGCCCTGTCGGCGACACGCGATATGTCCAGACGGCAGAAGACATGGCGCTTGGCGGCGCGCACCTGCTGCGCATGATCAACGACATCCTCGACCTCGCGAAACTGGAGCGGGGTGCACGGGTGTTCCAGATTGAGGCCATAGCCACATCGGAGATCATCGAGACCGCCGTGCGGATCCTGCGCGCGGAAGCCGAACAGCATCAGATCGCGATCATCATCGAGAAGAACACGGTCGACCCCATGATCGATTGTGACGATCAGGCCATGCGGCAGGTCATGCTCAACCTGCTGTCCAACGCGATCAAGTTTTCACCGCCGCAGAGCACCATCCACCTTTACGCCACGCAGGACACGAACGGCGGCGCAGGCATCCATGTCCGCGACGAAGGTGTCGGCATACCGATCGACCGCCATTCCGATGTGTTCGAGGCATTTACCCAGGTCGACGATGTCCGCACGCGAAGCCGGCAGGGCACGGGTCTGGGGCTTGCCCTGGTCCGCAGCATGGTCGAACAGCAGGGCGGGCGCGTGCTGCTGACGAGTGCGCCGGGGGAAGGCTCCACCTTCAGCCTCGCCTTTCCGCCAGCCGCAAAGGTTTGACAGCCGCAATGGTTTGACAGCCAAGGCAACCGCGCGCAAAAAGAACCATTCAACAGGGCGCGAAGGCGCCATGTACCCTTTCCGCTAAATGCAGCGACATCCGAACCGCAAGGCACCACCATGAGCGATGACCGCAACCGCAGCCTCAATCAGGAAGCATTGATCTTCCACTCGACCGGACGCCCGGGCAAGATCGAGATCGTTGCAACAAAACCGATGGTGACACAGCGTGACCTGTCGCTGGCCTACAGCCCGGGTGTCGCCGAACCCTGCCGGGTGATTCACCGCGACCCTGCACAGGCCTATGATTTCACGGCCAAGGGCAATCTGGTCGCCGTCATTTCGAACGGTACTGCCGTGCTCGGCCTTGGCGACCTGGGCCCCCTCGGCGCCAAGCCGGTGATGGAAGGCAAGGCGGTGCTGTTCAAGCGGTTTGCGGATGTTGATGGCATCGACGTGGAACTCGACTCGACCGACGTGGAAGAAATCATCCAGACAGTCCGGGTCATCGCCCCCACCTATGGCGGCATCAATCTGGAAGACATCAAGGCCCCGGAATGCTTCGTCATCGAACAGCGGCTGCGGGAAATACTCGACATCCCGGTGTTTCATGATGACCAGCACGGAACCGCCATCATTGCCGCCGCCGGGTTGATCAACGCCTGTGAGCTGACCGGGCGCAAGCTTTCGGAGGTGCGCATGGTGGTGAACGGGGCCGGTGCGGCCTCCATCGCCTGCATCGAACTCGTGAAGGCGATGGGCGTCGGCGTCAACAATGTCATCATGTGTGATTCAAAGGGCGTGGTTTATCGCGGCCGTGAAGAAGGCATGAACCAGTGGAAGTCAGCCCATGCGGCAGAAACCGATGCCCGCACGCTGGAAGACGCGATGGTGGACTGCGACGTCTTCTTCGGCCTGTCCGTCGCCGGGGCCGTGACCCGGAAGATGGTGGCGTCCATGGCCGACAATCCGGTCATCTTCGCCATGGCCAACCCGGATCCCGAGATCACGCCTGAAGACATTGCGGAAGTCCGCTCCGACGCCATCGTGGCAACCGGTCGATCCGACTATGCCAACCAGGTGAACAACGTCCTCGGCTTCCCCTACATCTTCCGTGGTGCGCTGGATGTGCGCGCAACGACGATCAATGACCAGATGAAGATTGCCGCAGCCAACGCCCTGGCAGATCTGGCACGTGAGGACGTGCCTGACGAGGTGGCCCGCGCCTATCGCGGCACACGGTTGCAGTTCGGGCCCGAATACATCATCCCCACCCCCTTCGATCCGCGCCTGATCAGCGCCATCCCGCCGGCTGTGGCGGAGGCCGCAATGGCCAGCGGTGTCGCCGGTCGCCCGATTGTCGACATGGACAGCTATGTCAATGAACTGCGTGCCCGCCTGGACCCGACCTTCGGTGTCCTGCAGCTGATCTTCGACGAGGCCCGCGCGAACCCGAAGCGGGTGGTGTTTGCGGAAGGCGAGGAAGAGAAGGTCATTCGCGCCGCCCTGGCCTTCAAGCAGGAAGGCTATGGTCATCCTGTCCTGGTCGGATACCCAGAGCGGGTGGCCGAGATGATCAAATCCATGGGGCATGATCCGGCGGAGCTGGAGGTCGTCAGTTCCAGGGATTTCGACAAGCGAGAGAGCTACTACGATTTCCTCTACGCGCGATCACAGCGCAAGGGTCTGCTCTATCGCGACTGCCAGCGCATGGTGAATACGGATCGCAACGTCTTTGCCGCCTGCATGGTTGCCAACGGTGATGCCGACGCGATGGTGACCGGCGTGACCCGCCGCTTCTCCGTCGCCTATGAGGACGTCCGTCGCGTGATCGATCCGCAGCAGGGCAAGCGTGTCTTTGGCCTGACCATGCTGATTTCGCGCGGTCGCACGGTCTTCATCGCCGACACCACGGTGCATGAACTGCCGACATCGGTTGAACTGGCCGACATCGCGGTCCAGGCCGCCGCCATGGCCCGCCGAATGGGTCATGAGCCACGGGTCGGCCTGGTGTCCTATTCGACATTCGGCAACTCGACCCACGCGACATCGGACAATATTCGCGGTGCCGTTTCGCTGCTCGACTCGCGGGAGCTAGACTTCGAGTATGATGGCGAGATGTCCGTGGATGTGGCGCTGAACCCGGAACTGATGGAACTCTATCCGTTCTCGCGCCTGTCCGGTCCGGCCAATGTGCTGATCATGCCCGGGCTGCAGTCCGCCAATATTGCCGCAAAGCTGCTGCAGTCACTGGGCGGCGCCACCGTCATGGGCCCCCTGCTGATGGGTCTGTCACACCCGGCCCAGGTGGTCCCGATCGGCGCATCCGTCTCTGATCTGGTCTCCGCCGCAGCACTTGCAGCCTATGAGGCAGGCAAGCGGTAGATCTGTCCTTCACATGATGAAATCGCACCAGTTGCAGCAAACTGATGCTCTTGGAGGGCGCGGGTTGCGGCACACCCATGCGGCATGAATGCTTGTGAACACCGTCATCAAGTATCCAAATCACTTGCACGCAATGGAATTCGGCGCCGGGCACTGAACCGCGTTAGGAGTCCATTTACCCGCGTGCTTGTAGGCTTTGGATATGAGTGTGTCACACCACCATACCTCGCACAGCGACGATGCGAATCGGCTCGATCTCGGGCTCGTATCACGCGTCCGTCGTGGCTGGATATTGCGGCCCGTGAACACGTCCCTGATGCTGGTGCTTGTTGCCGTGCTTGGGGGCCTGTCGGCATTCGCCGCAAACCGATCCGGCGTCTCCCCTGAAATGCAGACTGCTGTCGGAGCCGGGGCAACCACGCTCGGTTTTCTCATCACGATTGTCTTCTGGATGTCGCGCCGCAAGGAACTGACCATGGCGCTGGTCGGCAAGATGGGTGAACTGGTCGACGGGCTTGCACTGTTCAACAACAGCGATCAGCTGATCGCACCCGCGTCCGGCGTCCTGGCCGAGTTCCCCGGTGTCCCCCGCCTGGCTTTCATCAAGCGCATCACCGAACTGGCCCGCACCATCGATACCGGCGAAGGCGTGCCGGAGGCCATGCCGAAGATCGCCGACCAGCTGGTCAATGACTTCCTCGGCGGCAGAGTCCGGGAAATTCGGCTGGAACTGCATGACGGCCGCACACTGGTACTGGGGCAGGTCTTTCTGGACGACGGCCCCCGCATGCTGATTGCGCGGGAGACGACCGACGCGACGCAGCGTGAGCGGGCACTGCGGGAAAGCGAAGCGCGCTACATCCGCCTGACGAAGATCGCGTCTGACTGGATCTGGGAGACCGACGCAAATCACCGGTTCACCGTCGTATCAGGCAGGTTCGAGGAAATCACCGGCGTTCAGCCCGAGAACCTGATTGGCAAGCGGTTCATCGAAGTAGCCAACCTGCGCAAGGATCCCGGCGTCGTTCGCGATCTGCAGCGCCTGATGCGCGAACAGGAACACTTCAGCGACGTCACTTGCCCGCTGAAGGTTTCCGGCAAGTATGGCCCCGTACAGCTGCGCCTGGCCGCCCATCCCATGCATGATGCCAGCGGGCGGTTCCTGGGATACCGGGGCGTCGCCGCAGACATCACCCGCCAGCGCAGGGCCGAAGTGGATGCGGAGGCAGCGCGACGGTCGGTGAAGGATGCGATCGCCGCCGCGTCAGAAGGCATTGCGTTGTTCGACAGCACCAACCAGTTCGTCATGTGCAACCGCACCCTGGCCAATACGTTCGCCCCGGCGGGCCATCTGCTGCGCCAGGGCTGTTCGCTGGACGAGATCATGACCGGGCTTTTCGAGTCGCAGCTGCTGAGAGTGCCGGAGGGAATGGGCCTGACATCCCGGCGACGCATGCTGGATGAGCTTCGCGAAGGCAACCTGCGCCGCGAGTTCGCCGGATCGAAGGGCAACTGGTATCGCGTCGGCGCCAACAAGACCGCCGACGACGGACTGGTGCTGATTGTTTCGGACATCACGGGGCTGAAAAAGCACGAAGCCACGCTGGCCGCGCGGATCGATGAGCTGCAGCTGACCAAGACGAAACTGACGGAGCAGAAGGAAACCCTGTCTCGCTTTGCCGACAACCTGGCCATTGCCCGGAACGAGGCCGAGGCAGCCAGCCGCGCCAAGTCGGGCTTTCTGGCGGCAGTCAGCCATGAATTGCGCACGCCGCTGAATGCCATCATCGGATTTTCCGAGGTGATGAGCGCTGAGTCCTTTGGCCCGTTGGGCAACCCGAAATACAAGGACTATGCGGGTGATATTCTGGACTCCGGCCAGCATCTGCTGGGCCTGATCAACAACATCCTGAACCTGTCCAAGGCAGAGGCAGGCAGCCTGACGCTCAGCAGCGAGACGATCAACCTGGCTGAGGCGATCGAGATCTCCGCGCGTATCGCCTGTCCGCGCAACATGGACACCAACCTGACAATCGAGATCGATCCCGAACTGGGCGAAGTGCAGGCGGATTCCCAGAAACTGAAACAGATCCTGATCAACCTGATCTCCAACGCCGTCAAGTTCACGCCCACGACCGGGAGCATCAACGTCGCTGCCTCACGGCTGGACAACGGTTTCGAGATCGCGATCTCCGACACCGGGATCGGCATGCGGGCGGAAGAAATTCCCCATGCCTTGACCGCGTTCCGCCAGATCGACAGCTCGCTTGGCCGGAAGTACGACGGCACCGGGCTGGGCCTGCCACTTGCCAAGCGATTTACCGAACTGCACGGGGGCACCCTGCGGATCGAGAGTTCGCTGGGTGAAGGCACCACTGTCACCGTGTTCTTCCCCGACCGCACGCCGCAGCAGGACACTGGCGAGGATGCCGTCCGCGTCGCCTGACAAACTCCGTGCCACCTGTCGTGAAGCCGGGTGAATGGATTTCCATCAGATGCATGGCTTGCATGGCCCCTGCCTGGCAATCATTGCTGACAACTGCCCCCCGTAGCGGTATCCTCTCGCCAGATAAAACCTAACAAGGTGCATCCTGGGGAGGAACCATCATGGACTATTTGCCTATTTCCGCTGACTCACACATCACTGAACCGCCCGATTGCTACACGGCGCGTATCGACAAGGCGTGGAAGGACAGAGCCCCACACATCGTGCATGACGACAAGTTCGGGGACGTCTTCGCCATTCCGGGCATGAAGAAGCCGATACCGATGGGCCTGATCGCCGCAGCCGGTCGCGACCCGAAAGACCTGCGGTTCGGCGCAGACAACTACAAAGACCTTCACCCTGGTGGATGGGACCCGGTTCAGCGTTTGAAAGACCAGGATCGAGACGGCGTGTATGGAGAGATCATCTATCCTTCCGTCGGCATGATGCTATGCAACCACCCGGACTTCGACTTCAAGAAGGCCTGCTTCGACGCCTACAACATCTGGCTGCAGGAATTCTGTGATCCTGCGCAGGACCGGCTGTTTGGCATGGCCCAGATCGCGATGCGTTCGGTCGACGAAGGCATCGAGGAACTGCGCAAGGCAAAGGAAATGGGCTTTCGCGGCGTCATGATGCCTGGCAACCCGCAGGTAGAAGACTACGATTCAGAAGTCTATGGCCCTTTCTATGAAGCGGCCATCGACCTGAAAATGCCCCTGTCGTTCCATATCCTGACCAGCGGATCGGATCAGGTTGGCTCGCGACCCCGCGGTGCCAAGATCAATAGCTTCCAGTCCATCATCCGTGGCTGTCAGGACATTCTCGGCATGTTGATCTTCGGCGGCGTTTTCGACCGTCACCCGGAGCTGAAAGTGGTCTGCGTGGAGGCTGATGCAGGTTGGGCACCGCACTGGATGTACCGCGCCGACCATGCCTACAAGCGCCACCGCTACTGGCTGACATGCGCGGAACTGGAGCGCATGCCGTCGGACTACTTCAAGGAAAACATCTTTCTGACATTTCAGGATGACTGGTCGGCGCTGAAGGCTCGGGACCAGTTGAACACGGATCGCCTGATGTGGGCAAATGACTTCCCGCATTCGGATTCGACATGGCCGTGGAGCCAGGAACTGCTGTCAGAGCATACGCTGGACCTGACGCCGCATGAAAGGCGACGGATCCTGCATGACAATGTGCGGGAGCTTTACAACCTGCCCCTGAACTGAGCAGCAGGACATACCGACGCTTGAACGAACGGGGCCACCGGGGGCCCCGTGGCTGGGGAGGCCAGAACCATGCTGGATATGAAGATCACCAATGCACGTATCGTGGACGGCAGCGGCGGACCGTCGCGCACCGGCGAAATCGGTGTGAAAGATGGCAAGATCGTTGGTCTCGGCAGCGTTGCAGGCGATGCCGCTCAGGTAATCAATGCTCGGGGCCACGTGGTTGCGCCGGGTTTCGTCGACATTCACACCCACTATGACGCGCAGGTGGTCTGGGACCGCATGATGACCATCAGCCCCTGGCATGGGGTGACGACGGCTGTCATCGGCAACTGCGGCTTCGGTGTCGCGCCGACCCGGCCCAAGGACCGGGATCTGATCATCCGCACCCTGGAAAAGGTGGAGGGGATGAGTGTCGAAGCCCTGAACGCCGGACTTGGCGACTGGGGTTTCGAGAGCTTTCCCGAATACATGGACGCGCTGGAGGTACAGGGCACCGCGATCAATCTGGCTGTCATGTTCGGCCATACCCCGTTGCGGCTCTACGTGATGGGGGTGGAAGCCACGGAACGTGCGGCAACGGATGCGGAAATCGATGCCATGCGCCGCCTCTTCGCCGAAGGACTGGAGGCCGGGGCCCTTGGTTTTGCCACTTCCAAGGCCGTTACCCACACAGGCTTTGAAGGCCGCCCGGTGCCCAGTCGGCTGGCAACCTTCGAGGAGATATTCTCTCTTGCGGGCGTGATGGGGGAACAAGGCAAGGGCCTGATGCAGGCGACCATTGGCCGGGATCTGTTCCTGGATGAGTTCGAGAAGATCACCCGCGCCACTGGACGCCCGGTATCCTGGACAGCACTGCTGGCCGGCGTCTCCCTGGCTGAGGGGGACCACATGGATCAGTTGCGCCGTTCAGCGGAACTGAACGCGCAGGGCCTGCCGATATATCCCCAGGTGACGCCCCGCGCGTTGATGTTCGAACAGCAGTTCAGTGCGCCGTTCATCTTTGAGCCCATGTCGATTTTCCGCGATGTCCGTGGTGCCGACCATGAAGGCAAGAAGCGGATCTATGCCGATACGGCCTTCCGAGATGCGTTCCGCCACAAGATGGATGGCAACGCGAAGCGGACGTTCATCAAGTCGTTCGAGAAGACAATCATCGCTGATGTGCCTGGCGCGCCGGACCTTTCCGAACGGTTGTTGCGTGATGTGGCGGCGGATCGGGGCGCAGCCATGACGGACCTGATCCTCGACCTGTCGCTGGAAACCGACCTGGAAGCCCGCTTCCGCATGCCCGTTGCCAATCACGAAGAAGACGAGGTCGAGCCGCTGCTGAAGGATTCCTCTACCGTTGTTGGCCTGTCCGACGCAGGTGCGCATGCCAGCCAGCTTTGCGATGCCTGCCTGCCGACGTGGCTTCTGGGCCGCTGGGTGCGGGAAAAGGGCGTGTTCTCGGTCGAGGAAGCGGTCCGCATGCTGACCAGCCGCCCGGCGGAGGTCTTCGGCATCACCGATCGCGGGACGCTGGCCGAAGGACGCCCGGCGGATATCGTCATCTTCGATCCGGAAACGGTAGGGTCCGGTCCGATCCGGCGGGTTCACGACTTCCCAGCCGGGGCCGACCGTCTGGTCGCTGACGCAGACGGTATTGATGCGGTGATCGTCAATGGCACCCTTTTGCGCCAGTCCGGCACGGACATGGTGGACCCCGCGGGTGACCTGCCGGGCAAGCTGCTGCGCAACGGTCGCGCAGCCTGACCCCCTGCCCGACTGTACTCTCCGAGCCGAACCGTTCCGCTGAAACACTTGATGGGGTCCGCTGCATCATGACGAAAGACTGGTCACCGGAACTCGAAGAACTCGAAACCCGAAAACGCATGGCCCGTGGCATGGGCGGCCCGGACAAGGTGGCGCGGCAACATGCCGGTGACCGCCTGACCATTCGGGAACGGATCGACGGGCTGGTCGATGATGGCAGCTTCCATGAAATCGGCTCCATCGTCGGACGTGGCGAGTATGACGAGGACGGCAATCTGGTTCACCTGATGCCGAACAACTCGGTCATGGGCCGGGCGCGGATCGACGGACGTCAGGTGGTGGTTTCGGGGGATGATTTCACGGTGCGCGGCGGGTCTGCCGATGCCACCAACAAGGGCAAGGCGCTGCACCCCGAACAGATGGCGCGGGAGATGCGGATGCCGATCATCCGCATGATCGAAGGTTCCGGCGGCGGTGGCTCCGTGAAGACCATCGAAACCACCGGCCACGCCAACCTGCCCGGCGGCTGGGGTCAGTCCTTCGGGGCGGAACAGCTGATGATCAACATGGGCGTCGTGCCGACGGTCGGCCTTGGTCTCGGTTCCGTCGCCGGACTGGGTGCCGCTCGGCTCGCCGCCACGCATTTCTCCGTCATGCGCAAGGATGTGGCCGCCATGTTCGTGGCTGGCCCGCCAGTCGTGAAGGGCATCGGCCAGGACCTGACGAAGCAGGAACTGGGCGGCTGGAAGATCCAGCTGGCAGCCGGTGGTGTCGACAATGCGGTGGATACGGAGGAAGAGGCCTTCGCCCAGGCGCGGCAATTCCTGTCCTACTTGCCGTCATCCATCGACGAGATGCCCCCGCGCGCGGAATGCACCGATCCGGTGGACCGGCGCGACGACAAGCTGTTCAGCATCGTGCCGCGCGACATCCGCCGGGTCTACAAGATGCGCTCCATCATCAAGTCCGTGGTGGATCAGGACAGCTTCTTCGAGATCGCACCGCTGTTCGGCCGCTCCATCATCAGCGGCCTCGCCCGACTGGACGGCTGGCCCGTGCTGCTGCTGGCCAGTGACCCGCATATCTATGGCGGCGTCTGGACGGCGGATGCCTGCCAGAAGGTCATCCGCATGGTCGACATGGCGGAGACATTCCACCTGCCCGTGGTTTACCTGTGTGACTGCCCGGGTTTCCAGGTGGGGCTGGAAGCTGAACAGCGCGGCACGATCCGCCACGGTGTCCGCGCCATGGCGGCAATCGAACAGACCACCACGCCCTGGTGCACCATGATCATCCGCAATGCCTTCGGCGTTGCCGGTGGGGCACACGCGCCATCGAACCGCTACGTCACGCGCTATGGCTGGCTTTCGGGACGCTGGGGTTCCCTGCCGCTGGAAGGCGGCATCGAGGCGGCCTACAGTGCCGATCTGGAAGCGGCCGATGATCGCGATGCGGAACTGGCCAACATCACCGACCGCCTCAACAAGCTCCGCTCCCCGTTCCGCACCGCGGAAACCTTCGCCATCGAGGAAATGATCGACCCGCGCGATACGCGGCCCCTGCTCTGCGATTTCGCCAACATGGCCGCCCCGGTGCGCGGCAAGGGCACGACACGGTTCTGGGCGCGACCGTAAGGGCAAACAGGCCGTTCGACCCCAAGTCAGTACGCCGTTGGTCCTGTTCATGTGTCGAACCGATCAACACCATGACGCGCGGTTACCGGATCGGCGCCGCCCTTGTTCAGCGTGACAAATGCGCAAGGGTTGCCCTATGCCGCGCGGCCAGCCTTGTCGAGCATGGCCCGCAGCAGGACGTTACCGCCGGCGTGAATCCATTCCGGCTTCGCGTCCTCCACTTCATTGTGGCTGATGCCATCGATGCAGGGGATGAAGATCATGGATGTCGGCGCGACACGGGCAATGTAGCAGGCATCGTGGCCCGCGCCCGAAACCATTTCCCGCGTTGTGTAGCCGAGTTCCTTCGTCGCCCGCGCCACGCTTTCGACGCAGGAACGGTCGAACGGCACCGGCGGGGAGTGCCAGATCTCCGCCACATCCGCGTCCACGCGGGAGCGTTCGGCGATCTCCGCCACGCCCGCGCGCATCTGGCGGTCCATGGACAAGAGCTCTTCCTCGTCCGGGTGGCGGAAATCGATGGTCATGAAGACGTGGCCGGGGATGACGTTGCGGCTGTTCGGATGCACCTGCAGCATGCCGACCGTGGCGCAGCCGACCGGGCCATGATCCAGCCCGACCTTGTTCACCAGATCGACGATCCGCGACGCGCCCAGCAGGGCATCCTTGCGGATCGGCATCGGCGTCGGCCCGGCATGGCTTTCCTGCCCGGTGATGTTCAGTTCGTACCAGCGCTGACCCTGGGCGTCGGTGACGACACCAATGGTCTTCTCCTCATGCTCCAGGATCGGCCCCTGTTCGATGTGGGTCTCGAAGAAGGCGTGGATGTCGCGTCCGCCCACTTCCTCCGGCCCCGCGTAGCCGATGCGTGCCAGTTCCTCCCCCATCGTCTTGCCGTCCACGTCAGCGCGGCTGAGACCATATTCCAGGTCAAAGGCACCGGCGAAGACACCCGACGCGACCATGGCGGGGGCAAAGCGCGACCCTTCCTCATTGGTCCAGACCGCAACATCGACAGGGCGTTCCGTCGTGATGTCCAGATCGTTCAGGCTGCGGACCACTTCCAGCCCGGCCAGCACACCGTAGACGCCATCGAAGCGTCCGCCGGTCGGCTGGGTGTCCAGATGGCTGCCGGTCATGACCGGGGCCAGCCCGTCGTTGGTGCCGGCACGACGGGCAAAGATATTGCCCATCTTGTCGATGCGGATCGTGCACCCGGCCTGCTTGCACCAGCCCACGAACAGGTCGCGGCCTTCCCGGTCCAGATCGGTCAACGCCAGGCGACAGTTGCCGCCTTTCTCCGTCGCGCCGATCTTGGCCATCTCCATCAGACTGTCCCAGAGGCGGTCGCCGTTGATCGCCAGATTGCGGCCTTCGGTCATGTGCAGGCTCCCGCCAATGGGTGTCTCAGGATCAGGCAATCAGAGCCGGATCAGTGCGTCAGTTCAAGCGCCATGGCGGTCGCTTCACCGCCACCAATGCAGATTCCCGCCACGCCGCGCTTCATGCCATGGGTCTTCAGCGCATTGATCAGGGTGACCAGGATTCGCGCTCCGGACGCCCCGATCGGATGGCCCAGGGCGCAGGCACCGCCGTGGACGTTGACCCGTTCCACATCCAGGTTCAGTTCGTGGATCGCGGCCATGGGAACCACGGCAAATGCCTCATTGATCTCGTAGAGGTCGACGGACTTCGCGTCCCAGCCGGTCTTGGCATAGAGCTTGTTGATGGCATGCACCGGCGCGGTGGTGAACCAGCCCGGTTCCTGCGCATGGCTGGTGTGGCCGATGATCCGGGCCAGCGGGGTCAGGCCCCGCTTCTCCGCCTCTGACTGGCGCATCATGACCAGTGCCGCGGCCCCGTCCGAGATCGAGGAGGAATTCGCCGGGGTCACGGTGCCATCCTTGCGGAACGCGGGCTTCAGGGTCGGAATCTTGTCCAGGTTTGCGTTGCGCGGCTGCTCATCAGTGCTGACCGTCACCTCGCCCTTGCGGGTGGCGATGGTGACCGGTGCGATCTCGTTGGCGAAGCTGCCGCTGTCCTGCGCGCCCTTGGCCCGCTGCAGGCTGCGGATCGCATATTCGTCCTGTTGTTCGCGGGTGAACTGATAGGCCTCGGCACAGTCCTCGGCGAATGTGCCCATCAGGCGGCCCTTGTCATAGGCGTCTTCGAGGCCGTCGAGGAACATGTGGTCCTTCACCTCGCCATGGCCCAGCCGCATGCCGCCCCGCGCCTTCGGCAGCAGGTAAGGCGAGTTGGTCATGCTTTCCATGCCGCCCGCGACCATGATGTCGTTCACCCCGGCCAGCAGCATGTCGTGGCTGAACATCGCCGCCTTCATGCCCGATCCGCACATCTTGTTGATCGTGGTGCAGTTGGCGGCATCGGGAATGCCCGCACCCTTCGATGCCTGACGTGCCGGGGCCTGCCCCTGACCGGCGGGCAGCACGTTGCCCATGATCACTTCATCGATGTCTTCCGGTGCAACGCCCGCCCGTGACAGGGCGGATGCAATTGCCACACTGCCCAGGCTGGACGCGACTTCACTGCCAAGTTCCCCCTGGAAGCTCCCCATCGGGGTACGGGCCATGCCAACGATAACGATCGGGTCGGTGGTGCTCATGTTCTGGTGCTCCTTGCAGATTTATACCTCTGATCTAGCGCGATGCGGCTGTGTTGGAAACAGTTGGCGCGGCGGCGCGCCGCACGCATGCGTCCGGTGCAAGCAATGGACGGACGCGGCGAAATCTGCCAAGAAACGCGCTTTGTCCCGGCAGTGATCGCCCGCCACATCCGTCCGGGTGTGGGCAGTCACTCTGGCAACCGCTCTGGACCCGCAACCCATGACCACCTTTGCGGTCGTGATCCCCGCAATGAATGAAGCTGGCAACATCGGCCATCTCGTCCGGGAGATCGACGACGTTCTGAAGGAAACAGCGTCCCTCACGATCATCGTGGTGGATGATGGATCCGGCGATGCAACACCGCAAGAGCTGCGCCAGACCATGGACGCGGTGCCGCGCCTGCGCGTGCTGCGCCACGCTGTCCGGTCGGGGCAGAGCGCCGCCGTCCGCAGCGGTGTCCGGGCGGCAACCGACGCTGACATCATCATCACGCTGGATGGCGACGGACAGAACCCGCCGCCTGATATCCCGAACCTGATTGCCCGGCTGCTGGACGCTGACCAGCCGGCTGTCGGACTGGTGAATGGCTGGCGGGTCGGTCGCAAGGCCACGGGCAGCCGCCGCTTCGCCTCCCGCGCCGCCAACACGATCCGCCAGGCGGTGCTGCGCGATGACTGCCCTGATTCAGGGTGCGGGCTGAAGGTGTTCCGCCGTGCCGACTATCTGCAACTGCCGTTCTTCGCCACCATGCATCGCTTCATGCCCGCGCTGTTCCGCCTCTACGGCCATGACGTTGCATCCGTGGAAATCGGGGACCGCGACCGTGCTGCCGGACAGTCGAAATACACCAACCTGAAGCGCGCACTCGACGGTCTGATCGATCTTGCGGGCTTTGTCTGGCTGCGCTATCGCGCCCGCAACCCGGGACCGACCGAAGTTCTCCGCAATGAACAGGAAAAGTCATGATGGAACTGGTCGCCAACTGGTGGGACCGCATGACCGGTATCGAGGTCTGGCTGTTCACCTTCGGGCTGTTTGCACAGAGCATGTTCTTCATGCGCTTCCTGGTGCAATGGATCATGACGGAGCGCGCGCGAAAGTCGGTGGTGCCGGAGGCGTTCTGGTACTTTTCCATCACCGGCGGCATCCTGATGTTCACCTATGGCGTCCTGCGGGAAGACCCCGTGATCATGCTGGGCCAGACCACCGGCATCATCATCTACGGTCGAAACCTCTTCTTCATCCGGCGCGAGAAGCGACAGGCGGCGGCACTTCAGCCCAGCGGAGACGGATCGCATGAGCCCACAGAGTCTGCTCGACCGGATCGGTGAATGGTCCGCCGGGCTGCGTTATGGCCTGCTGACCGTCATCGCACTGGCATTCTTCCTGCCGGGCTTCACCAGCCTGCCCCCCATCGACCGTGACGAGAGCCGCTTCGCGCAGGCGTCGAAGCAGATGGTGGAGACCGGCGATTACATCGACATCCGCTTCCAGCATGAACCGCGCCACAAGAAACCCGCCGGGATCTACTGGTTTCAGGCCGCCGCCGTCCACCTGACCGGTATCGACGACCGGATCTGGGTCTATCGCCTGCCAAGCCTTGGCGCGGCGGTCGCGAGCGTCCTGCTGACTGCCTTCATCGGCGGCCTGCTGTTCAGTGGCGGTGTGGGTTTCGGCGCCGGTGTCGTCATGGCCAGTTCCATCCTGCTGAATGTGGAGGCGCGGACCGGCAAGTCGGACGCAATGCTGCTGGCCGCCATCATGGCTGCACTGGCCTGCATGCTGATCGTCCTGCGCCGATACAGGGAATCCGGAACCGGAAAACCCGAAGGCAATGCGCTGGCGGCACACGGTTTCTGGGCCATGGCCGGGGTTGGTTTCATGATCAAGGGTCCGATCCTGTTCCTGCCGATCATCGGGCTGGTGCTGGCGCAGGGGTGGCTCTCGCGCGGCTTCGGCTGGGTTCGGCACCTGAAGCCACTGACCGGCATCCCGCTGTTTCTGATCGTCGCACTGCCCTGGTACGTGGCCATCATCATCATCAGTGATGGCGGTTTCCTGGCCGAGTCGGTCGGCAAGGACATGATCGCGAAGGTGTCCAGCGGTCAGGAAAGCCATGGCGCACCGCCGGGTCTCTATCTGGCGCTGGCCAATGTGACATTCTGGCCGTTCTCCCTGCTCGGGTTGCTGGCCCTGCCCTGGATCTGGCGCAGCCGCCGCCGTTCGGAGGTCACGCTGCTGCTCGGCTGGGCACTGTTTACCTGGATCATCTTCGCCCTGACGCCGACGAAGCTGGCGCATTACGTGCTGCCAGCCTACCCGGCGCTGGCGATCCTGGCTGTCGCGGCGCTGCACGATGTGGATGCAGCGGCACCGCGCTGGTGGCGCATCATCATCATGCTGCTCTGGGGTCTCGTGACCCTGGCGCTGGCAAGTGCGATGCCCTTTGTTGCCCAGGGCGCAGGTGTTGACCTGAGCGTCTGGCATTTCGCTGGTGTGCTGCTTTTGCCCGCGCTCTGGTTCGGCCTCGGTTTCATCCACGGTGTCCGTCGCAGCGGGGCGCAGCTGACGGCAGTGCTGGTTGCGGCCCTGCTGTTCTCTGGCGTGGTCTTCGGGCGGTTCCTGCCGGGGCTGGAGCCGGCATTCGTCTCCCCCCGCCTGGCAGCAGCTTTCCAGCAGATGGCAGCCCCCTGCCCTGCACCAAGGCTGATCAGTGCCGGTTTCAACGAACCCAGTCTGGTGTTCCTGACCGCAACAGATACATTCCTGACCCATGCCACTGGTGCAGCTGACAAATTGCTCGACCGCACGCCCTGCCAGATCGCGGCTGTCGAACAGCGGCTGCAAGCCGATTTCCTTGACCATCTCGCCGCGCGCGGTGCAGAAGTCGAGAAACTGGATGAGGTTCAGGGCTTCAACTATGCCAGAGGACAGAACGTGACAATCACCCTCTACAGACTGTCAGGCGACGGCAAATGAGCGGCAATGGACTGCTGAAGATGGGGGACGCAACCCGTGACCGATCAGACGGGCGTTACCTGCTGCCCTGGCAGATCGCGCTCTATGAACTGATCCTGACCTTCGCGGTTGTCGGGTCCTATGGCCTGGACGTCTGGATCCGTGATCATGTGGTCGCCATCGACGGCGGCATGATCGAAGCCCTGCGCGTGCTGGGGGACGTGGGTAACAGCAAGTGGGGCCTGGTTACCGGCGGATGCGTGGTGTTCGCGGCCCTGGCCCTGCGGGCCGGAAATGACAGACAGTCGCGCAGGGCGCTTTATGGCTGGATCGCAGGCGCGGCGGGCTACGTCGTCGCCTCCATCGCCATCTCCGGCATTCTGACCAACATATTCAAGATCTTCTTCGGGCGCGCCCGCCCCCGCTACATGGCAGAGGGCGAAACCGCCGAATGGACCATGTTCGCGTTCGACTGGAGCCATCAGTCCTTTCCCTCCGGCCACACGACAACGCTGTTTGCCTTCGCGATTGCCATGTGCTTCCTGCTGCCGCGCTTCCGGGCCTGGCTGATCGCCTTCGCCATCATCGGCGGGCTGGCGAGGGTCGCAGTCAACGCGCATTTCCTGTCCGACGTCATTGCAGGCGCATCCCTGGGTGGCTTCATCGCCTGGTGGCTGCGGTCATTCCTGGCCCGGCGCAACTGGGTGTTTCAGGTCGCGGCTGACGGGCAGGTCCTGCGCCAGCCGGTCGGGCGTTGGTGGCTGGCACGACCTGCCGGACCCGCGTCAGCCGGGCCGCTGCTGACCATCGATGGCGGCAGCCGCCTGACGCGATACCGCCGTCTCTGCATCGTCCTCGCCTTCCTGATCGCGCCGCTGGCCCTGTTCACGCCGCTGGACCGCATCGCGGCGGGCATGTTTCACCTTCAGGGGAACGAATTCTGGATCACGGATTCCATGGTCGGTGACCTGTTTCACGACATCCTGCGCCCGACCTTCTACTGGTTGCTGGTCATCATTGCGCTGGGTCTGACCGCAAATGGTCTGCGCACGCGGTGGAAGCGTCGCGCCTCCATCCGGCGGCTGATCTATATCCTCGCCGTCTTCGGCCTGGGCGTCGGGCTGGTGACAAATGCCCTGTTGAAGGACCAGTGGGACAGGCCGCGCCCGCTGCATACGGTGGAGTTCGGCGGGGAGCAGCAATATCAGCCTGCGCTGATCCCGACCCATGGCTGCGCGCGCAACTGCTCGTTCGTTTCCGGGGATGCCAGCGCCGCCTTCGCCATGATCGCCATCCCCATTGCCTTCGCCACCGGCCGTCGTCGGCGGCGACTGATGCAGGCGGCGCTCTGGTTCGGGCTCGCCATCGGTCTGATGCGGATGTTCAACGGATCCCACTTCCTGTTCGACGTGACCTATGCCGGATTGATCAATGTCTGGATCGCGACTGCGCTCTATCCCGTCATGATGCGGGCACGCAGGGGAAGCCTGGCCAGATGGGCTGCAGACGCCCGGGCGGGCATCCATGCCTTCGGGCGGATACTCCGTCACTTTGCCAGGCGTTGCCGCACCCCTTGAAAGGTGCGCCGCAACGACAGGATATGATTGCACATTCCCTGTTTCGGCAATAATGTTGCGCGCTCCCCGACCGGGAGCATGATTCGACCGATCGGTACGAACAGGGGCCTACATGCAGCGCGTGAAACTCGACGAGATCGACCGCAAGATCCTTGCAGACCTGCAGGGCGACGGTCGCATGACGAATGTCGAGCTCGCCCGTCGTGTCGGCATCTCGGCCCCCCCCTGCCTGCGCAGGGTCAGGGCGCTGGAAGAAGCAGGCTACATTCGCGGCTATCACGCCGACCTGACACCCGAACATCTCGGCTTCGGGGTCACGGTCTTCGCCATGGTCGGCCTCGACAGCCAGGCCGAGACTGACCTGAAGGCATTTGAGGAAAAGGTCCGCAGCTGGCCGCAGGTACGCGAATGCCACATGCTGGCAGGCGAGATCGATTTCCTGCTGAAGGTGGTCGCCAAGGACTGGGATGCCTATCAGCACTTCCTGACGGAACAGCTCACGGCCGCCGCGAACGTCGCCAACGTGAAGACGTCCCTCGCCATCCGCGAAAGCAAGCATGAACCGGGCGTGCCCGTGGAACTGGCAACGTCAGCGCCTGAATGACGTTGCATCGCCGGTTGCGGAACCTCAGCTGAACCGGCGCAGCGCCGCCTCGGTTTCCCGATCCAATGCCTGCATCAGCTCCGCCGTGGTCAGACGGCGCGACAGCCGTGTGCCCTGCCCGGCCCAGAGCGACAGATATTCCGCCTTGCCTGCCTTGCCCGCTGCCCCACGCATGGGGCGGGTCAGGTGATTTTGCAGCGGGAACGGCAGAATCGCGCCCGGTGTCGCCTCGGTTTCCCGCATGAAGCGGTTGGCGATGCCCCGCGCAGGTCTGCCGGAGAAGGCGCGGGTGATCCGCGTGTCGTTGTCCCCGGACGCCATGATGGCCTGTTTCTGAGCCTCCGGCGCGCCGCCCTCCACCGTTGTCAGGAATGCGGTTCCCATCTGCACCGCTTCCGCCCCCAGCATCAGGGCCGCCGCAATGCCCCGGCCATCCATGATACCGCCGGACGCGATGACAGGCACCTGCACGGCATCAACGATCTGCGGCACCAGCGCCATGGTTCCGACCAGCGCGCCCGGACCATCGGCATCAAAGCTGCCACGATGGCCGCCAGCCTCCGCCCCCTGCGCCGTTATCGCGTCCACACCCGACACCTGCAGGGCCAGCGCCTCCTCCACCGTCGTTGCGGTGCCAATGATGAAGATGTCGCGCTGTTTCAGCGCCCGCATCGCTGCATCCGGCAATGTCCCGAAGGTGAAGCTGAATACCTGCGCACCGCTGTCCAGTGCGGCAGGCAGCAGCCCTGCGAACGGGTCCTCACCGCCCGCAGGCATTTCCGGCGCATCCAGCCCGAGTTCGTGGAAATAGGTCGCCGCCGAGCGCAGTGCCGCCGCGCCGTCCGCATCTGGCGCCGGGCGCTGTGGAGCGAAGATGTTGATTCCGAAGGCGCAGTTGGTCCGACTGCGCACCGCATCTGCTGCGGTCCCGATCGCATCAGGTGTCATGTAGGCGGCACCGACAAACCCCAGACCACCCGCGCCGGAGACCGCAGCCGTCATCGCGGGTGTGTCGCCACCTCCACCAAGCGGTGCCTGCATCACCGGACTGGTCATGCCAAGCCGCTGCATCAATGCTGTCGTCAACGCCATTCGATGATCCCCCTCACCCGTCCAGCTGCCAAGATAGCGCGGCGCGCCCGGCGGAGAAGCATTGACGCTCGTCGCCATGCCCGCAAGCATGCGCGCATCATGCGTCCTGTCCCTGCCATCCTTGTCGCCCTGGTGCTGCTGCTGACTGTTCAGGTCGCGGCAGCCGAGCGGTTGACCGTCTTCGCTGCGGCGAGCCTGCGCGATGTGATGACCCGGATCGGGGATGCTTATCAACGGCAACATGCCAGCCCGGTCAGGTTCTCCTTCGCAGCATCCTCCACGCTGGCCCGGCAGGTGGAGGCCGGGGCACCGGCGGATATCATCATCTCTGCCAATACCGCCTGGATGGACTATCTGGCGGAAGCGACAGTAATCGAATCCGGCAGCAGAATGGTCCTGGCGAAAAATGCACTCGCGCTTGTCGGCCATCGAGACCGGTTCCCGAAACCCGTTGGGCTTGCGCCGGCCCTTGGCGACCTTATGGTCGGGGAGCGGCTGGCCATCGGCGACCCGGCCCACGTTCCGGCAGGCATCTATGCCCGGCAGGCCCTCATCGAATTGAAGCTCTGGTCCGGGCTGCAGGGACAGTTGGCCTATGCAGCCGATGTCCGTGCCGCCCTGGCGCTTGTCGCGCGCGGCGAAGCGGCGCTGGGCCTGACCTACCTGACAGACGTTGCGGTCGCTGCCGATACGGTGACCTTGCTGGCGGTGCTGCCACCCGGACTGCATGCCCCCATCGTTTATCCTGCGGCAATCATCGCCGGACGACGCACCGACGAAACCGTGCGTTTCATGGCGTTCCTGCAGGGTGAAGAGGCGGCGCTGATCCTGCGCGATGCAGGCTTCACGGAGGCCCCGCGCCCATGACCGACATGGAAATCGAGGCCCTGATGCTCAGCCTGCGCATCGCACTTGTCGCGGTTGGCGGCGCGCTGCCATTTGCGGTTCTGATTGCCTGGGTACTGGCACGAACACACTTTCCGGGCCGGGTCCTGCTGGACGGGCTGGTGCATCTGCCGCTGGTTCTGCCGCCTGTTGTCATGGGCTATCTGCTGCTGGTCAGTCTGGGCACCAAGGCGCCGGTCGGCGGGTGGTTGCTGGACACGTTCGGCATCCGGCTCGTGTTTTCCTGGACCGGCGCAGCACTGGCAGCGGCGATCGTCAGCTTCCCGTTTCAGGTCCGCGCCATCCGGCTGGCAATGGAAGCCATCGACCCCGGTCTGGATGCCGCCGCCCGCACACTCGGCGCCGGGCCCATCGACCGGTTCTGCTCCATCACACTGCCCCTCGCCCTTCCCGGCATCATTGCCGGGGCAATCACGGCCTTCGCTGCCAGTCTGGGGGAATTCGGGGCCATCATCACCTTCGTGTCAAATATTCCGGGCGAGACGCGGACATTGCCCCTGGCGATCTATACCGCGATCCAGTCCCCCGGCGGTGAGGCAGCAGCGGCGCGCCTCGCCGGACTGGCCATCCTGCTGGCTCTGGCCGGACTGATCCTGTCGGAGATGGCAGCCCGGCGGGTGCGGAGCATCAGTGGGTCATGAACCTGGATATCGACATCAGGCACGACCTGGGCGGCTTCCGCCTGGATACCGCCTTCGCGGTGGATGAGCCTGGGATAACCGCCCTTTTCGGCCCATCTGGGGCAGGCAAATCGACCATCATCGCGGCCATTGCAGGGCTGATCACCCCTGACGGCGGACACGTGCGGCTGGATGGCGAGACCCTGTTCGACAGTGCAGCAGGCACCAATGTCCCGACCCAGAAGCGCCAGATCGGCTATGTGTTTCAGGACAGCCGCCTGTTCCCGCATCTGGATGTGCGCAGCAACCTGTTGTTCGGCGCCCGCCGCGCCGGGTCACGCAGGCCCGCGATCGGGTTCGATGCCCTGATCGACCTGTTGGGGATCGGGCATCTGTTGCGTCGCAAGCCGCTGCACCTGTCCGGTGGTGAGCGCCAGCGGGTGGCACTGGGCCGTGCGGTCTTGTTTGCGCCGCGCCTGCTGCTGCTGGATGAACCCTTCGCCGCACTGGACCAGCCCAGGCGGCACGAGATCATGGGCATGCTGGAACAGCTGCGTGACGTAGCGAATATCCCCATGGTCCACGTCAGTCATGCCCTGGATGAGGTAACGCGGCTGGCCGATCACATGGTGGTGCTGGATCAGGGCAAGGTCGCGGCCAGTGATGACATCTATGCCGTCACCTCCCGCATCGACCTGTTCCCCCTGACGGGACGGTTCGAGGCCGGGTCGGTACTGCCCGGGAATGTCGCCGAGCATGATCGGGACCATCATCTGACAGCAGTGACCATTGCGGGCGGTCACCTGTGGGTGCCGCAGATCGACCGCCCGGTGGGTGCCCCGGTCAGGGTTCGCGTAAGGGCGCGGGATGTCATGCTGGCGACCGCACTGCCAACCGGGCTGAGCGCCAACAACGTCATCAGCGGGACCATCGCCGCAATCCGACGCGATGAAGGGGCCTACCTGGATGTGCAGATCGCCTGCGCCACTGACCGCCTGGTGGCGCGTATCACGCACCGGTCCCTCGCACGGCTGGAACTGGCAGAAGGACAGCCCGTTCACGCGGTGATCAAGAGCGTGACGGTGGAGCGGGACGGGGCGGGACGTTCGGGTCATACTGGTGCCCACAATCAGACAAGAGCCGCAACATGAGCGATGAGCAACCAACTGGCAGAAGTCCGCTGCCCCCCCTCGTCGTGCGCAATGCCGGCGCGCACGATGCGCAGGCCATCGCCGACCTGATTGCGAAGGTCTATCCGCCGCAGCTGCAATATCCCGCCAGCACCGTCATGGGTCCCATGACGCATTTCCCGCAGGGCCAGTTCGTGGTTGAGAACGAAGGCGTCATCGTCGGCTATGCCGCGACCTTCATGATCGATGAAGCGACAGCGATGGGGCCGCATACCTGGCCGGAAATCACCAACGACGGCATGGCCAGCAATCATGACCCTGACGGCGATTGGCTGTATGGCATGGAAGTCTGTGTCGACCCGGGCCAGCGCGGCCAGCGCATCGGGCAACGCCTGTACGTCGCACGCAAGCGCCTCGCCACCCGCCTGAAGCTGAAGGGCATCATCTTTGGCGGTCGCATGCCTGCCTACATGAAGAACCGCAAGCGATTTCCGACGCCCGAGGCGTATCTGGAGGCGGCGGCGGCGCGGAAAGTGCGCGATCCCGTGATCGGATTTCAGCGCCGTAACGGTTTCGCCCCTCTCGGGGTTCTGCGAAACTACCTTCCCGGCGATACGGAATCCGGGGACTTCGCCGCCCACATGGTCTGGCGGAACCCGAGCCATCCCGCCCATGCATCGACCTGATGACCCGACTGAACAAGGAGCCCGCCCGTGGCCGGGATTGAATATTTCTACGCCGCCTATTCGGCCTATGCCTATCTGGGCCATCGCCGGTTCCAGCAGATCGCACGCGATGCCGGACGCACCATTGCGCATCGCCCCATCGACCTGCGCAGGGTGGTTGCCGAAGTCAGCAAATCCCCCTTCGGCAACCGGTCCGATGGGCACAAGGCCTATTTCTTCGGTCGCGAGATCCAGCGCTGGAGCGAGGAGCGCAATGCCCCGGTCATCGGCCATACGCCGACCCACCATGGCAACGACATCACCCTGTCCAACTGCTTCCTGATTGCAGGCATGGAAGCGGGGCTGAACATCGACGAACTTTCCCACCGCCTGCTGGAGTCGCACTGGGCCGAAGACAGCGACCTGGATGACGCCCCCACACTGGCCAGGCTTGCACGGGAAGTCGGCGTCGACCCCGATCCGTTGCTGCAGGCTGCGCTGACGCCGGAAATCCAGGGCATCTATCAGCGCTGGACCCAGGAAGCCATCGACCGCTCCGTCTTCGGCTCCCCCACCTATTTCGTGGATGGTGACATGTTCTACGGTCAGGACCGTCTCGAACAGGTCGAACGCGCCCTGAAGCAGCCTTACAAGCGCTGAACCCCATCCAGCAGCACTGAACCAGTCGGAGGCCCATCATGGCCCGTATTGCCATTGCCGGTTTCATGCATGAAACCAACACGTTCGCGCCCGTGCTCACCACCTATGAGCATTTCGAGCAGGCGGAGGGATTTCCCGGCCTGACGCTGGGGGCGGAAATGCTGGATGTATTCCCGCCCGCGAATATCGCCACCGGGGGATTCATCAGCAAGGCACAGGCACTGGGCCATGACATCGCACCGGTGCTCTGGTGTGCTGCCGTGCCAGCGGGCTATGTCACCGAAGACGCCTACGAGCGGATCGTGACCATGATCGTGGACGGTATCGTCGACGAGATCGGCAAGGGTGCGGATGCGGTCTATCTGGACCTGCACGGGGCCATGGTGGCGCAGCATCAGGAGGATGGCGAAGGCGAGTTGCTGCGCCGTCTGCGGGCACGGATCGGTGACGAGATGACAGTCGTCGTCAGCCTGGACCTGCATGTGAACATCACCAAACTGATGGTGCAGCATGCCGACGCACTGATCGGCTATCGCACCTATCCGCACATCGACATGGCCGAGACCGGCAAGCGGTCAGCCGAACATCTGCACATGATTCTGGGTGCGGATCGCCCGAAACAGGCCAAGGCCTTCCGCAAGCTGGATTTCCTGGGCCCGCTGACCGGTCAGTGTACCATGGTGGAGCCGTCGAAATCGCTCTACGACCTGGTCGCTGACATGCAGGCAGGCGCCGTCAGCACCATCAGTTACACCCCGGGTTTTCACCCGGCGGACATTCTGGAATGCGGCCCCGCAGTTGTCGCCTATGCCGACGATCAGAATGCCGCCGATGCCGCCGCCGACCGGCTGCGCGACCATGTCCTGGCGCATGAGGGTGAATTTGCCGTGCCCATGCTGAGCCCTGCCGCAGCGGTGTCAAAGGCGCGCGGCATGCACAACAGCGCGTCACGCACCATCGTGCTGGCTGACGTGCAGGACAATTCCGGCGCTGGCGGCACATCCGATACGACGGGACTGCTGCGCGCGCTGGTCGAAGGACGGGCGGAGGGTGCCGTGCTGGGGCACCTGACCGACCCGGCCGCCGCAAAGGCGGCGCATGCCGCGGGCGTCGGTGCGGAAATCGAACTGTCCGTTGGTGGCAAGCTTTTCGAAGGCGGCGACCCGCCCTTTACGGCGACATTCCGGGTTGCGGCCCTGTCAGACGGGCAATTCCTCTGCACCGGCCCATTCTATGGCGGCAACAACGCGAAGCTTGGCAAGACCGCCGTGCTGGAGATCGATGGCGTTCGTGTGGTCGTCTGTGAGGGCCGCATGCAGGCCGCCGACAAGGAAATGTTCCGCCATATCGGTATCGAACCGGATCAGGTGCCGATCCTGTGCCTGAAGTCATCGGTGCATTTCCGGGGCGATTTCACCGACATTGCAGAAGACATTCTGGTGGTCGAGTCACCCGGTGCCTTCATTGACCGTCCGGCGAAGAACAAGTACCGCAACCTGCGCGCCGGCGTCCGCCTCGGCCCCAATGGTCCGGAACATCAGCCCGACTGATCAGCCTTCCCGTTCGATCAGGTCCAGGGCAGACGTCAGGAATGCCGTGAGATCGTTGGTGACGTGGTGAATGTGTTCGCCCGTCGATTCCTCATGGCTCCATTCGCTGATGCCCGGAATCCAGACGGTCGTCATGCCGATGGCATGGGCCGGAACGAGGTTGCGGGCCATGTCCTCGAACATCACCGCGCTTTTCGGATTCACGTCATGGGCGGCAATGAACTGGTGATATGGTGCCGCTTCCTTCTTCGGCACGAAGTTGGAATGCACGATGTCGAAGATCGCCTCGAAACAGTCATTGATGCCGATCTTGCCCATGACATTCTCGGCGTGGCTGACCGAGCCATTGGTGAACACGAGCCTGCGACCCGGCAACCGCTTCAATGCATCGGCCAGGGCCAGATTGGCGTCCACGGGTGTCAGATCGATGTCATGCACATAATCCAGAAAGTCTTCCGGCCGAATGCCGTGATGATCGATCAATCCCTTCAACGTCGTGCCGTGACTGATGAAATATCCCTTTTGCAGGCGATGGGCCTCATCCTCATCGACCTTCAGATAGTCACAGATGAAATAGCGCATCCGGTCGCTGACTTGCGCGAACAGATTGCTCTGCGCCGGATACAGCGTGTTGTCCAGGTCGAAGACCCAGGTGTCCACATGGCGCAGATCCGGGGCGGGCGTGTCGTCATCAGGGGCTTTGTCAGTCATGCCCCCTTATTACCGCGCGCGCCATCCGTCGCAAGCCGTTAACCGACCGTTAGCCAGGAAGCGCGATGATGTTTGCAGAATTCGTTATCCGGGAACGCACAAGATGGCTGACGACAAGCGCACCGCAGACCTGCTCGCCTATCAGCAGCAGATCGCCAATCTGAAGAACCCCAATCAGGGCACCCGACTGGCCCTGGCACGCGATTCGGACGTGCGGCCAGAGGTTCTCTACTACCTGGCGGAGGACAAGGACAAGGACGTCCGCTCCGCCGTCGCGCAGAACCCTTCGACGCCGGGCCATGCAGACCTGCTGCTTGCAACCGACGACGACCCCTACGTGCGTACCGAACTGGCACGCAAGATCGGTCGACTGCTGCCCGGCATGGGCAAGAAGAAGGAAGAGCGCCTGAGAGAACTGACCGAGCAGGCCCTGGAACATCTCTCGAATGACCGGTTGGTGGATGTCCGCGCCGCGCTGGCAGACGCCATCCGGGGCTCAGATATCGTCCCAAAACAGATCGTCATGAAACTGGCGCAGGACGTGGAGGAAATCGTCGCGGCACCGATCCTGGAATATTCGCCTCTGCTGAACGACGCCGATCTGGTCGAGATCATTGGTGCCGGGGTGACGTTGGGTGCCCTGCCCTCCATCGCGCGCAGGCGCGGCATCAGTACAGAGGTCGCCGATGCCGTGGTCGCGACGACCGACCTGCCCTCGGTCGCTGCCTTGTTGCACAACAAGTCGGCCACCGTACGCAGCGAGACACTCGACAAGCTGACTGATGGCGTGAAGGACATCGACATGCTGCATGAGCCGCTGGTCATGCGGCCTGAACTGTCACAGCGCGCGATCCGCCGGATATCCACCTTCGTCGCCCGCTCACTGCTCGACCGGCTGGCGGAACGCGGTGATCTGGACAACCGCACCCGCAGGGCTCTGGCCGAAGCCGTTGGCGAAAGGCTTGCGGAAGACAAGGATGCTGACCAGAAACTGGATGAGGATTTTGCCGAAGACCTGAACAAGCGCGGCAAGCTGGATGACGAAGTGATCCAGAAGGCGATGGAGAAGAATCGACGCAGTTTCGTCGTCCGTGCCCTGGCCCTGAAATCCGGTCGCAAGGACGAAGCGGTGGAGCGGATCATGGCCATGCGCAATGGCAAGGCGACGACCGCGCTGGTGCACCAGGCTGGCCTGTCCATGCGCACGGCGTTGCTGGTACAGCAACGCATCGCCCGCGTTCCCCCGCACGAGCTGCTGGCCGCCCGCAACGGCATCGATTATCCGCTGACCGCTGAGGAACTTGAAATGCAGATCGCACACATCGGGTGACCCGGCCAAAAGTCCCCACGACAACAGACTGAGCAGGTCCGAGCCTACGCCCGCCCTGTCATGATGGTCAGTATCTCGAACAGCATCTGACCGCCGACCTGGGCCGTATTGGTCGTCGCGTCATACTGTGGCGCGACCTCGACCACGTCGCCGCCAACGATGTCGAGGCCATCCAGCCCGCGAAAAATCTGCTGCACTTCGCGCGGGGTCAGGCCGCCCACCTCCGGCGTGCCCGTACCCGGGGCAAAACCCGGATCGATACCGTCGATGTCGAACGTCACATAGACCGGCCCATCGCCGACGATCCGCCGGGCTTCACTGACAATCGCCGGAATGCCGAGTTCCATGACCTTTTCGATATGGAACACCTTCATCCCCGCATCCTGGGAAAACTCCCAGATATATTCCGATGCGCCGCGAATACCGATCTGGACGCAGCGTTCCGGATCCAGCACACCATCCAGTACCGCCATCCGGAACGGGCCGCCGTGGTGGAATTTCGAATGATCGAATTCCCCGCCCGTGTCGCAATGCGCATCGATATGGATCATCCCCAGCGGCCGATCCTTCCCCAGCGCCTTCATGATCGGATAGGTGATCGAATGGTCGCCGCCGATTGAAAGCGGGCGGACACCAGCTTCGCGAACCGTCGTGTAATAGGCTTCGATGTCTTCCATCGCCATGTCGAGGCTGAACCGGCTGCGGAAGGGCACATCACCGACATCCCCCACCTTCGCCTCCAGGAACGGTGCGCGGGCGAGGATATGATGCCAGGGACCTATTCGCTCAATCGTGCGTACCGCGCGCGGCCCGAACCGCGCCCCCGGCCTGTTGGTGACGCCCAGGTCCATCGGCACACCGATCAGCGCGATATCCAGCCCGTCCAGCGCCTCCACCGCAGGCGCGCCAAGGAACGTCGGGATGCCCGCGAAGGGCGCATGACGACGCCCGCCATCCTCGAACTGGGAATCCGTGATGGCACGATAGCGCTCATCATACGTGGTGCCGGGCTCCGCCGCGCCGTACTTCGCCTGCAGACGCTTCAGATTAACCTGGTCCATCCGACCTCCTGCCTGTTTCGGTCGTTCCACTACGAGGGAAAAGCCGGCACCTGCGCTGACGCGCTCAGTTCCCGCTGAACTTCGGCGCGCGGCGTTCCACGAAATGCGCGACACCTTCGCGGAAGTCATCGGAATCGAAGCTGCCCGGCATTTCGGAATTGGCTGTCAGGGTCGCATGTTCCAGCGACTGCAGCATGGCCTTGTAGACCTGGGACTTCATCACACGGATCGACCGGGGCGAGACCATGGTGGCGAGTTCATCGGCATAGGCACGGCACTGGTCGGTGAAGTCCGCCATCTCGATCACCCGATTGACCAGCCCCATGGACTGGGCCTCCGCCGCCCCGAACTTCCGGCCCGACAGCAGCAGGTCAAGGGCATTGGCATGTCCGACCAGCATCGGCAGCATCCAGGAAATGCCATGTTCGGCAATCAGGCCGCGGCGGGAAAAGGCGGTGGTGAAGACAGCGGCGTCGGAGGCGAAACGCATGTCGCAGTAAAGCGCCATCACCAGACCCAGCCCGGCGCAGGGACCGTTGATTGCCCCCAGAACGGGCTTTGGCACCGTCGGGAAATAGCTGTAGCGCATCGTGTAGTCCGTCGGCAGGTCAAGGCCGTCGGGAATGGCATTGTTCACCGCACTGAGGGAGTTGATGCGCGACTTCGCCGACGCCGCCGGATCCTGGATATCCCCCAGCAGGTTCATGTCCGCGCCCGAACAGAACCCGCGTCCCGCGCCGGTCAGCACGATGGCGCGCACGGCATCATCGCGGGATGCCTCCATCATTGCCTCGCGCACCTCCGTCTCCATCTGGCGGGTCCAGGCGTTCAGCTGTTCAGGGCGGTTGAGAGTGATGGTGGCAACAGCGCCTTCGCGTTCATAGAGAACTTCGGACAGGTTCATTTCGGCTTCTCCCCAGAATCCAGGGTTTCCGACCCGCAAACGGGCCGCGCATTGACTGGATACAGGATAGCGCCATGGTAAGGGGCCGTCACCCAGACGGATCGATCAGGGAAGACAGACGATGAATGCAGCGGTGCGCCCCTTCACGGTTCAGGTCAGTGATGCCGATATAGCCGATGTTCGCCAGCGGCTGCGCGACACCCGCTGGCCGCGGGAAGAACCGGCGAATGCGGGCTGGGATTTTGGTGCCGACATGGACCAGGTCCGTGATCTCTGTGCCCATTGGGCGGACGGTTTCGACTGGCGGATGGTGGAGCATCAGATCAACCGGTTCGACAATTTCCACGCGACCGTGGACGGGCTGGACATCCATTTCATTCATGAGAAGGGATCGGGCGAACATCCCCTGCCCCTGATCCTGACCCACGGCTGGCCAGGATCCATCGTCGAGTTTCTGGACGTGATCGAACCGTTGGCACATCCGGAACGCTTCGGTGGTCAGGCCGCGGATGGCTTTGATGTCATTGTCCCCAGCCTGCCCGGATACGGCTTCAGCGCTGCACCGCCCAGACCTGTGGACTGCCGGGAGACCGCGCGGCTCTGGCGGCATCTGATGGTCGACGTGCTGGGGTACGACCGTTTCATGGCCCAGGGCGGCGACTGGGGCAGCCTGGTCACGTCATGGCTCGGCCTGGCGCACGGCGATGTCTGCTGCGGCATTCACCAGAACATGTTCATCATGCAGCCACGCGACCGCTCCGACCCGGATACGGAGGAACAGGCGTGGTTGAAGCGGCGCCAGGCCAACATGCGGCTGGAAACGGCGTATCAGGCCATTCAGTCAACCAAGCCGCAGACGCTCAGTTACGGCCTGAACGATTCACCGGCGGGTCTCGCTGCCTGGATTCTGGAGAAGTTCCATCGCTGGGGCGACACCCATGGTGATGTCGCCAGCCGGTTCAGCCGTGACCACCTCTTGGCCAACATCGCGCTCTACTGGCACACGGGCACCATCAACAGCTCCACCTGGATGTACACATCCATTGTCGAAAGCGACAATTTCCAGCCCCCCGAGGGCAAGCGGATCGAGGTCCCGGTCGGTGTCGCCCATTTTCCCGGCGACACGTTCGCCATGCCCCCCCGGCAATGGGTGGAACGGCTGGCCAACGTGATCCACTGGACCGACATGCCTGCGGGGGGTCACTTCGCGGCAATGGAGGAACCGGCCGCATTCATCGACGATGTGCGGGCCTTCGCGCGACTGCTCCGCTAGATCGCCCCGTCCGGCAGTTTCGACAAAGCCCGCTCAGTTCGGCAGTGCGGCACCGATACGCGACGCCATTTCCTCGATCGACATCTGCCCGTTGAAGATATCGATGTTCTGGCCGTCCGGCCCCATGAAGTAGATGAAGTTCGAATGATCCATCAGGTAATAGGGGTCATCCGCCTTTGCGTCCGGCGCGCGGGCGTAATAGACACGGTAAGCCTTCGCCGCCGTCGCAATCTCCTGCTCCGTGCCCGTCAATCCGACCATGCGGGGGTGAAACGCCTCGACATAGGCCGCCATCTGCTCCGGATCATCACGGTCGGGATCGATGGTGATGAAGACAGGGGTCACCTGCGCCGCAGCCTCGCCCAGTTCGTCCATCACTGCCGCCATGTCCTGCAATTCGGTCGGGCAGACGTCCGGGCAGAAGGTATAGCCGAAGTAGATCAGCTGATGCGTGCCCAGGAACGAGGCATTGCTCATCCGCTCCCCTGTATGGCTAGTCAGTTCATAGGGACCGCCGATGGCGATCGTGCCACTGGTGCGGGAAGCAACAGACCTCTGCCCCGGGTCGCGCAGGCCGTCGATGATCACCGCAGCCCCGCCGATCAGCAGGGCCAGGATGAGAACGGTAATACCGAAAATCCGTGAACGTTTCATGGTCCGAGATTTAGGTACGATCACCGCAAGCGCCTTCGTGGCATCCCGTCGCAGCACGCATCGCGCCCGGGAACAGCCGATCCAGGCAGCGCCGGGGTCGGCAGAGGGCGCGCTGCACGACAGGAAACACCTGCACCGCCACTTCAGACCAATTGCACCCCACCCGCTTTTCCGCTATCAGAGCGCCATCGGTTGCCAAACGCTGGCCACCCACGGATCCGTAGCTCAGCTGGATAGAGCGCTGCCCTCCGAAGGCGGATGTCAAGTCTGGTGATGGTTGAAGGTGATGGAAGAAAGAATTGAAGAAACAACGGTTTGAGTGGATATCGGGTTCGCTCTTCAAACCGACGAAAATCTCGCGTAAGCATGGCGTAAGCATCTCGCGAACGGTATGCACCCGTAGCTCAGCTGGATAGAGCGCCGCCCTCCGAAGGCGGAGGCCAGAGGTTCGAATCCTCTCGGGTGCGCCACTTCCTTTTTTGGGGAACAGAAACCCGCTAAGGCCTTGAAAGGTAAGGTCAGATTAGCGGTTCTAAACCCCTCATTTCGCACATATTGAAGACGGTCGGCAAAGCAGAGTTTGATGACTGCCTTGCGATGGTCGATACGCTCCGAAGCCCAGAGTTTCTGCGGGTTTCCGAGGAATGCCAAAGCGGTTCTAAGTGCCGCATCGAAGTCTCTGGTTTCGGGCTTCGCATTTTCGAGTTGATCCAGTAGTTCCAGCTTCCGTGTTTCGGCTTCTCCGATTTTGCGCTCCAGCGCCTGAATCACGCTTGGCGTTTCGGTTTCCACGATCCGATCCAGAAGCTGATCCGTCTTCTTCTCCACAGCTTTGATCTCCTGCTTGAGCGCATCCCCGCGTCCTGTCTCGGACTGAATACGGTGATCCCAGAGCTTACGGAACATCTTGCAGGCGATGCGATGAAGACCTTCGGCAGGCCGCATCGTTTCCAGCAAGCCTTCAAACTGTCCTTCGATCACGGCACGACGGATCGACTTGCCATAGCTATCACAGCCCTTCTTCGGGCAAAGATAATAGGGATGCCGTTTGCCGTTGCGCCCTTTCGACCAACAGGCCGTGAGGAGCGTTTCACAATCGCCGCAGACGACGCTGCCGCGCAGCGGGAAGTCCGCCGAGATATCCTTGCGCACAGGCGCACGAGGTTTGCCGTTCAGGCGCTGCTGGATGAGCTGATAGGTCTCAAAGCTGATGAGCGGCGTGTGCAGTCCTTTACGCACAGACACGTCCCAGCAGGCTGCATGGACATGCCCTGCGTAGACGACATTGCTCAGAATATCCTTCACCCGTTGATTGGGGATTCTGCCATTCTTCTGGCGCGGGAACTCAGGATGCCGCTCGAAGAAGCGCAGAACTTCGACCTGAAGCTCGAAGCGCCCTGATGCATACCCTTCGAGCGCTTCGCGGATAATGGATGCCAGCGGCTCATTGGGTTCGAGCACACTACCCTGTCCCCTAACCTTCACATGCTTGTAACCAATCGGCGGTTGGAACGGCCAAAAGCCGTTCATGACACGGGCGCGCATGCGGTTAACAGTTTGCTCCGCGTTCTTTTCGCGAAAATGCTGCGCGAAAGTCGCCATAAGATTTTCACGCATGATGCTATCGGCATCATCTCCAAATTCACTGGTCGGACTCTCAAGGACGCCGCCAGCTTCACCGATTTCGGCGCGAAGCCGCCAGTGAGCAGTAATTCCACGGGCAAGCCTTGAGATGTCGTCCACGATCACCACAGGCATTTCGGCCCGATGCTCGCGTACAAATGAAAGCATCGCCCGCATTCCAGGGCGCTCGCTCTCCTTGCCTGTCATATCGTCGGTAAAGGTTGCGATGACCTCGTAGCCCTTGTAGCGGGCGAACTCCCGACACCTTGTTTCTTGTGAGCCGAGGCCACCGTGCTCTTTCGATTGTTTTTTGCTGGAAACGCGACCGTATGTGACCGCAATTCGTCTGGGTAATGATGTCATGATTCCTCCTTTTCAGATTGACTGCCCGCCTCTGCCGAACGGCTGAACTCGTCCGCCAGTCTGGCGATCTCCGAGTCTAGATCGTGCGGTTCTATACCCCCAGAAATTGCGGCAAGGCTGGGCAACAAGTTGTGGATAGAATCGACACCCAGACCCAGATCGACCATGGCCGACATCATCCGCCAGATGATGCCCAGAATCTCTGCGGCCTGCGCCTCGGAGATGTCCAGTTCAGCAAGGTCGTCTGCGTAATCGGCAACATCGAACAAGTCGGCGTCGGGTAGGATGTCAGGCACAAGCGGCGACTGATCCGCATCCAGCGCCTCGTGTGAAGTGGTATCATTGCTGGTGCGGTTCTCGCCGTCTTTCATTGTTGTTTCGCCTTTCTGTTCCTTGCTCTTTGCCCCTTTGCTATGTTGATCGAAGAAAAGAACATAACATGAACATAAGTTTACTTCAAGTCAATTGTTGGCTTGGGTTATCTGTTCTTGTCCGGTGAGCGGTCGGCGCGTTGCTGCCCCTGGCGCTGCGCCTTGAACTCGGCGCGCTTCAGCTCGTTGGTACGCTCGTATGCGCCTCGTGCCAGCTCGGCGGCCTTCAGCAGGTCAGTGCCGACAAAGCTGTAGGTTTCACGGCTTTTGCCGTCTTTGTCTGTAAAAACGCGGTAGATATTGGTGGCGTAGAAAGAGCCGTTTTCACCTTTGTTTTTCCAGATGGCAGCTTTGATATTACCGTCATCCAGCGTGTCTTCAGGGCGAGGACGCTTTGGCTGGGTGTCATTGTTGTCGGTCATAGTCGACTCCTGTTTCAGCGGCTGATGACAGCCTTGCGGTTGAAGTCATTGGCAGGCGCGCGGTCGTGATCCACGGAAGGTTGCTGTTGGCGCTTGACGATAAAGGCCGCCTTGCGGGCTTCACGCGTCTCGCGCTGCCAGCGTTCGTTGAAGGCGGTGCGATCCACGTCATGCGCCAGTCCGGTTGAGGGGTGCGGCGCTGGATGCGGGTGATCCTTTGCGACCATCTCAGAGGCGCGCGCGGGCGCTGGCTCTGCCTCTTTGGCATCGAAGGCCTGCTTCGATGGTTGCAGGCTATCGACGATGCTTGCCTCACCCGGCAGGCTTGCCCTGTTGGCATAGGCGTAGCTGGTCATCCGATGTAGCTCCATGTTCCATCTCTGTATTGCGGGTAGTGCGCGAAGCGCGGCGGTACAGGCGCTGTGATCACCGGACGCCAGGCATGGCCGCCTGATCGCGTCCTCACGCGCACAGCATCGCCGGGTGGGAAGTACGGATTGGGGTGATAACGCCCTGCCATCTGCGGCAGGTCGTAGTACGGATATCGATCCGCCCAGATGGGGTGGGATACCCCGTCAGCCATCACCACCATCTTGTTGTCCGGCATGCCCAGGATTTCAGAAGTCGTGCGCAAGGCACGTCCCACCACATTGGGGATGCGGGCAAGCCGCGCCTGATGGGCAATATCGGCAGCGGCGGCGAAAGGATTGCTGCCGCCCATGATCCTTTGCACGGCAGCAGCGCGGGCATGACGCGCCGCCTCGATGCGTTCGTCATTGTCGTAGCGCAGGGTTTCATTGCCCATCATGCGTGAGAGCAAAGAGGCCGTGCCCTCATCCCTGACACCGAACCATGTCTGCACCGCCGCTGAGGCAAGCAGAAGGCTGTCCCCATCAGGCGCAATCGCCTTCATCTGCTTGACTGACTGGAACACTCCCCAGGGGCGAATGCCCGTCCCCGCATCGCGGGTAAATGCCTTCACGGCGAGCGGGAACTTGCCAAGCTGACCCAATTCGTCCAGTAGCCACGTTTGGCGCGGCGCGGACGGTGCCCGCGACTTGTAGATTTGCGCGGCGACGAACATGGATTTGATGACCGCGCTCCACGCCTCAACGTGGTTGGCGTCAGGCATGAGATAGACATTGTAGGTCTGATCACTGCGGCACAGATCGGCAAACGAGAAGTCATAGGGCGGTGAGAGCGACTCCAGCAGCACAGGATCAAACAGGCAGGCGAAGGCGCGCGTGATCTCGCCCAGAATGCCCTTGAAGCCACCCGACGAATCCTGACGCGCCGCTGCGATTTCTTCTTCGACGCGCACGGCGATATCGTAGCCGGACTCGTTCATCTCGAAGGCGAAGTCGAGCCACGCATCGCCGCCGATAATGAGCGCATTGATGACGCGGTAGAGATCAGGATAGCTCAGCACGCCATTCAGGCGCACAAGGGTGAGCACAATCCCTTCGGTCAGCTCCCTCGCGCGGCCTTCGAAGTAGACACTGTTGGCCGAACCGCTTGGCGGCATGGCGTTTTCAAGGAAGGTTTTCAGATCAGAGACCAGCGAAGGGTTCTCGTTGTTGAGATAATCCAGCGGATTGATCCGGTGCGAAGGCAGGCCGTTTACACCCAGCGCGTTCCAATAGATGCAGAACTTGCGATCCCCGGTCTGGTTCTGGGACACAGCGGCCAGCTCGCCGCCCTTGATATCCAGCAGGAGCATGGTCTCAGGGTGGATGCCCTGACAGCAATTATAGATCAGCAAATCGCGTCCCTTGCCCGACCTTGGCCCGGCGATGGAAACGACGCCACCAAGGTCGGAATACCAGATTGGCTGGTTGCCGATGAAGCCAACAAGCAGAGAGTTGGCATCACGGGTAAACAGCCCCCCGCGCGCGATCTCCTTCGGCTCAGCCACGCGGCTTGAGCCGAAGGGATGAAACGCATTGCTGAATGCGTGCGCGCTCATGGCGACTACAGCCCGCCCATCGACAATGTATTACCAAAGCGCAGCGTCAAGAACGCAATCAATGCGCTGATCGCATACCAGAGAGCGATCCGGCATGCCGCGTAGATCACGAGTCCGCACAGCGCGAAGCTGGCGTAATACATGAGGCTGGCAAACTCACGTATGCCGTAGGCCTCATAGATCAACCGCTCTGACATCGGACCGATGTAGTGAAACAGCAACGGCGTGCCGAGCATTGCTGCAGCCGCTGCAAGTGCGATGCCCAGCATGTTCTGACCCGGCGGGCCGTCATTACCGCCAGCGCCACCGCCCTGCTGGTTGAGGTTGGGAAATTGTTGAGCCATTTGCGAAGCTCCCAGAAATGTTGGTGGAAAAGCGAAGTCCCCGACGCGAACTGCGCCAGGGACTGTTTCGCAGCCGCTTAGCCGATGGTTTCGTACTTCTCGGCAGCCGCCAGCAGGCCGCCCGCACCGATTACAAGCGGTATGAGCGTCGCCCAACCTCCGCCGCCAAGCAGCGAGCCAAGAGCGGCCAGCAAGCCAAGAACGCCCGCGATGAACCAGAGAGCGCGCTTCCACCCGGCCACGGGGCGGGTCAGCTTCGTACCCGGCTTATTGGTTCCAATGTTCATGTGATCATCCTCCAATCATGCTTGAGCGCCATCGACGCCGACGAGGCGTTGGCCTCGCTGATCAAAGGGGTATCAACCGCTGCCGGGCATAAATCTCGCGAGTCCCTCGTGACACAACGATTCAGCGTGTAGCCTCGTTGGGACTTAGCAAACGAGCGAGCGTCCATATGTCCAACGAAGCCGTTTCAGGAGCGTCCTCGCTCCGGGTTTTTCTGGCTCAATCACTTTCGGTTCTGGTGATCCACACGCGCTATCGCGGCGTTCCGTGGACCAAGCGGCGTGTGGCGGATTACATCACCACCAGCGATGAAATTGACGGGCAACTGAGTGACACCACCCTCGGTCGATTTCTGGACCTGAACTACGGGCAAGAACCGAGCCCTTCCACGCTTCGGATGATCTCCGAATTTCTGGTGATCATGGAGGCTGTAAGTGAAGAAGATGTGGCTCAATACAGCGAGCAACCCGATCTGCGCCTGGCCACCGCCATCCAGCAGTTCTTCGGCTTAGCGGTTTTACGCCGCGACCATGAGTTTCGGAATAGCCTGCGCGGTTACTACCGGGAAACCAGAATGGACGGACCGTTCTGCCTGATTACAAGGCTTGTAGTGTTTCAGGATCAGGGCAGCGTTGCCGTGCGCCTGGACGAAGCATCCGCGCTTTATCGCTCAGCAGGTGGTTTCAGGTTGCCCGATGATCCAGACGCGCCAGTGAACTGGGCCGCTATGCGCCGCATCCTGCGCAGTGATGCCAGATGTGTCGGTGCTGTGAGCGGCGCGGGCTATGCCGCCTTCACCCCGAGCATGGGCACGGGGTTTATGACGAGCCGTGAGAGAGACTTCGAATGCGGCTGGCAGTTGGGCACGCTTCTGTTCGATGACGAGGACGAGATCACCGAACTGCATGTCATGCGCAACATGGGATGGGAAGCGCGGGCACATGGATCGATATCTCTGCCAGATGAGCACTTCTATTTACCGGTGTGATTGGCGACCTTGAGGTAATGCGTGACTGGCTGGCGTCAGTTTCTGCCTGCTCTCGTGGCTTTCTGCTCTCGCTGCTACGCTTGGGCCCCTCTGGTCTCCCAGAACACATACCTGCG
>JARGPL010000010.1 GCA_029210175.1 Minwuia sp. | reverse complement strand
TCGGCAGAAGAGGCTGAATGACAGACCATTCGAAGTCCGTGATCTCGTAGCGGCGACGGTTCATGATTCGTCCTCCTTTCAGAGAATGAATCACCCACAAGTCAATTTGGGAATCCCTTTTATGAGTTCATGACCTAGAGCCAGCGCAGGACCGCATCCGCACTGGAATCGGGGCTGTTGTTGAAGCATATGCGGGCCTGAGGCGCGTGTTCGTGCACCAGATTGACCATTCGTTCGAACAGCAGGAACTGTTCGGGGTCATTGCGAACACCCGCACCAATCAGGACGGCATCCCACTTCACGGCCTTCATTTCCGCGATCGCGACCTCGCCCGCCGTGCGGGATCAAAGTTTCGTTCCAGCCCGCGCCAGCAATCGAAATAGCGTTCCTGGCGGCTGGGCAATTCAGACGCAAACCGGGTCAGATGCTGTGGCAAGCGGGTTTCGAACATGAAGGCCATGGTGTTGCCCAGCTTTTCCGGTCCCAGTTCCTTCCACGACGCACCATTGAAGGCATCATGGTCCGGTCCGTGCGGCAGCATGCAATTGTGCAGCGACATTCCGCCCGGCACGAAGCCTTCGGGCTTCGCGTCATAGACGCCGTGGATCAGACCCATGAACTCCGACATGACGTTCATGTGGTACCAGGGCGGGCGGAAGGTATCTTCCGCCACCAGCCAGCGCGGCGGAAAGATCACGAAGTCCACGTTGGCGGTCCCCGGCTCCGCCGTCGGTGAGGTCAGGACCGTGAAGATGGAAGGGTCGGGGTGGTCATTCAGGATCGCGCCAACGGGGGAGAACCGGTCGAGGTCGTACTTGTAGGGTGCGAAATTGCCATGCCAGGCCACCACATCCAGCGGCGAATGGTTCAGGTGACATTGCTGGAACCGGCCGCACCACTTGATGGTCAGGGTGCAGTCGGCACCGTCCTTGTCCTCCCACGCCGCGACCGGAGACAGGAAATCCCGCGGGTTGGCGAGACCGTTGGCCCCGATCGGCCCGCGCTCAGGCAGGGTCAGCGGCGTACCATAGTTCTCGCAGACATAGCCACGCGCAGCGGTGCAGCTATCCAGGGCCACGCGGAACTTGATGCCGCGCGGGATCACCGCGACCTCACCGGGCCGGATGCCGACCTGCCCCAGTTCGGTGTGAAAGACCAGGCTGCCCTGCTCCGCCACCACCAGGAACTCCCCGTCGGCGCTGTAGAAATAGTCGTCGATCATGGACCGGCTGATGGCGAAGGTATGGATCGCATAGCCGGTGTGGGTCGCCACATCACCGCCCGTGGTCATGGTCCGCATGCCGGTCAGGAACGTGGTTTCTTCCTCCGGCGGGGGCGTCGGGTCCCAGCGCAGGGGATGAAGCGGCAGGCTGCTCTCCCCCACCGTCGGGGCGGAGCGGAAAAGCGGCATGTCAAGATCCGCCATGGCACCGGCATGCAGCACAGACGGGCGGATGCGGTACAGCCAGGACCGCTTGTTCGTGCCCCGTGGCGCGGTGAAGGCAGACCCGGAAAGCTGTTCGGCATAGAGCCCGTACGGCGCGCGCTGCGGCGAATTCTGTCCCACCGGCAAGGCACCGGGCAGGGCCTCGGTGGCGAATTCATTGCCGAAGCCAGACATGTAGGCTGCATCCATCGTCGGTGACTTTGCTGCTTCGGTCATCTGCGCACCCGTTCATCAGAGGTTGGCAACCACATGGTTCAGTCTCTGTGACCAACCTTAGCGATGGCGACCGTGTCACCTCAAGGGCGGCATCAGAGCAACGACAGTTGGTCTCCGGCGCGCGGCGGCGGCTGGAACTGCGTCGCATCCAGACGCAACCTGCGCTCATTCAGCCCCAGTCGCGCGGTGGCGATGCGGAACCGCTTCGCCACCATCGCCGCATAGGCCCCGGTGCCCGTCATGCGTTTGCCGAAGCGGGCATCGTAGTCACGGCCACCGCGCATTTCCCGTATCAGCTTCATGATCCGCGACGCACGGTTGGGGGCTTCCTCCGCCAGCCATTCCTGGAACAGGTCCGTGATCTCCAGAGGCAGACGAACCATGATGTACCCCGCCTCCGTCGCGCCTGCAGTCCGCGAGGCTGCCAGAATGTCCTCCATTTCGGGTTCATTGAGGCTGGGGATCATCGGTGCGGCGAGCACACCGACGGGAATGCCAGCGCTGGCCAGTTGCGCCACGGCCTGCAACCGTTTCGCCGGGGTTGCCGCCCGCGGTTCCATGCGCCGTGCCAGGCCCGGGTCCAGCGTCGTCACCGACAGCGCAACCTTGACCAGACCCCGGCTCGCCATGTCGGACAGGATGTCGATATCGCGCGTCACGAGGTCTGACTTGGTGACAATCCCGACCGGATGATTGAAGCGCTGCAGCACCTTCAGGACCGAACGCGTGATCCCGTGTTCGCGTTCCAGCGGCTGGTAGGGGTCGGTGTTGGTGCCAAGCGCGATGGTCTTGCAGGCATAGCCCGGCTTGCGTAGTTCCGAATCCAGCAGGGCCGCAGCATCCGGCTTCATGAACAGCTGTGTCTCGAAATCCAGGCCCGGCGACAGGCCGAGCCAGGCGTGCGTCGGACGCGCAAAGCAGTAGATGCAACCGTGCTCACATCCCCGGTAGGGATTGATCGACTGGTCAAAGCCAAGATCAGGCGAGGAATTGCGGGCAATGATGCTGCGCGACGTATCAATGCTGACCTGGGTGCGGCGTGCCCGACCGGTGCCCTGCCATTCCGCCGGGCCGCCCCAGCCGTCATCGACGGTCAGCCGCTGTTCCTTCTCGTAGCGGCCAACGGCATTCGATCGCGCACCGCGCCCGCGTATCGAATCCGGCGCGGCGCGGGTCGTGAAATCAATCTCGACGCCTTCCACCGGCACATCGACGAATTCTTCGTCCCGCCAAATGTTCTTGTTGTGTTCCATGACAGAACGAGACCACGAACGGCCTCCATGGTCAAGAGAGGCGGTTGCTGTGGTTCATTCAGGTTCCTGGAAAGACGAAATCCCGGCGTGCGAACGCCTGGCCTTCAGCTCCGCGCAGAACGATCAGTTCTGCGGCTTGATCATCCCGTCGCCTTCGCCCTGCACGACAATCTCCACCCGACGGTTGCGGGGGTTGGAGACGCCGTCCGGCGTGACAACTGCGGGGTCGGTCTCACCCCGGGCGAACAGCCGTGCATCAGCGGTCACCCCGTTGTTGCGGAATTCGACGGCTGTGTTCTCTGCCCGACGCTGCGACAGGCGCAGGTTGTAGGCGGCGGGACCGGCCCGGTCGGTATGCCCGGTCAGTTCGATCACCGTCGCGCGGTCAGCCTTGGCACGCGCGCTGGCCTGAGCCACGGTGGCGCGCGCCTCCGCCGTCAGGTTGGCACTGTCGGTATTGAAGAAGACCACATAGGTCTGGCGCAGTTGCATCGCCGCCTGCGCCTGACTGGCAGGCAGGGTCTGCTGTGCCACCTGACGCGCGGGCGGTGGCGGTGCCAGCCTGCGCGGGCGCTCCTGACGGGCAACCGGGCGCACGAAGGGCCGTGCCTCAGCCTGAACCACCCGCTCCGGCGAGGACCCAAAGCGATAGCGCAGCCCGAGCAGGGCCGAATGATTGGCATAACTGACCTGCAGATCAGCGTTGACCGAATTCCTGAAGTCCGCGTCTTCCGTGACGAAATACCGGTACTCGGCCGTCAGCGACAGGTTGGGCGTCACTGCGAACGCAAGACCGGCAATGCCCTGATAGGCCATGGCAACATCGGAATCGTCCACTGTCTGCGCGCCGAGATTGATGTCGAAGGCGGACAGGTACGCCACGCCGATACCCGCGCCGATGTAGGGATAGATGCCCGAACTGTTGTCATATTCCCAGATCAGGTTGCCCATGCCGGCAAGACTGCTGAGGGACCCGCCCGTCGCTGCATTGTTGAACTTGTCAGCGCCATTGTGGCGATAGGAAACCTCACCCTCGAAGCGGAACCCGCTCTCGAACTGGATGCCCGCCGCGACCAGTCCACCAAGGCCAAGGTCGAGGTCCAGATCACCGACATTCGCGCCCGTGAAACCGGATTCCTCAGGCGATGTGCCGACGATGGCACCGCTCAGGTACGGGCCGCTCAGTTCGGCCTGCGACGGCGCACTGATTCCCAGAACTGACAACGAAACGAGACACATCCCGAGAAATTTTTGCAAAGCGCGGCCCTCCTAGATTCGAAACATACCAGAACGGCATTGGTCGTACAGGCATTTCACCATCACATGCACCGTCCGTGCCGGGCACAGGTCGCGCAATCAGCGCAGGGGGATTCTTCGCGTGGTCGCGCAATCAGCGCAGGGGGATTCTTCGCCTGGTCGCGCAATCAGCGCAGGGGGATTCTTCGCCTGGTCGCGCAATCAGCGCAGGGGGATTCTTCGCGTGGTCGCGCAATCAGCGCAGAGAGATTCTTCTCGTGGTCGCGCAATCAGCGCAGAGAGATTCTTCGCGTGGTCGCGCAATCAGCGCTCGGTAAGCCTCGGCATCAACTCAACGAAGTTGCAGGGCCTGAAACGGATATCCAGCTGCGTCGACAGGATCATGTCCCAGCCATCACGGCACGCCCCGGGGGAGCCGGGCAGGGCAAACAGATACGTACCGCCCGCAACACCAGCCGTGCAACGCGACTGGATCGTGGAGGTGCCGATCTTGTCATAGGAAAGCTGGCGAAACAGCTCCCCGAAGCCCGCGATTTCCTTCTCCCAGACGTGGGCGAAGGCTTCCGGCGTCACATCACGGCCCGTGACCCCGGTGCCGCCGGTGGAGATCACCACGTCCACATCAGGATCAGCCACCCAGGCACGCAGCTGGTCGGCAATCCGGTCGATGTCATCCGTGACAATCGTCCGCGCGGCCAGTTTGTGACCTGCGGCTGTCAGGCGCTCCACCAGCGCGTCGCCGGACTTGTCGGTATCCAGGGTCCGGCTGTCGGAAACAGTCATGACCGCAATGCTGACAGGCACGAAGGCGCGGCTGGTGTCGATCGCCATGACCTACTTCTCCCGACCGAGAAGGCGCAGACGCAGTGCATTCAGCTTGATGAAGCCCTGTGCATCGCGCTGGTCATAGGCACCGGCATCATCCTCGAACGTCACGATGGCCTCATCATACAGGCTCAGGGGCGACTTCCGGCCCGTGATCATGATGTTGCCCTTGTAGAGCTTGGCCCGGACCGTGCCCGTCACCCGCTCCGACGCCTTGTCGATGGCGGCCTGCAGCATTTCCCGCTCCGGGCTGAACCAGAACCCGTTGTAGAGCACCTCCGCATAGCGCGGCATCAGCTCGTCCTTCAGATGCATCGCACCGCGCTCCAGCGTGATGGATTCCATCGCCCGGCGCATTTCGAACAGCACCGTGCCGCCGGGGGTCTCATAGACGCCGCGCGACTTCATGCCGATGAACCGGTTCTCGACGATGTCCAGCACGCCGATGCCGTTGGCACCCCCCAGTTCGTTCAGCTTGGCCAGCAATGCGGCAGGGGTCATGCGCACCCCGTTGATCGCCACAGGATCACCCTTCTCGAAATCCAGCGTGATCTCGGTCGGTGTGTCCGGGGCGTCCATGGGAGAGACCATGCGTGACAGGATCAGGTCATAGTCCGCCTCCTCCCAGGGGTCCTCCAGAATGTTCCCTTCGGACGAGATATGCAGCAGGTTGGCATCCTGGCTGAATGGTGCCTCGCCACGCTTGTCGCGCGGGATCGGGATCTGGTGCTGTTCGGCAAACTCGATCAGCCGGGTGCGGGACGTCAGGTCCCATTCCCGCCAGGGCGAAATGACCTTGATGTCGGGTTCCAGCGCATAATAACCAAGCTCGAAACGGATCTGGTCATTGCCCTTGCCGGTCGCGCCATGCGCCACGGCATCGGCACCGACTTCCCGCGCGATCTCGATCTGGCGCTTGGCGATCAGAGGCCGGGCGATGGAAGTGCCCAGCAGGTAGGTGCCTTCATAGATCGCATTGGCACGGAACATCGGAAAGACGTAGTCGCGCACGAACTCCTCGCGCAGATCCTCGATGAAGATCTCCCTGATGCCCATCATCTCGGCCTTGGCCCGGGCAGGCTCCAGCTCCTCCCCCTGACCCAGGTCAGCCGTGAAGGTCACGACCTCGCACTCATAGGTCGTCTGCAGCCATTTCAGGATGACCGATGTGTCCAGCCCACCGGAATAGGCCAGCACCACCTTGTTGATCTTGTCCTTGTCCATGCGCCCTCGAGCCCCTTCACAGCGTGGAATTGCATCGTTGCGCAGGAAGTACAGGAACCGCGACCCCGCTCGCAAGTCCCCAAGGTGTCGCTGAACGCACAGGCTTGTGTGCGCGGGGCCTGCCTTATCGGGTATCCTGTGTCATCAGAAGGCCACGAATGGCATGGAGGGTTGCAAGGGGATGACGGACATGACCGGGCTGGAAATCCGCCACCTGACCTCTGACATCGTGGATGTTTCCGACATTACCGTGCTGCCGGGAAGGCCGATTGCCCTCGTTGGTCCGTCCGGCAGCGGCAAGTCGAGCCTGCTGCGCGCCATCGTCGACCTGGACCGCAACGCGGGCGACGTGCGCCTGAACGGCATCCGGCGGGACGATCTGACCGCTCCGGAATGGCGGCGGCGCGTCATCTACATTCCCGCTGAACCAGGGTGGTGGGGGGACCTGGTCGGCGATCATCTGAATGAAACCGACAGCACGCAACTGCGCGATGCCCTCGGGCTGTCCCACATCAAGCACAGTCAGCCGATCGAGCAGCTCTCAACGGGGGAACGCCAGAGACTGGCGCTGGCCCTGGGACTGGCGCGGCACCCCACCGCCCTGCTGCTGGACGAACCGACCGCTGCCCTGGATGAGGAAAGCCGGACACAGGTGGAATCCCTGCTGGATCCGATGATCGCGGCGGGGCTGGTGCTGATCATGGCGACACACGACCCCGAACAGGCCCGCAGGCTGGGTCTGGAACGGCTGGAAATCGTCGCCGGTCGCATCGGGCCAGACCAGACGGGTGACAACACATGACCATTGATCCCGGTAACGGCGCAGTCATGCTTGCCGCCATCTTTCTGATCGTGAATGCGGCCCTGTCCCTCGCATTGCAGCTTGGTTTCGTGCGCCAGATGGCGATTGCGGCTGTGCGCATGACCGTGCAGCTGGCGCTTGTCGGGCTGGTGCTGGAAGTCGTGCTGACCAGCGCCTCCGCCTGGCTGACGTTCGGGGTCATGGGGTTCATGGCAGCCGTCGCGGGCTATGAGGTCATGGCCCGGCAGGAACGGCGCTTCAGCGGTTTCTGGGGCTATGGATTGGGCGCGACGACCATGCTGATGGGGTCGGCGGTCGTCACCATCTTTGCCCTGGTCGTTCAGATCGGGCCGGAACCCTGGTACGCGCCACGCTACGCCATCCCCCTGTTCGGCATGATGCTGGGCAATGCCATGACAGGCATCGCCCTCGGCCTCAACGCCCTGACCGGGGAGGTCACGGCACGCAGGCGGGGGATAGAGGCACATCTGCTGACCGGCGCCACCCGCTGGGAAGCCATGAAGCCCGCGATGCGCCGGGCCGCCACCGCCGGGCTGGTGCCGATCATCAACGCGATGACCGCGACCGGCATCATTGCCCTGCCCGGCATGATGACCGGGCAGATCCTGGCCGGTGCCGACCCGTCGCAGGCCGTGCGATACCAGCTGATGGTCATGTTCCTGATTGCCGGTGCCACGGGCATGGGCCTGGTGGTCGCCGTGATCGGTGGCGTGATCCGGCTTACAGACAACCGCCACCGCATCCGGCTGGATCGCCTGAGTGGCTGACATCGCCTCAGACACCGCTGGACAGGCGGGCCGGGGCAATTGATTCTCATGTCCTGTGATTCCCCGGCCTGAATCGCCCATCCCGGAGTGCGCCACCATCGATCGCCCCTCACAGCAAGTATCCGTCCTCAGCCGCCTGCGGCACGGGGCGCTGTTCGGACTGGTGAACCGGGCGTCGCTGGGGGTACTGAACATCGCCGTCGCGATGGTGCTGACGCGCCTGTTGAGCCCGGCGGACTTCGGCTTCTATACCGTCTTCGTCCAGATCGTGGCCGTTGGTGCGATGATCCAGAGCTTTGGCATGCAGACCGGTGTCACCAAGCTGGCCGGCATCGCCGGGGGAATTGCGGCCTGGGATCAGGCACGCGCCGTTTTCCGTGCAACGGTGAAGCTCTACCTGATCATGGCGGTTGTCGTGTCCGTGCTGTTCCTGCTGCTGTGGCCGGCGCTCGAATCACATCTTTTCGGCCGACCGCTGGGCTGGATCATCGGCGGCCTGATCTGCCTGGTCATCCTGACCCGCGCAGCGGAGGAAATCGGTGCCTCCTATCTGCGGGGTGTGGGCCGGGCACGCGCCGGTGCCCTGCTGTTGAGCGCGCCGCGGGAGGCCATTGTCTTCGCGGTCGCCCTGGCGGTGCTGCTGATGTCCGGCAGCTTCGACGTGCGCGACACGGTGCAACTCTATGCAGCGGCCTCTGCCCTGATCGCCCTGGCGGCGCTGCTGGTCTGCATGCGCTTCACCGGCCGGCATCACGGCGGACCGCAGGGCACCGAACAGATGAACATGCGACAGCTCGCCGTCCTCTCCGCACCAATCTTGATTCACAGCGCGGGGGCGGTGGTGCTGAAGGCAACCGACGTCTGGATTCTCAGCCTCTATCGCCCGGCGGAGGAGGTGGCGTTCTACGGTGCCGCCGTGCGCGTGACCAATCTCGTGCTGTTCGCCCTGAGCGTCATCAACATCGCTCTGCCGCAATTGCTGGCGTCCATGCATGCCCAGGGCAGGGCCCGGGATTTCGAACGGCTGGCACGGACAGCGGCCACCTGGTCGACGGTGGTCTCGGTCCCCGTCTTCTTCATCGTGCTCTTCTTTGCCGAACCCCTGCTCGTCACCCTGTTCGGCGCCCCCTATGGGGCCGGAGCGACAGTCCTGATCATTCTGGCCGCCGGACAGACTGTCAGCGCCGTGGTCGGGTCACCCGGCATGATGCTGCAGATGACCGGCCATCAGCGGCTGCTGTCGGGGCTGACGCTTGGCGCGCTGGTGGTGAATGTGATTGCCAATGTGCTTGTGGTGGACGATTACGGGATGGAGGGTGTGGCGATTGTCACCGCGTGCACCATCACCGGTCGCATGGCGCTGCATACCTGGTTCGCCTGGCGGCTGACCGGTGCCCTGTCACTCCCTGACCCCAGGACGCTGACGCCGTCCGCCCTGAAAGCCATGTTGCGCAGACGATGAACATACCGCTCAAAGATCGCCAGATCATCTTCCTGATGTACGAGAACCGCTCCGGCTCCACATTCCTGGCCAGTCGCCTGGACCTGCATGATGAAGTCGGCGTCACGATCGAGACAGAGACATTTGCCGACCTGCTGGAATCCGGACCGGTGTTGCGCGATGACGCTGACCTGGACCGGATGGTCCGCACCTTCATGGCGGAGCGGAAATTCCAGGAATGGCACATCAGCCAGTCCGCCCTGCACGACGCACTCGCCGCCCTGCCCCGCCCCGCCGATTTCGACACGGTGCTGCGTGCGGTCCTGGATCTCTATTTCGAGGGACGCGACATCCCCTATTACCTGGTGAAGGGCACCCGCCTGACCCACCACATCGCACGCCTGCGCGAAGCCAGCCCCGGCGCACGGTTCCTGCACATCATCCGCGACCCGCGCGGCGTCTTCGGCAGTCAGAAGCAGTCCATGGGCTCCGAAGACGCGACCGCAATGAACGAAGACGCTTACGACGCCGCAAGACGCTGGGCGGCGAACGCGCGACGGGTGGACCGGATCGCCGGGCCTGATCTGATGGAAGTCCGCTACGAGGACCTGATCACCGACTACGACGCGACGACCGCAGCCATCCGCGCCTTCATGATGCGCGACGGTCTGCCCCCGCTGCAGGAACCCGGTGAAATGGACGGCGAAGCCTATCTGCAACGCATACCGGAGGGGCAGCGGCACCTGCACCAGAACCTTGTCCGCAAACCCCGCGCCGACCGGATCGAAGCCTGGCGCACCGAACTGACAGCGGTGGAAATCGCCCTCAGCCAGGCTGGTGCCGCCGAGGTATTGCCCGCCAAGGGCTATGCGCTGGACGCAGATGCCGCTGCGCGAGCCGGGCGCATGACGCTGATGCTGACCCGGCTGCGCCTGTCGCTTGCGACCATCGGGCGGCGGATCCGCAACGGATTCAGATACGCGCGCGAAGGCAAGTTGCTCTGGCGCATTCGCGTGGTGCTGTTTCGCCTCAGATCCTGATCCGAATTTTTCCTTTGCGTCCGGTGCCCCCCAAATCCGACAATGCCGCGACATTGCAGAAATCTTGGGGAGGAATGAACGATGGCACTGAAAGTCGATACGCAATTGCGTGGCTTCGATTTCAAGCGCGTGGGTGCCCACGCGCAACAACTCGAAAAGATGGGCTTCGATGCCGTCTGGACCTTCGAAGCGGGGCAGGACGCCTTCACGCCGCTGATCCTGGCAGGGGGACAGACGTCCAACATTCACCTCGGCACCAATATCGCGGTCGCGTTCGGGCGCAGCCCCTTCTCCATGGCGCAGACCGCCTGGGACGTGCAGCGCCTGTCCGGCGGGCGGTTCCATCTGGGGATCGGCACCCAGGTGCGTGCCCATATCGAACGCCGCTTCTCCATGCCCTTCGACCAGCCCGCAAAGCGCATCACCGACTACGTGCATTGCGTCCGTGCGATCTGGGACAACTTCCAGAACGACACCAAACCGGACTATCGCGGAGAGTTCTACCAGTTCACGCTGATGAACCCGTTCTTCAATGCCGGGCCCATCGACAACCCCGCCATCCCGATCTACCTCGCGGGCGTCAATGAACGCATGTGCCGTGCGGCGGGTGAATGCGCCGACGGTTTCCACGCGCATCCGATCCATACCATCGGCTATCTGCGTGACGTGGTCCGCCCGGCCATCGATGCAGGGGCGAAGACCCGCGGCAAGTCCGTCGATGACATGGAAATCCAGACCATGGTGATGATCGCGTCCGGTGAGACTCAGGCGGAGATCGATGCTGCGGTCGAGGATGTACGGCGGCAGATCGCGTTCTATGGTTCCACGCCGAATTATCGCGCGGTTCTGGAACACATCGGCGAAGGCGCACTCGGCAAGGAGCTCAGCCAGATGATGCGGTCCGGTCAGATGGACCAGATGGCAGCGAAGATTCCCGACCGCATCGTCGATCAGGTGGCCGTCGTCGGCAATCTGAAGGACGCGGGCAGGACTGTTCAGGAACGCTATACCGGCATCGTCGACCGCATTGCCTATTACTACCCTGTGCCGGAAGGCGACCCGATCGAGAAATGGCGGGCCTTCACGGACGCTGCCCGCGCCGCCTGACGTAACTGCGCCAAGCATTCTGAGGCAGAGGACCGGCATGTCTTGCAGAAATGGCTCTGCGCACTCGGCATGCCGGTCAAATTTTGGATGTACTTTTGATCATGAACGCTGTTCACAATAAAAGCCTTCGAATGCACTACAATTCAAAATTTTTTTCAGTTAAAAGACTCTTGACTTCTTCAATATTTCGCACGAAAGACTTACCGTCGCTCACAGACGTCTTTTTCATGAGAGATTCAACATCAAATTCATTTTCTACACCCAGGAATTCTGCGAATTCCGCAAATATCACTTTCCTTGCATTTTCATTTATAAGATGGTCCTCATATGAAACTTCAAAATAGGGTATATCCTTCAAAAGTCCCTTATAGATCTCATGGGATTTCAGCATTTCACCTGCAAGACGCAAGGTTTCATGCGGATCAATATCAACATATGCAAGGTTTTCTTGATTTTTGACATGCCAGATATTTCTAGCCCGGGCAAGTTGGAGGGATATCGCCTGCTTCCCAATCTTTCCTCTGTGCAAAAAAACAAAACTCCATCCATCACTGTACAACTTATTCACGAAATCTGATTCATCTTCGATACCCTGTATGCTCAAGTGAAAATGCTTGAGCTTGAATCCATACAAACTTGGAAAAACCTTTCTGGCTCTGGCCGCAGGCAATATCCTGCCAAAAGCTCTCCTATACTCAAGAAGCTCGCCATCGCACTTAATTCTAGAATGCGATTCGCAAATCGAAATAAACAATGTCGATCCGGTTCGTCCCGGACCAAACACTACGAATTTCTTCTGATTCACACGTCTTGATATACAAAATTTCACCAAATCATGAATATCAATTACCCGTCTTTTGGAATGAAGTAAAAACTTACCGATCATACATCTGACCTCCAATTAGGATACTCGCAACAATTTCCCCTGCCTACCAAATACGTTTGATAACGTAAATACCCGAAACCTTGGTTGAACCGTCCCGGGTTTCCAGGAGGCTCCTATTTGTGAGAAGGAGCTGGACACCCGCATTAACCCGCAATTTTGATACGTCCTGAATTTGGCGCAGAGGCTTGATGACTTGGGGCATGGGTTTTGCGGCCTTCCTGCCCATTTCAAGGCTTCAGGCAATGGGGCACTTCTAAAAACCTCGCCTGATCTGCGCTCATCTGATTCAATGTACCTCGACAGATTTGGAGGCATGCGTTGGCTCATTCCCCTGGCTTTTTTGACCTTGATGATCGTTATGCGGCGCTTTCTGCAACTGGCGATCCTCTGGAGCGGCTTTCGACGGTGTTGGATTTCGAGATCTTTCGCCCAGAACTTGATGCGGCTTTGAAGCGGTCGGATCGCACGAAGGGCGGTCGCCCTCCGATGGACGCGGTGATGATGTTCAAGGTGTTGGTG
>JARGPL010000041.1 GCA_029210175.1 Minwuia sp. | reverse complement strand
TCCTCAGAAAAGCCGCGGCCCGAACAATCGACGAACTCTGGGACACCATCGCCACCTGCATCTCCGCATTCACCCCGGATGAATGCAGAAACTACTTCAAGGCCGCTGGATATGAACCCGAGTAAACCGAATCTGCTCTAGTGATTACAGTCTGATATCGTGCTCTGGCGTACCCTATCGTGCATTTCGGAAAGGTCCTTAAACCAGCTCCGAAGGCAGAGGTCGAGTGTTCGAATCACTCCGGGTCCACCATTTTCTGTCTCACGCTCAGTTCGCTGCGCTCACGCGCTCCGACGGGGCAGCGAACGGTCGCCGTGCTGGTGATCGTGGCGCATCTGGCCAATGTTTCCAACGACGCAACGGCAGTCGCTGCGGTGGCCTACTTCTGGGTCCGGCTGGCCCATTATGTCGTCTACATCGCCGGTGTGCCTGTCGCCCGTACACTGATCTTTGTCGCCGGCTGGCTGGCCCAGCTCTGTATCCTGTATCAGATCCTCAGCGCCCAGGGTGGTCCGTCATAAGATGGAACCGCTATCAGCCCTGGCCGCCCGGATTCATCACGGTAGCGAACGGCGGAAGTTGCCGACATCATCGGTGCTGACCAGCGCGCTGTCATTGTCAGGTACGCTCAACAAACCGAGTTCCACCCGGTTCCGGCCCTCATGCTTTGCCACGTACAGCGCCTTGTCGGCACATTTCATGGCAATGTCTGCGGGCAGTGTTCCGGCAAGCGGGGAAACGCCAATGCTGACCGTCAGTTGAACCGGACCGGTTTCTCCCGTGTCGAAGGTCGCGCGTGCAACCGATTCCCGGATCCGGTCTGCAGCCGCTCCTGCGTTGCCAGGCGCACTGTTGCTGAGCAGTATCCCGAACTCCTCCCCACCGATACGCCCGACCAGATCGCAATCGCGAAGCTGGCGTTTGATGACCAGAGCAATTTCCCTGAGAACAGCGTCGCCGGCGGCATGGCCCAGCGTGTCGTTGATGCGCTTGAAATGATCGATATCCAGTATCGCAACGCAAGCGACCTGGCCATCACGCCGAACGGATGCATTCGCACGCTCCAGCGCATCAAGGAATGCGCGACGGTTCGGAAGCAGGGTCAGCTCGTCCGTATGGGCCAGATTGGCAAGGCGAGCCATCGAGGCATCGCGCTCCGCTTCCAGTCGCAGTCTCGCGCGCAGGTCCACCATGACCGCTCCGAAACGGACCACGCTGTCCTGCGCGTCCAGTTCAAACGCCTTCAACTCGACTGGCAAGATCTCACCTGAGGAATCAACAACTTCAAACCGGCGCGTCTTGCCCAGAACACCGGACGTTTCGACGCCCTTGAGATAGCTGGAAACAATCCGGTCATGCACCGCCTCGATTTCAGGAGGCAGTATCTTGAGCAAGGGCTGTCCGAGCAATTCTTCCGGTTCGTACCCCAGCAATACCGTTGCCGCCGGGTTCATCTTTTCAAAGATACAACTGGAATCGAGCACGAATGCGGCGTCAGAGCTGTTCGTGAAGAACGCTTCGTAGGCTCGGTCGGTCTGTCGCAAATTCACGAATGTGCGCCCTTGAACTGAGAAATCTTGGCGCAAACATACCCGGAGTCCGTTAAATTTCAATGTTAGCCGCACACGGGCGCAGGACCGGTCAGGGCGCAAACCGGGCGCGCGTTCGATTTGCAAAGGCAACAAGGGTCAGCATCACCGGGACCTCGACCAGCACACCGACGACAGTGGCGAGGGCTGCACCGGAATTCAGACCGAAGAGGCTGATGGCCACCGCGACGGCCAGTTCAAAGAAGTTCGACGTCCCGATCAGGGCGCACGGTGCGGCGATCCGGTGCGGCACCTTCATCGCGAAAGCGGCCGCATATGCGATGACGAAGATGCTGTAACTCTGCAGGATGATGGGTACCGCGATCAGCACGATGATGAACGGCTTGGCCACGATCACCTGCCCCTGCAGGCCAAACAGGATCATCACCGTGACGATCAGCCCGACCACGGAATAGGGCTTCACGCGGGCCTGAAACGACTCGATCTTCGTCTGCGTGCCAAGACTGCGCCTGGTGACCAGGCCGGCGGCAAGCGGCAGCGCAATGAACAGCAAGACCGACAGGACCAATGTCGACCAGGGCACGGTGATGTCGGTGACACCCAGCAGGAAGGCCACGATGGGCGCGAATGCCACGACCATGATCAGGTCATTCACCGAGACCTGCAGCAGCGTGTAGGTCGCATCGCCGCGGGTCAGCTGTGACCAGACAAACACCATGGCGGTGCAGGGTGCGGCGCCGAGAAGGATCAACCCGGCAATGTATTGCATCGCGTCTTCGGCCGGGATCCAGGGCGCGAAGACATGCTGGAAGAACAATACCGCCAGAGCAGCCATCGTGAAGGGCTTGATCAGCCAGTTCACCACAAGCGTGATCAGCAGCCCGCGCGGCTGTCGCGCCACATCGCGCAACGACCCGGGATCGACGCCGACCATCATCGGATAGACCATGGCCCAGATCAGAACGGCGACGACAAGATTGACGCTGGCCACCTCGGCCGCAGCTATGGCGTTGATCAGGCCTGGCGCGACATTGCCGAGAGCGATGCCAGCCACCATCGCCAGCGCAATCCACAAGGACAGGTATCTCTCGAAAATGCTCATGCCGCTGTCCTGTGCCCTATCGTGGTTCGCGCTTCGACACCGCGAATCCGCCCGCACAGATCATCAGGCTGACTGCGGCAAAGCACAATGGTGCAGACCGCCCGGTGGGCAGGCATGACCACCCGGCATGGCAGTTCAGGTTTCAGCTTCGCCCCTGGTCTGGCGATCCACCACAACGCAGGCCACCATGTCGCCGGTCACGTTGACCACGGTGCGACACATGTCGAGCAGGCGGTCGACGCCCAGGATGATGGCGACACCGGCAGACGGAATGCCGACGCTGGACAGGATGGTGGCCAGGATGACGATGCCGACCCCCGGTGTACCGGGGGAACCGATTGCCGCGCCGGTCGCCATGACAACCACCAGCACGATGCCACCCACACCCAGATCGATGCCGAAGATCTGCGCCAGGAAGATGGTCGCGACCCCCTGATACAGGGCGGTGCCAGCCATGTTGATGGTCGTCCCCAGAGGCACGACAAATCGCGCGACCTCGCTGCGCACCTTCAGCCGGTTTTCCACCGTCGTCAGGGTCAGCGGCATCACCGCCGCCGAGCTGGAAGTGGAGAAGGCCAGCAGCATGACGTCGCGAATATCGCGCAGGAACCCGACCGGACCCCGCCGGGTCTGCAGCCAGACGACCAGCAGATAGAGCGTCAGCAGCAACAGCAGACCCAGCAGCACGGTCACGACATACATCCCCGTGCCCAACAGCGCCGCCAGGCCGATGCGCGACGTGATGTTGGCCAGCAGACCGAACACGGCAATCGGTGCAAACCGCAGCACCCAGCCGACGATCACCATGCATACAGCCTGAACCGAGGCCAGCAGCTCCAGCAGCGGCAGCCGCTGGTCCGGCGGTGTCATCACCAGCGCGATGCCCAGGATCGCCGAGGCAATGACGATCTGCAGCATGTTGCCACTGACGAAGGTACTCAGCGGGTCGGTCGGGAACAGGCCGACGATCATGTCGGGGATCTGGTCGACGCTCGGTGGTGCCGGGGGGGCGTTCGCCACGGCACTGCCTGCGGTCGCCAGCGCCTCGCCGACGGCGGTGCGATCAACGAAGCTGCCCGGTTCGATCAGCAGCGCCACGGCAATGCCGATGGCGACCGCGAACAGGGTCGTGAGGATGAAGAACGCGACAGCCCGGCCACCGATCTGGCCCAGGCTGGAACTGCCATCACCTGCGGCGATGCCCCGGATGACCGATGCGACGACCAGCGGCACCACCACGAACTGGATCGCCAGCAGGAACAGTCGCCCCGGCAGCGCCACCCAGTTGCCGACCAGGGTCGCGATATCGGGCGGCACCAGTTCAGCGGTCGGCCCGATCAGCATGCCAAAGCCGACCCCCAGGAACATCGCGACCAGCACCTGCAGCCACAGCCGCTTCCGCACCAGAGAGAACAGATGCCGACGCAACCCGGGCAGCGACCGCGCTGGCGCTTCCGCGCTGTCAGTCGCACCGGTTTCATCTGTCATGGCCTGATTCCCCTGTGTGTGATCGTTCATTACACACTGCGCGAGAAGGGCGCGCCATGATCTGGGTCAAATGGTGCCGAATAGTCGTTCAGGCGGGGCTGCCGTCGCGGTTTGCGATCGGATCCGATTCTCCCTTGTTGCCCCCTCACCCCAACCCCGCATATCGGTCCAGGTGATAGTCCACGTCGCCGAACAGAACCTCCATCGCCAGCAGTCGCTTGACGTAGTGGCCGATGTTGAGGTCGTCGGTGGTGCCCATGCCGCCGTGAATCTGGATGGCTTCTTCCCCGATCAACCTGGCTGACCCGCTGGTGTGGACCTTGATGGCGGAGGCGACCTTGCGGGCTGCGGCCCCGCCGGACGCCACAACGTCCGTGTCCTGCATCAGCAGGGCGCGGGATTGTTCCAGCGCAACGAACATGTCGACCATGCGGTGCTGCAGCGCCTGGAACTTGCCCAGCGGACTGCCGAACTGCTTGCGGGTCCTTGCATAGGCCACCGTATCCTGCAGCAGCACGTCCATGACGCCGATGTCTTCAGACTGGCCAGATCGGATCCGGCACCTGGCTCCGAATAGCCCTGACACCAGATGTGTTCGGCCGAACGCAGGCGCGGCAGATAGTATTCCTGCTGCTGCTGCGTGCCATGCCCCATCAGAACGGGGCCGCACATGAACAGCCCCTGCATGATGGTGGCGGGCGCACCAACCCGGTCCTGTTCCTCCCGGAATATCGTCTGCTGCATCAGATCCAGCCCGGTCCACCAAATTCGACCGGCCAGTGGGGTGCTGCCCAACCCTGGCGGTGCAGGATCTTCTGCCAGGCCACTGCCGTGGGCATGTGGGGAAACATGCTGGCCGTCAGGCGCGTGACGTCGCGGATGTCGGATGGCATGTTCGCCTCAAGAAACGCACGAACCTCCGCACGGAAGCTATTCGTAATCGACGGATGCGGTTTGGGTCATGGCGTCCCTCTGGGTCGTTGACTGTTTTCCGCAAGCCTAATGACAGCCAACTGCCATTTCCAACCTGCCGTGCGCATGGCGGAGATGCCGGGACATGACTGGCGTGGTCGGGTGATCCTGAATCAACGGTGCAGCGTATCGTGGACAGGCAACAATGGTTGGTTGCCCTGGCTGACCAACGGGGCCTGCAATGGAAACGATCCTGAACCTGCTGGAAGAATACGGCCCATGGGTCTACGGGCTGCTGTTTCTTTATTGCGGCCTGAAAAGCGGCGCGTTGCCCCTGTTCGCCGGGTACGCCGCCCATGCCGGCGTACTGGACCCATGGATCGTCGCCGCCGTGACCTTCGCAGGCGGTTATCTGGGTGATGAGGCACGCTTTGCTGTGGCGCGCCGCCACGGCAGCGGATTCATGCGCGACAAGCCCATGGTGCAGCGGGCGCTGACCCGGGCGAAGCTGCTGATGGCGCACTATGGCATCTGGTATATTTTCCTCTATCGCTACCCGAAGGGCATGCGAACCATCGGCGCGCTGCCGGTCGGACTGGGCACGATGCGCTGGGCGGTGTTCGCACCCGTCAACGCGGCATCGGCGGCCCTCTGGACCGGCCTGCTGGTGGGCGGGGGGTATGTCTTCGGCGACGTCATCGCGACCGCCGCCCAGAACAACTGGGGTCTGGTCAGTGTCCTGCTGCTGGTCGGTTTCGTGGGCCTCGGCTGTCTGGCCTGGTGGCGGATCAATCGCCTGGGCCGGCCAATCGAAACCAGCTTACCGACTGCGGTCAGATTTCCGCGAACCGCTTGCCTTCCCCGCTCGGGGCCAGGCTGTGGAACATGTCATAGGGCCGGGCCCAGATGCGCCCGTCGGCACTCTGGTAGATCACCAGCTTTTCCTCGGTCTCGCTGTGCAGCGCCGTGTGCAGCACGCGATAGAGACCGCCTTTGCAATGTCGGTGCGTTGGTGTCCATTCAGTCATGTTGAGGCTCCCTGTCGACGGCAGCAACTGCACGCGCAGCAGTTGCCCGTGATGCCCATCCGGCTTGACCGGTCGGCCCGCCCCTTGCAAGAGTTCCCTGTGCGGACCTGACAAGAGTGCCGCATTTTCCTTGGGGGAGGAACGGTAATGGATGATCTGCCCGACTACGACGACCTGCCGGTGATGGAGGGGCTGGGCATGCGCCATGCCTGGGACGTCTTCGGTCGGGGCGATGATCTGGGGTGCATCAACCTGCTGACGGCTGCGCGGGTGAAGGCGGCTGCCGGGCTGGTACAGACCGGGCAGATGGTGAACCTGTCCCTGCCGCTGGATGAGCCGAATCCGCCGTTGTTCGGACGCAAGCCACTGGCGCACGACATCTATGCGCTGGACCGCAACACGCTGGATGACAGCGTGGATTCGCTGTTCATGCAGGCGTCCAGCCAGTGGGACGGCCTGCGCCACATCCGGGCGCGGGAGCATGGCTATTACACCGGCATCAGGAATGATTTCGCACCGGGCCGTGGCAGGCTGGGTATCGAACACTGGGTCGAGCACGGGATGAGCGGCTGCGGTGTGCTGCTGGATGTGGGCGAATACATGCGCGCAACCGGGCGCGACTACGATGCTTTGGCCCCGCACGCGGTCACGGCCGATGACCTTCGTGCCATCGCTGCTCATCAGGGCACGGAAATCCGTACCGGCGACATGCTGTGCATCCGCTTTGGCTGGGTCGAGGCCTATCGCGCCATGGATGCCGCCGGTCGTGCAGCCTATGCCGAGCGGGTCACCCATGCCGGCCTGGACGGGTCGGAAGACATGGCCCGGCAACTCTGGAACTGGCACGTGGCGTCGATCACCTGCGACAACCCGGCGGTCGAAGTGGTGCCCGGCGATCCGAAGATCGGGTCGCTGCATCGGCGCATGATCCCGCTGCTCGGCATGGCCTTCGGAGAGATGTTCGATTTCTCGGCTCTCGCGCCCGCCCTGAAGGCCCGCGGCGACTGGCATTTCATGATGACAGCGATCCCGCTCAACCTGCCCGGTGCCATCGGTTCACCGGCGAATGCACTGGCGATCCTTTAGACCGGCGATGAGCCGACAACACGACTAGCATAATTCCGACTTAAGCAAGCTTGGCACTCTGGGGAGGCACCTAACTTGGAAATCGACGTCGAGAACTTCCACAATCGTCGCAACAACCAGCGCTGGAACCGCATGTCCATTGGCGACATCTTCGAGCGCATCACGTGGAGCACACCGGACAAGGAATGCCTGATCGCGACGCCGGACGCGACGGTCAATCCACAGCATGCGCGCGTCACCTACCGCCAGGCGCATGAGCTGGTGAACCGGGTCGCCAACGGTCTGCTGGCACTCGGTCTGCCCCCCGCAGCGCGGGTCGCCATGCTGTGCGACAACTCGGTGGAGGCCTGGTTGTCCAAGGTGGCAATCGCCAAGGCGGGGCTGGTGGCGACACCGATGAACGTGATGATGGCTCCTGAAATCATTACCGAAGCACTGGAGCGCATGGAGGCCAGTTGCGCCATTGTCGATGCCGACCTCTGGGAACGCATGGGACATTCATTCGAGGCTGCGGGCGTCAGTCCTGTCATGTCCATTGGCGGCGAACAGGGAGGCAACTGCCCGACGTTTGATGAATTCATTGCCGATCAGGGTATCGAGGATCCGGACGTCGACATACATTCCGACGATATCTGGGAAGTGCTGTTCACATCGGGCACCACAGCCAAACCGAAGGCGGTGATGGTCTCCCACACCTATGCCTACATGGCGGGATACAATCACGTGCTGTCGATGACCCGTGGACTGGATCACGAGAACCAGTTGCGCGCCGCGACCTTTACCCCGATGACGTTTCACATCGGCGACCTGCTGGTGATGTTCGGGCCACTGCTTGCTGGCGGAACGGTCATCATGGGACGCAAGCCGGATGGCCACATGATGGCCAGCGCCTGCACCAGGGAACGTGTGACCTGCCTCTGGGGTGGTTCACCACAGTTCGTGGAATCGATCACACGTGCAGTTGCACAGACCCCTCAGGCCTATGACCTCAGCAGTGTCACGGTGATGTTGTTCGGCTGGGCCCCGATGGCACCGGGGTCCCTCGCCGCCTTCGCCAGACTCTGCGCGCCGAAGATGAATATCTACGAACTGATCGGTCAGACCGAATGCGTCGTCTGCCACTGCTTCTACATCAACCAGAACCGTGAAACCTACATGCGCACCGCGCCCGCCAAGAACTATGTCGGGCTGCCCGTGCCGATGCTGGCGTCTACTGTCATGGACGAGGACGGCAACGACCTCTGGGGGAAACCGGGTGTGGAGGGGGAAGCGGTCTATCGCTCGCCCGCCATGTTCTCCGGCTACTACAAGGACCCCAACGCCACGCGGGAGGCGCTGCGCGGCGAATGGCTGCATTCCGGGGACAGCTTCGTCTTTGCCGAGAACAACCTGCGGATCATGGTCGACCGCTACAAGGATATCGTCAAATCCGGCGGCGAGAACGTGTCGAGCATTCGCGTCGAGTCGGTACTGCAGCAGCATCCTGACATCGCCCGGGCGGCGGTTGTTGGCGTACCTGACGAAAAGTGGGGCGAGATGGTCACCGGTTGCGTCATCGCCAATCCGGGGGCGACGATCGACAAGGAGGCGGTGATGGCCTTTGCCCGCGAACGGCTGGCGGGCTTCGAATCACCAAAACAGATCATCGTCATGGACACTTTCCCCGAGACCGTCGGTGGCAAGATCCTGAAGTACAAGCTGCGGGTGCAACTGGCGGAGGGCGGTTGATGGAACCGAGCGACCTCCTCGCCCGCATGTCGAAGATGTTCCGGGCCGACGTCGGCCCGGCCATCGCCGATAAATATCCCCGCACGCAGGCGTATCTGAGCGCCGTCGTGCTGCAGAAAGCTGTCGCGGCAGTGGGAACTGGCCGAGACGCATGCCAGTGCGGAGGCTGCCGACCGTGCTGCCCTCATCGATGACCTCAACGGCCTGTTGGCGACCGGCGACACACCACAGACCGTTCGGGATGCCATCGCCGCGTTGCCCGACACGCACAATGCCGGCCTCTGCAGCCTGATCGAACAGCTCTATGCCAGCGGGGCAGAACTGGGACAGCCACGTTTCGAAGCGCTGCTGGGTCGGGTGCGCCAGGACCTGCGCCGTTCCATTGACCGGCGAATGGAGGTTGCCGCATGAGCGACCTTGTCCCCGCGGCGGAAGTTCCCGCACGCATCGCGGCCTACATCGAGACCAACACCCCCGGTGCCTCCGCCATGCAGCTCGGGGACATGCACCAGATCGCTGAGAAAGGGCGTCGAGGCCACGGTAACCGTGCATCCCTGCTGGCTGATCAGCCGTGCCGCAACAACAGGGTCCCAGACATCCTGCAGCACCGACCGGATCCCCAGCACCAGGGTCATGACGCAGGCGTACATGAACCCGGTCTGATGCGCGACCGGTGAACCCATGTAGACGACGTCACCGTCGGTCAGGCGAAACAGCTCCCGCGCCAGCCGCACCTTGCACAACAGGGTATTGGGTGTGTGCATGACGCCCTTCGGCTGACCCGTGGTGCCGGAGGTATACATCAGCTCGGTCACGTCGTTGGCCGAAGGGCGCAGCCCGGAAACGTCCGCCACACCCCCCTGGCGGATCATCTGCCAGCAGCCTTTCCAGATCGTTGGCCGGATCATCGCCGCCAACAACAAGAACGTGTTTCAGGTTCGGCAGGTCGGGGCGAATTTCTTCGATCATCGCCGGATAATCGAAGCCCCGAAACCGATCCGCGACGATCAGCAGTTTCGTCTTCGCAAAGCCGAGCATGAAACGAAGTTCGCGCTGACGGAAGATCGGCATCAGCGGATTGATCGCGGCACCGATGCGGGCGCAGGCGGGATAGATCACCAGATAGTGCCACCAGCTCGGCAGTTGAACCGCCACGACATCGCCCGGGCCGATACCCCGGTCCCGCAGCACCCGCAGAACCCGCAGCATGCGGTCGGACAGGCGCTTGAGATCGCCAAAGGTCAGGCGCGTCTCCCGCTGGCTCTCCATCGCCAGGGCAACGACTGCAACGCGGTCCGGAAAACGGGTGGCATTGCGGTCGAAGTGATCCACGATCAGATCATCCCCCCACAGCCCGGCGGCCTGCATCTGCTGCAGCCGGGCGTCGGAGATGACCGGGTCAAGCATCAGGCGCCGCGCCGCCAGATCAACTGCCTGTCCGACGCGGTTCCGTCTCATAGCCGTCCAGGTCTGCCGATCTGGTCATGTCGTATAGATCGACATTGCGGAACGGGAAGTTGACCGTCACGCGTCCCTTGCTGTTGCGGTAATAGGTCTGCATGCCCGGATGGGTCCAGACCATGTTCTCATGCGCTGTCTCGACCTTCGCGTTGTAGGCGTCATGCACATCCTGGCGCACCGAAACCACCCCCAGATCCTGATCCAGCATCTTGCCCATCAGATCCATGATGTAGTTGATCTGCATCTCGATCACGAACAGCAGGCTGCCGCCATGGCCGGGCTGGGTGTTGGGTCCATAGAGGATGAAGTAGTTCGGAAAGCCCGGCACCGCCGTGCCCATGTAGGCGCGCGCATCGTCATCGTCCCAGACATCGCGCAGACTGCGGCCATCCCTGCCCCGCGCCTCATAGGTATTGATGAAACGCAGCACGTCGAAGCCGGTACCGATGATCAGCACATCAGCCTCCCTCCGCTCCCCGTCCTCGGTGATCAGCGCATTGCCCGAGACTCCTGCAATCCGGTCGGTCACCAGTTCCACCTTCGGGTTGCGCAGCATCCGGTACCAGCCGTTGTCCATCAGCATCCGTTTGCCGAACGGCGGGTATTTGGGCACCACCTTGTCGAACAGGTCCTGACGGTCGCCCAACTCATCGCGAATGTGGCGGGTGAAGAACTTGCGATGGCCGTCGTTGATGACGTTCAGGGACCGATCCGCGTCTGGCCATTCGGGATCCTTCTGCAAGGCCGGATGCACACGGTCGTTGAAGGTCCAGCCCAGGCGCACCCGGTACCAGGCCTGATACAGCGGCACTTCCCGAATCAGGAAACGCATCGGTTCGGGAACCGGTTTCCTGAAGTGGGGAAATGGTGCCGCCCAGTGCAGGGACCGCTGATAGATCTTCAGGTCCGCGACCGTGTTCTGAATCTCCGGGCAGATCTGCATGGCGCTGGCACCATTGCCGATGATCGCCACGCGCTTGTCCGTCAGGTCCAGACCATCTGGCCAGCGGGATGTATGGAAACTCTCGCCCTCGAAGCTGTCCAGCCCGGGAATGTCAGGAAATACCGCCGGATTGAAGATGCCCGCGGCACTGACGACCACATTGGCCGTCTCGACCGTTTCACGGCCCAGGGCATCGCGCACGGTTACCTTCCAGAGCTGGCTGTCTTCCTGCCATTCGGTCGAAACCACCTCCGTCTCGAAGCGGATGTGCGGCTTCAGGTCGAAATGATCGGCGACATGCTCCATGTAGCCCTTCAACTCGTCACGCAGGGCGAAGTACATCGGCCAGTCCCACATGACGAAGGAGAAGGAATAGAGATGGTTCGGGGTATCAACCCCTGCCCCCGGATACTTGTTTTCCAGCCAGGTGCCGCCGACGCTGGCGTTGCGTTCCAGCATCTCGAACGGAATCCCGGCGGCTTTCAGATGGACCGCCATGCACATGCCGGATGCGCCTGCACCAATGACCAGCACGCGGAATCCCTCCGGCACGTTGCGTGGCTTGCGCGTCACGGGGCGCTGGCCAAGCTGCGCCTTTGTCATTGCGCCATATTCCTGCGGTACCGGTTCCCCCATGGATATGCCGAGCATCCGCACCAGCAGGTCGGGGTCCGGGTCGGGAATGGCCACCGGCGTGCCACCACGCCAGGCGAGGATGGCTTCAAGCGACGCATCCCGCACTTCGCGCTGAGCATCGTCGGGCAGGCCGCCGCTGTCATTGTCGTCCAGCCCCTGACCGCGGGAGGGGTGATATCGCGGCTCCAGCCAGCTGAGGTCGCCGGTCATCTGCACCAGCACCATCAGCAATGTCGGAATGTTGGCGACCGCGACCGCCTCCCTCAACAGGCGCGCATCTTCCGCGCCCACGGAACCTTGATCTGTCATGACGATATCCTCCCGACCCACAGATTGGCGTGGATCAGGCGCGCTGTACAGACAGGGCAGGAACGTCAGGCCGCAGCGTCGCCTTCCCTGATCTGAAAATCGTCCAGGTCCGGTGAAGCCATGTCCCGGCGAAACCGCTGAAAGTCCCAGGGGTAAAGCGCCGGGTTACCGTTCTTGTCCAGATACCAGCTGTTGCAGCCCGTGACCCAGACCGTACCCGGCATCGCGGCCTTGATCTCGTCATTGAACCGCTTGGTGGCTTGCTGTGTTGGTTCCACTTCCACCCTTTCGCCACGCTGGATCTGGGTCATCAGCTGCATGATGTAGTTCAACTGCACCTCCGCCACCTGGATCAGGGAGAAGTTGCCGATCGGGCTGTTGGGACCGGCGACCATGAAGAAATTGGGGAAATCCGGCACCGAGACCGATCGATAGGCCTCATTCGCCTCTGCCCAGGCTTCATCGATGGCCAGACCGTCGCGACCTGTCACCTTCATGGGACGCATGAAGTCGTGCGCGTGGTATCCCGTGGCCAGCACGAGGATATCCAGTTCATGCAGCCGACCGTCAACCGTGCGCACACCACCAGCTTCGATCCGTTCGATCCCGTCAGTCACCAGTTCCGCATTCGGTTGCTGGATCGCAGGATAGAACTTGTCGGTCATGATCAGCCGCTTGCAGGCAACCTTGTAGTCAGGTGTCAGCCTGGCGCGCAGATCGGGGTCGTTGACGTTCTCCATCAGGTTGCTGTAGCAGTTCTCCTCGACCTTGCGCATTTCTTCCCTGTCACCGATGACGGCACGGGCGAAGGTATCGACGAACCGCTCCGACAGGTGGCTGTAGAGGCCATCCATCTCTTCGGGGTTCTCGCGATACCGCTCCTTCAGCGCTTCCGGAATTTCCGGGTTCGGCAGGGGCACGACCCACTGCGGCGTGCGCTGGAACAGGCTGAGGTGCGCCACGTCATCGATGATCGCCGGGGTGATCTGCATGGCCGTGGACCCTGTACCGATGATCCCGACACGCTTGCCCTTCAGGTCGACGTCATGATTCCAGCGTGCCGTGTGGAACATGTCCCCGGCAAAACTGTCCATGCCTTCGATGTCGGGATACTTCGGATGATGCAGCACACCGGTGCAGCAGATGACGGCATCGAACGTATCGACATCGCCATTGATGGTTTCGAGTTCCCAATGGCTGTCCTTGAACGTGCTGCGCACGATCTCGGAATTGGTGCGGATCAGTTCATCCACGTCGTGGCGCGCCGAGACGCCTTCGAAATAGCGACAGATCTCCGGCCCTGGCGAGAAACGATGCGACCAGTCTGCATTCGGCTCGAAGGTGTAACGATAGAGATGGGACGGCACATCACAGGTCAGGCCCGGATAGGTGTTGTCGCGCCAGGTGCCCCCCAGCCGATCCGCCTTCTCGAAAATGGTGATGTCGTGAACACCGGTCTCCCGCAGCCGGATCGCAGCAAGGATGCCGGACATGCCAGCACCGATGATTGCGACCTTGAGGCTGCGGGTCCCGATGTCTACGGCAGGTTCCGTCGAACGTCTGCCCGTATTGCTCATCGCTGCTCTCCTCCCCAGATAGCGCGGCGTGAACCGCCCCTGAACTTGACCGCTCTGGCAGTAATGTCCAATTCGAAGCCCGTGCAGACCAATTCAAAAAATGAATGATGAGTTGGTTCGTCATGCGATCCACATCGTGGAACCCAGCAAGACATGCCCATGGCATCAGACAGGCAATTCGGGGCATGGTCCCCGCCTGCCAGGATCGGAGCCCTGAATGACTGCCCAACTGTTTGCCATCATTGCCCCCGTGTTCGTCATTGCCGGGCTGGGATTCGGCTGGCGCCGCATCGGATTGCCATTCGACACGTCGACTGTGACGGCCATTGCGACGAACCTGGGGACGCCCGCATTGATTCTCGCCACCCTGTCGAAGCTTGAGGTTTCGGCGGAAGCATTCACGCAAATGCTGCTGGCCACCGCGATGACGCTGACCGGGTTTGCAGTGTTCGGCGGGCTGGCGCTGAAGCTTGCGCGCCTGCCCCTGCGCGCGTTCATGAACCCGGTGATGATGGCCAACGCGGGCAACATGGGTCTGCCACTCTGCCTGTTCGCGTTCGGCCAGGAAGGTCTCTCCCTGGCCATTGCCGTCTTCGCGGTCGTCGCCGGTTACCACTTCAGTTTTGGTATTGCTGTCGTGTCGGGGCGGTTCAGTCTGCAGCAACTGGCGCGCACGCCCGTGGTCTACGCCACCATCATCGGCCTCACCATGGTGTCCACCGGCACCGCATTGCCGGACTGGATAGACAATACCCTGAAGCTGCTGGGCGGCATCGCCATCCCGATGATGCTGCTGGCGCTTGGCGTATCCCTGTCAGGGTTGCGGCTGGCCAGTCTGGGTCAGGCTGGCATCGTGGCCGTCATTCGCCTCTGCGTCGGGCTGGGTGTCGGGCTGGGCGTCGCGCATCTGCTGGACCTGAGCGACACCGCGACGGGCGTACTGATCATTCAGAGCACCATGCCGGTCGCAGTCTTCAATTACCTTTTCGCGACACTCTACGACCAGCGACCGGAGGCTGTGGCAGGCTCCGTGCTGATCTCCACCGCAATCTCCTTCGCCACCCTGCCGTTCCTGCTGTTGCTGGCACTGGGCCGGTTCTGAGCCAGACGCGGGCGTCGGCAGGGCTCCTGAAACGAAAATGCCGGACCGGTCTTACCCGGCCCGGCACGTCGCATCCCACATGCGTGCGGGACGCTGTCTCGGGTTCTAGCTCTTGAAGCGATGGATCTCGCCGGTCTTCAAACGCTCGAAGTAGGAGTTCATCTCCCGACGCACGATCGGCATCAGGAAGTACAGTGCGGTGATGTTCACCACAGCCATCGCGAAGATGGCCGCATCGGAGAAGTCGATCACCGGGCCAAGGCTGGCTGCGGCACCGATGACGATGAACAGGCAGAAGATGACCTTGAAGATCAGCTCCGTCGTCTTGCCTTCTCCGAACATGTACGTCCATGCCTTCAGGCCGTAGTACGACCAGGAGATCATGGTGGAGAACGCGAACAGGATCACCGCAACAGCCAGCACATAGGGGAACCAGCTGAGGCCCTGAGCGAAGGCAGCGGAGGTCAGCGACACACCGGACACATCGCCCACTGTCTGGATCGACGACCCGTTCAGGACATAGTTGCCCGTCGCCGGATCAGCCACCAGAACACCGGAGATGGTGATCACCAGCGCGGTCATCGTGCAGATGACAACCGTGTCGATGAACGGTTCCAGCAGCGAAACCAGCCCTTCGGTAGTGGGTTCCTTGGTACGCACCGCCGAATGCGCAATGGCGGCGGAACCCACACCGGCTTCATTCGAGAACGCGGCACGCTTGAAGCCCTGGATCAGGGCACCGACCATGCCACCGGCAACGCCAAGCCCCGTGAATGCGCCTTCGAAGATCTGGCCGAAAGCCCAGCCGATCTTGTCGAAATTGACGATCAGGATGATCAGCGCAGCACCGACGTAGAGAACAGCCATCAGCGGCACGACCTTCTCGGTCACGTTCGCGATGGACTTGATGCCGCCGACGATCACCGCAAACACGATCACGGCGAAGACCACTCCCGTGATCCAGCCCGGGAAATCACCGACAAGGCCGGAGATCTGGGCATGTGCCTGATTGGCCTGGAACATGTTGCCGCCACCCAGCGCACCAAGGATGCAGAAGACGGAGAACAGCAGGGCAAGCGCCTTGCCGCCCGGCAGGCCGCGTTCCTTGAAACCCTTGGAGATGTAGTACATCGGGCCACCGGAGACGCTGCCGTCCGGATACTCGTTCCGGTACTTGACGCCCAGGGTGCACTCCGTGAACTTCGATGCCATGCCGAGCAGGCCGGCAAGGATCATCCAGAACGTGGCACCCGGACCACCAATGCCCACCGCGACGGCGACACCGGCGATGTTGCCGAGGCCGACGGTGCCCGACAGCGCCGTTGCCAGCGCCTGGAAGTGACTGACCTCACCCGCATCATTGGGATCGGAATAGTCGCCCTTCACCAGCTGGATCGAGTGACGGAAACCGCGCACCTGGATGAAACCGAAGTACAGGGTGAACACCGTTGCCGCGATCACCAGCCACATGACGATCCAGGGGAACGCCGTGCCGGGGATCGGCGCGAAGATGAAGTTGACGAACGGACCAGTGGCCGCCGCGAAGGCGTTGTTCACGGCCTGATCGATGCCACCGTCCTGAGCGAACGCAGGTGCGGATATGGCCGTCAGCAACAGGGCGAGACCTGTCAGAAGAACTTTTTTCATGATTGCTCCCTCACCCGACAATCGTGACGGGGACTTCGGCCGTCATCGCCAGATGGGCGGTAGACGTTCCGAACATGCGGCTCGCGATGCCACCCTCCGAAGCACGCGCGACCACGATCTGGTCGGCACCTTCGGACAAGGCGGTCGCATTCAGCAGATCCGCGACATGGCCATGTTTCACCAGTCCACGCGCTGCGAACCCCTCAGCTTTCAGCGCGTTGATTGCCGGTTCGATCACCCGGCTCTGGGCGGCGGCAATCTCTGCCTCACGCCGCTTGTGGCGCTCCGCATTCTCTTCTGCCGTCTGGAAGGAAAATGGTGACCATTCGATGACGTAGAGCGCAATGAGCTCGCAGTCTCCGATCAGAGCAGACAGTTTCTTGGCGTACGCGACCGCACGGTCGCCTGCCTCACTGCCATCAAGTCCGATGACGATCTTGGCTGTCATTATTACCCCTGCCTTGTTTCTTATTGTGCTGTTGATCTTGTTTTTGGACTCTAAGATCACAAATACGATGTCACAGAACTGTAATGCGGTCACTCAACGTGTGACCAAATCAGCTCTGCATTCCCGTTTTGACAGAAATTCGCATCTGGACACCCGCATTAACCTCGCGATTTGAGGCTGGTTGTGATTCATTGGTTCCATGGAGGATGCGCGATGAACCCAATGAATCTTTTCGGTCTTTCCGAACATCTTGAGCGCCTGAGTGAACATGGCGATCCGCTGGTGG
>JARGPL010000040.1 GCA_029210175.1 Minwuia sp. | reverse complement strand
TCCTCAGAAAAGCCGCGGCCCGAACAATCGACGAACTCTGGGACACCATCGCCACCTGCATCTCCGCATTCACCCCGGATGAATGCAGAAACTACTTCAAGGCCGCTGGATATGAACCCGAGTAAACCGAATCTGCTCTAGCCCGACGATTTCGCAGTGCGGATATCGTCGCGCGCTATGGGGGTGAGGAGTTCGCTGTCGTGATGATTGTCCAGGATGCTGCGGCGGCCCGGTCGATACTTGATGATGTGCGCCGGGATATCGCTGGGGCTTTGGTTCCGTACGGTGGCGTCAACCTTTCCTGCACCATGAGCATTGGCGCCGCCATTGGCCAGCCAAACACGCTGGAGGAGCTCGTGTCCGAGGCGGATACTCTGCTCTACAAGGCTAAGGAAACTGGCCGTGATCGGGTTGTTGCTGAACCATGTCGTGTCTGAGCTCTGTCAAGAGAAGAGTGGGATTGAAACTTTCTGATGCCATTGACCCGCTTGAATGAATTCCCTTCCTGGACCGGAATCATATCCCGGTTGTCCGCGCCACGCGCGAAGCCTTGGCACTTTCAGTCGGGTCAAAGGTTCATTCGCATTACTGACAGGCCCCTGTTGCGGTCACTTCAGGGTTGCGATGCAACGCCTTCCAGATGATCGCATATTGTTCTAGCTTCCCCGGACAGTGCACTTTTGCCTTGGGGAGGGCGCAGATGACGATCCGGACCTTGCTGGTTGCCAACCGTGGCGAGATCGCCTGTCGGGTCATTCGCACGGCCAAGCGTATGGGAATACGGACCGTTGCCGTGCATTCGGTCGCCGACACCGGCGCGCCGCACGTAGCGATGGCGGATCAGGCCGTTCTGATCGGCCCGGCACCCGTGGGCGAGAGCTATCTTTCCATCGAGCGGATACTGGCGGCTGTGGTGGCGAGCGGGGCCGATGCGGTGCATCCGGGATACGGGTTCCTGAGCGAGAATGCCGGATTTGCAAAGGCCTGTGCTGACGCGGGTCTGACCTTTGTCGGACCGCCGATCGAGGCCATTGACCTGATGGGCGACAAGGCGCGGTCGAAGCTGCGGATGATCGATGCCGGTGTCCCCTGCGTGCCGGGTTATCAGGATGCGGAACAGGATGATGCGCGTCTGCTAGTGGAAGCGGAGCGGATCGGCTTCCCCCTGATGGTGAAGGCCAGTGCCGGTGGTGGTGGCCGCGGCATGCGGCTGGTGGACGATCCGGCGAAGCTGGAACGTGCGTTGAAAACGGCGCGGTCGGAGGCGAAGAATGCGTTCGGCGATGATCGCCTGATTCTGGAGCGTGCGGTTGTCCGCCCGCGTCACGTGGAAATCCAGGTTTTCGCCGACAGCCACGGCAACGTCATCCACCTGGGGGAGCGTGACTGTTCCGTGCAGCGCCGCCACCAGAAGGTGATCGAAGAAGCGCCCAGTCCCGCCGTGACGCCGGATATCCGCGATGCCATGGGGCAGGCCGCAGTTCAGGCCGCGCGGTCCATCGGCTATCTCGGGGCGGGCACGGTGGAATTCCTGCTGGATGAGGGCGGGGCCTTCTATTTCCTGGAAATGAACACGCGCCTGCAGGTGGAGCATCCGGTCACCGAGATGATCACGGGGACCGACCTTGTTGAATGGCAGATCCGGGTGGCGGAGGGCGCTGCGCTGCCGCTGAAACAGGAAGATGTGACACTGGCCGGCCACGCGATCGAGGTTCGGCTGTACGCGGAAAGTCCGGCGAAGGGGTTCCTGCCACGCACCGGCACTGCGCATCGCTGGCGCGTGCCGACCGGAGAAGGCGTGCGGGTTGATGCGGGCCTGTCGGAAGGACAGGAGATAACGCCTTTCTATGATCCGATGATTGCCAAGATCATGGCCCATGGCCCCGACCGTGACACGGCGCGGGCGCGATTGGCCAACGCACTGCGGCGCACGGAATTGCTGGGGCTGGAGACGAACCGCAGGTTCCTGATCGCGGCGCTGGAAAATCAGACGTTTGCCGATGGCGGGGCAACGACCGCGTTCATCGAAACCGAATTCCCCAAGGCCCGATTGGCCAATGCCGCGCCATCAACTGTCGACCTTGGCGCAGCTGCCGTGATCCTGTTCCACCATCATGTGGGGACTGTGCCCCCGGCATGGCAGGGCTGGCGCAGTTCCGGCCAGACGCCGCAGAGTCCGATGATCCTTTCCGTCGGTGACGCGGATCATGAGCTCTCCGTAATCTGGCGTGGCGGTGACAGTTATCAGGTGGTGATTGGCGGGGCAGTGCTGGCTTTCGACACCTGTTGTTTCGGTGACGGGGAACTGGTCTGGCGGCAAGAGGGCACCAGCCACAGGGTGGTGTTTGCGATGGTCGATGACCGGGTCCATGTGCAGGCCGCCGACGCTGACCTGATCGCGACGGAAGTGACCTGGCGCGACCGCGCCGCAGCCGCAGCCGACAACGATGGTGCCGTGACCGCACCCATGAATGGTCGGGTGCTGAAGCTGCTGGCCAAGGCGGGAGATGCCGTGAAGAAGGGGCAGGTCGTCGCGATTCTGGAAGCCATGAAGATGGAACACGAGATCACGGCGGGTGCCAGCGGCAAGGTGGGCGAGGTGATGGCCGCCGAAGGCGCACAGGTGGCGCCACGCACACTGCTGATGTCCATCGAAACGGACTGACGACTGCGCAAAGGGCGCTTGCGTCCAAGTGCACCACCGGCAGCCGCGCTACAATTCCACCCCAGTAACGAATGGCGGTCTGTTTCCGGGGGAATTCATGTCACGATTGACTGTTGGTATTGATGTCGGTGGAACGTTCACGGACTTTGTGGCCTATGATCCCGATGCGCGGCAGATCACGGTCTGGAAGAACCTTTCGACACCGGCCAACCCGACCGATGGGTGCTGGAGGGGCTGAAACGGCTCACCGGCAATATCCGCAACCTGCGGCTGGGGACCACGGTCGCCACCAATGCGATTCTGGAACGACGCGGTGCCCGCGTCGGCTATGTCACCACCAAGGGGTTCCGCGATGTCCCCTTCATCCAGCGCGGCAATCGCAAGTTCCATTACGACGCAAGCTGGGTGAAGCCGAAGCCGTTGATGAAGCGTCGGGACTGCTTCGAACTGGATGAGCGGATGATGGCTGACGGATCCGTCCTGCGCCCGGTTGACGAGGCCGAGGTTCTGGCGATGGCCGAAGACATCAAGGCGGCGGGGGGTGTTGATTCCCTTGCCGTGAACCTGCTGTTTTCATACGTCACACCCGATCACGAGATTGCCGTGCGGGACATTCTGGCGAAGGCGCTGCCTGATACCCCGATCTCGATTTCCTATGAGGTGCTGCCGAAGTGGAAGGAATACGAACGCGCGTCAACCACCATCGCTGACGCCTTCGTGAAGCCGATTGTCAGCAGGTATCTCAATGATCTGGGGACCCGGCTGGGCGAACGGGGCGGTATCGAGAATGTCGCGATCATCAAGTCGAACGGCGGCGAGATGACCACCGCCGCCGCCGCCGATACACCCATTCACATGACCGTCTCGGGCCCGACAGGTGGCGTCGTCGCCGCCCGCCACATCGCGGCCCAGCTGGGTGTCGGCAATCTGGTGACATTCGACATGGGCGGTACGTCGACGGACTGTTCGACCATCGTGGATGGTCAGGAAAGCTTCACGACCAACTTCGAGATCGAGTTCGGTGTGCCCATTCAGGTGCCGATGATCGATATCCGCACCATTGGCGCAGGCGGTGGCTCCATCGCCTGGATCGACAAGGGCGGCATGTTGCGTGTCGGGCCGGAAAGTGCCGGGGCCAATCCGGGTCCGGCCTGCTATGGCTTCGGCGGCACCCGCCCGACCGTGACCGATGCCAACGTCATTCTTGGCCGCATCAGCCCCGACAACTTCCTTGGCGGAACCATGACGCTGGATGTGGCGCAGGCCCGGTCCGCCATGGAAACCATCGCGACGCCGCTTGGCCTCGGGGTCGAGGAAACGGCGATGGCGATTGTCCGCATCGTCACCAACAACATGACCGGCGCGTTGCGGTCGGTGTTGACGGAACGCGGGCTGGACCCGCGCGATTTCAGCCTGCTGGCCTTTGGCGGTGCCGGCGCGCTGCATGCGGCTGACCTGATGGGGGAAGCGTCGATCCCCTCAGCTGTTGTGCCGAACCATCCGGGGCAGTTCTCCGCCTTCGGCTTCATCATGACCGACGCCCGGGTGGATCTGGAACGTACGGTGCAGATGACATCGAACCGCTTTGACCTCGACCGTGCCAACGAGGTGATGAACCAGCTGGTCACCGATGCACTGGGGAACCTGAAGGCGCAGGGCTACGACACGGGTCTCAGTGTGACACGGACGCTGGAACTGCGTTATCTGGGCCAGAATTACGAACTGGAAGTGCCGGTATCGTTCGAGACCTTTGACGCGGATACGGTCGGCACGGCCTGGGCTGCGTTCCACGACCAGCACAAGGCCCGCTTCGGCTTCAACATCCCGCGGGAGGTGATCGAGGTCATCACCTTCAAGGTGACAGCCGTTTCTGCGCGGGAAACGCCGAAACTGCCCACCCTGGCGAAGAATGACGGCCCACCGGAGCCCACTGCCCGACGGCAGGTGCATTATGAGGAGGGGCCGCTGGAAACAGCTGTCTTCGACCGTGCCGCGCTGGGCGATGGTGATGTGATCGCCGGTCCGGCCCTGATCGAGGAACCGGCATCCGTGACCGTGCTGCGTCCCGACCAGAATCTGACCGTGGACAGCTACGGCAACATGATCATCCGCAACAACTGACCAGAGGAGGCGAAGACCATGGGAACATCCAAAGCCACTGATTTCGTCACCATGAACATCATCGAAAGTTCGATGATCTCTGCCTGCCGCGAAATGGGCATCACCCTGATGAAGACGTCATACTCGACGATTTTCAATGAGGCGCTCGATTTCACCTGCGGCATTGCCAGCGCGGATGGGAAGATGTGGGCGGTTGCCGAATTCTGCCCGGCGCAGATCGGCGGCATGCCGCTGATCATTTCGTCGAGCCTGAAGGAAATCCCGCTCGACACCATCAATCCCGGCGACGTGATCGTGCACAACGATCCCTATCGCGGTGGGCTGCACACGCCCGAACACACGCTGTTCTGCCCGGTGTTCGTGGACGACCAGCTTGTCGCCTTCACGGTTGCCATCGGCCATGTGGCGGAAGTCGGCGGCATGGTGCCCGGTGGTTTCGCGTCCGAAGCGACCGAGATATTCCATGAAGGCATTCGCGTGCCGCCGGTGAAGATCAAGAAGCGTGGCGAGGATGTGGAGGAAGTCTGGAAGCTCTGGCTCGCCAACGTGCGCACCCCCCGCTACAACTACGGCGACATGCGCGCCCTGATCAGCGGTGTCGAGGTCGGGGCCGAACGCCTGGGCCAGATCATCTCCAAATATGGCGTCACGGAGTTCCGCAAGATCTGTGCGGACCTGATGGACTATTCGGAAGCCCGCATGCGGGCCGAGATCCGGGACCTGCCGGACGGGGCCTATGCGTTCCATGACTTCATGGACAATGACGGCGTGACGGACGAGGAAATCCGCATCAACGTCGAATGCTTCATCCAGGACGACGAGATCGTTGTCGATTTCGAGGGCAGCTCGCCACAGGTCGGTGGCCCGATCAATGCGACACTCGGCGTCACCTGGTCGGCGGCCTACAATGCGCTGCTGCACCTGACCGACCCCTCGATCCCGAAGAATTCCGGCTGTTTCCGACCGATCCGCGTGCTGGCGCCTGCCGGAACCGTGGTCAACGTGGACTATCCCGCGCCAGAAGTCGGCGGCAACACGGAAACCCATCCCCGGATCGCCGGTGCGGTCATCGGCGCATTGGCATCGGCGTCTCCGGATCGGGCCTTTGCGTCCGAAGGCGGTACGCATCTGAACTTCGTCTTCGGTGGTCAGGACAAGGCGAATGACGAGTACTTCGCCTGCTATGACATCGAAGTCGTGGGCTGGGGGGCGACGCCACATTCCGACGGCAATGATGCAACGGACTCCATCAACGGCAATTGCCGGGTAACCCCGGTGGAGGTGTTCGAGACACGGTATCCTTGGCTGACCGAGGAAATCAGCCTGATCGCCGATTCCGGCGGGGCGGGCGCGACCCGTGGTGGCCTGGGCACGCGCCGGATCTGGAAATGCCTGGATGCGGAAATCACCTGCAGCCAGCTGACAGACCGGCATGTCAATCAGGCCTGGGGCCTGAACGGTGGTGCGTCCGGCACGTCGGGCATGACGCTCTATCAGGCGGCCGGGTCAAGCGACTGGCAGAACATGATGCAGGCGTTCGGCAAGAACTCGACCAGCAAGTGGTCGAACGTCGTCATCAAGCCCGGTGACCGGGTCGAGATCGTGACGCCGGGAGGCGGCGGTTATGGTGACCCTGCGACACGCGAGTCATCAGCCGTGAAGGAAGACCTGCTGGAAGGCTACATCACCGCCGACCACGCCCATGCCGATTATGGCCGCACGGCAGAGGGGGATTGACCGATGCGCTTTTCCGATAACGGGTACTACATCGAACGCTATGTCAAATGCGGCAACTGCGGTGTGCTGGTCTATGACGATGGCGTCACGGCAACGGAACCCAAGTTGCAGGGTGTGACGTTCTGTTCCGACTGGTGTGTCGACTGGCGCACCCAGCGGGTCAACGGCGCCAAGGCCCCGAAGATCCATCGGGGCTGAGGCTGGGGTTTCAGGAGGGCGATGGGAATCGGGCTTAGCCTTCAACTCCCGATGTCACCCTGGGCGTCAGACGATGGGTTCACGTTGTTCCGAGGTGACGAGCGCGCAGAAGCGTGGATCCCGGATCGACGCTGACGCTTGTCCGGGATGACAGTTTGAGAACGGGCGCACCGCGACCCCGCATCGTCACCCCGCATCGTCACCCCGGGCGCGAGACCCGGGGTCCACACTTTTCCGAGGTGACGAACGTGCAGAAGCGCGGATACCGGGCCGGCTCAGACGCTCGTCCGGGATGACGGCTTGAGGAGAGGGCCACACCGTTGCCCCGGGCTTACCCGGCGCGCAGGGCCTCTGTCGCCGCGTCGTCCACTTCACCGGCGTCGTTCAGCGCGACGCGGTAGATGTCGCGGGCGCGTTCGGCGCTGATCCAGCCCTCCCGCACATCCTTCTCGATCCGCGCCGGGTCGCGCTCAGCCGGGTCGCCATAGCCACCGCCACCACAGCAATGGGACACGATGGTCTCGCCCGGATGCAGGGTGACAACGTCGCTGTTTGCCGTCGGCGTGACGGTGCCATCGGCGCTGCGGATGCCCTGGAAGGCACTGCCGCCGCGGCCTGCGCCGCGCACGCCCTTGGCGGGGTTGTGGGTGCCATCGGATACGAAGGCCACTTCCATGTCGCCACGGGTCGGGCCGTACTCGACGCGCATGCCGGGGCCGCCCTTCTGCTTTCCGGCACCTTCCGAATCCGTGATGAAACGCCGTTCATTGACCAGCATCGGGTGCCGCATCTCGTCCAGTTCGATGCTGTCCTGATAGCAGAGCCCGGCATTGCCCACATGGCCAAGCGTGATCCATGCGTCGGTTCCGGGTGCGGCTGCACCGCCGGTCATGGCAAGGAACAGCTGGTTCACGTACCGTTCCTTCAGTTTCGGGTCATAGCCGGACACGACACCGACCGATGCTGGCAGGATCGCGCCGGATTCGGCCATGCCGAATCCTTCCTCCAGCTCCGCGATGGCCGCCTGCACCGAATTGGCCACCCGGTCGGCAACATTGGTCGTCGCGACCGAGCAACTGGTCGGATGTTCCGGAATGCCGCAGATGGCGTTCTTCTTCAGCTGGATGTCGATGCGCCGGAACGCGCCATCGTTCTTTGGCACGGATGGATCGATGGAATTGAACACGCCGATCATTGCCGCGGTTCTGGCGCAGGCTTCCGACAGGTTCAGCCCGCAGGGCAGAGCGTCCATGTTGTCGGTCAGGTCCACGCCGACCCGGCCTGCGTCGGCATCGACATTCACCGTCACATTGATCGGAATGCCATCTTCCGGTGTGCCCGGCACCGGGTCGTGGCGGCTGGTCCAGGACGTCGTGCCACTGGGCATCTTGGCGATGGCGTTGACCATGCGGTTCTCTGTGTAGTCGAACCACTGACCGGTGAAGTCATGCAGCGTATCCCACCCGATCTCGTCGGCCAGGGACAGCAATTCACGCTCCCCGATACGCGCGGCACCGACCATGGCGAGATAATCGCCCCACCACTGTTCCGGCACCCGGATGCGCAGCATGCACATGCGGATCAGGTCGCCGATGTTCTCGTAGTTTTCCTGCACCTTCACACCGGGGAAGATCAGGGCGCCTTCCTCATACACATCGCGGGCGTTGCCCATGTAGGTCGTGGGCTGGGAATTGCCGCAGTCGGCCTGGTGCGCCTTGGCCAGCACGGTGAAATGGTGCTTTCCGTTGTCATCGATCACCGGCACGATCAGCGTGTGGTCCGCCGGATGGGAACAGCCGTGGTAGGGCGAATTGTGCAGGAAGGCATCGCCCTTCTTCAGCACCGGATGGAATTCCTTGATCGACCGTGCCATCAGGTCCGGTCCGCTGAGCACATGGATCGGCAGGCTCTCGGCGGTGGCCAGCAGCCGGTCATCGGCCGTGATGATGCAGCAGGAGAAATCCCGGGCGATGTTCAGCACGCCGGAGCGGCCGGTACGCAGCAGGGTATTGGCCATCTTTCGCGCAATGCCTTCCAGGCGATTGTTCAGGATTGCAAGTTGAACCCCGTCAATCTGCTTCGCGGCGGCAGTATCGGCCATCATCCTCTCTCCCTCACCAGGCGCGCCAGCCACCATCGACCGGCAGTATGACCCCGTGCATCGCTCTCGCTTCGTCGGATGCGAGGAAGACAGCTGTTCCGGCCATGTCGGCGGCGGACAGGAAGTCTTCCCCGGACGGGGTCCTCTCACGCACCTTTGCCGCCCATTCCGGGTCGGCACGCAGGTCCGTATTCAGGGGTGTCGCGACATTGCCGGGCGCCAGGGCATTCACATTGATGCCGTGCGCCGCAAGTTCGAGACACAGTGACTTGGTCAGATTGTTCATGCCGCCCTTGGACGCGCAGTAGGCAGCGGAATTGGGGAAGCCGCCGATACCGGCGATGGAGCTGATGTTGATGATGCGGCCCCAGCCTTGTGCCTTCATGTGGGGGACACAGGCCTGCGTGAGGAAGAACGCGCTCTTCAGGTTCGTGTCGAGCTGTCCGTCCCAGTTCGCCTCATCCACTTCCTCGATCGGGCGGGGGGCGAAGATGCCGGCATTGTTGACAAGTATGTCGATTGCGCCGAGCCGGTCGACGACTTCTGCGGTCAGCCGCTTGATCTCTGAAACGTCTGAAACGTCGGCCTGGAACGCTGCGGCGCGTCCACCGTCGGCCTTGATGGCGGCGACGATATCGTCTGCCGTGGTCCTGTTCTGGCGGTTGATCACCGCGACCGTTGCGCCCTCTGCGGCCATGGCCAGCGCAATCTCCGCGCCGATCCCCTGGGACCCGCCGGTTACGGCTGCGATACGGCCTGCAAGACGCATGATCGTGTCCTCCGGAAAAGAATGAGCCCCGTCCCGATTTCGTTCGGAACGAGGCTCGATCTTGTTATCGCTGTTGACGGATCAACTGATCAATCAACGGGCGATGTAGGTGTAGCGCTTGCCGAAAAGCACATCCAGCGGCACAGCTTCGGAGATGGTGAAGTCTGCGGCCACTGCCGGCTTGCCGTTCGTGGTTTCCACGATCAGGTACGGCGCACGATCCTGATGATGCAGGACGTTGGTGAAGGTCCGCGTACCGATCAGGAACGGTTCGTCACGGAACGTCTCCATCGCGGCCACGACAGCATCGGTCTCGAACGTGCCGGCCAGCTCAACGGCGCGGGCCCACATTTCGATCACCAGGTAACCCGGGTAGGTGTACTGGCTGTTCGGACGCTCGCCAAAGCGGGCTTCATACTTCTTGTTGAACTCCTCAACGGCGGGACGCGGGTCATCACCGTAGATCGAAGCCTGTTCCGTCACGTAGTGACCGGACAGGTTCGGCACGGAATCGAGCCAGTAGGTGCCGCTCATGGAGCTGCCACCAGCCAGGGCCGACGTGATGCCTGCTGCACGGATCTGGCGCAGCGCGCTGGCGCCACCCGGAATGTGGGAGCAGTTCATGATGATGTCGGGCTGCTTCGGCAGGTTCTTGATGCGGGTGATCTGGGCAGCGATGGACGCATCGTTGTTCTGGTAGACATCATGGCCCATGATCTCCAGACCCAGCTTCTCACGCCACATCCAGTCAAAGCCGTAGCAGGTGCCCTTGTTGTACTCGATGGTGGTGTCGAGCAGGATGTAGGCCGTCTTCCAGCCCTTGTTCTGCGAACCCCATTCAGCAATCGTCGCACCCTGCACGCCGGCGAGAACGGACGAGGAGAAGGCATTCCTGCCGACACCCTGGATACCGGCCAGCACGCTTTCAGCGCACAGGAAGATCGCGATCTTGTTGGCGTTCTTCGCGGCCAGCGCTGCTGGTGCACCGAAGTCGTAGTCACAGTCGACGGCGAGCATCTGCGCGCCCTCGTTCAGGACTTCCTGACCGGCCTTGGTACCTTCGACACGGTCGGTCTTGGCATCGGCCATGACCGCACGGATCTTCTTGCCCAGGATGCCACCCTTGGCATTGATGTCATCGATGGCAATCAGGGCTGCATTGGAGGCCGGCTGGCTGTATGCCTGCATCCAGCCGGAGTAGGATGCCGCGAAGCCGACAACGACTTCATGGTCATCCGCGTTCGCTGCCGTCACGCCTGCGGCGAGACCCAGCGCGGCAACCGCACCGATGGCGGATGTTACTAGTTTTCTCATTCGACCGAAACCTCCTGTCATGTTCGTGCGCCACCCAATCCAGCATCCTGGGACCGACGACGCCTCCTGACGTCGGACCCGGATATTGTTGCGCTGCAACAGAGCGGCGTCACGCTGGCAACATGCTACGACATATCCGGAAACTGGCAACTACCGGGCAGGGGGCTTGCCTTGGACCCATGTGCACAAAACTGCGATGTATAGCGCACCGAACGGGCGATCAGGCGGCATTTTGCGGGCCGCAAGGCCGCTGAAACCCCGGGGTTGCGGGACTTTCATGACCACCCCGACCGGGTGCGCGACGGTCCCGTCGTCTTGCCGCGCCGCAACATCGCGTCTAACGTCGCGGCATCAACGGGGTGTCGGACACCATTCCTGAACAAGCTTGAAATAGCGGGGGAACCATCGGTGCAACAGGGCGCAGACAGCAGTTCCTCGCTGGAGGTACGCGACGTCACCATCCGGTTCGAAGGCCTCACGGCCATAGATCAGGTGAATGAAACCGTGTCCCCCGGCGAGATCCTTGGACTGATCGGGCCGAATGGCGCGGGCAAGACAACGCTGGTCAACGCCATGACCGGCTTTCAGGAACCCACGGCGGGTGATGTCCTGCTGGACGGCGTTTCGGTGCGGAAGGTCAATGCGCACAAGCTGCGGCGCAAGGGCGTATCGCGCACATTCCAGGCTGGTCGCCTGTTCCGCGAGATGAGTGTCGTCGAAAATGTGGAGGTTGCAGGCGTCGGAATGGGCCTGCGGCGTGCTGCGGCGCACCGGGAAGCCTTGAAGCTGCTGGACTGGATTGGCCTTTCCGACCGCGCGAATGTGTTGGCCGGGGCACTGCCCTATACGGATGAACGCCGGGTCGGCATTGCGCGCGCCCTGATCCAGTCGCCGAAGTTCATGCTGCTTGATGAACCGGCTGCAGGCATGTCGGACCTGGAATGCGACGATCTGATGAAGCTGGTGCAGCGGGTTCGCGATGAATTCGGCTGCGGCATCATGCTGATCGAACACAACATGCGCGTCGTCATGGGGGTCTGTGAAAGGATTCACGTGCTGGACAGCGGCAAGACCATCGCCCGGGGCACTCCGAACGAGGTGCAGAAGAACCCGGCGGTGATCGAAGCCTATCTGGGCAAGGGGTAAGCCGATGCTGGAGGTCAAGGATCTCGAAGTGAGATACGGGCGGCTGACCGCCTTGCGCGGTATCAATCTGTCGATCAAGGAAGGCGAGATTGCCTGCATTGTCGGTCCGAACGGTGCCGGCAAGTCGACGACACTCCTGTCGATATCCAGCGTTCTCAATCCCACGGCAGGGACCATCACGTTCGATGGCCAGCAGATCAACGGCACCCGCCCTGAGGATGTTGCCCGCATGGGCGTTTCCCAGGTGCCCGAGGGACGCCACATCTTCACGTCCCTGACCGTGGAGGAAAACCTGCAGGTCGGAACCGCCACCCGCCGCGACAAGCCGGAAATGAAACGGGACTATGAGCGGGTGATCGAGACCTTTCCGATCCTGGGTGAGCGTCGCCGCCAGTCCGCCGGCAAATTGTCGGGCGGGGAGCAGCAGATGCTGGCCATTGGTCGTGCGCTGATGACCAGCCCGCGTTTCATGACGATTGACGAACCGTCGCTGGGCCTCGCGCCCAAGATCGTCGACCGCGTCTACGAAGTGCTGATCGACCTGCGCAAGAGCCGCGGTCTCACCCTGCTGATCGTGGAGCAGAGTTCGGAGCGCGCCTTGAAAGCCGCCGACACGCTGTATGTGCTGCGCAACGGTGCGATCCAGCTGGCTGGCAAGGCATCCGAACTGCAGGACGGCAAGGCGGTTCACAAGGCCTACTTCGGCTTCTCGGATGATCATGAAGGGGAGGTGATGATCTGATGGCGTTCGCACTTCAGGTTCTGATGAATGCACTCAGCCTGGGCAGCCTCTATGCCCTGGCGGCCCTTGGTATCGGGCTGTTGTTCGGTGTGCTGAAACTCATCAACTTCGCCCATGGCGATTTCATCACGGTCGGTGCCTATGCGCTGATCGTGCCGTCGGCTGCCACGCAGGCAACCCTGATGATCGGCGACTTCCACCCGCTGATCCTTATTCCCTGCATCGTGGCGGTCGTTGTCATCCTTGCCCTGATTGCCGAATTTCTGGTGTTCCGACCGCTGCGCAGCGCGTCACCGGCAACCTTGATGATCGGATCCTTCGCGCTCGGCTTCGTGATCCAGAATATCCTCATCATGATCTACGGCGGTCGCCCGAAGGCGGTGGGTATCTGGTCCGACCTCAGCCTCGGTGTCGAACTGATGGAAGGAGTCGAGGTGCCGAAGCTTCAGCTGATCATCATCGGTGTCACGCTGGTGCTGATGGTGGTGCTGGTGCTGTTCCTTACCAAGACCAAGTACGGTGTCCACATGCGGGCCGCAGCGGAAGACTTCCGCATGGCGCGGATGCTGGGGATCGAGGCCAATCGCGTCATCATGCTGGCCGTGGCGATCAGCGGCATGCTCGCCGCCGCCGTGTCCATGCTGTTCGTTGTGCAGACCGGTATCCTGGAATTCCGCATGGGCGTCTCCCTGATGCTGTTTGCCTTCATTGCCACCGTGATCGGTGGCATGGGCAGTCTGGTCGGTGCCGTGGTGGGCGGTTTCGCGGTGGGGGCTGTCAGCATCCTGCTGCAGACCTTCCTGCCGTCGGAGATGCGCGTGTTCCGCGATGTGTTCGTCTTTGCCATCGTGATCTTCATTCTGCTGGTCAGGCCGCAAGGACTGGTCATGTCACGAGCGTCCAGGGAGCGTGTCTGAGATGGAGCCGAAAACACCTCTGGGCCATATGGTCCGCGAAGTCTGGCCGCTGATCATCCTGTCTGTCGGACTGTTGCTGGTCGTCGCGATCATCCAGTCACTGGATGACCGCATCATCAGCCAGTCGCTGACGGAGGGGCTGATCCGGCTCGTCGTCGTCATCGGCCTCTACATCTTCATCGGCAATTCGGGGCTGATTTCGTTCGGCCATATCGGATTCATGATGATCGGTGCCTATGCGACGGCCTGGCAGACCATGGATCCGATGACCAAGGACATCTTCGTGCCGGGTCTGCCAGGTTACCTGCTGGCCAATTCACATCACTGGCTGGTCGCCACGATCATCGGTGGTCTGGTCGCCGCCATCGCGGCCTTCATCTCGGGCCTCGCCATGATGCGTCTGTCGGGGATCGCGGCATCGATCGGTACCTTCGCCCTGTTCATGAGCTTCTACTCGCTGTACCTGCAGTGGAGCACGTGGACAGCAGGCCAGAGTTCGCTGGTCGGCATTCCGGTAACGACGACCCCCTGGGTCGCGTTCTGGTTTTGCATCGTCGCCATGATCGGTGCGTTCGTCTATTCCCGCTCCAAGTTCGGGCTGGCACTCCGCGCCAGTCGCGAGGATGAGGTCGCGGCCAAGGCTGCGGGTGTCGATGTGACGGGGGAGCGGGTGATTTCCTTTACCATCAGCGCCTTCTTCGTCGGCATGGCAGGCGGTCTCTACGGCCATTTCCTGGGGCTTTTGACGGTGGATACCTTCTATCTGCCCATGACCTTCATCACGCTTTCGATGCTGGTGGTCGGCGGCATGCAAAGCCTTTCGGGCGCCGTGGTGGGCACCATCATCCTGTCGCTGGTGATCGAACTGCTGCGCAAGGCCGAAAAGGGCGTCGACATGGGCGGCACCAACATCAGCCTGCCCGCCAGTTCGGCGGAGGTCGGGCTGGGTGTCATCCTGTTGCTGATCCTGATCTTCCGCCCCACCGGGTTCACCCGGAATGCGGAAATCTACTGGCCCTTCAAGCCGAAGGTTGCGGTCACCGAGGTGACGCACCGCCAGTCGTAGACAACGGATGCTGCACCGGCCAGATCCCCAGGGGCTGGCCGGTGCAGCATTCCGGGTTTCGCTCGATCAGCAGAAGCGTTCCGGACCTTCCCACTGTGCCGGGGTATAGCGGTCACCGTGGCACCAGCCGACGGGCAGCACCTGTTCGATCCGTGCAATATCCTCGGCACTGAGGTCCAGACTGCCACCGGCGGCGACTTCCCTCAGGTGCTTGACCGACCGCGTGCCCGGGATCGGCAGCACATGGTCCCCCTGGTGCACCAGCCAGGCAATGGCGAGGGTTGCCGCGGCAACGCCCATGTCAGCGGCCAGTTCCCGGAACCGGGCATTGTACCCCAGATTGGCACTCAGGTTCGGTTCCACGAAGCGCGGATTGCCCTTCATGAAGGCAACGTTCGGAATGCTTCCAGCGTCATGCGGGCGGTCCGTCAGCAGGGCACGCCCGACGGGTGAGAATGCCACCAGCGCAGCCCCCAGTTCCGCACATGCCTGAACCAGACCAAGCTCCGGTGCGCGCGTCGACAGGGAATATTCGGACTGCACGGCGGCGACGGGGTGCACCGCATTGGCCCGGCGCAGGGACGCAGGCGCGATCTCCGAGAACCCGATGGTCTTGCACTTGCCGGCCTTCACAAGCCCGGCCAGGGTCTCGGTCACGGCCTCGATCTCGTGTGCCGTGTCGCGGCGATGTACGTAGTAGAGGTCAACCGCCTCCACCCCCAGCCGTTTCAGGCTGCCTTCCAGTTGTTCCGTCAGATGCTCGGGGTCATTGTTGAAACGGCGGTCGGGACTGCGGGTGATGCCGCCCTTCGTGGCGATGGTGAAAGGGGACTCGCCGCCCCGCTTGCGCAGCCAGTCGCCGATCACCGTCTCCGACCGGCCCATGCCATAGACATTGGATGTGTCGACATGATTGATCCCGACCTCGAGACAGGCGTCCAGCACCTGCATGGAGCCTTCATCCTTCGCCGGTCCGTAGAAGTCCGTGAACGACATGGCGCCATAGCCGATCACGCTGACGGACGGCCCACCCTTGCCCAGTTCGCGCTGCTTCATGATCCCGATTCTCCCCAAAATATGTGTGCGGGCGGAAAGATAGCCACGGGCGTGTCAGGAGAAACAGCCGTTTCCCCATCTGGACCGGGTACGAGACACCTGAACCCTCTTCAGTGCAGACCGCGTCGCAAACCTGCGCAATAATGCATCATCGGTTGGATGGGCATTGCGGGGGGATTGATCATGAAACTGACACGCTACGGACAGCCGGGCGCGGAGAAGCCGGGTATCTTCGACAAGGATGGTGTGCTGCGGGATCTGTCCGCACATGTCGCGGACATCAATCCGGCCCTGCTGGCTGATCTGTCTGTTCTGGATGGCGTCGATGCCAGCGGGCTGCCTGTGGTGCCAGGCAAGCCGCGCCTGGGTTCCTGCGTGGCGGGAACCGGCAAGTTCATCTGCATCGGCCTGAATTTTTCCGACCACGCGGCGGAGACGGGAAACCCGATCCCGACGGAGCCGATCGTCTTCATGAAGGCGTCATCGGCCATCGTCGGCCCCGATGACGACGTCATCATCCCCCGTGGTTCGGTAAAGACGGACTGGGAGGTTGAACTGGCCGTGATCATCGGCAAGCCCGCCAAATACGTGGCGGAGGCCGATGCCCTGGACCATGTTGCGGGCTATTGCGTCACCAACGACGTCTCGGAGCGGGAGTTCCAGATCGAGCGTCAGGGCCAGTGGACCAAGGGCAAGTCCTGCGACAGCTTCGGTCCCATCGGACCGTTCCTGGCGACACGTGATGAGGTTGCCGACCCACAGGACCTGAAGATGTGGCTGGAGGTGAACGGGGAGCGGGTGCAGGACGGCACCACGGCGACCATGATCTACGGCGTTGCCCATCTGGTCTCGTACTTGAGCCAGTTCATGACCCTGCATCCGGGTGATGTCATTTCCACCGGCACCCCGCCGGGTGTCGGCATGGGCATGAATCCGCCGCGCTACCTGAAGCCTGGCGACGTTGTCACCCTGGGCATCGACGGGCTGGGGGAACAGCGCCAGACGTTTGTCGCTGATGACTGACTGGCCAGCGCGTCGGTCGAACGGCGGAACGGCTCACAGGGGCCAGACCAGCAGGATCATCGGGATCGATACCGCGACCACGATGATCTCCAGCGGCAGACCCATGCGCCAGTAGTCGCCAAAGGCATAACCGCCGGGGCCAAGGATCAGCGTGTTGTTCTTGTGTCCGATCGGGGTAAGGAAGGCACAGGATGCAGCCACGGCGACGGCCATCAGGAACGGGTCGGGGCTGACCCCCAGGCTCTGGGCCATCTGGATGCCGATTGGCGCGGCCACGATTGCCGTGGCGGTGTTGTTGAGCACGTCTGACAGGCTCATCGTGACGATCATCAGTACGGTCAGAACCGCCCAGGCCGGCCAGCCCGCAGTGAGGTGCAGCAGCCCGCCGGCTATCAGGGCGGTTCCACCGGCGCTGTCCAGCGCCGCGCCCAGCGGGATCATCGATCCCAGCAGGACGACGACGGGCCATTCCACCTGTTCGTAGATGTTCGAAAGGCTGAGAATACCGGTCAACAGGTAGGCCACCACGACGATGCCGAGCGCGATGGGCAGATAGATCAGCCCGAACGACGCCGCCGCCACCGCAGCACCGAAGATGGAGATGGCAAGCCATACCTTGCCTGAATCGGTGACACCAAGCCCCCGGTCGGCGAGGGGCAGGACGCCGAGCCAGTCGGAAACCGTGTCGCCTTCACCCTCAGGCGCCAGCAGCAGCAGGATGTCGCCGGGCAGGATGATCGTCTGGCGCACTTCCCTGGACAGTTGGCGGCCCTCGCGGGAAACCCCCAGAAGAACGGTATTGTGCCGCCAGGCGAGACCCAGCCCCTGGGCAGTCTGGCCTGCGATGCGCGCGCCTTCCGGCACCACGACCTCGGTGATGGTTAGTCCCTCACCCGCGGCGCTGAGGTTTTCCTTGTCAGCGCCATCCGTGAAATCCAGCGACAGCGCCGCGCGGAACTCATCCAGCGCTTCTGGCCGGGCTTCCAGCACGATCGCATCACCTGCAATCAGGGAGGTATTGCGCTGCGTGCCATAGCGCCGGGTGCCGTCGCGGATCAGCCCGAGGATGGCGACGTCGTTCTTCTCCGCAGTTTCGTAAAGGTCGAACAGCCGCTTGCCGATCAGGTCGGATTTCTCCGGCACCGACAGTTCTGCGGTATAGGCCTTCACACCCTGCCGCACATCGGCCAGCGCGCCATCGCCCTGGGCCTTCGGGATCATCCGCCAGCCAATCAGCGCCACGAACAGCAGGCCCGCGATAGCGGCGACCCCGCCCACGGGCGCGAAATCGAACATGCCGTAGCTCTCACCCAACTGATCTTCCCGGATCGCAGCGATGATGATGTTGGGTGGTGTCCCGATCAGCGTGACCATCCCGCCGAGGATCGTGCAGAACGAAAGCGGCATCAGTGACAGGCGGGCCTGACGTGCGGCCTTGCGCGCGGTCTGGACATCGACGGGCATAAGCAGCGCCAGCGCGGCGACATTGTTCATGAAGGCCGACAGCACGCCGCCGATACTGCCCATGAAGGCGATGTGCGCGCCCAGGCCCCGCGCCGGGTCGACCAGGGTCCGCGTGATCAGGAAAACCGCGCCGGATCGGACCAGCCCGGCGGAGACGATCAGCACCAGCGCCACGACAAGCGTGGCCGGGTGTCCAAAGCCGGAAAAGGCATCGGCCGTCGGTACAGCCCCCACCACAACGCCGATCATGAGCGCGGAAAACGCGACGAGATCATAGCGAAACCGGCCCCAGAGCAGCATCGCGAAGACGCCGCCAAAAAGCGCGAAAAGGATCGACTGATCAAAGGTCATCATCGTGCCTCTATAGACTGTCGGACTGTTGGCGAACAGTCGGGCGGGCTGCCTTGCCGACGCCTTGACCGGTCTGATGTTTCAGCGGAAGCCCTTTTTCAAGGGAACAGAGCGTCTCAAGCCACCTATCGGGGGAAATATCGTCATGGGCCAGAAAATCGCAACTTCAGGCAAGAAATCCAGCATTGCGCCGACGATCGGCGGTTCGACCTATGTGGTTCCCGACGACATGGACTGGAAGCCGAACCAGTTCGAAGGTATCCAGATCAAGGTGCTTTACGAAAACAAGGCTGCTGGCGAACTCACCTGCCTGCTGAAATGGGAGCCGGGAGCAACCCTGCCGTTCCACAAGCACCCGGAGATCGAACAGTCCTTCGTGCTTGAAGGGGCGTTCTATGACCATGGCGGCATCTGCAAGGCTGGCGAATATGTCTGGCGCAAGCCCGGGTCGTTCCATGAGACCCATTCGGACGAAGGCGCGATCCTGCTCGCGATCTACCGCAAGCCCAATATCTTCAAGAACACGGCAGGATTTGACGCAGACCCGAATCAGAAGGATTTCGAGGACAACTGAGTGACGTGCAGCATGCGCGCGTGTCCGAAATCCTGCTGAGGTCGAGCGATGTACGGAATACTGCTCTATGACGGCGTCGAGCCGATTGATGTCGGTGCCACATTCGGCGTGCTCTCGCTGGCGCGTCGGATCGCGCCGGACCTGACATTCGCCGGTGTTGCACGCCAGCCGGGGAAGATTGTCTGCGCCAGCGGCCTGAAGGTGGTGGCAGATCACGGCTTTGATGACGCGCCGTCGTTCACCGATCTGATCGTGACAGGTGGACCGGGGTGGGTCGATGCCGCATCCGATCCCGCGACGCGGGCCTGTCCGGGTGCCAGCTCGGCGCGTCTTTCGTCGATCTGTACCGGGGCGATGATCCTGGAAGCCTCAGGGCGACTGGAGGGGCGGCGGGTGACAACCAAGCATGAGGTCTACGCAGGGGAGGAATCCCCATTGCACATGCTTGCCGACCGCATGCAGACCGAACATGCAGCGATTGTCGACGATGTCGGCATCGTGACCAGTGGCGGCGTGACCCTGGGGATCGACGCCATGTTCTATCTGCTCGCCCGCAGTCATGGACAGGCGGTGGCGGCGGAGGTTGCGCGGGTCATGGAATATTCGCGCGCGCTTGCGGCCAATCGGGATGCGCCGGGCTATTTCTGATGGATGATCGGGAGGCGATGACGTGGCGCTGAGCATGGAAACAGCCGACAACATCATGCGCCGGATGGGCAAGGCGCTGTTTTCGGGCGACCCGAGGCAGATGGAAACCGTGCTGACAGATGATGCGGAATGGCACTTTGCCATCGGTGAGCATGCTCCCGATGGGAGGGTTCTGAAGGGCGTTGCAGGATTTCTGGAAGGCGTCACCCGCAACAAGGCGCTGTTCGAGACCCTCCGTTTCGAAGATATCCGCTACGAACCCTTTTCCGATGCGGCGATCGTCATGACCTATCTCGTGGTGGGCAAGCACCGGAATGGCGACGCATTCACCCAGCGCGGTGTGGAGATCATCACCACCCGTGATGGCAAGGTCGCGAAGAAGGATGTTTTCTGGAAGCAGACAGGCCCCGGCAGCGGTTGATTCAGACGGATCAGCCTCTCAAGGCTCTGCCAACCAGCTCCCCCCGTGCATGACCGCGCGACCGCCCGCAGGCGCAATGGCGGCACATGCACAGCGCTTTTCCGCAAGGTCGGAAGGGAAGTGGCGCGCCGGTACGAACTTTGTTCGAACCTCTTGTTTGAAAAGAGGGCGACCATTCCTGAAGAAGGAATGGCGCGCCGGGGAAGATTCGAACTCCCGACCCCCAGATTCGTAGTCTGGTGCTCTATCCAGCTGAGCTACCGGCGCCGCGCCCGCTGTGCTGTTGAGGCATCGTCGGGCGAGGCGGACGTATAAGGTATGCCTTTATACTTGGCAAGCCACCAATTGACGGGTATGCCCCTTGAAACAAAGGCCTTCCTTGTGAGGCTTGTCCGGCTTCGCTAACATCGCCACGCTGATGGTGGATTCAGGTGATTCGGGGCCGACATCAACAGGACCGCAGGCCAGCGTCGAATGGCGCAATGCTTGCAGGGCTGGAACGATAAATGCGAAGCGCGGCGCCGTGACCGTTTCAGGTTCGGCGACGGAATTCGGCGACAGGGCCAGAGGCTACGGAATGGGCGGGCAGATTGCTGCAATGAACACACGGTCATTCACGACATCGCCCGCACCATGGGCCAATCGGGTTGCGGGCCTTATGATGGTCGGCATGGCGTCATTCGCTGGCGGCTGTACCTTCGTATCGGATTCGCTCTGGCCGTCACTGGCTGGCGAGGATGATGCCGGAACGGTGGTCAAGGAAGCCGGGCCAAGGCAGACCAGTCTCTCCCCGCAGGCGCAGGCGACCCGGCAGGCCGCATTGGATGCCGCTGCATCCGGTCGGGCATCCACATCGTCCTTCCCGTCAAGCCAGGTTGCCGGTGGCCCGCCGCCGCTGGGCACGACGACGTTCGAGGCCCCTTCCGTTTCCAGCTTCCAGCCCACGGGCACTGTTGTCGGGCAGAAGGTACAGCAGTTGGCGTCCGAACTTCGCCAGCTCGAAGGGCGTCTGAACCAGCGCAACAATACGCTCGGTCAGATTCGCGGATCCACGATGCAGAATGCCCAGCGCTATCACGGCACGGTCGCCGCGATTCAGGCGCGCCTGCAGGTCGGCTCCACTCCTGGCAACCCGGTTCTGGTGAACCAGTGGAACCAGGCGCAGAGCGAACTGACCCGGCTGAGCAGCGATATTGCTGCCATGAACGGTCTTGCCAACGAAGTGGCCGCGGACTCCAGCCTTGCGGCATTCCTGCTTGAAACTGCGCGTGCCACCTATGGCATTGCCGGCGCCATCGATGAAGACCATCGCCAGCTTGTCGTGCTGGAAGACGATACCAACAAGACGGTTGTCGTGATCGACCGGCTGCTGAACGAGCTTTCCGACGATGTCAGCCGCCAGACAGCCTATATCGCCAACGAACGTCGCAATCTCGGCTCCCTGGCGCTCGCCATCAAGAATGGCGAGCTTTACGGCACCAGCCTGGCCTCACGCGCCTACGCACCGCCGACCAGCGGTTACCAGCCGACAGGTCTGCAGGCGCCGCGTGGCAATGCTTCGCCTGTCGCGACCGGGCGTCCGCTGGTTGTCATCCGGTTCGATCGTGAGAACGTGCAGTACGAACAGGCACTCTACACCGCTGTCAGCCGGGCTCTGGACCAGCGCCCCGATGCGCGCTTCGATCTGGTGGCGGTGTCCCCCAGCTCCGGTTCGGCTGCTGACATTGCGCTGCAGCGTTCCCGGTCCCGCAAGCATGCGGACCAGGTACTGCGGACCCTGACCGGCATGGGGCTGCCTGCGGATCGGGTTGGTCTGACGTCGACGACCAGTGCCGAGGCCCGTGCGTCCGAGGTGCATATCTACGTTCGCTGATCTGGATCGTGCGATGCTGAGCGAACTTCTCACCTACGACCGGATCCAGATCGGGACCTCTCTTGGTGCCCATGAAACCTGCATTGATGCGGAAGCGCTGGCGCTCTGGCGTTCGATCTATGGTGATGATGTCGGCGGCAATCAGGATATCGTGCCACCGGACATGATCTCGGCGATCGTCATGGCGGCGCAACTCGAACTCACCAACCCTCACCCTGACGGCGGCCTGCATGCGGGACAGCATTATCTGCTGCATCACCGCCCCCGCGTCGGCGACGTGCTTTCGACAACCTCCACCCCCTTGTCCAAGGAAATACGCAGGGACCGTCGCTGGGTGAAGATGAAGACGGAAACGCGCGATCAGAACGACCGGCTGGTCTATGAGACGACGCTTACCCTCATCTGGGCGGCCTGAAGATGGTGGAGGTTGCGATGCCCAATGAACTGACACGGGTCAGCCTGAAGATCACCCAGCCACGCATCGACGCCTATGCGCAGATCACCGGCGACCCGAACCCGATCCATCTGGATGCCGCGTTTGCGGCGGGCACGGAAATGCAGGGGATCATCGCCCACGGCACGCTGTCGCTGAATCTGCTTTGGCGGGCACTGGCCCGAACATTCGGCCCCGATGCCTGTGAAGGGGCCGAGATGGACGTGCGTTTCATCCGCCCTGTCCGTGTCGACGACGTGGTCACGGCAAGCGGCCACCGCGATGACGCCGAACCGGACCGGTATCTGGTGCAGGTCACCAACCAGTCAGGCGAAGCGGTCATCACCGGATGGGCGCGACCGGGCAACTGAAGCCTGAAGCTGCCCGATCTGCCTGGTCCAACATTCTCGCCCGCAGCGGTCAGATGATGCGGCTGTTCTTGTTGCCCCAATAACGGTCCTTCAGCAGGCGCTTGTAGAGCTTGCCGTTGGCATGACGCGGCAGTTCCGGCTCGAAGTCGATGGATTTCGGCGTCTTGATGCCGCTCAGGGCCTCCCGGCAGAAACGGATCAGCGCTTCCGCCATGTCCGGCCCGGCCTTCGCGTGGTCGATCAACTGCACGACGCCTTTCACCTGTTCCCCCAGATCCGGGTCGGGCACCCCGAAGACGGCGGCGTCCATAACGTCGGGGTGCAGCAGCAGCCGGTCCTCGATCTCCTGCGGGTAGATGTTCACGCCGCCGGAAATGATCATGAAGGCCTTGCGGTCAGTCAGGAACAGGAAGCCATCTGCATCCATGTAGCCAACATCCCCCAGCGTGGACCAGCCCCTGGCATTGACCGAGTCCGCCGTTCGCGACGGGTCATTGTGATAGTTGAAGGTCGGCCCACCGGCGAAGAAGACCGAGCCGGTTTCCCCCTGGGGCAACTCATCGTCGGGGTTGTCCATGTCGGTGATCTTCAGTTCGCCCACGATCGCGCGCCCGACCGTGCCCGGGTGTGCCAGCCATTCCTGCGGGTTGGCGGCAACGAAGCCATTGCCTTCGGTGCCGGCATAATATTCATGGATGATCGGCCCCCACCACTCCATCATCTGCTGCTTGACCTCGACAGGGCAGGGGGCGGCGGCGTGGATCGCGACCTTCAGCGATGAAACGTCGTATTTCGCCCGGACTTCCGCCGGCAGTTTCAGGAACCGCACGAACATGGTCGGCACCCACTGGCTGTGGGTGCAACCATGCTTCTCGATCAGTTCCAGGGCGCGTTCCGGATCGAACTGCTCCATCAGGATCGTCGTCGCCCCGATGCGATTCATCAGCAGATTGTAGCGCAGCGGTGCCGCATGATAGAGCGGTGCCGGCGACAGGTAGATCGTGTCCGAAGTCATGCCATAGAGCTGCAGGACCGCCTGCATGGTCGGGCGCACTTCACCCAGCTGGCGATCTTCCAGGTCGATCTTGATGCCCTTGGGCCGCCCCGTCGTGCCGGAGGAATAGAGCATGTCGTGCCCTTCCCATTCGTCGGCGATGGGTGTCTGCGGCATGTCGGCGATGGCATCGTCCCAGGATTCGTAGCCGTCGATCGGGTCGCCGACCATCAGCATGTGCGGGACATGCGGTACTTCGGACGGCATGTCCTTTGCCATGTCGGATTTGTAGTTCGACGAGATGAACAGCCTGGCCGCGCTGTCGTTGACGATATAGGCAACCTCTGGCGCGGTCAGGTAGCTGGATGCGCAGGCGTAGTAGAGTCCGGCCCGGTGGGCGGCCCAGCATATCTCCAGGAAATGGCGGTTGTTCTCCATGCAGATCGCAATGGCGTCGCCATGTTTCAGGCCGATGGACCGGAAGTAGTGCGCCCCCATGTTCGACCGACGATCCAGATCTCCGTGGGTTACCACTTCGCCGGTGGATGCCATGATGTAAGCCGGTTTTTCAGGCCGTTCCGCCCCGTGCACGCCAGGATGCATGTTTTGTCTTCCTCCCCGATTGCGCGACACGAAACGGTCGCTGGCGACAGAATAGCGATCTGAGATCGGGGGGGAAGTGCATCCCCGTCAAGGGGCGTGCCCGCTCAGCCGGTGGCGAGCAGTGCAACGCCGATCATGATGACACAGGCCCAGGACAGGCGGCGTTTCAGATCGCCCTCACGCAGCAGGATGCTGCCTGCCAGCACGGTCAGCAGGACGCTGATTTCACGCGTCGGGGCCACATAGACAACCGGGGTCGTGATCAGCGCATAGAGCACGAGGATGTAGGCGAGCGGGTTGAACGCCGCGATGGCGATCACCGCCCAGCGATGGTCCCGCCAGTGCGCTTGGACCGCTGGCCAGCGCCGCGCTGCGACCGGGGCGAGCAACAGTGTCCGCCCGGCGCTGGAGACATAGTCCACCAGCAGCGGTGGGATCATCAGGGTGGAGACGGCATAGGCATCCCAGACTGTGTAGCTGCCGATCAGGACGCCGGCACCGATGCCGAACATCAGCGACGGCAACAGGTGGCGCGCCCCGCGGCGCAGACCACCGGTCAGGCAGGCGACGCCGACCAGCACGGCAACGGCCCCGGCGGCGATCTGCAGGTTCATCTGTTCCCCCAGGAACAGGACGGCAAAGGCCGTCGACAGGAACGGCCCGGTCGCACGTGCGGTGGGATAGACGACAGACAGGTCGCCGCGCCGGTATCCCGCCTGAAGGATCAGGAAATATGCCAGATGCAGCACGGTGCTGCCTGCGATGAAGATCGCGTGGATGGTGTCGAAGGCAAATGTCTCGACGACAACGATGTAGGCCGCGACCGGCAGATAGATGATGATGGAGACGAGGGAGAACAGCCAGATCAGCTCCGGACCGCCATTGATCCGCTTCACCAGAAAGTTCCATGTGGCGTGGCAGAATGCGGCGGTTAGGACGAGGGCAAAGCCGGTGATGGTCATGTGTGGCCTCACGGGGCGAGGGGTTGAAGACGTGCAGATGCACGCCCCTTCATCCCCCCTGGCATTTTCATCGCTTGGGTGTCTGCCGTACACGGCGCATGTCGGCGCTTGGACCGGTCCTGCCAGAAGCAGCGGAACCCTAGCCGCACATGAATGGGCCACAACAGACTAGGCTACTCGCATGCCAAGTAAAGCGGTCAGAACGGTCAGTGATCATTTCCGGGCTGGTTCCGGGACTATCTGCTGTTACCGCGCCTGGTCGGATTCCCGGATGTGGAGCAGCCCCAGGCTGTCCATGCGATAGGTCTGCCCGGGCAGGATCAGGGTGGTCGCAGTCGGTTCGATGACAATGGCGGGGCCGGGCATTTCCTGATCGACTGGCAACAGGGTCCGGTCCATCACGGTCGTGGTGCGCATGCCGTCCTCACAAAAGTGCACGGCACGCTCCCCCGTCTGCGCAAGCCCCGCATCGCGGCCTGCCGGGTCGACCGGCAGGATCTGCGGCAGGGTCGTGGCCTGTTCGGCCGCCAGATGGAACTGGATGATCTCCACCCGCGTGCCATCCAGGCGGAAGGTATAGGCCCGCTCATGTGCAGCGTGAAAGGCCTCGATCAGGGCCGCCAGATCGACGTTGCGCGCATCCACCGGTACGGGAACCGTGTGTTCCTGTCCGTGATAGCGCAGTTCCAGCCGGGCGGTCAGGTTCAGGGGGCGCTCCGGCCCTGATCCGGCGAAGTAGCGCGCCGCCTCTGCCGCCAGGTCATCCAGCACCGCCTGCAGGTCTGCGCTGGCACTTGAATCCGCATCCATTGGCGTGGTGCGGACCAGATCATGACGTGGTGCGGTGGCAAGCATCCCCCAGGCCGAAAACAGCCCCGGATACTGCGGAATGACCAGTTCACGGGTGCCCAGTTCCCGCGCCAGGGTTGCCGCGTGCATCGCGCCGCCGCCACCGTAGGCCAGCATGGCGAAATCGCGTGGATCGTGGCCACGCTGGACCGAGACCAGTTTCAGCGCATTGATCATGTTGGCCTCGGCGAGGCGGATGACGGACGCAGCGGCCTCGACGATGCTGACCTTCAGGGCATCGGCAATGGGCTGCATGGCCTGCGTTGCCTTTTCGACGGACAGGTTGATCCGCCCGCCGGAAAAGCTTGCGACGTCCAGAACGCCGGTCAGCAGTTTGGAGTCCGTCACCGTTGGCTCAGTCCCGCCTCGGCCATAGCAGGCGGGGCCTGGTTCGGCACCGGCGGACTGCGGCCCGACCCGCAGACGCCCGTCCGACCCGATACGCGCGATGGATCCGCCGCCCGCGCCGACTTCCACGATGTCCACGACAGGGGCCTTCACCGGATAGCCGGGATGCTGGCGTGTCTTCTCGATCCAGTAGTCGGTATTCACGGTCGCCATACCGCCGCGGATCAGGGAGCACTTGGCCGTGGTTCCGCCCACGTCGAAGGCGATGATATCGGGCAGTTCAGCCGCGCGGCCAACCACAACCGCGCCGTTCACACCCGCCGCCGGACCGGACTCGACCAGGGTCAGCGGATGCTTGCGTGCATGGGCAAAGCTGGTGGTGCCACCGTTCGATTGCATCGCCTGCAACGGCGCGCTGACGCCCTGTTCGCGCAGCCGTGCTTCCAACCGGTCGAAATAGCGGTGAATGATCGGCTGGACATAGGCGTTCAGGACGGCAGTGCTGGTGCGTTCGAACTCGCGCCATTCCCGCGTGAAGCCCGATGATTCCGTGATCGCGACGTCAGGCAGCAACTCTGCCAGCCGCGCCGCACATGCCTGTTCGTGCGCCGGATTGCGGTAGCTGTGCAGGAACGTGATGGCAATCGCCTCGATCCCGCCGCGGCGACAGGCTGCTGCAATCTCCTCAAGCTCCGTCACGTCCATCGGGGTCACCACCTCCCCGTCCGCGCCGATACGCTCCGTGATCTCGAAACGCCACTTGCGCGGCACGAAGGGACGTGGCGGATCGAAATGCAGGTTGTAGAGATCCGGTCGGTTGCCGCGCCCGATGGCGAGGACATCCCGGAAGCCCCGGGTCGTCACCAGTGCGGTGCGCACGCCCTTGCGTTCCGTGATGGCGTTGATCACCGTCGTGCCGCCGTGCACGAATTCGGCGACAGTGGTCGGGTCGATGCCGCTCAGCTCTATTGTCGACAGCACGCCGCCCGACTGGTCCTGCACGGTGGTGAGGTCCTTGGCCACCGTCAGACTGCCATCGGCCTCGTTCCAGGCGACGAGGTCCGTGAAGGTCCCGCCCACGTCAGTTGCCATGCGGATCATCGGCCATAGACCTCCCGCGCCTGTGTCTCTGACAGCAGTCCGTCAGCGACATCGGCAGCCACATCTTCGGCGGTGCGTTCCGCCGGGCTGCCCCATCCTCCGCCATTGCCGGTGACGATGGACAGGCGGTCGCCGGGCGAAAGCGTCTCATGCGGGGTTCGTGCGGTGCGCACGGTCTGTCCATCGCGTTCGATGGTCAGGTAATTCTGGCTGCCAGCCTGACCGCCGTCGGCACCCCAGGGACGCTCTACCGATCGCCCGAAGCTGGCATAGGCGAATGTGCCTTCGGTCAGCACCTCGTAGTCGCGGATCAGGCCAAAGCCGCCGCGATGCCTGCCGGCGCCCGGTGCATCGTCGGTGTTGAAGGCATAGCGGCTGATGCGCAGCGGATATTTCGCCTCCAGCAGTTCCACGGACAGGTTGTAGGTATCGCCGTCGGTGATGGCGATCAGGCCACTGGCGCCATCGCGTTCGGGTGTGGCGCCCCAGCCGCCATGCTGCGGCTCGATATGCACGAACATCTCGCCGTTCCGGTCGCGGCCACAGATGTACGTCGCGCAGAGGCTCATGTAGCTGCCGGCACTGAACCGTTCGGGCGCTATGGGCGCCAGCGCCTTCCAGACCAGTTCGGATGCCTGCGCCGCGCCCTCGTAGTACCAGCCGATGGGCGAAGGGCTGACGGCACTGAACACGGTGCCGTCGGGAATCTTGATGACAACGGGGTTGAACCAGCCTTCGTTGGACGGCTCATGTGGACTGATCAGCGCCTTGAAGACCGATTTCACGGCGGACTGCAGCGCCCCGCGCGTGCAGTTGATCGGACCGCCGCGGGCTGGCGCGCTGCCGGTGAGGTCGGCGGTGAGGGTTTCCCCGGCAATCGTGACCTTCACATTGACCGGAATTCTCTCTTCACTCACGCCATCGCCGTCGATCCAGTCCTGCGCTTCGTAGACACCGTCGGGCAAGGCCGCGACGGCCTTGCGGGCTTCCGTCTCGCCATGGCTGAGGATCTGGCCGAAGGCTTCGCGGACGTCATCTGCACCATGCTTCGCGACCATCTCAGCCAGACGCCGCTCCGCAATGTTCACGGCGGCGAGTTCGGCGTTCAGATCACCAAGTGCCATCTGCGGCAGCCGTGAATTCGCGGCGATGATGTCGCGGACGTCGCTGAGCAGCTGGCCATCCCGGCAAAGCTGGATGCCGGGCAGCCGCAACCCTTCCTGAAAGACCTCCGACGCATCGGCGGGCAGGCTGCCGGCCACCGCGCCGCCCACATCCAGCCAGTGAGCCACGGTGATGGCGAAACCCAGCCGTTCCCCGTCATGAAACAACGGCTTGATGACGGCCATGTCACAGCAATGCGTTCCCCCCTGGAACGGGTCGTTGGTGATGAAGGAATCGCCAGGCTGCATCCGGTCACCATGCTTTTCGATGATGAAGCGTACCTGGGCGGCGAAGGTGCCGGTGAACAGGGTCAGGCCGTTGGCCTGGGCGATCAGGTCACCCCGCCTGTCACAGATACCGCACGCGAAATCGAGCACTTCATAGATCACCGGGCTCATGCTGGTCCGGGCCAGCACCAGTCCCATCTCGTCCACCGTGGCGAGCAGCTTCCCGTGCATGATCTCAAGCGTTACCGCATCCAACGTCCGATCCCCCGGCGCAAGTTTTCAAGGCTGCCAGACTATCGGCAAGACGGGGTTGCGGCAGGGGGCAATTGGTCCGCATCTGGCCACCACGTCGCCAAAACCTTGTCGGGCGGCTATCATGCCCGTCCCGCTGGCATTTTCGTCGGGCCAATCGTGTGCCGCGCAAGCGGATTGGTGATGCCTATGGTGGTCATTGAAACAGAAGATTGGTCTGGCTTCGCAGGGTGCTGCATGATCGTTTTTTGGGCCGTTCTTGGGGCTGTTCATTTTTTGGGCGATCTCGTGAAGGAGTCGATGCAGGCATGAATACGGAACTGGTAAGGCCTCGGACGATCGATGTTTCCGAACTTCCCTCGGGCAATCGCCTTGGTGCATGGGCAGATGCACTGAACGAATATTGGTATGCTCTGGATCTGACGGACGCCGGAAGCGGGTTCGCCAACGGACGATTTGGCTTCTTCGATATCCCGGGTATCCGCTTTGGTGCCATCGACAGCGATCCGATGAATGTGTTCCGCCGCAAGGAACACCTGAGTGATTGTGGCGGCGACTTCTATTTCCTGCCCATACCGATGGGTGACCGGGTCAGCCTGCGTCAGGCGGGGCGGGAGGCTGAACTGGCCGCCGGCGATCTGACAGTCATTGCGACGGCGGATACCTATCAGTACCAGCAGGGCACGGCGAACAGCCTGTTCACCCTGCGTGTCGACGGCCCGACGATGCGGGACCGTATTCCCATGATCGACGATCTGGTTGCCCAGCCCTGCAATGGTCAGGCGCCGCTGGTCCGCGTGTTCGTTGATTTCACCCATTCGCTCATCCGGCAGCGTGATGATCTTGACCCGGATTCGGCGGCGGCCATGGCACCGCATCTGCTTGATCTGCTGGCGCTGGCCCTGACCGCGCCGGTCGATGCGCGCAAGAGCAACGAGAGCTCGGTTCGCCTGGCGCACCTTCGCCGCATCATGCGTGCCATCGAGAACCGGCTGGATGATGAGGCGCTGGGCCCGGGCACGCTCGCGACGGAGCTTGGCCTGTCGGAGCGCTATATCCAGAAGATGTTTGCGGAACGGGGGGAGACCCTTTCAGGCGTCATTCGCGCCCGCCGGATTGCCACCGCGCAGCGGCGCCTTCTCGACCCGACCCGCCGGGGCCTCTCCATAGCCTCCATCGCGTTCTCGATAGGTTTCTCCGACCCGGCCCATTTCAGCCGTGCGTTCCGCAATGTCACCGGTCTGTCCCCCAGCGAGTATCGTGCCGAACGCCAGATGGAGAACTGAGCCGACGCGGGCTTCGATGCGAGGTGACGCGCGCCGGTGATGACACCTGACAATTGAACGCTTCAGGTGCCGATTTTCTCGCGTTTCACCTTGATGCCGGCTGCTTCGCGGTCCCACGTTTCGGCGGTGCTCCCGTCCTCTCGCAGCTTGACCTTCTACACCTTCTGGGTCGGGGTCTTGGGCAGGTCGTCAACAATGCGGACATAGCGCGGCAGCATGAAGTGCGTCATGCGGGGTTCCAGAAAGCGGAACAGCGCCTCCGGGTCGATTGTCTCTCCCGGTGATGGCGCGACGACCACCATTACCTCGTCCTCGTTCATCTCTGACGGGACCGGAATGGCGGCCGCTTCGCGAATGGCCGGGAACTGGGTGACTTCGGATTCCACTTCGAACGAGGATATGTTCTCCCCGCGCCGCCGGATCGCATCCTTGATGCGGTCGACGAAATAGAAATGGCCCTTCTCGTCATAGCGAAAACCGTCACCGGTATGGAACCAGCCGTTGCGCCAGGCCTTCGCCGTTGCTTCCGGGTTCTTGTGATGACCGTGGTTCATCGCCCAGGGCCGGTCGTTCCTGACAATCAGCTCCCCCACCGTGCCCGGCGGCACCTCGCAATCGTTTTCGTCCACCACCCGCACCTCGACCCCGGCGCGTGCGGTCCCGCAGGTGCCGATGCTGGGGGGATTGGCCTCCGACGTGATCGGCGACGATATCTTGGTCATGTTGAAGCCGGTGTACATGTCGATGCCATAGCGCTGCCCCACCGCCAGCGAATCCTCGTTCCAGGGGATGGTGACGATGGTCCGCATGGTGTGGTCGCGGTCGCGATTGCCGGGGGGCAGTTTCAGCAGGAATGGGGTCATTGCCCCGACCAGGCATGTGCTGGTCACGCCATTGCGCCGCACGGATTCCCAGAAACCATCGGTGCGGAAACTGTCCTCGATCACCACCGACCCGCCCTTGGCAAGCATGACGTAGACGAAGATCGTGCCGCCCACATGGAACAGGGGCAGGTTGACCAGAACCCGGTCATCGCCGGTCAGGAAGTCATAGGCCTCGCAGCCCATGCTGTGCGCCTGGATGAAGGATGCAGGACGGCCTTCGACGGTCCCGTCGTGCCGGATGTGAAGATGATGTACTGCGTATCCCACGGCGCAACGTCAACGGCTTCGGAATGCGGCTGCACCTTCTCCAGCACTTCGAACGGATGCGCGGTCAGTCCGGCAGGCACGTTGCTGTCCACATCGCCGACCAGAACCAGGTCGGTCAGTGCCGCGTGGGCCACATCTGCGAGACGGGGCATCAGCTGGGCATGCACGACCATCAGTTTCGCATCGGACAACGCCACCACATGTTCCAGCAGCCCGCCGCGATAGCTCGTGTTCACGGTTACATAGACGGCACCCAGCATGTTGAGGCCAAATCACGTCAACAGGGCTTCCCGCCCGTTCGGCAGCCATGACAGGACGTGGTCGCCCTGCTGAACGCCCAGGGCCCGCAGACCGGCCGCAGCCTTCGCCACATGATGCAGGGTTTCCGCATAGGTCCAGCGTGACCCGTCCTCGAAGATGACAAAGATCTTGTCGGGCTGCGCACGCGCCTGGCGGCCCAGCATGGCACCGACCACGCACGCATTTGCCGACGGAATGCGCGGATCATGGATTGTCATGACGCTGGACCTCCCCCAAGGTTTCCCTGATGGAATCTATTCTGGGGTCAGGTTCCGCTCGAAAGCAAAGCGCGCAGGGGAGAATGAGTGATATGTGGCAGGTTCATGGCCTGAAGAACTGCGACACCTGTCGCAAGGCGCGGAAGTGGCTGGATGCGGAGGGTATCGCGTACCAGTTCGTCGATGTACGCAGTGACGGTCTGGATCGTTCGGACGTGGAGCGATGGGCCGCGACGATCGGGGAGAAACTGATCAACCGTCGCGGCACCACCTGGCGGGGGCTTTCGGGGGACGAACAGGCGCAGGCCGATGGTAAGGAGGGGACCATCGACCTGGCGCTGGCGTACCCGGCGCTCATCCGGCGGCCCGTTTTCACGCGTGGCCCCCGCGTTCTTCAGGGCTTCGACGCCAAGGTGCGCGAAGCCCTGTCTGTCTCAGGCGACCACTGACAGGTCAGCTGCCGCTCCGGGCGACGCGGGCCCAGCCTTCCTGTACCCGGCGGACAACAGTCGCGTGGTCAGGATGCCCTTCGCGCTGATAGGCGTCGGACGCCTGCAATCGGCGCAGGCTCGCCTCATCATCGGTTGCACGACCGGACTCTCCGCCGCGGGTGTCGGGCACACCGCGCTCGGTCAGGCGGTCCCGCAAGGTCTTCAGCAGCAGGACCCCACGCGCGTCGGCGGCCAGATCCTCGGCTGCAGCCAGCAACTCGGGGTCGTCCTTGAAATCCTGCCCCATCAGCGCGCCGAACCATTGTCCGACTTCCTGGCGCACATGCTCGGCCTTGCCACCCAAGTGCTCTTCAAGTGCCTGAAGCTGATCGGTGCGATAGGCGTCGGCATCGAAGGCCCCGGCTTCATTGCGGAAGAACGCTTCCGCCAGTTCATTGAACGCTTCCTGCGACAGGCCGTGTTTCCTGGCCCAGTCCATCGCCGACTTCGCCAGCGGATCATCGGGGTTGGCGGTCATAGCGTCCTTCAGATCATCGGGCAGCTGGATTTCGTAGCTCTCCGGTGCCTTCTGCTGCTGCCCCATGCGTGTGCGCAGGTCACCATGGCTCTTCAGAAGGGACCCGAGGCGCAGTGTCTGCGTGTCAGGGTCCCAGAAATTTACCGGGACGTCATGCGTGGCTCCATCCAGGGTGTAGCGATAGGTGTCCGCGCCTTTCGGGGCTGCGGGTGGCGGCGACACATCCCGGGGAGTGTCGTCGCCGGATGCAGATGCATAGTCGATCAGGCTGTCAGTCATTTTCTTCCTCTTTCAACAAGGGTGATGATCTGGTTGGCCATGAAACGCTGGCCCTCCAGGTGGCGCAGGCGCGCATCGGTGACGTCGGGTCCAGTGGCGATATCAAGGCTGATGCGCCGCAGGTGTCGCAGGGCAACGTCCCCGTCCGTGCCGCGGAAACAGCGGGCGAAACAGCGGGGCAGATCCTCCTCAGGCATGGGGGGTGTCCATGTGTCGTGCACCGATGACACCCAGGACAACACCTGTGATGAAGGTGCAGAGGGGCAGCCAGGCGGAGATGTCAGTCATTGTGGAGGCTCCTTTCACGTTTGCGGGTTATATGCCCTAATAGCGGTATAAATATACGCATATACACCAAATGCAACCATAAACAGACGTGTTAGTTGTAAAAATACCGTATCCGCAATTCAGGGATCAGCCCACGCGACACGCTGTGCCGACGGAACGCCTCGCCTGGACGCTGGCGGTCGTGTACCTGCTGGCGGTCGTGATCTGGCGGCGGAAAGTGCCGGCAATGGTGCCGGATCGGCAGGGCCGCCGGCTGCGTGCGGATCAACCGGCGGACGCGCGGCACTGCCGAGGGTCTGCCATCAGGTGCGCCGGCATGACCGGCACAGGCTCACCCGAGCGCCAGTCGGAAGATTGAAATTGGCCCACGTATGGATTGCACAGTGTGGTTCAGCGGCTGCCAGCCCCGCCGCGCGATGATCGCGTTTGCGGTGTTGGTCGAGGTGTAGATTTCGGCGAAACCCAGCGCCCGCGCGTGTCCTTCAACGGCGCTTATCAGGTTGGAGCCAATGCCCTGTCGACGCCAGGCGGGGACCACCACCACGGCGGCCAGCCACGGCCCGTAGCCGAGTTCGGCCCCGAGTGATTCCTGCTTGAGCGCGGCGGTCCCGAGCACGCGTCCATCCCTGTCCTGTGCCACCACTGCAATCGGCAGGCGGTCACGGGTCATGCAGGCGACCAGATCAGCTTCCGCGTTTCCCTGGCCCTGCGGTCCGTACCAGGGTGTCCATTCGGCCACGAACAGTTCGATGAGGTCTGTCAGGGCCGATTGCCGGTCGGCGAGCAAGGCAATAGAACAATCCAAGCGGCTCTCCAGTGTTCATGCTTGACGTTCCTAACCCGTTTCTGTCCGCCAGAAAATCCTGTCAGGCGTTCCACCATTTCGCCCGTGTCGCTGTTTCACGCGTGCCTGGCCCTGAAACACAAGGGCCCGACCCTGTCATGTGACGGGGCCGGGCCTTGATTCCATCTTGTTCAGCCGGGTGTCAGATGACGCCCTTGTCCTTCAGTTCAGCAAGTGCGTCGGCATCAAGGCCGAGCAGTTTGCCATAGACGTCGGCATTGTCGGCACCGATGTCCTTTCCGGGGTGACGGACGGCGCCGGGGTTGTTGCGGAACTTCGGCACGATCCCCTGCATGCGTACTTCGCCGTAGTCGGCATCGGGGACAGAGATCACCGCTTCGCGGGACTGGAACTGCGGGTCGTTGACGATCTGTTCAGCGGAATAGATCGGAGCCAGCGTGCCCGTCTCCCGCTCGAACGCCGCAAGGGCTTCTTCCTGAGTATGGCTCGCGAACCAGTCACCGAATATCTGGTCCAGCAGGGCCTGGTGCTTGAACCGCTCCGGGTTGGTCGTGAACCGTTCATCCTCCAGCAGTTCCGGGCGGTCGATGGCCCGCGCATTGGCCTTGAACGTTGCCTGCGTGCTGCCCGACAGGGTGACGTACTGGCCATCGCTGGTGGCATAGACATTGGCCGGGGCCGAATACTGGCTGCGGTTGCCGGTGCGTTCCGGTGCGATGCCGGTCTGGTCGTACTGGATGATCTGATTGTCCAGCAGCCGGTAAGTGGCCTCCGTCAGGGACAGATCGATCTCTTCGCCATCCGTCGCACCGCTGCGTGCACGGCTCAGCAGTGCTGTCAGTACCGACACGGCACCAAACAGGCCGCCGATGGCATCACCGATGGGATAGCCATTGTGCATGGGCGACCGATCTTCGTCACCGGACATGTAGGCCAGTCCGGACATGGCTTCGAAGATGCGCGCAAAGCCGGGCTTGTGGGAATAGGGGCCGGTCTGCCCGAAAGCGGTCGCCCGCAGGATCACCAGGCTCTTGTTGGCACCCCAGAGGGTATCGCGGTCGAGCCCCCAGCGGTCCAGCGTGCCGGGACGGAAGTTCTCGATCAGCACATCGAACTCCGGTAGCATGCTGATCATCATGTCGCGGCCTTCGGGCTTGCGCAGGTCCAGGGTCACGAACCGCTTGCCCCTGTTGGCCACTTTCCACCACAGCCCCTTGCCGTCCTTGAACGGGGGGAAGGACCGCAGGCCATCGCCCGGTCCCGGCATCTCGACCTTCACAACGTCTGCGCCATAATCGGCAAGCAGGGTCGCGGTGAATGGTGCAGCGACGATGGTCGCGATATCCAGGACTTTCAGTCCTTCAAGCGGGCCGGACATGGGCATCTCCTCTGGTTTCCCCAGCGCGGCAAGTATCATGACAGGAACGCGTCGGAAAGCTTGTCGGATGCATGTCAGCTTCCGAGCAGGAAATCCTTGGCTTCATTGAGTTTCGCGGCGTACCAGGTCGGGCCGCCCTGATCGGGATGGGCCTGTTTCATCAGCCGGCGATGGGCCTGGCGAATCTGGTCCGCCGTGGCACCCCGTTCCAGTTCAAGGATGGCCAGGGCCTCAGCCTCCGTCATCGGACCGCTTCTGCTGCCCGGTGGCGTTCTTTCGTTGCCGGCTTCGCGCTCCGGTCCTGCGGCAGGATCATCGGGACGCCAGTCGTCGCCCAGGTTCCTGTCGAGATAACTTTCGAGCAACCGCGCCGCGTCCGGGTCGATGGATGACCAGGTCTGCCAGAGCCCGATCAATGTTGCCCTGTCGAGAGTTGTCAGTTCCGCACCGGCCTGTTCGCCCTTCAGGACGCGGCCTGCCATGTCCCCGCTGTCATGGTCCAGGGTCATTTCAAGATGTGCACTGCGGACCGTTGAAGTGCTGCCGGGGGAGGGCGCACGCTTGCCGCCGCCCAGGCTGCCCAGCCCGCCGGGAAATCCCTGCCAGCCAAAACCGCGCGCGGCCAGCCCGAGACCGAAGAGACCGATCGGTGCCCCAATGAAGAACAACCCCCGGATGGACAGGAACAGCCCCACGGCACCAAGGGCGACGCCGCCGCCTATGCGGATGCCCTGTGCCAGCTTGCGCGGGTCGGCATCCAGCATGGCCTTGCCGCCGACGAGCGCGGCGAGGAGCAGGAAGCCAGCCAGGAACAGATAGCTCATGACAGGTTCCCGCTGATGTTCGGGAGCCGGTATGGTTTCGCAGAATTGATCATTCGGTACATATAGGAAGTATCATCCGCTGATGACAGATGCCGCCCGCCAATCGAACCCGACTGCCGCCAAGGCAAACCTGCGCCGGGAGGTGCTGAAACGCCGCCGCCGCGCCCATGCCGTCTGGCGGGCGCGAGGCGTGCTGCGGCAGGCGATGAAACTGCGGCCCGACTGGCGCGGAGTGCGTGTCGGAATCTTTGCGGGTTTCGGAACGGAGGTCGACCCGCTCTGGCTGGTGCGGACCCTGGCCCGGCGCGGCGCGGTCGTGGGGCTTCCGGCTGTGGTGGGGCAGGGGCAGCCGCTGGTTTTCAGACGCTTCCGGCCCGGCATCCGCTTCGTGGTGTCATCGTTCGGAATCCGCGAACCTGGACCGCGCGTGCCGGTCATGCGCCCCGATGTTGTCCTGGTTCCATTGGTGGCGGCAGACAGGTACGGCAACCGCCTGGGTTATGGCGGTGGTTTCTATGACCGGACGATCGCGCAGTGGCGTCATGGCGGGCATCGGCCCAAGCTGGTTGGCATGGCCTATGAGACGCAGTACGTACCCCGGATACCGAAAGGACCCTACGATGAGGTCCTGCACATGCTCGTGACCGAAGCGGCAATCAGGAGGTTCCGTTGAGACTTCTCTATTTGGGCGACATCGTTGGCCGTACAGGACGGGACGGGGTCGTGAAGCACCTGCCCGATCTGATCACCCGGCTGAAGACCGACTTCGTGGTTGTGAACGGAGAGAATGCGGCAGGTGGCTTCGGTATCACGCCCAAGATATGCGATGAGCTGTTCGCCGTCGGAACCAACGTCATCGTCACTGGCAACCATGTCTGGGACAATCGCGAAATCATGCCGCACTTCCAGCGGGAACCGCGTCTGATCCGCCCGGCGAATTTTCCCAGCGGTGCGCCGGGGCGTGGCGTCGCGGTCTACGACGTCCCCGGCGGGCGACGCGTCGCCGTTATCCAGGTCATGGGGCGGGTCTTCATGGATGCCATGGATTGCCCGTTTCAGGCACTCGACAAGGGATTGCAGTCGCAGGTGCCGGGCCGCAACGTGCAGATGGTGCTCGTCGACGTGCATGCCGAGGCAACGAGCGAGAAGGCTGCACTGGGCCATTTCGCGGACGGTCGCGCCACGGTCGTTGTCGGGACGCATACCCATGTGCCGACTGCGGATCACCAGATCTTTCCTGGCGGCACGGCCTACATGTCCGATATCGGGATGTGCGGCGATTACGACTCCGTCATCGGCATGGCAAAGGAAGAACCGATCCGCCGGTTCCGCAACAAGACCCCGGGCAGCCGGTTCGAGCCTGCGCTCGGCGAAGCGACTGTCTGTGGCGTTCTGGTCGAAAGCGATGATGCCACGGGGCTGGCAAAATCGATCGAGCCGGTCCGCATTGGTGGTCGCCTGAGTCAGATCGTTCCCGAAGCAGCCTGAGGCGCGTCCTGGCCACTTTCGGCTGAACTGACGCGGCTGGCATTCTACCATCAACCGAACCTTAACCATGCGGTGGCAGAATTTGCTGCATATGGACACGGGAAGGTGTCGGGGTGAGTGGCAACAAGATTCATTACGAAGTGCTGGGACAGCGCGGCACGTCATGGACGATCATCGCCGTGGTCGATGGTCAGGAAGAGGCGCTTGAGGCTGCCAGGCAGGCGCGCAGCAGCTACCGCGCCGTGAAGGTGATGCGGGAGCGCTTTGACAAGTCTTCGGGGACGTTCCGTTCGGGTCAGATATTCTTCTCTGGCGCCAAGATGCGGACGTCGAAATATGACTCTGATCCCATTCCCGGCATCTGCTGGAAGGTCGAGGACCTGTATTCCTACGAGGGTCGGCGGTCGATCAATCGCCTGTTGCGCAGTGAACTGGTTCGCTGGGGTCTGACGGCGACGGAACTGATCCACTCCCTCGATTACGTTGAACGGTTGCAGGATGACGGCACCGCCATGCAACGCGCCGTTCAACAAACCTCGATCGCCCAGGTGCGCGAGACCGGTCAGGGCGTTCAGGAACGCATCAAGCAGATCTACGAGATCATTGATCGTGGGATCGTGGCTCTCCGACGCGACAAGCAGATGGCGGGCGAACTGCGGCTTGTCGACAATGATCTGGATGCGCTGATTGCCGAGATCACACCCAAGGAAAGCCGCACCTACCTGCTCAATGTCGCGCTGGTCAACCATCTGGCGAGCGCGCAAGGCTATGGCGAAAAGCTCGGTCGGGTGCTTGGCCCGGTCCGCGCCGACCACCCGGACTGGGTGCACGAAGTGGCGGACACCTTCGTCGGGGATCTGCTGTCGCTCGGTAATGTCGCGCATCGCCTGATCGGGGAGCGGGAAACGCTGTACGACGAACTTTCAGCGACCGCTCTGCTGGCGCATGGTCGTCTGCCCGCGGAGGATCCGCTGGCCGCACCCGAGGCCCATACGGTCAACCGGCTGATCGCGGCGGGAAAGATGTCCCATGCCCGCCAATCGCTGGAACAGCATCTGATCGAGGCCCTGCGCAGCCCCCGGAAGCTGGTCGATGGTGACATTCGCGCCGAAGCGAGAGCTGTTCACGATCTGACAGCGAAGCTGAAACGCGAAGACGGCTCCTGGCTGGGGGGCACCCGGGTCATGGAATTGGCGAGCGCACGCGGGACCCGCTGGCTGCATCCTGAGGCCATCGCCGAGTATCTGCACGGCGCTGAGGAGCCGGATGCCAGAGCCATGCGTCTGATCGATCTGGAACCCTACATCCTTGGTGCGGCCAACAAGCGAAAGCTGGGAGAGTTCCTGCTGCCAATCCTGACGTCGGCCCAGGCAGAAGCCTACTTCACGGAAGGTGACATACCCGTTTCGGAGCGCATGAAGCATCTGGCCACGATCCAGAAATCGGTACTGGCGGCAGACCTGCAGGATCTGCATCAGCGACGTCTGTCAGAAAGGCTTGATGATCTCTGCTGCCGCCTCTTGCAGAAACGCCAGCTCTTCAAACGGCTGCTTGCCGGCAACAACAGTGTCGCGGACAAGTGCATCGGTCTGCTCAAGATGGTTCTGGAAGGCTACTTCACGGTGGGCAAGGCGGAGGATGAGGCACGCCAGCTGGTGCGGAAACTCTTGCTCAATTCCGAATTCCGGGCGTCCTTCTTCGCTGGTATTGACAGCAAGGAAGAGAAGATCAGCAGACTGGAGACCCTGACAGCGATGCTGGCCCGCGCCGACATCGAATTTGCGCCGAGAAGTGCCGATCCAGCCACTCCCGCGGAAGCTGAAGCATCATCTGCCTGAGGCAGAAAAGCGTCACATCAGGGCCGTTTTCTGGCTGACCTGTCCAGTCGGACAGGTGTGGTCATGATGCTGGCAATACTAGCCTCCCGATTGTTGGAAAAAATCGGAAGCGCCAGTCATGCCCAAATTGAATTTGATCCTGTTCCTGCCGAAACCAGGCCTTATGTTCCTTGCATGGGGCGCAATCACTGCTGTTTCGGCCGTTGCGTCTGCGGAAACAGTTGAGGTCGGACCCAGGGAAACGATCGTTGAACATCGCCTGACCGAGGGCGAGCGGATCGCCGAGTTCGTGGTCGAGAGGCTCTGCCATGGCTCCAATGCACCGACGGTCACGAGCCGGTTCGTCATTCGCTACTTCGATGCGGCATCGCTTGGCTTTGTGCGGGACCCGGACAGCAACGCCGTGACCTGGATCGGCAATGACCTGCGCTCCGTGCAGCAGGCTTACGCGCAGGCGGGCCGGGCGCTGCCCGGTGGAACGCACGACCTGTCCGACCCGGAAGCGGTGCGGGCGGCAGCGCGCGCCGAACTCGCTCTGGCCGACAAGGAACCGGTCGATGCCTTTCCCACATCGGGTGACCCGGCGTTGGCGCGCGTCTTTCGCGTCGCGGTGACCGGCCCTGGTGACCGCAGGACCATATCGCTCAATGGCTGTTACAGCGTCGATGACCTGAAGGAAATCATGCGCCTCCGCCGCGCAGCAGCTGAACGCCTGCTGACCGCATCGGGAGAATGACAATGATCCGCACCCTGCTTGCCCTCGTCGCCTTCGTTATACTCGGTCTCCTGCCTCACCCTTCTGTCGCGCAGGGTGATACGGCGCAGGTCTGCACCGGTGATCTGGCATTGTTGCGTGCCGAGATCGAGGAACGCCGTAACCAGGTTGTGCAATCCTGTGCCCCGCCGGTCACGTTGATGCAGTCCCTGCTGGACGCCAAGCGCCGCTATTCCATTGCATTGGTTTCGGCCAGCGAGTTCCGCCGCGCCAAGGGCACCCGCATTTTCGTCGAAGACCTGATCCCGCTGCAGGATCTGGCCAAGGTGCATCAGCAGATCGCGTTGGAAGCGGCGGCGGCACGCGTCCTGCTGGACGCGAAGACAGCAGCCCTGGTCGAGGCCAGGCGTGCAGGCAACAGCAATGCCGCGTCGATGTTTGGCGTCCCCGTGGCAGCGATGAGCTTTGACCCCCAGGAGATCCAGGCTGCAAATGCCCTGCGTCAGCGCCACGACCGGAACTACGTCGCGATGGAAGAAATCGCGACGGACCATGCGTCGCGGGCGCTGCAGCAGATCGTCAAGGTCAATGCAGAACTGGAACTGCGGCGGACGGAACTGACCGACCTCGGCAATGTGCATGTACGCCTGCAGGCCGACCTGCGTCGCATGTTCGACAGCCGCGACTTCGAGCACTGTCTTGGTGAACCCGCACCCGGTGATGGTGGTCTGGCGCAATCGGTCGCGAGCGGCGGTTTCCGAGGCATCGATTTCGACGCTGTCGGACCGGACCCGGATGGTGTCCTGTTCACGCAGATACCCGGCGTCCTGCCGGAAGCAGTCGGCCTGAACGAAGCCCTTGCCGCACTGGCACAGCTGCCGAACCCGCCACCGCCGGTCAGGCTGCCCGATGAACTGGCATTCAAGCGCGATGGTGTCCGTATCGCCGGGGACTTCGCCGAGGTCAAGGCGCTGCAGGATGAGGCCAACCGCCAGCTTGCCAATGCCGCGCTGCTGGATGCGACTGTCGGCAACTTCCTGCGCACGCCGGGCTATCTGGCCAGTCTGGGCGGCAAGATGGTCAGCGGTGCTGCGCAGGCCATCTATCAACCCTTTGTCAGGAACTTCACCGACAAGTCTCAGGGGATCATCAGCGCCACGTTCAACAGTCTCACCGACATCGGTTTCGAGACCGTGGAAGGTGTCGCGAAGTCTGCCGCGAACCTGATCGGCGATGCCGCTGATTTCATTTCCCCCAACGGGCTGCTGGTTCAGCGTGAAACCGAGGAAGCCAACCGCAGCGCCAGGGAAAACAACCTGTTCCGCGCGGCAATGACCGTTGGCAGTTCCTTCCTGTCCGATACCGGGGCGTCCCTTGGGGTTCCCGATCAACTGGTCGATGACCTGGGCAACCCCATTCAGACGCCAGGTGCCAATGCGACACCTGAACAGGTGGCAGCCTTCATCAAGGCCACGGAACGGCGCGAGCAGGTCTTTGCAGACGCCATTGCCCTGGCGAAGGAGCGGGAGAAGGCGGCCGCAATCCTGGAAGGCCGCGCCTTCGATGCGCTGAATGTCCTTGGCGCGAAGGGCAGTCTTGCCGGGGTGGCCCGGACCGGCGGCAAGATCGTGCGGGGAGTGAACAATACCGTCCGTGACATCAAGACCAACCTGAAGATCGCGGACACGCTGGACCAGATCGAACGGTTGCGGAACACGCGCCAGAGCCCGGATGTGCTGCAGGAAATCAACGCCCTGCGGGATGCGTTGAAACTGCGCCAGCAGGCCCGCCAGCCCGGCGGCCCGACGCGGGAGGTCATCAACGCCGCCTTGCAAAGGGCAGAGGACGCCAACATCGGCCAGCAGATCATCGATCAGTCCGTTCAGAACCTGCTCGACCGCCAGACCCGACAGGTCAACGCCAACCGGCCCTTCAAGCAGAAGCAGGCCGTCTTCGGGGAGCAGGGGGCGGTCGTGCCCGTGGGGCAGAAACTGGGGACCGGTGGCATCAAGGAAGTCTTCGACGGGGAACGGCCGGACATCGTGGTGCAGCGGTTCAAGACAGAAGGCGATGGCGCCGTGCTGCGCGATATCGAGGCGGGCAAGCGGCTGCGCGATCTGGGTATCCGCACGACCGATGACATTCCGATCAAGGATCAGTTTGGCGACACCGTCCTGGATGCCGATGGCAACCCGGTACTGGTGATCTTCGATGAGCAGGGGCGCGCCATCAAGCAGAGTGAGCGCATCGACGGGTCCAGGGAAGTCGAGATCATCGCCAAGAACAACCAGGATGGCCGCCTGTCGGAGGAACAGTTCGCGGCATCGGTGGAGGCGGCCAACAAGGCAGTGGAAAACCGCCATGTCCTGATCGACTTCAAGCCCCCCAACATCGGCCTGCAACTCGACAATGGCGGCCGGCTGGAGGTCAATGCCTTCGACCGGGACGGCGTGATCAATCTGGATGAGGTGATCCAGAACCGCCGCAACAACCCCGCCCTGATCGAAGAGGGCGGCACGGCAGAGATCATCGACCTGTTCGGGGAAAAATTCGATCTCAGTACGGTCGAGGGCGCCAGGAAGCTGCAGAGCATCATCATCGATGGGGTACTGCCCTGCTGTCCTGTTGCAGCACAGATCACGACATTCACCGATGCCATCACCCCCTTCGCCCTGTTCCAGAAGCTCGACACACCCGGCTTCAGGGCCGCAGGTACCAAGGGGGCGACCTTCGACGGTATCCGTCCGCTGCAGGATGGCAAGCCCAGGAGTTTCTTCGATGCCGACGCCGATGACGTTGCCCGCACGCTGGATGAGGCGCGCGACAGCCGGATCCTGCAGGAAGCGAGACCGCAGGTGCGCGGAACAGCCGACGAAGCGGCGGTGCGGCAAGCAGAGACCATCATCGCCGCGTCCAAGCTGATCCGCGATGAGGCAAGGACCGTGCAGGATCTGGCCCGGCGCGCGGACGCGATCAAGGCCGCGACGCGTGCCGGCAACACACTGTCGAACAGCACGTCGGGGGATGATCCCGATGGCCTGCGCAGCACGGCCAGAAACGGCGGCGGAGGTGGTGGCGGCAAGAGCGAGAAGCTGGCCGCACCCGACATTCCCGACACGCTGTTGAGCACCCTTCTGGATGAAACCGACGCACAGCGCCGGACCCGATTGGCGCAGCAGGCAGGTGCGGCGGCGGCAGAGCGTCAGGCGAACAGGGACATCATCCGATCCGGGGTGGCCGACGATGCGCCGGATGACGGCTTTCCGGAGGGCAAGTGATGAGCAATGTAAACGGCGCACGACTGCTGCTCGCCGCCGTGCTGGCCATTCCGCTGTGGACACCGGTCGCGATGGCCCAGAACGATGATCTCGCGGCACCGGTTCCGAAAATCCGCGACCTGTTGCAGGCGTTCGTTGATGCAAATGTGGCCACCTACAAGGCTGACACGGCCCGCCTGACGGGAAAGCTGGAAGGTACGGTCTGCGAGATCGGTGCTGGCGGGCTGGAAGCGCTGGCCCTGCCGGAGCCGACGCGTCTGCAACTGACGGCCTTCAGCCCTGTCACACCTTCCGACACCTTGCGGCCCGGTGAACACATCGATCCGCGATCTGTCCGTGTGACCTATGGCCATGGCAATCGCTTCCCCGCCAGGATAGCTGCGGATGCAGCGACAGCAGACCTGCTGGGTCTGCCGGATGGCCTGCCGGTCCGGGTCACGGCCAGCGTCTTTGTCGTCGGCGAGGGGGAGTGCCAGAAGACGACACGGCGTAACACGCGCAACAATTCCATCGAAACGCTGATCCAGAAGAAGCGGTTCTCGGTTCCCCTGCAGCGCCGCCAGGTCGACATCACCAATCTGATCGGCAACCGCCTGAGCGTCAGCGGTGGCTACAGCTTTGACGCGCAGCGCCATCACGTGGTCCCGGGCAGTGCGGGTCGTTTTCCGTTCCCGGCGATCGGGGGCAGCGGCGCGCGGTTCGATTTCGTGGATTGTGATGGCACCGGTCGTCAGGTGTTCGTCGATGATTCCGAACCCATCACACCGACATACAGTGGCGGCAGTCCGGCAAGCGAACTGGAAGTTGTCGGACTGATCGGCATGCAGATCGGCACCGCGCAGCAGCGTCTGCGCCGCCATCTGCTGACAGGTCCGGGAACGCGCAACCAGCGCACCAGTCTGGAAGTGCTGGCCAGGGTGCAGGCCGGGAATGGGGAAGGGCTGCTCAACTTGCCGAACATGGACGCGGTTCAGGTTGATCTGCGTGGTGGACCTCTGGCACTCGGGTTTCAACGGAAATCGCTGCGTGTCTCGGGTACCGGGCTGCCGGGCCAGGCTGAACTTGTCGTGGCGCCTGCGGGCAGCACGGCCGGGTCGTTGAAGGACACGCTGGAACTGACCGTCAATCGTGTGGCCTTGCGTCTGCCAGACCGCCGCCCGTTTGTCGATGACGACTTCGTTGTCGAGATGCTGATCGACGGTCCGTTGCCTGCGAACTCGGGCATGAAGGTCAGCTGGACGGCGGAGGCGGGGCAGGCGGTCTATGACCGGGGCGAACTGGATGTGCCGACGGGTGGGCAGCCATTGCTGCTGCCGGTTGCCAGACCTTCGACAGAACGGGTTGTGCGGGCCATCGGAACCCCGGTCGTCATCAATGTCGTGATCACGCGGCAGGGTGAGGTGCTGTTCAGCACGGTGGAGACCGTCCGCTTCCGCCCGCCACCCGTTGCCGGGATCGCCCTGGTCGGGCGGCGCGAAGGTGCCGAGGGTGGTTTTCGTCAGGGTCCGTTCGACCTGTTTCGTGTGGAAGGCGCGAAGGGGATCGAGGCCCAGGTCAGTCTTCGGTTCCGGGATGGCACTCAGCGGTCCTTCCCCACACCCGGCGTTCCCGCCTTTGGCATTCAGCAGTCACAGGGTGGTGGCCTGCTGATGGAATCAGACCGCCGAAGAGGTGCGGTCGTGCGCGCCCGCCAGCAGGAAGAACTGCCGCAGGCGGCGCTGCGTCCGATCCTGCGGTCGAGCGCGGCTTCGACGACAGATTTCTCGCCGCCGCCCGACGTCCCGTTCCTGCTGGGGGACGTGACGGTGTTCACCCTGAACGACGCGTTGCTGGTGATCGACAATCTGGGAGCGAACGGATTCGTGTGGCGTCTGCTGATCGACGGTGATGCGGACATGAGCCGCTACATCGCCCGATACGAAACCAGTCAGGGCAGCTTCGACGAACGCTTCAGCAAGGATGGCGCAAGCTGGGTCGCCAGCCGTCAGTTCGCGGCCAATGTGGCGACGAGGCATGTGGCAATCGTCCAGGATGACGGGGCCGAGGTCGCGCGCATCGACCAGGGTCGGGTGCAGGCGATCACGCCGCGCATCAGTCTGGACATCCCGGAAATCTATCGCCAGGGCGTGTCGCACCGGGTCACGGCCAGCGTTTCGGGGATCGGTGACCTGTCCCCGTTCGACCTGGCCTGTAGCTGGGACATGGCTGCGGGCTTCGGGTCGCTGTCGTTCGCAACGACGCAGTTGCTGCCGGAGGGCAGCGGATTCGCCAGCTGCGTCAACAGCGTCGAAATGGACATCAACGAAGCAACGCTGGGCCGCTTCCCGACAGTCAGTGTCCGACTGGTGCGACTGCCGAAGGAGGAAGGCTGATGAACATACGCGTGACCATACCAGCGCTGGGCCTGACCCTTTTGCTGGGCCTGACCCTTCCGCTTGTGTCCCCGTCTGCGGCGGATCTCAGCGGTGACAGCCGCAATGACAGCCCCATCCTGCCCACGGAAGATCAGTTCAACACGCTGAAACGCGACGAGGTGCAGCAGATCCTCGACAAGCTGAATGTGGTGCCGCCACCGGACGTGAACACGAAGACAGAACTGCGCCGGGTCATCACGAAAGTGGAACTGTTCCGTATCGACCCGAAGAACGGCAACAACCCGTTCAATTCGGAAGACCCGATCGACAATGCCACCGTGAACGGCATCGTGCAGCAGGTCGCCGTGGATGACCTGAACAACAACGATGATGGGGGCAACAACAATGTCGGCGGTCTGGCCGGATGCACAGGTCAGACGATCCAGGGCCAGTTGTCCCCGACCGCACCGCCTGATCTGCGTTTCGTGAACATGACAGTCGACCCGGTAACGCTTGATTGCGTGATCTTTGCCGGACAGAGCGTGGATGGGGCGTTCCTGATTTTCCAGTACAGCCCGGGCGATGCCAACCTGGCGATCGCGGGTGATGAGAACGTGTTCGTGTTCGCGGACGCCACGGTGCCGATCTGGCGGCTGATTGATCCTGCAGGCGGGGCGGTGAGCATTTCGCCATTCGTCGCGGCACAGACCGTGCGGATCCTGCTGCAGGCCAACAATGGCGTGATTGTGGAGGGGACGTTCACCCTGACCCCGATCGGCATCACGGAATTCAGTGTCACAGTCATCAATCTGGTGGTGCAGTGATGATCCGCGCAACGCTTGTCGCTGTCCTGCTCGCAGTCTCTGTCAGCACGGCATTCGCACAGGATATCCGACCCTTTCGTGCCATCGCGACCCCGGAAGCAGCACCTGAGGGAACGACGCCGGTGGTCGCGCCTGAAGTCATTGATGCGCAGGCGGCCCGCGCCGCGGCGGCTGACGTGCTGGCGGCGTGGGAGAACGGGGAACTGGGCGACTATCTGTCCCCTGATTTTCAGGATCGGCAGCGGTTGCTGGAATCGATGGTGGAGGATGTGCCGCAGGATGCCGAGATCCGCGTGCTGGGCGTGCGTGGCATCCAGACCGTGCAACAGTTCGAGGGCACCAGCGCGACCGGGCGCAGGGAGATCACGTCCATCGTTTCCCTGACCGCTGATACCCAGATCGAGTTCAATGACCCGGCCCGCGGGTTTCGCCAGCTGCGCGGACAGAACGAATTCTTCCTGAGAATCCGGGAGGAGTTCGTCGAATGATGACGCGATCTGACTGGCACCGGCGGATGGCGATGGCTGCGCCGATGCTGCTCGTCGCCTCGGCGGCCCATGCGGAAGACCCTCTGACACCCTGGCTGACACCCTGGCAGATTGGCGGCAGCCTGACGACGGCGCTTGAGGGCTATTCGGACGCGGGCGACCCGACTGTCAGCCCGTTCGCGGAGCGTACGGCGTTTGGCTTCGTGGAGGCTGATCTGAACCTGTCGCGTCAGGTCTCACCATTCGAGCGGGTGCAGGGACAGTTCTTCGGCGTGTTGGTGGACAATCCGTTCCGCAGCAACCTGGACGGTCTGGTTGCCGAACGCGCGCATCTGCAGTGGGAGAAGGGGGATGGTGCGGTGCCGTTCCGTTTCGACGCGGGGGACATCTTCGCGCTGACCACAGCCCGCACGTCACAGCGCAGTCTGAAGGGTGTGCACCTGGAATTGCAGCCACGCATCGCCATCCTGCCCGGCTGGCAGCATTCGCTTGTCGGGTTCTGGGGCATCAATCAGGCGACCTACCGTCAGGTGGACTTCGATGACGACCAGACCATCGGGGCATCGTGGCTGATGAGCCGGGGACGGGCCGGGAACATCTCCGTCAACGTCGTTGCCAATCGGCTTGGTGCAGGCGCCAACAATGTGGCTGTGGAGCGGGTGCAGACCGTCAGCAGCGTCGCGGCGGACCGTGCCTTTGATTTTCACGGGCAGGCGCTGGAGTGGAAGGGCGAAGTCGGATTCCTGTTCGGCGACGATCTGGCCGGGAACGATCTGGATGACACGGGTGCGGGCCTGTTCACGGAATTGCGTGGTCGGGATCAGTCGATGCCTCTCGATTACAGCATTCGCCTTGAACAGTTCGACAGTGACTATTCCCCCAACGGTGCTGCAGTGACTGCCGCCCGCCGCAGCCTGGCGGCGAATGCCGGTTGGCGGTTCGACGGCGGCCTTTCGCTGCGGGGACGCGCGCGATGGGACCGCGACGGTTTTGGCCGGGCCAACCACACCGATACCTTCAGCAGCGGCCTGAATCTGGCGGGACCCCTCGACCCCGGATTGGGCATTCCGCTGAACGGCACTTTTGACGCCTTCGTCACCCGAACGGAAAACGAAACCGGGACTGTCAAGACAACCACGCAGGCGGCAAGCGCCAATCTGACCGCGCCATTGCCCGGCGACCTGTTCGGTCGCTTCGGCTATCAGTTCCAGGCAACCCGCGCCCTGAACGCGACGCCAACGGTGTCCAACACGGTGACACTGGGCGTGGATCGCCGGTTCAGCCGAGGTGACCTGGTGGGGACGCTTTCGCCCAGTCTATCCGTACGGCGGATCAATGGCGGCAACGCGGAGGGCGAGGAAGTCACCCTGGGTCTCGGCGGCAGCCTGGAACGGGGGGCGGTGTCGGCCCGCGCCAACTATCGTCTGTCGAAACTCTTCCGCGATACGGCGGGTGCGGACACCGTGACCAACAGTCTGAACGGCAGCCTCAACTGGCAGGAAGGTCGACACAGCCTGGCGCTGGAGGCCGACTTCAACGTGACCGTCCGCGAAGGTTCGGGCGAGAGCCAGCCGCTGAAACTCGCGGCCCGCTATACCTTCAGCTTCGACAAGGCCGCCGGTCAGGGGCTGTTCGATGATCAGCCGCCGCCGCAGCGCTTCGCCGCTGTTCAGGTGCCAGCGGATGCCGGTGTCATCGATCTTGCGGCCCTGGCACCCAACAGTGCGTTGCAGGATGTGCTGCTGAACCTTGCCGATGCCGGTCTGCGCGGCGGCCAGGCGCAGCAGGAGGGTCTGATTGTCTATGAATCACCGGTCCTGAGCGATGTCGCCCTGCGCCAGCGCCTTGCGCTATTGCATCAGGGCGCGCGGTTCCGCAAGTCGGTGCTGGTCATCAATCCGTCCAACCCGGGTGATGCCGCTGCGCTGCAATCCGACTTCCAGTCGGTCCTGGCGGAACTGATCGATGCTTATGGTGCGCCGGATGCTACCATCGATCGCGGTGATTTTGCCGGGAACGTCGTGCAGGCGATCGACGACGGCGACCTGATCCGCATTGCGGAGTGGCGAACAGCATCAGGCACCCTGCGTCTGGGCATCCCGCGTCGCCTGGACAGGCAGGTCCGGATGGAGGTGCATCACGCGCGCAGTTTCCGGGCGCCAACCATCACGTTGTGGGGTCTGGAATCGGTAATTTGATCACCTATTAGGCAGCATGAAATTTGCCCAAATATTAGGCGAATGCAAGTCTGTCCTGCCCTTGAATTAATCTCTGCATGCTGAGCGCGCGTTCGACCATTCCCGATAACCTGTTAAATCACAAAGGATAAATGAAAAAAAGCTGAAAATTTGTGCGCTGGCACGGCTCTTGGAACGTCGGACCCGTCAATTTGGTCGTTTACAGGAGGTGGGTACGACAATGTTTGGACTTCGGAGGGTGAAGACCCTGGCAGCAACGAGTGCGCTTGCCGTTGGCCTGATGGCTGGCGCGGCGCAGGCAGCGGATACGATCAAGGTCGGTATCCTGCATTCCCTGTCGGGCACGATGGCGATCAGCGAGACAACCCTGAAGGACGTCATGCTGATGCTGATCGACGATCAGAACAAGAAAGGCGGATTGCTCGGCAAGCAGCTTGAGGCCGTCGTTGTCGATCCGGCCTCCAACTGGCCGCTGTTCGCCGAAAAGGCGCGTGAGCTGATCGAGGTCAATGGTACTTCGGTTGTCTTCGGTTGCTGGACCAGTGTGTCGCGCAAGTCCGTGCTGCCGGTGTTCGAGGAACTGAACAGCATGCTGTTCTACCCGGTGCAGTACGAAGGTGAAGAGAGCAGCCGCAACGTGTTCTACACCGGCGCGGCTCCGAACCAGCAGGCGATCCCGGCAGTGGATTACCTGATGAAGACGGAAAAGGTGGAGCGCTGGGTGCTCGCCGGTACGGACTATGTGTACCCGCGGACGACCAACAAGATCCTTGAATCCTACCTGAAGGCCAAGGGCGTTCCGGCTTCGGACATCATGATCAACTACACGCCGTTCGGTCACGCCGACTGGCAGACCATCGTCGCCGATATCAAGAAGTTCGGTTCCGCTGGCAAGAAGACCGCAGTGGTGTCCACGATCAACGGTGACGCCAACGTTCCGTTCTACAAGGAACTCGGCAACCAGGGCATCAAGGCCGAAGACATTCCGGTCGTGGCCTTCTCCGTTGGTGAAGAGGAGCTGGCTGGCATCGACACGGGCCCGCTGGTCGGGCATCTGGCTGCCTGGAACTACTTCATGAGCATCGACACGCCGGAGAATGATGCCTTCATCACGAAGTGGCATGCATTCATCGGCAACGAAGACCGCGTGACCAATGATCCGATGGAAGCGCATTACATCGGCTTCAAGATGTGGGTCCAGGCTGTCCAGCAGGCTGGCACCACCGATGTGGATGCGGTGCGTCAGGCCATGTACGGCCAGACGGTTCCGAACCTGACCGGCGGCACGGCGGTCATGAACACCAACCACCACCTGTCCAAGCCGGTCGTGATCGGCGAGATCCAGGACGATGGTCAGTTGCAGACGGTCTGGTCGACCGACGGTGTCGTCGTTGGCGACGCATGGTCCGACTTCATCCCCGAAAGCGCCAAGCTGACAGCTGACTGGACCTATCCTTGGGTTTGCGGTGGCTGTGAGACGCCGAAATTCTGATCGGCACGCGCTGATCCGGATGAAGTGATACCTGGACGGGGTGGTGGCAGCTGGTTTCTGCCGGAACGAGCGGTCGCCACCCCGATCCTTCTCTGCCCGAAGCCGTGGTTTCGGATACGAACTTCGATCTCGGTGCGACGAACCCCCAGTTCACAGATTTGCCGCGCACCTCTTCTGATCACCATTCTGCCAACAAGCGAGACCGGCGCATGATTGCCCGCATTCTCGCCCTGATGATTGCTCTCTGCTGCGGCCTGCCGGCACTTGCAGCGGACTCAGCCGATCTTCCAGGGCTTATCGAACAGCTTCCGACGCGCGACTACGCAGCGATGGAGCAGACCGTCAACGCCATTGCCGCCACTGGCGACCCCCGTGCAGTGCGACCGCTGCAGGCGCTCTCTGACGGTGACCTCTATTACCGCAAGTCCGATGACAAGGTGGTCATCGCGAAAAAGGCCGATACCGGTCTCGACCTCTTCGAGCCCCTTACCGGCGAATTGCTGGAGAACGTGGGCAAGCGTGACGCCAGGCGCATCGGCATCAACAACAACATGCGCCGGGCCTTGCGCGGTGCGCTGGGCAGTCTGACCCTGCTGTCGCCGGACAGGGATGTCCGCGCTGCAGCAGCACAGGCGCTGTTCAAGAGCCCGGATCCGGGGGCGGTGGAGGCCCTGGGCCAGGCCATCGGGGCGGAGAAGGACGAGGCCGTTCGCACGGCGATGGAGGAAGCCCAGGCGGCGTCCATCCTGCTTTCGGATGCGGCCGACGCTGTCAAGATCGCGGCGATCCGATCGCTGAGCGAACGCGGCGGGCGGGATGCCATGTCGCTGCTCAAGGCGCTGCCCGAATCGACACCCGCACCCGTCCTCGCCGCTGCCACCGAAGGCATTGATGCCATCGAGGCGGAACTGGCTCTCTGGGCCACGGCCCAGAACATCTATTACGGTATCAGCCTGGGCTCTGTCCTGCTGATGGCGGCCATCGGCCTCGCGATCACCTTCGGTGTCATGGGGGTCATCAACATGGCCCATGGCGAGATGGTGATGCTGGGGGCCTACACGACCTATGTGGTGCAGGAAGTCATTCGCCAGCATGCGCCGGGCATGTTCGAGTTCTCGCTCGCCATCGCGGTGCCGCTGGCATTCCTTGTGTCAGGCAGCATCGGCGTTCTGATAGAGCGCACGGTGATCCGCTATCTCTACGGTCGTGCGCTGGAAACCCTGTTGGCGACCTGGGGCGTCAGCCTGATCATCCAGCAGCTCGTGCGGACGATCTTCGGCCCGACGAACAAGGAAGTCGGCAATCCCGACTTCATGTCCGGTGCCATGGAGATCGGGGCCATGACCCTGACCTACAACCGTATCTGGATCATCGTCTTCGCGCTGGTCGTGCTGGCCATGCTGATGCTGGTGCTGAAGCGGACGCCGCTCGGCCTGCAGATGCGTGCGGTCACGCAGAACCGACGCATGGCGGGTGCCATGGGTATCCGCACGGACCGGGTGGATGCGCTGACCTTCGGCCTGGGATCGGGGATCGCCGGCATGGCTGGAGTCGCCCTCAGCCAGATCGACAACGTCAGTCCCAACCTGGGCCAGTCCTACATCATCGACAGTTTCATGGTCGTGGTGTTCGGCGGCGTCGGCAATCTCTGGGGCACGCTTGTCGGCGCCTTCAGTCTCGGCATCGCCAACAAGTTCCTCGAACCCTACGCAGGGGCCGTGCTGGGCAAGATCCTGGTTCTGGTCGCGATCATCCTGTTCATCCAGTGGCGTCCACGCGGCCTGTTCGCGCTGAAAGGCCGGGCGGTGGAATCATGATCATGCAGGGGCTCATCTTCCGTGCCTTCGATCGCGGCGGCATGATCTTTCTCGGTATCCTGTTCGGCGCGATCCTGCTGCTTGCCCTGTCGAACCTGATGTTGCCGCCTGATCACACGCTGCACGCACCCACATACATGGTCAGCCTGATCGGCAAGTATCTGACCTATGCCCTGCTGGCATTGTCAGTGGACCTGATCTGGGGGTTCTGCGGCATCCTCAGCCTGGGGCATGGGGCATTCTTCGCCCTCGGTGGCTACGCCATGGGCATGTACCTGATGCGCCAGATCGGCGACCGGGGGGTCTATGGCAATCCGGACCTGCCGGATTTCATGGTCTTCCTGAACTATTCGGAACTGCCCTGGTACTGGTATGGCTTCGACATGTTCTGGTTCGCGGCGCTGATGATCGTGTTCGTGCCCGGCCTGCTGGCCTTCATCTTCGGCTGGTTTGCGTTCCGCAGCCGGGTGACGGGGGTCTATCTGTCGATCATCACGCAGGCCATGACCTATGCGCTGATGCTGGCGTTCTTCCGCAACAACATGGGCTTCGGCGGCAACAACGGCCTGACAGACTTCAAGGACCTGCTGGGTTTCGATCTGCAGGACGACGGTACACGCATCGGGTTGCTGTTCGCATCCGCCATGGCGCTGGCGCTGGGGTTCCTGATCTGCAAGGCGGTGACCCGGTCCAAGTACGGCAAGGTCATCACGGCCATCCGCGATGCCGAATCCCGTACCCGTTTCCTGGGGTACAGGGTCGACCGCTACAAGCTGGCGGTCTTCACGCTGTCCGCCTGCATGGCAGGTGTTGCTGGCGCGCTCTATGTGCCCCAGGTCGGCATCATCAACCCGAGCGAATTCACGCCCGCGAACTCCATCGAGGTCGTGGTCTGGGTCGCCGTCGGCGGGCGCGGCACGCTTTATGGTGCCGTCATCGGGGCCATTCTGGTGAACTACGCCAAGACCTACCTGACGGGTGCCCTGCCGGAAATCTGGCTGTTCGCGCTTGGTGGTCTGTTTGTCTTTGTCACCCTGTTCCTGCCGCGGGGCATTGTCGGCGCGATCAATGGCAGTGGCGAGGGCAGCGATGGCAGTGGCAAGGGTCGTCAGATGCTCGACCGTCTGAGACGATGGCGCAGTGCAAGAGCCGTGGGAGGTGAATCATGAGTACACCTTCCATGACCGACAGCATCCTGTATCTGGATGGCGTCAACGTGTCCTTCGATGGCTTCCGCGCCCTGAATGACCTGTCCCTCGCCCTCGATCCGGGGGAGATGCGGGCAATCATCGGCCCCAATGGTGCGGGCAAGACCACGATGATGGATATCATCACCGGCAAGACCCGGCCCGATTCCGGGCAGGTCCTGTTCGAAGGCAACATCGACCTGACAAAGCATGATGAGGCCGCGATTGCCGAACTGGGTATCGGGCGCAAGTTCCAGAAACCGACGGTGTTCGAGACCCAGACCGTGAAGGACAATCTGGAACTGGCGCTGAAGGCCGACCGTTCGGTGCGGGCCAGCCTGTTCTGGAAACTGTCAAACGAAGCTGCGGGCCGCATTGACGAGATCCTGACCATCACCCGTCTGGGAGACCATGCCGATACCATCGCCGGCTCGCTCAGCCACGGACAGAAGCAGTGGCTGGAGATCGGGATGCTGCTGGCACAGGACCCGAAGCTGTTGCTGGTCGATGAACCGGCGGCAGGCATGACGGACGATGAAACAGCTGAGACCGCGCGCCTGCTGAAGGAGATCGCGGAAAGCCATTCGGTGGTCGTCGTGGAACATGACATGACCTTCGTGCGCGACCTGGGCGTCAAGGTGACGGTGCTGCACGAAGGCTCCGTCCTTGCCGAAGGGTCGCTGGATACGGTCAGCGCCGACAAGCGCGTCATCGAAGTCTATCTGGGGCGCTGAAACATGCTGGCAGTCAACGACATCAATCTGTCCTACGGCGCATCCCAGGCTCTCTGGGGTGTGTCGCTCACCGCCGAACCGGGCAAGGTCACCTGCCTGATGGGCCGCAACGGCGTCGGCAAGACGTCCACGCTGCGCGCCATCGTCGGCCAGCAGGCCACAAGGTCCGGCAGCATCACGCTGGACGGCAAGCCGGTCGACAGGATGCGCCCGTTCGAGCGTGCGCGGGAAGGCATTGCCTTCGTGCCGCAGGGGCGGGAGATCTTTCCGCTGCTGACGGTGCGGGAGAATCTGGAGACCGGTTATGCCTGCCTGAAGGGGGCTGAGCGGCACGTGTCGGAAGAACTCTTCGACCTGTTCCCGGTGCTGAAGAGCATGCTGGGCCGCCGTGGCGGTGATCTCTCCGGCGGCCAGCAGCAACAGCTTGCCATTGCCCGCGCGCTGGTCACACGGCCACGCGTGCTGCTGCTGGATGAACCGACGGAAGGCATCCAGCCCTCCATCATTCAGGACATCGGACGGGTCATCAGCCTGCTGCGCGACCGGGGCGACATGGCGATCCTGCTGGTGGAACAGTATTTCGAGTTTGCAAAGGAGCTCGCCGACACGTTCCATGTCATGGATCGGGGTGAAATCGTGCTCTCAGGCAAGGCCGACGAGATGGATGAAGATGATGTTCGTGCGCATCTCACGGTCTGAAACGGTCGAACCGGCGCCCACGGCAGGCCGCGCCGGTCCGCCCCGATCGGTCGGCGTCGCCCGTATTGCCTTCCTGGGGGTGGGCGAAAGGACGGCGCTGGCCGATCTCCATCAACAGGGCTGCATGAAGGCACGGCTGCCCAGGTCCTATGCTGGGGACCCGAAGACCGCCGTGCTGATCAACACGGCGGGTGGCCTGACCGGGGGCGACGATGTGGCGACGGAGGTTGCGTGGCGCGGAACCGCCGCCGCCTGCCTGACGACCCAGGCGGCGGAGCGGGTCTATCGCAGTTCCGGTGGTGACGCGCGCGTGCGCAACCGGCTGCAGGTCGCGGCGGATGCCCGTGCCGAGTGGTTGCCACAGGAGACCATTCTGTTCGACGGGGGGTGCATGCACCGCCGCACGGATGTGGAACTTGCCGACGGCGCACGGTTTCTGGCTGCCGAAACGGTCATCCTCGGTCGCAAGGCCATGGGGGAGACGGTGACCCATGGCCGCGTGCAGGACCACTGGTACGTGCGGCGTGACGGACGTTTGATCGTGCATGACGCGTTCCGGCTGGACGGTGATATTGCGGCGACGGTTGCGCGGCCCGGCCTGTTTTCTGGCGCGCAGGCCTGGGCCAACCTGATCATCCAGGCTCCGGCGTCTCTCACGGCATTTCTGCTCGACCTGATCCGCGGCATTGTCGGGGTTCGGGGCGGCGCGACATGTCGGCAGGGCCTGATCCTCGGGCGGGTTCTGGCAACAGATGGAGACGCAATGCGGACGGTGCTGGCAGCGTTGCTGCCGCCGCTGCGTGAAGCGATCATGGGGCATCCGGCACGGCTGCCGCACGCATTCAGGATTTGAGCGACAAGGGAAGGTATCAGCGATGAATCTGACTCCACGGGAAAAGGACAAGCTGCTGATTTCGGTGGCCGCCATGGTGGCCCGGCGACGGCTGGAACGGGGCGTGAAACTGAATTATCCGGAAGCCATCGCGCTGATCAGTGATTTCGTGGTCGAGGGTGCGCGCGACGGTCGCTCCGTCGCTGATCTGATGTCCGCCGGTGCAACGGTCATCACCCGCGATCAGGTGATGGAAGGCATACCGGAGATGATCCACGACGTGCAGGTGGAAGCCACCTTTCCCGACGGGACCAAGCTGGTCACCGTCCACGAACCGATCCGCTGAAGGGGGAACGCAGCATGATACCTGGAGAAATCATTGCAGCGGAGGGCGAAATCGTCCTGAACGCGGGTGTGGAGACGGTGACGATCATGGTCGCCAATACCGGTGACCGGCCCGTGCAGGTCGGCAGTCACTATCATTTCATGGAAACCAATCCCGGCCTCGATTTCGACCGTGCCAAGGCACGCGGCATGCGCCTCGACATTCCCGCAGGCACCGCCGTCCGGTTCGAACCGGGCCAGTCGCGCGAAGTCACGCTGGTGCCGCTGGCCGGGGATCGGCGGGTGTTCGGTTTCAATCAGAAGATCATGGGGAATCTCGACTGATGGCCTACAGGATCAATCGCGCCGCATATGCGGACATGTTCGGCCCCACCGTCGGGGACAAGGTACGTCTGGCCGACACGGAACTGTTCGTGGAGGTGGAGGAAGACCGCACGATCTATGGTGAAGAGGTCAAGTTCGGCGGTGGCAAGGTCATCCGTGACGGCATGGGCCAGTCGCAGGTGTCGCGCGCCGGGGGAGCCGTGGACACGGTCATCACCAACGCACTGATCATCGACCATACCGGCATCATCAAGGCCGACATCGGCATCCGGGGCGGCCGTATCGTCGGCATCGGCAAGGCGGGCAACCCCGATACCCAACCCGGCGTCGACATCATCGTCGGTCCGGGAACCGAGGCGATTGCCGGTGAGGGCAAGATCATCACCGCCGGCGGCTTCGACGCCCACATCCACTTCATCTGTCCCCAGCTGATCGATGAGGCCGTGACCAGCGGTGTCACGACGATGCTGGGCGGCGGCACCGGCCCGGCCACGGGCACCAATGCCACGACCTGCACGCCCGGCCCCTGGCACATCGGGCGGATGTTGCAGGCATTCGATGGCTTTCCGGTCAATCTGGGCCTGTCGGGGAAGGGCAATGCCTCCACCCCGGAAGCCCTGCGCGAGCAGATCCTGGCCGGTGCATCGAGCATGAAACTGCACGAGGACTGGGGCACCACGCCTGCCACCATCGACTGCTGCCTGTCGGTGGCGGACGAGATGGACGTGCAGGTGATGATCCATACCGACACCCTGAACGAGTCCGGGTTTGTCGAGAACACCGTGGCGTCCTTCAAGGGCCGCACCATCCACGCCTTCCACACCGAAGGTGCGGGTGGCGGCCATGCACCGGACATCATCAAGGTGTGTGGGGAGCCGAACGTCATCCCGTCGTCGACCAACCCGACCCGGCCGTTCACGGTGAACACGATCGACGAACATCTGGACATGCTGATGGTCTGCCATCACCTGGACAGCAACATCCCCGAGGATGTGGCGTTCGCCGAAAGCCGGATCCGGCGGGAGACGATAGCGGCAGAAGACATCCTGCATGACATGGGCGCGTTCTCCATCATAGCCTCCGACAGTCAGGCAATGGGGCGCGTGGGGGAAGTGATCATCCGTACCTGGCAGACAGCCGACAAGATGAAGCGTCAGCGCGGGCCGCTGCCGGAGGAAACCGGCGACAACGACAACTTCCGCGTCCGCCGCTACATCGCCAAGTACACGATAAATCCGGCGATCACGCACGGCATGGCCCCTCATATCGGGTCGGTCGAGGTTGGCAAACTGGCTGATCTGGTGGTCTGGACCCCGGCGTTCTTCGGCGTGAAGCCTGACCTGATCCTGAAAAGCGGCACCATCGTGTCCGCCCTGATGGGCGATCCCAATGCGTCGATTCCGACACCGCAGCCGGTGCATTACCGGCCCATGTTCGGCAGCTTCGGCCAGGCCCGTGCGGCGTCATCGGTGACGTTCGTTTCCAAGGCTGCGCTGGACGCCGGTATCGGAGCCTCCCTTGGCCTTGCCAAGGAATGTGTGGCAGTCGAGAACGTGCGTGGCGGCATCAGCAAGGCATCCATGGTACTGAACGACATGCTGCCTGATATAGACGTCGACCCCGAAACCTATGAGGTGCGGGCCAACGGTGAACTGCTGACCTGCGAGCCGGCAGACGTGTTGCCCATGGCCCAGCGTTACTTCCTGTTCTGATGGTCCTGATCCGATGAGCCTGCGCGCACATGAAGTTCTGGAGGCCGGGACCTGGGACGTGGCGGATGCCGTGGACCGTGTCGTGCTGGATATCGAGGACCGGCGGCGACGTCGGCTGAAGCTGGACGGCTGTGACGGCATTTCCTTCGTGCTCGACCTGGCCCAGGTGCCGAACCTGAAGGATGGTGATGGCCTGCGTCTGACAGACGGGCGGATCATTGCCGTCATCCCGGCGCTGGAACAGTTGACCGAGATATCGGCGGTGGATGCGGATGCACTGATGCGGATTGCCTGGCACCTGGGAAACCGTCATCTGCCGACGGAACTGGATGGCGACCGGCTGCGCATCCGTTCCGACCATGTGATCGAGGAAATGGTGCGGGGGTTGGGGGGCGAGACGCGGCATCTTTCGGCGGCCTTCACACCGGAGGGCGGCGCCTATGGCCATGGTCCCGTTCACGGCCATGATCATGGCGGACACGCCCATGATCACGGGCACGGTGCCGATCATGCTCACGACGAAGACCTGCCTGATCCCGAGGGGATGGTGAATGCCGTCTGATGCTGATCTGCCAAGGCTGCTGACCTGGCTGTCCCCGTCCTTTCCGGTCGGGGCCTATACCTACAGCCACGGCCTGGAGAACGCGGTGGAGCGCGAACTGATCCGCGACCGGGCCACGGCGGGGGATTGGGTTCTGGACCTGCTGGAACATGGCGGCGGCAAGGCGGATGCCGTGTTGCTGGCCGAAGCCTGGCGCGCGGTCACCGACGATGATGCCACGCGGCTCCACCGCGTCGTTGAAGAGGCCCGGGCACTGTCGGCGACCAGTGAACTAGCGCTGGAGACGGAAGCCCAGGGCAGGGCATTCCTGACCGCGGTCGCGGCGGCCTGGCCGACGCCGGCGGTGGCGACCTTGCTGGCTTCCGCATCCCGTCAGCCGATAGCCTATGCCGTCGCTGTCGGCACCGCAGCGGCTGGTCAGGGCATCGCCCTGCAACCGGTTCTGGTGGGCTATCTGCACGCGTTCACGGCCAATCTGGTGTCCGCCATTGTCCGTCTGGTGCCGCTTGGGCAGACGGACGGGCTGCACCTGCTGCGGCTGGTGGAACCGCACCTGAACCGGCTGGCTGATGAGGCCGCGAACACCACCCTTGATGATATTGCAACCTGTTGCCTGGCGGCGGACATCGCATCCATGCAGCACGAAATCCAACGGACGAGGCTTTTTCGATCATGACTGATTCCCTGTCCCCGAACGGCCCGTTGCGGGTCGGCATTGGCGGTCCCGTCGGGTCCGGCAAGACGGCCCTGATGGAGCAACTGTCGAAGGAACTCAGCCAGTCCTTCTCCGTCGCTGCCATCACCAACGACATCTACACCAAGGAAGATGCGGAGATCCTGACCCGCACCGGGGCGCTGCCGCCGGAGCGGATCATGGGTGTGGAGACTGGTGGCTGTCCGCATACGGCGATCCGCGAGGATGCCTCGATCAATCTGGCAGCCGTCGCTGACATGTCGGAACGCTTCCCCGATCTGGAAGTCATCCTGATCGAAAGCGGCGGCGACAATCTGGCCGCGACGTTCAGCCCGGAGCTGGCCGACATCACGCTCTACGTCATCGATGTTTCCGCAGGCGACAAGATTCCGGCCAAGGGCGGTCCCGGCATCACCCGCTCCGACATGCTGATCATCAACAAGACCGATCTGGCGGAGCTGGTCGGCGCCGATCTGGGACGGATGGACCGGGACGCATTGGCCCAGCGAGGCACCCGTCCGTTCGTATTTGCCCGAGTGAAACATGGTGTGGGCGTGCCCGCGATTCGCGATTTCGTGATTGCCAAGGGTGGACTCTGACGCCTCTGTCGCGGGCGGACAGCGCCTGATCTACCACGTGATGCCGTTTTCCAGCATGGCTTCCAGATCGAAGCGGGGCCAGGGACGGGCCATCAGGAATCCCTGTCCGTAGGTACAGCCGAACGCGCACAGTTTCTCGAAGTGCGCCTCGGTCTCGATGCCTTCAGCCACAGTCTCCAGCCCCAGGTCGTCCGCCATGTGAAGGATGGTCCGCACCAGCCTGCCGCTGGTTGTGTCGTTCAGCATGTTGAAGACGAAGGACTGATCCACCTTCAGCGTGTCGATGGGGAACCTGTGCAGGTAACTCAGGCTGGAATAGCCCGTGCCGAAGTCATCGATGGCGAAGGCAACGCCAAGCGCCTTCAGGTCCAGCAGTGCCGATGTTGCGGACTCCGGATCATGGATCATCAGGCTTTCGGTGACTTCCAGCTTGATCTGGTCCGGTTCGACACCGGAATCGACGATGATTGCTGACAGGCGCGCCACTTCCCCCGGTTCGATCAACTGCCCGGACGAGATATTGATGCTGACGAACGGTATCTTTTTCCCCGGCCAGCACCTCTGCCAGATCCGGACCATTGCGGCATGGTCCGAAAGCGCCTTCTTCAGTGCCCAGCGCCCCATTTCGACAATCATGCCGGTTTCTTCTGCCAGCACGATGAAGTTGCCAGGGGATATCTGTCCCTTCACCGGGTCGTTCCAGCGCATCAGTGCTTCATAGCCTGCGATCGACCTGTCGTGCATGGAAACGATGGGCTGGTAATGCAGTTCGAATTGCGGGGTTTCAATGGCGCGGCGCAACTCCCGTTCGATCCGAAGTCGTCCCAGTGCGATGTCACGTACTTCCCCGAACGCTTCCCGGCGCGCCTGCTGGATGGCCTCTGGCACGCTTGATTCCGTCCCACTCATCCAGCGTGACGCATCGCTCAACCGCTCCACAATGATCTGGATCATCAGCCGCATGACCGGGTCAGCGTTCTCGATGGGCTTCATCAGGCGGCCCCGGCGCACCACAAGCAGCCGCGTGTTCACGGTTGCCAACGCGCTGGCAGACCTTGGTGCATTGGCGATCAGGGCCATCTCGCCCACGATCTCACCTGGTCCGAGCGACGCGATCAGCTTGCGCGTGTCACCCGTCCCGATCGCGATCTCGATCAGGCCGCTTTCGATGATGTAGGCATCGTCACCAGGGTCGCCCTCGGCAAACAGCAGTGTCCCCGCCGCGATGTCACGCGCATGTATGAATTCAGGCATGTCCCCGATATATAACTGAAGGGTTGCCAAACCGTGACCGAACACCCGGCACGTGACAGCGGATACGGTTGATTTCGCTGTTCATGTGATCATCGCGACGTTGTGCGCCGCCTCAGAACCGGAATACGCCGTAACCGGGTTCTTCCAGCGGTGCGTTCAGGGATGCGGTGATGGCCATGCCGAGGGCATTGCGGGTGTCCACGGGGTCCAGGATGCCATCGTCCCACAGTTCCGACGTGGCGTAGTAGGCGGAAAGCTGGTCCAGATAGGCGGAACCGGTTTCCTCGCGCAGCGCGGCGATCACGTCCGCATCGACTTCCTGTCCGGCGCGGCGCATCTGTGCGGCCTTCACATCCGCCAGCGTGTTCACCGCCTGCTCCCCACCCATCACACCGATCTGGTGGTTGGGCCAGCTGAACAGCAGCCGGGAATCAAAGGCGCGACCACACATGCCGTAATTCCCGGCACCGAACGACCCGTGGCACATGACCGTGAACTTCGGCACCCGCGAACACGACTGCGCCATGATCATCTTGGCGCCGTCCTTGGTGATGCCCTTCTGTTCGTACTCACGCCCGATCATGTATCCGGTGATGTTCTGCAGGAACACCAGTGGCGTGTTGTTCTGATTGCAGAGTTCGATGAAGTGCGCACCCTTCAGGGCGCTGTCATTGAACAGCACCCCGTTGTTCGCCAGAATCCCGACCTTCCAGCCCCAGATATTGGCGTAGCCGCAAATCAGTGTCTGTCCATAGCTCGGCTGATATTCATGGAACCGGCTGCCATCGACGATGCGGGCAATGACATCGCGCATGTCGAAGCCCTTCTTGATCTCGTCGGGCAGGATGCCATACAGCTCCGCCGGATCGTAATAGGGGTCTTCGACGGGGTCGCGCTGGCAGTCCCATTTCTTCGGGCGGTCCCACTGGTCGACGATTTCGCGACCGATGGCGATGGCCTCATCCTCCGATGATGCCGCGTAGTCGCAGACGCCACTGACGGTGGTGTGCATGTCCGCGCCGCCCAGTTCCTCGACGCCCACTTCCTCCCCCGTTGCCGCACGTACCAGCGGTGGTCCGCCCAGGAACACGGCCCCGGTGCCCCGGACAATGACGTTGTAGTCGGACAGGGCAGGGATGTAGGCACCGCCCGCGGTGCACTGGCCGAACACCAGCGACAGCTGCTTCACGCCCATCTTCGACAGCTGGCACTGGTTGCGGAAGATGCGGCCCGCCATGTGCTTGTCGGGGAAAACCTCCGACTGCAGCGGCAGGAACCCGCCGGCGGAATCGCACAGATGCACAACGGGCAGCCGGTTCTCGATGGCGATCTCGAGACAGCGCACGATCTTCTTCACCGAATGCGGATACCAGGCCCCACCCTTGATGGAAGAATCGTCGGCATGAATGATCACTTCGCGGCCCGACACGATGCCGATGCCGGTGATGATGCTCGCGCCGGGTGACTCACCGCCATAGGCGCGGTTCGCGGCCAGTGTCGAGAGTTCCAGGAATGGGGTGCCGGGATCGAGCAGTTTCTCCACCCGCTCCCTCGGCATCATCTTGCCCTGTTTCTTGAGGCGCTGGATGTCCCGCTCCGGGCGGACCATGCGTGCAGTTTCCTGGCGTTCGTGCAGTTCACGCGCAAGGCCGCGATTGTGGGCCGCGTTGGCGCGGAACGTCGCGTCGCTGGTGGAAATCGTGGAGTTTATCCTGCGCATGGCTCAATCATCCTCCGCCAGAGGTTCCAGCCGGGCGATGGTGGCATCCTTGTTGAAGGTATCGCCGACCGCATGCAGCACCTCTGCGAGTACACCGTCACGCGGGGCGGCGAGACTGGTCTGCAGCTTCATGCTTTCGATGGTCATGACCTTGTCGCCCCGGCTGACCCGATCCCCGGCGGCCTTCAGTACCTCGATCACCGTGCCGGGCATGGGCGCGCGAATGTCGTCATTGCCGCCCGCACTGTCCTGTGCCGCCGCAACCGGATCTTCGATGCGCACACGGAAGGTGCGGCCATTCATGCGCACCCAGGTCAGATCACCGTCCTGAGCCGTCGCGACCTTGAAGGTGTCCTCCGGCCCGACTTCCACATACAGATCGTTCCGATTGCCGGAACAACCGGCTTCGACCGGTGCCCGGCCATCAATTTCCACCAGGATCTCCGGCTTTCGCGCCGCGATGTCGATCGTGTGGATCGTGCCGTCCAGATCGAGACGAAACGTCATGCAAACCTCCCCCGGTCCTGCCCCGTCTGGAGCCTAGCGCGCACAGGTGCTTCGCAACAACTGTCCGCCTTGCCGCGCGGGCGCACGGCAGTCATGCAGGCGACGTGTCGCCTACTCTGCGGCGTTCACCTGAACCGGCGGCTGGTTCTCGCTGTTGGCCAGCATCCGCTCGTCCGACGTGCGCAGGATCGCCTCATAGACCTTCGGCGGATAGTTGGTCATGTGCGGGCCTGGCGCATCGATGCCGGGCTGCGGCACCGCGCCATCAGCATCCGCATGCTCGGACGACGACTTGTAGCGGGCCAGTTCTGCATCCGAGATGCCGCAAAGACCGACGACTTCCGGGTCGATCCAGGCCTGCTGATTGATCGGTTCCGTTGAATAGGAAAGCTCCAGAGACAGGTTCTCCGGCCCGGCGAAATAGATCGACATGCAGAAACCGTGATCCTTTGGCCCGACCACCGGCACGCCTTTCGACCGCAACCTGTCGCGCATGGCCAGAAGTTCGTCATGATCGGCGACCTTCAGCGCCAGATGCTGCATGGTCCCCCTGGCGCAGTTGGCGCCTGGATTGCCTGCATGCGTCTGGCCCAGCTTCACCGGAATTTCACCGATCTGTGGATTGTGGACGAAGGCGATCGAGCTTTCGTCGTTGAGGCGCAGGAAACCGTGAAACGTGTTCGCCACCCCGTGCATCCAGTAGAGCGCGACCAGTTCCATGCCCAGCTTGTCCGTGAAGAACTCGATCTGTCCCTTCATGTCGGCTGTTGTCAGGGCGATGTGATGCAGTCCGTCAATCTTGTTCATGGCGGGGGTCCTTCTGCCGGGGGTAATTCATGTGCGGTGAGCGCGTCGTAGGTATAGAGCCATTCGAGTGTCTGGCGGTGCCGGGCGGCGGCGTCGCGATTGCGGTCCTGCGCTGCTGCACCATGCATGTGAAACAGGTGGGCATTGCGGCGCGACCCGAACTGGATTGCGGCAGTGCGTTCCTTCCGCAGCCCCTCATACTGCCAGAATGCGGTGGCGGGGTCGGGATCGGCAGACAGGCAGCCCGCGACCACCGCCGCGTCCTCGATCGCCATCACCGCCCCTTGCGCCATGAAGGGCAGGGTGGGGTGACAGGCATCCCCCAGCAGGGTGACGCGGCCTTCGCCCCAACTGGGCATCGGCGGGCGGTCGAACAGGGCCCACTTGAAGCAGGCGTCGGGATCCATGGCGTGGATCAGTGTGCCGATGTCAGCATGCCAGCCGGCGAAGTCGGCCTTCAGTTCTTCGATGTCACCGCGCTCCGTCCAGGATTCGACCTCCCAGCCGTCCTTTTCCACCACAGCCACGCAGTTCACATAATCGCCGCCGCGCACGTAATAATGGACGAAATGACGCCCCGGTCCCCACCAGGCAGTCGCGGCGGGGCGCACCAGGCCAGGCGGCAGGTTCCCGACCGGAATCAGGCTGCGCCAGGCAATGTTGCCGGTGAACGTCGGCGCCTCAGCCGCGAACAGGTCATCGCGCACCACCGAGCGGATGCCATCCGCGCCGATCAGCGCCTCAGCCGGCAACGTCGAGCCGTCTGCAAGCGAGAGCCGCACCCCGCTTTCGTCCTGTGTGAAACCCTGTATCCGCACGCCGGTCTGCAGGCTGATCCGGGGGGACCGGGAGGCTGCATCGCCGAGCACCCGGATCAGGTCGGCCCGGTGAATGTGGTAATAGGGAAAGCCGTAGCGTTCCGCCACGGCATCGCCCAGCGGCCCGCCCGCCAGCACCTCGCCCGTGTACCAATCGCGGCGTTCCGTTTGCCGGGGCAGAAAAGCCACGGCTTCCAGCGCCTGTTTCAGGCCAAGGGAGTGCAGCACCCGGTTGCCGTTGGGGCTGATCTGGATGCCAGCCCCGATTTCCGTGATGCGATCTGACTGTTCGACGACCTGGACGCGGAAACCCCTGGCCGCAAGGCAGAGCGCGGCGGTCAGGCCACCGATACCGGCACCGGCAACAAGAATGTCGAGGTCATTCAAGGGTTCACTCCTGCTGCGGTCATCTTCGCGGAAACAGGCCGGATGACAAGCACCCCGCTTCGCCGGTGACCTCCCTATTTTGACCTGCATCAAGAAAATCCGACGTGCTGTTGTGTCATGATCAAGGATCGGACAACGCGGGAACGGGCATGATGCAGCAGGATCAGACGGACGACACGGACAGTGTGGGCAACGACGCGGGACAGGAGGGGGCCGCACGGACACAGGCGACAGCCATGCCTGAGCCTGTCGACAAGGCTGCCCTGGAAGCACCGCCATTCCATGGTTCGGGCGCACACCGCATAGCGGAGATGCGTCACGATTCGACAGCCGTGCGGCGCCTGTTCGAGACCGGGGAGTATCCCTATCAGGCCAAGGTACGGCGGGCGGCCTATGAAAAGCACAAGGCGGAATTGCAGGTCGAACTGCTGAAGATGCAGGAATGGGTGAAGACCAGCGGTGAACGGGTGGTCATCCTGTTCGAAGGCCGCGACGCCGCGGGCAAGGGCGGCACGATCAAGCGGTTTACCGAACACATGAATCCGCGTGGTGCGCGCGTCGTCGCCCTGGACAAGCCGACAGAGCGGGAACAGAGCCAGTGGTATTTCCAGCGCTACGTCCAGCATCTGCCATCTGCGGGCGAGATCGTGATGTTCGACAGGTCCTGGTACAACCGCGCCGGGGTCGAACGGGTCATGGGGTTCTGTGAGCCGAAGGAGTATCTGGAGTTCATGCGTCAGGCGCCGGATTTCGAGCGGATGCTGGTCCGGTCGGGCATTCGGCTGTTCAAGTACTGGTTCTCGGTCACGCAGGACGAGCAGCTCAGGCGCTTCAAGGCGCGGGAGAAGGAGCCGCTGAAACGCTGGAAACTGTCCCCCATCGACCGGCTTTCCATCGACAAGTGGGCTGACTACACGGAAGCGAAGGAGGCGATGTTCTTCTATACCGACACCGCCGACGCGCCCTGGACCATCATAAAGTCGAACGACAAGAAGCGCGCGCGGCTGAATTGCATGAAGCATTTTCTCGACGCCATTCCCTACGAAGGCAAGGACCAGCATGTGGTCGGGCATCCCGATCCATTGATTGTCGGCCTGGGCGCGCATGTGGTGCGGGCGAGCGACCAGTTGCCGGATCACAGCCTGCATCCGGATCGCGCGCCATCAGCCTGAACAGGTGGATCGATACCTCTGGCACAACTGTCGGTCGTCGGAGGGCGGTCACAGATATTGCTTTCCCTTCGGCCCCGCATCCGGTTCCATGCAAAGAAAACCGGAGGAAACAAATGAACTCGATTCTCTTTCGCAAGTCTTTGGCCGGCACGTCACTGGCTCGCAAGTCACTGGCTGCCGTCCTGACAGCAGGCGCGTTGACGCTTTCCGTGGTTGGTTCGGCGTCGGCAGAGACCAAGCTGGTGATGTCGTCGTGGCTGCCGCCGTTGCATCCTGTTGTGGCCAAGGTGATGAAGCCCTGGGCAAGGGATGTCGAGAAGGTGACGGAAGGCCGGGTGACCGTCCGCGTGCTGTCGAAGCCACTGGGTCCGCCGCCAGCGCATTATGACATGGCTGTCGATGGCGTGGCCGATGTCACCTATGGGCTGCATTCCTTCACCAAGGATGACCGTTTCCTGCGGTCCCGCATCGGTCAGTTCTCGTTCCTGGGTGACAATGCGACCGGCGCTTCCAAGGCCTATTGGGAAGTCTATTCGGGTCAGCTGGAAGCGCAGAAGGAACATGCCGGTGTGAAGCTGCTCGGCCTGTTCGTCCATGGTCCGGGCATGTTCCACAACAACCAGCGTCGCATCAAGACGCCGGAGGATTTCAAGGGACTGAAGATCCGCACGCCCGGTGGCTACATCGCCGGACTGGCACAGGATCTGGGGATCACCACCCAGTTCATGGGCCCGGGCCAGGTTTTCGAGAAGCTGTCGCGTGGTGTCATCGACGGCGTGACATTCCCCATCGAAGCATTGCGCGCGTTCAAGCTGACAGACCATCTGACCCATTCGATGCGTGTGCCGGGCGGCATCTACAACACATCGTGGTTCCTGGTCATGAACCAGGCCAAGTGGCAGGGAATTTCCGCCGCTGACCGGGCCGCGATCAACAAGATCTCCGGGGCTGCGCTCGCCGAACGGGCGGGCATGGTCTGGGACGCGTCGGATGCGGTCGGGGCCGAGTTCGTGAAGAACAAGTCCGAGATCGTTGTCCACAACGCGTCACCCGCCGTGCTGGAAGCCATCCAGGGCTTCGCCGCGAAACGGGAAGCCCAGTGGGCGGAGGCCTTGAAGGCAACCGGTCATGACGGTGCCGCCGCCCTGCGCCGCATGCGGAAGATCACCGGCATCGGCGACTAAGCCGAAGCCAGGCGGTGACGGACGTGTCATCGACGGGGGACCCGCAGCCTGATGGATCCGGCGGACACGGGGGCCGGGCGTGGGCCCTCGTCGATCGCCCGCTGTCGATCATTTCGATCCTGTTGCTGGTGCTGATGGTGGGACTGACGACCGCCGATGTGGTCGCCCGCTACTGGTTTGACGCACCGGTCAATGGCGCGTTCGAGCTGACGCAGATCATGCTGGCTGGGTTGATCTTCGCGGCTCTGCCGATCACCACGGCGGCGGGGGAGCATGTCGATGTGGAGCTTTTCACGCTGGCCCTGAACGCCGGGACCGAACGGATCTTGCTCGCATTCGGTGATCTGGTGAGCGCGGTGGTCCTGGGGGCCATCGGCTGGCGGTTGTGGGTCCATGCCGATCGGCTGGCTGAAGATGGTGCGGTGACCAATTCCCTGGGGATTGCCTTCGCGCCGATCGGCTGGTTTGCGGCGTTGTGCTGTGGCTTGAGCGCGATAGCGGCACTGCTGCGCCTGGCCCGGCGTTTCAGGGCGGCACCACGATGATCGAAGCGCTGGTCGGCTTCGGAATTCTGCTGGCGCTCATCTTCGCGCGGGTGCCCATTGCCTTCGCCATGGCGCTTGTGGGTGCGTTCGGTTTTGCGTGGTTACGGGACTGGAATGCCACATGGTCCATGATCGGCACCATCGCCTTCGACAAGGGCCAGTCCTACACGCTGTCGGTCATTCCGCTGTTCATCCTGATGGGCAATCTGCTGACCATCTCCGGCGTCAGTCATGCGCTCTATGCGGCGGCCAATCATCTGCTCGGACGGTCCCGCGGGGGGCTGGCCATGGCATCGGTGGTCGCCTGTGGCGGGTTCAGTGCGGTTTGCGGATCATCGCTCGCCACCGCCGCAACCATGTCGAAGGTGGCAATGCCGTCGATGCGCCGATACGGCTATGCGGAAAGCCTCGCCACCGGGTCCATCGCGGCGGGCGGCACGCTGGGCATCCTGATTCCACCCAGCGTGGTCCTGATCATCTATGGCCTGCTGACGGAGTCCGACATCGGCAAGCTGTTCATTGCCGGCGTGGTGCCTGGCATCCTGGGTGTTGTCCTGTACATGCTGGCCATTGCGGTCATCACCCGTCTGAAGCCCGAACTGGCACCGCGTGTCGCGGAAACCGAGCCCTTCACCCGGCGCGAACGGATCGGCGTGCTGGCGGTGCTGGGCCTGTTCACCGTGATCATGACAGGCATCTACGGCGGGTTCTTCACGCCGACGGAGGCCGCGGGGATCGGTGCCATCGTGTCATTCCTCATCGCACTCGGCATGGGGGGATTGACCTGGCGTTTGCTCTTCGGTGCGGCCATGGAAAGTGCACGGACAACCGCGATGATCTTCGCGATCATCATCGGGGCGGAGATATTCTCCAACTTCGTGAACTTTGCCGGTTTGCCGGATGCGCTGGCAGGCTGGGTCTACGACCTCGACCTCAATGCCTGGGCGGTCATCGTCGGCATCGTGATTGTCTATCTGATCCTCGGCTGCGTGCTCGAAAGCCTGTCTATGATCCTGCTGACGGTGCCAGTGTTCTATCCGCTGGTCATTCAACTGGAGTTCGGTGGTGACCTGCTGTCGGACCCGGAACTGGTGCTGGTCTGGTTCGCCATCATTGTTGTCGTGGTGACGGAAATCAGCCTGATCACGCCACCCGTCGGCATGAATGTCTTCGTTCTGCGCAATGTGCTGCCCGACGTGCCGCTCGCCACGATCTTTCGCGGTGTCATCCCGTTCTGGATTGCCGATATCGTCCGGTTGGGCCTGCTGATCAGCGTGCCCTGGCTGTCTTTGTGGCTTGTCGGCCTGATGTGAACATGCCGGTCCGGCCTCAATAGACCGGCGGGACCGGGAACAGGTTGAATTTGAGCAGGGAAACCATGCCGTTCTGAACCGCGAGGGGCAGCGTCACCGTGCGATTGCCTTCCTTGTCCGTCTTTTCCAGCGCCGAGACCGCCATGCGCAGTCCGATCCGGGTCAGGTCTGACATCTCGCCCGCTGCGGCCAGGGCATCAATGAACTGATCCGCATCCTGTACGATGAAGACCATGGCTCCCTCCGGTCGGCGCGCCAGGTCCAGCGCCACCGTCCCGTCACCGCTGACCCGCAGCTTGTCTTTCAGGAACGCGATACGGTTGACGTCGATGACGCCACCCTGATCCCGCCACCGGTCCAGCTGATCAGGTTCGGTTCCGGCGGGCAGGGGGCGAAACAGCAACGAAACCGCAGCCTCATCAAAGCTTTCACCAAGCGGTGTCGCGTCTGGCAGCAGCACCATGTCGTTTCCGGTCAGGGCGATATTCGTGCTGTTTGCAGGCCGGTCGTCGCTCTGACCCGAGTTGCTGCGCATGTGGAACTGGATCCGTGACGCCTGGCGCAGCGGGCTGTCACCGTCGGCCACGACGTCGCGCAGATCGGCCGCGATGTTGTCGATCTGACCCGCCGCGTCAAAGCGGGCAGAAACCCGCGCATCGTTGCTCTGGATCAGGGTTGCCTTGCGCGCATCTGCCGGTCCCCAGGCCAGGGGCTGCGGCCCGATCGGTTGCAGGATCGCGTGACTGAAGTTCCAGGGCTGGAAATAGACAAGCAGCTGTTCCGCACCCCAGCTTGGGGCCAGGGGATGTTCCGGCGCGGAAAGGCGCGGGGCGTCGATGCTGACCAGTAGGCGATAGGGGAAGCCTGTCACGGTGACGGCACCGTGGGCCACGTCCATGCCCTCTGCCTGGCGCGCCGAGACCCAACGATCCACGCCTGTCTTCAGGTTGTCCGCCAGATGGTTCCAGAAGAACCAGTAGCCGATGCCCGCTGCCAGCACCGCCAGCAGCAGGATGGGGCCGAACCAGCGCCGCAGGTTGGTGCCCACTCAGTCCCTCAACAGCTCGTTGATGGAGGTCTTGGCGCGGGTGCCGGCATCGACCTTCTTCACGATGACGGCGCAGGACAGCGACGGTGTCGGCTTGCCATCGACGACCGGGCCGGGCAGCGATCCGGGAACCACGACCGAATAGGCAGGCACGCGACCGCGATGCACTTCGCCGGTCTCCCGGTCGACGATCTTGGTGGAGGCACCGATGAACACGCCCATGGAAATCACTGCGCCTTCTTCGACGATGACACCTTCAGCCACCTCGGAACGGGCGCCGATGAAGACATTGTCTTCCACGATCACCGGTCCGGCCTGCAGCGGTTCCAGAACGCCGCCGATGCCCGTACCGCCGGAGATGTGACAGTTCTTGCCGATCTGGGCGCAGGATCCGACCGTGGCCCAGGTATCGACCATGGTGCCGCTGTCGACATAGGCACCCAGGTTCACGAAGCTGGGCATCAGCACGACACCAGGTGCGATATAGGCACTGCGGCGAACGATGCAGTTCGGAACGGCGCGGAAACCGGCCTTGCGGAAGTCGTTGTCGCCCCAACCGTCAAACTTGCTTGGCACCTTGTCGAACCAGTTGGTCCGGGCGCCCGGACCGCCACTGATCGTGGTCATGTCGTTGAGGCGGAAGCTGAGCAGCACGGCCTTCTTCAGCCACTGGTGCACGGTCCAGACACCGTTGACCCTGGATGCAACACGGGCTTCCCCCGAATCCAGCGCATCCAGCGCCTGATTGACGGCTTCCGGCACTTCGCCGGTGGTATTGGTGTCGATGTTGTCCCGGTTTTCCCAGGCGGCTTCGATCGTGGTTTCCAGTGCGTCCAGGCTCACAGCTGCCCCTCCGGCGTAAATTGGGTCTGATGTTCGCGCGGAACCTAGATCAAAGGACGGGAATATGGAACCGGTTCCGCTGCCGGTCCACGCCACCCCCCGTAATGCAGACAGGACCGACCCGGTTTCGCGGATCGGACCTGATGCCGAAAGCAGATTTCAGTTGGCTCAGACGAGGCCGATGAAGTCGTCTTCATCCAGCCAGCTGGAGCGGAAGTTGCTGAGGGTGATGGAACCACCGCCCTCGACCTCGATGGTCGTGTCACGACCCCACCAGCCGGAGCGGGAGATGTTCAGGTCCTCGAACGACAGGTTCAGGTCCGTCATGTCGATCCGATCACCACGGTAGCCGGAGAAATCGCCGATCGTGTCATGGCCGAAGTTGGTGTTGTCGTAGACAAAGACGTCCGCGCCGGAACCGCCGTAGAGCCAGTCATTGTCGGCCCCGCCCTTCAGCGTGTCATTGCCCCAGTCACCGGACAGGACATCACAGCCCTCGCCGCCGGAGATCATGTCATTGCCGCTGCCGCCATAGAGACGGTCGCGGCCACCTTCGCCCTCGATCGTGTCATCGCCGTTGTTGCCGCGCACGAAGTCGTTGCCACCACCAGCCAGGATCCTGTCATCGTCGTGCGAGCCGTACAGATAGTCGCGACCGCTGGTGCCGGTGATCAGATTGGCATCCAGGCCTTCGATGTTCAGCACATCGTCCGTGACCCGCAGGCCGGCAGCGCCCTTCAGGCGAATGGAATTCTCCGAATCCAGGGTGATCAGCAGGTCGCGGCCATCGCTGCCGATGGTCAGGTCGGAGAAGGTGAGGCCGGAATTGCTGAAGTCCAGCATGTCCTTGTTGCCGTTGAAGTCCTTGATGACGTCATGGCCGAAGTTGCCGTCTTCATAGACGAACGTGTCGCTGCCGGGACCACCGAACATGGTGTCATTGCCTGTGCCACCGGTGATCAGGTCGTCACCATGCTCGCCGAACAGGCTGTCGTCGCCACTGCCACCGGCAATCACGTCGTCGCCACGACCCGACCAGATGGTGTCGTTGCCTTCGCCGCCATCGACCGTGTCCTGTGCCCAGCTGTAGTAGTTGGTGTCGAACACATCGTCGCCTTCGTTCAGGTCGAAGACCATGCCGACGTTGGCGCCCTGAATGGTGTCGTCGAAGCAGGAACCGTTGACTTCCTCGATCTCGATCAATTCATCGCCTTCGGCCTCACCGGCCAGCCCGCCCTCTTCGGCATTCCGGAAGTGACCGCCGATGCCGTAGTGATCGACGTCGGACAGGGCCAGCGCGATACCTTCGGACGCACCGTGGTAGTCGGCAATGTCGTAGCCTTCGCCACCATGCAGCGTGTCCTTGCCCGTGCCGCCGACGATGGTGTCATCGCCGTCCGCGCCGCAGACCAGGTCGTCGCCTTCTCCGCCGTCCACATGGTCGTTCTGGTCGCCGCCGTCGATGAAGTCATCGCCCGCGTCGCCGAAGATCGTGTCGTCACCTTCGTTGCCGAACAGCTCTTCCTTGTAGACCTTCTTGAGCGACAGGTTGTCGACCAGCGCACCGTAGGTGTCGTCGATGCCGCGACCGATCAGTTCGATATCCGCCGATCCCTGTTCGATCAGGATATCGAAGCTGAAGTGTTCGAAGCCGACAGTGTCGGAGCTGATCAGCGCAACTGTCTCGCCGCCCACGCGGATTTCAAGCTGGCTGGTGTCGCTCGTGTCGGTCCAGGCGTTCTTGAAACGCGGGGAGTAATCCAGCTCCAGCCGGAAGATGCCCGTGCAATCGATCTCGACCGTCTGCTTGACCGTCGCGTTGGTGTCGTAGTCGCACCAGTAGGTCGGTGCACTGTCCAGTTCCAGGATGGCATTGTCGGACGCGTTGACCGGCGTGCCGCCATGGGTGCCTTCCTGGATCTCGATCAGGTCACCGTGATTGGCCGTCCAGCCCTCGATCTCCGTGAAGGTGCCCCAGCTGCCCCGGTTCAGGGTGCCATGATCCTCGAAGTCGCCGTTGACGATCAGGTTCTCGCCCAGGAACGTGCCGTTGTCATCGCCGTTGATCAGGTCATTGCCCTCACCACCGGAAACAATGTCGATGCCGTCACCACCATGCACCGTGTCGTTGCCTTCGTTGGCGAAGACGATGTCATCACCTTCGTCACCGAAGATCAGGTCGTCCCCGTCCTCACCGAACATCAGGTCGTTGCCGGCACCACCGTTGAGGGTGTCATCACCGATGCCACCGTCCATTTCGTCGTCACCGTTGCCGCCGTCCAGTTCATCGTTGCCGGCCGCGCCGTCCAGTTCGTCGTTGCCGTCGTCACCGAACAGGCTGTCGTTGCCTTCCGCGCCGGACAGCAGGTCATCGCCATAGCCGCCATGGACTTCGTCATCGCCATCCTCGCCGCGCAGCACGTCGTTGCCCGCATCGCCGAAGATCGTGTCGTTGTCCAGGCCACCCAGGACCGTGTCGTTGTCGGCGCCACCGGACAGCAGGTCGTTGCCTGCACCGCCATTGATGGTGTCTTCGCCGCAATCGCCCGCCGCCACGTCGTCGCCGTCATTGCCGCGCACATCGTCGTCGCCAAGGCCGCCGTCCAGGGTGTCGTCATCGCCGTCACCGAACAGGGTGTCGTTGCCAGCGCCGCCGGTCAGGACGTCAAAGCCCGCACCACCGGTTACCGAGTCATTGCCGTCGTTGCCGGCCACCACGTCATCGCCGTTGTCACCGCGCACGGTGTCATCGTCCTGATCACCATTCAGGGTGTCATTGCCGTCCCCGCCGCGCAGGATATCGCGGCCCGCACCACCTTCGGCGAAGTCATCACCGAACAGCAGCTGCATGATGTCGTCACCCAGGCCACCGAAGGCCACATCATTGCCGTTGCCGGCGTTGATGCTGTCGTTGCCTGCACCGCCGTCCAGATCGTCGTCGCCGTCTTCACCGAACAGGGTGTCGGCACCATCGTCACCGTTCAGGATGTCGTTGTCTTCGCCGCCGAACAGCACGTCCAGACCCAGGCCACCGACCAGGTCATCGATGCCGGCGTTGCCGCGCAGCGTGTCATCGCCGTTGCCGCCATCCGCGAAGTCGTTGCCTTCGCCCGCAGTTACGTCGTCGTTGCCGTCCCCGGCGATGACGACATCATCGCCATCATTGCCGCGCAGGTTGTCATCACCATCGCCACCGTCGATGAAGTCATCACCTTCGTTGCCGTTGATCGTGTCGTTGTCGGCGCCGCCGAACAGCAGATCATTGCCTTCTTCGCCCGACAGGGTGTCCGTACCGTCCTGACCCAGCAGCGTGTCGAGGCCGAGGCCGCCGAACAGGTCGTCCGCGTCGGAACCACCTTCTGCGTAGTCATTACCCTCTTCGCCGCGCACCGTGTCTTCGCCTGCACCACCGAACGCCTGGTCGTCGCCGGAACCGGCGTCCAGACGGTCGTCGCCGTCGTTGCCGACCAGCGTGTCGTTGCCCGCGCCGGTGTCGATTTCCTCATTGGAATTGTCGCCAGCGACCAGATCGTTGCCATCGCCGGTCTTCACGATCTCGATGGATTCCAGCGTGTCGTTGCCGAAGTCGTCGCTGCTCGCCACGCCGTCATCATTGCCATTGGCACCCAGGTCGACGGTCACGTCGCCATCGGTGTCGCGGTAATCAACCTCATCACGGCCAGCGCCGCCGGCGATCTCGTCATCGCCCGCGTCGCCCTTGATCGTGTCGTCGCCATTGTTGCCGCTCAGGTCGTCGTTACCCGCGCCGCCAGCCAGTGAGTCGTTGCCGTCATCGCCCTGGATGACGTCGTCGCCGCCGCCGCCGAACAGACGGTCGTCATCATTCAGGCCGCGCAGCACATCGTCGCCGCCGCCGCCCTGCAGATTGTCGTTGCCGTCGTCGCCGCGCAAGGTGTCATCACCGGCCAGGCCACCCAGCGTATCGTCACCACCGCCACCGAAGATGCGGTCGTCATCATTGGTTCCCTGCAGGTTCTCGCTGGTATCATCGCCATTGATGGTCGCAAACGCGATGCGCTGGTTGGCATTGATGCCGGTCATCTGAGTGAGAAGTGACATGTTGAACTCTCCTACCTTGTCCCGTTTTGGAGCAATCCCGTTTCATGCCCCCCTGGAGTGTCGCGCTTTCGGTCAACGCGGAACGCCCCAGACCCTGTTGGCCGGATGGTTGCCAGATTCGTACCAGCAGCGTGCGGCGGACGAAATCGCCCTCGGGTTGAGCAATCTCTAACAGGGAGAGTCTGAAGAAATAGTATAAGTATTTGTTTTATATAATAAATATAGAATGCATGCCATATTCGCCCGGCATTTTATGCAAGTTGCACCGAGCCATCGGATGTCTGATGGCCCGTGCATATGTCCCGCAGCCGGTCACGTTCTCGCAAAATGCGGTGCGTGCCCCTTGTTTCTCAGCGATCAAGGCTCAACACGGGGCCATCCCCGGTCTCCAGATCCACGTCAAAGGTGTTCAGCAAGCGGCTGACCATCATGTAGAAGCCAATGCCCATGGTCAGTTCAACCATCTGCTGATGGCTCATGGATCGGGCCAGCGCATCGAACGTTGCATCACTGGCGCGCACATTCACGACGACATCGTCGGTATACCGCAGCACTGCCTGTTCCATGTCATCGAAGACGTCCGATTCCGGCCATGCGGCGATGGCGGCAATCTTTTCCGGCGATCCGCCGACTGCGGCGGCAAGCGGTTCATGCTGTTGCACTTCGTAGGGTGCATCGGACAGATGACCGACGCGCAGGATGGCCAGTTCCAGCAGCCACTTGTCCACTGCGGACTTGCGCAACAGCGCGTCGGAGAAGGTGATGAAATGCCGGAACTCGGGCGCTGCATGCGCCATCATCCGCATGACGTTCATGTCGGGCAGCTTCTTCATCAGTTCGGCGACCTTTTCCGGGGCTGAAGCCGGATCGACGTAGGGTATGCGTGCCATTGTTCATTTCTCTCCAACAGGGGAAGTCATGGGTGTTTCATCTGGCCGTCACTGCCAGGGAAGTATCGTCAGGTCGGGCCAGAGCGTCTGCCAGCGTGCCACTTTCGCATGATAGATTTCGCGGGTGATCTGCACCCTGTTGGGCCGGACAATGAGGCGACAGAGGTCTGCGATGCCAAAGGGGGCCAGGACCTCCAGCCGGTCACCTGAGGGCCGGATGCCGATGCTTGTTGCCGTGGTCGGGAAGGTCGCGATGGCTGCCGCTGACGACGGGTAGGGCGGAATGGCATATCCGAACTTTGCCGCATACCAGCAGTGCACCCGCGCCTCGTTCTTCACATCCAGTCTGGCTGAGGTGTCAGGGAGCAGTTTCACCAGACGCTGTTCGTGGGCCGTTTCCGATTCCGCAGTCAGGTCGTCAGGGTCGTGGTAGATGATATCGATGTCGCGCAGCCCGTGATCGGCGGCCTTGCCCGACAGGCTGTTCCAAACGCTTTGCGCCACTGCCCCGGCGACAAGCCAGGCGTCAGGCAACTGCACTGTCGGCCAGGCATTCAGGATCGGGGTCAGCACGGGGCTTTCCCGAATGGCCTGTTCGAGCAGATCGTGATCTGTCATTTGCCGGTGAATGTCGGTCTGCGCTTTTCGCGAAAGGCGTTGACGGCCTCCCCGTGGTCGGCAGAACGATTGGACAGGGACTCGTAGGCCAGTGACGTATCCATGATGCTGTGGGCGAGCTGTTTCAGCCCGATGTTCACCGATACCTTGGTCCAGCGGATTGCCTTGGCGGCACCCGCAGCCAGACGTGATGCCATCCGGTGCGTTGCCTCATCCAGCTCGTCCCCGTGCACGGCGTGGTTGATCATGCCGAACCTGACGGCTTCTTCGGCCGTCATCAGCTTGCCGGTCATCAGGTATTCCTTGGCACGGGCATAGCCGATCAGCTGGGGCCAGATCACCGCCCCGCCGTCACCTGCAACCAGCCCCACGGACACGTGCGGGTCGCCGATGCGGGCGTCTTCATGCGCGATGATGATGTCGCAGAACAGGGCAATCGTGGCACCCAGCCCGACAGCGTCCCCGTTCAGGCGGCAGATGATCGGCTTCTCGCAGTCCAGGATGCCGAAGATGATCTTCTTCGCTTCCACGACGATGGCATCGAAACTGTCCGGGTCATCCACACCGGCCTGCATCCAGTCAATGTCGCCGCCTGCGCAGAATGCACGGCCCGCGCCGGTCAGGACGATGATGTCCGCCGGGTCGGTGGCGATGTCATAGAACAGTGTGCTGAGTTCCGTATGCAGCCGGCCGTTCACCGCATTCAGGACCTCAGGTCGGTTCAGTGTCACCGTCAGGACCTTGCCTTCACGGCTGAAGCTGATGGTTTCGTATGTGCTATAATTCATGCTGGTGCCTCCTCGGTCACAGGGTGATTATCGGGCCAATCAGGCGCGGGTCAATTGGATGGAGAACGGGCATGGTGACCGACAGCCGCAACCGATGGAATCCGGCGCAGTACATGAAGGGCGCGATGGGTGACCTGCGCACGCGCCCGGCGGTCGATCTGCTGAACCGGGTCAATCATGACAATCCGCGTCGCGTGGTCGATCTGGGGTGCGGTCCGGGCAATTCCACGATGCTGCTGCGGGGGCGCTGGACGGATGCTGCGGTGACCGGTATCGACAATGCGCCAGCCATGATCGAGAAAGCATCCTCAAGCGACACTGACATTGACTGGCAACTGGCGGATATCGGTGACTGGCAGCCGGCGGAACCGGTGGATGTCATCTTTGCCAATGCATCATTGCACTGGGTGCCCGATCACGCGGGACTGTTCATCCGTCTCGCTGACGCACTGGCGGAAGGTGGTGTGCTGGCGGTACAGATGCCGAACAACTTCGCCTCTTCCTCGCATGCCCTGATCGGCGAGATTGCGGAACGGTCCGAGTTCAGGGCCCTGCTCGCTGGCAAGTTGCTCGGCGATCATGTGCAGCCGCCGACGTTCTATCATGATCTCATGCGTGGTCTGGACGGCACCGTTGATGTCTGGGAAACGGAATATCTGCAGAGCCTGACTGGCGAGGACCCTGTGCTGGAATGGGTGCGCGGTACGGCTTTGCTGCCCGTACAGCAGAACCTGACCGCTGATGACTTCGCCACTTTCACGGCGCTTTACCGCGATGCGCTGAAGCGGGCATATCCTGTCGCGACTGACGGGGTGACCGTGTTCCCGTTCCGCCGGATGTTCATCACCTTCAAGGGGCGCTGAGCCGAGCCAGGGCACTGAGCAGGATCGCGCCCTCTTCCGGTGTCAGCCTGTCGAACAGATCCTGTTCATAGGCACGGGCCATGGGCACGATGCGTCCATAGATCGCCCGTCCTGTCGATGACAGGTTCAGGACGGTGCGTCGCCGGTCCTGTGCATCCGATCGCCGGTCCAGATGCCCGTTGCGCAGCAACTGGGCCACAGCGCGTGACACCTGCACCTTGTCCATGGCACTGCGCGCCGCGACCTCGCCCGCCGAGATTTCCGGATACCGCCCGAGCACGGCCATGACCCGCCATTCCGGAATGCTGAGGTCGAATTCCTCGCGGTAGCGCCTGGCCAGACGACCGCTTACCGCATCCGTCGCCACGGCGAGGCGGTAGGGCAGGAAGTTCGGCAGATCGATGATGTCTGTTTCAGTCATTGAAATTAGTTTCAGATGAAACTATCATGCTGTCAACGCTGAAGTGGTGAGCTTCGCCTGACGGCGCGACCGGGGTAGGCGACCACACCAGGCAAGACCTGTGGACTCCAACAAGGGGGAAAGAACATGGCTGATCTCTGGGAAAATCCCATGCAGACGGATGGTTTCGAATTTGTGGAATTCACCGCACCGGAACCGGAGAAGCTGGGTCAGGTCTTCGAGATGCTGGGCTTCGTCGCGGTTGGCCGCCACCGGTCCAAGGATGTGACGCTTTACCGGCAGGGTGACGTGAACCTGATCGTGAATGGCGAGAAGTCCGGCTTCCCCCGCTCCTTCGCTGCCCTGCACGGACCCAGTGCCTGCGCCATCGCGTTTCGGGTCAAGGACGCTGCGGCTGCCTACAAGCGTGCGCTGGAACAAGGTGCCTGGGGCGTCGAGACCCATGCCGGACCGATGGAGCTCAATATCCCGGCGATCAAGGGGATCGGCGATTCGCTGGTCTATCTGGTTGATCGCTATGGCGCCAAGGGCTCCATCTACGACGTCGACTTCGAGCCTGTTGAAGGGGCGGCGGCGAAACCGGCGGGCGCAGGCCTTACCTACCTGGATCATCTGACCCACAACGTGCATCGCGGTCGCATGGACGAATGGTCGGACTTCTATGAGCGGCTGTTCAACTTCCGCGAGGTTCGCTATTTCGACATCGAGGGCAAGGTGACGGGGCTGAAGTCCAAGGCCATGACCAGCCCGTGCGGCATGATCCGCATCCCGATCAACGAAAGTTCTGACGACAAGTCCCAGATCCAGGAATACCTGGAGGAATATCATGGCGAAGGTATCCAGCACATCGCGTTCGGGACTGACGATATCTACGGCACCATCGAGAAGCTGAAGACGCTTGGCGTGCCGTTCCAGGAAACCCCGGCCACCTATTACGAAGGCGTGGAAGGCCGCGTGCCTGGCCATGGTGAGGACCTGGCGCGCATGCAGGCCAACAACATCCTGATCGACGGGGGTGAAGGCCAGGGCGGTGGACTGCTGCTTCAGATATTCACCCAGACGGTCATTGGTCCGATCTTCTTCGAGATCATCCAGCGCAAGGGTAACGAAGGCTTTGGCGAGGGCAACTTCAAGGCCCTGTTCGAATCCATCGAACTGGATCAGATCAAGCGTGGCTACATCAGGGACGGAGCGAAGTCATGAAGCTCGCCTCACTGAACGAAGGCCGTGATGGTCGTCTGATCGTTGTCAGCCGTGATCTGACCCGTGCGGCGCCCGTGCAGGACATTGCACGGACGATGCAGGCTGCGCTGGACAACTGGGATCAGGCGCAACCGCTTCTGGATGCCACCTATCATTCGTTGAATGTGGGTGGCGCGCGGGATGCCTTTGACCTCGATCCGTCGAAGCTGGCGTCGCCGTTGCCCCGCGCTTACCAGTGGGCAGACGGCTCTGCCTACGTCAATCACGTGGAACTGGTGCGCAAGGCGCGCGGCGCGGAACTGCCCGACAGTTTCTGGACTGATCCGCTGATGTATCAGGGGGGTTCCGACACCTATCTTGGCCCGACCGAGGACATCGTTGTGGCGTCGGAGGATTACGGCATCGATTTCGAGGCCGAGGTTGCCGTGATCACAGGTGACGTGCCGATGGACATCACGCCGGAATCAGCAGGCGATCACATCCGACTGCTGATGCTGGTGAATGACGTGTCCCTGCGCGGCCTGATTCCGGCCGAACTGGCCAAGGGGTTCGGGTTCTTTCATGGCAAGCCATCCAGCGCCTTCAGCCCCATTGCAGTGACACCCGACGAACTGGGCGATGCCTGGGACGGTGCCAGGCTGCATCTGCCGTTGCTGTCGACGCTGAATGGTGACCTGTTCGGCAAACCGGAAGCGGGTCAGGACATGACGTTCAGCTTTCCGCAGCTGATCGCACATGCAGCAACCACACGGAAACTGTCCGCCGGCACCATCGTGGGATCGGGAACCGTATCCAATCTGGACCCGGATGGCAGCCCTGGCCGACCGGTTGCAGAAGGTGGCCTTGGCTATTCCTGCATCGCCGAGATCCGCATGATCGAGACCATTCGCGATGGCAAACCAGCCACATCCTTCATGCGTTTCGGCGACCGGATACGGATCGAGATGAATGACGGCGAAGGTCAGTCCATCTTTGGCGTCATTGATCAGAAGGTTGTCCGCGCCTGACGTGCCAGGACCGGCTGGACAGACCATGCGGTTGCGCATATGCCTGCCCGATGATGTCCAACCGAAGTCAAGGGAAGCGACAACATGAAGAGGATCGCATTCTGGACATCGCTTCCGGGTGCAGGCGGCAGTGAGCTTGTCTGGCATGAGGTTGCAGAACGGATCGCGGCGCAGGGACATCCGGTACTCGTCTCCCTGTTCGACACTCCGGCAAATGCTGGTTTCATCGCCCGTTCAGCCTCATGGCGCTCTGATCTTGAACTCAAGGTCAAGCCAACCAATCTGATGTCGGCAGTGGCGCGACGTCTGGGCAGGCCAGTCACTGGTTTCAAGAAGCGGCTGCGGGCATTTCGTCCGGATGCACTCGTGATCAATTCCGACAGTACAGGGTGGATCATGGACCGCGTGCTGATCGATACCATAAATGCACTGAATATCCCGTTCGTTGTGATTGTTCATGGGGCGGGTGGATTTTTCGAGGATTCACATCGCGAGCTTGCACGGACAATGTATCAGCGCGCTTCGCGGGTGTTCTTCGTTTCGGGCTATTCACGACAGATGATTCAGCGACACCTCTGCTGTGCCCTGCCGCAGGCCACGATGTTTCGCAATCCAGTCAACAGGTCGGTTCCACTGGACAGTTATCCAGCCTTTCCCTCCCTGGACGACGGAGTGAACTTTGCGACCGTTTCCCGACTCAATTGCTACACCAAGGGGCACGATTTCCTGTTGGAGTCCCTGTCGGACCCGCGCTTTGCATCGCACGAATTCAGGGTCAACATCTTCGGCGATGGACCTCATGCCCGCTACATTTCCGAAATGATTAGCTATTTCGGGTTGCAGGATCGCGTTTTCGTGCGTGGCTTTGCGAAGGACATCCGCAGCGTCTGGGAAGAATCGCACGTTCATTTGTTGCCCTCGATCTCGGAGGGAGCACCCCTTGCGTTGGTGGAAGCCATGCTGTGCGCCAGGCCATCCGTGGCGACACGCGTATCCGGTGTGCCCGAATGGATCACGGAGGGGGAGAATGGGTTCATCGCGGAGAATGCCAATCCCTGGAATCTCATTCCCGCAATCGAGGCTGCGCTGAAGAGTGTTGGCAGACTGGAGGCAATGGGCCTGAGCGCGCGCGATCAAGGCCTGCGCCAGATCGGAGACCCGATTGGCGATCTCCACGCACAGCTTTCTTCCATCGACGGATTCCTCTAGATGAAGACGTCCCGTTCAACAGGTCCAGTGCCATCGGATCTGATCGGGGCGCGTTGCGTGTGTGGCGCAGATCGTGAGCATGATCGGAAGAGGATGATGGCTGGCATGAACGCTGATTTCTGTTGGTCGCCGACTGGTCTGCGGCTTGTGGCGACGGCATCCAGGTTCTGGATGAACTTCTTCGACGGCGTTTCATCGCGACTGCGTGCTGGCAGAATGAACGGTCTGAAGCGGGTAATGCTGAATGTCATGCTCGGCCTTGATCGGCGCATTCGCTCGGCCGGTCAGACACGACCGATCATGGTCTGGGGCACGCTTCCTGATGGAACAGCATTCGGTCATACCTTCGCTGATCCCTATTGGGCCAAGGGCGGCCTGCAGGAAGGCGCGTACGAACCGGAGATACTCAGTTTTCTGCAGGCGGTCCGGGACATCGAGTTCGACTTCATCGACTGTGGTGCCAACTATGGCTATTGGAGCGCACTGGTCAGCGGTCCCGCACTCGGCAGTCACAGGGCCATCGCCATTGAAGGATCGCCGATCACGTTCCGCAGCTTGAGCAAGGTCAGAGACCGCAACGAATCCCGTTTCGACGTGACGAACAATGCCATTGCCGCCCTGGATGGTGCAGAGGTCGAATTTCATCATTCCTTTCACCACGCGGGAAGCCAGATACTGGCTGCAGAGGGGGGGATCCGAAAAACCGGATCTGACGAAGTGGCCCTGGTGAAGACCATTTCCATCAATACGCTGATCGAGAAGTATTCCGCCCCCGATCGGCCTCTGGTGATCAAGCTGGATGTCGAGGGATTCGAGATTGAGGCAATCAAGGGTGCGAAACGCGCACTGCAGCACGACTGCATTCTGGCCTATGAAGACCACGGCATGGACCCGGAATCGGAAGTCACTGCATTTCTGCTGGATCAGGGATGGCTGGTCTACTGGCCTGTCGTCGGAGCCAATGGCGAACTGGCAAGGTTTGATCCCGTGAGGGATGCAGCATCGCTGAAGGGCATGAAGACCAATCCGCATCGGGGCTACAATCTTTACGCGATGCCCCCCCGTGAAGAGTCGGTCTGGGACCAGGTCATCGGTATCGGTCGGGCTTGAGCCGGCGGCTCGCTCATCACGGCTGACGTTATCCCAGCAGGACGTTCCTGTTGCCGCGGGGCAGTTGCAGTTCCATGCCGTCCAGGTCCTCGGTCAGCAGGACCTGGCACCCGAGGCGCGAGGTTTCCTGAAGGTCGAAGGCGAGGTCGAGCATGTCCTCCTCCTCTTCCTTCGGGTCCGGCAGCCGGTCGAACCAGGGGTCCTGGACAATGACGTGGCAGGTGGAGCAGGCCATGGAACCTTCGCACGCGCCTTCGATATTCACGTCATGCGCCTGCGCCACATCCAGAATCGACTCACCGACCTTGCCCACCGTTTCGGTACGCCGCCCCTTCGCATCGATGAAGATCACCTTCACGGAAGCCTTCGCCATTATCTGTCCTGCCTCGCCTTGTTGATCGCCCCTGCCAGAACGTCCACCGCCGTATCGATTTCCGCCAGGGTATTGGTGCGCCCGACGCCGATACGAAGGGAACTGCGGATGGCGAGGTCGTCGAGCCCGATGGCCTGCAACACATAAGATGGGTCCGAAGATTCCGATGAACAGGCCGAACCTGTCGAGATCGCGATCTCCGGTGCGGCGCGGATGATGTCATCGGCGTCGGCACCGTCAACACGGAAATTCAGGTTGCCCGGCAACCGCATCAACTGCGCGCCGTTCAGGTGCAGCCCCTCGATACGTGCTGTCAGTTCGAGCCAGAGGCGATCCCGGAGGGCACCAATCTGGCGGATGTCATCATCCATCTGGTCCTGAGCCAGGCGGCAGGCGGCACCGAATCCCACGGCCAGGGGCGTTGGGATGGTGCCGGATCGCAGGTTATCCTGTTGTCCGCCACCAGCCATCATCGGTCGGATGATCCGCCTGGCCACGTCGGAAAGGACCAGCGCCCCAATGCCCTTGGGGCCATAGAGCTTGTGCGCCGTGATGCTCAGCAGGTCGACGCCCAGCCGTCCCATGTCCATGCGGATGCGCCCCAGCGCCTGCGCCGCGTCGCAATGCATCAGCGCCCCCGCTGCCCGCGCCGCGCGGCCGATTTCGGCAACTGGCTGAATGGTGCCGACTTCATTGTTGGCGAGCATCACCGAAACAAGCCCGACATCGCCCTTGTCCAGTTCGGCGATGACGGACCGGGGATCGACGCCACCCCCTGGCTCCACGGGCAGGATCGTGACGGGGTGGCCTTCCGCAGCCATCCGGCGCGCAGTCTCCAGCACACAGGGGTGTTCGACATTGGTGGTCACGACCCGGTTACGCTCAGCAGGCAGGGACGCCCCGATGCCGGTCAACGCCCAGTTGTTCGCTTCTGTTGCGCCACTGGTGAAGATCACCTGATCGGGCGCAGCACTGATCAGTTCGGAGATTTCCATGCGTGCCAGATCGACAGCTGCCTCAGCTGACCAGCCGTGTTCGTGATGCCGAGAATGCGGGTTGCCTGGCCGATCGGTGAACCAGGGCAGCATTTCCGCCAGCACATCCGGATCGACGGGCGTGGTGGCATGATGGTCCAGATAGATCGCTTCGCTCACGCCGCGCGCTTTCGCTGCCACAGACCGGACCATGCGCTGACAAGCGCAGCCGTATCCGCCTCTGTCGTGGTCCAGCCACTGGAAATCCGGATCGCCTCTGCTGCCGCATGACTGTCGTGTCCCATGGCCCTGAGGACATGCGAAGGGGTCACCTTGCCCGAACTGCATGCCGATCCGGCACTGACGGCAATGCCTGCCAGATCCAGCGCCATGACCTGTGTTTCAGCGGCCACGCCGGGCATGCGGATACAGCTGGTGTTGGCCAGCCGTTCAGCCGGAGCACCGATGATCGCGGCACCCGGGCAGAGTGCCAGCAGTTCGCTTTCCATAGCGTCCTGCAACTGGCGAAGCCGGTCGGAAGTCGTGTCCAGCCCTGCCTCGGCGGCTTCTGCCGCCGCACCAAAGCCTGCAATTCCGATCATGTTCTCCGTGCCCGCCCGCCGCCAGCTCTCCTGCCCGCCACCGACGATCAGGGGCGCGATTTCCAGCCCCGGACGCACGATCATTGCGCCTGTCCCGGCAGGCCCGCCCAGCTTGTGTGCCGACAGGCTGACCAGATCGGCACTGGCAGTGATCTGGACCAGAGGCAGCTTGCCCGCCGCCTGAATGGCATCGACGTGCAATCTGGCACCCGCTGCAGCGCAGATCCGGGCGACATCGCCGAGTGGCTGGATGACACCTGTTTCATTGTTCGCGGCCATGACCGAAACCAGAGCATCCGGGGATTCCGCGAGCAACCTTTCCAGGGCCGCCAGGTCAACCTGCCCCTCCGCATCGACGGGGATCACCTGCCCGTGCTGCCGCTCTGCAGGCCGCAGCACGGAGTCATGCTCGACGGCGGAGCAGAGCAGATTCAGTCCGGGGAAAGCGTGCAGTGCCCAATTGTTGGCCTCTGACCCGCCGCCGGTGAAACAGACCGACGCCGCACTGCATCCGGCCAGCTGCGCCACCTGGCGACGCGCCCTGTCCAGTGCGCCGCGTGCCGATCGCCCCTCCGCATGCACGCTGGATGGATTTCCCGCATGGCGCATCATGTCCTGCATCGCGTCCCGGGCTTCGGGTCGCAGCGGGGTGGTCGCGTTGAAATCGAGATAGTGGCGCTGTTTCAGCATGGTGCCAGATCAGCACCCACCTGCTGTGGCGTCAATCATCACATGAGGATACGACGCGGACATGCGGCTTTTCCTCAGCCAGTTGCCGGGATTCCAGTTCCTCGACACGGGCCCGCAGCGCTTCCAGTTCCGCCAGCATTGTCGCCATCTTCTGCGCAGCAGGGTTGGTGACGCCATCGACAGGCAGGCCATAGGCGGCAAATGCCGGCGCAAGCTCGTCCGCGTCGCCAACCAGCCTCGGCTTTGACTTGTTCACCACTTCTGCCGGGATGCCGACGACGGTTGCACCTGGTGGCACTTCCTTCACCGCCACCGCGTTCGCACCAACGCGCGCGCCCTTGCGCACGATGATCGGCCCCAGGACCTGCGCACCCGATCCGACGATCACATCGTCTTCCAGTGTCGGGTGGCGCTTTTGCCCCACCTGTGCAGCGGAATTGACCGACGGAGCAACGCCGCCGAGCGTCACGTCGTGATACAGGGTGACGTTGTTGCCGATTTCCGCTGTTTCACCGATGACGACACCCATGCCGTGATCGACGAAGAAACCTGTACCGATGGTGGCTCCGGGGTGGATCTCGATACCGGTCAGGAAGCGCCCGACCTGAGACAGCCAGCGCCCGGGAACGTACATCCCGCGCTTCCACAGCCAGTGGGCCGCGCGATAGATCAGAACGGCATGGAAGCTGGGATAACAGAGCACGACTTCCAGCATCGACTTGGCGGCGGGGTCCCGCGCCATGATGGCCTTGATGTCGGATCTAAGAGACTGCCACATGGCGTCGCTCCCTGTTCATGCGCACCGGGCACGGAAAAGCACCCGATAGACGATATATATTGTACGCAAATATTTCGTCAAACCTTGACCTTCGCGACGCCTGGTTTAGGCGACAGAACGGATCACCTGTCCGGAAAGCTGGAATCGGCGCGACAATGGGCGTATATCATGCGCCGCCCCGTGGGTTCCTCAGCCGCTTCGTTCCTTGTTTCCGGCGACACCCCACCTGCATTTTGAGGATCGTTCAGCCCCCATGCCTGAAGTCATTTTCAATGGACCGGAAGGTCGTCTCGAAGGCCGCTACCACCACGTCGAGGATGAAACAGCACCGATCGCGCTGGTCCTTCATGCGCACCCGCTGTATGGCGGCAACATGAATAACCGGCTGGTCTACAACATGTTCCAGCTGTTCAAGGCGCGTGGCTTCTCGGTCCTGCGGTTCAATTTCCGGGGTGTCGGGCGCAGCCAGGGCGAACATGATCAGGGCATCGGAGAACTGTCGGACGCGGCGTCCGCCCTCGACTGGATGCAGCAGATTCAGCCCGATGCACGCGCTTGCTGGATCGCGGGCTATTCCTTCGGTGCCTGGATCGGCATGCAGCTGCTGATGCGCCGTCCGGAGGTGGAAGGGTTCATTTCCGTGTCCCCGCCCGCCAACATGTTCGACTTCACGTTCCTGGCACCGTGCCCGTCGTCGGGCATCATCGTGCAGGGGACCGAAGACGATGTGGTGCCGGAACCGGATGTGCAGAAGCTGGTGGATCGCCTGAAGGCGCAGAAGGGTATCATCATCGACTATGAGAAGATCGACGGTGCCAACCATTTCTACGAAGAGGAAATGGATGAAGTCGATCGTCTGGTCGGCACCTACGTTGACCGCCGACGCTCGGCCTCCGAGGAATTCTGAGGCCGAGCGGCTGAACCGCAGGTCACGAACCGATCAGATCAGTTCCCGACAGCCCTGATCGCTGACAGCACCCGGTCCGGTGTGGCCGGCGTGTCGCGCACGATGGCGCCCGTGGCGTCGCGGATGGCGTTCAGGATGGCTGGCGCAGTGGGGATCAGCACGTGTTCCCCCAGCCCCTTGGCACCGAATGGTCCTTCACCGTCGGGCACTTCGACGATGATGGAACGGATTTCGGGCACGTCGCCAATGGTGGGGATCAGATAATCGTGCAGATTCTCGGTCCGCCCGGGCCGGTAGTCCTCCATCAGCGCCATGCCGATGCCCTGGGCAATGCCGCCTTCAATCTGGCCCTGCACCAGCTGCGGGTTGATCGCCCTGCCCACGTCGTGCGCCGCGGTGATGCAGAGCAGCTGCACCGTGCCCAGCGATTGATCCACCGTCAGTTCCACCAACTGCGCGCCGTAGCCATAAAGCGCATAGGGTTCGCCCTGGCCATTGTCATCCAGCGGCGTGGTCGGCGGGTCATAGGTCTCCTGCACCTGAAACACGAAACCATCCTGGTCCACGGGCAGGGCGCCGGGGTCCAGCGACCGTTCAGCGCCCTTGTCGCGCAGGATGATCTGACCCTCCCGCAGGCTGATGTCAGCACCTGCCGAAACGTTGCCGTGGCGCAGCAGGGCTTCGCGCAACGCATGCCCTGCCTTCATTGCCGCCTTGCCCGAAACGAATGTCTGGCGGGACGCTGATGTCTTGCCCGCATCTGGTGTCACGTCCGTATCGCCAATGAACAGTTCGATATCGTCGGTGGGCACGCCCAGCGCCTCGGCGAAGATCTGCGTGATGACGGTGTTCGACCCCTGTCCGATATCCACCGCCCCCTGATGCAGCCGCAGGCGCCCGTCCGGCAGCACGCCCGCCCGGATGGTGGATGGATTGGGCAGGGACGTGTTGCCACAGCCGTACCAGCATGTGCCCAGCCCGACACCACGACGCAGGGGCGATGATTCGTGTGCGGCATTCCAGGCTCTGGCCTCGTCGCGCGCACGCAGCCACGGGTCCTGCAAGGCGGTCAGGCAGGCCTGAATGCCGACGCCGCGTTCGAAGGTCTGCCCTGTCACGGTCGGGTGGCCATCGCGGAGCGCATTCTTCAGCCGGAAATCAAGCCGGTCGATCCCGCAGGCGTCCGCCAGCCGGTCGTAGAGGGTTTCCTGCGCGATAGCTGCCTGGGGCACGCCAAAGCCGCGGAATGCGCCCGATACGGGACCGTTGGTGTGGATCGCCGCAGTGTGTGCCCGATAGGTGGGTGTCAGATAGGGGCCGGAGGCATGTACCGGGACACGGTTTGCAACTGTCGGTCCCCAGGACGCGTAGGCACCGGTATCGAATTCCCCGTCGAAGCGCAGACAGGTGACCAGACCGTCGGCGTCAGCGCCGATCATCACCTGCATGCTTGCCGGGTGACGTTTCGTGGTCGATCGCATGGACTCCGGTCGGGTGTAGCAGATGCGGCAGGCTTGTCCGGTCCTGTGCACGGCGAGGGCAAGGATCGGCTGAACCGAAACGTCGATCTTCGACCCGAAACCACCGCCCACCGCGGTTGGCGTCACCACGATCTGATCTTCCGCAACGGCCATGATGGTCGCCACCGCCTCCCGGTCCATGTGCGGTGCCTGGGTGCAGGCCTGAATCTCGATGCGGCCATCGTCTCGCAGGAATGCGGCGCCCGCTTCCGGCTCGATATAGGCATGCTCGACGTAGGCTGTGGTGAAGTGGTCCTGCACGACGAACACGGCTTCGCGCAGGGCATGGTCCACATCACCGCGTGCCACGAACCCCTCCACCAGGATGTTGCCCGGGCGGCTTTCATGCAGTGGCTCGGCCGCCGATGCTGCCGCCAGGGTCATCGCAGGCTCGCGTTCGGTCCATTTGACGGGAACGTCTGCCAGGTCCAGATCCAGCAGTGCCTGCCGCTCCCCCACCAGGGCGGCCACGGCCTCCCCCTTGAAGCGTGCATGGCCGTCAGCGGCGAAGACGGGCTGGTCGGCAAACGGTGCAATGACGCCGAAACGATTTTCACCGGGAATGTCTGCGGCTGTCAGTGCCGCGACCAGGCCCGGTGTCGCGTCCACGAACGCATCCAGGTCACCGAGCTTGAAGTCGGCGCTGTGAAAGGGGCTGCGGATCACCCGCACCAGCAGGGCATCCTGCGATGCAACATCATCGCCGAAGCGATCCGTCCCAAGCACTTTCGGCACCCCGTCGATCCGCGGAATGGCTGCGCCGACGATCTTGCCGCGCCCTTCGATCCGGGTGCCGGCATCCATCACCGCGTCGATGATGCGTCGATAGCCCGTGCAGCGGCACAGCACACCACCCAGCGCATCCTGTACCTGTTGCTCGGTCGGGGAGTCCTCGCCCGCCAGCAAGGCGGTTGCCGCCATCAGCATGCCGGGTGTGCAGATGCCACACTGTGCCGCCCCATGGTCCAGAAACGCGCGTTGCAGGTGGTTCATCGCGCCCTTGTCGGACAATCCCTCAACCGTGGTCACCTGCCGGTCCTCGACCTGCGCCAGTGGCGTCATGCAGGCACAGACTGCGTCCCCGTCGACCAGTACCGTGCAGGCACCGCAATCCCCGGCATCGCAGCCGACCTTGGTGCCTTTCAGTCCCATTTCGTCGCGCAGCACACTGGTGAGGCGGGTTGCCGGATCGGAAATCGCCTCCACCGGTTCGCCATTCAAATCGAACTGCACGCCCGCGCTTTCCGACCCAAGCTCCGCGCCCATGCTCATGACCCGATCTCCTCAAGCGCGCGAATGGTGCAGGTGCGTGCGGCATCGATCCGGTACTGCGCACTTGCGCGGACGTCGTCGATAGGTGACAGGTCGTCGAAATGCACCGGTTGGACGAGGTCGCTGAACGCGTCCCCCGGTTGCCGCCTGGCCAGCACTGTCTCGAGCCGCGCCAGTCTCCGTGCGACGACCGAGCAGGCACCTGCCGCGACCGCCGCCTCGCCATCGGCCAGCCGCGCCGCGATCATGGCGATGGAAATGACGAGATACTTGCGGCTGCCCAGCTTCACGAAGCTGCTGCGCCCGGTCCCGGCGTTTTCCGGTATCAGGATGCGGGTGACCATCTCATCAGGCTTCCGATCAGTGACCCGGTTGCCCTGAATGAAGTCCTGCAGCGCCACTGTGCGGCTGCCGCGTGCGCTGGATGCCACCTCCACCTCCGCGTCCAGGATCAGCAGAGGCGGAACCCCGTCTGCGGCTGGTGATGCGTTGCAGATGTTGCCCGCCACGGTAGCGGCATTCTGGATCTGGATGGATCCAACCTCACGCGCTGCGGCTTTCAGCGCATCGAACGCCGGGGGCAGATCGGCACGCACGACATCCGTCCATGTCGATGTCGCACCAATCGACCAGCCGTCCAGGGTTCGCCGGATGCCGCGCAACCCGGTCACGCCGGTCAGGTCGAGCAGGGGGTGGGCGAACGGGCGTTCCACGTGTGCCGGGTACAGGTCCGTGCCCCCACCCAGCAGGTGCCAGGTCTGGTCCGCCAGCAAGTCCAGCGCTTCACTCAGGTCTCTCGGGCGGGTCAGGCGCATGGTGGCAATTGTCTCCGGACTGTTGCGGACAGCATGATGGAGCGGCACTCTGTCTACAATGCAAGTGAAACAAACTTCGATGTTGATCAGGGTTCTTGCCGGGGAGGGTGATGATGCAATTTGGATTTACCGAGGAACAGGAAGCGTTTCGGGACACCGCACGGCGTTTCAGTGCCGAACATCTGGCACCAAAGTACCAGTCGCGGGAAAAGCAGGACGGGTACGAAGACGGCCTGCTGACCGCCATGGGCGATGTCGGGCTGATGGGGGCCGACCTGCCGATGGAGTTCGGCGGGTCCGGTGTCGATGCGGTGACGGCCGGTCTGCTGATGCAGGAAGTTTCCCTTGGTGACATGAACGTCGGCTATGCGCCGTTGCTGACATCGTTGCTTGGCGACATCGTCGCCCGCCATGCCGACCCGGATGTACGCCGCAAGGTGCTGCCGCCGGTCTGTCGAGGTGAACAGCTGATTGCTTTGGGGCTGACGGAGCCGCGCGGGGGCAGCGACGCGGCGAACCTGATCTGCAAGGCGGAGCGCACCAATGCCGGCTATGTGCTGAACGGCGAGAAGACCTCCATTTCCTGTGCGACCCAGGCCGACTGGATCATCGTGGCCGCCCGGACCAGCGGTGCCAATGATGGCGCGCGCGGCGTCACCGCCTTTCTGGTGCCGATGGATGCGAAGGGCGTTTCCACATCGAAGTTCGAGGATGCAGGGGCGAAGGTCGTGGGGCGCGGCTCCGTCTTCTTCGACGATGTTCAGATCGAGGATCACATGCGGCTGGGGGCGGAAGGCTCCGGCTTCAAGGAAGTCATGGCAGGTTTCGACTACTCCCGCGCCCTGATCGGCCTGCAGGTCCTGGGTTGCGCCCGGGCATCGCTGGACGAAACCTGGGAATGGGTGCAGCAGCGCCAGGCCTTCGGCAATCCCATCGCCAAGTATCAGGGCGTGACCCAGCCCCTTGCGGAGGCCGAGACCAAGATGCGCGCCGCTGAACTGATCTGCTACCAGACGCTCTGGCTGCGTGATCAGGGCCTGCCGCACACTTCGGAGGCGGCAATGTGCAAGTGGTTTGCGCCACAGACCGCCTTCGAGACCGTGCATCAGTGCTTGCTGTTACATGGTCACATGGGCTACGCGATGGATTTGCCGCACCAGCAGCGTCTGCGTGACATAATGGGGCTTCAGATTGGCGACGGTACAGCCCAGATTCAGAAGATGATCATCTCACGCGAGAAGATCGGCAAGGTTGCCGTGCCCTACGCCTGATCCGTGGCACAACAGATGACGACAAAGAGGAAGATGCAATGAATACTGCTGAATTCGAGGCCGGGCTGGAACGCGACGGCTATGAGAATGCTGGCGTGAAATCGCTGGAACCCGGCTGTCACAATGACGCGCATGCGCGTGACTTCGCCGTTCGGGCCATGGTGGTTGAGGGCGGAATCACGCTGACAGTCGATGGCGAGGCCACCAGCTATGGGCCGGGAGACACCGTGGTCATGGCTGCTGGCTGTGAACGTATCGAGGATGTCAGACCGGATGGTCTGAAATTTCTTGTCGGGCGCAAACACTGACTGCGACGCCTGAAGACTCGTTCTGGCAGCCTGTCGAACCTTTCGTACCCACCTCACCCGCCGGTGTCCTGCTGAAACTCTGGCAGGACCTGCGGGTGGAGGCAGGTGGCGGCTTGCCTTCGCGCGCCGGTTTCAGGCCGGAAGCCGTTCCGAGGCTGTTGCCGACGCTTGCGGTGGTCGAGGTGCTGTCGGGTGGGGCGGCATTCCGGTACCGGCTTGTCGGCACCGCCATCACTCAGCTGGCCGGGCGCAACGCGACGGGTCGGATGCTGGATCGCGACCTGTATGGACCAGACCTCGAACGGATGCTTGTGCCCTACAGGCGCGTGGTGGCAGAGGCCGCGCCGGTCCTGACGCGGTCCAGCATCCTCTTCGCAGACAGCTGGCGATCAACCGACAACATGTTCGTGCCCTTCACGATGGGGACGGGCAGTGTCGACGTCATCATCGTGTCTGTCAGCATCAGCGAACGACTGCTGGTCGAGGATCGCAATGTCGGTCATATCGCGGTGATCCGCGATTGATCTGCTGGACCGCGTCTGTGATCGGGTTTTCCCCGGCTTGCGCTATTCGGTGGCTTCGTTCCAGCGGGTACGGAATGCATCGACCGCATCACTGAACGATGCCTTGACCCGGTCCCAGGTATCAGCTGAGCCTTCGCGCAGGTCTTCCAGCTTTGCTGCCGCGTCGGCGCGCAGATCCTTCAGATCCTCGATGCGGGCGTCGAGGGCTTCGCGTGCTTCGCCACTTGCGTCGGCGGCCTCGTCGCTCATGTCCTCGATACGGGCATCCAGAGCCACGATCAGCGCCTCGGCCTTTTCGATCGCCTGATCCTTCTTGTCGACCGAATAGTCCTGAATGGCCGCCCAGGCTTCCTGCAACTCGGCGCGGGCCTGTTCACGGTTCTCCGCCGCGTGGGCTGCGGCGCCGGTCAGGGCGATACCTGCCGCGGCGAAACCGGCGATCAGGGTTGAACGTAATGTCATTGTCTAACTCTCCTGTACTGCTCTGTCGGCGGCTGTGGCCGCCGTTCACATATGGGCGGTCCCAACGACAGTTTAAGGCCGATGGTCACCCCGATGCGTAACGCCGGCCGCCCGAACAGGTTCCTTGCAGCCTGTGCAGATGGCTTGTCAGCCGTTGCGCATCATCTGTCGGGCTGTGGCCGCGTTCGCAAGCGGGCGGTCCAGGGCGGACGCGGCAGCAGCGGCCTGCGCCACGAGGGATGCATTGTCGGGGGCCATGCTGCCGTCGGCCAGCAGCAGATTGTTCTCGAATCCGACACGGGCATGACCGGACAGTTCCAGCGCCCGTGCGGCGCACGCGGCTTCCTGCGCACCAAAGGCGCATACGGCCCAGAGCCAGTTCGCATGATCCGGCGCGGTCTGCATGGCCGCCAGAAAGGGAGCCAGATCAGCAGGTGCCGATTGCTGGCCCTGACTATAGCGTCCCAGCACGAACAGCGCATGCGCCCGGCCCGCCGGGATGTGGCCGCTGGCCCTGAGGCGGATGAAACGCGCCACGTCGGTCGCGTCATAGAGGATATGCTGCACCAGCATCCGGTTCTCCTCCGCGAAGGCGAGGAAGGCAGCGAAGTCGGCAACCGCGTCCCTGTCGGTGTCATCGGGCACGAATTCCCGAAGCCCCACGGATACGGCCTCCGGTGCCAGCGCCCGCATGGCGGCCAGCTGTGCCGGAGCCTGATAGATGCCTGCCGCCTCGCTTGTCGCCTGCACGATCAGATCATCGCCAACGGCCTCACGAATGGCCTCGATGGCTTGCCTGTAGAGGCCGGGATCGAGACTGTGGCGCTGGCCTGAATCGCGCACATGCAGATGAATCATGGCGGCCCCGGCATCTCGACAGGCCAGGGCGGTCTCGGCCAGGGTGGCGGGGATCACCGGCAAGGCCGCATGATCGCCCGTGGTGCGACGCGCGCCGTTGGGGGCAACAGTCAGGATAGCTGGTTCAAGGGCCACGATCGGGCCTCCTTCAGAAAAATGCGCCGCGGGCCGACACGGGCCAGATGCGCTCCACAACACCATTTCGGTACCCGACATACCAGTCGTGGAGGTTGATCGTCGGATCACAGTGACCGGGAATCAGCCGCAGTTTCTGCCCCAGTTTCACCTGATGACCTGCATCCAGGCTGAGTGTCCCATGTTCGTCCGACGGGCCGACATAGCTGGCGCCGGGCAGTCCTGCGACCAGCGGCAGGCCGCTTTCCAGGCTGGTGGACTTCAGGCCCACATCGCAGATGGCTGTGCCCGCCCTTGCCGTGCTCATGATCGTCGCCAGCAGATACAGACTGTGTTCGAAACGGCTGTCCGGATCGCCGTCCGGCCCGAGGTTGCGGGCATAATCGGCATCCATGAACGCATAGGATCCGGCCTGAAGCTCTGTCCAGAGACCGGATTCGGCCTCGAACGGGGCCGTGCCTGTGCCTGCACCGGTGACCGTCGGACCGATGATGTCGGCATCCCGCAGCAAACCCAGCATGGTCTGCACCACCCCGGCCGCGTGCCGGATAGCGCCTGCGCGCTCCCCCGCGCCGCGAATGTGCTGCGCCCGCCCGTGGTAGGCCTGGATCCCGGCGAAGGCGAGGCCCGGTGCGTCAATGATCTGGCGACACAGCGCGACAGCCGCGGCGTCTGCCGGAACCCCGCACCGGCCCATGCCCACATCGATTTCGAGATGGACCTGCAGTTCCACGCCATGTGCTGTCGCATGCTGTGACAATTCCGCGATGTTGCCAGCGTCATCGACACAGACCCCCACCGTGGCCAGCCGCGCCAGCCGCGCAAGGCGAGACAGCTTGCGATGACCCACGATCTGGTTGCTGACCAGTACGTTGTCGATGCCGCCATGCACAAGAACCTCGGCCTCCGACACCTTCTGACAGCACTGGCCGATGGCACCGCGGATCATCTGTGCCTGCGCCACGTCGACCGATTTGTGTGTCTTGGCATGGGGGCGCAGGTGCACACCGGCTGCATCGGCCAGCGCCTGCATCCGGTCCAGATTGCGTTCGAATGCATCCAGATCGATCAGCAGCGCCGGGGTATCGACGTCGTCCAGGGTGTCACCCAGGCGGGCGGGAGGGGGCTGAATACTCATCGGGTCGCTTTCATGTGATTGCCCCAGGCTGGCTGAGTCCCGGGCCAGGCGCTAGGCTCTTGCATCAAAGGGGTATGAACATGCGTACATTGCTTCGTCGGCTCTTCCTTCTGGCCCTCTGTCCGATCATCCTCGTTTCGACTGCCCAGGCAAGTGAAACGCCATTCCAGCGGGCCCTGGACAGCCTTGTCCGGGTTGACGCGGAGATTGCGCCGGATGGGCGGACCGCACAGGCACTGGGCGTTGCGCGCCATGGCACGGGCGTCGTGATCGATGATTCCGGTCTGGTGCTCACCATCGGCTATCTGATTCTGGAAGCCATGACCGCGACCGTGACCGACATCGACGGCAATGCCGTCCCGGCGGAGGTGGTTGCCTATGATCATGCGACGGGCCTCGGGCTGCTGCGGGCGCAAGGCCCATTGAACCGTCCGGCGGCGCGCCTGGGCGATTCCAGCGAACTGGACACGGACATGCCGGTGCTGATCGCAGGCTTCAAGGGCAAGCAGGGTGCCTGGCCAGCAGCCGTTGCCGACGTTCGGGACTTCAGCGGTTATTGGGAGTACCTGCTGGAAGACGCCGTCTTCACGACACCGGCCGTGCCGGAATGGCAGGGGGCGGCCCTGTTCGGACCGGACTGGCGGCTGATTGGTGTCGGGTCGCTGTACGTGCGCGATGCGCGGCGTCGGCCGACCCGAGGCTCCGGCAACATGTTTGTCCCCGTCAATGCCCTGAAACGCGCGCTGGGTGACATGCTGGCCATCGGCAAGGGCCGCGCGTCGGAACGGCCCTGGCTGGGTGTCTTCAGCAATGATCAGAGGGGGTATGTCGTGGTGACATACGTCGCCGCCGATGGTCCGGCTGCACTGGCAGGTCTGCGCCCCGGCGACATCATTCTCGAAGTGGACGGAGAACCGGTCCGGTCCATGTCGGACCTCTACCGAAAGATCTGGAAGCTTGGGGATCCCGGGGTTTCTGTCCCTCTGACCCTTGGCCGTGATGGCGGAATTTCCGGCATCAGCGTCACATCCGGCGACCGCTACCGTTACCTGAAGTGGGGCACAACCTACTGAACATGCGACCCCTGACTTCTGCTGGTCACAGGTGTGGCGTCGGGGACGCCGATTAAGGGGTTCTTTACCGCTGGCCATTAACAGTGGTCTCCAATCCGGCCCGTCACCTGACGCCGGAACGGGACATGGCAGAAGGCCGTGCAGGGATTCTTTGCCCAGGGGCAGCAGTATGCACGAAGGTCGTTTTCAGGTTCTGACGGTTACATCCGGCCGGAGTCGGTTGGATGAGATCGCGCCGCGTTTGAACGTTGGCGGCACGTCTGTCGTTGGCCATCGGGTCGCGACACTCGAAGAAGCGGTCCAGGCGGCCGAAGTTGATCAGTTCGACTGCATCCTGCTGGACGTCGGTCGCGATGCCGAGGCGGCGAAGAACCTGCGGTTCCGCATGCTGGACAAGGGCATCAGCCTGCCGATCATCGTCATAGCCGATGGCCTGTCATCGTCGGAGATGGTCGACTTGCTGCGGTCCAATGTTGCCGATTGCATCACGTCCAAGGACCTCAGCATCGACCGGGTCGTGCGCGCCATCTGGAACGCCAGCCGATCCGCCCGCACGGAGCGCGCGCTGTCGCTGGCGGAGGCACAGCGGGTCCACAATGTACTGCACGACAATCTGACCGATCTGCCGAACCGTTCGCTCTTCTTCGACCGGCTGGATCAGGCACTTTCGCTGGGTGACCGGCAGCGGACACCGCTGGCGATCCTGACCTGCAACATCAATGGCTTCAACCGGATCAACGGTGAGATGGGGCATCAGGTGGGTGATCATCTGCTGCGTGCCGTGGCCGAACGGATCAGTTCCGCCCTGCGCCGGTCCGATACTCTGGCACGTCTCGGCGATGATGAATTCGGTGTCATCCTGCCAACGGGTGCATCGCAGGAAGGGGCCGAACGGGCCGCTGCCAAGATCATCGCCGCGCTGGACATGCCCTTCGATCTGAACGAACACACCTTCAGCATCGGTGTACGCATGGGCATTGCCCTGTACCCGACCCACGGTACGAAGGGCACGACGCTGCTGGTCAGGGCGGAGAACGCCATGCGTGACGGTCGGCGCGACAATCAGCGCTTCGCCGTGCATGTGGCAGGACGCCACCACGACAAGGACAATGGCCGACCGCTGGTGGAAGAATTCAAGCTGGCGCTGGAAGATGGCGACCGCCAGCTGTTCATGACATTCCAGCCAAAGATCAATCTGCGGACGCAGCAGATCCACGGTGTCGAGGCGCTGGTGCGCTGGCGTCACCCTGAACGCGGCATGGTTTTCCCGGACGCGTTCATCCCGCTGGCTGAGGATGCCGGTCTGATCGACAAGCTGACCATGCACGTGCTGAACCACACATTGGCCCAGCAGACAGCCTGGCGTGCGGAAGGCATTGACCTGACCGTCGCGGTCAACCTGTCGGCCAAGACCCTGCAGGACGCACGGTTCCCGGGTCAGGTTCAGGACATGATGCGGCGCTGGTCGACGGATCCGGCGAAGCTGATGCTGGAAATCACCGAAAGTGCGATCATCCTGGATGTGGATCGTGCGACAGCAACGCTGAACCAGTTGGACAATCTGGGCATCGGCATCTCGATCGATGACTTCGGCACGGGCTACACCTGCCTGTCGTACATCCGTCGGCTGCCGGTCGAGGAACTGAAGGTCGACAAGTCCTTTGTCATTGGCATGTCCACGTCCCCCGATGACTGGGTGATCGTTTCCTCCCTGATCGACCTGGGCCACAATCTCGGCATGACGGTCGTTGCGGAAGGTGTGGAGGATGAGCAGACCCTGCGTACATTGGTTGAGATCGGCTGTGATTACGCTCAGGGCTATTTCATGGCCCGTCCGCTGCCTGCGGATGACCTGACGCAATGGTTGCTGACTTCCCCCTGGGGACTGAAGAAATCGGGGGCAGGGGCCACCGCATCCCCCGATGCCGCCGCGAAACCGGACCGGAAGCCTGGCAAGGGAGCCAGCAACGTTCACGAGTTGCGTCCGGCATCCAGTCTGTGACAGTTTCCTCCGTCAGATGATGGAGGATGCAGATGCGGACGTCGGAAGCCTTGCGGACAGCTGTGGCGGCACTGCTGTGCGCGCTGTTCGTCGGCGCGATGCAGACTGCAGCATCGGCTGAGGACACCGTTGCCGACGGCCTGCGTGCCTATCATGATGGCGATGTCGAAACCGCCCGGAAGATATGGGAATCCCTGGCCGAGGGTGGCGACCCGAAAGCCCAGTTCAATCTGGGCGCCTTGTATGATGCCGGGGATGGCGTGGCCGCCGATCCAGCCCGCGCCACAGCGCTCTGGACGGCTGCGGCGGATCAGGGGCTGGCCATAGCCGCACACAATCTCGCCTTGCTGGAACTGGAACTGGCGGGGAATGACCCTGTCCGAATCGATGCAGCCCGCACCCGACTGGAACAGGCGGCAGATGCCGGGCTGTCCCGGGCCCGTTACACACTGGGCAAGATGATGCTTGATGGTGTTGGCGGTGATGCGGATGCGACGCGTGCCATCGCGCACATCCGCCGTGCGGCGGAGGATGGCTATGCACGTGCCGAATACAACATGGGCAAGGCCTATCGGGACGGCCTCGGCGTGGCCGCAGATCCGGTGCAGGCAGTCGAATGGTTCGACCGGGCCGCGCGCCATGGTCATGCGGGCGCGCAGGACCATCTGGCCCGGCGGCTCGCCACCGGAGAAGGCGTTGCGGTGGACACCGTGAAGGCGTTGGGGTTTGCGTTGCTTGCGGCGCGGCAGGATTACCCTGATGCTCTGGCCATGGCCGAAGAACTGAAGCAGGAGATGGGGATCATGGAAGTGGCCGAGGCAGTCCGGTTTGCCGACACATTCAACCCGGCCCCGACCACACATGAATAGGGTCCGTATCGCCAGGGGCTGTCGCAGCTTCCGCGCCATGGTCCTGCTTGCGTTCATCGCGCTGGTGATCGGCACGCATGGGGTCGAGGCGCAATCCTCGCTTTCCCCGACCCTGCAGGAAAGGCTGGACCGGGGCATTGTCGAGGCGCGGGCACGCAATGCGGAGGCCTTGCGGACGCAGGGCCTGTCTGACCTGAAGCCGGGCAATGAACACGCGGCCTCGGTTGCGGTCATCAACGCTGCGGGAAACCCGGCTCAGGCGGCCGCGATCGTGGGCTACATGTCCGACCGCATGCCGGAGGCGCGTGGCCCCATCAGCCGCGCGGTCAGTGGAAGTTTCCCCGGCTTCGCATCGCAGATCAGGGTCGCAGCCGGTACGGTCGCACCTGCTTCGCAGGACACATTTGCCCAAGGCAGCGATGAAGTCGGATTCTGGTACAGCCAGCCTGCGCTTGATCGATTCCGGACCAGACCGGTCGAAACCATTGCGCCCTTGCCCTCCGTTGGCGCGGAACGGGGCCGCCGCAGCGCCGAGCTGCCGCCGCTTGTGGCGGTCGAGGAACCCTGGGACCCGCTGCAACCCGTCAACTGGCTGTTCTATGGCTTCAATCAGGCCGTTGATCTCGCGATCCTGCGGCCCATCACCTGGGTACTGGGTCACGCCCCGGATCCGGTACAGACCGGGTTCGCCAACGCCGTCCACAATTACAGTGAACCGATCATCTTCGTGAATGATCTGCTGCAGGGTGAATTGACCAAGGCGAGCCTGTCCGTGGGGCGCTTTGCACTGAACACCACGCTGGGGCTTGGCGGCATCTTTGACGTCGCAGACATGTGGTTCGGCTGGGAACCGCATCATGCGGACTTCGGCCAGACCCTGCACCGCATTGGTGTGCCCGCCGGACCCTATCTGGTGCTGCCGATCCTCGGACCATCCAATCTGCGTGATGCGGTGGGCTATGTGGCAGCGGAGGCGGCGGACCCCTTTGCACTGATCACCAGGGTGCCCGGACGCATTGCCCACGGAACGGCGGAGGAACTGTCGGATCGCATGATTGCCTATCCGGCGACGGAGGCAATCCGCAACGGCGACAATCACTATGAACGGCAGCGGGCACTGTACTATCAGCGCCGGGCAATTACCCTGTCACGTCGCACATCGCGCCAGTCCGAGGGCGCACCGCTGGACGCGGACCTGCAACGGCCCGAATTCCATGAACCCGAGTTTGCGCGCTGATCCTGCCTGCAACCGGCAATCCTTCTGGGGGGAAGACACCGAGATGGCGATATTTGGACCTGACGTCACCCTGAACGATCCGGCATATATCGATGAAACCGCGCGGATATTCGGCAAGGTCACGATCGAGGAGCAGGCGTCCGTCTGGGCGTTTGTCGCCATGCGGGCAGAGGTCAGGGAAATCGTTGTCGGCAAGCGCAGCAACATCCAGGATTTCTGCATGCTGCATGTGGGGTCACACACCCCGTCGATCATCGGTCAGGACTGTTCGATCACGCACCACGCGATCATCCATGGCTGCCAGCTGGGGGACAATGTGCTGGTCGGTATCAACGCGACCGTCATGGACGGCGCCGTGGTCGGCGACAATTGCATCATCGGACAGAACGCCTTCGTGCGGGAAAATCAGGTCGTGCCGGCGAATTCCATCGTTGTCGGCGTGCCCGCGACCGTGAAGTCCACGCGCAACAACTATCTGGCCAACCGCATGAATGCGTTCATGTACTACGAGAACGCGCTGGCCTACACGCTCGGCAACTACCGCCGTTGGGCCGAAGATGATTTCATGCAGCTGGCGGCGGACGAAATGGACCGCCTCAAGACGGAACTCGCCCGGATCCAGGCCCAGCAGGAGCAGCAGCAATGACCGGCAACATCGACATTCGCGCCCCCTATCTGATGTTCCTGGGGGATGTGCACGACCAGCTCGCCGCCAAGACCGCCACAGGTGTTGTGCATTGGCGCAAGGCTGACTGCATCGGCCAGGTACGCTTTGCCAACTGCAAGGCCGACCTGGGGCTGGCGGACATGTCCATCGCGGAAGGGCGCGCGGCGGGCGCGGCGACGCTGGTGATCGGGGCCGTCAACCCGGGAGGGGTTCTGCCCGACCATTGGGCCGCCGCTATCGTCGAGGCACTGGAGGCGGGCATGGACGTCGCGTCGGGCCTGCACATGCGCCTCACCACCCAGCCTGAAGTGGCAGCAGCAGCAGCACGCACCGGTCGCAGCCTGTTCGATGTGCGCCACGCGCCTGCGGGCAATCTGCCGACGGGCAAGGGCACGAAACGGCCCGGCAAGCGGCTGCTGACCGTTGGCACCGATTGTTCGGTTGGCAAGATGTACACATCGCTGGCCATTGCCGCAGAAATGCAGGCGCGGGGCTGGAAGGCGGATTTCCGCGCCACTGGCCAGACCGGCATCTTCATCGCCGGTTCGGGTATCTCTGTTGATGCTGTCGTGGCCGACTTCATTTCCGGCGCGGCTGAATTGCTCGGCCCCCCCAACGATCCCGACCACTGGGACGTGATGGAGGGGCAGGGATCCCTGTTTCACCCGTCCTTTGCCGGGGTGACGATGGGGCTGATCCACGGGTCGCAGCCCGATGCGCTGGTCATGTGTCACGAACCTACCCGGCGCAAGATGCGCAATGTCGAACACCCGATTCCGCCAATCAATGACTGCATTCGCTGGCATGTGGAGGCGGCGAAACTGACCAATCCGGATGTCCGCTGCATCGGTATTGCGGTCAACACCAGTGCCCTGACGGATGCGGCGGCGACCGATTGCCTGAAACAGCTTTCAGATCAGCATGGTCTGCCTGCCGTCGATCCTGTTCGCACCGGCGTTGCCGCGCTGGTGGATGCCCTGGCGTGAGGCAGCTCTCGTTTCAGCGCGAAGTCTGGCCGATCCGTGGCACCTTCCGCATTTCCCGTGGCACCAAGACCAAGGCCGAAGTGCTGGTGGCTCAGGTAACGCAGGATGGCGTGACCGGGCGGGGGGAATGCGTACCCTATCGCCGCTATGGTGAAACCTTCGAGAAAGTCGAACAGCAGATCAGGGACGCACAGAAAGCCATCGAGGCTGGCGCGGATCGGGAGGCCCTGCTGGACCTGATGGCCGCAGGGGCGGCACGCAATGCCGTTGATTGCGCGCTGTGGGACCTGGAGGCGAAACAGACCGGTCGACCGGTGCACGAACTTGCCGGCGTGGTGGCCCCCGGGCCTGTGGTGACGGCCTTCACGGTGACACTTGATGACCCGGAGAAGATGGCCGAGGTGGCGGCAGGGGAAGCGCACCGCCCGCTGCTCAAGCTGAAACTCGGCAACCCGGAAGGCGACGTTGCCCGTGCCCGGGCTGTCCGCAAGGCGGCGCCGGATTCAGTGCTGGTGGTCGATGCCAACGAGGGCTGGAAACCCGATCAGCTGACGGAACTGTTTGCAGCCTTCGCCGACCTGGACGTCAAGATGATCGAACAGCCTTTGCGCGCCGGGGATGATGCCGCCCTTGGCACGGTCAGCCGTGCCGTGCCGATCTGCGCCGACGAAAGCTGCCATGCCAGCGACAGCCTGCCGGGGTTGAAAGGCCGCTACGACATCGTGAACATCAAGCTCGACAAGACCGGTGGCCTGACGGAGGCCCTGCGCCTGCGGGCTGCGGCGCGCGAACAGGGGTTCCAGGTCATGGTTGGCTGCATGGTGGCGACCAGCCTGGCCATGGCCCCGGCCCTGCTGGTCGCCCAGGGGGCGGATTTCACGGATATCGATGGCCCGCTGATGCTGAAGCAGGACCGCGTTCCAGGCCTCGACTACGACGGTTCCACCGTCAGTCCGGCCGGTGGTGCCTTGTGGGGCTGATTGAACCCCGGCGCGGCCTGTAGCATCATTCGTCAACTGTCGATGAAAGGGTCGCCCGTCATGCTGAAACGCGCCATTACCGCCGCGGAAATCGAAACCTACGACCGGGACGGCATTGTCTGCCTGCGCGGGCTGTTCGACATGGATGTCGTCGAGATGCTGCGTGAAGCGGCGGAACAGTGCATGGCGGCGGAACCGACGGACCTGACGATGGAAGTGGCGCAGATGCGCGACAGGGAAGGTCGGTTCTTCTTCGATACCTTCACCTGGCTGCGCAATGGCCTTTGCCGGAAGTTCGTCCATGAATCCGACGCCGCAGAGATCGCGGCCCGCGTGATGGGCGCGCGAAAGGGCAACATCTTCTTCGATCAGTGGCTGATCAAGGAACCGGGAACACCGGTGGAGACGCCCTGGCATCACGATCAGCCCTACTGGCCGGTGCTTGGCGATCAGGTCTGCACTCTCTGGCTGGCGCTGGATTCGGTCACGGCGGACACGGGTGCGGTCGAATACATCAAGGGCAGTCACCGCTGGGGCCAGCGCCTGAAACCGGAATCATTCTCCGGTCAGACGAAGTTCACGGAGCAACTGCCCCCGGTGCCGGACATCGAGGCGGAGCGGGACAGGCATGACATCGTGCAGTTCGAACTGGAACCCGGTGACTGCAGCATTCATCACGCCATGCTGGTCCATCATGCGCCGGGCAATACCCGCAACGACCGTCGCCGTCGGGCCTTTGTCACCCGCTGGGCAGGGGATGACGCCGTGTTCCACCCGCACGATGGCGTGCAGCACATGCCGCCATTCCCCGACATTCCGGCAGGTGGACCGCTGGACAGCGATCTCTGGCTGGTGATCTGGCGCGCAGCCTGAACGCAGCTTGAACGCAGCCCTGTACCTGCGCGTTCACGCCGACCTGTGATGGCGCAAGGGTCCGGCTTTCCCAGCACGGTTCGCGGATATGCGATCATTGCCGGGTGATTCGTATCGCTGCTGCGGCTCCGCAGGACCAGCGATAGAACCGGAGACTGTCATGACCAGCCCCACCAGGTTCCCGATCTCGCGACATGCGCAAATGTCGACCATGCTGGTTGCGCTGCTGGCGTTGCTTTTCGTCTTGGCCCCGACGGGTCAGGTCCGCGCAGTACCGACCCTGGCCGCATTGCTGGAGAAAGGGCCTGAACGCAGTTGGGGCGCAAGGGTGACGCAGGTCTGGCCGCAGGTGCGCGCATTCTATGCTGAACGGGACTACAGCCCGCTCTGGCTCGAGAAGGACAGGGCGGACAGTCGGGCGCGGGCGGTGACCGCACGTTCCATGTGATCTCCGGCTAGAGCATCGGACTAAATTGTTTGGACATAGTTTGCAGCCTGGAAGAAGTTTGTGCATTCATCGGGTGTGTAGAGGCGGGTGATGTCTCCGATGGCGCGCCAGAGTTGGTCGATAGTGCGTGCGCCGACGGCTCTGAGGT